>NZ_BAAATD010000002.1:60148-1166420 GCF_039533225.1 Actinomadura fulvescens | reverse complement strand
GGCCACTTCTTGGCCTACTGGCGCCACCACCTCGCCCAAGAACACCACCGTGTTCACCACACGCGCCGCCAGGATGAGTACGACCTCACCGCGTGATCAGGCTTCTCCTTCAAAACGAACCACACCCTAAGCCTTTTTCTGGACAGGCGAGAGAGACCCGACCTCGGGTGAGGTGGCGCCGGCGTGAGGGGCCGGGTTGGGGTTGCCGGGAGTGATGACCGCTGGGGCACTTGAGACCCCGCCGTCGGCCGCGCCCTTGCCATCAGAGCCGCAGGCCGCCAGACCGAGCGTGAGCGTCAGCAGCGACGCCGCCGTCATGACGCGACGGCGCCGTCGAGCAATCGGTGTCGGCATTGCAATCGCCTCCCCTGATCGATGTCGACACGCGCAGCGGTCGTCGACACATCCACAACCTGCGCATGTTCGGAACGAGGCAACGCTAGGAACGATGTGTCACTGGCCGTGTCACCGAACATCGCCCTAGGCGATCGCACGTCAAGGATCGCCCTTGAAGCTCGTCATGTCGTGATGCGGGGCGGCGGGCCGCTGACCAGACCGCCGGGTCTCCGTCGAAGCGCGTGCAGCACCGTCCATATGCCGCGGCAAGAGACTCGGAACTCGCCAGAGTTCCTGACGCCCGCAGGCGTGGTGACACGCCTGGTGACACGCGGACTTTACAGTCAGCCGAACTGAGCCGAACTGTTCCCCACCTCAGGAGTTGACCCCTGACCACGCAACCGGTCACCTCACGACCTGGCCCCCGGACGCAATTCCCCTGCGCGGCCCATGCACAGCGGGCGATATCTCACCGCATCGCCAGCCGACGACCACGCAGGCAGCACACGGCAGCCTGCTGGTTCGTCGTATCGGCGCGATATTGCACCGCGGCAGGACAGGCCGGCTATTGGTGGGAGCGTTACGGCGGCGCAGGCTGCACGACATTGACCAGCGCGGTCCCCGATGGGCTAGACGCTTGTCGGTGCCCGACGCCCCCACGATCGCCAACGTCGTCCTGGTGACCCGCTCGCGTGTAGACCTGGCTAACCATCAGCTAGCCACACCAAGACTCCCGGCAGGCCGGACCGGGAACCCTCCCCGCGGCGCCGCCCACAGCGGCGCCGCGGGGACCGTGGCCGCAGTTCCTCCTGGCCGATGACCGCTGCCACTACTCAACGGCGTCGCCGTTGCCCTCATCTCCCCACAGTCGGCCGTGTCGAGGGCCGGCCGCATCACCGGCTTCGCCGCAGGGTGCGACCCGATCAACGCCCTGGCGCCAGTCCCTGGCCGAGGCGATCAGTGCCACAAACCCTTCAGGCGGACTGTCACACTCACGTGTAGTTGTCGTCGGTGACTGCGGCAACGCTGCGCTGGTGACAGCAGCGTATGGACTCGAGAGGGCGGCTAGTGCAGGTCCGATCGGCGGAAACATAGGGAGCTCAGCAGTCGAGCGGTAGTCGATCCACTCGATGTATCCGACTTCGTGACCGCCGGGAACTTCGTCGTACTCGCGTGCAGCCGTCGCGAGGGCTCGTGCCGGGGCGATGTCGCCCGCCTGATCGGCCAGGCGCAGGCCCTCGCGGGCGAAGCCGGCGGCGCTGCCCGCTTGGGTGGCAAGGCTCGCCAGATGATTCGATTGCATGGCCATGTTGACCAGGACGTGCACCTGCAGTTCAGCGTCGCCGCTGCTGCCGGCCAGCAGCTGCGCCTCGCTGTAGAGGCGGCGGGTCAGCGCCTGGTCGCCGTGGTCGTAAGCGACCCACCCGCAGATGATCCCCAGGTCCGCGGTCGCGAGAGCCGCGTCCGCGCCGATGTCGAGCGCTCCCAAGCTTTGGAGAGACTGGCCGAACAGGAAGAAGCGGTGGTGTCCGGCGGCGTGCGCCTCCGCCGGCCGCTGGGCCTGCCCGGCCTGGCTCTCGCCGGGGAGCTCGGCACCCTTGAAGAAGCTCTGCACGCCTACGACGAGGCGCAGGACGGCGACGTCCGCGTCCGCATCACCGCGCTCCGCACCCTCGCCGACGACATCGGCGAACGGCTCGGCTCTCCTTCGGCCGATGTCAGCGACACGCTCATCCTGCGTCGCGGTGAGGAACTGCGCGACGGCCTGGCGGGCGGCTACGACTCCGAGATCGACGAGATCGACGGAGTCAAACGCTTCACACTCCACGACGACACCGGCGCGCATGATGTCGCCGTGGTCGGGGCGCGCCTCCGGGCGGCCGCCGCCGAGGCACGGCTTCACCTGTCGAACCGTGAACAGGAGGTCTTCGAGCGTTACCTGCTGGGCGAACTCGGCGATCATCTGTCCCGCCAGGTCTTGGCCGCCCACACGCTCATCGAGAGGATGAACGCCACGCTCGACCAGGTTCGGTCGTCACACGGCATCGGGGCGCGGCTGGTCTGGGAGCTGGCCACCGGAAGCGACGCGGATATCAGAGCGGCCGTGGCACTGCTCCGTCATCCCTCGGCACTGCGCACACGAGACCAGTCCGCACAGTTGCGGGACGCGCTACGGCGGAGGATAGAAGAGGCTCGGCTCACCGACCCCTCCGCCGGATACGCGTTGCATCTCAGGACGGCTCTGGACTACAGGACGTGGTTCGCGTTCAAGGTGAAGGTGACCGACAGCGCCCATCCCGAACGAGAGCGGGTGCTGAGCCACCGCACCGCCCTCAGCCAGGGCGAGCAGCGCGTGGTCTCGTATCTGGTGCTGTTCGCCACCGCGGCCGCACATTTCTCGTCCGTTGCCGAAGCGGCGCCGAACGCGCCGCGGCTGATTCTGCTGGACGACGCGTTCGCCAAGGTCGACGAGCCCACCCATGGACGGTTGCTGGGGCTGCTGGTCGACCTGGACCTCGATTTCATCATCACCAGTGAACGGCTGTGGGGCTGTTTTCCCACCGTGCCGAGCCTGCACATCTACGAATGCCTGCGAGATCCGCACGTCCGCGGCGTCGCGACCGTCCACTTCACATGGGACGGTCAGCGCAAGCATCTGGTGAGCGTGTGAGGGCGCAGACCCGCGCCTGGCTCGACCAGCCCGCACTCACCCGGCTCTGGGACCGTTTGCACGAACGGCTCGAACGCAACGGCCTTGAGGCTCGCGGAAGGATTCGGCTGACCGGGGTGGATGCCGAAGAGCGTGAGGCGCTCAGCCTCCTGCTGGGTCGCCCCCTCGCCGGCAGCTCGATCTCCATCTCGCTGGAGGATCTGGAGGAGCGGCTTGTCTCGGGGGCAGCCGAACAAGGTCTCGTCGACGTGGTCGCCGAGCTACGCGGGCCGCCGGCGAACCGTCCCGCCCTGCGGAACGCACGCCGCGAAGCCGCTCAGGCGATCTGGAGCGCGGCAGAACAGGCCCTGACGCGTCATGGGCTGGATCTGACCGACTGGGCGAACCCATGGCTGACGGAGACACGTCGCAGCGGAGCCCTGACCCGGCTGGCGCCGGACCGTGCGGCGCGACTCATCGTGCAGGCGGTCGAGGTCGTTGCCGCACTGACCGCGCGGAACGCCGGGCCCGCGCGTCGAGGACGCGGCGAGCTCGCCGAGCAGATCACCGGCACCGCTCACGGACTCGACGATGACACTCTGCTCTCGCGCATCGTCCTGCGAGCCCTGGCCCGGCTCCATGAGGTCGAGCCTCCCCAGGACGCGTGGACGCGGCGTGCACTGTGGGAGACGGCGGGCATCGCCACCGACCGTGTGTCGAGCACCGTCCTGACGTTCGGGCTGCGTCCGGTCGGTGGCACCTGGCAGGAACGCGGCTTGCGCGAACGCAGCGAGGCGGGAGCGGAAACACATCTCACCCTTCGCGATCTGCACCGCATGACGTGGCGGCTGCCTCCGGATATCGAGGTCCACGTCTGCGAAAATCCCCGGATCGTGGAGGCGGCCGCGGACACGGGATGCTCCATGCCCATCGTGTGCGCTTCAGGCAGCCCGACCACCACGGTGCTGACCTTGCTTGACGCGCTGTCCGGCGCCGGGGCCCGCTTCGCTTATCGCGGTGACTTCGACTGGCCGGGCGTCGCCATGGCGAACCGGATGATCGCTCGCTACGACGCGCGTCCGTGGCGTATGGGCGCCGCGGACTACGAGGACCATGTCGCCTCCGCGCGCGACCGGGGTACTCCATTGCAGGCGCTTGCGGGCAGCGCAGTGGAGGCGAGCTGGGATCCCGAGCTCGCCGCCGCGATGAGGGCACTGAATGTCGCTGTCCAGGAGGAGTCAGCGCTGGAGCTTCTCTTGGCCGACCTTCAGTGAGCGGCGGTTACTTGGTTTGGGGGCAGGTGCCGGTGAAGCGGTGGGATCTCGCGGTGGGGCCCGAGAAGAAGTCGCTGATGACTTTGAGGCCGGTGAACTCGCGTTCGTCGGGGCGGTTGATGACGGACTGGCGGAAGGCTGAGGTGTTGGCGTCGCCGGAGAAGTTTCCGGCGGCGCTCGGGAGCATGCCCTCGTAGTCGACCACGGTCGTCTGCTTGAGGGCTTCCAGGAGGCCTTCGCGGGTCAGGGCCTTGTTGGCGGCGGCCTTTTCGAGGACGGTCTTGAGGGGGTAGGACGTGACCCAGCCCGAGGTGTAGTTGTCGTTGGGGTCGACCGAGCCCAGGGCGGCGCGCATGGCGGTGTGGCCCGGGGAGTCGGTGGCGAAGGGCTTCCAGGGGGCGGTCTGGAGGTAGCGCGACTTGAGGGCCCGGGTGGCGGCGTTCTTGAGCAGGGACTTGTCCCAGGTGGGGTTGGAGCCGAAGAAGCGGCCCGTGTAGCCGCGGGAGGTCGATTCGCCCACGATGGCCGCGGCGTCGGCGGGGCCGGTGGTGACGATGACCAGGTCCGGCTTCTGCGCGACGATCGCCTCGACGGCGTCGCGCGGGTCGTTCTGGGGGGTCTCCAGGGCGGTGAAGGAGAGGTTGTGGGCGCGGGCGCCGATCTCGGCGCCGGCGGCGGCGTCGGCGCCGTAGTCGCCCGGGTAGTGGACGGCCATGACCTTCTTGAGCGTGGTGCGCTGGGCGACGTAGTCGATGGCGTTCATCGACTCGAAGCAGTAGCTGGCGCCCGATTCGAGGATGACGTCCTCGGCCTCCCACTTGGAGCTCCACGACGCGGGGACCGCGATCATCTTGTTCGAGCGGAGGTCGGGCAGGATCGCGTCGGTCATCGGGGAGCCGAGGGTCTGGGCCATGGCGAGGACCTTGCCCTTGATCTCGTTGAAGGCGCGGCGGTGCACCTCGATGTCGTAGCGGTTGTCGCGGACGTAGGTGACGACGTCGATGTCGTAGCCCTTGATGCCGCCCTGCTGGTTCACGCGCTGCCAGAACTTCTGCTCGGCGGTGGTCATGGGCGCGCCGAGGGCCTTGAACGGGCCGCTGGTGAGGTCGGAGACGATGCCGAGGTAGATGCAGCCGTTGTCCTTGTTGACCGCGTTCGGGCAGGGCTCCTCGGTCACTCCCGGGCCGACGTGCGCGTCCGACGACCCGGCGCAGCCGGTGAGCGCCGCCGTGAGGAGCGCGGCGCCGGCCAGGGCCTTGATCCTAGAGCGCACGGAGTCCATCGATCACTTCCTTGAGTAGACGTTGGTCGGGAAGGCCGGCCGTGGCGGGGCGGCGGATTCCGATCAGGCCGCGGTCGGAGAGGTCGCTCAGCAGCACGCGCACGAGCCCTAGCGGCAGCGTGAGAGCGGCGGCGACGTCCGCGACGGATTGGGGGACGACGCAAAGCTCCAGGATCGCCTCGTCCTCGGGGGCGAGGGTGCGGGGGTCGGGCATGGGGACCTCGGCGGTCACCACCACCGCGATGAGGTCGAGCCCCTTGTGCGCGTGCCGCGTCCGTCCCCGGGCCACGGCGAACGGGCGGACGACCGGTCCCGCCTCGTCATCGACCCACAGTTCGTCTTCCGGGCCGGCCATGTGTCACCTCACCGCTCGGCCGTCGCGCCGTTCACTCATCGTTCTCCGCCCCGCCGGTCTCCCCCTCGGCCCGGCCGCGCTGCCAGCCCCGCTGCATGGCCGTCATGAGCGACCGGGATCGTTCGGGAGACGGCGGCTCGGCGTCGCTGGGCGGAGGCTCCGGGTCCCGGCGAAGCTGCGGGGCCAGGTTCGCCTGCCGCCGGCGGCTCGGGAGCGGGGCCGCGGACTTCTCCCTGGTCGCCGGATGGGCCACGACCGTGGCGCCCGGCGGGGTGTCGGCCGCCGGTTCCGGCCCGCCGGGCAGGGCGCCGACGGTGGCCTCGGCGATGAGGTTGCCGGGGATCAGGACGATGGCGAGCACGCCGCCGTACGGGGAGCCGCGCAGCGTGACCTTGATGCCGTGCCGTTCGGCGAGCCGGGTCACCACGGAGAAGCCGAGGCGGGCGCTGTCGTGGAAGTCGAGGGCCGAGGGCTTGCGGAGCCGTTCGTTGATCTCGGCCAGGGTCTCGGGCGCGATGCCGAGGCCGCGGTCCTCGATCTCGAAGACGAAGCCGTGGGCGGCGTCCTGGCCGGTCACCCGCACCTTCGTCTCCGACGGGGAGAACGCGAGCGCGTTCTCGATCAGTTCGGCCAGCAGGTGGATGACGTCGGCGACGGCCCGGCCGTGGATGGCGACCCGGGGCATCGAGACCACCTCGACGCGCGTGTAGTCCTCGACCTCGGCGGTCGCGGCGCGGGCCACGTCGATGAGGCGGACCGGACGCCGCCAGGTCCGCCCGGCGGGCCGGCCGGACAGGATGACCAGGCCCTCGGCGTGACGGCGCATGCGGGTCGCGATGTGGTCGAGCTCGTACAGCCGTTCCAGCTGGTCGGGATCCTCGACGTGCCGCTGCATGGTCTCCAGCATGCGCAGCAGCCGCTGCAGCAGCGCCTGGTTACGGCGCGCAAGGTTGATGAGGATCTCGCCGAGCCGCTGGTGTGCCATCGCCTCGCTGGCGCCCGCGCGCACGACCGCGCGGCGGGCCTCGGTGAACGCGCTGTCGATCTGGTTGATCTCGCTGATCGTGAAGTCGGCGGCGGGCGCGTCGTCGGTGACCTCCTGGCCGGTGCGCGCGAGCTCGCTGATGCGCGGGAGCCGTTCGCTGGTGAACGCGTGCATCGCGGCGGCGACGCTGCGGCTCTCCCGGATCAGCCGGCGGCCGACGCGGAACGCGACGGCGAGCGAGATGGCGACCGCGATCAGTCCCAGGCCGCCCGCCAGCGCCAGCCGGACGAGCACGCCGGTCGCCTGGTCCTTGGCCTCCTGGGTGTTGCGGGCGCGCAGGTCGGAGGTGAGACCGGCCAGCTGCGCGCTGACCGACTCGGTGGCCGTACGCCACGCGCCGACGTCCACCGGCGGGCGTTTGCCGGTGCGTCCCTGTTCCATCATGCGGTCTTCGAGCTGGCGGAAGCGCGCGTGCTCCTTGCCGGTGACGATCTGCCGGTAGCGCACCTGGGCCTGCGCGGGCAGCGACCGCGCGGCCTCCTCGAACAGGAAACGGTGCGCGCCGACCGTCCGCATGAACTGCAGGTACTCGATTTCGGTCAGCTTGCCCGCGGCGAGCGCCCCGGTCACCAGCGCGTCCTCGCGGGCGAGGTTCTCGCGGGCACGGTCCAGGGCGACGAGCACCCGGGCGTCCCGGACGAGGTCGCGATCGTCCGGATACACCTCGTCGAAGATCACCGCGGCCTGGTCGATCAGCTCGTTGAACCGTTCGAACGCCAGCGGCCGGTCGATGTCCTCCCGGTCGACCGACCCCCGCAGGCCGTCGAGCCGTTCGAGCAGCCGCACGACCGTGCCCATCTGCCGCCAGGCGGCGCCCGTGATGGCGCCGCGGACGTCCCCGTCGCTCGCGGACGCGCGGAAGACCACGGAGACGCGGTTGGTCTTGGCGCGCTGCGCGTCCAGCCCGGCCCGGCCGATCGTGGCGTCGTCGCCGAGATGCGCCACCGACATCCGCCGCTCGTCCTGCAGGGCCGCGATCAGGTCGGTCGTGGGCACGACCACCTTGCTGTCGAACGTCTCGGCCCGGACCAGCCGGAGGCTGTCGCGCAGCGTGACCGTCGCGGCGTACGCCCAGAGCACCACCAACGCCGTGACCGGCGCGATCAGCAGAATGATGATCTTTGTTTGGATCGAATGCGCTCGTGTGGTCATCCGGCCCTCGTGTCCCCGGCGAAGATCATGGAAGCCGATGTGAACGGTATGACATGGGTCACATCAGACCCGGCAGATTACTCCTCGCTTTTGCGACATGAAGGGAAAATCGTGGTGGGGCGGGCGATTGTTACGTCCCCGACACCATGATTCGGTGCTTGACACCTGGTCACGGGCCTCTTTGCGAGGCGTGGACCATTCGCCTCGGGTGGACCCGGCTCGGAGAGTGGGCCATCCGAAACGACCAGCCCATAACCCATGTATATGAGATTCGATATTGATCGGGAAGCCATATCAATATTGGACATCAAGCCGGAGTCTCTGGTCTGCTCTCCCCAACGAAGATCAAGACGAGGGGGCAACATGCGGCACACCCGTTCCCGGCGGCTCCGGGTCAGGGCGGGGATCTCCGTGATGGTGATCTCGACGATGTTCACCGGCGTCGCCTGCAGCTCACAGGGCACCACCGCCACGCGCAGCGCGGGCAGCAACACCCGGCCCAGCACGCAGGTCGATGTCGGCCAGGAACTGCGCAAGCTCGAAACGTCCTACAAGGGACGCCTCGGCGCGTTCGCGATCGACACCGGCACCGGGAAGGCCGTCTCCTACCGGCCGAACGAGCGCTTCGCCAGCGACTCGACCTTCAAGGCTCCCCTGTGCGGCGCGGTCCTCCACAAGGCGCGCACGTCCGACCCTGCTCTCCTGCGAAAGAACCTGCGCTGGACCAAGGACGATCTGGTGGCCAACTCACCGATCACCAGCAACGAGAGGAGCCTGGCGGGCGGCCTGACGGTGTGGCAGCTGTGCCAGGCCACCATCACCACCAGCGACAACACGGCCGCCAACCTCCTGCTCAAGCAGATCGGCGGCCCCGCCGGAGTGACGCGCTTCTACCGTTCCCTGGGCGACCGGTTCGGGCGGGTCGACCGCTTCGAGCCCGAGCACAGCTACTGGAAGGTGGGCGACGTCCAGGGCACCGTCACGCCAGCGTCCATGGCGGGCACCCTCCAGAAGCTCACCCTGGGCTCCGCCCTGGTCCCGCAGGACCGGCAGCAGCTGCTCACCTGGATGCGCGGCAACTACACCGGCAACATGCACATCCGCGCCGGGCTCCCCGACACCTGGACCGTCGGCGACAAGACGGGCCACGGCTTCTACTACGGAACGGGCGGGGACATCGCGGTCGTCCACCCCCCGTCCGGCGCCCCGCTGATCATCGCGATCTACAGCCACCGCCACGCCGAGAACGGCAAGTCAGACCCCAAGATCTTCGGCAAGGTGACCAAGGTCCTGCTACGCGGCCTGGGCAGAATGTCCTGACCGACCGGGCACCGCAGGCACAACCGCCTGCGGTGCCCGGCCGCATCCCGACTCGTCGCCAGACTGCCCACCGCCCGCTCACGCCAACCGAAGGCCCGACCCGACGCCTTCGTGACGGATACGCGTTCGCGCCTGCCCCAATTACTGCACTGGCCGTCGTTAGCAACACCCTTATGGTCCGTCATCCCGTCCGCATTGACCGCCCGTAGGCTGGCCCGGTGACGAGCATCGATGACCTCGCCGACCGCCTCCGAATGTTCGCGGCGGAACGCGACTGGGAGCAGTTTCACACCCCGAAGAACCTCGCGATGGCCCTGGCCGGAGAAACAGGCGAGCTCCTGGCCGAGCTGCAATGGCTCACCCCAGAAGAATCGTGGAACGTCATGGACGACCCCAAAGCCGGTCCCCGCGTTCAAGGCGAGCTGGCCGACGTCTTCCTCTACCTGATCCGCCTAGCCGACCTCCTGGACGTCGACCTCGTGGAGTCTGCGGCCGCCAAGCTGGCAGAGAACGCCCAACGCTACGACGCCGACGCCTACCGAGGCTCAGCCCGCAAAGCCCCACCCCTCTGAGCCGCCAAGACACCCAATCCCCGACATACCCGACGAAGACCGGCATGCGATGCGCGCCGAGCCTCTCCGGCCATCACATCCGTCAAGGTACGGCTGGCGCGAACGGCACCCGAAATGTCATTGATCGCCGATAGTCTTCGGCCGTAACAGAGATGCGGACCGCCGGGCTTCCACCGATCGCTTGATCGCGGATATGCCCCCAATACCGCACGAGATCTTCGTGCTGCCTGGGGGTAGGTCCCGTGACGGTCTTCCGTCGCACCGCGCAAGCCCTGCTGTCGCCTCTCGAACAGCGGCTCAGCGCCGTTCTGGCCGAACACCTGATGATGGCCGCGAACCTCAACGTGTCGGACTCGGAGCAGCGGGCCTGGGACCACAGCGTCCCCATCCTGGCGCACGACCTCATGGAGGCCGGGCTCGGCCAGGTCGAGATGCTCATCGAATACCAGCTGCCCCTGACCAGCAAGCGCGCCGACGTGATCCTCGCGGGCGTCGACCGCCGCACGGGCGGCGACGCGTACGTCGTGGTCGAGCTCAAACAATGGAGCCACGCCGAGGTCTGGGAGGACGACCAACGCCGCGTCCTCGTTCAGAACATGACGGGCAAGCCCAAGTTGCACCCGTCCCTCCAGGCCCAGGGTTACAGCGACTACATCCTGGATTTCCTCACGGTGCTGGCCGACCACCCGGACGCGCTCCACGCCGTTGCCTATCTGCACAACGCGGCCCGCAACGACGTAGCCGACCTTTACGACACGGTGCAGGACGACCGCACCCGCCTCTTCACCCAGACCACCCGCGGCGCGTTCGTCGAGTACCTCCGTGACCGCTTCGCCCCGGAGCCCGGCGCGCCGGCCGCGGACCGCCTCCTCGCCAGCGAGGTCAGGCCGTCCAAACAACTCCTCAAGCTCGCCGCCGAAGAGATCAAGAACCGTGAGCAGTTCACGCTTCTCGCCGAGCAGCGCCTCGCGTACGAAATGGTGTGGCACGCCGTAGACAAGGCGCACCGCGAAGACATCAAAACAGTGGTGGTCATCACGGGCGGCCCCGGCAGCGGCAAGAGCGTCATCGCGCTCTCCCTCCTGGGCGAGCTGTCCCGCCAGGGCTACTCGGTCCTCCACGCCACCGGCTCCAAGTCGTTCACCCAGACCATGCGCAAATACGTGGCCAAGGGCTCGTCCCAGACCAAGGCCATGTTCAAGTACTTCAACAACTTCATGGAGGCCAAGAAGAACGGCTTGGACGTCCTTATCTGCGACGAGGCGCACCGCATCCGTGAGGTCTCGGCCAACCGCTACACCACCGCCCGCCTGCGCACCGGCCGTCCCCAAGTCGACGAGCTCATCGACGCCGCCCGCGTTCCCGTCTTCCTCCTCGACGAACACCAGGTCGTACGCCCCGGCGAGATGGGCACTGTCGACCAGATCCGAAACCAGGCCGAAGCCAAAGGCCTCACCGTCCACCACGTCTCCCTGGACGAACAGTTCCGCTGCGGCGGCAGCCGCAAGTACGAGGAGTGGGTCCTCAGCCTCCTCGGCCTGGACGGCGACGCCCCCTCACCCTGGACGGGCGACGACAATTTCGAAGTGGCCCTCGCCGACTCCCCGTACGACCTCGAAGCCGTACTCAAGAGCCACCAGGCCGGGGGCTACACCGTCCGTATGACAGCCGGCTTCTGCTGGCCTTGGAGCGACCCACAGAAAAACCACCTGGGCCAAGCCATCACTCTGGTGTCGGACGTGGTGGTCGGCGACTGGGCGCGGCCCTGGAACGTCAAGGGCGATCGCTCGATCGGCGACGCCCCGCCCAGTGACCTCTGGGCGACCCACGAAGGCGGCTTCGGACAGGTCGGCTGCGTCTACACCGCCCAGGGCTTCGAGTACGACTGGAACGGCGTCATCCTGGGCCCAGACCTCCTTTACCGCAACGGCCGCCTGATCACGGTCCGTGCGGCGAGCAAGGACCCCGCCCTCAAACCCAGAACGGTCACCGACGTTCAGGCCGACCGCCTGATCCGCAACACCTACAAGGTCCTCCTGACCCGAGGCATGATCGGCACGATCCTGTACTCCACCGACCCCGAAACCCAGCTCTTCCTTTCCACGCTGCTCGAACGCCATCGGTGAACAACCGACCCAGACCGGAGTCCGGCGAACAGCGTGCCGACACGGCCGCCTGTTCATCCGCGCGAAAACCTTTGTGACCGGTCGTGGTCAGATCTCGACGCGAAAAGCGTGCGTTCTCCTGAGACGGTCGTTTCCGTTAAGGGCTCCGTGTCATCGTGTGTGTTGTCGTCTTTGCGTGCGGGACAGTCGACGGAGCCTGGGAGAGCGCGTGTTCGACCCTGATCAGCTCACCGAATTGCGGCGGCGCATCCGGTCGCAGGCGGCGCTGGACCGGCGGCTCCTCGACGAACTGATCGCCGAGGTGCGGCCGATGGCGGGAGAGGTTCGCACCATCAAGCCCCGCGCCGCGGCGTCGGTCGCCCTGACCGCCTCGGACGGCGGCAACAACCAGGTGATCTTCAATCCCTTCTATCTCCAGGTCGTCCGGGTCGTGGACTCGCAGGGCAAGGAGCTTCTTCTCGACGTCGTGTCACCGACCGCGGACATCGACGCGCTCTCGGCCAAGCATTTCGGGCGTGAGGCCGCGCCGACCACGCCGCTCGGCCGCTTGATGGCCGACCTGGGGGTGCGGACGCTTTCCGAGCTCTCGCCGATGTTGTCGGCAAGGACACCGGGGTGGGTACAGGTCTACCGGGACCTCTGTGAGTGGGCGACCCTGTACGACTTGATCTGCTACCGCGACCACGTCAACGACACCCTCGTCGTACGCGATGGCCGATTGCGCACCCGGGTCTTCACCGGCGATCTCTTCGCCCGGATGTACGACCTGATGAGGCGGGCGATCGATCGCGTGGCGAGGCATGACCGTCGCAGGATCTGGCTGGTCGGCCTGGCGAAGAAGACCGAGGTGCTGGAGTATTACCGGCTCGCCATGTCCCTGGCCAGGATCTTCGGGCGCGGCTCCCCCTGCTTCGTACCGGTGCCGCACAATTTGCAGGAACGGGTCTACCGGGTGGAGCCCGACTACTACCAGAACGTGGGCGCCGGTGATTCCTCGCGACCGAACCCGAGAACCAATATCGGCGCGATGTACTTCGTTCGTTTCGGCCCTCATTCCGGCGACCCGGTGTGGACGGTCGATCTGCTCGCCTGTCAGACGGCAGAGGCACAGACCATTTTCGGCTACCTGCTCGCCGACGCCGTGGCGGGTTTTCCGATTCCCCTCTATCCGCACTGCCTCCAGCAGGCGGACGCGTTCTCCCGCGTGGCCGATCTCGACATGAGCATCGTGGAGGACAGCCTCGTGGACGCGGTGCGCGAGGAGGTCGGTCCGGAGCTCGCCCCCATCGTGGACGCCCTGCGGCTCGCCACGGACGTCGCGGCCCGCAGATACGAATGAGTCGCGGCCCGCAGAGACGAATGAGCGGAGCCGCGCCGTCGCCTGAACGCACGTCTCCCCCGACCGGACAGGAGCCCGCCACCCGATGACCCTGTTCGAACGCGACCACGTGGTCGGCACCTTCCGCGGCTTCTCCGACAGCGGGATGGAGTTCCACGCCGACCTGGTGCTGCCGTACAAGGACGAGTTCCAGTCCATCGCGATGCACGGGCAGTTCATCCTGGTGCAGCTGGAACACGAGGACGAGGCCGTCTTCGGGCGGATCACCAACATCTCCTCGCAGGGCCGGCTCGTCTCCCCGATCGGCGAGGACTACGCCAACCGAGCCGTCCGGGACCAGCGCCCGATCCCGGAGGAGCTGCGCGAGCAGTATCTGAAGTACAAGGTCGACATCCGCATTCTCGGGGTGCTCCGGCGGGAGGGCGACAAACTCCTCTTCGTCCCCAGCCATCGACGGCTGCCTCACGTGGGCGCCCAGGTGGCCTTCTTGAGCCCGGATCTGCTCCAGGAGGTCTCCAACGCCAATGACAACGCGGAGGACGCCGTCCCCATCGGGTTTCTGGCGTTCGGTGAATTCGTGTATTGCGGCGACGACGAACGAGCGCATCCCGAGCCCTGGATGGTCGTCAAATCCCCCGCGGTCATGCCGAAGTTCCAGATCAGCAAGCTCCTCGCCCGCCGGAGCTTCGTCTTCGCGCGGGCCGGCTTCGGCAAGTCCAACCTCGTCAAACTGCTTTTCTCCAGCCTCTACGCCGGTGATCCCGCCGTACCTCGCCGCGGTGGGACGAAGGCGCCCGTCGGCACGGTGATCTTCGATCCCGACGGGGAGTACTTCTGGCCGGACCACCAGGGCAGGCCGGGACTGTGCGACGTCGAGCACCTGGCGGACCGTCTCGTCGTCTTCACCGACCGCCACGCTCCGTCTCCGGCCTACCAGTCGTTCGTGGTGGACGGCGTGAAACTCGACATCCGGCAACTGCCCGCTGCGCGAGTGCTCGGCATCGCGCTCTCCCGCGAGAGGCAGGACCACCAGAACGTCGCCAAGCTCAAGGGCCTGTCCCCGGCGAAGTGGCGCGAACTCGTGGACGACATCGACCGGCATCGGATCAACGCCGATCCGGCCAAGGTCGGCCGGCTGCTCGGCCTTCCCGCCGATGACGTACAGGTCACCGCCGCGATAGCCAACATGACGCGGGTGGTGAGCGCGCTCCACGACAAATCCAGCCAGCTCCTCACCGCGCTCAAGAGGGCACTGAGCGAGGGCAAGCTCTGCATCGTCGACGTCTCCCGGATGCGCGGCCAGGAGGGGCTCCAGCTCGCCGGTGTGATCCTCGCCGACATCTTCGAGCACAACCAGAACGAGTTCACCGCCGCGAATCCGAAGACCATTCCGACGATCGCGGTGATCGAAGAGGCCCAGTCGATGCTCAGCGCCGCGCGCTCCTCCGATGAAGGCCCGTTCGTCGCCTGGGTCAAGGAAGGCCGCAAGTACGACCTCGGCGCGATGATGATCACGCAGCAGCCGGGCAGCATCCCGGACGAACTCCTCAGCCAGGGTGACAACTTCTTCGTGTTCCACCTGCTGTCGGCGGCGGACCTCATGGCGCTCAAGCGGGCGAACGCGCATTTCTCCGACGACCTTCTGTCCGCACTGCTCAACGAACCGCTCGTCGGCCATGGAATCTTCTGGTCGAGTGCTCCGGGAACCGACAGTCACGCCCGTCCGTATCCGCTGAGCGTCCGGGCGCTGAGCTTCAACGACAGCCACAAACCGCGCGAGCCGTCCTCGACCGCCGGACCGCTCGACATCTATGCCGCGCGGTTGCGTCGGCGCTTCCAGGACGCGGTGAACGCGGCGACACTGCGTGCGGACACCGCCTCCGGAACGCCCGTGCCCGTCAGTCCGGAGGAATCCGAGACGGTCCCGCCGGACGAGCCCGTCGACGTCGACACGAGCTACCGGGCCAACGCCATCAGCGCGCTGGGGCAGAGCCGCGAGTTCTGGGACAAGCTGAGCCGTCCTGAGGGAATCAAGTGGGGCCGGGTCCAGGGGCTGCTCGCCGCGCACGGCCCGGGAGAGGACATCGTCGGTAACCAGTTCGACTGGGCCTATCAGTCCGTCGTCCCCGCGCTCAATGACCTCGTCGGCGTACAGGACACGGCCTGGCGGACCGAACGGCGCCCGGACGAGAGGGGGCGGCCGACCACCTGGATCATCGCGACGCGTCCACCCGCCAGGCCGGCCAGCCAGCCGGGCGGCCAGCCGGACGAGGACGATTCAGGCGATATCCCTCCGCCTTTCTGAAGCGGTTTCTAGACTTTTGGGATGGGTCTGGTTTTGGTGGGGACGGCTTCTTGGACTGATCGGACGTTGCTGGAATCGGGGTGGTATCCCGCCTCGGCCACGACGGCTGAGGATCGGTTGCGGTTCTATGCGACGCAGTTTTCGCTGGTCGAGGTGGATTCGACGTACTACGCGCCTCCGGCGGAGCAGACCGCGCGGCTGTGGCGTGACCGTACGCCTGATGGGTTCACTTTCAATGTCAAGGCGTTCTCGTTGCTCACCCAGCATCCGACGCGGGTCGCCGCGCTCTACAAGGATTTGCGGGGGCTGGTGCCCGACAAGCAGTCGGTCTACCTCAAGGACGTGCCCGATCATGTGGCCGAGGAAGTGTGGGAACGGTTCCTGAGCGCGCTGTGGCCGTTGTACGAGGCGGGCAAGCTCGGGGCTGTGTTGTTTCAGTTTCCGCGGTGGTTTCCGTTCGGCGAACGGAATCGGGCCTACGTGCTGGAGGTGAAGGAGCGCTGCGCGCCGGTGCGTGTCTGCGTGGAGTTCCGGCACCACAGCTGGCTGAACGAGGACAACCGCGACGCGACGTTGGAGTTCTTGGCGCGGCATGACGTTCCGTACGTGTGCGTGGACATGCCGCAGGGGCATTCGTCGTCGGTGCCGCCGGTGCTGGCGGCGACGTCCGATCTGGCGGTCGTCCGCTTCCACGGGCACAGTCCCCGATGGGACAGCCGTAACGTCTACGACAAGTTCGCCTATCTGTACGGCGAGGAAGAGCTTCAGGCATGGGCACGCCGTCTGGAGGAGCTGGCAGGAGACGCGGCGATGACGCACGTGATCTTCAACAACTGCTGCGCCGACCATTCGCAGCGCAACGCGGCGCGGATGGCCGCGTTGCTGAACGGTGCCGGTCCGGCGGAGGCATGACCGCGAGATGGGCGGAAAGCATCACCTGTGTGTGCCTGTGGGCCTACGCTTCGTGATTTGTGAGACCTACGCACGGGATCCGCGAGGAGCTTGCCGGACGCGCCATCGAGCAGCGAACGCCCAGACGGACCTATCTGGGCGACAGCCGGCAGGGCGGTCGTCTCCTCGGCCCTGCGGTCAGGATCGCGGAGTCGGGCGAGCTGGTCGCGGCGGCGCGGCAGTCCGTTCTCCACGAGGTGGTGGCGTCGCAGATCGAACGGGCGCGTTCGGGGCTTGAGGTCGAGGAGGACGGTGCGCCGACGGTGGAGAGCTTCTCCGATCTTCTGGGGGTGCTGGACGAGTCCGAGCAGCGCGCCGTTCACCAGTCGGAGGAGAAGTCGCGAGCGGCTCTGCGGTTCTGGAGGCTGCTGACGCGGACCGGCATCCTGCATGTCGACCGGGCGCGGTCGCTGGCCTGGCCGGGTCCGGGCGCGGTCGCGCTCATGGGGCCTGACGCCGAGGCGGCGCTGAGCGCGTGGCGGACGTTCCTCATCGCCATGCTGGACCACTGGAGCCTCGGCGAACGCGCCGACCGCGAGTGCGCCGACCGCGAGGAGATCGGGCTCTGCACCAACTTGCTCGTCTTCATGTACACGCAGGAGGGGCGGGTCCTGCACGAGCACCTGTCACCGACGCCCGGGGTCAAGGCCCGGGAGTGCGTTCGCATCCATGTCGGCCTGCTCATGCAGGCGGGCCTCGTCGGCCAGGACGGGCTCGGCGTGTGGATCACGCCGCTGGGGAGGTTCGTGTGCCGCGCCATGCTCGAAGAGGCGAGCGGGCTGACGATCCCGGCCGTCGGGTCGTACGCCGGCGCCGACGCGACCACGCTGCTGGAGGCGCTTTCCGTCTACCGCGTCGACCACATCGCCGAGGAGGTGCGCGCGTGGCTGTCCGAGCGTTCGGTCGAGGTGGGCGCCGCGGAGCTCCGCAGCGCGCTGCGCGGGGTGAGCCCGATCGCCCGCCGCGCGGGGCTCGACCTGCTGGCCGGAACGATGGACGGCGCGTTCGGGCAGACCGGGCGCCGCGTCCTGATCGAGCTCGTCGCCGACCCCGAGCTCGGCGCGCTGGCACACAACTTCCTGACCGAGGACGAGAAGCAGCAGGCGCCCGTGCCAGACAGGGCCGCAAACACGTGGGCTCTCGTCGATCTGGCGGCGATGAGCCTGCAGGCCGGCACGCCCGCGCCCGAGATGATCGAACGGCTCGGCTACGTCGACCAGGAACCCGCCAAGATGGCCAAGCTCATCTCACTCTTCGGCGAGATCGACCATCCGCAGGGCGTGCGCGTTCTGGAAGCCATGATCGCGCACCATCCACAACCGCCCGTCGCCGAGGCGGCGCGGCTCACCCGGGACCGCCTCGTTCACACCACGGAATCCTCGCTGCCCTAGCCGGCGGATAGGAGCAGGCCAGGCGACGCATCCTGAGCGGCGTGGACGTCCGCCAAGCCCGGGGCAATGTTTCCACGCTGCCGGAGTCGGCCATCCGGAATCGTGACGATGCGGGGACTCTGCGAAGGCGGCCACCCTATGCTCTGAACGATCGTCGAACGCGGTACAGAAGGCGGTACGGATGTCGTCATCGTCCTGGCTTGTCCCATCCCAGCCAGGCCCTCCGGACCGCAGCCGAGGCCGGGGGCTCGCCCGGAACGCCCCGGGCACCGCTCCGCTCCATGAACGCGGCGAGATGGGACTGTCGTCAGGCGGCCCGCTGCGCCAAGACCACTGGGACACGATGGGCCCGGCGGTGCGCGATCGCCTCCTCCAGCGAGCCGGCAATGTCATCGAGTGGTGGGCCAACGAGGACGACTCCGATCCGGACCAACGTCCGTACGCCGTCGTGTTCGGGGACCGCGGCCTCTACATCGCCGAGCCGCGGCTCAACACCGAGCACCGCCCTGTCTACGCGCTGTCGTCGTACGAACTCGACCCCGCCTCGTTCCGGCGTATGACCGTGGACCATCGCCCGCCGCCACCGCACGCCGCCGGGCCGACCGCAGCCAACGACGCGTCCCCGGCGGGGCCCGATCTCGGGCTCTCGGCGAACGCGCGCGGGGTGCTGGGCAACCTTCCGCCGCAGGCCCAGGAACTCCTGCAGGCACCCTTCCTCGCCGGAGAACGCGTGTTGCGCTGCGACTGGTACTACGAAGGCCACGAGCACCACCTGAAGATGTTCATGCTGTATCTCGCCGGTCCCCAAAGCGTCACCGTCGCCAACGGCACCAGGATCATCCCCGCGGGGCACACCGTCGCCACGGCGCATTGGAACCTGGAATGCCGGCGCGCCACCGTGACGCGCCGCACCGGGAAATGAACCGGCCGAACGCGACCGGCCGCGACTGGGAACTGGACGGGCGCGACGCCTACGAGGTGCTCGGAGTCGCTTCCGACGCCTCGGCCACGGAGATCAAGCGCGCCTACCGCCGGTTGGCCCGCACGCATCACCCCGATGCGCGAGCGAACGGCGGCCCCGAAGCGACAGAGCTCTTCCAACTGTGCGCCACCGCGTACGAGATTCTCGACAAGAGCCGCGCCGAGTACGACGAGTACCTCGCCCGCTCCGCCGACGAACCACCGCCGGACGAACCCGAGCTGATCTTCGACCCCTGGGAAACCGCCCAGACAGGCGCCGCGCCGCCGCCCCCGCCGCCACCCCCGCCGCCGCCACCCCCGCCGCGGTCAGCGCCCCCGCCACCCCGGGTGCCACCCCACCATCCCCCTCCGTTCCCCCACCACCAGGCCATCCGCCGCCGTCGCCGCCACCGCGCGGCGAGCATCATCGGAATCGGCTGCGCCGCCGCGTGGGCCCTGGTGCCGGGCTTCATGCTGCTCTCGTTCGTCGTCAGCGTCCTGTCCGAGCAGGAGCCCGAGATCGGCGCCGCGGTGCCCAAGAAGTTCGCCGGGACCTGGAAGGGCACCTACGGAACGCCCGACGACACGAAGATCAAGGTCACGCTCACGCTGCGCGCCGGACGCGTCCGGGGCCAGGTCCTCTACCCGGGCAGGAGCTGCGGGGGCTCGGTCACGCCCACCTCGTCCACCAACGAGGTCCTGTGGCTCAGGGAGCACGCCGACAAGGACCAGGGCTGCGACAACGCCGACATCCGCGTCACCCTCAAGAAGAACAAACTCCACATCGCCTACCACCACGACGGAGCGAAAACCCCCAGAACAACCGGCACCCTAACCCGCACCTCCGCCCCGACACCGGCGACCTTCGACCGGGCAGGGTAGCCGCGGCGATATCGGAGAAGCCCGCGGTCGGGTCCGTACCCGCCGCCCTCAGGGCTTGACGATCCCCGCAGCGCGGGCCTCGTTCAGCCAGTCGGGAAACTCCGCCGTCAGCCTCTGGAAAAGGACCTCATCCGCGAGGGCCATCGGCTCAGAGCCGGCCTCAAAGAAGCCGGCGTTGTCAATGGCGCGCTTGCGCGGAACAGGCAGGTCGTCAAGCTTGCGCAGGAACGTGAACTCGTCGTCACCGAAACCGATGAACTGCCAGAATATGGGCAGCGTAGAAGACTCGCACAAGATGGCCTCCGCGGCCCTGCGGGAGTCCGGCGAACCGTCCGTCTGGAAGACCACGAAAGCCGGTGCCGCAGGAGCGGCACGGGAATAGTGGTCGACGACCGCCTGCATCGCCGCGGCGTAATTGGTCGTTCCCATGTGACCAAGCCGCTCATGCTCAGCGTTGATCCGCCCGCGGTAGCCCGTGAGCCCCACTTCGACCACGGGATGCGCGACCTTGTCGAAGAAGACGACGGGAACCACTCCGTCGTCGTCCAGATTCGCTGATAGGGCCAGCACCTGTTCCCCCAGATGCTGGACGGTGCCGTCCTTGTAGTAGCGGCGCATCGAGCCGGACCGGTCGAGCACCAGGTAGACCGCTGCCCGTTCACCGCCCAGCCCGCGCTTGGCGAGGCTCACCCGAGCCGTCTTGTAAAGGTCGACCAGACCAGGGGCGACGGTTCGGACCTTGTCCAGGCTGACGGGCATCGCGCCTCTTTCGTGTGTTCCGAGATACGGCCCCCCACACTGCCGGTACGCCCGGTCCCCTGCCCGCATTCCAGGCAACCGACCACTTCCGGCCGTTCCCTGTATCGGCAGTCCACGGTCTCTGCGCTGTTACAGGGTGAGTGCGGCGGCCCAGAAGATGATCTGGATTATCAGGAGACCTGCGCCGATGATGCTGAGCTCTCTCGGCAGACGATGAACCGGCCGTGTGCTAGCTCGCCTTAGGGATGAGGGAGAGACCGACCCGGCGGGCCTGTTCGACACTCGCATGCAAAGCCTCCTCGATGAGACGCGCTCGTTCGGTCAATCCATCGATCTCGGCCAAGGCCAACTCGTCCCGTACCGTACGCGCCAAGAGCTCGCGGTAGTCGCCGTTGCCCTCGACCAAGGCCTGAATAGCGTGCAGCTCAAGAAATGCCTCGTCAGCGGCGCGAGTGCGCGCGGCGTAACCTTCCAACGCCTCGACACGTTTGACCACCGATTCGGTCGCCAGGCCCAACGCCCTCTGCTGTGGTCTCAGGGCCTCGACGACCCGTGGGGTGTTCAGGCCAAGCGACCCTCTCACCTGCGCCGCGCGCAGGCGGCTCAGCTCTGCGAGCGTCTGTGCGACGTCCCAAAGTTGATGCGGGAGCGTCACCGTGTTGCGCACATCATCCAGCAGTCCCTGTCGGTGCACGTGCGAGTTGAACACCGTTACCACAGCGGTCTGCGCACGGCTTAGCAGTACTTTGGCCTGGCCATCCAAGTCTTGGGAACGGACGTACCGATCCTGATACCGACGCATCAGTCTCGGCAACTTCGGCTCACCCGACAGTGTCAGAAGGACCAGGAACGCGATGAGTTGCAGCGGCACCCCGATCATGGTGTTGAAGGCGAAGCCGTAGACGCCGAAGAACACGATGGGACAGAAGACCGCGACCTGGGCCGCGATGCCCAGAAGCCTGATCCGCTTACTGAACGTCCAGCAGGCAAGGGCCGGCAGGTAAACCCAGAGAGGCGCCTGCGCCAACGCGAGACCAGCCACTTTCAGACCACGCCCACCGAATCTCGGCCGAGGGATCGCCACGAACGGCGGCGGCAGCACCCGCTCGTGAGCAGCCAGGATCGTTCGCGCGGGCTCGGGAATATCCGGGTCGAGCACTGCGGCCGCCGGATGAACAGGGTTCGTCATCGCGTTGTCCCCTTATCGAGGCGGAACATGGACTCCTCGGCTGCCTGTAGTCCATACCTGGAGGGGGCGTCCGAGCTGACGTCCATCCGACGTATCACAAGGTGGGTCGGTTCATCTCCCGCCCGCAGCAAAGTGCACGATGCTGAAGACCTGGTTGCGCGGGCAGGCGAGTTCCGCATGGCGCTCATCGATCGCTTATGGCCGGCCGACTTGGGCCGCTACCTCACCACCTTGCTGGGGACGAGCGAGCCGGTGTCAGCCGTAGCGGCGTTCGAAGGTTTGGAACCTCGCCTCCTGCCGCCATTGCAGGCGGGCCTTGGCGCTGCCGTCCAGGAGTCCCCGGCATGCCCGGCTGGGGTTGGGTGTGCCTAGACGGTCGCGGGCACACGCCGCGGCGGGCCGGAAGTCGTCCGGTCCGCGCCAAAGTCGGCTTCCGTCCAAGAACGCATGGTCCAGCGCCGTGCGCGCGAGCTTCTTCAGGTCTCCGTATCGCAGGCGGTAGCTCGTCACAGCTCGTTGGTAGTCCGTGGTCAGGTCCGAACGGGAGACGCCCTCGTCATCGGTCGCCAGCGCGATGGGCACCCCGAAGGCGCGGTAGGTGTTGAACGGGTGGCTGCGTCCTTCCACGCCGAGGATCTGGGCGTTACTCGTCAACGGGCTTTCGACCATCACGTGTCGCTTCGCCATGAGGCGCATCAAGCCGGGCCAGTCGTCCTCGTACCGCGCGTCCACTCCGTGCCCGATGCGTTCGGCATGGCCGGTCACGACCGCTTCCCGAATGTGGTAGCGAAGTTCGGCATCCGGTACCAATCCCGGTGCGAGCTCACCCGCATGCAACGTGATGTGTGCCCGCCGGTAGAGCCCGCGCAGATAGTCGAGCATTCGCATGTGCAGCCGATAGTCGCGCAGAGCCACGGCTCCGTCTTCTGGCTGTACGAGATTCAGCGCGACGTACCTTCCCTCCGCCTCCGCCAACTCAAAGCCGTACAACATGTACGCGAAGACGACCTTCGGTTCGCTGAGACGCCCGACCTGATGGATATAGCGCAGCGTCAGGTCACAGCCCCGTGACGCCTGCGGAGTGCCGCATCGCAACAGGCCGCGATACTGCGTCTCATCACGGTCGATCTCGGCCTTGGCCGCGGCGACGATCCGTGCCATCTCGCCGTCAGCGAGCAGTTTCTCACGCATCCGTGCGAAGTCGTCGTCATAGTCGATCCGCTGCGAGAGCTGGAAGACCGCGCCGCCTTGCCGGGTGGTCATGCTTTCCATGTACGACTCGTTCTGCTGAGCGGCCTTCTCGACCACCTCGGCGAGCATCTGCGGCCGGTGCCGATCGGTCACCGCGCCGAACTTGCCGAACGTGGCGAAGAAGTGGTCGTGTCCCGTCTCACCCTGGCCGGGCTTGAAGCCCTCCATCGACCAGGCGCCGATGACCTGCGCACGAAAGTCCGGATCCTTCTCAGCATCCTGCGCAGGTCGCTGCTCCGGCCCGCAGGGCGGCATCGCGGCGACGAACGTCGTTGTATTGATGCACATGTCATCGTCGGCGGCGTATCCGATGAGCGACTCGGTAGAGACCGCTCCCGACAGGTGGGTATGCAGGTCACCGCCCTTGGGAAGGTCGCGCAGGAAGGCTCGGAGCCGCACCGGATCGTGCCGCACCTTATCGAGATAGCGATCGACTCCCGCAGTCCCGCCCGGCTGTTCCTGCGCCGTCGCCGGTCCGGCGATCGCCGCGGAAACTGCCAGTCCCAGCACTCCGGCCACCAGCCCGCGGATGATCCTTCGTCTCGCCAACAGATTGCGCATAGGCGCAATCTGACACCGAAGACAGCAGCCGAACAGGCTGGGTACCGACCGACAGTGGCCACATATTGTCACTGTTCATAACTGCGAGTAAGGCTGGACAGTTATTGTATTCACCGCTCACCCTGCCGCGCTGTGTCCCCCGCACGTTCCAGAAAACGACGGCGTCGGGGGTGTATCTCGGCTTTCAGCATGGTCGAGTCTTGGTCGGCACGGTTTCCCGGAGCATCCTCGCCCGCGAAGCCAGGCATGGCGTCGAAGGCAGCACCAGCGCCTCCTGCCAGTACAACTCCGCCGGCAGAGCGGCCGGGGTGTCCGCTTTCATCACAAGTCATGACGGATGAGTCCGTGCACTGATCGAGCGCGGCGTAGCGCCGTACAGCGGCGTCGCGCCGTGCAAGGGCGACTCCACCCCCGGGCGGCTTCCCCCGGCACTCCGAAGAAGACCTCATCGCCGCGGCCCACCACGAGTAGGAGGAGGCCGCCATGAACGTCGAGACGCTGCACCTGGAGGGCCTGGCGACTATGGCACTTCCGCGCCTGTGCAGATCTGCGCCATCGCAGCTGATTGAACGAGGAGAATCGGACGCGACACTGGCGATCGTCCGGTTCCACGGCCACTGCACGCGATGGGACAGCCGCAACCTCTACGACAGGTTCGTCCACCTCTACAGCGAGGACGAGCTGCGCACGTGGACAAACGGCCTCCAGAAGCCCAAACCGCGGACGCCTCGACGACTCAGGTGATCTTCAACAACTACTGCGCGGATCATTCTCAGCACAACGCGGCACGGCCCGCCGAGTTGCTGGACCACCCTCGTCCGTCGGACGCATGACCGCCTTGGCGGGGGCGGCTTTGCGATGTGGAGGGACTGGATAGGCGGAAACCATCAGCTGCGTGTGCCCGTGGACCTACGCTTCGTAATTTGTGAGACCCACGCACGGGATTCGTGAAGAACTGGCCGAGCGCGCCATCGAGCAGGGCACGCCTAAGCCGACCTACCTGAGTGACAGCGACGGTCATTGCCTGGTCCGCGCGGTCCTGGAGCTCTGGTCCCACGGACGAGATGCTGGTCCGAGGGGCGTGTCCTGCGCGGGGGTCGCGCACGCTGATGATCCACAGTTGCTGCAGCGCGCCAGGAACGGCCGCCACGGCTCGCGTTCCATCGTCCGATCTCCTGCGTTCGGCATCACTGCCCCACGTCACCGGGGGGCAGTGCGACGCTTCCAGAACGGACGGCGCAGCACGGGAGCTTGCGCGACGTGGCATGACTAGACTCGTCAGGATTTCGGTCATTCGTCCTTGCTGAAGCGAGGCTGAGAGGAACCGGTGGCTCACCCGGATTGGCAGCACGACGTGCTGCGAGAGCTCGGCGCGCTCGATACCGGCCTGGTCCCGCCCGCCCCGCGCTCTTCCCCACCTCCGCTCCAGCCACGGACAGAAAACACGTCCGTACCCCTCGCGGACGCCGGTGCTCTGGACGTAGCCGTCGGCGTTACGCCCATCCCTGCGGCCTTCGGATCCCCGGCACAAAACTCGCCCACACAGCGAACACCACCCTCAGGCACTAGTTCGGCCGTACAGCCAGAGACCTTCAAGGTCCCGAGCAACGAATCACCGCAGCCTGAGAACGGCACACACGGCGCCCATAGTGCACCAGCACCGACGGCGTCCGGCCCCTGGATCGCCAGCGAACTGGCCACGCGCTCTCACGCACCCAACGGGCCCAACGCTCCCTCTGAGCACGCACTATCCGGCCCGTCAGCCGTTCAGACGCCATATGCACCGCCGACGCCACGGCCCGTTCCTGCGGACCATCTGACAGCCGACGAACTGATCCGGCGCAACCCCCATGGTGATCCGGCCGGGCGCCGCATACGTCAGAGCGTGTGGAAAGTCATCGGTGCTTCGGCCGCTGCGGATGTACGCGAGTCCGCACAGTTGGCCGCGCTTCTAGGGCAGCCGGTGCCGTCATGCCGCAGGATCGTCGTCACCAGCATTCGCGGCGGCGCAGGCAAGTCGAGCATGACGGCGCTCGTCGCCGACATCATCCGCTACCACCGCCAAGACCGAGTGCTCGCGATCGACGCGGATCCGGGAATGGGCTCGCTGCCGCTGAGGCTCGGCGTCACGCCGCGCCGTTCGCTCCGCGATCTCGCGACCGCCCGTCCGGCCTCATGGGACGAGGCCTCCTCCTTCGTAGCCCGGACGCCGCAGGGCCTCTGGCTGATGTCCTGCAACGCGGGCGGTGAGATCGGCGACGAGCTCGACTTCGCGGAGTTCGAGGCAGGAACGGGACGGGTGAGCCGCTACTTCTCGACCTCAGTGGTCGACTGCGGCGCCGGCCTGGTCACCCGCCTCCACAAAAAGATCCTGTCGACGGCTCACGCCCAGGTGTTCGTGGCTCCGGGAACCGCGGACGGCGCACTCAGCGCCCGAGCCGCCCTTCGCTGGTTCGGCGAGAACGGCTATGTGTCGCTCCTGGCTCGCACGGTCATCGTTCTCGCCGCCCACACCCCGAACCCGGACACGGATCTCGAACGTGCACGCCACATCCTCGCCGCGGGCGGCCGTTCAGTCGAGATCGTGCCGTACGACCGGCACCTCGCGCCCGGCATCACGATCTCGGCCGAGCGCCTCGGAGCCGCAGCCCGTACAGCCGCGGTCCGTGTCGCCGCGCAGGCGTTCGCCCACTCACTCGACCGGACCGCACCGTGAGCCGGGACTTCGTCGTCCTGACCACTGATCACCCCCACCTTCCCCTGCTACTCGAACGTGCCGAACTGCCCAGCGGCTGGGGCCTTGAGACGGAAACGCAGGTCAGCGGCGCCCAATTGTTCGACGAGAACGGCCGGATGCTCGTCGTCATCAGAGATCCGTTCCTGGTCGAGGTGCCTGGCGAGGCGGAACGGCTGCTCGGCGTGCCAGTACCGACCCCCGTCTGGTGGGTCGAGATGCGAGCGACCGCCGGCAGCACGCTGGCAGCCGAGGTCGCCGGCCACTGCGCCAACGTGATGGCCGAACTGTACGGCGGGACCGTCTGGCCCCCACCGATCCCATAACACACTGCAGACGCGGAAAGAGGATCGCAAGCCTCCCCGCCCCGACCGGCCTCAATAGGCCAAAGAGCGGCACGACCATTCCCGCAATGCGTCCAGAACGCGAACGCGTCGCGCCTTGGCTGCTGGTGCGCCGTGCCAGTCGGCCTTCAATGGCGCAAGGGCGGCTCGGGCCATTCGTTCGAGAAACGGCGGTACGGAGGCGGTGGCGGCTTGGCCATGGCTGGTCGCTCTGACCTTGACGGCCACGTTGCCGCGCCTGGCGATGACGCTCGTCTTCGTCATCGAGTCGGGCAAAGGCTTTCCGAATCGCCCGACCAATAGGTGACCCCCCTCCCCCAACCCTGGAATCCTCGTCACGGTGGTCCGGTCGGGGAACGTCGTGTCGACCTTGACGAAGATCTCCAGCCCGCGACGGGCAGCGTCGGCGCCACTGATTCCGTCTGACCGCCGATGCAACGAGTAGCCGAGCTCCAAGCTTTGAACCTGCTGGTCGGCAGCACCCCAGGAACATTTCTCGACAGCACGGACGTAGAGCGCGACTCATCCGGTATGCCCTCCGGCAACTGGCTACCGAACAGTCCGCGCGCAGAAGAGTCGAAGGCCGGGCATGGACCGGGAACGCCCTGATTCCGGGGCGACAAAAGGGCGTCGTGGGTGCGTGCACTGCATCCGGCAGCGGGCAAGGAACGGTGGCAACGGACGGGGACGGCGAGGGAGTATGCGGACGTCGGCAACTTCAGCGTACTGACGGGCGTCGGCGGCATCGCACTTCCAGCAGCACGCTGTCATAACCGGTGCTCGATTCGATAACCGAGGCGCGGCAGGAAGCCGCGCGTGTCTAGAGATCCGTCCAGCGAACACGACCGTTACGAACGTCGATTCCGGTAAACCGGTCGTGGGTCATGGTCCGCACCGGGATGACACCGGACGTCCTGGCGACCGGAGGCGAGAGGCCCTGTGAGGCGTCGACCACTCCTCGTGGGTTGGCGACCCAGAGCAGCTTGCCGCTGGACGCTTCGAGGCCGACCCAGCGATCGGCCGCCGCGGAACTGCCGGTTCTGAGCACGACCACGCCACTGGTGACCACAGAGGAGACCCGATGGCGACTGCTAGTAACAGTGCCGACGCGGTAACTACGTCGCACGCCTTCAGGCCACGCCGAGCCTCGCAGCAACGCAAGCATGCTGATTCGCAAACGGCATTCTCGTGCTCGACATCACCCACTCCGTAGACAAACAAGCAATGACGGGCAGATTACGCAACCGTTCTGACGGGCTCCGAAAACACGCCCTGAGTGGTCAGGTCCTGCGGGCGGCGGGAGCGATTGGTGCTGGCTGATGGCGGAGGATGGCATCCGCGCTCCCGACTCGCGTCGGTGGCGCAACTCCGGTCGGCTGCTTTAGTTTACCTTGGCGGATTCGTCGTCAGAGTTCGATACCTACGTCCCCTCATGAAGTCAGGTCGGCGACGCCACGCCGATGACCAGTATTACGTCCAGCAAAAGTAGCATGCGGTAACGCAACCGTGAAAGAAGCTGATGCTCGTCCACCGCTTGGCCAGAGAGACTTTCCACGGCCCTACCCACTTGCGTGGCAAGGGATCGACTCCTGGAGATCCAAAGGGAAGCGGGTTGAGATATTTCTACCAGAAGTGCCTTTTCCGTCAGCCAACTGCCAGACGACCCGACGCAGAACCCTCACATGCTGGGTGCCCAGAGCCATTCCTGACGCCCCTTCGCGATCGTGGCGATGACCGGCTCGACTTGCCCTACCAACCCATGAGCACCTAGTCACCCACTGAACGGTGGAACGAGCAAATGGCGATATAGTGCCCTAGGAATTTATCCAGGGTGCGTTGGCGCGATGAGCGATGTCGGCTTGGCTTCGGCCTTGATCTCATCCCGCACTCGGGCCGCGAGTGCATCGGCCTCTCGGCTACCGACGACGAAGCCGCGATATTCTTGCCTGAAGTCGGCCCATTTCGACACGTAAGCGACGACCGGCCATGGCCGACGTTCAACTACTCGCATCAGCAGCGCCAACGGCGTAATGAGCAAAGCGGCGAGCCATGACAGAATGTATGGGATAAAGAAGGGAGACAACAGCAGCACGGCGGCGGCGGCAATAAGTTCCACGAAGGGAATCCCTTGCACCCCTTCAGTCACCTCCCACACCTTGACCAGAAGGCGTGGAGGCCGGGGTCGCCAGGCGAGTCGTCGGCGACCGACACGCCACGACTCACCGTCCGAGGCCGTCACGATCAACGAAAATCTCCTAACTCGGCTGTACTCGAGGGATCGGCGAACCTTGCTGAATGGCAAGCTGGTCAAAGTCGCCACGTATGAAGTTGCGCACGTAGACGATCGCTGCGGCCAACCCCTCGAACATCTGCTTGAAGCTCTCTATGTAGAGTTCGAGGATTCTGATGGCGTCCTCGATGAGCTGCTTGACCGACGAGACCAGCAGCACCAGATTTTTTATGAACTTCGCTTTATTAACAGAGGTGACCAGTCCGTTGAAAGCCTTCCTGATTCGTTGCACATAGAAGTTCAGTCCGAGCAACAACTGACTGACTACTAGCTCATACTGCTTCGCAATGGTTTCAAATACCTGCTGCGCCAGATCGCATGCCTGGCCGAGCGCCTCGAATGCCGGAATCCAACCCTCACGAATACGATAATCGAAGGCCCTCGAGGCACCGCCTTTGCCGGAGGGGCCGCCGCTATTCCAGTGGCCAGACAGCGTATTCATGCCATCACGTAGATCATTAGCGAGGCGTAGGTATGCATGTTCAAGCTCGTCCCATGCATGACCGATTCGCCGCAGGGCACCCCATTCCCCCAAGACGACAGGAAGAGTCATACCCAGCAAATCGATCCCGGTGAAATGCTTGACAATATCATTAATTGAACCGAGCAGCTCGTAAACTGATTCCTTGGCACTCTGTGCATCCTTCCGGTCAGGCGGTGGCGCAAGATCCAAATTGGCACCGCCGGAGAAGCCGGAACGTGTTACGGTGACATCCTTCTCACGATATTTACCTGGTATATCTGCAACGGCCCACACTCGCTCAGCCGCGTCGTTGTCGGCCCTATCGTAATTGCCAGCCGCCTCGCGGAGACTCCGGGCGTCGTTGCCGAGCCCATTGCCTGCTACGCGGTTCACGTCGAGCAGCATGTCCGCGTACCATCCGGCCGGCCAGCGGGTGGGATACAGCACGGACGTCAAGCCACTGTAGTTCTTGCAATGCGTGCTGCAATAGCCACTTAGCTTGCCCAGCGCGTGATTCGCGTTTGCGTCAAGCTGCCCGGCATAGCCGCGAAGGTAACCAGTCTCGACCTGAATGTCACTCATGTCCACCTACTCCCAATGCTCGGAGAACGCCGTCTCCAGAGCCTCGTTGATGGCGACCCCCCGTTCCGTCAACTCAAATGCCTGCCGACTAGCAGCCAAAATCGGAGCCAACTGGGCGCGCACGTCACGAGCATCAGGATCATTTGTCTCGCTAGAAAAGATATCGATCCACCTGAGCCCGCCAGCAGACATCTGTTGCTGCAGGGCTTCATACTCTGGAGACTCCTTCTCGACGGCTCCATCACGCTCGTCCGACCGATCGCGCTCCTGTTTTTCAAGTTTTTCGATCTGCTCGTACATACGTTCGCGCCACAGCGCCAGCGCATGTTCGTTCTCGCCGGCAATGCGCTCGATTTCTGTCCTGGCTGATGCCAGCTCGCGATCGAAATTGAACATAGGACTCATGATAGCAAACGAGATGGGAAAGGTGACCGGACTGCCGAGGGAGTTGCGACCTTGTTGCTTAAATCCTGACAAGTCCATGACTTCGTTCACCTCCTCTTACGAATGAACCAGAAGGTGGAAGCGAAAAACACTAGAAGAGCGATGCTCAGGGATGCCGCTGTGAGCCGGATCCAGGCCTCTTTCTCTGGCTCCGGTGAAGCGGAGACACGCTTGGATTGCGAGGGCGGCAGCCTTTCGTCCTCCGTCTGGATTGATTGCCAGCGATCGTAGACCGGATTAGGCACGTTCGGGGGAACTCTGTCTACGAGGGCCCGGTACGGGCGGACCAGGCCGTAGCCAGTCTCGTCATCCCAGCCAGGCTTGCCTATGTCCTTGGCGGTGGCAATGACACGGCGGACCACCTCTCTGGCAGACATCCGTGGGTACTTGGATCGGATCAGGGTGATGACACCGGACGTGAGCGCCGCAGATTGGCTGGTGCCATAGCGACGCCAGTTGAATTGGCCGCGGTCATCGATACTTCCTGCGTCGACGGATGGTGCAGCGGCCGTCACATACTCGCCTGGAGTTGTTCCGCCCCATGGTTTGACGTAACCGTCCACGCCGCCGACGGCCACGACCCCGGCGCAGTTGGCCGGGGAACTCCGCCAATCCCCTCGGCGGCCTTCGTTGCCGGCCGAGGCGACCACGACGGCGTCTCGCTTCACAGCGTACGAGACCGCGTCCTGGACGGAACGTGGGCAGGGCTGGAACGTCTCCGCTCCGAGGGACATGTTGATGACCTTGGCGCCGTGATCAGCCGCATACCGGAGCGCCCTCGCCTCGGCGATCTCCCCCTTTGCGTTCAAAGGGAGGACCTTGGCCGCAGGAGCGACACCGACCATGCCCGAGCCACGTCCTTGCCCAACGATGAGAGCGGTCATCGCGGTGCCGTGCCCGCCGTTCTCAGGATCGGCCTTCTCACGCGTCTCGTTCAAGTTCACATTCGGTAGGACAGATCCCTTGAGATCCGGCAAGTCCCGGTTGACCTCGGCATCGATGACCGCCACGGTGACGCCCTTGCCTTTAGTGATCGGCCAGACCTTTTCCTCGAGTTCCCACCAGTGGAACCAGTAGAGCTCCTTGCGAGGTTCCGGCGCTGCCAGCACAGGGCTCGGTGAGCTAAGGACCAGCGCCGTGACGGCCAGGCCCGCAGGCCATCGCGCTCCAGCCGACACGAGACCTCCTTCCGGCCGGTTCAGCGGATCACGGGCGGTGCCGTGGCTTCATCGTCGGTCCACAGATCCTGGTGCTCAGTGAGCCAGGTCTGCCGCTCGGTTGTGGGCTCGTCCCGACGGGAGCGCTGTCCCGCACCCGATGCGAATTGGCCACTCGCTCGTTGGGAAGGACCCGTCTCCCTGGCTGCTGCTGCCCGGGTGCCGGCTCCTGGCTGACCGCCGATCACGCAGTTGCTTCCCAATCGGCGACCGCCAGGGGCGATGGAAGGCGTGCTGCCGCCGATCGGGCCGGGAGAGATCGGGCCTGGCCTTGCCCCTCGTGGAGGTGGGCTAATCGGCGTCGCACGTGCGCCGCCTGGTCCCGGGGTCAAGGGTCCCGGGCTGATCGGGCCGGCCTTGGGCGCGCCCGGTGCCGGGAAGAACGGGCGAGGAGCGGAGGCGCCGGGGCGCGGGCCCGGCGCTCCTGGCCCTGGCACTGCCGGCGCGGGTCTGACCGGATTCGGTACGGGTCCAGGGCTCCATCCGCCAGGGTTCGGCCCGCCGGGACCGGGCGAACCTGGGTTGGGACCGAAACTGCCACCGCCGGAGCCAGGTCCACCCGGGCCGGGAACGCCAGGCGCTGGCCCGAGGCCGGGCGGGTCGATGCCCTCGAGGTCCGAGCCACCGCCAGGCTGGCCTGAGCCGCCTCCTCCGCGGTTATCAGGATTCGGCGGAAAAGCGGGATCAAGTGGTGCGGGGGCCGAGGGAGTCTCCGGAGGCCGACCAGGCGGTACCGGCCGACCGTCCGAGCCGCCTGCACCACCTCCGTTTTCTCGTCCGCCCCCACCACCTCCACTTCCTGGTGCCGCAGCGCTTCCTCGCTCACGCCCGGGGAGATCGAGTGAGACCGATCCGGGGATGACTGAGTAGACCTCGCCGAGGCTCCTGTTCATGTTCATCATGTACTGCCGCGCCTCGCGGTCCTTGGCCGTCTTCTCCATCAGCAACTCGTCCCTGGGACCCTTGGGCACACCTAGAAGCGTGGTCGGCTCCGATGGGACGTTTTGCTTAAAGGCGTCGACTTGAGCGCCTGCCTGCTGGAGAGCGAAACCAAAGGACTGGCTGGCGGAGGCCAACTCGTTCGCAGCGTCTTCCAGTCGCTTGATCTGTTCGAGGGCAGCGGTCGAAGACGGTCCTTCCGACCACGCCGCCTTCAGACGGCCGCGGTGAAAGGCCAGGTCCGACTGCGCCTGATCCAGCAACTGTCGCAACGCGTCGTAGGTGCTGGAGAGCCGATGCAGCTCAGACGAATCGGATGCCCGGATCTTCTGGAGGATCTGGTGGTAGTCGAACTGCTCTGGATTACCCGCGCCGATCGAGCCGCGCCTGATCGGGTAGGACCCTCCACCCATATAGCCTCGTCCCCTCGGACCTTGAGGTTCTAGTTCTGACTTTCGCGCGTCGCGCGCGGTCCCGACGACCGCCCCGCGCTCTCGTTCGCGTCCCTGGCCGCCAAGTCACTCAGATAGAAGTTCTTCGCTGAAGACTCGATTCGTGCGATCACGCCCTCGTACGCCGTCGCGAACTCTGTCACGTAAGTGAGCATCGACTGGTGCGCTGTGGTGATTCGTTCGGCAAGCTGCTCGGGCACGTCCCAAGCACCGATCGCGCTGACCGTGGTCGGATGATCGGTGGTGCCTGACTTCAGCTTGTCGAGTTCGGCGCGCATTGCTCGGGCTACCTGGCGCATCTTCTCTGGGCTGTGCTCGCTGTCCGGACGTGGTGTCCCGGTAGCCCCCGCTCCCTGCGGCATGGTCTTGCTCGCTCTCGTCAGCCGCCGAAGCTGGCGGCGTTGCGGTTCTCGGTGGTGCGGTAGCCGTCGTGGGACTCGCCGATGGCGGCGCCCATGCGGTTGACGACGTTGCCGAGCTCCGCTCCGGCCGCGTTCCATTGGGCCTGCATGCGGTGGTACGCCTGCTGGGCGTCGCCCTCCCACTCCGCGAGCGTGGACTTGACCTTGCTCTCCAGCTCGTCGAGAGCGGCCTTGTATTCGCTCAGGGCCTTCTGGAAGCTCGCCTGGGCCTGCTGCATCGAGCCGAAGTGCACTCGGGTCAGATCACTCATGTCTCGGTTCTCCGATGTCGTGTGAGACGGCTCAGTCGTTGATGAGGCCCTTGAGGGCGTTCACGCGGGCGACGGTCTCGGACTCGTTGCCCGCGTAGGTGACCCGGGCATCGCCCAGCTTCTGCTGGATCGTGTTGAGGTCGGTCAGCACCTTGACGAACTGCTGGTCGAACCGCTGGAAGACGTTCACGAACGCGGTGGCTCCTTCGCCCTTCCAGGTGGCTGCGAGGGCCTTCTGCTCGGCGTCCAGACGGGCTCGGGTCTTGCGCAGCTTGTTCTCGGCGTCCTCGATCGCGTCGGCGCCGCGCCGCATGCCTTCCCGGCTGTGCGCTGACTGCTGTGTCATCTGCTTGCTCCTTGCGCGTGGGCGGTTCGGAATCGATCACGACGCGCCCTGCGCAAACCAGCTGATGTCTTGTAGCGCCGGTTAGGCGACACACCCCGTGACATTGAGCAGTTCGGATCGTAGGGAAGTCAGGCATTTACTGTCCACCGGTCATGCGAGTGGTCAGGGTGGGGTCGTCGTGACTGTGCTGTTGTCTCGCCAGGTTGTACGTGCTCAAGGGGTTGAATACTCAAGTCCTAGGTGGCCGGAACCGGCCGGACTGCTGCGGTGGAGGTCAGGGCCGGGCCTTGACGGAAGAGCTGAAGGATGTTGGCGGGGACCTGGGCTGATTTGGTCGGGGTGTAGCCGAGCTTGGTCGCGTCTTCGGGGGTGGGGATGGGGTAGCGCACGCCTTGCTCGGTGATGAGGGAGAAGGACTGGGGTTGCTGATTGGGGGCGGTGAGGGTACCGGCGAACGTGGCGCCGCCGGGTAGGACGATCTGGTCGATGGAGGATCGGGTGGCGGGGGGTGGTGGGAGCGTGCCGCCGATGGTGAAGCGTGCGGTGAGGCTTGTGTCGCTGTAGACGGCGCAGAGGGGCTCGCTTGGTTCGTATGGGAGAGCGGTGGGCGGGCTCTCTGGGAGTTGGCGGTTGAAGAGGTTCGTGGTTGAGATGTTGGTGGCGGCGGCTGGGGTTATGTCGATGGCGGTCCTGGCTCCGGGGAGGGAGAGGAGTAGGCCGGCTTGGGTTTTTGAGATTCCTGAGATGCCGTCTGAGAGCTGCACGTACCAACGTTCGGTTGATCCGGCGATGGGCGGGATTCGGTAGACCTGGCCGATGGTGGGGGTGCGGCCGTCTGGGGTTGGTTGTGCGAGGGCGCCTCTGTTGGGGATGGGTGGCGGTGCGTAGTCGGGACCTTGGGGGAGGCCGTTCAGCCAGCGTTCGTCCACCTGGGGCGGCGGGGCGTTGGTGAGCAGGCGGGTTGACTGGCGCGAGATCCGCATGCGGGTGTTGCGCCAGATGAGCCAGGTTTGGGGGCCGCCTTGTACTAGGACCGCTTGGGTGTCGGTTAGGGGGCGGCCGCCTGTGTCTCGGCCTCCTATGAGGGAGACGACTGGGGTTGCGATGGTGCTTGAGGGTGGGGTGTGGACGCAGAGGGACCAGGGCGCTCTGACCAGCTTGGAAGGGTCAGGAAGAGATTCGGGTGCGTTGGGGATGCCCGTTAGGGGGCCGCGGGCGTATTTGGCTAGGGAGCGGCTTGAGACCAGCTTGCGTTGGATGTTGTTGCCCGACATGGCCAGGCGCGCTGATGTGTAGTTGAGGAACGGGATCAGGCGTTTCTGGTCAGCGCTGTAGGCGTAGGCGGCGCCTGTTTCTTTCTCGATGAGGACCAGGCCTGGCTGTTCCAGGTTGCGGGCGCCTCCCTTGAAGAGCAGGCCGGTGATGCCGAAGCCCGCGGCTACCAGGACCACGACCATGACGCCGCAGAGGGCGCCTACGCCTGTGCGGCGGAGGGGTGACTCGGCGGCGCCTGGTTTGCCCTGGAGGAGGGCGAGGGTGACTCGCTGAGTCATCAGCTTGTGGGCTTGGTAGAGGTCCTTCTTGGTCTGCATGTCAGCCGGCCAATCCGCGCAGCCAGCTGTAGAGGTTGAGCAGGGCCATGGCGAACGGGAACAGGCTGATGATGAGTGTCAGGTCCAGGATGTCGCCTGCACGGCCCCAGAACGGTGAGGGTTTGTGGGTGGGGAGGCGCAGGGCCATGAACAGCATGACGGTTACTGCTAGGAGCATGGGGACTGCGGCGGCTAGGAGCGTCTCTGCGGGTGAGGACGTTGTGGCCCGGGAGATGCCTAGGAGCGCCAGGCCGGACAGGCCGCTGCCGAGGAGCCAGAGGCGTTGTGTTCGGCCGTGGAAAACGCGTGCGCGGAGCAAGACGACTAGCGAGATGCAGAGGCTCATGGTGGTGACGAGCCAGGTTTGGTCGGTGAGGAGAAGTAGCTGGGCGCCTAGGACTACTAGAGCTACGCCTGCTACCAGGCCTGTGCTGTAGCGGTCGGCTTCCTTGGTGCGGCGAAGGAGCGATGGGCCGTCGAACGTCTGGGCGCTTCGGAGTTCTTCGGCGTTCTCTGGGACGGGGGGAAGGGGCAGCCTGGCTAGGCGGAATGCCAGGGATGGGATGAGGGCCGTTAGCACTAGGCAGGTCGAGGCTGATATCGCGGCTACGCCGGTGGGGTCTGCGTCGAAGCCTTCTACCAGGGCGGATGTCAGGGCTCCTAGGAGGGCGGCGAACGCTACGCCTAGGAAGGTCGGGAGGCCTTCGATGATGGCGAAGGCGGCTATGACGGCGGCTAGGGCGGTCGTGGCGGTGGCGGAGAGGAGGTGGAGGGAAGTTAGCTCTGCCAGGTCGACTAGGCGGGCGGGGGCTACTAGGCCGCTCAGGAAAGCGTACGGGAGCGCGCTGAAGCCTAGGACTGCTCCGGCATTGGCGTCGGAGAGTGCGCGGGAGAGGACTACGCCTGCTATTAGGAGGATGGCGGCGATGGATGCTGCGGCAATGGAGATCAGGGGCCAGGGCGGGCCTGAGATGGCCAGGCCTATGGCTCCGGTGGCCAGGAGGGCGGCGCTGGCGTTGAGGCCGAAGCGCCGGGTGTGCTCGGACCTCCAGCGGTCGGAGTGCTCGTTGATACCGGTCGCGACTACGTCGGCCACGTCGTCGAAGACCGCTTCGGGGAGCTGGGCGATCTCGGGGCGGAAGTAGAGCACCTCGCCGTCGCGCACGCCCAGCGCGCCGAGAGTCTTCGACTCGTCGAAGGGCGGCTGGTCGAGGCGTTGCAGCACCCAGCCGGAGTGCGCGAGGCCGGCGTTGGCCAGGTCGCGGCCCGCGGCCTGGAGCAATGTGGGGAGCATGTGCGCGAGGGGGACGTCGGCGGGGAGCGAGAGGTCGACGCGGCGGCCTGGCGCCACCAGGGCGACTCGGCAGAGGTCGGCTCCGGTGGTGGGGTTCATGCGACCTCCGATCTTTTCGTCAGACGATCAAGGCGCATATTGACTACCAGTCCGACAGAACTTACGGCAACGTTCATGAACAGGTTCGATGTTCGCGAAAGCGACATTTCGATGGGCTGAACCCCGGCGCCGCCAACCGCCGTACGACCTTAGCCAGGTCTCGCATGAGGAGATCGTCGATTACTAGGATGACCCGTCGTTGACTGCTGGTCATGGCGGTCTGTTCTGACGATTCGGAAGGGCCGGAGCGGTGAGCATCGTTCTCGTACGTCGTCCGGAACGGCGTCCACCTCCGCAGATGCCCGAGGGCGAGATCATGCTGGAACCGCCGCCGGAGATCCCGGAGGCCGTCAGGCAGGGGTTCGCGAACGCGCTGATGTACCTGCCGATGGCCGCCAGCGGCGCGGCCATGGGGTTGATGTTCATGGGCGGCGCGGGCGGCGCGAACGGCGGAAACCCGATCATGTGGGTGGCCAGCGGCCTGTTCGTGTTGTCCATGGTCGGAATGGGTTTCGGCCATATGGGACAGGGCGCGGGAGAACGTAAGCAGCAGCTGAACGGAGCGCGCCGGGATTACTACCGCTATCTTGACCAGATCCGGTCACGGGTGAGAAAGGCCGCCAGGCAACAACGCGAGGCATTGGAGTGGACCGGGCCTAGCCCGCGGACGTTGTGGTCGATGGTGATGAGCCATCGGTTGTGGGAGCGGCGGCCGGCGGATGACGACTTCGGGCACGTGCGGATCGGGCTCGGGCGGCAGCAGCTGGCGCTGGAGCTGATCGTTCCGGAGACCAAGCCGATCGAGGATCTGGAGCCGATGTGCGCGGGTGCGCTGCGGAGGTTCCTGCGCGCGCACTCGACCGTTCCGGACCTGCCGGTGTCGGTCTCGCTCCCCGCGTTCGCGCGCATCGTGGCGACCGGCGACTCCGGGGCGGCGCGCGCGATGGCGAGGGCGATGGTGGCGCAGATGGCGGCCTTTCACACGCCCGACGACCTGCGCATCTCGATCTGCGCGTCGCCGGAGCGGATGCCCGAGTGGCAGTGGGCCAAGTGGCTGCCGCACTGCCTGCATCCCTCCCGGCATGACGCGGCGGGGCCGATCCGGCTGCTCACGCGTTCGTTGTCGGCGCTGGAAGATCTGCTGGGCGAGGAGCTCAAGGATCGGCCGCGGTTCAGTGCGGGGGTCGGCTCGCAGGATCTGCCGTACCACGTGGTGATCGTGGACGGCGGTGTGGTGACTCCGGACTCGCAGCTCGGGGCGGACGGCATCAAGGGTGTGTGCGTGATCGACCTCAGTGAGTCGGTCGCGCCCACGCCGGACGCCACCATGTTGCGGCTGGACGTCGCGGACGGTCGTCTGGAGATGCTGGAACGCGACCGTACCGGGAAGGACGTCGCCACTCCCCTGGGGCAAGCCGACAGCATCACGCAGGTGCAGGCGGAGGGGTTCGCGATGCGGCTCGCGCCGCTGCGCGCGGGGGCGCCCGAGGAGCCGGAGCAGAACGCGCTGGCGGCCGACCTCACGTTGACCTCGTTGCTCGGGCTGCGCAGCCCGTACGGCATCGATCTGGCGCGGAGCTGGCAGACCCGGGCGCCGCGCAACCGGCTGCGGGTACCGATCGGGGTGGACGCGGGCGGGCGGCCGGTGGAATTGGACATCAAGGAGTCGGCGCAGGGCGGGATGGGGCCGCATGGGCTGCTCATCGGCGCCACGGGGTCGGGCAAGTCGGAGCTGTTGCGGACGCTCGTGCTCGGGCTCGCCACGACACACTCGTCGGAGACGCTCAACTTCGTGCTGGTCGACTTCAAGGGCGGTGCCACGTTCCTTGGGCTGGACAAGCTCCAGCACGTCTCAGCTGTCATTACGAACCTGGAGGACGAGCTTCCGCTCGTCGACCGGATGTACGACGCGTTGCACGGGGAGATGGTGCGGCGCCAGGAGTTGCTGCGCGCGGCGGGCAATTACGTGTCGCTGCGGGAGTACGAGAAGGCTCGTGAGCAGGGCGCCTCTCTCAAGCCGATGCCTACGCTCTTCGTGGTGTTGGACGAGTTTTCGGAACTGCTCTCGGCCAAGCCGGAGTTCGCTGAGCTGTTCGTGATGATAGGGCGGCTGGGGCGTTCGCTGGGAGTGCATCTGCTGCTTGCGTCGCAGCGGTTGGAAGAGGGCAAGATGCGCGGCCTCGACACGCATCTGTCGTATCGGATAGGCCTGCGTACGTTCTCGGCCATGGAGTCACGGGTGGTGCTGGGAGTGCCGGACGCGTACGAACTGCCATCGGCGCCGGGCAACGGATATCTGAAGGTCGACGTCACTGACATGGTGCGGTTCAAGGCCGCGTACGTGTCCGGGCCGGTGAACGGGGAACAGCGGCAAGCCTTGGATCAACACGGTCAGGTACGGCAGCGCCGAATCCTTCCTTACGGCGTCGGCTACATCCCGCTCCAGACCGTTCAGCACTCCGATGCGCCCCAGCCCGCCACGACCGCACCGGAGTCGGAGGAGAGCCTGTTCAGCGTCGTCATCGATCAGCTTGCTGGGCATGGGCCTGCCGCGCACCAGATCTGGTTGCCGCCGCTGGACGTGCCGCCGACGGTGGACCAGTTGGTGCCGCCGCTGTCGGTCTCGCCGCAGTACGGGCTGACGAACGCGGAGTGGAAGGGGCGCGCCAAGCTGGCGGCGGTGGTCGGGATCATCGACCGGCCCTTCGACCAGCGACGCGACCCGTTCTGGATCGATCTGTCGGCGGCCGCCGGCCACGTCGGCATCGCGGGTGCCCCGCAGACCGGCAAGTCGACGATGTTGCGCTCGATGATCGCCTCGCTGGCGTTGCTGCACACGCCGGAGGAGGTGCAGTTCTACTGCCTCGACTTCGGTGGCGGGACGCTGGGCGCGCTCGCCGGGCTGCCTCATGTCGGCGGCGTGGCCACTCGGCTCGACCCCGACCGGGTGCGGCGTACGGTCGCGGAGATCTCCACCCTGCTGGACGACCGTGAACGGGCGTTCGGCGAACGTGGCATCGACTCGATCGCGACCTACCGGCGTCTTCGTGCCGCCGACGAGATCCCCGGCGATGGGTTCGGCGACGTCTTCCTTGTGGTCGACGGCTGGATGACGCTTCGCCAGGAGTACGAGCAGCTTGAGGAGACCATCACGGACCTGGCGGCGCGCGGCCTCGGCTATGGGATCCACGTGGTGGCGACCACGGGCAAGTGGTCGGAGTTCCGGATGGGCATCCGCGATGTCTTCGGCACGCGGCTGGAGTTGCGGCTCGGCGACTCGTACGAATCAGAGATCGATCGGCGCCAGGCGGAGAACGTGCCGGAGGGGCGGCCCGGGCGTGGTTTGACCCGGGACGGCCTGCACTTCCTTGCCGCGCTCCCTCGTATCGACGGGCGCGGTACGACCGACGATCTCGCGGAAGGTGTCGCCGAGCTGGTCGAGTCCGTGGCAAAGGCGTGGCCTGGACCGAAGGCGCCGCCCGTACGCCTCCTTCCCGATCTCCTGCCCGCCTCCGCCCTGGCCGACGTTCCGAAGCAGCGATGGCGTGTTCCGATCGGGATCGACGAGAACGCCCTCGCCCCCGTGCTCGTCGACTTCCAGGCCGATCCGCACTTCGTGGTCGTGGGCGACACCGAGTGCGGCAAGTCCAACCTGCTGCGCCAGATCGCGGACGGGATCGTCGCGCGGCACACGCCCGCCGAGGCGCGGCTGATCTTCATCGACTACCGGCGCTCGCTGCTCGACACCGCCGACACCGAGCACCGGGTCGGTTACGCGGCATCCTCCACGGCTGCCGCCGAGCTGGTCGACAACCTGGTCGACGCGTTGAACGACCGATTGCCGCCCGCCGACCTCACCGCCGGGCAGCTGCGCGATCGTTCGTGGTGGAAGGGCAGCGACGTCTTCCTCTTCGTCGAGGACTACGACCTCGTGGCCACCGCGTCCAACCCGCTGCTCCCCCTCGTGGAGCTCCTGCCGCAGGCCCGCGACATCGGCGTTCACCTGATCCTGTCGCGCGCCATGGGCGGGGTGAGCCGTGCGTTGTACGATCCGGTCATCCAGCAGCTGAAGGACATGGCCACCCCGGCATTGATCATGTCGGGGAGCAGCGAGGAGGGTCCGCTCTTCGGCGAGGTCCGGCCGACGCCGCGGCCGCCCGGCCGCGGCACGTTCACCGACCGGCGCTCCGGCGCCCGCCTGATCCAGACCGCCTATCGGGAGAACGCCCCGCAGCAGCTCGCCTGACAAGCCGCCCTCGCCCCCCGCCGCCGGGCTGCGCAGGCCGCCGGGCTGCGCAGGCCGTCCTGGGGCTTAGCGGCCGATGGTTCCATGGTCCACGCCGAGGGCTTCGGACGACTCGGCGGTCTGCTCCGGGCGGAGCACCGCGCGCCCAGGGCGCCACTGGCGGCGACGGCCCAGGGGAAGGACGATGCCGCTGACGGCCGCCAGGGCGGCCACGCCGAGCGCTCCCCCGGCAACGGCGATCGCGATCGTTCGTGTGCGGTGGTCCGTGGGCTCCGGAGCGGCGAAACGAACGGGGGCCGAGGCGTTTGCGGGTGTGGCGGAGCCCTCTTCAGGAAGCAGGGCTGTGACGGCTTGCAGAGGATTCACCATGCCTTGGCCGGTGCCCTCCCCCGCGTTGCCGTCCGCGGTGACCAGCAGCCGATGCATCACCTGTTGTGGGTTCAGGCCAGGATGGCGGGCACGGACCAGGGCCACGACACCCGACACGTAGGCGGCCGCGAAGCTGGTCCCCTGGGCTTGGAGGTTGTAGCCGCCACGGGTCCACGCCGTCGAGACATCCTTGCCAGGGGCTGCCAGGTCCACCTTGGAACGTAGACCGGAGCTTTCGGCCCGTGCACCGTCCTGCCCTAGCGACGCCACAGAAATCACGCCTGGATAGGACGCCGGGTAGGCCGGGCCGTCCTCACCGTCCTGCTTTCGCACATTGCCTGCCGCCGCGACGACCACGGCGTCGTTGCGGAGGGCGAACTGAACGGCCGCCTCCAGGCGGGGTGAGTGCTCGGCGCTGATCGAGATGTTGATGACCTGTGCTCTGGCGGCCACCGCGGCCCTGATCGCAGCGGGCAGGCGTTCGCCGCCCGTCTGGTCGCGCTCTTCGTTCTGATGCTTGACCACGTAGAGGTCGGCCGCCGGTGCGACGCCGCTGAGGGGGATCAGGCGGTCGCTCATGTCGCGGCCGGCGATGAGGGCCGCGACGGCGGTGCCGTGGCCTGTGCAGTCGCCTTTGCCCGTCCCCGTCAGGTCGGTGACGCGCGAGCCCGGCGTCCGGCCGGCCAGCATCGGATGGCTTGCTTCGACACCGCTGTCCACGACCGCGACGGTGACGTTCTGCCCCCTGGACAGAGGCCACACGCGTTCGAAGCCCAGCCGTTTCTGTGCCCAGGACTCCCCGACCGCGCCACGATGACCCCGTGGCGGATCGCACGCCGGCGCCGGCGGCGGCGTGGGAGCGGCTTGGGGCTTCGACGGCGAATCGGCGGACGCGGGAGCGAGCACGGCGGCCGGAGCCAGCGTCAGGAGGGCGACTGCGGCGGCAAGTCCGGCCCGGTGCATCTTGCGTCTCCCCGAGTTCGTCGATCTCGGCGAACGACGATAGCGTCGTCGGCCCGTAAGGCGGTACGTGCGCAGGCCGCCGTGCGTTCAGGGTTTGCGGGCCAGGGCGCCGTGGTCGTCGATGGGGGCGGGGTCGCCGGTGTCGGGGTGCCAGAGGCTGGTGGAGACCACGCCGGGGTCGATGACGTCCAGCTCTTTGAAGAAGTGGGATATCTCCGTCGGGGTACGGAGGCGGAGGCGTGGGGAGCCGCCTGCCTCGTTCCATTGGCGGACGGCTTCGTCCATCCGGGGGCCGCGTACCGCGTTGGTGGGATGGGTCAGGACCATGTAGCTGCCTGAGGGAAGTGCGGCTAGGAGACGGTTCACTATCGCGTGCGCCTCCGCGTCGTCTTGCACGAACTGCATGATGCCCACGAGCAACAGGGCGACGGGCTGGGAGAAGTCCAAGGTCTGTGCGGCGGCTTGGAGGATCGCGCCGGGCTCTTCGACGTCGGCGTCCAGATAGTCGGTCGTGCCTTCGGGAGTGCTCGTCAGGAGCGCGCGGGCGTGGACGAGGACGAGGGGGTCGTTGTCCACGTAGACGATGCGCGCCTCGGGGACGATGCGCTGGGCGACCTCGTGGGTCGGGTCGACGGCCGGCAGGCCCGTGCCGATGTCCAGGAACTGCCGAACACCGGCATTGGCGAGGTGACGGACCACACGGCACAGGAACCCGCGGTTGCCCCGGGCGTTCTCGGCGATCTCCGGGAAGAACTCCATGATCTGGTCGCCCATGGCCTTGTCGACCGGGTAGTAGTCCTTGCCGCCCAGCCAGTAGTTCCAGATCCGGGCCGAGTGCGGCACGGTCGCGTCGATCTCCGCCATGACGAGCAAGAGACCCTATGCGCCCGGGTCGCGCAAGCCGCGCGGCCGGTGTCGGTCAGCCCGGGGAGCGTCGTTTCCCCGGGCCGTTGTCTTGGGCGAAGGGGTCAGGGGCAGCGCCAGTGGCGGAAATCGTGGGTGCGGGTGTAGATGCCGTGGGCCTGCTGGATGTTCCATTCGGGGTTGAGGGCGTGGGCCGGGGTGGCGCGGAGGTCCATGAGCTCCAGGTCCGAAAACTGGAAGAGCCCCCAATGGCGCATCAGGCGCTTGTCGGCGACGATCCAGAACGAATCCAGGTAGGAAAGGCAGCGGGCCACCTCGACGGCCTCGTCGGGTGCCTCGGTGAAGACCTCCCGGATGCGGCGTTCGGTCGCCGCCGTGCTCCATTGGGGATGCGTCACCGGCTTGTCGGTGAGGAGGGCCCGCTGGGTCTGCCGGTCGGCGATGCCGGTGGTCGGCAGGCCCGCCAGCGCTTGGAAGGCCAGGATGCGCTGCTTGGTGAACGGCCCGTACCAGGCGTCGTCGGGAATGCGGAGGCCCTTGCGCTGCAGGCCGCGCTGAAGCTCCTGGGCGCAGTTCCCGTAGGTGTTCAGCCCGATCGACGACGGGCACCGGTCCGACAGGAGCATGTCCCTGCCGGTTTCCCCGGCCCAGAAGGAGTTGATCAGTCCCACGGCCACGGCCATGAGCAGGGCCGCGTTGGCGACGATCAGGGCGCAGCGGTTCGCCCGCAATCTGCCGGCCGCCATCGCGAGGAGCGAGGGCACGAGACGGGGGCGAGGCGGCGGAGATGGGCGGAAATCACCTGCCGCGGGCTCCGACGACGCCTGTGGTGCGGCGGTCGTGGCGGCTATCCGGCGGCGGGCCTCGATCCAGGCCGACACCTGCTCGGGGGTGCAGCCGCACGCGCGGGTGAACGCGGCGATCAGTTCGTCGCGCGGGAGGCCGCGACGCCGCGGGCTCAGCATCGCCGAGCCCGTGCTGTACGGCAGGACGTCGCCCGCCGCGTGCGCGCGGCGTTCCAGCTCGCGGAAGGACAGCCCTGACCACGCCTTGAGGCGGCGGAGTTGGATCTTCAGCTCTTCGGGCGTGCCGGCGTCCCCGGGTTCCGGGATCGAGGCGGTACCCATCTGCACCTTTCCTGGCACCCCCTGTCATGCCGCTGACCGGTGTAGACAGCCGCATGCACGATCGTGGACGGTCATGGACAGCCACCAGCCTTGCCGACCCGCCTGTGTCGATCAAGGGTCATTCCTGACATACGACGGCACCGGTGTGTGAGGTGAGCGCATGGCTCCTGTCGGCCCGGACGTGGCTCCCGGCCCTGGCCACGTCGACACCCCGCGGGACCTCGTCGAACGGCTCCGGCTCCTCAAGGCGTGGTCCGGGCTGACCTACCGGCAGTTGCAACGGCGGGCGGCACGCGAGGGCGAGACCCTGCCCTACAGCACGATCGCCTCGGTCCTCGGGCGTACGGCGCTTCCGCGTCTGGAGTTCGTCCGGGTCTACGTCCGGGCGTGCGGCGTCGCACCCGAGCGGGTGGCCGACTGGGTGGCCGCCTGGCGGCGGATCGCGATGCGGGGGGCGGAACCGGGTCCCTGCGCCGAGGACGGCCGGGTCAGCGAGCTCGACCTGTGCCGCCTGGCGGCGTCGACGTCGCGGTTGCGGCGGCTCGGGGATCGGTACGGCGGAGGCGCGGTCGCGGACCAGGCCGTCGCGGTCCAGGAGCGGTGGCGTAACCGGGTGGACGGCGCGCGCGCTCCGGGGCGGCGGACGTTGCGGCTGGTCGCGGAAGACGCGGTCAGCGCGGGGGTGATCTCCTGCTCGGCCGGGTGGCGGGTGGCGGCCGACCGGCTGGGCCGCGCCGGGCTGGAGATGGCACGGGCGGCGGCGGCCGTCGAGGTCGAGGTCTACGCGCTCAGTCACCACCTGGCGCGCGACCGCGAGACCGGACGTCTGGACGATGCGATCGAACTGGCCAGGAGGGCGCAGTCGCTCGGCAGCGGGGCGGTGGCGCCGCGCGTGCTGAGTCTGGTCGCCGCGCAGGAGGCGACCTGCTGCGCTGCTGCGGGAGACGGCGCAGGGTTCTGGAGCGCGATGGAGACCAGCCTGGAGTGGTTCGTGCAGGGTGCGGAAGGCTGCCCCGGCTGGTGCGAGTGGTTCGACGAGGCCGCGATTGTGGCCACCAACGCCATCGCGGCCGAGGCGTTCCAGAAGTGGAACGTCGCGGCGGCCTGTTACGAGACCGCTCTCGCCCGTACGTCCGTCCGCTATCGGCGCGACCGGCTGCGGTACCGGCTACGCCTCGCCCTGTGCTGGCTGGCCATGGGAGAGGTCGAGCTGGCCTGTCATCACGGGGTGCTGTGCCTGGCGGACGTGGAGGAGGTCGCGGACGTCCATGTCGATCAGCTGCTGTCGGTCCTGCGGAGCAGGCTCCGCGGTATCCACAGCGCTGCGGCCGATGACTTCGCCGCGCGTTGCGACGATCTCTTCGGGAGCGTGCTCGCACGACCGGCGGAGGCGCCTGAGCGACCGACGGACGTGCTCGGGCGAGCGGCGGAGGCGCCTGAGCGACCGGCGGACGTGGCCGAGCGGGCCGGGGACGTCGCCTGAGCGAACGGTCGGAGCATCACCCCGAGCACGAGGTCCGCGCGGAAGTACCCCTGGTCGCGGGAGTCGCTGCTGACGGCCCGGTTGTCCCCCAGGACGACCAGCCTGCCGGGCGGAACGTTCGGCTCCGGAACATCGGCCAGCGCCGGAACGGTATGGCGCGGGACGGGATCGCCGGGGAGGGCCAGCACGCGTTTGACCAGCAAGTGTCCCGGAGGCAGGCCCGGAGCCGGGCGGCTCGGAGCCGGGGGGCTCGGAGCCGGGCGGCTCGCAGCCAGCACGACGATGTCGCCGTGACGAAGGCCGCCGACGCCGACGCGCCGTATCAGGATCCGGTCCCCGGCACGGAGGGCGGGCAGCATGCTCTCTCCCGAGACCGATACCACGACCAGGCACCGCCGCATCACCACGGCGACGGCCACCAGAGCGAGGCATCCGGCAGCCAGGATCGTGCCGGGCACGGCCGGTGCGGTGAGCCGTCTCACGAGATCCCCGCCCCTGGCTGAACGTCGTCGAGATGGTAGTTCTCGGCCTGAAGGCGAAAGAGCCTGGCGTACGTTCCGTCCAGCGCCATGAGGTCGTCGTGGCGACCGCGTTCGACCACCTCGCCGTCGTCCAGGACGGCGATCTCGTCCGCGTCGCGGACCGTACCGAGCCGGTGCGAGATGAGCAGGCCGGTGCCGTCCGCACGGCGCCGGCGGAGCTGGGCGTGCACCTCGTACTCGGCCTCGGCGTCGAGCCCGGCGCACGGCTCGTCCAGGATGACCAGGTCGCGTCCCGTCCTGATGAGCGCCCGCGCCAGCGCCAGCCGTTGCCACTGCCCCCCGGACAGCACGACTCCCATCTCGGGATCGGCGTCCTCGGCGGTCTCGTCCAGGAACAACGTCGACAGCAGCGTGTCGTACCCGCGCGGCAGCCGCGCCAGAGACGGATGGATGCCCGCGCGCACGGCCGCGTCCTCGATGCGGAACGGATCGTCCAGCGCGGTGAGATCGCCGAGGGCGATGTTCTCGGCTGCCGTCAGGTCGTACTGCACGAAGTCCTGGAACACGGCCGCGACGCGTTCGCGCAGCCGTTCCGGATCGATCGTGCGGATGTCCACGCCGTCCCAGTAGATGGCGCCGCGCGTCGGTTCGTAGAAGCGGCACAGCAGTTTGACGAGCGTGCTCTTGCCCGCGCCGTTGCGGCCTACCAGCGCCGTGGACGTCCCATGGGGAATCGTCAGCGTCACGCCCCGCACGACCCAGGGATGGTCGTCGCGATAGCGGAACCACACGTCACGAAACTCGATCCCCGTACGCAGCGGAGGCGCGGGCCGTGAGACCTCGGCCGGCGGCACGTCGGGCCCGGCCCGCATCACGGCACAGTGGTGATCGAACGCCAGCAACTGCTGGTGGGCGTAGGCGATGTCCGTGATGAGCGACGTCAGGGAGGTCTGCACCCCGGCCACCGCCACGATGAACAGCGACAGGTCCCCCGGGGTCAGCGTGCCGCCCTTCGCGCCGGCCACGACGGTGACCAGGCCGCCGCCCGCGACGAACGCGCCGAGGAGCGCGAGCCCGCCCTGAGTGACGAGCTCCCGCCGATCGGTACGGCGATGGGCGGCGTCGGCCGTGCGGCGTTCGGCGAGCATCCGGCCGCGCAGGAACGCGCCGGTGCCGTAGAGCCGGGTCTCCTTGGCCGCCTGCGGGTCCGTCAGCAGATGGCCGTAGAAGAACTCGCGGCGTTCGGCCGGCCCGATCCTCCAGAGCATCGAGGCGCGCCCGCGCGACAGGACGAGCTCGGCGATCAGGGTCGGGACGGCGGCGGCCAGGACCACGGCCACCATCGGCGGGCTGAGGACCGCCAGCGAGACCATGAAGCCCACCAGTGTCAGCGCGGCCCGTCCGCCGGTCACGGCCCGGCCGACGACCTGGGCGGGCGCACGGGTGCTCTGGCCGGCCAGCCGCACCCGGTCGATGAAGTGCGGGTCCTCGAACCGCCGCAGCCCGGTGAACGCCGACACCGCGCGGTACAGCCGGTCGGTCGCCCGCAGCCCCGACCGCCTGGCGAGCTCGGTCCGGAGATACTCCTCGGCCTGCGGCACGAACGCCACGACCATGCCCAGCGCCGCCAGGCCCACGACGATCGGGACGAGCGCCGAGGCGCCTCCGGCCGCGTTCCCGGAGGCGAGGGTGTCGAGCGCCGCCCTCGTCAGCCAGGCCACCCCGACCGGCGCCGCGGCGCCGAGGAGCATCAGCACGACGAGTCCCGCGACCTGCCCCGGAGAGGTACGGAACACGATGCCGGCGGCGGTCACCGCACCGTTCACCAGCTCACGGCGCCCCGGCCGCGACGAGCCCGCCTCCCGTTCCCGCCGCAACCCAGATCACCGGCCGACCGGATCGCGCGAATCGGCCCGCCTGGCTCTCTCGTGCGATCCGGCCGGTGTCAGTGCCTCGGGCCCGGTGGCCGTCACGCGACCGCCGGGGCCGAGCCGGTAGAGGGTGGGGAACGCCTGGACCTGGAACGCGGCGCAGACGGGACCGCCCGGGTCGTCCTCCACGATCACGCGGGCCACGGCCGACAGCCCCTCCGCCGTCTCCCGGCCGCCGGGACCGGACACGACGGCCAGGGCCCGCCGGCCGCCGTCCGTCCCGGCCGCCTCGGCGAAGCGGGGCTTGATCTCCTCGCAGGGCGCGCAGCCGGGACTGAAGAAGCCCACCAGCGTCCCGTCGTCCAGCGATTCCCGCGTCACCGCCCGCCCGTCGGTGTCGACCGCCGTGAACTCGCCGACGGCCGAGCCGACCGGAAGGCCGCCCGGTGGTTCGTTCCGGGCGGCGAGCAACTCGGTGTGCTCGCGCAGCCGCCGGATCACGCCGACGGTGAGCAGCAGGTCGACCGTGCACAGCAGCCCGACGAAGACGACCAGGGCCAGGAGGAAAGCCATCCCGCAACTCCTCACACGACGGATAAGTCCCGGAGGAAGTGTCGAACGGACACAGGCACTGGGAGAAGCATTCTTTTGTTCGCGTTTGTTCGAGTGCGTGCGGGCTTGTGCGAAAACGAATTCGGCCTGCATTTGGCCTTGCCAAGCGTTATGCGTCCTTCATATATGTCGAACAACCGAAGATAGGAGCCCGGTATGACCCGACTCATCGACCGGATGCTGAACACGCTGGTCCCCAAGGCCGAGGCACAGGCGGCCTGCCAGCAGAGGTGCTGGACGACGCCCTGTAGCGGCGGCCTCGTCCACTACTGCTGCATCTACACCGACTGCAGCCGCCGCTGCACTCCCTGCATCTGACCGCGCCCGACCGCGGCTAAGGGAGAACGAAGGGGTCCGGCGAAGGCCGGGCCCCTTTTCTCGTCCCCAGGAAACGTTTCTCGCGCCCGAGGACGCGGGCGCCGAAGTGGCCGGTCGACGGCGGATCAGCTCCAGACCTGGCGGCGGGCGGGGGCGGCGATCAGGTCGCCGACGAGCAGGGCCGAACGTTGCCAGGCGTACGGCATGAAGACGGCGAACGCGACGCCGGCGCGGTGCTCCAGATCCACCGTCACGGCCTCCACCGAGCCGGGCGGGGTCCCGGCCGCCCTGTCCTGCCAGTCGGTCGAGCGCCGCATGCTGACGTCCTGGGGGCCTCCGCCGTCCATGGGGTCCTTCATCCGCACGTAGTAGTTGAGGGCCATGCAGCGAAGATCCGCGGCATCGGAGACGATCGACCTGAACATGTTGGTCAGCGCCTTGCCGACGGCCTCGTCGTCGTAGGCGAAGTCGACCTCGTAGTCACTCAGCACGGTCAGCGAACCGGAGCCGGTCAGGGCGACGCCGGACGGGGTCAGCATGGTCGAGCCCTGGCCCGGGCGGAGCTTGTTCTCCGCCGCCTGCAACGAGGCTCTGAGGCATTCCTCCAGGTCGACGTGCACCTCGGGAGACAGGCGGCCGCCCAGGAACGACAGGTCGAGTCCGTGAAGGGGCTGCCCGAACGTGGCGTCCAGGCCTTCGACGGATGCGTGCCAGGAAAACATGATCACGCACCATAGTGGCCACTCGCGGCCACTTCAGGCCTTTCGGACAACCGGCGACAGCGCGCTGGCGCGTCAGGAGGACGATCAGTCGTAGTGATCAATTAGCCGGACGGCCATCTGGGGCACTTCCCCGCGCTGTGTGGCTGGAGTTTCCTGGCTCGGCTACGTTCGACCTGGGGAGCTCTGCCCCTGGGAAACCAAGGAGGCGCCTCGTGCCCCCACTGAGATCCATCGCCCGCCCCGCCGCCGTGCTCGGCCTGGCGGGCACGTTGATCGCGGGCCTCGCGCAGCCCGCGCTGGCGGGTCCGCCCGACCCCGCGGCGCCCGGCGTCCGCGACGTCGACCGGCTGCTGCTGCCCGCCGCGGCCGCGGCGCCCGGGACCGCGCTGGAGACCGGCCGCCGGACCCGGCCGGTCGCGCCCGGCACCTCGCTGACCTCGTTCGACCGCCTCGACGGCAAGGGCTGGCTGCGCGGCGACCTGCTGAGCGTCGGCCTCGGCGCCAAGGTGCGGGCCGGTTATCTGTCGCCAGGGAAGGTGTCGGCGGTCGAGCCCCTGTCCAAGCAGGCCGACCGGACGGCCGCCATCGCCGGGGTGAACGGCGACTTCTTCGACATCAACGGCACCGGCGCCGCCAACGGCGCGGCCGTGGACGGCGGCAGGCTGGTCAAGTCGGCCAAGCCGGGCTGGCCTGCCGACACGGTCGGCGTGGCGTCCGACGGGCTCGGCCAGCTCGCCCAGATCCTGCTGGACGGTGAGCTCACGCTGCCCGGCGAACGCGAGGTGCCGCTCGACCAGTTCAACGCGCACGTCGTGAAGAAGGACGGCATCGGCGCGTTCACCTCCCTCTGGGGAACGGGCAGCCGCGGCCGGTCGATCGCGGACGGCGCGCAGCGCGTGGCCGAGGTGCTCGTGACGGAGGGCAAGGTCGTCTCGGTCGGGACCACGCCCGGGTCCGGTGAGATCGCCGCCAACAGCTTCGTCCTGGTCGGCCGGGAGGCGGGCGGCGACACCCTCCGCACGCTCAAGCCCGGAGACCCGGTCGGGCTCGCCTACCGGCCGCGTTCGTCGGCGAAGGACGCGCGGTTCGCGGTCGGCGGCAACCAGACGCTGATCAAGGATGGCCGGATCCCCGCGCTCACCGACCCGGCCGCCCATCCGCGCACCGCCGTGGGCTTCACCGCCGACGGCCGCACGATGCTGCTGATGACGGTGGACGGGCGGCAGGTCGACAGCCGCGGCGTCACCCTCGCCGAGATGGCCGCGCTGATGAAGGAGGCGGGCGCCCACGACGCGCTCAACCTCGACGGCGGCGGCTCGTCCACGATGCTGGCGCGCGAGCCGGGACAGGCGCGCGGACAGGTCGAGAACCAGCCGTCCGACGGCGCCGAACGCCCCACCCCGAACGGGATCGGGTTGTACGCCGACGGCAGCGGCAGGCTCACCGGCTTCTGGGTCGAGCCGGTCGCCGATCCCCTGCAGGCCCCGGGCGTCGGGCCGACCCGCGGCGGGCGCCCCGACCGGGTGTTCCCCGGGCTGAGGCGGAAGCTGGTCGCACGCGGCCACGACGAGGCGCAGGGCCCCGTGGCCGCCAAGCCGCGCTGGACCGCGAACGGAGCCGAGGGGACGGTCGGCCGCGACGGCACGTTCACGGGACGCGTCGCCGGTGACATCACCGTGTCGGCCGTCCAGGGCAGGGCACGCGGCAGCGTCCGCCTGACCGTCCTCAACCCGCTGGCCCGCATCGGCGCGACCGTCGACCGGGTGACGATCCCGGGGCAGGACGGCCGCGGCACGTTCGGCGTCGTCGGCTTCGACAAGGAGGGCTTCACCGCCCCGGTCGAGCCGTCCGACACCAGGCTCACCTACGACACCTCGCTCCTGGACATCAGGCCGGGCGAGGGCGGCACGTTCACGGCGACGCCGCGCAAGGCCTCCGGATCGACGCTGGTGACGATCGACGTCAAGGGTGTGAAGACCGCTCTGCCGATCAGCGTCGGGCTGGAGGAGAGGACGATCGCCGGTTTCGACGACGGCGCGCAGTGGCGGTTCGGGTCGGCGCGGGGCACCGGCAAGGTCGAGCCGGTGGCGGAGGGCCGCACCGGCGCCGGGCTGAAGCTGTCGTACGACTTCACGCAGTCGACCGCCACCCGCACCGCCTACGCCTACCCGCCGCGGCCCATCGAGGTGCCCGGGCAGCCGCAGGCCCTCGGAGCCTGGGTCCACGGCAACCAGAAGGGCGAGTGGACGGCGTTCACGATCACTGACGCCAACGACCAGACCTACTCCCTCTACGGGCCCTACATCACCTGGCAGGGCTGGCGCTACGTGGAGATGGCGGTGCCGCCGGCCGTCGCGTATCCGATCAGGGTCAACCGCTTCTACACGATCGAGACGAGCGCCAACCGCAAGTACACGGGCGAGGTGCTGATCGACGATTTCGTGGCCAAGGTGCCGCCGTCGGTGCAGACGCCGCCCGCGAGCCCGGCGCCCGCCGACCCGCTGGTCATCCGGGACGGCACGGCGGCGGACGGGAGCAGGTGGCGGTTCGCGGTGGTGTCCGACGCGCAGTTCGTGGCCGCCGACCCCGGCAGCGTGTACGTCGAGCGGGCCCGCCGCACGCTGCGGGAGGCCCTCGCCGCCAAACCCGACTTCCTGGTGATCAACGGCGACTTCGTCGACACCGGGTACGACGCCGACTTCGCGCTGGCCAAGAAGATCCTGGACGAGGAGCTCGGCGGGAGGCTGCCGTACTACTACGTGCCGGGCAACCACGAGGTCTACGGCTCGGGAGACATCGGACCCTTCCGCAAGGTGTTCGGCGAACCGTCGCGCACGTTCGACCACAAGGGAACGCGGTTCGTCCTGCTCGACTCCTCCACGGGCACGTACCGCACCAGCTCCTTCGAGCAACTGCGGATGCTGAAGGACGCGCTGGACGGCGCACGCCGCGACCCGTCGATCAACTCCGTCATGGCGTTCGGCCACCACCCGGCGCGCGACCCGCTGCCGAGCAAGAACAGCCAGCTCGCCGACCGCAAGGAGGCCGCGCTCCTGGAGCAGTGGCTGGCGGAGTTCCGGCGGTCGACCGGCAAGGGCGCGGCCATGGTGAACGCCCACGTCGGCGTCTTCAACGCCTCCCGGGTGGACGGCGTGCACGCGTTCGTCAACGGCAACTCCGGCAAGAACCCGGACGCTCCGGTGACGAGCGGCGGGTTCACGGGCTGGACGATGTTCGGCGTCGACCCGCTGACGCGCGGCGAGATCGAACGCACGCGCCGCGCGCCGTTCCTGCCGGCGCCGCGCTGGCTGCGAGCCGAGGTGCGCCCGCACGTGGACGACCTCACGCTCAGGGCGCCCGCGTCGGTGCGGGCGGGCGCGAGCGCAGACGTCCCCGTCGTCCTCCGGCAGAACGGCCGTGACCTGCCGCTGACCTACCCGATGAGCGCGGACTGGAGCGGCTCGCCCGACCTCCACCTCGGCACGCCGGAGACCGCCCGCCCGTGGCACGTCGCGGCCTTCGACCCGGCCACCGGCCGGCTGAAGGGGCTCCGTACCGGACAGGTGACGATCGCGGTGAAGGTGAACGGCGTGTCCCGCCAGGCCACGATCACCGTGGCGGCCGCCGCGGCCCGTCCGGCGGCCTGATCCCGGCGGGGCCAGGTCCGTCCGACTCGCGGGCCTGGCGCCGCCGGAGACGCCAGCGGGGCGACGTCAGCGGGCGACGTCAGCGGGGCGCCCTCATGCGGGTGGCGACCGCCGACGCCAGTGCGGTGAGGCCGCCCCGGGCACTGGCGGTGAGCAGGGTGGCCCAGTCGAAGTAGTCGCGCCAAAGCACGATCTTCTCGTTCTCGACCTGGAAGGTGCCGCAGACCCAGAACTCGGCCTTCCAGGCTCCCGCCTGGAGCACGTCGGTGCGTTCGGTGAGAACGACGGGGCCGTTGGCGGCGATGTTGTGGACGCGCGCCTCGAAGCCGGTGCCGTAGCGGCCCATGAGGCGGAGGGTCCGCTCGAAGGCCTTGAGGCCCCGGACGGCCGGGAGCGGGACGTTCTGGTAGACGATCTCGGGGGCCGCGTAGGTCAGGGCGCGGTCGATGTCGAGATCCTCGAGGGCGGAGAGGAAGTCCTGGACGGTTTTGATCTCGGACATGGCGGGCTCCGTAGCTCGGGTTCCCTCACGCTAGTGGACAATCGGGGCCATGCGATTCGGCATCCTGGGTCCGGTCGAGGTCCGGCGGGACGGACGGCCCCTCACGCTGGGCGGTCCCCGCGTGCGGGCGCTGCTCGCGCTGCTGGCCCTGGACGCCGGCCGCCTGGTGCCCGCCGAGCGGCTGATCGACGGCCTCTACGGCGAGGAGCCGCCCAGCGGCGCCGCGAACGCGCTCCAGTCGCAGGTCTCACGGCTCAGGAGGGGGCTCGGCGCGGCGGAGCTGGTGGAGGGCCGGGCCACGGGCTACCGGCTCGTCGCCGATCCGGAGGACGTCGACCTTCACCGGTTCGGGCGGCTGGTCAGGGAGGGGCGCGGCGCGCTCGCGGGCGGCGATCACGGGCGTGCGGCGGAGCTCCTGCGGGAGGCGCTCGCGCTGTGGCGCGGGCCCGCGCTGGCCGACCTGACGGCTCCGTTCGTGGCGGGGCAGGCCGCGCGGCTGGAGGATTCGCGGATCGCGGCCGTCGAGGAGCTGGCCGAGGCCGAGCTGGGCCTCGGCGAGTACACCACCCTGCCCCGGCTCCAGGAGCTCGTGGCCGAGCATCCGCTGCGGGAGCGGGCGCGCGGGCTGCTCATGCGGGCGTTGTCCACGAGCGGGCGGCAGGCCGAGGCGCTCGCGGTGTACGAGGACGTGCGGGAGCGGCTGGCCGAGGAGCTCGGCGCGGACCCCTCGGCGGACCTGGCCGCGGTGCATCTAGCGATCCTGCGGGGAGAGTTGACGGCGCCGGCCCCCGCGGCGCGGACGGCCCGGCTCACGCCGCTGCCCGCGCAGCTGACCACGTTCGTCGGGCGTGAGGAGGAGCTCGCGCGGGTCGGGAAGCTGCTGGGCGAGGGCCGCCTGGTCACGCTCCTCGGGCCGGGCGGCACGGGCAAGACGCGGCTGGCGATCGAGGCGGGGGCCCGCGAGGACGGCGAGGTCTGCTTCGTCGACCTGTCGGCGGTGGCGCAGGGAGCGGAGCTTCCGCAGGCCCTGCTCGGCGCGCTCGGCGTACGCGAGCACGGGCTCCAGGCCGCCGTCCCGGAGCAGCGGCCCGAGCCGGTCGAACGGCTGGTCGCGGCGGTGAGCGACCGGAGGCTGCTGCTCATCCTCGACAACTGCGAGCAGGTGGTCGATGAAGCGGCCAGGCTGACGCATCGGCTGCTCACCGCGTCCGCCGGCCTGCGCGTGCTGGTGACCAGCCGTGAGGTGCTGGGCATCACCGGCGAGGCGATCCTGCCGCTGCAGCCGCTGGGCCTGCCCGCCGCCGGGGCGAGGCTGGAGGACGCTCTCGGCTCGCCGGCGCTGCGGCTGTTCGGTGACCGGGCGGCGGCCGTGCGGCCCGACTTCGCGATCACCGCGGCCAACCTGGACGCGGTCCGGCAGATCTGCACGGCGCTGGACGGCCTGCCGCTGGCGATCGAGCTCGCGGCGGCCCGGCTCCGGTCGTTGCCGGTCGAGGAGATCGCGGCCCGGCTGGACGACCGGTTCCGGCTGCTGTCGCGCGGCAACCGCACCGCGGCGCCCCGGCACCAGACGCTGCGCGCCGTGGTGGAGTGGAGCTGGGACCTCCTCGCGGACAGCGAGCGCGAGCTGGCACGGCGGCTGACGGTCTTCGCGGGCGGGTTCACGCTGGAGTCGGCCGCGCGCGTCTGCGGCCCGTCCCCCCACGAGGTGGACGATCTGCTGGCCGGGCTCACGGACAAGTCGCTCGTGCAGAGCGACGGCGGGCGCTACCGGATGCTGGAGACCGTGCGGGCGTTCTGCGCCGAACGCCTGGCCGAGGCGGGCGAGGAGGAGGATCTCCGGCGCGCGCACGCCGCGTACTTCCTCGATCTGGCGGAACGGGCCGAGCCCGGGCTGCGGGGCGCCGACCAGCTCGACTGGATGGTGCGGCTGGCCGGCGAGGGCGACAACCTGCATGTGGCGCTGCGCTGGGCCGTACGGGCCGAGCCCGCGACCGCCATGCAGCTCGTCGGCGCGCTGTCCTGGTACTGGTGGCTGCGCGGCGTCCGCAGCGAGCTGGGATCGCCCGCCGCCGCGCTGCTCAGGCACTACGGCACCGAGCCTCCGGAAGGGCTCGCCGAGGAGTACGTGCTGTGCGTGGTGGCCGCGGGGGCGAGCGGGGCGCTCGGTGACGCCACGGCCGACTACATGCGCGCCGCGGAGTCGGTGATGGACTACGCCAGCATGACCGCCCTGCCCAGGCGGGTGAGCGTGCTGGTCCTGTGGGCGATGTCCAACCCGATCCCCGACCGCACGGAGATCGACGAGCGACGGCGGCAGCTGGCGACGAGCTCCGAGCCCTGGCTGCACGCGCTCGACGGCTTCAGCTCCGGCTACCAGTGGATCTTCAGCGGGGAGTTCGACGTCGCCGGACCGGCGTTCGAGGAGGCGCTCACGCGGTTCCGGGCGCTCGGCGACCGCTGGGGCATCGCAAACACGCTGGACGGCCTCGCCATGATCGCGGAGCTGCGCGGCGACCTGGACCGGTCCCTGGCGCTGCTGGACGAGGCGTTCGCCCTCGTCGAGCAGCTCGGCGTGCTGGAGGACATGGTCGACCTCCTGCGGCGGCGCGCGGAGGTGTTCATCCGCGGCGGGGACCTGGCCACCGCGCGGACCGAGTACGAGCGGGCGGCCGAGCTCGCCGTCCGGTCCGGCTCGCCGCAGAAGGTGCGGACCGCGCGGCAGGGGCTCGGCGACGTCGCCCGTCTCAGCGGTGATATCGCCGCCGCACGGGACCTGTACGAGGAAGTGCTGGCGGGCTCGGGGGCCGACTGGGGCTGGACCACCGAGAACGGCGCGCGCGCCCGCCTCGGACTGGGCTGGCTGGCGGTGACCGAAAACGACCTCGACGCGGCGCGCGCACACTTCCTGGCGGCGGTCGACAACGAGTACGGCAACGTCTACGCCCAGACTCTGGCCGAGGCCGTGGCGGGCATGGCCGCCATCGCCCTCGCGGAAGGCGACGCGGTCCGGGCGGCGACGCTCCTTGCGGGAACCAGGGTCATCCGGGAGCTCGCCGGCAGTGCCCACGACATCATCCGGGTCACGGCGGAGGTCCGGGAACGGCTGGACGGCGCCGCGTTCCAAGCGGCCTGGGACCGCGGAGCGGCGATGACGCGGCAGGAGGTGCTCGCCCTCGCCCACGCCTGAGCACACCGGCGGCCAGCGGCACACGGGCGGTCAGCGGATGGTGCGCCCGCGGTCAGCGGCGTCTCCCACGCTGACCGCATGCACACCCCCACCCTTCCCGCGGACTCCGCTCCGTTCTCCAGTGCCCGCAAGTGGGGCACGTTCGCGATCTGCGTTCTGCTGGCGATCGTCCCCAACCTCGACCTGACCGCGCTCAACCAGGCCGTGCCGCACCTCACCGCCGACCTGCGGCCGTCGGCCGCCCAGATCCTGTGGATCGCCGACGCCTACGGCTTCGTGCTGGCCGGGCTGCTGATCACGATGGGCGGCGTCGGCGACCGGATCGGCCACAAGAAGCTGCTGCTCATCGGCACCGTGCTGTTCGCGGCGGCCTCCGCGGTGACCGCGTACGCGCCGACCGCCGAGCTGCTCATCGCCGCGCGGGGCGTGCTGGGGGTGGCGGGCGCCACGCTCATGCCGTCGGCGCTCTCGCTGATGCGCCGGGCGTTCACCGACCCGAAGGAACGCACGATGGCGGTCGGCGTCTTCTTCGGCGCCGGCGGGCTCGCCGTCGGGCTCGGGCCGGTGGTCAGCGGCGCGCTGCTCGACCACTTCTGGTGGGGCTCGGTATTCATGATCAACGTGCCCCTCATGGCGGCGGCGCTGATCGCCGGGATCGTCGTGCTGCCCGAGTCGCGCGACCTGGTCACTGGGCGGCTCGACCTGGTCAGCGTGCCGCTGTCGATCATCGGGATCCTGGGAGTGGTCTACGCGATCAAGGAGGTCGCGGTGGAGGGCGTGGGCCAGGCCGACGCCGGCGTGGCCGCGCTCGCCGGTCTCGCCGCGCTGGTGGTGTTCGCGCGGCGGCAGGTCCGGGCGGCCGATCCGCTGATCGACGTCCGGCTGTTCCGGCGCGGCGCGTTCACCGGCGCGGTCAGCACCAGCATGTTCGCGATGTTCGCGCTGGTCGCGCAGTCGCTGATCTTCTCGTTCTTCTTCCAGCTCGCGCTCGGCTGGTCGCCGCTGAAGGCGGGTCTGGCGGGGCTGCCGGGGGCGCTCGGCGCGATGGTGGGCGGCGCGGCGCTCGCCCCGCCGCTGATCGCCGCCCTCGGCCGCGCCCGGGTCGCCGCCTCCGGGCTCCTCGTGTCCGCCGCCGCCTACTCGGGGTTCCTGCTGGTCGGCCTGGAGACCGGCTACCCGGCGATGGTGCCGCTGATGGTGCTGGCCGGGCTCGGCATGGGCCTGGCGATGACCGTCACCTCCGACACCGTGCTCGCCTCGGTGCCGAAGGAGCGGTCGGGCGCGGCGTCGGCGATCTCCGAGACCGCCAACGAGCTGGGCGGCGCGCTCGGCATGGCGATCCTCGGCAGCGTGCTGAACGCCGTCTACCGGAGCACCGTCGACCTCCCGGCGGGGTTGCCCGGCGAGGTGGAGCACGCCGCCGAGGATTCGCTGGCGGGCGCGGCCGAGGCCGCCGCCGCGCTGCCGGCCGAGCTCGCCGCCCTGGTCATGGACGCCGCCAGGGCCGCGTTCGTGAACGGCATGCACGCGTCGATGCTCTTCAGCGCCGCGTTCGCCGGGCTGGTCGCGGTGAGCGCCCTGGTCACGCTCCGCAACGTGCCGAAGGTCATCGAGGACGCCCCGGACGAGGAGCTCCTCCCCGCGAATAGAAAAAGTGATATCACTTTGCTAGATTGATGCCCATAGCCCAAGGAGGATCCCCATGACCGAACCCGTCCTCGACCCCGCCGCCTCGGTGGACATGCCGCCGCCGCAGATCAGTGAGCGCCTCGCCCGCGAGACGAGCGGCTGGCCGATGGCACTGCTCGCCGTGCTCCTGGTCGTGGCGGGCGTGGGGCTCTTCGCCCTCGGCGTCAACAGCACCGGTCCCGCGAGCGTCGCCGCCGTCGTGGCCGCGGTCCTCCTCGTCCTCGCCGGCGTCACGGTGGCCGCCGGGCTGACGCCGGTGGCGCCGAACCAGGCGCGGGTGCTCCAGCTCGTCGGCGCCGGGTACGTCGGGACGCTCCGCTCCCCCGGGCTGCGCTGGGTCAACCCGATCACGCAGCGGCGCCGCGTCTCGACCCGCATCCGCAACCACGAGACCGGGCTCGCCAAGGTCAACGACCTGGACGGCAACCCGATCGAGATCTCCGCCGTGGTGGTGTGGCAGGTGGAGGACACCGCCCGCGCCATCTTCGAGGTGGACGACTTCGTGGAGTTCGTGGCGTTCCAGACCGAGGCGGCGGTCCGGCACATCGCGGGCAGCTTCCCGTACGACTCCGCCGAGCGCATCTCCCTGCGCGAGAACGCCGACGAGATCACCGCGATGCTGTCGGAGGAGATCGCCGCCCGGGTGACCTCGGCCGGAGTGAAGATCATCGAGTCGCGGATCACGAGCCTCGCGTACGCGCCGGAGATCGCCCAGGCCATGCTCCGCCGCCAGCAGGCGGGCGCGGTCGTGGCGGCCCGCAAGCAGATCGTCGAGGGCGCCGTCGGCATGGTGCAGGCGGCGCTGGAGAAGCTCGACGAGCACAACGTGGTCGACCTCGACGAGGAGCGCAAGGCCACGATGGTCAGCAACCTGCTCGTGGTGCTGTGCGCCGACCGGGACGCACAGCCGGTGGTCAATACCGGATCGCTCTACCACTAGTCCGTGGCCACCGAACGCAAGAAGATCCTGCTGCGGCTCGACCCCGCCGTCCACGACGCGCTGGCCCGCTGGGCGGGGGACGAGCTGCGCAGCACCAACGCACAGATCGAGTTCCTGCTGCGTCGCGCGCTGGCCGACGCCGGGCGGATGCCCGGAGAGGTGGGGCGGATGCGGCGCCCGGGACGGCCACCCAAGACAATCGACAGTGTCGCTGGCGCTGACACGGACGCGGACGAGGAGTAGCTCATGGTCGAGGTGCCCGATTCCCTGCCGGCCCGGATGTTCCTGCTGGCCTACGACGTGACCAAGGAGCGCATGACGGCGCGGTCGCAGCTCGGCTACGTGCTGCGCGGCGCCGCGCTGACCGAGCTCTACCTCGACGGCCGGCTCGGCGAGAAGGGCGGCAGGCCGTGCGTCGAGACGGCGGGCGACGATCCGTACGGGGTACTCGACCAGATCTCCGTCTCGCGCCCGCGCTCCTGGCAGCACTGGGTGCGCAAGGACCATCGGGCGCTCGTGCGCACCGTCCGAACCGAGCTCGCGCGGGAGGGCTGGATCCGCGTGGAGCCCTACCGCCTGCTCGGTCTCATCCCCGCCACCCGCGTCACCGTCCGTGACGCCCGCGTGGTGAAGGCGCTCTGGGGCGGCGCCTCCTCGGCGCTGCGCGGCAAGCCGGTCGCGCACGTCAACAGCTTGGACGCGGCGGCCGTGGCCCTGGCGGCGGCCGGCGACCTGAGGACCGTGCTCCCCCGCGCCGACCGGCGCCGTCACAAGCGGCGCATCGAGGAGCTGACCGCCCGCAGCGGCCCGGCGGCCAAGGCGGTCCGCAAGGTGATCCAGGCGCAGTACGCCGCGGCGGCCGGCTGACCGCCCGCCCTCCATTGACAGCCGCCGCGCTCCCGGGTGAGGCTGGCAGACGATCTAGAACCGAGCCCGGCAGGCCTGCCGCTTTGGGAATGTCGCGCCGCCGACCCCCCGGGAGAGTGTCCGATGTGGCGCGTGCTCTCGGTCGTCACGCTCGGCACCCTGCTGCTCGTGGTCAACCTGACCACGCTCACCATCGCCCTGCCGGTCGTGGTCGGGCACTTCGAGGCGGGCGCGTTCGCGTCGAGCTGGCTGGTCCTCGGGTTCATGCTCGTCCAGACGTCGCTGCTCATGGTGTGCGGGCGGCTGTCGGACGTCTTCGGGCGGCGGCGCCTGTACCTGGCCGGGCTCTCGATCTTCACGGCGGCGAACCTGCTGGCCGGGTTCGCGCCGACGATCGAGGTGCTGATCGCCCTGCGCGTGGTGGCCGCGTGCGGCGGGGCGGTGCTGCTGGCGAACGGCACGGCGATCATCGCGCACGCGTTCGGGCCCGCGCGGCTCAGCGAGGGGCTCGGCGTCTACTTCGGCGTCCTCACCGCGGCCCCGCTGATCGGCCCGTCGGCGGGCGGCCTGCTGGCCGAGGCCGCCGGCTGGCGGTGGGTGTTCTGGTTCAACGTGCCGTTCGGCGTCGCCGCGCTGGCCTGGGCCGCCCGGTCACTGCCCCGCGTGCCGCCCGGCGCCCGCGAGCCGATCGACGTGATCGGCGCGGTCCTGCTGTGCGGCTGGCTCGGCGGGCTGGTCCTCACGCTGTCCGAAGGCGGCTCGCACGGCTGGACCACCCCGGTGTCGCTGTCGGGCGCCGCCGCGTTCGCGGTCCTGCTGCCGCTGTTCGCGGTCCGGCAGCGACGCGCACGGTCTCCCCTGGTGGACGTGACGTTGTTCGCCGACAGGCACTTCTCGCTCGCCAACGCCGCCGCCTTCTGCAACAACCTCGGCAGGTTCGGCAGCGTCCTGCTGATCGCGCTCTTCCTGCAGGCGGTGAACGGGATGACACCGGCGGAGGCGGGCGTGGCCGTGCTGCCCGGCCCGCTCGCCGGGATGGTCGCGGCGCCGATCGGGGGCTTCCTCGGCCGGCGCGTCCACTCCCGGACGATCGCGGCCGCGGGCTCGGCGACGGCCACGACCGGGATGCTCCTCGCGTTCCTCGTGCTGGACGAGGACACGCCCTACACGCTGATCGCGCTGTCGCTGATCCTGGTCGCCGTCGGCAGCGGCGTGTTCACGACCGGCAACACCGCCGCGGTCCTGGCGGCGGTCCCGTCCGAACGGCTCGGTGTCGTCAACGGGCTGCGGATGACCCTGCTGAACGTGGGGAACGTGATGGGCGCGGCGCTGTGCCTCATGCTCGCCACGTCGGCGCTGGCCGCGGCCGACCGGCGGCTGCTGTACGGGGGCGCCGCCGCGAGCCTGTCGCCGGGCGAGCTGGGCGACCTGATCACCGGCTACCACCGCGCGTTCACCGTGCTCTTCATCGCGTCGCTGATCGCCACGTTCGCCTCACTCACCAACCGGCGCCTCAGCGAGAGCACGGCCGGCTGAGGAGAGCGGGCCGAGGACGGGCTACGGCTTGCGGCCGAGCCCGGCGAGCATGAAGCGCTGCAGCTCGTGCTCCTGCTCCCGCGCCTCCGGGTCCGGACGCCATTCGTGCAGCTGCACCAGACCCGGCTCGACGAGTTCGAGACCGGCGAAGTAGCTCTCGACGACCTCGCGCGGCCGGTATTCGAACCCGCCCTGGTCACGCCGCAGCACCGCGCGCATCTCGTCCACGAGCGGGTCGTCGCCGGGGTCGCAGAAGTGCGAGATGAAGATGTGGCTGCCCGGCACGAGGGCGTCCCGGAACGCCGCGGCCACCCCGGCGGGGTCCTCCTCGTCCGCCATGTGGTGCAGGATCCCGGCCATCACGACGCCGACCGGCCGGTCGAAGTCGATGAGCTTGCGGGTGTCGGGGTGTTCGAGGATCTCCGCGGGCCGCCGCGCGTCGGCCTGGATCACGGTCGTGGTCGCGTTGTCGGCGAGCAGCGCCCGCCCGTGCGCGAGCACGATCGGATCGTTGTCGACGTAGACGACCCGGACGCCCGGGTCGATGCCGTGCGCGACCTCGTGCACGTTCTCGGCGGTGGGCAGTCCCGACCCGACGTCGATGAGCTGGCGGATGCCGACCTCGCCGACCAGGTGGCGCACGGCGCGGCGCAGCGCGCCGCGGTTGGCCTCGGCGACGATCCCGGCGGCGGGCACGATCTTGACGAGGTCCGCGGCCACGGCCCGGTCGACGGCGAAGTTGTCCTTCCCGCCGAGGAAGAAGTCGTAGATCCGGGCGAGGCTCGGCACCGAGGTGTCGATACCCGCCGGTGCCGCCTCCGGCTCACTCATCCGTCGTCGCTCCCCTCGTGATCCGTTCGATGATCGAACCACACCTGGCGCGGCACGTCCCGCGAAACCGCCTAATCCGGCCGTTACCCGGAGCACCGTCACCGGTTCGTAAGATCCTGCGGGGCGGGCGCTCACTAGCCTGGCCGCATGAGGAAGCTTTCGCTGCTAGTCGCAGGCATGCTGGCGCTCGCCGCCTGCGGCGGGTCGGACGACGGGAACGACGCCGCCACCGTAGCGCCGACGACGTCCGCGCCGGGCGCCGCCGCTCCCGGCTCGGGCGCACCGTCCGGCGCGCCGTCGCAACGGCTGCGGTCGATGCCGGAACGCCTGAAGTTCGAGGGGAAGACGCTGGACGGCAAGCCGTTCACCGGGTCCAGCCTGGCCGAGCGGCCGGTGGTGTTCTGGTTCTGGGCGCCGTGGTGCCCCAAGTGCCAGTCGGAGGGCCCCGCCGTCGCCAAGGCGGCCGAGCGCCACAAGGGGCGGGTCGCGTTCGTCGGCATCGCCGGGCTCTCCCGCGACAAGGGCGAGCTGGAGAGGTTCGTGAGCCGGACCGGCACGGCGGGCCTCACCCAGCTCGACGACCGCGGCGGCGACCTCTACAAGCACTTCGAGGTCACGTCACAGTCGTCGTTCCTGTTCATGAAGCGGGACGGATCCGTCGAGCGCGCCTCGGGGCCGCTCGGCGAGGACGAGCTCGACAGCCGCGTGAAGGCCCTCACGGGCGGCTGACCGGACATGGAAACGGTCTCGCTCGCCCTGGCGGCCGGGCTCGTCGCGGCGTTCAACCCCTGCGGCTTCGCACTGCTCCCCTCGTACCTGGCCCTGCTCGTCGCCGCACCCGGAACGGACGGGGCCTGGACGGCGGCGGTGTGGCGGGCGTCGCGCCTGTCGGCGGCGATGACGGCCGGGTTCGTGACGGTCTTCGGCACGTTCGGGCTTGTGATCTCCGTGGCGACGACCTCGATCCAGGAGTACCTGCCCTGGGCGACGATCGTGGTCGGGCTCGCGCTGGGCGTGCTGGGCGTGTGGTTGCTGGCCGGCCGTGAGCTGCTCGTCCGGGTACCCCGGCTGAGGACGGGCGGCGGTCCGTCGGGGTCGTTGCTCGCGCTGTACGGGTACGGGGCGTCGTACGCGGTGGCCTCCCTGTCGTGCACGATCGCGCCGTTCCTCGCCGTGACCGGGCTCGTCTCGGGCGGCGGCGGCATCGTGGAAGGGCTCGCCGCCTTCGTCGCGTACGGCGTCGGCATGGGCCTGATCGTCGGCCTGCTGGCGATGATGGTGGCGCTCGCCCGCGCGGCGGCGGTGGCGCGGCTGCGCCGCCTGCTGCCGTACGTGTCGCGGGTGAGCGGCGGCCTGCTCCTGCCCGCCGGGATCTACATCGTCTACTACGGCTGGTACGAGCTGCGCGTGAACGCCGGCGGCGCCGCCGACGACCCGGTCGTCGGCGCGGCCACCGAGATCCAGGGGACGGTGTCGGACCGGCTGGACATGATCGGCGCCGGCTGGGTGGCCGCCGCCCTCGCCGTCCTGCTGGTCACGGCGGTGGCGGGAACGCGCCTGCTCAGGCGGCGAGCGGGAAAAAACACGATGCCCTGACCAGGTCGATCGCCCTAGAGTGTCCGGATGTTCCGCAGGCGGCGGCAGGCGAGGCCCACCTCGATCTTCGAACACATCAGCGCGCACGTACCGGCGGACGGGCCGGGGCTGCGGGAGGGCGGCGACGTCCTGCCCGACGACGGCTCCGGCACCATGTGGGCGCCGGGCGCGCAGGACGGCGTGCTGCTCTACCACTGGGGCGGCTCCGCCGAACCTCGCGAGCTGGAACGGCTGTGCGAGGCGCTGGCCGCGGCCGTGCGCGGCAGGTCCGGCCACGACGCCCTCGTCGAGACCGTGCGCGGCATGCGCGTGATCTCGCTCGTCGACGACCTGCTCGGCTGGGTGCGCGGGTCCGGCCTCGATCCGGAGGACGTCTACCGGCTGGCCTACCGCCTCGCCACGGAGGCCCGCGACCGCGAGGCGGTGAAGCTCGGGATCGCGCTGCTCGGCCTCTACTCCGCCGACCACCACCGCGACGAGCTCATGACGCTGGGCCGCCACGACGAGTTCACGATCTTCGCGATGGTCGCGCTGGCCAACCGCGAGGGCGACGTCGAGGCCGATCTGTGGGACCTCGCGCGTAACGTCACCGGCTGGGGCCGCATCCACGTGGTGGAACGGCTGGCCGACACCGGCGACCCGCTGATCCGCGACTGGATCCTGCGCGAGGGTTTCCGCAACGACGTGATGGACCAGTACCTGGCCGGGGCGGCGGCGACCTCGGGCGACCTGGCGGGACGGCTGGCCGCGGCGCCGGACGACGACCTGCTCATCGCCGCGAGCGACCTCTTCGACGTCCTGTGCGAGGACGGCGGGCCCGTCGAGGGCATCTCGGGCTACGAGGACGGCGAGCGCGCCGCCGGGCTGTTCCTCGGGCACATGGCCACGCGCGCCGACGACCTGCGCCATTACTTCGCCGTCCGCTCCCTGCAGACGTACGCGACCGAGCACTGGCCCCATCTCGCCGACCGGTGCGCCGAGATCCTCCAGCGCCCGCTCTGGGCCGACCTCGCCCGTCTCGGGCTCGCCTCGACCGACGAGGCCGAGTTCTACCGGGCGTCCCGGGCGTGCCGGATGCTGGGCGTCCCGACGCTGCAGGCGCACCTCAACCGCGTCCGGGACGAGCCGTACGACCCGCGGCACTGGCATTCGTCCATGCAGGAGGCCGACACCGGCACGCTGAGCCAGGTGCTCGACCTGGCCACCGACCTGCTCCCGCTCACCCTGATCGCGACGGGCCCGGCCGAGGAGGACGGCTTCGGCCCGGACTTCGCACCGCACCGGTGCCTCGACGCGTTCCTGCCCAAGCTCGGCGAATGGCCCGGCCAGGGCTGGCCGATCGTCGCCGCGGGCCTGGCCAGCCCGGTCGTCCGCAACCGCAACATGGCCATCCGCACCCTCGCCGCCTGGGACGAGTCGGCCTGGCCCGCGCAGGCGCGCGACGCGGTCACCGCCGCGCTCGCCCGGGAGCCGGACGCCGACGTACGAGAACGCCTCCGGCTGCTCCTGGAGGGACGTCCCGTCGAGTAGGGATCAGACCATGTACTGGTCGTGGCGCCGGTAGATGTCCGCCCACTCCTCCTCGCCGAGCCGGCGTCCGCTCGCCGCGACCTCCGCGAGCTCCTCGAAGTAGCTCTCGCGAGGGGCTCCCGGCGCGAACAGCAGCAACATCGAGGCGGGCCCCTCCGGATTGCGGAAGGCGTGGATCCCGCCGGGCGGAACGAAGAGGAAGTCCCCCGGAACGGCGTTGATCCAGGTGTCCCCGTCGTACAGGCCGACGACGCCCGACAACACGAAGAACGACTCGGACATCGTCTTGTGGAAGTGCGGACCGGGACCGCCGGGCTGCTCCCCCATGTCCCACCGGTACAGGCCGTACTGCCCGCCCGTGGACGCGCCGGTCGCGAGGTAGTGCACGTTCGTGCGCCCTCCGATCACCAGGTCGGGCGGGGAGTCGCCCTTCCAGAGCGTGCCGCTCACCTCTCCCTGGTCGCCGTGGTAAAGCTCCGCCGGGTACGACATCCGATCCTCCTCGCGTCCACCTCCATTCGATCACGCCCCCGAACGCGACCGCCCCCGCGCCCCGGCCGCCCGCCGCCTCGCCGGTGGTTAAGCGGGGCTTCCCGGGGGACATGGTGGCCAGGTAGTCGTCCCAACGGAGACGGTGTTGCTGTTCAGTCTCGAACTGCAGCTCCCGCGTGACGCGGCGAGCGTGCCGGTGGCCCGGGGATTGCTGGCCTCCTCGCTGGAGGCCCTGGGAATCGACGACATCGTGCAGGTCGACATCGAGCTCATGCTCACCGAGGCCTGCACCAACGTCATCCGGCACGCGGAGGCGGGCGACGCCTACGCGGTGCAGGCGATGATCACGAACACGCACTGCGTCATCAACGTGCTCGACGCCGGGAAGGGCTTCGACGCCGAGGTGGCCGAGCGGGAGCGCGAGCGGGACACCGGACCGGCCCGCGAGCACGGGCGGGGCTTGCTGATCATGAAGGCGCTGGCCGACGACATCCGTTTCCAGGCCTGTCCCCGGGAGGGCGCGCTGGTCTCCATGGAGAAGGAACTGCGCTTCAAGGCCGGCGCGCTCGGCCCCAGGCTCGCCGAAGCGGAGTGCGTGGATCTCGACGACGTCCCGCACGTGCCCGGGCTGGAGGAGTTCGGGTTCTAGCCGTACGGGCGGTCGAGGGCGGCCAGGTCCTTGGCCTGGCCGTTCGGCAGGAGGAGCTGGCGGGTCGGGAACGGGATCTCGATGCCCTCGGCCCGGAAGCGGCGGTGCAGGCGCTTGATGAACTCGTGCTTGATGCGGAACTGCTCCCCGAACTCGTTGATCCGCAGGATGACCGTGAAGTTGATGCTGGAGTCGGCGAACGTGTGGAACCGCACCAGGATCTCGGCGTCCTTCACGCCGCCCTCGACCTCGTTCATGACCTCGGCGCCGACCTCGGTCACGACCTTCTCCACGCGCTCCAGGTCGCTGTCGTAGGCGACGCTGGCCTGCACCAGCAGCGACATGTCCTGCGCGGGGCGGTGGAAGTTGGTCAGGATCGACTTGGAGAACTCGGCGTTGGGGATGACCTCGATGTTGTCCGACAGCGTGCGGATCGAGGTGTTGCGCCAGTTGATGTCGACGACGTACCCCTCCTGCCCGCTGCTCAGCTTGATGTAGTCGCCGGGCTCCATGGTCTTGGACGCCAGGACGTGCACGCCCGCGAACAGGTTGGCCAGGGTGTCCTGGAGCGCCAGGGCCACGGCGAGACCGCCGACGCCCAGGGCGCCGAGCAGCGGCGTGATCGACACCCCGAGGCCCTGCAGCATCACCAGCAGGCCGATGCCGATAACGATCACCCGCGTGATGTTGCCGAAGATCGTGATGGACGAGTCCGGCCCCTGCCGGGCCAGTGTGACCGAGGTCACGATGCCCGCGATCAGCCGGGCGAGCGCGAACGTGACCGCCAGGATGATCGCGGCCGACAGGACCTTGGCGACGATGTTGCGCGCGTCGTCCTCGGGTTCGAGGATCAGCGTGGCGATCCAGCCGCCGCCGGTGATGGCGACGGGGATCGCCAGGTCGTGCAGCAGCTTGGCGATCAGGTCGTCCCACGCCCAGCGGGTGTCGCCCGCCCGGCGGGTCAGCCGCCCCGCGGCGACGCGGAGCACGACCGCCAGGACGAGGGCCCCCACCACCACGCTGATCGAGGAGATGATCTGGGCCCACGTCGGTTCGGACATCCGCGCATCGTTCCTTCCCGGCGACCCGTAGATCACCCGTGCAGGGCATTTCCCCCAACCTCGACCGATGGTAGTGAACCGTGGCACACCGGGGGACCATCCCCCAGGACGGCCGATTACGATCATTTCCATGGAAGGCCTGGGACTCATGCGCCGCCTGGGGGTCTCGGCGCTGGGACTGCCGAACGGCCCCCACCGGGTGACCGTGCGGCGGGATCTCGACGTGCCGGTCGCCGACGGGGTGACGCTGCTCGCTGATCATTACGCGCCCGCGGACGTCGATCGTGCGCCGGTCGTCCTCGTGCGTTCCCCGTACGGGCGGCGCGGGCCGTTCGGGCTGATGTGCGGCCAGACGTTCGCCTCGCACGGGTTCCAGGCCGTGGTGCAGAGCGTCCGGGGCGGGTTCGGCTCCGGCGGGGTGTTCGAACCGCTCGACGAACGCGAGGACGGGCTGGCCACGGTCGAGTGGCTGAAAGCGCAGCCGTGGTTCGGCGGCACGTTCGCCATGCACGGCCCGAGCTATCTCGGCTACGTGCAGTGGGCCCTGGCCGCCGAGGCGGGGCCCGAGCTCAGGGCGCTGTCGATGCAGGTGACGGCCTCGACGTTCCGGGACGCGGTGAACGTCGGCGGCACGTTCGCGCTGGAGTCCGCCCTGATCTGGGTGGACCTCACGGCCCGGATGAAGCACCCGCTGTCGGGCATCACCACCGGGATCATGTCGCCGCGGCGGGCCCGCCGGGCGACGCTGTCCGGCCGCCCGCTCGCCGAGCTCGACTCGCTCGCCACGGGCACCACGCAGCGGTTCTTCCAGGATCTGCTCACCAACGGCCCGGACACGCCGTTCTGGGACAAGCGCGACTTCAGCCCGACCGTGTCGCAGGTCGGGGCCCCGGTGAACATGACCGGCGGCTGGTACGACATCTTCCTGCCCTGGCAGCTCAAGGACTACGCGGCGCTGCGCGCGGGCGGACACCGGCCGTACCTCACCATCGGGCCGTGGTTCCACGCCGACGCCAAGATGATGCGCGACTCGATCAGCGAGTCGATCCGCTGGTTCCGCGCGCACCTGCTCGACGAACCGGACGTGCTGCGGGACGAGCCCGTGCGGCTGTACGTCACCGGCGCGGGCGAGTGGCGGGACTTCCCGGACTGGCCGGTCCCGGGGATGCGGGAGGAACGCTGGAACCTGCAGCCCGGAGGCGGGTTGTCACCGGACGCGCCGCCCGAGTCGGAGCCGGACTCCTACCGTTACGACCCCGCGCATCCGACGCCGTTCCTGGGCGGCCCGACGCTGCTCGGTGACACCCGCCCGCAGACCGACCAGCGCCGCCTGGAACGCCGCCGTGACGTGCTGACTTTCACCTCCGCCGAACTCACCGAGGACCTGGAGGCCATCGGGCCGGTCTCGGCCGAGCTCCACATCAGGTCGGACCGGGAGCACACGGACTTCGTGGTGCGGCTCTGCGACGTCGCGCCCGACGGCACCTCGCTCAACCTGTGCGAGGGCATGCGGCGCCTCGTTCCCGGCACCCCGGAGCCCGACGGCGACGGCGTCCGGCACGTGGCGGTGGAGCTGTGGCCGGTCGGGCACCGCTTCCAGGCGGGCCACCGGATCCGCGTGCAGGTCTGCAGCGGGGCCTATCCGCGCGTGGCGCGCAATACCGGCACCGGGGAACCCATCGGCACCGCGACCCACCTGGTCACCGCCGACCAGGAGATCTTCCACGCTCCCGGCCGCCCCTCGGCCGTCGTCCTGCCGGTCCTGCCGCGCTAGGCGCCCGCCAGACGGCAGCACCCATCAGCCGCCACGGCGACAGCACCCATTAGCCGCCACGGCGGCGCAGGGCCTCCAGCGCCTTGTCGGCGTGCGCGTTCATCCGGATCTCGCTCTTGATCACTTCGAGGACCCGGCGGTCGGTGTCGATGACGAACGTCTGGCGCTTGGTCGGAGCGAGCGCGATGCCGCGCTTGACCCCGAACGCGGCGCGGACGGCCCCATCGGTGTCGGACAGGAGCGGGTAGCCGAAGCCGTGCTCGTCGGAGAACCGCTTCTGCTTCTCGACGGAGTCGGCGCTGATCCCGACCGGATGCGCCCCGAGCTCGGCCAGCTCGGCCTTGAGGTCACGGAAGTGGCACGCCTCCGCGGTGCATCCGGCGGTCATCGCGGCCGGGTAGAAGAAGAGCACCACCGGCCCCTGCTCCAGCAGGCCGCTCAGCGTCCGCGGCGTGCCGGTCTCGTCGGGCAGTTCGAAGTCGTCAACCACGTCACCGGCCTTCATACCGATGACGCTATCCCAAAGGCCCGGGCGACGGCCGTGACGCCCATCACCGCAGGAGACCCCGGATCTCGGTGTCCGACCACGCCCCGCGCGCTCCGGGGCATCCGGCGAGGTAGGCGGCGGTGCGCTCGGCGGGCCAGCCGTGCGCCTCGCGCAGGCCGTTGCCGAGCATGGTCAGGTACGGCGCGGTGGGCGCGTTGAGCTCGGCGCGCTCGGCGCCGTGGGGGGAGGTGAACGTGAGCATCGGGTGCCCATCGCGCTCCCCCACGTTGACGACGGTCTCGTACCGGCCGGGGCCGAGCCGCCGCCGTCCGCCTGCCGTCAGCGCCTCCGACAGGTCGGGGTCCTCCCCCACCTCACGGCGCATCTCCTGGGAGATGACGTCGCAGAACTGCTGCCTGGTCAGCAGGTAGGCGCGGGCGGCGGCACGGCCGGGCAGGGCGGGATCGTAGAACGCCATCCCCCCGCCCCACGTCAGCGACGTCAGCGCGAAGAAGATCCCGCCGGGCAGGTCGACGGGCCGCTCGGCGCGGGCGGGACGGGTGTCCCGGCAGCCGGTGTAGTGCCGGGCGCCGCCCTCCGGACGGCCCCCGGCCAGATAGCACGCGAACCGCTCACGGAACAGGTTCGAGCCGTACGCCACGTACCACAGGAGGTCGGTGTCCACCCGGCCAGCATGCCCGCCACGCCGGGCGCCCGCTCACGACTCCTTCGAAGGGTCGGCCACCCGGGCCAGGAAGAGCGGCTCACCGGTCCTGGTGTCGCGGACGAGCATCAGGTACGGGCGGTCGAACACGACCTTCACCGCCGGCTCCGGCGGTGCCGAGGTGACCCCCACCCCGGTGCCGGTGGCCGCGGCGGCCTCGGTGCCCTTCTCGTCCACGCGCAGCGTCGCGGCGTGCCGGACGAACTGGATCTTCTTGGCGTTCGGGGAGATGCCCGTCAGGTCCGCCTTGTCGCCGAACGCCACGCCCATGCCGAGGCGGCTGAGCAGCGGTTTCATGTCGGCCTTGGACTTCAGCTTCACCTTCGGCAGGTGCAGCGCGAGCTGTGCGGGCTTGACGGCCCCGGTGACCTGCCGGAGCGTGCCGGCGTCCAGTCCCGGGCAGCCGCCCCCGGCGGCGTCGGGAAGCAGGGCGGTCATGCTCAGCCTGCCGCCGGTGTACGGCAGGTCGACCGCGGTCCACCCCTTCGTGCGGGCGTAGCCGAACGTGCCCTCCCGGCTCATCATGTCCGTGGTGACCTTCCGCCCGGCGGCGGTGGTGAAGGGCCCGGGCGCGGTGCCACTCGTCTTGAACGGCGCCGCCCAGTCGGCCTTCAGGTAGACGGCGTCGGTGAGCACCCAGCCGGTGTCCTTGCCGACCGTCCCGCTGGGCAGCAGGTCACCGATCTGGCCGCCGGTGGCCTTCTTGACCGCCTCGTTGATCGTCTTGCGGGCGCCCTCGGGGTCGCCGGTGATGTCGAGCAGCTTCAGCCCGGCGTCGTAGGCCGTGGCGACCTGGTCGAGATAGGCCTGGTCCGGCTTGTAGCGCCGGTCTGACCACACCTGGTCGGTGGTGGTGAACGTGACGTTCTTGCCGCCGAGGCCCTTGAACGCCTGGTTACGGGCGTGCAGGCCCGGGACGGGGTCGCCGGCGGGCAGGGCGAGCGTCCCCGCCATCGCGGCGGCGGTCTGCCCGCGGGCGCCCAGGTGGACCATGCCCAGCCCGCTGGCCAGGCTGCTGGGCGACAGGACCACGTTGGCGGCCGGATCGTCGCCGCACCACGTCTTCAGCAGCCTGAGCCCGAACGCCGAGTCGGCGTCGGCATAGGGGCGGGGATCGGCGGCAGGCACCTTGGCGACCACGCCGCGGACGGTGCCGGCGTCCTGGCTCTGCGACCCGCACGCGGCGGTCAGAGCCAGGGCGGCGAAACATCCCATTGCTGTGCTCGTGCGCAGGATAGCCATGGACGTCAGACGGGGTCGCGATGGTTCGGGTTCCCTATCTCACCGCAACTTTTTCCACCGGATCACCCCAAGAAGGTTTTGTGCGTCCCAACTTCGGATAACAATGGATCGAGCGGGTGTCTAAGACGACGACACCTCCTGGTTGCCCCTGCGCATATCCGGAGGTCGTGTCGTGTCTCGCCCCCTGAACATAGCCCTTGTCTCCGCCTCCACCCTGGAGAGCGACGAGGTCCAGTCCGTTCACGTCCGAGAACTCGCCCGCGCCCTGGGCCGCCCGACGCCGGATGGTCACACCGACCGACAGGTCACGCTGCACACCCGCCGCCACGACGAGGCGGCGCGCACGCGGACCCGGCTCAGCCCCGGCGCCACGCTGACCCAGCTGGAGGCCGGACCGCCCCGGCCGCTCTCCGACGGCGAGGTGCTGCCGCACGTGAGCGAGCTCGCCTCCGGCCTGCTCCGCCGCTGGTCCACCCCCCAGGGCAAGCCCGACCTCGTGCACGCCCACGGCTGGATCGCCGGGCTGGCCGCCGTCACCGCCGCCCGCGACCTCGACGTCCCCGTCGTGCAGAGCTACCACGGCCTGGGCATGACCGAGCGCAAGGCCGGCAAGAGCGTGCACCCCGCCCGCATCCGCATGGAGAGGGCGATCGGCCGCGGCGCCGACGCCGTCCTGGCGGGCTGCGTCGACGAGGCCGAGAAGCTCGTCCGCATGGGCGTCCCGCGCACCCGGATCGGCATCACCCCCTACGGCGTGGACGGCGAGCAGTTCACCCAGCTCGGCCCGGCGCTGCCGCGCGGCGACCTGGACCGCCTGGTGGTCCTGTCCACCGACCTGGAGGACGGCGGGACCGCCACCGCCATCCGTTCCCTCGTGCACATCCCGAACGCCGAGCTCGCGATCACCGGCGGCCCGGCGCGCGAGGAGCTGGAGGGCGACGCCTCCGTGCACCGGCTCCGGCTGCTGGCCAAGGAGCTCGGCGTCGACGACCGCGTGATCTTCCTCGGCGGCGTGCCGCGCAAGACCCTGCCGCGCCTGCTGCGCACCGCCAAGCTGGCGCTGTGCCTGGCCCCGCACGGCACCTCGCCGCTCGCGCCGCTGGAGGCGATGGCCTGCGGCGTGCCGGTCGTCGCCACTCCCGTGGGCGGCAGCGCCGACAGCGTCCTGGACGGGATCACCGGTCTGCACGTGCCGCCGGGCCGCCCCGCCGCGATCGGCCGGGCCGTCCGGCTCCTGCTGGCCGAGGAGACCACCCTGGCCGGGTTCTCGATCGCCGCGGCCGACCGGGCGCACTCCCGCTACTCCTGGGACCGCATCGCCGCCGAGACCGCCCGCGCCTACACGAAGATCGTGGAACGGTGCCACCCGGTGGAATACTCGGAGACGTGGGAGACCAGCACGACCTGATCGGGCGGCGGGCCGAGCTCGGCGAGCTCACCGGCGCACTCGACCGCGCCGCCGCCGGCCAGGCGGGCGTCGTCCTCGTCAGCGGCGACGCGGGAGTCGGCAAGAGCCGGCTGGTCGCCGAGCTGGCCGCCCTCGCCCGCACCCGCGGCGCCGCCGTCCTGACCGGCCTGTGCGCCGAGCTCGGCGAGGGCATGCCCTACCTGCCCCTCACCGACGCCCTGTGGACGGCGGCCCGGGACCCGCTCGCCTCCCCCGCCGAACGCCAGGCCCTCCGCGACGCCCTCGACGACCGGCCGGTGCTCGCCCGCCTCCTCCCGGACGGCGGCGGGCAACCGGCCGGCACCGCGCCGGACGTGGCCCAGCAGCAGCTGTTCGGCGCCGTGCTGGGCCTGCTGGGCGAGCTGTCCGCCGACCGGCCCGTGCTGCTGGTCCTGGAGGACCTCCACTGGGCCGACGCCTCGACACGGCACCTGCTCGTCTTCCTCAGCCGGGTGCTGCAGCGGGAGCGGGTGTGCCTGGTCGGCACCTACCGGTCCGACGACCTGCACCGGCGCCATCCGCTGCGGCCCGTCGTGGCCGAGCTGCTCCGGCTGCCGAACGTGTCGGGGGTCGAGCTGCACCCCTTCGGCCCGGAGGAGACCACCGACTACCTGGCCGCGCTCGACGACGGGACGCCGGGCGGGCCGGAGCTCTCCGCGGACATCGCCCGCCGGGTGTACGACCGGTCCGAGGGCAACCCGTTCTACGCCGCCGAGCTCTTCGCCGCCGCCCGGACGGGCGACGACCTGCCGGCCGGGCTCGCCGAGCTCCTGCTGTCGCGGCTGGAACGGCTGTCGGAGGCCGCCCAGCAGGTCGTCCGGGTCGCGGCGGTCGCCGGGCGCCGGGTGGACGACGAACGGGTCCGGCAGGTCTCGGGACTGGACGAGGCGACCGTCGGGCGGGCCCTCCGCGAGATCGTGTCGCACCGTCTCCTCGTGCCGGACGGCTCCGACGGCTACGCGTTCCGGCACGCCCTGCTGCGCGAGGCCGCCCTGACCGATCTCCTGCCGGGCGAGGCGACGCGGCTGCACGCCGCGTTCGCCGCCCTGCTCGCCGGCGACGCCGCCGCCGGGCGGCGCGGAGCCGCGGCCGAACTCGCCCACCACAGCCTCCAGGCCCACGACCTGCCGGGCGCGTTCGCCGCGTCGGTGCGGGCGGGGCAGGAGGCGGAGGAGCTCGGCGCCCCCGACGAGGCGCAGGAGCACTACGACCGGGCCCTGTCCCTGTGGGAGGCGGTGCCCGACCCCGAGACGGCCGCCGGGATGGACCGGGTCGAGCTCGCCCTGAGCGCCGTGCGGGCGTCCGGCCGCTCGGGAGAGGTCCGCCGGGCCGTCGCGCGGCTGCGCCGGCTCGTGGACCTGGTCGATCCGGGCGACGTGCGGACGGCCGCGATGGTCTACGAGGCCCTCGCGTACTACCTCGGCGACTTGGACGAGGACGCCGAGTCGCTGGCGGTGGCCCGCGCCGCCCTCGAGACGCTCCCGGCCGACCCGCCGACGCCGGAGCGCGCCGGCCTCCTGGCCACCTACGTGCGCACGATGCTCTTCAGCGACCGGTATCCGGAGGTCCCCGAGCTCGCCCGGGAGGCCATCGAGGTGGCGCGGGCCACCGGCGCCGCCGACGCGGAGGCCAGCGCGCTGACCTCGCTCGGCCTCTACCGGGAGTCCAGGGAGCCCACGTCCGACCTCACCGAGCTGTTCGTCCGCGCCCGCGACCTGGCGATCGGCGCCGGCAGCCTCCAGGTGGCGCTGCGCGCCGCGTTCCACATCGCCCGGACCAAGTTCGACCGCGGCGACCTGGCCGGCGCGGCGGAGGCCGCCGACGAGGGTGTGCGGTTCACCCTCGGCAAGGGCCTCGGCTGGAGCAGGTACGGCACGATCCTGCGCAACATGCAGTTCCTCGTGCACTACACGACGGGCGACTGGGACCGGGCCGGGGAGCTGGCCGCGGATTTCGGCATCCGCGTGGGCCGTTCCACCGAGGCCGAGGCCTCCGCGTACGTCCTCTTCCTCGACGTGGCCCGCGGCAGCGGCACGATCGGGCAGCGCGTGCGCTGGCTGGAGCCGCTCTGGGACGACGAGTGGCTGGTCGCCTACATCGCGCGCGGGCTCATGGCCGAGCACGCGCTGTGGCACGGCGACACCGGCGCCGCGCTCGATCACGTGACGGGCGCCCTGGCGCACATGGGGCCGCGCGACACCCCCACCATCCGGGTCGCGGCCACGGCCGTGCAGGCGCACGCCGACCGGGCCGTGCGCGCCCGCGCCGCCGGTGACGACGCGGCCATGCGCGCCGCGATGGCGGGCGCCGACGCGTTCGTGGAACTGGCCCGGGGCGCCGCCACCACCACGCCCGACGGTCAGGCCCGGGCGTGGCTCGGCGTGGAGGGCCACGCGTGGCTCGCCCGGGCCGAGGCCGAACGATCCCGCGCGTACGGCGACAACGACCCCGCGCTGTGGCGGGCGGTGGTGAAGTCCTTCGACTACGGATTCGTGTACGAGATCGCGCGGGCGCGATGGCGGCTGGCCGAGGCGCTGGCCGAACACGGCGATCGCGCCGAGGCGGCACGGGAGTGGGAGGCGGCCGTCCGGGACGCCGACCGGCTCGGCGCGGCGCCCCTCCGCCGCGCCCTCGCCGACCTGGGCACGCGTGCGCGCCTGGGCTCGGCGGGCCCGCCCGCGGCCCCGTCCGCGGCCCCGTCCGGCCCGCTGGACGCGCTGACCGCGCGCGAGCGCGAGGTGCTGCGGCTCGTCGCGGAGGGGCGCAACAACAAGGAGATCGCGGCGGCGCTGTTCATCTCCCCGAAGACCGCGAGCGTGCACGTCTCCAACATCCTCGCCAAGCTCGGCGTGGCCAGCCGCACCCAGGCCGCCGCCGTCGCCCACCGCGAAGGGTTTCCGGACGTCCCCTGACGGGGCGGCTGACTCACTTCTCCCAGGCGACCAGGAACTCGGCCAGTGAGATGCGCCCGTCCACGTCCCCGTCGCGCTCGTCCGCGGCCTTGAAGATCGAGTCGAGCTCGGCGGTGGTGACCTCCTCGCCGCGCGCCTTCATCGCGAGCGTGAACTCCGCCCGGGTGATATATCCGTCACCGTCCCGGTCGAACTCCTGGAACGTGGCGGTCGGGTCGTCGATATCCGGCATGGGCTGACCTTTCGTGCGATGGCTGCGGGGCAGAGCAGCATCGAAGCACGATCTTGCTCCCGCCGCCGCCGGAATGACGGGCGGCGACCATGCGGCGACGGTGGGTGAGCGTCACTCGCGAGCGGACCGGACCTTCCCTGATCGCGACATAGGCCACCGGGCCTGCGTGAAGAACGCACGAAACCAATCGTGAAAGATACACGGTCAACAGTTGAAGATACGACTAGTCCTTTCTGGTCGAATCCGAAATTCTCCCTAATGGAGCAACACGGGAGGGAATCGATGGACCAGTACGAGCCTTATTGCCTGGCCGACCGGCTTTTTTATGACAAGCTCGGCGAAGACCAGACCGAGGCCTCGGACTTCTCCCTCGTTCGCCGCGAAGTGCCCGCCGACTGGGTCCGTATCGAGACCGACACCTGGATGTACTACGGCCTCGGTGACGGAGAGCCGCTGCCGTCCCAGGGCTGGAAGATCCATGTCTCTGCCTGCCTGGACGATGCCGAGCGCGCCCTGGGCGTGCTGTGGGACTACTGCCTCCCCCGTGGAATCGCATTCAAGTACCTGCGGGGACAATCCGCGCTGGTCATGTACAACGCGAAGACGGCCTCACGATCATCCAGCGGGAAACTCGCGACCATTTACCCGCGCGACGCCGGCGAGCTGGAACTGGTGCTCAAGGAGCTGGACGAACTCCTGCGCGACGTCCGGGGCCCGTACATCCTCAGCGATCTGCGCTATGCCGACGGCCCCCTTTATGTCCGCTATGGCGGTTTCGCCGAGCGCAAGGTCCTCAGCCAGAACGGCGAGCTCGTGCTGGCCCTGGAGGACGGGGAAGGCCGGCTGGTCCCCGACGTCCGCGGCGCGACCTTCAGCGTCCCGCCATGGACGACGCTCCCCGCGTTCCTCGAACCGCATCTGGCCGCCCGCAACGCCGTCACGACCACGGAGCTGCCGTACCAGGTGGAGTCCGTCCTGCACTTCTCCAACGGCGGCGGGGTGTACCTGGCCCGCGACAAGCGCTCGGACGAGCGGGTGGTGCTCAAGGAGGCCCGTCCGCACGCCGGCCTCGACGCCGCGGGCCGCGACGCCGTGACGCGGCTCAAGCACGAGCGCGACATCCTCGAACGGCTCGCCGGGCTCGACTGCGTGCCCGAGCTGCACGACTACTTCACGCTGGGCGACCATCACTTCGTCGTCCAGGAGTTCGTCGACGGCAACCCGTTGCAGCGGATCCTCGTCCAGCGTTACCCGCTGACCCGGGCCACCTGCACCGAGGAGACGCTCGCCGAATACACCGAGTGGGCCGTCGACATGCTCGGACAGGTCGAGTCGGCGGTGCGGTCGCTCCACGGGCGCGGCGTCGTGTTCGGCGACCTGCACCCCAACAACATCCTGGTGACCGCCGACGACCGGCTGGTGCTGATCGACTTCGAGGTCGCCACGCTGGCCGCCGACGAGGCCCGGTCGGCGCTGGCCAACCCGGCGTTCGCGCCGCCGCGCGACCGCACCGGGGTGGCGGCGGACGAGTACTCGCTGGCGTGCCTGCGGATGGGCCTGTTCGCCCCGCAGACGACGATCATGCTGATGATGCACCGGCAGAAGATCACCCAGCTCGCCGGGCTGATCCGGCGGACGTTCCCGGTGCCGGCGCAGATGATCGACGAGGCCCGCGAGCTCATCCTCGGCGACGAGCCGGAGGACGACGGCGGCGCGATGCGGGACCTGCCGCTGCCGGGCGACGCGTCCTGGCAGGAGGTGCGGGACGCCATGCGCCGCGCCATCCTGGCCAGCGCCACCCCCGAACGTGACGACCGGCTGTTCCCCGGCGACGTGGCGCAGTTCCAGCCGGGCGGCGCCATCAACATCGCCACCGGCGCGGCGGGCATCCTGTACGCGCTGTCGGAGACCGGGGACGAACGATTCCCCGAGTACGAGAGCTGGCTGAGCGAGCGGGCACTGAACCCCGCGTCCGGCACGAGCCTGGGCTTCTATGACGGGCTGCACGGCGTGGCGTACGTGCTGGACCGGCTCGGCCGCCGGCAGGACGCCCTCGACGTCCTGGACATCACGCTCAAGGAGAAGTGGGAGATCCTCGGCCCGAGCCTGCACACCGGCCTGTCGGGGCTCGGGCTCAACCTCCTGCACCTCGCCGAGCGCACGAACGAGCCCAACCTCCGCGCCGTCGCCGACAAGATCGTCGACATCTGCGCCGACCGGCTCGGCGGGCCCGAGGACGTGCCGGAGATCAGCGGCGGCGACAACCCCCGCGCGGGCCTGTTCCACGGCTCCAGCGGCCCGGCGCTGCTCTTCATGCACGCCTACGAGCGCACCGGTGACCCGGGCCTGCTGGACAAGGCCGCCGACGCCCTGCGCCAGGACATCCGCCGCTGCATCCGCACCAAGGACGGCTCGCTCCAGGTCAACCAGGGCTGGCGTTACCTGCCCTACCTCGAAGAGGGCTCGGTCGGGCTCGGCCTGGCGGTGGCGCGCTATCTCGTCCATCGCCCCGACGACGTCCACGGGTTCGCCCAGGACCTCGCCGACCTGCGCCTGCCCGCCCGCTCCGGTTACTTCGTCCTGCCGGGCCTGTTCAACGGCCGCGCCGGCATCATCGCCGCGCTCGCGATGGGCCTGCGCCACGGCGTGGACGAAGCCGACCCGCTGCTGCCCGAGCAGATCCGCGGGCTCCAGTGGCACGCGATGCCGTACGGCGGCGGACTCGCCTATCCCGGCGACCAGTTGCTGCGGCTCTCCATGGACTTCGCCACCGGCACGGCCGGAGTCCTGTTCGCGCTCCAGTCCGCATCGGACGCGGAGCGCGTGTTCCTCCCCTTCATCAGCCCGTTCGGCGGCGCACAGGCCCTGGCCAAGGAGCCTCTGCGCGTCACAACGCCGGACGGGGACGACTCCTATCAACGAGGAAAGGAGGTGTAACACACATGGCGCTTCTCGACCTGCAGGGTCTCCAGGCACCCACGTCCTCGGACGTGGCGAGCGGTGGCAGCACGTTGACGCTGCTGACCTGCCACTCTGGCAAGCCGAGCAACCTCAGCGCGGCTCTGTGCCACTGAGTGAGCTAAGGGCGGCAATCCCTGGGCGGCCGATGTCCCATCCGGTCGCCCAGGGCACCGTCATGTTCTGTGAAGGAGGATCGTGCGGGCTGCGGACCGGCTGGTGGCCAGGACGTTCAGGAGCGGCGGCGCCTGGCTGGGCGTGCTCCTGACGACGGCGATCGGCGGCGCGCTCCTGCAACTGGCCCTGCCCTACGTCATGGGCCGCACGGTCGACGCCCTCATCAGCGGCGGGGCGCACCAGGACGACTGGCTGATCGTCTGCGTGGCCGTCGTCGCCGGGGTCGTGGCCTGCGAGGGCCTCGGGATCTGGGCCACCGGGGCCACCGGGGCGCAGGCGTCGGCCTGGCTGCGCCGGTCGGTGCTGAAGCACGTGATGGGCACCGGCCCGGCGATGACGCGCCGGCTGCCCGAGGGCGACCTGGTGACCAGGCTCGGCATGAACACCGAAGAGGTCGGCCGCGCGCCCGAAGCCCTCATCACCACCGCCGCGCTGCTGCTGCCGACCGCGGGCAGCCTGGTCGCGCTCGCCCTGATCGACCTGTGGCTGCCGTTCACCCTGCTGGGCGGGCTGGTCATGATCAGCCTGGTGCTGCGCGCGTTCCTGCGCGACACCACGACGCTGTCGGCCGGCTACCAGAAGACACAGGGCGACATCGCGTCCCGGCTCCTCGACGCGCTCGGCGGCGCGCGCACGATCGCCGCGGCGGGGACCGTCCCGGCGGAGACGAGCCGGGTGCTGGCGCCCCTGCCGGCGCTGCGCGAGCACGGGATGGGCCTGTGGCGCGCGAACGCGCGGGCGGGCGTCCAGGCGGGCCTGGCGATGCCGCTGCTGGAGGTGACCGTGCTGGCAGTCGGGGGGTGGCGGCTCGCTTCCGGCCATCTCTCCGTCGGCGAACTGTACGCGGCCGCGCGGTACGTGGTGCTGGGCGCGGGCTTCAGTGCCGCGCTGGGCCATGTCGGGCGGCTGGCGAGAGCCCGCGCCGCCGCGGGACGGGTCGCCGAGCTGCTGGCCGACCCGCCCGTCGAGCACGGCGAGCGGACGGCCGCCGCGGACGGCCCGGGCACCGTGGAGTTCCGCGGTGTCGCGCTGGCGCGGGACGGCAGGCCCGTGCTCGACGATCTCGATCTCGTGCTCCCCGGCGGTACCGCCACGGCCGTCGTCGGCCGGTCCGGTACGGGCAAGTCGCTGCTGGCCGCGCTCGCCGGACGGCTGGTGGACCCCGATCGCGGAACGGTGCTGCTCGACGGCGTGCCGTTGCCCGAGCTGGCACGCGACGAGCTGCGCCGGGCGATCGGGTTCGCGTTCGAAAGACCGACGCTGGTGGGCGGCCCCCTCGACGAGGCGACCCTCGAAGACGCGATCGCCCTGGGACTGCCCGAGCGCGATCACGAGGTCGTCCAGGCCGCGGCCGTGTCCGCCCGGGCCGACACGTTCATACACCGGCTGCCCGGCGGGTACGCGACCCCGCTGCGGGACGCCCCCATGTCGGGCGGGGAGAAGCAGCGGGTCGGCCTGGCGCGGGCCTTCGCGCAGGGGCGGCGCCTGCTGGTCCTGGACGACGCGACCTCCAGCCTCGACACGGTGACCGAATACCAGGTCGGCGAGGCGCTGACCGGGCGGCTGAGCGGCCGCACCCGCCTCATCGTGGCGCACCGGGTCGGCACCGCCGCCCGCGCCGACCGGGTGGTCTGGCTGGAGGGCGGCCGGATCCGCGCGTGCGACCGGCACGACGTCCTGTGGGCCGACCCCGGTTACCGCGCGGTTTTCCAGGACGGTCAGGAGGACGATGAGGTGAAGGCCGGATGACCGCCGGCGGGTTCCTGTGGGACGCGCTCCGCCGCGAGCCCCGCATGCTCGCCCGTATCGGCTTCTGGTCGGTGCTGGAGGCGTCGCCCGCGTTCGTCATCGGCCACGCGATCGCGCGGGCGATCGATGACGGGTTCGCGGCGGACCGGCCGTGGACCGGGATGGCATGGCTGGCCGTGCTCGGCGCGGCCTGGCTGGTGGCCGCGTTCGGCGCCCGCCAGGTGATGCTGGCCGTCGCCGGGGTCGTCGAGCCGTTCCGCGACCGGCTGCTGATCCGGATCGTGGACGCGACCCTGCGCCGTACCGCGGCGCTCGAACAACCGCGCTCGTCGGTGGTCGCGCGCTCCACCCTGCAAGTCGAGCTGGCGAGGGACGCCTTCGCCGCGGTCATCTCGGTCGTGCGGTCGTTCGCCTTCACGGTGGCGAGCGTGACGCTCGGGATGCTCACCCTGGTCCCCGAGGTGCTGTGGCTGGTGCTGCCGCCGTTCTGCGCGGGCGTCGCGCTGTTCCTGCTGTCGCTGCCCGCGCTGGCCCGCAGGCAGCGGCACTTCCTGCTGACGGACGAGCGCAACGTCGAGGTCTTCGCCACGGTGGCCGGCGGTCTGCGCGACATCACGGCGTGCGGCGCCGAGGACCGCGTGGGCGCCACGGCCGGGGACCGGGTGGCGGAGCAGGCCGCGGCGGGACGGGGGCTGGCTCGCGTGACCGCGGTGCGCACGCTGTCGTTGTCCCTCGGCGGGTGGCTGCCCGTGCTGGCGCTGCTGGCGGGAGCCCCCTGGCTGCTGCGCAACGGCGCCGACCCCGGTGTCATCATCGGGGCGCTCGCCTATGTCACCCAGTCGCTGACCCCCGCGTTCGGCGGTCTGGTCGAGGGTCTCGGGGTCAGCGGCGTCCGGCTGATCGTGTCGCTGAACAGGATCCTGGAGCAGTCGCAAGTACCGGCCGCCGAGGCCAGGACGACGCCCGCGGCGGGGGCCGACGTCACGGTCGATGGCGTCACGTTCGCGTACGGACCGCATGCCGCTCCCGTCATCGACGGCCTCGACCTGCGGGTGGACGAGGGAGACCATCTGGCCGTGCTCGGCCCCAGCGGGATCGGGAAGTCCACGCTGGCGGCGCTGATCACCGGGATCGTCGTCCCGGACGCGGGCCGCGTGCTGGTCGGCGGCGTGCCCGCGGACCGGCTCGAACCCGCCGCGCGCGTGCTGATCCCGCAGGAGGCGTACGTCTTCCGGGGCTCGCTGTGGGACAACCTGACCTACCTGGTGCTCGGCTCCTCCGAACACGCGGTGGACGAGGCGGTCGAAGCGGTGGGCATGGCCGCGCTGGCCGAGCGGCTCGGCGGGCACCATGCCGAGATCGACCCCGGCTCGCTCTCCGCCGGGGAACGCCAGCTGATCGCGCTGGCCAGGGCCTACCTGTCCCCCGCCAGGCTCATCATCCTGGACGAGGCCACGTGCCACCTCGACCCGGCGGCCGAGGCGTTGGCCGAGTCCGCCTTCGCCCGCCGGAGCACCACGCTCATCGTGGTCGCCCACCGGATCAGCTCCGCCCGGCGGGCACGACGGGTGCTGCTCATGGACGGCACGCGGGTCTGGCAGGGCACCCACGCCGAACTGGTCCGGGACGCCCCCGGCTATGCCGAGCTGGTCGGGCACTGGCGTGCCGCCGAACTTGATCACGAACGGGAGTCCGTGCGATGAGATATCCGCCCGCCGAGCGGCAGCCGGTCGTCGACGACCTGCACGGCCACCGCGTACCCGACCCGTACCGCTGGCTGGAGGACCCGGCCGCCGAGCGGACGGGCGAATGGCTGGCCGCCCAGGACGAGCTCTGGCGGGAGGCCGCCGGCACGCTGACGGGCAGGGACGAACTGCGCGCCCGCGGCGCCGCGCTGGCCGGAACCGGCATGGTCACGGCCCCGCTGTGGCGCGGAGACCGCCGGTTCTTCCTGCGCCGGGCGGCGGGCGAGGAACACGCGGTCCTGTACGTCGCCGACGACGGCGCCTCCCGCGTCCTCATCGATCCCACCGTGCTCGACCCGGCCGGCCTGACGACGCTGGACGCCTGGCAGCCGTGCCACGAGGGCCGGCTGCTGGCCTATCAGGTGTCCACCGGCGGGACCGAACGTGCCGAGCTGTACGTCATGGACGTCGGGACCGGCCGGATCGTCGACGGGCCGATCGACCGCTGCCGCTATTCGCCGGTGGCATGGTTGCCGGACGGGCAGGGGTTCTACTACGTCCGGACCACGGCGACGTCCAAGGACGTCCGTCTCCATCGCCTCGGCGCCCCGGCCGACCTCGACCCGGTCGTCTTCAGCGCCGACACCGGCGGCCCGACCTCGTACGGTCTGGGGATCAGTCAGGACGGGCGCCGGCTCGCCGTCTCCGCCGTGCCCGGCACCAGCCCGCGCAACGACCTGTGGCTCGCCGACCTGTCGGCGAGCCGTCCCGAGGAGCCCGAGTTCGTCCCGGTCCAGCAGGGCGTCGACGCCAGGAGCGTGCTGATCGTCCGCGGCGAGCGCATGTACGTGGTGACCGACCACCGGGCGCCGCGGGTCCGGATCAGCGTCGCCGACCCGGCCAAGCCCACCGTGCAACGCGAGCTCATCGCGGAGGATCCGGAGGCGGTGCTCACCGACTTCGCGATCCTGGACGGGCTGGAGCGGCCGGTCCTGGTCGTGGCCTGGATACGCAAGGCGATCAGCGAGCTGACCGTGCACGACCTGATCACCGGCGAACGGCTCGCCGGCGTCCCGCTGCCGGGTCCGGGCTCGGTCGGCCCGCTGGCGGCCCGGCCCGAGGGCGGCCACACGGTCTGGTTCACCTACACCGACACCGTCACCCCGGAGGCCGTCTGGAGTTACGACGCGCGAACGGGAGAGACGGAGCTCTGGGAGCGGCCGCCCGGTGAGGTCCGCATCCCCGACGTGGCGACCCGGACGCTGGAGTGCCGTTCCGCGGACGGCTCGCCGGTGGAGGTCACCGTCATGGGCCCCGCCGGCGCCGAGGGCCCACTGCCCACGATCCTGTACGGGTACGGCGGCTTCGGCGTCCCGCTCACGCCCTCGTACGCGGCGGACGCGCTGGCCTGGGTCGACGCCGGTGGCCGCCTCGCCATCGCCCGGCTGCGCGGCGGCGGCGAGCAGGGATTGTCGTCGCACCGCGCCGGTGTGCTCGACCGCAAGCAGCGGGTCTTCGACGACTTCATCGCCGCCGCCGAGAAGCTCGTCTCCGAGGGCCTCACCACCACGGACCGGCTGGCGATCTGGGGCGAGTCGAACGGCGGCCTCCTGGTCGGCGCGGCCCTCACGCAACGGCCGGAGCTGTTCGCCGCCGCGGTCTGCGTGGCACCGCTGCTCGACATGGTCCGGTACGAACGTTCGGGACTCGGCGCCGCCTGGAGCGGCGAGTACGGCTCGGCCTCGGTGCCCGAGCAGTTCCGCTGGCTGTACGCCTATTCCCCGTACCACCACGTGCGGGAAGGCGTCGACTACCCGGCCGTGCTGTTCACGGTCTTCGACGGCGACACCCGGGTGGACCCGCTGCACGCCCGCAAGATGTGCGCGAACCTTCAATGGGCGACCGGCGGCTCGCGCCCGGTGCTCCTGCGCCGCGAGGCCGGCGTCGGCCACGGCGCCCGGGCGGCCAGCCGGTCGCTGGAGCTCGCCGCCGACATGCTCGCCTTCGCCGCCGCCCACACGGGCCTGCGCCCCGCCGCCCCGTGACCCCCGATCAGCCGTTGTCGGTCCACAGCCAGCCGCGTTCCTTGGCGATGGACACGGCCTCGACCCGGGTCCGCGCATCGATCTTGGTGAGGATGCGCGACAGGTAGTTGCTCACCGTTCCGCTGGCGAGGTAGAGCCGCTGGGCGATCTCGCCGACCGTGCACCCCTCGGCCGCGGCCTTGAGGACCTCGATCTCCCGGGGGGTCAGCGGGCTGGCGGCCCGGCTCTCGCCGAGCTCGGCGAACGCCAGGTCGGCGTCGATGACGCGTTCGCCGCGGGCGACCCGGCGGATGGCGTCGACCAGGTCGGCCGGGGAGGTGTCCTTGAGCAGGAACCCGGCCGCGCCGATGGCGACGGCGCGCCGCAGATCCCCCGGTTTGCAGTGCCCGGCCATGATGATCACGGCGCAGCCGGGCAGCTGGTCGTGGAGCAGGTCGGCCGCCTTGAAGCCGTCCATGTCGGTCAGGTCGATATCGATGAGCGCGACGTGCGGGAGACCCCGGCGGGCGGCCGGCACGAGCTTCGCGCCGCATTCCACCGTTCCGGCCACCGAGATATCCGCCTCCCCGTCAAGAAGCGCGACAAGTCCGCTTCGCAAAAGATGCACATCCTCCGCTATCAGTACTCGAATCACCTGTATTCCCTTTGATCAGGTCGAGGCGGAATCGAGTGCGCGCCATGGAGGATCGGCTTCGGACTCGCGAAACACATACCAGTCATATGCTGGACAGGGGAAAAAACTACGCATTGCATGGCGCCGCCTTAACTGGGCTGAGTTGAAGGGGCCACCACTTAGGGTGACGAAAGTCTGCCTGTGCGTCAAACCAGCCGTTACTTCCCCAACCCGGCCCGAATTAACCGTCGAACCTGTACACCGCCGAGTGTCACCGTCAAATGAAAGGCAAGACATCGGAGCGACACACGAATCGTCGGCAGGCGCGCTTGACGTAAGCAAAGCCCCGGTAAAGAGGGTCCGGCCGATATCGGCCATGACATGATCGTTCTAGTTTGGGTCCCTTTTGTAAGGTTTGGTCCGTATTGGATGCGGCCTGCCGTTTACAACCAGCCCGCCTCTTCGGCGATCCGGATCGCGTGCACGCGGTTGCGCGCACCGATCTTGCGGTTGATGCGCGACAGATGGTTGCGGACCGTGCCAATGGCCAGCAGGAGGCTGTCGGCGATCTGGTCGGCGGAGGCGCCCCGGGAGGCCAGCACGAGCACCTCGCGCTCACGGTCGGTCAGCGGGTTCTCCGCCGCGCTGAGCTCGGTGAACGCCAGGTCCGGATCGACCACCCGCCGGCCGCGGGCGACCTTGCGGACGGCCGCGACCAGGCCGTCGGGCGAGGTGTCCTTGAGCACCAGGCCGAGCGCGTGCGCCGAGGCCGCCCGGCGTACGTCACCGGGCCGCGACCGCGTCGTCATGAGGACCGACAGGCACTCGGGCACCTCGTCATGGAGCATCTCCGACGCGGTGAAACCGTCCATGTCGGGAAGGTCGACGTCCAGCACCGCCACGTCGGGCCGGTGTTCGAGCCCGGCCTTGACGACCTTCTCTCCGGAGTCGGCCGCGGCGACGACCTCAAGGTCCGACATCCCGTCCAGGAGAGCGACGAGACCGTACCGGAAGAGCGGCGCCGCGTCGCCGATCACCAATCGGGTCATCGCGCGTGCCTCCCGATGGCCGCAGGACCCATCGGCAGGTCAACGCGGCGGTCAGGTGGGGCCGCGGGGCGGAGGGCGGGCGATCGGAGGCAAGAAGGGAGCAGCTGAGGCATACGACAACCTTTGACGGCAGGGGGATGGGGCGCAGTCCCAGAGTGAAGTAAGAAGATTTCACCGAGTCAACATCGAGGGTGGATTCTTCCGAGCCGAATTAGGGGAAACAGGTCGCCGTCAGCGCAGGAAGTCGAAGGAGATCCCGGTGCCGGCGTCCCTGGCGGCGCGGTAGGCGACCCAGGCGACGGCGAGGTCCTGCCAGGGCAGGCCGACCGGGGCGTAGACGGTGATCTCGTCGTCCTTCACACGGCCCGGCACCTCCCCGAGCAGCACGTCACGCAGCGTTCCCGCGGCATGCTTGACGTCCAGCCCGGCGCTGCCGAGCACCCCCATCTCGACCGCGAGCGCGACGTCGTCGACCACCACGCGGGCGCTCTCCAGCAGGTCCGCGCCCAGTTCGGCCTTGCCGGGCTCGTCGGCGCCGAGCGAGGTCACGTGGGCGCCCGCGGCCACGTCCCCGCCGTTCAGCAGGGGTCGCCGCGCCCAGGTCGCCATGACGACGATCCCCGCGCCGGCCGCCGCGGAGCGCGCGTCCGCGGCGATCGTGGCGGGGACGCCGCGCCGCAGGCCGTGCCGTTCGGCGAACTCGGCGGCGCGCCCTGCGTCCACGTCGTACACGAGCAGTTCACGCACCGGGCGGAGCGCCGCCAGGCCCGTGAGCACCAGGTCGGCCTGCGCGCCCGCGCCGATGACCGCGACCGTGCCGGCGTCCCGCCGGGCCAGGGCGTGGGTGCCCAGCGCCGCGGCCAGGCCGGTGCGCCAGGCGGTCACGGTGGCCGAGTCGAGCAGGGCCAGCAGCTCGCCGGTGTGGAGGTCGTGCAGGCACACCACGCCGCGCAGGGCGGGCCGTACGCCGGGGAACTTGGCGTTGACCTTCACCGTGTACGCGGGCACGTCCTCGATCAGGCCGGGGATCAGTGCGGTCGCGCTGCCCGGCCCGGGCAGCGAGGTCACCGCCCGCTGCGGCCTCACCTCCCCGCTCTCGGCCACGAAACCCCGGCGCAGCGCGTCGAGGCAGTCGGCCGGAACGAGCAGGGACTCCAGCTGGGAGCGGTTGAGCAGCAGCGTCACCAGTACATTCTCGCGTCCCGACCGTCAGGGAGTCGAGACGGAAGATTTCATACCGCGACACCAGGTCGCCGCTCGACAGCGCACGGTCACGCGACCGGCGCCCCGCGAGGCCCGGCCCCGCGTCACTGCGGGCGTTCGCGCGCGTGCACCAGCGAGTCCCAGTCGGTCATCCAGTTGCGTCCCTGGTCGTCGATGAACGATCCGGGCGGCGGCTTGGTCTGGTGCTCGCGCAGCCACTCCCCCGGCCGCCGCATCGACGGGCGCAGCCGCCCGTCGCTGGGCATGAGCTGTGGCGGGATCGGCGCCGGCATGGCCTTCGGGATCGCGCCCTCGCTCGCCACCTCCGCCTGGTCCTTCTCCTCCGCCATGCCGATGGGACCCTGGCGCCGCGCGTTGAAGAACTGGTTCACCGCCGGGTGCGTGCTCGACAGGATCATCTCGCGCGGCCCGAACATCACCAGCCCGCGCCGGAAGAGCAGGCCCAGGTTGTCCGGCAGCACCCGTGCCGTCCCGATGTCGTGGGTGACGATGAGGAACGTCGCGCCCATCTCGGTGTTGAGGTCCACGAACAGCTGGTTGAGGTAGGCGGTGCGCACCGGATCCAGCCCCGAGTCCGGCTCGTCGGCCAGGATGATCTCGGGGTCGAGCACCAGGGCGCGGGCCAGGCCGGCGCGCTTCTTCATCCCGCCGGAGATCTCGCCGGGCAGCTTGGCCTCGGCGCCGGTGAGCCCGACCATCTCCATCTTCTCCAGCACGATCCGGCGGATCTCCGACTCGCTCTTGCGGGTGTGCTCGCGCAGCGGGAAGGCGATGTTGTCGTAGATGTTCATGGAGCCGAACAGGGCGCCGTCCTGGAAGAGCACGCCGAACTTGCGGCGCATGTCGTACAGCTCGTTCTCCCGCAGGCGCGGCACGTCCCCGCCGCCGACGAAGACGTGGCCGCGGTCGGGGCGCAGCAGGCCCACCAGGTTCTTGAGGAAGACCGACTTGCCGGTGCCGGACGGCCCCAGCAGCGCGGAGATCTCACCGGCGGGGATCGTGAAGCTCACGTCCTCCCAGATGACCTGCCGCCCGAACGACTTCTTGAGCCCTTCCACCCGGATCTCGACGCCCATGGCCACTCCCAGGCGGGGCCTCCGGGGGCGGGATGTCCGCAGCTCTTCCAGCCGGCCCCCGCCGCTTCGACTGTACGACGGCCCCGCCGCCGCGACGAGACCCTGAGCGGTCCGATATTGGACACCACGTCCAGCCGATGCCGTCCGGGCGGGTCACGGTCCGGCGGGGACCTCCAGCGTCCGCATGACCTCGGCCAGCACCTGCGACTGGCGCGGCACGAGGTAGAAGTGGTCGCCGCCGAACACCCGCAGCGCGAAACGGCCGTCGGTGAGCTCGCCCCACCTGGCCGCCTGCGCCTCGGTCACGTGCGGGTCGGCGTCGCCGACGAGGGTGGTCAGGGGAACGGTGAGACGCGGACCGGGCCGGTGGACGTAATCCTCGATGAGCCGGAAGTCGTTGCGGACGTAGGGCATGACCAGCTCGCGGAGCTCGGGCTCCTGGAGGGCGTCCGCGTCGGTGCCGCCGAGCCTGACCATCTCGGCGACCACGCCGTCGTCGTCCCGGTCGGCGACCCGGTCGTCGCCGCGGTCGTGCGGCGGGCGCCCGCCGGAGGCGAACACGTGCACGGGCGGGCCGCCGCGTTCCTGCAGCAGGCGCGCCACCTCGTACGCCAGGACGGCGCCCATGCTGTGGCCGAAGAGCGCGACCGGCCGGTCGAGCAGCGGGGCCATGGCGCCCGCGACGAGGCGGGCGAGCTGGTGGGCGTCGGTGACGAACGCCTCGGCCAGGCGGTCGGCCCGTCCGGGGTACTGCACGGCGTGCACCTCGACGGCCGGGCTGATCTCCTTGGCCCACGACCGGTAGAAGCCCGCCGACCCGCCCGCGTGCGGCAGGCAGAACAGGCGCATCGAGGCCCACGGCCGCGTCTCGGCGCAACGAAACCAGGTCACGAGATCAACTCCTCCTCGTCCCACACGGGCGGCGGCGCGCCCGGGGATGCGGGGGGACGGGCGGCCTCCTCGGACACTACGGTACGAGGACGCGGCCGAGGATCATCGGGCAGCGGCCAGGGCGCGAGGCGCGGATCGGGCACGCGCTTGGGCCGGGTCGTCTCGGCGGCCACCTTGAAGCCGCGGCGCCGGTAGTTGCCCATCGCGTTCGGATGGTCGAGCGTGCTGGTCCGCAGCCAGACCCGCGTCGCCGGGCCGGTGTGCTCGGCCCAGTCCCGCCCCCGCCGCCACGCGCGGTGCACGCACTGCTCGACGAGGTGCCCGCCGTACCCCCTGCCGACGAACGCCGGGGTCAGCCCGACGAGGTGGATCTCGGTGTCGCCGCCCGGTTGCGCCTCGATCTCGAAGAACCCCGCGACCGTGCCCTCCGCCATCACGAGCCAGGTGGCCAGCTCGGGCCGGTCCAGCCAGGCCCACCAGTCCTCGTGGCTCCAGGGGAACCGGTCGGTCCAGCACACCCGGGCGCCGACCGCGGCGTACAGGGCGCGGCTGACGTCGGGCGAGGGGACCCGGGACCGGGTGAAGGTCATCGGGGCGTCCGGCGGCGGCGCGGGCCGCAGGTCGGCGGCGTCGCGCATCTCCATCGTCCACTCGGTGACCGCGGGGAGCTCCAGGGCGTTCCGCAGGGCGGGCCGCCCGGGATCAGCCACCCATCGCCTCGATGAGGCTCTTCGGGCGCAGGTCGGTCCAGTTCTCCTCGACGTAGTCCAGGCAGGCCTGCCGCGTGTCCTCGGTCTTGGCGACCGTCCAGCCGGCGGGCACCTCGGCGAACGACGGCCACAGCGAGTGCTGGCCCTCGTCGTTGGTCAGCACGACATAGGTGCCGTCGGCGTCCTCGAAGGGGTTGGTCATCAGGTGTCCTTCCTATCCGTGCAATGCGTCGAGCCTGGCGGCCAGGACGGCGCCGATCTCGGCGGCGGGGGCGGGTTCCATCAGCAGGTGGTGGTCGACGTCGAGCGGATGGTCCTCGATCCGCCCGTCGACGAGCGGACCCCAGTTGGCCGGTCCGGTGGGCATGTCGCCGGTGCGTCCCCGGAGCGCGGTGAAGAAGACGACGTCGCCGCGGAACGGGCCGGGCCGGTACTCCTCGGCGCGGTACAGCCCGTTCTCGTAGTTGCGGTAGACGTTGACCAGGTCGTCCTCGCCGAGCGTGGACAGCGCGTCCTCGCGGTCGGCCAGCACCGCGAGGATCTGCTCCAGGTCCGGGTTGCCGTCCTCGGAGATCATCGTGGCGTCGATGCCGATCGACTCCAGCAGCTCGGGCAGGACCTCGCGCTTCTCCGACTCCAGCTTCTGGGTGTGGAAGGCGTCGATGAGCGCGAGCAGCGCCACGTCCTCGCCGCCGGCCTGCAGCAGGCAGGCCATCTCGTAGGCGATGAGCCCGCCCAGGGACCAGCCCGCCAGGTGGTACGGCCCCTCCGGCTGAACGGAGCGGATCTCGGCCAGGTAGTCGCGCGCCATCTCCTCGACCGACCCCGGCAGCTCATCGCGCGTGAACGCACTGGCCTGCAGTCCATAGATCGGCTGGTCCGGGCTCAGGTGCCGCTGGAACTGCAGGTAGCTCCACGCCAGCCCGCCCGCCGGGTGAACGAAGAACAGCGGCGGGCGCGAACCCGTCTCCCGGATCGGCAGCAGCACCTCGAACCCGAGCCGTTCCTGCTCACCGCGCCGGGTGAGCGCCTCCACCGTCTGGTAGGTGAAGACGTCCCGCGGCGCGAGCTCCAGCCCGGCCTGCCGTGCCCGCGTCACCAGCTTGATCGCGGTGATGCTGTCCCCGCCGAGGTCGAAGAAGCTGACGTCCGCGCCGGCCCGTTCGACCTCCAGCACCTGCGCGAACAGCCCGCAGAGCAGCTCCTCCTCCGCCGTCTCCGGATCGCGTCCCGCGTTGCCCTGGCCGTAGTCGGGCACGGGCAGCGCACGCCGGTCGAGCTTGCCGTTGGGGTTCACGGGGAACGTGTCCAGGACCGTGAACGCCGCCGGGACCATGTACTCCGGCAGCCGCGACGCCACCCACCGCCGCAGCTGCTCCCCGAACCGGCCGGGGTCGGCGGAGACGTCGGCGGCGGGGATCACGTAGGCGGCGAGCCGCTTGACGCCCGGCGTGTCCTCGCGGGCGACGACCGCCACGTTGGCGACGCCGGGATGGGCGGCGAGCGCGGACTCGATCTCGCCGAGCTCGATGCGGAAACCGCGGATCTTCACCTGGAAGTCGGCCCGGTCGACGTACTCCAGCCGCCCGTCCGGCCGCCATCGGACCAGGTCGCCCGTCCGGTACATGCGTTCGCCCGGTATGCCGAACGGGTCGGCGACGTAACGTTCGGCGGTGAGGCCCGGCCGGTCGAGGTAGCCGCGGCCGACGCCCGCGCCCGCGATGTAGGCCTCGCCCGTCACGCCGGGCGGGACGGGCCGCAGTCCCTCGTCCAGCACGTACAGCCGCATGTTGTCGATCGGGCGGCCCAGCACGGGCGACCGGTCGCCGGCCGAGAGCGGCGCGCGCATGCCGGTGACCGTCGTATAGGTGGTGGCCTCCGTCGGCCCGTAGACGTGGCCGACCTCGGTGCCGGGGCAGGCCGCCAGGACCTTCCGCATCGCCGCCGGGGAACCCGCCTCCCCGCCGGTGAGCACCTCCGTGAGCCCGGCGAAGGCCGTCGGCCGCTCCTCCGCGACGAGGTTGAAGAGGGTGGTGGTGATGAAGATGCCGGTGACGTTCTCGTCGCCGATGACGCGTTCGAGCCCGGCGGCGTCCAGCTGTCCGGGCGGCGCGACGACGGCACAGCCGCCGGCCAGCGGCGCCACCCACATCTCATACGTTGAGGCGTCGAACGCGTGCGCCGAGTGCACCAGCACGCGGTCGTGCCCGCCGCTGCGCATGGTCGCGTCGTCCACCAGGTCGACCGCGTCACGGTGCCGGAGCATCACGCCCTTCGGCATCCCGGTCGAGCCGGAGGTGAACAACACGAACGCGAGCTGGTCGGGCCGGTTGACGACGCCGGGATCGGTGCTCGGCTGGACGGCCAGTTCCGGGTCGTCGTCCACCACGACCACGGTGGCCGATCCGTCCAGCTCGGCGGCGCGGTCCTTCATCGGGGTGTTGACCAGGAGCACCGGCGCGCCGACCTCGGCCACGGCCCAGGCCATGCGGTCCGGCGGGTAGCCGTGGTGGATGGGGGCGTACGCGCCGCCCGCCTTGAGCACCGCCAGCGACGCCACGATCGCGTCGGCCGAGCGTTCGAGGAGCATGGCCACCGGCGTCTCCGGCCGCACCCCGAGGCCGATCAGCCGGTGCGCGAGCCGGTTGGCCCGCGCGTCGAGCTCGGCGAACGTGATGGACTGCCCCGCCCAGCGGATCGCCTCGGCATCGGGAGTCGCCCGGACCCAGTCAGCGAAGCGTCCGGTGATGGTCCCGGTGCGCCGCTCCGCCACAGGCCCCTGCCACTCCCGCAGAACCTCGGCGGTCTCGCGTTCGGTGAGGACGTCCACCGACGCCAGCCGGGCCTCGGGCCGGTGCGCGATGGCCTCGAAGATCCGGACGAGCCGTTCCGCCAGCCGTTCGGCGTCCGCGCGCCCGAACACGTCGGTCCGGTAGTCGACGCGCAGCGACAGCTCACGCCCGGGGACCGCCGCGAGCGCCAGCGGATAGTGGCTGGCGTCGTAGCCGTCGACGTCGGTCAGCGTCAGGCCGCCCAGGTCCGTGCCGGCCGCGTCCGGGTCGAACGGGTAGTTCTCCAGCACGGTCATCGTGTCGAAGAGCGTGCCGACGGGAGTGAGCCGCTGGATGTCGGCAAGGCCCAGGTGGTGGTGGGCCATCAGCTCGGCCTGCTCGCCCTGCAGCCGCGTCAGCGCCTCGGCGACCGTGTCCGCCGGACGCACCCGCACGCGGATCGGCAGGGTGTTGATGAAGAGCCCGATCATCTGCTCGACGCCCGGCAGCTCCCCCGGGCGCCCCGACACGGCCGCGCCGAAGACGGCGTCGGTGGTGCCGGTGAGCCGCCCGAGCAGCATGCCCCACGCGAGTTGCAGCACCGTGTTGAGCGTCACGCCCTGGGCGCGCGCCCGTGCGTTCAGGTCGGCGGTCAGCCGTTCGCTCAGCCTGAGCCGCACCCGGCCGGGCTCACCCGCGCCCGCCTTGGCCTCCGGGGCGATGAGCGTAGGCTCCTCCACTCCTGCCAGCGCGCGTCGCCACGCCTCCTCAGCCGCGGCCCGGTTCTGCTTGGCGAGCCAGGCCAGATAGTTCTTGTACGGGGTGACACGCGGCATCCCGGTGTCGTCGCCCCCGGCCAGGTACAACGCGAACAGCTCGGTCTGGAGCACCGGCGTGGACCAGCCGTCCAGCAGGATGTGGTGGTTGGTGAACACCATCCGGTGCCGACCGTCCGCCAGCTTGATCAGCGTGAACCTGAGCAGCGGCGGCCTGGCCATGTCGAACGGCGTCGTCCGGTCCCGCTCGGCGACCGCCGTGGCCTCCGCCGAACGGTCGGTCTCCGGCAGCCCGCTCAGGTCGACGTCCTGCCACGGCAGCCGCACCTGCCGCTGCACGATCTGGACCGGCGTGCCCTCCTTGCGCTGCCGGAACCCGGCCCGCAGGTTGGCGTGCCGCCGCAGCAACGTCGCCGCGGCCGTCTTCAGCGCCGCCACGTCGAGCGGCCCCTCAAGGTCGAACACGACCTGCGCCGTGTAGACGTCCTCGCCGCTGTCGTGCAGGGCGTGGAAGAACAGCCCCTGTTGCAGCGGCGACAGCGGCAGGATGTCCTCCAGCTGGGACTGCTTCTGCTGAGCCTGCCGCCGTGCCGGTGCCGTCATCCGAGGTCCCATTCGTCGTCGAGTTCCGCGGCCAGTTCGTCGATCTCGTCCTGGCCGACCTCCACGAGGGAGAGGTCAGAGGGGGTGAAGCCGCCGACCGGGCCGCCGTCGCCGCCCTCGGTGACGTGGGCGGCGAGACCGCGCAGGGCCGCGAACCACTTGTCCGCGAGGGACGCGACGTCGGCTTCGGAGAGGACGGCGCCCGCCCAGGTCCAGGTCGCCGACAGTTCGGGGCCGCCGGGCAGGTCGCGCGTGTGGGCGTTGACCTCGATGGTGTGGACGAGGGCCAGCGCGTCGTTCTGGCCGCCGCCGAGAGCGTCGTGCTCGGCCTGCGCGGCCGGGGCCCAGTCGGTGGCCTCGGGGGCCGCGGACCGGCCGAGGTAGTTGAAGGCGATCTGCGGGGCACGGCCCGTCAGGTGGTCGCGGGTGGCGGGGTTGAGGTGGCGCAGCAGGCCGTAGCCGACGCCGTTGTCGGGGATCTCGCGGAGCTGCTCCTTGATCCGCTTGAGCGCGGTGCCGACGGCCTGGCCGCCCTCGACGACCTCGGCCCAGTCGATCGGGCCCGCGTCGAGCCGGACGGGGAAGATCGAGGTGAACCAGCCGGTCGTGCGGGACAGGTCCACGCCGGGGACGATCTCCTCGCGGCCGTGGCCCTCCAGCTCGATCAGCACCGCCGGGTCGTCGCCGCGCCGCCACTCGGCGACGGCGAGCGCGAGGCCGGTGAGCAGCACGTCGTTGACGCGGCCGTGGAACGCGGCGGGCACGTCGGTGAGCAGCGGCCCCGTCACGTCGGCGGGCAGGTCGAGGGTGAGGTGGCGGGCGGTGCCGAACGTGTCGGTCGCGGGGTCAAGCGGGCGGGCGCCGAGCAGCGGGTCAGGGGTGTTCTGGATGTCGGTCCAGAGGGGGAGTTCGGCTGCCCGGGAGGGTTCGGAGGCTTCAGCGACCAGACGCTGGGCCCAGCGGCGGAACGAGGTGGGGACCGGCTGGAGTTCTCCCCCGGCCCAGGCGGTGACAAGGTCGGGCAGGAGGATGCGCCAGGAGACCCCGTCCACGACCAGATGGTGCAGGGTCAGCAGGAGCCTGCCCGAGGCGGGGCCCGCGTCGCACCAGACCAGCTGGGCCATGACGCCCGCGGCCGGGTCGAGACGTGCCTTCGCGGCGCGCGCCTCGTCGCCGAGAAGGGCGAGGAGGGCCTCGCCGGTCATGCCCTCGATGTCCACGCGGCGCAGCAGCGACGCCGCGTCGACCGTGCCGGGCTCGGTGACCTCGAACTCGTCGCCGGTCACGCGCAGGCGCAGCATGTCGTGGTGGTCGAGGACCGTCTGGAGAGCCGCCGCCAGCCGTCCGGTTCCCAGGGCGGGCGGGACGTGGAGCAGCATGCGCTGGCTGTAGTCGGTGACCGGTCCCCGCAGGCCGCGGAACCAGTGCATGATCGGGGTCGGCGGGACCGGTCCCGTGCCGGTGCCGGGCGGTTCGGTCTCGACCTCGTCACCGACCGGTTCGGCGATGGCGGCGAGTTCTTCGACGGTCTGGTGCTGGAAGACGTCGCGAGGCGAGATGACCAGACCGGACTGGCGGGCCCGCGACACCAGCTGGATCGCGATGATCGAATCCCCGCCCAGATCGAAGAAACCGTCATCGACGCCGACGCGCTCCAGCCCGAGCACCTCAGCGAAGAGGGCGGCGAGGGTCTCCTCTTCGGCGGTGCGAGGTGTGTGTGCGGAGACCTGGGCTGCGAAGTCGGGTGCGGGCAGGGCCTTGCGGTCGAGCTTGCCGTTCGGCGTGAGCGGCAGGGCATCGAGCCGGACGATCGTCGCCGGGACCATGTGGTCGGGAAGATCACGAGCGGCGAAACGGCGCACCTCGGTGGGATCGACACCGGCACCGGCCACGTAGGCGATCAGGCGTTGGTCGCGGACGATCACCGCCACATCCGACACCGACTCATGACGAGCCAGGACCGACTCGATCTCCCCCGGCTCGATGCGGAAACCACGCAACTGCACCTGCTCGTCGGCACGGCCGAGGTATTCGAGGCTGCCGTCGCGGCGCCAACGGCCCAGGTCACCGGTCCGGTACATGCGCGTGCCGGGCTTGCCGTACGGATCGGCGACGAAACGTTCGGCGGTCAGGGCGTGACGGTTGAGGTATCCGCGCGCCAGGCCCGCGCCCGCCACGTACAGTTCGCCGGAGACACCGGGCGGAACGGGCTGGAGGCGTGCGTCGAGCACGTACACCCGGAGGTCCGGGATGCCGGTGCCGATGATGCTGCCGGGTGCGGTCGCGGCGTACGCACGGTCGAGCGCCACGTACGAGACGTGCACGGTCGTCTCGGTGATCCCGTACATGTTGACCAACGTGGGCGCGTCATCGGCGTGACGGCTGTACCAGTCTTCGAGACGACCCAATTCCAGCGCCTCGCCGCCAAAGACGACGTAGCGCAACGCCAAGTCGGTGCCAGGGTTATCCCGGTCAGCGGCCATCAGCTGATAGAACGCCGACGGCGTCTGATTGAGAACCGTGACCCTCTCAGCCGCGAGGAGTTTCAGGAACTCATCCGGCGACCGCGAAACGAGATAGGGAACGACTACCAATCGACCGCCGTACAGAAGCGGCCCCCACAATTCCCATACCGAGAAGTCGAAAGCGTAGGAGTGGAACAGCGTCCACACATCATCGGACCCGAACCCGAACCACTGCTCGGTCGAACGCAGCAGCCGCACCACGTTCTGATGCGGAACCACCACACCCTTCGGCCGGCCCGTCGACCCCGACGTGTAGATCACATACGCCGGACCATCCGGCGACACCGCCACACCCAGGTCGGAGTCGTCGTACTCACCCGGCACGTCGACCGAGTCGAGCGTCAGAACAGGCTTGGCGTCCTCCAGCATGAACGCGATGCGATCCGCCGGGTAGTCAGGATCGATCGGCACATACGCCGCACCCGTCTTCAGCACCGCCAGCACAGCGACCACCAGATCAGCAGAACGCGGCAACCTCAAAGCCACAAACTGCTCAGCACCAACCCCCTGAGCCACCAGATGACGAGCCAGCCGATTAGCCCGCGCGTTCACCTCGCCATACGACAGCGTCAAACCCTCAAACGTCACCGCCGCAGCATCCGGCCGCGCCGCCACCTGCGCCTCGAACAACGCCGGAATCGTCGACCGCTCCACCGATTCGGCGGAGCCGCCCGCCCACTTGCGCACGATGGTGCGGCGTTCGGCCCGGTCGAGGATCTCGGCGGTGCCGATCGGCTCGTCGGGGGCGTCGAGCAGTTCGCGCACGAGCCGTTCGAAGCGGGCGGCGATCGACTCGGCGGTGGCGGGGTCGAAGAGGTCGAGCGCGTATTCCAACCCGGCTTCGATCCCGGCGGGAGCGCCGTCCTCGCCGTGCCGTTCCTCCAGGTAAAGGGACAGGTCGTACTTGGCGGCGCCCGACGTGAGCGGCTCGACTCCCACGCTCATCCCGTCCAGTTCGAGCCTGGCCTCGGGGTTGTTCTGGAAGGACAGCGCCACCTGGAAGAGCGGATGCCGGGACATGGACCGCGCCGGGTTGAGCACCTCGACGAGCCGCTCGAAAGGCAGGTCCTGGTGCGCGTACGCGGCGAGGTCGGTCTCCTTGACCCGCCCGATCAGTTCACGGAACGACGGGTCGCCCGAGGTGTCGGTGCGCAGCACGAGCATGTTCACGAACATGCCGACGAGGTCGTCCAGCGCCTCGTCCGTCCGGCCCGCGATGGGCGAGCCGATCGGCACGTCCGTGCCGGCGCCGAGCCGGGTCAGCAGCGCCGCGTAGGCCGCCTGCATCACCATGAAGAGGCTCGCGCCGCTCTCGCGCGCCAGTTTCAGCAGGCGGGCGTGCAGGCCGGCGTCGAGCTCGAAGGCGAACGTGGCGCCCCGGTGACTCGCCTCGGCCGGGCGAGGCCGGTCGGCCGGGAGCTCCAGCTGATCGGGGAGCCCGGCGAGGGCGTCCTTCCAGTACGCGAGCTGCCGCGACACGAGGCTGCCGGGATCGTCCTCCGACCCGAACAACTCCTGCTGCCACAGCGTGTAGTCGGCGTACTGCACCGGCAACGGCGCCCAATCCGGCGCCCTGCCCTCACCGCGCGCCGCGTACGCCAGGATCACGTCCCGCGCCAGCGGTGCCATCGACCAGCCGTCCGCCGCGATGTGGTGCAGGACCAGCAGCAGAACGTGGACGTCGCCGCCGAGCGAGAACAGCCGCACCCGCAGCGGCGGCTCGACCGACAGGTCGAAGCCCTGCCCGGCGGCGGCGGCGAGCTCGGCCGGCAGCCGGGCCTCGTCGGTCTCGGTCACGGTGAGCCGTGGCCGCGCCTGCGCCGGGTCGAGCACGAGCTGCCGCGCGGTGCCGGAGGCGTCCGGGAAGATCGTGCGGAGCGACTCGTGCCGCGCCACCACGTCGCCGAGGGCGGCCTGGAGGGCCTCGTGGTCGACGGCGCCGGCAAGCCGCAGGGCCGCCGGCATGGTGAACGTCGTGGAGCGGCCCTCGAACCGGTTGAGGAACCACAGCCGCTGCTGCGCGTACGACAGCGGAACGGTCCGCGGGCGCGGATCGGCGCGCGCGAGCGCGGGCCGCACGTCGCCGGACGCCTCCGCGAGCCGGACGGCCAGACCGGCCACCGTCGGCGCCTCGAAGAGCGCCCGGATCGGCAGTTCCACGCCGAGCGCCGACCGGATCCTGCCGACCAGCCTGGTCGCGCTCAGCGAGTCGCCGCCGAGCGCGAAGAACCCGTCGTCCACGCCGACCCGCGCGACGCCGAGCACCTCGGCGAACAGCCCGGCGAGGATCTCCTCGCGCGGTGACCGCGGCGCGCGGCTGACCGGCGCCCCGGCGCCCGGCGCGGGCAGCGCCCGGCGGTCCAGCTTCCCGTGCACGGTCAGCGGCAGCGCGTCCAGCGGCGTGATCGAGGGCACCATGTGATCGGGCAGGCTCGCGGCGACGTGCCGGCGCAGCGCGGGGACGTCCACCTCCCCGGCGACGTAGGCGGCGAGGCGCCTGTCCCCCGGCGAGTCCTCACGGACGACGACGGCGGACTGCGCGACGCCCGCGTACGCGCCGACGACGCTCTCGATCTCGCCGAGCTCGACCCGGTAACCGCGGATCTTCACCTGGTCGTCGACCCGCCCGAGGTACTCCACGTGGCCCTCGGGAGTCCAGCGCGCCAGGTCGCCGGTCCGGTACATCCGGTCGCCCGGCTCACCGAACGGGTCGGCGACGAACCGTTCCGCGGTCAGGGCAGGCCGGTCGAGATAGCCGCGCGCCACCTGCGCACCGGCGAGATAGAGCTCTCCGGGAACACCGGGCGGAACGGGCTGAAGCGCCGGGTCGAGCACGTACGCGCGGGTGTTGCGGTAGGGGCCGCCGACCGTGGGACGTTCGCTGAGCCCGACGACCTGGTTCATCGTGTCGATCGTCGACTCGGTGGGGCCATAGAAGTTGCGGGTCGTCACGCCGGGCAGCGCGCGCAGCTCGTTCCACAGCGCGGCGCTGATCGCCTCACCGCCGAGCAGCAGCTGCGACGGCCGGTGCCGGCCGTCCTCCGTGAGCAGCCCGGCTTCCCGGAGCGACTGGAAGTGCGACGGCGTGGTGTTGACCAGATCGATGCGCGCCTTGGCGACGTACTCGGCGTAGGCCTCCACGTCGCGGCGCGTCTCGTCGTCGATGAGATGCAGCTCGTGGCCGTACATCATCCACAGCAGGCCCATCCACGACGTGTCGAACGAGAACGACGCCAGATGCGCGAACCGCAGCCGCCGGCCGCCCGCCGCCTCGACGGCCGGATCGAAGAACGCGGCCCGGTGCGCCTCGAAGTAGTTGAGGACGCCGGCGTGCGGCACCACCACGCCCTTGGGCCGTCCGGTCGAGCCCGAGGTGTAGATGACGTACGCGGCGTCGCCCTCGGACGACTCCCGTGCGGGGTCGTGCGAGGGGCGGCCCGCGACGTCCAGGGCCTCGGTGATCGTCAGGGCGGGACGGCAGTCGCCGAGCAGGTGGGCGACGCGGTCGGCCGGGTACTCCGGATCGATCGGCACGTAGGCCGCGCCCGCCTTCAGCACGCCGAGGATCGAGACGACGATCTCGGGCGTGCGGGGCAGCACCAGCGCCACCCGGTCCTCGGGCCCCACGCCGCGCGCGATCAGCTCGTGCGCGAGGCGGTTGGCCCGCTCGTTCAGCTCCGCGTACGTCAGCGTGAGGACGCCGCACACCAGCGCGACGTCGTCCGGCGTCCGCGCGGCCTGCGCCTCGAAGAGGTCCGGCAGCGTGCCGGGGCGCGTCTCGGCGGCCGTGTCGTTCCAGGCGGCCAGCCGGGCGCGCTCCTGCTCGCCCGCGAGCTCGACCGCGCCGATCGGCTTCCCGGAGTCGGTGGCGAACGCCTCCAGGACGCGCCGGACCCGGGCCAGCAGCGCCTCGACGACGTCCTTGCCGTAGACGTCCGGCCGGTAGTGCAGCCGCAGTGACAGCGCCGGGCCGGGCACTGCGACGAACGACAGCGGGAAGTGCGTCGCGTCGTAGGAGCCGGCGCCGGCGATCCGCACGCCGTTCAGCGACCCGTCCATCGAGGCCGGGTCGAACGGGTAGTTCTCCAGCACGGTCATCGTGTCGAACAGCTGGCCGTGGCCCGCCATCCGCTGGATGTCGGTGAGACCGAGGTGGTGGTGCGGCAGCAGCTCGGCCTGCTCGTCCTGGAGCCGTTCCATGAGCGCGGAGAGAGGCTCGCCGGGCCGATACCGGACGCGGACGGGCAGGGTGTTGATGAAGAGCCCGATCATCTGCTCGATGCCGGGCAGCTCCGCGGGCCGGCCCGAGACGGTGGAGCCGAAGACCACGTCGTTCGTGCCGAGCAGGCGTCCGAGCACCAGACCCCATGCGCCCTGCAGCACGGTGCTGAGCGTGACGCCGTGCCGCCGGGCGGCACGCTGAAGCTTCTTGGTCAGCCGCTCGTCCAGCTCGGTGATGGTCCGTTCGGGCAGGACGGGCGGACGCCCGGCCGCGTCGGGCGCGACAAGGCTCGGCTCGGCCACGCCGTCGAGCGCGCGCCGCCAAGCCTCCTCGGCGGCGCCGCGGTCCTGCTTGGTGAGCCAGGCGAGGTAGCTCTTGTACGGGGTGACGCGCGGGAAGCCCGTGTCATGCCCGCCCTGGACGTACAGCATGAACAGCTCGGTCGCCAGAACCGGCGTGGACCACCCGTCGAGCAGGATGTGGTGGTTGGTGAACACCAGCCGGTGGCGTCCGGCGCCCAGCCTGACCAGGACGAACCGCAGCAGCGGCGGTGCGGTCACATCGAAGCGGCGCGAGCGTTCCCGCGCCACGATCGTGTCCGCCTCGGCCTCGTCCGCGACCTCGATCTCCTCCCAGGGCAGCTCGACGCCGCGCGGGATCACCTGGACGGGCTTGGACAGCCCTTCGTGCCAGAACCCGGCACGCAGGTTGGAGTGGCGCCGCAGCAGGGTGTCCGCGGCGGTGCGCAGGGCGGCGGCGTCCAGCGGCCCGTCGAGATCGAGGACGAGCTGCGCCGTGTAGACGTCCGTCGTGTCCGAGTCGTACAGGGCATGGAAGAAGAAGCCCTGCTGCAGCGGCGACAGCGGCAGGATGTCCTCAAGGTCACCACGGTTCAATGCTGCTGCCTCCAGGCGTCCTGCAGTCGGTCGATCTCGCCCTGGTCGAGGTCCACCAGGAGGTCGGACGGGGTGAACCCGCCGCCCGCCGCCCCGGTGCCGTCGCCGCTGACGTGCGCGACCAGGCCGCGCAGCGCCTCGAACCAGCCCTCGGCGAGCTCTCGCACGTCGTCCTCGGCGAGCAGCCCGTCCGGCCAGGTCCAGATGGCGCTCAGTTCCGGGCCGCCCGCCAGGTCCCGGGTGATCACGTTGATCTCCAGGACGTGGGCCATGGGCATGCGCGGGTCCTCGCCGCCGGGCGTCTCCTCGGCGGCCAGGCTCCAGTCGCCGCCCTCGCCGCCCGGGTCCACCCGGCCGAGGTAGTTGAACGCGATCTGCGCGGGCGCGAGATCGGCGAGCTCCCCGGCCGCCTCGGCGTTGAGGTGGCGGAGCAGGCCGTAGCCGATGCCGTCGCCTGGGATCTCGCGCAGCTGTTCCTTGACCTTCTTGATGGCGGTGCCGACGGCCTGGCCGCCGTCCCGCACCTCGGCCCGGCCGATCGTGCCCGCGTCGAGCCGGACGGGATGGATCGAGGTGAACCAGCCCACGGTGCGCGAGAGGTCCACCCCCGGCACGACGTCCGCACGGCCGTGGCCTTCCAGATCGATGAGCACGCCGGTGCCCCGGCCGCCCCGGTTCCCGCGCCAGTGCGCCACGGCGAGCGCGAGGCCGGTGAGCAGCACGTCGTTGACGCGGCCGTGGAACGCGGCGGGCACGTCGGTGAGCAGCGGCCGGGTCGTGTCCGCGGGCAGGTCCAGACGTACCGTCCGGGCGCGGGCGGCGATGTCCACGCGCGGGTCGAGTGCCCGGTCCGCGAGAGGCTGGACGGGGCCGTCCACGATGTCGAGCCAGGTGTCGAGTTCGGCCTCGGCGCGCGCCGGGTCGGTCGCGGCGGCGGTGAGCCGCTGCGCCCAGCGCCGGAACGAGGTCGCGGCGGGCTGGAGCTCGCCGCCCGCCCACGCGGTGACCAGGTCCGGCAGCAGGATGCGCCAGGAGACCCCGTCCACGACGAGGTGGTGCAGGACGACCAGCAGGCGGCCCTGCGCCGGTCCCGCGTCGAACCACACCAGCTGCCCGGTGATGCCCGCGACGGGATCGAGGCGGTCGCGCGCCGCGGCGGCGTGCTCGGCGATGACCCGGGCGAGCTTGTCGGCGTCCAGGGCGGCGGTGTCGACGCGGGTGACGAGGTCACCCGCGGCGACCGTCCCGGCCGGCCGGACGACGGGCTGCCACCGGTCGCCCTCCACGTCGAGCCGCAGCCGCAGCAGGTCGTGGTGGTCGAGCAGCGTCTGGAACGCGGCGGCCAGCCGGTCCGTGCCGAGGTCCGGGGGCGTCCGGAGCAACATCGACTGGTGGAAGCCGCGGATCAGCTCCGCGTCGCCGCCGACCCGGTCGCGCAGCCACGCCACGATCGGAGTGATCGGAACCGGCCCGGTACCGGTCCCCGGCGCCTCGGCCTCGATCTCCTCGCCCTCGCCGACGGGTTTGGCGATGGTGGCGAGTTCTTCGACGGTCTGGTGCTGGAAGACGTCGCGAGGCGAGATGACCAGACCGGACTGGCGGGCCCGCGACACCAGCTGGATCGCGATGATCGAGTCCCCGCCCAGATCGAAGAAGCCATCATCGACGCCGACGCGCTCCAGCCCGAGCACTTCAGCGAACAGGGCAGCGAGGGTCTCCTCTTCGGTGGTGCGGGGTGTGCGTGCGGAGACCTGGGCAGTGAAATCGGGTGCGGGCAGGGCCTTGCGGTCGAGCTTGCCGTTCGGGGTGAGCGGCAGGGCATCGAGCCGGACGATCGTCGCCGGGACCATATGGTCGGGAAGATCACGGGCGGCGAAACGGCGCAGCTCGGTGGGATCGACACCGGCACCGGCCACGTAGGCGATCAGGCGTTGGTCGCGGACGAGCACCGCCACATCCGACACCGACCCATGACGGAGCAGGACCGACTCGATCTCGCCCGGCTCGATGCGGAAACCACGCAACTGCACCTGCTGATCGGACCGCCCCAGATATTCGAGACGGCCGTCGTCCAGCCAGCGGCCGACGTCGCCCGTGCGATACATGCGCGTGCCGGGCTTGCCGTACGGATCGGCGACGAAACGTTCAGCGGTCAGGGCCTGACGGCCGAGATAACCGCGAGCCAGACCGGCACCCGCCACATACAACTCACCCGCCACTCCGGGCGCGACCGGCTGGAGGCGTGCGTCGAGCACGTACACCCGGAGGTCCGGGATGCCGGTGCCGATGATGCTGCCGGGTGCGGTGGCTGCGTACGCACGGTCGAGCGCCACGTACGAGACGTGCACGGTCGTCTCGGTGATCCCGTACATGTTGACCAACGTGGGCGCGTCATCGGCGTGACGGCTGTACCAGTCTTCGAGACGACCCAGCTCCAGCGCCTCGCCGCCAAAGACGACGTAGCGCAACGCCAAGTCGGTTCCCGGGTTATCCCGGTCAGCGGCCATCAGCTGATAGAACGCCGACGGCGTCTGATTGAGAACCGTGACCCTCTCAGCCGCCAGAAGCTTCAGGAAGTCCTCGGGGGAACGGCTCGTCAGGTACGGGACGACGACCAGGCGACCGCCGTACAGCAGCGAGCCCCACAGCTCCCAGACCGAGAAGTCGAACGCGTAGGAGTGGAACAACGTCCACACGTCATCGGGGCCGAAATCAAACCACTGCTCAGTGGAACGCAGCAGCCGCACCACGTTCTGATGCGGAACCACCACACCCTTCGGCCGACCCGTCGACCCCGACGTGTAGATCACATACGCCGGGCTATCCGGCGAGACGGGCACTCCCAGGTCGGAGTCGTCGTACCCTTCGGGGACGTCAACGCTCTCCAGCGTCAAGACAGGCTTGGCGTCCTCCAGCATGAAGTCGATGCGGTCCGCCGGATAGTCCGGATCGATCGGCACATACGCCGCACCCGCCTTGAGCACCGCCAGCACAGCCACGACCAGATCGGCAGAACGCGGCAACCTCAACGCCACGAACTGCTCAGGACCAACACCCTGAGCGACCAAGTGACGAGCCAGCCGATTAGCCCGCGCGTTCACCTCGCCGTACGAGAGCGTCAAACCCTCAAACGTCACCGCCGCAGCATCCGGCCGCAACCCCGCCCACGCCTCGAACAACGCGGGAATCGTCGACCGCTCCACCGATTGCGCGGAGCCGCCCGCCCAGTCGGTGAGGATGGTCTCGCGCTCGGCGGGATCAAGGACGTCGATCTCGCTGATCCGGGCCTCGGGGTCGGCGAGCAGCGCGGTCAGATACCGCTCGAAGCGGCCGACGAGCCGCCGCGCCGTGGCCGGGTCGTAGAGGTCGAGCGCGTACTCCAGCTCGCCGTCCAGGCCGTCCTCGCGCTCGGTCAGCACCATGAGGAGGTCGAAGCGGGCGACACCGGCGTGCAGCGGCTCGACCTCCGCGCTGAAGCCGGGCAGCTCCAGCCTCGCCTCCGGGTTGTTCTGGAAGGTCAGGCCCACCTGGAAGAGCGGATGGCGGCCGAGGTGACGAGACGGGTTGAGCACCTCGACCAGCCGCTCGAACGGGACGTCCTGGTGCGCGTACGCGGCGAGGTCGGTGTCCCGCACCCGCGCGACGAGGTCCCGGAACGTGGGGTCGCCGGAGGTGTCGGTGCGGAAGACGAGCATGTTGACGAACATGCCGATCAGGTCGTCCAGCGCCTCGTCCGTCCGGCCCGCGATGGGCGAGCCGATCGGAACGTCCGCGCCGGCGCCGAGCCGGGTCAGCAGCGCGGCGAAGGCCGCCTGCGCGACCATGAACGGGCTGGCGCCGGTCTCGCGCGCCGTCTTCAGCAGCGCCGCGCGCACATCGGCGCCGAGCCGGAAGCGGGCCGTGCCGCCCCGGTAGGAGGCGGCGGCCGGGCGCGGCCGGTCCGCGGGCAGTTCCAGCTCCTCGGGGAGCCCGGCGAGGGCGTCCTTCCAGTACGCGAGCTGCCGCGACACGAGACTGTCAGGATCGTCCTCCGACCCGAACAACTCCTGCTGCCACAGCGTGTAATCGGCGTACTGCACCGGCAACGGCGCCCAATCCGGCGCCCTGCCCTCGCCGCGCGCCGCGTACGCCGAGATCAGATCCTTGGCGAGCGGCGCCATCGACCAGCCGTCCCCGGCGATGTGGTGCATGAGGAGCAGCACGACGTGCTCGCCCGGCGCGATCTTGTAGAGGTGCGCGCGGAGCGGCGGCTCGGCGGAGATGTCGAACGCGTAGCCCGCGGCCGTCCCGAGCCGGGAGGGCAGCTCGGCCGCGGTGCACTCGGTGATCTGGAGCTCGGGCCGTGCCACCGCCGGGTCGAGGACCAGCTGCCGTGGGACGCCGCCGCTGTCGGGCAGGATCGTGCGCAGTGTCTCGTGCCGCGCCACCAGGTCACCGAGGGCCGCCTGCAGCGCCTCGTGGTCGAGGGCGCCGCGGATGCGCAGCGCGGTCGGCATGTTGTAGGTGGCGGACGGCCCCTCGAACCGGTTGAGGAACCACAGCCGCTGCTGCGCGTACGACAGCGGGACGGCCTCGGGGCGTTCGCGCCGCGCCAGCACCGGGCGCCCGGCCTCGCCCGCAGCCAGCTCGTCCAGCCGCGCCGACAGCAGGGCGACGGTCGGCGCCTCGAACAGCGCGCGCACGGGCAGCTCGACCTGGAGCGCCCGGCGGATCCGGCTGACGACCCGCATCGCGATGAGCGAGTTGCCGCCCCGCTCGAAGAAGTCGTCGTCGATGCCGACCCGGGGCACGCCCAGCAGGCCGGCGATGACGGCGGCGATCGTCTCCTCGCGGGCGTCGCGCGGGGCACGGTAGGCGGCCGCGGTCGCGGGCTCGGTGATCTCGGGCCGGGGCAGCGCCCTGGTGTCGACCTTGCCGTTGGGCGTCAGCGGCAGCTGGTCCAGGACGACCACGGCCGAGGGCACCATCGCGTCGGGCAGGTGCCGGCGGACGTGGGCGCGCAGTTCCTCGGGGTCGAGGGTCTGCCCGGGCGCGGCGACGACGTACGCGACCAGGCGCTTGGTCGTGGGCCGCTCCTCCGCCGCCCGCAGTTCCTCCACGCCCGGCAGCTCCAGGCCGGAGACGGCGACCGAGGCGTCGGAGACGACGGTCTCCAGCACCCGCCGGTACCAGCCGGCCAGCCGTTCGACGGTCGCGCGGTCGAAGAGGTCGAGCGCGTACTCGATCGTCCCGACCATTCCCCCGGTGCCGTTCACCGGCTCTTCCAGCAGGAACTCCAGGTCGAACTTGGCCACCCCCGGGTCCACCGGCTCGACGGCGACGGTCAGCCCGGGCAGCTCGACCGACGGAGCCGGGTTGTTCTGCAGGGTGAGCATGACCTGGAAGAGCGGATGCCGGGCGAGCGACCGCGCCGGGTTGAGCGTGTCGACGAGGCGTTCGAACGGCACGTCCTGGTGGGCGTACGCGGCGAGGTCGGTCTCCCGTACCCGGGCGAGCAGCTCGGCGAACGCGGGGTCGCCGGAGGTGTCGGTGCGCAGGACGAGGGTGTTGACGAAGACGCCGACCAGCTCGCCCTGCGCCTCGTCCGTCCGGCCCGCGATCGGCGAGCCGAGCGGCACGTCGGTTCCCGCGCCGAGCCGCGTGAGGAGCGCGGCGAGCGCGGCCTGCAGCACCATGAAGAGGCTGACCTGGTGGTCGCGGGCCAGCGCGGACAGGCCGTCCGCCAGCTCGCGTGGCACCTCGAAGGTGACCTGGCCGCCCCGGTAGGACGCCCGTTCGGGGCGCGGGCGGTCGGTGGGCAGCGCGATCTGGTCCGGCAGGCCCGCCAGGGCGCCCTTCCAGTAGTCGAGCTGGCGGGCGGCGAGGCTGCCCGGGCCGCTGCCGAGGAGCTCCCGCTGCCAGAGCGCGTAGTCGGCGTACTGCACCGGCAGCGGTTTCCAGCCCGGTGCCGCGCCGTCGCGGCGGGCGATGTAGGCGGTGATGACGTCCCTTGCCAGCGGCGCCAGGGACCAGCCGTCACCGGCGATGTGGTGCATGACGAGCAGCAGGACGTGCTCGGCGGGGGCGAGCCGGTAGAGGAAGGCGCGGAGCGGCGGCTCGGCGGCCAGGTCGAACCCGCGCGTGGCGTCCATGAACAGCCGGCCGTGCAGGTCGCCGTCCGCCGCGTCGGTGATCGTCAGCTCCGGCTCGGCCTCGTCCGCGCCGAGGATGCGCTGGTACGGCTCGCCGTCGGCCTCGCCGAACACCGTCCGCAGCGACTCGTGCCGGGCGATCACGTCGCGCAGCGCGGCCCGCAGCGCGTCGTGGTCGATCTCGCCGGTGAGCCGCAGCGGGATCGGCATGTTGTAGGTGGCGGTCGGGCCTTCGAGCCGGTTGAGGAACCACAGCCGTTCCTGCGCGTACGACACCGGCAGCGGGTCGGGGCGGGCCGCCGGCAGGAGCGCCGGCCGCACCTCCCCCGTACCCTCGGTCCCGGCCGCCGCGGCGGCGACGCGGCTCGCGATCCCGGCCACGGTCGGCGTCTCGAAGAGCGCCCGGACCGGCAGCTCGGCGTTCAGCGCGGCGCGGGCGCGCGCGACCACCCGGGTCGCCTTGAGCGAGTCGCCGCCGAGGTCGAAGAAGCCGTCGTCGACGCCGACGGCGGGCAGCCCGAGCACCTCGGCGAAGATCCCGCAGAGGATCTCCTCGCGGGCGTCGCGCGGGCCGCGCCCGGCGACCGCCGCCGCGAAGTCGGGGGCGGGCAGGGCGGCGCGGTCGAGCTTCCCGGCGGGGTTGAGCGGCAGCTCGGCCAGCGGCACGACCGCCGACGGCAGCATGTACTCCGGCAGCGTCCGGCCCGCGAAGTCGCGCAGCGCGGTCTGGTCGAGCGGCATGCCGGGCTCGGCCGGGACGACGTAGGCGACCAGCACGGTGTCGCCCACGTCGTCGGTGCGGGCGGCGACGACGCTCTGCCTGACCCCGGGATGGGCGGCGAAGGCGGCCTCGACCTCGCCCAGCTCGATGCGGAAGCCGCGCACCTTGACCTGATGGTCGGCGCGGCCCAGGTATTCGAGCGTGCCGTCAGCGGCCCAGCGCGCCAGGTCGCCGGTGCGGTACATGCGCTCGCCCGGCGCGCCGAAGGGATCGGCCACGAACCGGTCGGCGGTGAGACCCGGGCGGCCGAGGTATCCGCGGGCGACGCCCGCGCCGCCGATGTAGAGCTCACCGGGCACCCCGGCCGGCACGGGCCGCAGCGACGCGTCCAGCACGTAGGCGCGCACGTTGGCCATCGGCCGGCCGATCGGCGCCCGCGCCTCCGGGTTGCCGTCGTCGTGCCAGGTGACCACGACGACGGTCGTCTCCGTCGGGCCGTAGATGTTGGAGATGCGGGCTCCCGGCGCCTGCCGGCGGATCTCCCGCAGCAGCGGGGGCGGCAGGGCCTCGCCGCCCAGCCCGATGGACGAGACGTCGAGCCGCACGTCCGGGCGGCCCAGCACGGCCGAGGCGGCGGAGGGAACGCCGCCGACGAACGTGCCGGTCCAGCCGCCGCGTTCGCCCACCTCCAGCAGATCCCGGACGACCTCGATCTCACCGCCGAGCGTCAGCGGCACCAGCCACTCGCAGACCGACAGGTCGAAGTTGAGCGAGGCGGCGAACAGCACGCGCCGCAGGCTGCCGGCGCCGAAGAACTCGATCGCCCGCGTGCGGAACGCGTCCATGTCGCCGTAGGTGGTCACGACGCCCTTGGGCCGCCCGGTCGAACCCGAGGTGTAGATCACGTACGCGACGTTGCCGAGGCCGAGCGGGCGGGTGCGTTCGGCGTCGGTGACGTTGGCGGCCGAGAGGCCGGAGTCGTCGCCGAGGCGGTCGAGCTCGATCCGGGGGACGTCGCCGGGAAGGCTCGCGCCGCTGGTGGTGAGAACGCAGGCGGGCTTGGCGTCCGCCAGCATGTAGGCGATCCGGTCCCGCGGATAGGCGAGGTCGACGGGCTGGTACGCGGCGCCCGCCTTGAGGATCGCCGTCAGCGCCACGACCAGCTCGGCGTCGCGCGGGAGGGCGACGGAGACCAGGTCCTCGGGGCCGACGCCGAGCGCCATCAGCCGCCGGGCGAGCCGGTTGGCGCGCGCGTTCAGCTCCCGGTACGTCAGCGTCCCGCCGCCGTGGCGGACGGCCGTGGCATCCGGGGTCGCGGCGGCCTGCGCCTCGAACAGCGCGGGCCACACGGTGCCGGAACGCGGCACGGCGGGCCCGTTCCACGTCTCCAGCACCTGACGGCGCTCGCCGGCGTCCAGCAGTTCGACGTCGCGGAGCGGCGTGGCCGGGTCGACGTCGCCGAGCGCCGTCAGGAACCGCATGAAACGGTCCTGGTGGGTGGCGACCTCGGCCTCGGTGTAGAGGTCGGGGTGCGCCTCGAAGTCCACCCGCAGGCCGTTGCCGTCGAAGTTGTCGTAGATGTTGATCGACAGGTCCTCGACGGGACCTGTGGTGATGGCGTGCATGCGGCCGGGCGTGCCGGCGAAGTCCAGCCGGTAGTCGAAGGCCATGATGTTGACGAGCGGTCCGTACAGGCGCCGCCGTTCGCCCAGCAGCTTCAGGTCGCGCAGCAGGTCCTCGCGGCGGTAGCGCTGGTGCCGCAGTGCCCGCGCGGTGGCCCGGGTCACCGTGCGGACCAGTTCCTCGACGGTCATCTCCGGCCGCACCTCGACCCGCAGCGGCAGGACGTTGGAGAACATCGCCGTGGTCTCCTGCGCCAGCGGCGTGGTGCGGCCGCTGACCGCCAGCCCGAGGATGACGTCCCGCGTGCCGGTCATCCGCGCCACGTACGCGGCGGTCGCGGCGATGGACAGGGCCTGGGTGGCGGTGCGCAGCCGCCGCGCCCCGGCGGCGAGGCGGGCCGTCGTGCCGGGCGCCAGCGTGGTGACCCGGCTCAGCGGCCACGGCGTCGGGTCGGCGAGATCGTCGCTCAGGCTGACGGCGGCCGGCTTGTCGGCGAAGCGCCCGGTCCAGTAGGCGCGGTCGCGCTCGAACTTCTCCGAGGTGCGGTAGGCGGCGTCCTCGGCGAGCAGGCTCCGGTACGAGCCGCGCTCGGCGGGCACGTACTCCCCGCCGTTCGCCAGCGTCGTGTAGACCTCGGCGGCTCGGCGGCTGACGACCGAGCCGGTGAAGGCGTCCGCGATGATGTGGTGGGCGCGGATGAACCACCAGTGCAGTTCGGGCCCCAGGCGCAGCCACCCGGTGACGTAAAGGCGCTCGCCGTCCAATGGCAGCGGTTCGGCCATGCGCTCGCGCATCCAGGCCCGCGCGGCCGCCCGGGGGTCCTTCTCAGCGCTGAGATCGATGAGCGGAATGGTGGCGGTCGCCGCGCTATCGAGAATCTGGTGCGGAATGCCGTCGCGCTCGACGATCCGGGCGTTCATGGATTCGGCCTCGTGCGCCGAGATGGCCGCCACTCGATCGAACAACGCGTGGTCCACCGGACCCTCGATCTCGATGTACTGCGCAATATGAATCGGCGTTTCGGGTGCCAGTTGCTGCGCGTACCAGACGCTCTGCTGAGCGGTGGAAAGAGGAACGTACTCGGTGGACGACATCAGGCGGCACTTTCCCGGGTCTGAGGGGATTTACTGAAACGCCAAGTGGGATCGCCCCTTCCGGGGCCGAAATTGCGTGACGACGAAACTTCGGGCTGTACCCCGTCCCCTTTCCCCGAGTCCCTGCCGGCCTCGCGTCGCTCACGCGCGACCCCATCGCGCCGAGTCGGCTCCCACCAGTGCAGAGCGCCGCTGCTTTCCCGCCCCCCGGCCAGGGGGCGAGCCCTCGACCACGTCTGTACTCAGGAGTAGCGGAGCCACAGTTAACCAGCCTGTCACATGCCTCGCAATCCCCCCTCAAGCAGAACTTAGCCGCAGAAATTGCTCACAGTCGTGACAAAAGAGGCAGCTCGCGGTCCTTGGGACGCTCGACAAGTGACAACGGTTGACGACCGAACTCGGCCAATGCGAACACGGAGAGTGACCGATGCCCGAGCCGGGCTCAGCGGTCCACGGCGGCGGCGGGATTGACCGGATACTCGTGCACCACGACGGCGGCGGCCCCCACGCCCGGGTGCCGCTGCAGCACGGCCTCGATCTCGCCGAGCTCCATCCGGACCCCCGCGATTTTGACCTGCCGGTCGACGCGCCCCAGGTACTGCAGGGTGGGCGCTCCCGCGCCGGACGCCGAGGGTGACAGCAGCTTGACGGCGTCCCCGGTCCGGTAGAGACGGCCGGAGGGCGTCCGCTCGAACGGGTCGGCGTAGAAGGCCTCGCGGGTGCGCTCATCGTCACCGAGATAGCCGCGCCCCACGCAGACGCCGCCGACGAAGAGCTCGCCGGTCTCGCCGAGATCGCAGGCGCTCCACGTCCCGTCGTCCTCATGCCGCAGCACGTAGAGCTGCGCATTGACGATCGGAGTGCCGATCGGCAGCCGGAGAAGCTCAAGGTCCTTGGCGGTCACCGTGTGGTGGGTCACGTCGTCGGAGCACTCGGTCGGGCCGTAGGCGTTGAGCAACCGGGCGTGCGGCATGGTCTCCAGCCAGCGGCGCGACAGCTCGGCGGGCAGCTCCTCACCGGTGGCGATCATCCACCGCAGGCCGCCGAGCGACCCAGGCCGCAGATCGTCGAGAAGGTGCCTGACCATGGTCGGGACCAGCTCGACGATGGTGATGCCCTGCTCGTCGACGGCCCGGGCGAAGGCCATCGGGTCATGCCCGACGTCGTCGCCGATGACGTCCACCCTGCCGCCGACGAGCAGCGGGCAGAGCATCTGCCAGACCGAGATGTCGAAGCCCAGCGGGGCCGTCTGCGCCAGGACGTCGGCGGGCGTGAGCTCCAGGTCGACGATCTTGGCGTGGAGATGGTTGATCATGCCCTGGTGCTCCACCACGGCGCCCTTGGGCCTGCCGGTCGAGCCCGAGGTGAAGAGCACGTATCGGGGCTGGTCGAGGGCGTGCAGCCGCGGCTCACCCGGCCACGGCTCGCAGGCGTCCGCGGCGCCGGCCCGGATGATCTCGCAGCCCGCCTCGGCAGCGCCCGCGCGCAGCGCCGGCGCCGGCTCCCCCGCGTCGACGGTCAGCAGGACGCCCGCTCCGGCCTGGGCGAGCACGTCACGGACCCGCGCGGCCGGCCAGGTCTCGTCGGCGGGGACGTAGAGCGCGCCGATCAGCTCGATGGCGAGGAACGCGGAGATCACGGTGGCACAGCGCGCGCCGCCCACGCCGACGACGGTGCCCGGCTCGACGCCCGCGCGTTCCAGCAGCGTGGCGAGGCGGCGGGCCTCGGCGGCGAGCCCGGCGTAGGAGAGCGAACGCGTCGCGTCGGTGACGGCGGGGCGGTCGCCCGCCGCGGCGAAGCGCTCGACCCGCGTGATGACCGGGTCGGCGAGGTCGACCGGATGCTCGCGCGTCATGCCGTGGCGGGCGGCCAGCTCCCGGGCCCGCGCCGCCTCCGCCGGAGAGACGGCCAGCACGGGCAGCCCGGCCGGGCCGAGCAGCCGTTCAGCGACCTGTCCGCCAGCATTCATCTTAACTCTCCGTGATGTAGGAATTCTCCACCGTCATCGGTAAATCATGGCGGTCCAACAGCTTATGTCGAACCAAGCCCGAATCGTCGCCAGAATCGCCTCTTAGTAGACTACCGAGCGGTAAGTCGGGGGTTGCGGGGGAACAACCCCGAAGGTACGGTGATGCTCCGCCATGGTGCGATGAGATCCTCGCGGCATGCTTCGGGGGCGGATGGGGGAACACCCGAAATTGCTTTCTGGGTATTCGATACACGGGACGGCGCGGGATCACGAATCCATGTCCCTCGGCAGGACAGTCATAACTTCAGCGGACGTGTCGATCGTCGTTTCTGCAAGGGTGGCAGCGTGCCCGTAATCACCTCGCCGCAGGACTTCAACGTCGAGGATCTCTATGTTGATCTCCGGCCGGTTCTCGACTGCCCGCTCTATCTCAAATGCGAGGGATTCAATTTCGCCGGCTCGGTGAAGCTCAAGGCCGCCGCCGAGATGGTCGAGGCGGCCGAGCGGGACGGCGTGCTGACCCCCGATTCGATCATCGTCGAGTCGTCCTCGGGCAACCTCGGCATCGCGCTCAGCATCATCGCGGCGAGCAAGGGCTACCGCTTCGTCTGCGTCACCGACCCCCGCTGCAACCCGGCCTCGATGCGCCTCATGCGGGCGCTCGGCACGGAGGTGCGGGTCATCTCGCGGCAGGACGCCAACGGCGGTTTCCTGGAGAGCCGGATCAGGTACGTGCGGGAGCTGTGCGCGACCAAGCCGGACGGCGGGGCCGAGGGCGCGGTGGAGGGCGGGGCGGAGTACGTCTGGCTCAACCAGTACGCCAACCACAGCAACTGGATGGCGCACTACCGGGGCACGGCACCGGCCATCGACCGGCACTTTCCCGGCCTGGAGGTGCTCTTCGTCGGCGCCGGCACGACGGGCACGCTGATGGGCTGCGCCCGGTACTTCCGGGAGCGGGGCCGCCCGGTCACCATCGTCGCGATCGACGCGGTCGGGTCCGTGACCTTCGGCGGCATCCCCGAACGCCGGATGGTGCCCGGGCTCGGCACCAGCAGCCGTCCCGAGCTGGTCGACGAGTCGTTCATCGACGACGTCGTGCACGTGCCCGAGACCGACACGATCCGCACGGTGCACCGGCTGTCGTCGCGCGGCTTCCTCTTCGGCGGGTCGACCGGGACCGTCGTCAGCGGCGCGGAGCGCTGGCTCGCCGAGAAATACCCCGGCGAGTCTCCCGTGGCCGTCGCGATAGCCCCCGATCTGGGCGAGCGCTATCTCGACTCCATCTATGAGGAGAGCTGGCTGCGCGACAACTTCGGCCACATCCTCGCCGACCTGAACCTTCCCAACGCCGATATCCTCGGTATCTGATTTCTGCCCTTCTGTCGCCTTTTTCCGGAGTTCGACCCACCATGACGCAGCCCCCCTCCTTCGCCGTGATCTCAGGCGCCCAGGTCCACGAGGCGATCACCGGCCGGGAAGACCAGGTCACCCGGATGATCGAGGCCGCCTACCGGCTGCACGGCGAGGGCGCGACGGTCAATCCGGACTCCTACTTCCTGCGCTTCCCCGACCGCCCGTCGTCGCGGATCATCGCGCTGCCCGCCTCGGTCAAGGGCGAGGTGAACGTGCACGGCATCAAGTGGATCTCCAGCTTCCCGGAGAACGTGGGGGCGGGCCTCCCGCGGGCGTCCGCCGTGCTGATCCTCAACGACACCGAGACGGGCTACCCGTTCGCCTGCCTGGAGAGCTCCATCATCAGCGCCGCCCGGACGGCCGCCTCCGCCGCCCTCGCCGCGGCCGAGCTCAGCGCCCGCCGGGGCACGCGTCCCACGCGCGTGGGGTTCTTCGGCGTCGGCCTGATCGCCCGCTACATCCACACCTACCTGGCGGGCAACGGCTTCGCCTTCGACGAGCTGGGCGTCCACGACCTGTCGCGCGAGCACGCGGAGGGCTTCAAGGGCTACCTCGAACGGACCGAGCGGGGGACCATCACCATCCACGAGTCGGCCGAGGACCTGGTCCGCTCGTCCGATCTCATCGTGTTCGCCACCGTGGCGGGCGAGCCGCACGTGACCGACCCGGCCTGGTTCGCGCACAACCCGCTGGTGCTGCACGTCTCGCTGCGCGACCTCTCCCCCGAGATCATCCTGGCCTCCTGCAACGTGGTGGACGACGTCGAGCACTGCATGAAGGCCAACACCTCGCCGCATCTGGCCGAGCAGCGGGTGGGCCACCGCGATTTCGTCGCCGGGACGCTCTACGACGTCCTCACCGGCGCGGTCACGCCGCCCGCCGACAGGCCGGTGGTGTTCTCCCCGTTCGGCCTCGGCGTCCTGGACCTCGCCGTCGCGCGCTACGTCTACGACCAGGTGACCGCCTCGGGAGATCTGCGGACCGTGCCCGGCTTCTTCCACGAGCTCAAGCGTTACGGCTGACGGCCCGGGGATGGACCTCCCGCAGAAGGGGAAGGTCTCGGGCATGGAAGACAAACGGGCCGACGTCCAGGAGCTCTCCGACTTCGAGCTCCACGTCTACGAAACGGTCGCCGAGATCGACAAGGCCGGCGGCGCGGCGAGCATCGACACCCTCCGGAACCTCATCGACCGCCCGGAGGAGGACATCTGGGCGGCGCTGAGCCATCTGGTCTCCGCCAACCACGTGCACTCGACCGCCAGGGGATTCACCCTGGGCCCGCACGACTGGGCCCCCTGACCCTGGCCCCGGGCGGCCCGCGTACGGCACAATCAACCAAGCAAGCGTCAGGTTGGCTGTCGTTCGGGAGGCCGCGGATGAGGCTCGTCGTCACCGAGGAGCAGGAGGAACTGCGCGGCGCGCTGCGCAGATTCTTCGCGGACAAGTCGCCGGGCACCGAGGTGCGCCGCCTGATGGGCACCACGACGGGCTACGACCCGGCGGTCTGGGCGCAGATGGCCGGGCAGCTCGGCCTGCAGGGCCTCACCGTCCCCGAGGAGTACGACGGGTCCGGCTTCGGCGTCCGCGAGCTGGCGATCGTCCTGGAGGAGATGGGCCGCGCGCTCGTGTGCGCGCCCTACTTCGCGACGGTCGTGCTGGCCGCGACCGCGCTCCAGGCGTCCGGCGACGAGGCCGCCCGGCGCGACCTCCTGCCGGGCATCGCCGCCGGGACCACCATCGCCACCCTCGCGTGGACCGAGGACGACCGCTGGGACCCCGGATCGATCGCCATGACGGCCCGGCGGTCCGATGACGGCTGGCTCCTGGACGGCACCAAGACCTACGTGCTGGACGGCCACGTCGCAGACCTCGTGCTCGTCGCGGCCCGTACTCCCGGCGGGCTCTCGCTCTTCGCCGTGGACGGCGCCGCCCCGGCGGGCCTGACGCGGACGCCGCTGCCCGTCCTCGACCAGACCCGCAAGCTCGCCCGGCTCGACTTCGCCGCCGTGCCCGCCCGCCTGATCGGCGCCGAGGGAGGCGCCGGGCCGGTGCTCGCGCACACCCTCGACATCGCCGCCGTGGGCCTGGCCGCCGAACAGCTCGGCGGCGCGCGGCTCTGCCTCGACACGACCGTGGAGTACGCGAAGGTCCGGCACCAGTTCGGCCGCCCGATCGGCGGCTTCCAAGCGATCAAGCACCGCTGCGCGGACCTGTTCGTCCAGGTCGAGTCGGCCCGTTCCGCCGTGCTCCAGGCCGCCGCCACCGCCGACGACGCCCCCGGCGAGCTGCCCGTCGCGGCGGCCCTGGCCAAGGCGTTCTGCTCCGACGCCTACTTCCACGCCGCCGGCGAGAGCATCCAGATCCACGGCGGCATCGGCTTCACCTGGGAACACGACGCCCACCTGTACTTCAAGCGCGCCAAGTCCTCGCAGGAGTTCCTCGGCCCGCCCGCGCACCACCGCGCCAGGCTCGCCCGCCTGGTGGGCATCGACACTCCTACGATGGCGGGATGAAGCGGGCGACCGGAAGCATCTTCGGCCTGGCGTACGGGGACGCGCTCGGCGCACCCACCGAGTTCCTGACCATGCGCCAGATCCACGAGCGTCACGGGTTCGACGGGCCGCGCGACCTGCCGGGCAGGGCGCTCGTCACCGACGACACTCAGATGGCGCTCGCGGTGGCGAACGGCATGCTGAACGCACTGGACAACCCCCCGTTCACCCCCGACCTGATCACGCCCATCTGGCGGCGCCGCTTCATCGACTGGCTGCACGACCCCGACAACAACCGCGCGCCCGGCAACACCTGCTTCAGCGCCTGCCGTGCCATGGACGCCGGAGTCCCCTGGAGGGAGGCGACCCGGCACGATTCCAAGGGCTGTGGCGCCAACATGCGCGTCACCCCGATCGGCCTCGTCCGGGGATTCACCGACGCGACCCGTTCGGGCGCCGCGCAACTGCAGGCGGCGCTCACCCACGGCCACCCGACCGGGCTCGCCGCGAGCGAGCTCACCGCCTACGCCACCTGGTGGCTCCGCGAGGGCATGGCACCGGCCGACCTGCCCGCCGCGCTCCGCGCCCACTGCCACGCCCAGCGCTCCACGTACCACGAACGCTGGCTCGGTGACCTCTGGAAGCACTCCCGCGCCTCCTCTCCCGCCGAGTTCATCGCCCGCGGCTGGGACGAATGCCTCCAGGCTCTCGACCGGCTCGACGCGGCCCTCCTGCGCGGCAGCCGCGAGTCCGACCCCTGCGAGATCACCGGCGCGGGCTGGGTCGCCGAGGAGGCGCTCGCGACCGCCCTGCTCTGCTTCCTGCTCTTTCCCGGCGATCCCGTCTCCGCGCTCTGGCGCGGCGCCGCCAGCTCCGGCGACTCCGACTCCATCGCCTGCCTGGCGGGCGCCTTCGCGGGAGCCCATCTGGGCATGGACGCCTGGCCGCCGGAATGGCGGAGCCGCATCGAGTACGCCGACCAGCTGACTCGGGTAGGCCAGGCCCTGGACTGATGCCCGCCTTGGCCTACCCGGTCTCCGGGGTGGCCGACCAGCCCGTCCAGCGCTCGATGACGACGGCTATGACCGGGCCTTCGGGGCGGTGCTCGCGGTACTGGGGATAGCGGGCCGTCAGCAGGTCGATCGGCGCGGCCATCCGGGCGGGGTCGTCGATGATGTGGGCGTGCCCGTCCACGCGGACCCACCACAGGCGGTCCCAGTCGTCCTCGTAGTGGTCGGCGAGCAGGGTGACGTGCGGGTTGGCGCGGATGTTGGCCAGCCGCCTGAGGTCGCGGCCGCCCTTGGGCTTGTGGTCGACGGCGATGTAGACCGTGCCGCGTTCGGCCGTGAACGTCACCGGGACGAGGTGCGGCACGCCGTGCTCGTCCACGGTCGCCAGGCGGGCGACGGGCACCGTCATCAGCCGGCGCCGGGCGAGTTCCTGCGGGAGGCTGGGCACAGCGTCAGCCTGGCACGGATGCGCGCCCGGCGTCAGCCCGTGACCTTCAGGAACGCGTCGGCCCAGGAGGTGTGGTCGTAGCTGCCGCCGGTGCCTTCGGCGTTCAGCACCACCAGGCGCAGCAGGCGGGCGCCGGTGACGTCGACGTCGACCGGCTCGGGGCCGCCGGCGGCGGTGAGGGTGCCGCTGTCGAAGACCTTGCGGTCGTCGGCCCAGACCTGCGCCACCGTGGCGCCCTTGTCGCTCTGGTTCGCGGAGAAGTCGTCGATGCCCACCAGCCCGGTGAGCCGCACTCCCCGGCCGCCGAGGTGGTAGACGATCTCCGAGCGCGCGTGCACGCCGAGACCCTTGCGGTGCGTCTGGCCGCCGAAGCTGATCGGGGTGCCGTCACCCGCGGCCTGCTTGCCGTTGCTGCGGTCGATCTCGACGGGGCCCCAGCCGTTGGTGGCGCTGAGCCACGGCAGGTCGCTGAGATAGGAGTCGGCCGTGGGCGGGGGCGGCGGCGGGGTGTAACCGCGTTCCTGCGAGAACCTCAGCGGGCCCGCGCCGGTGGAGGCCGTCGCGGTGGCGGCGAGACGCCAGCCCTTCGCGGTGGTGCGCTCCGGGATCGTGAGCCGCCAGGTGGTGCTGAAGGCCTCGCCGATGGCCAGGCGGGACCTGGTGCGCGGGCCGGACGGGCGCAGCCGCCAGCCGTGGGGAACGCCGAGCGACAGCTGCGGCCTGTGCCACGAGGTGGCGGAACCGTTGGTCAGCGTCAGGGTCACCTCGTACGTGCCGCCGGGCAGGAGGAGCTCCGGCGCGTCGAGGGTGAGGCCGAGGCCGCGGCGGTGGAAGTCCGGCACCCAGGCCTCGCGCATCAGCCGGACGAGGCCCGCGGCTACCGCGGGGTGCTGGGCGGCGAGGTCGCGGGTCTCGCCCACGTCGGCCTTCAGGTCGTACAGCTCGATCTTCCACTGGTCCTCTGCGGCCGGGCGGTCGTGTCCCGGCGCGATCCGGACGGCCTTCCAGTCGCCCTGCCGGACCGCCTCGGCGACACGGGTGACGCTCCCGCCGTCGGCGGCGTTGGCGCGCCTGGTGGAGCCGGGCTCGCGCCGGTACCAGTAGAGGTGGCCGGGGACCGCGCCGCCCGGCCGGCCGGTCAGAAGCGCGGCGGCCGAGACGCCGTCGATGTCACCCGGCACCGGGGCACCAGCCAGCTCGGCGAGGGTGGGGAGCAGGTCGGTCTGCTGGGTCGGGCGGGCGGTCGTTCCGGCGCCGACGCGGCCCGGCGACCACGCGATCAACGGGACGCGCACGCCGCCCTCGTACAGGTTGCGCTTGTAGCCGCGCAGCGGGCCGTTGGCGTCGAACAGGTCGGGGTTGAAGCCGCCCTCCTCGTGCGGGCCGTTGTCGCTGGTCACGATCAGCACGGTGTCGCGGGCCACGCCCGCCTCGCGCAGCGCGCCTACGAGGTCGCCGACGTAGGCGTCCAGGCGCGTCACCTGCGCGGCGTGCCCCTTGTCCGCGGCCGGCCAGGGCCGGTCGTCGTAGGGCGCGGTGGCGGGCACATCGCTGGGCGCGTGCGGCACGTTGGGGGTGAAGAACAGCAGGAACGGCTCGTCCTTGCTTGCCTTGATGAACTCGACCGACCGATCGCGGAACAGGTCCGGCGCGAACGTGCCCTTCTGGTTTCCGGCGTTCTCCGGCAGCTCGGTGCGCTCGCCGTTGTGCCAGAGATAGTGCGGGTAGTAGTCGTGCGCATGGCCGTGGGTGATGTAGCCGAAGAACTGCTCGAAGCCGCGCTGGTTGGGATGGCTGGCCTGGCCGCTCTGCTCGGGCCCGAATCCCCACTTGCCGATGACCGCCGTCCGATAGCTGCGGGCGCGCAGGAGCTCGGCGAACGTGGTGTCCTTGTCGCCGAGAGATCCCTGCGGGCCGCCCTCGGGATTCTGCCGTACGGCCGAGTGGCCCGAGTGCAGGCCGGTCAGCAGCGAGCAGCGCGACGGCGCGCAGACGGGCGCGCCGGCGTACGCGTCGGTGAAGCGCAGCCCTTCGGCGGCGAGCCGGTCCAGATTCGGCGTCTGGATGAGCCGCTGCCCGTACGCGCCGAGTTCGCCGTATCCGAGGTCGTCCGCGAGCACGACGACGAAGTTGGGGCGGGGGGTGTCCCTGGGCGCGGCGACGGCAGTGGCGGCGGACGCTTCGGCCGGAAGGGCGGAGCCGCCGAGCGCGGCTGCGGACCCGGCGAGGAACTGACGGCGTGTGGGCATGGCGTAGATCATGGACGTCTGCCGCCCGAAATGTCAACCAAAATGATAGGAATTAGCAGTGACCTCCCCGCCTTCGCCCTGCTGCGCCGCCGGCCGCACCGGGACGCCGCTGCCCGTGCCCGCCGCGCCGAGGCCCGCGCCGCCCGGCGGACCGGGCCTCAAGGGGATGATCCGCCTGCCCGGCGGAACGTTCCTGATGGGCAACGAGGACGAGACGGCCAATCCGGGTGACGGCGAGGGCCCGGTCCGGGCGGTGACGGTCGAGCCGTTCCTCATCGAGGCGCACGCGGTGTCCAACGCGCGGTTCGCCTCGTTCGTCAAGGCCACCGGATACGTCACCGAGGCCGAACGGTACGGCTGGTCGTTCGTCTTCGCGGGCTTCCTCACTCCGGAGCAGGTCCACGCCTCCCCATCCGCGGAGCGGACACCCTGGTGGCGCGGGATCGAGGGCGCGTTCTGGCGGGCTCCCGAAGGCCCAGGCAGCACGGTCGCCGGGCGCGAGCGCCATCCGGTCGTCCACGTCAGCTGGACGGACGCCGCCGCCTACGCGGACTGGGCGGGCCGCAGGCTACCCACCGAGGCGGAGTGGGAGTACGCGGCGCGTGGCGGGCTGGAGCAGGCCCGTTATCCCTGGGGCGACGAGCTGACGCCACGCGGGCAGTGGCGGTGCAACATCTGGCAGGGCGAGTTCCCGGTCGTCAACACGATGGAGGACGGCCATCTGGGAACCGCGCCGGTCGACGCCTACAGGCCGAACGCCTACGGCCTCTACAACACGGTCGGCAACGTGTGGGAGTGGAGCGCCGACTGGTGGGCCGAGGGCGAGTCGCGGGTGATGCGGGGCGGCTCGTACCTGTGCCACGACTCGTACTGCAACCGCTATCGGGTGGCGGCGCGCACAGCAAACACCCCCGGCTCCTCCAGCGGCAACGTCGGCTTCCGCTGCGCCGCCAGTCCTTGAACCGCGGCTAGTCCTTGAACTGTGGCGGCCGGTTCTCCTTGCGGGCCTCGATCGCCTCCTCGAAGTTGCGGGTCGTGAGGCGAACGAACAGCTGCGCGAGGCCTTCGTGGTCCATGTGGGCGTTCAGGCTCGCGGCGTCCAGGCTCGACCACAGCATCCGCTTGGTCAGCTCGACGCCCGGACGGCTGAACGCGGCGATGCGTTCGGCCAGCTCGTAACACTCGTCCAGCAGCTTGTCGCCGGGCACGGCGCGCGAGACCAGGCCGATCCGCTCGGCCTCCGCCGCGCCCACGTCCCGGCCGGACAACATGATCTCGAACGCCCGCGACGAGCCGATCGCGCGCGGCAGCAGGTAGCTCAGCCCGAGCTCGCTCGCGGTCAGCCCGTTGCTGATCCCGGCCGCGCGGAAGTACGCGCCCTCGGCGGCGATCCGGATGTCGGTGGCGAGGCCGAGGCACAGCCCGCCGCCGATCGCCGGCCCGTTGACCGCCCCGATCACCGGCTGGTGCATGCGGCGCATCGCGCGGATGACGTCGTCCAGCAGTTCCATCGAACGCAGCGCGATCGCGGAGACCGTCAGCCCCTCGATGCCCGGGATGCGCCCCGGCGACTCCAGGTCCGCGCCGGAGCAGAAGCCGCGGCCCGCTCCCGTGACGACCACGACGCGGGTGTCGTTGTCGGCGCTGACGTCCTCCAGGGCCCGCTTGAACGGCACCATCACGTCGAACGCCATCGCGTTCATGCGTTCCGGCCGGTTGAGGGTGATCAGCGTGACGTGCGGGCGCGGCTTGTCGATCAGCACGAAGGGCATGGGGCGGGCCGTCCTCTCGGTAACCTAACAAGCGCTAGGTTACAGGCCGCCACTCCGGCGGATCGAGGCCGCGTTCGACGACCTGGAGCAGCTCCTCCTCGGTGAGGATCCTCGGCTCGCCGATCGCCTTGGCACGCACGTACACGCCGCACAGCCACTCCAGCAGCCGGGCGTTCTCGTACGCGTCGTCCAGGTCCACGCCGATGGCGACGCCGCCGTGGTTGGCCATCAGCGCCGCCCGCTTGCCTCCCTCCATCGCCGCCCGCACGTTGGCGGCCAGCTCAGGCGTTCCGTACGTGGCGTATTCGGCGACCTTGACCACGCCGCCGAGCAGCAGCGTGTTGTAGTGGATCGGCGGCAGTTCAGTCATCGTCGTGGCGACCACCGCGCCGTACGTCGAGTGCGTGTGCACGATCGCGGCCGCGTCGGTGCAGTCGTAGATCGCCAGGTGCATGGGCGTCTCCGAGGACGGCGCCCGCTCCCCCTCGACCGGCCGACCGCCCAGGTCGAGCACCGGGCAGTCCTCCGGGGCCATGCGGTCGAGCATCATCCCGCCCGGCGTGACCGCGACCAGGTCGCCCACCCGGACGCTGATGTTGCCCGACGCGCCGCTCACGAGCCCGGTCTCGGCCATGCGCCGCCCGATCCCGCACAGCGCCCGCCGCTCCGCCGCCAGTTTCATCGCGAATCCCCCTCACGTTCTACGGTCCGCAGGCCGTACGCTACGGCCCTGACGATCACAAGGGGGAACCGTCATGGCCGTCGTCACGCTCGGCGTGCACATCGTGGACGTCCTCGCCCGCCCGGTCGAGGCCATCCCGCCCGGACAGGGCACCGTCGTGGTCGACCAGGTCCGGCTGACCGCGGCCGGCTCGGCGGCCGGGACCGCGGTGGCCCTGGCGCGGCTCGGCAACGACGTCGTCTCCGTCGGCGCCATCGGCGACGACGAGCTGGGCGACCTGCTGGTGGCGGTGATGACCCGCCACGGCGTGGACGTCACCGGGCTGGTGCGCCGCACCGCCGACCAGACCAGCGCGTCGATCCTGCCCATCCGGCCGGACGGCGGCCGTCCCTCGTTCCACGTGCCGGGCGCCAACCTCACGCTGGCCGCGAGCGCCGTCGAGCCCGGCCTGCTGGCGGCGGCCGACGTGGTGCACCTCGGCGGCACGGACGTCACGTTCGGGCTGAACGACCCCGCCTTCTTCGAGATGCTGGCGGCGGCGCGGTCCGCCGGGACGGTCGTCACCATGGACCTGCTGTCCACCATGCCCGACCTGATCACGGGCGCCCGCTCGTTCCTCCCGTACGTCGACTACTTCCTGCCGAACGAGGAGCAGGCGCTGACGATGGCCGGCACCGACGACGTCGTCCGGGCGGCGCGCAAGCTGGCCGGCGAGGGACCGCGCGCGGTGCTGGTCACGCTGGGCGAGCACGGCAGCCTGATCGCCTCGCCGGAGGGCGTCGAACGCCTTCCGGCGCTGGCGGTCGACGTCGTGGACACGACCGGGTGCGGCGACGCGTACTGCGCGGGGTTCATCACCGGCCTCCAGCATGGCAAGGACCTGCTGGAGGCCGCGCGGTGGGGCACGGCCGCGGCCGCCACGGTCGCGCAGGGACTCGGCTCCGACGCCTGCCTCACCGACCTCGACGGCGTGCTCGCCCTCCTGTGAACGTCAGCCCCCCTCAACGTCAGATCTTCTGGTCGCGCCCCTGCCAGTACGGGTCGCGGAGCAGGCGCTTGTAGAGCTTGCCGGTGGGCGTGCGCGGAAGCTCCTCGACGAAGTCGATCGTGCGGGGCGCCTTGTACCCGGCCAGCGAGGCGCGGCAGTGCGCGATCAGCTCCCCGGCCAGGCCCGGCGACGGGTTGACCGCCTCGTCCAGCTCGACCGCCGCCTTGACCTGCTCGCCGAACTCCTCGTCCGGCACGCCGAAGACCGCCACGTCGCGGACCGCCGGATGGGTGATGAGCACGCCCTCGACCTCGGCCGGATAGATGTTCACCCCGCCACTGATGATCATGTCGATGGCGCGGTCGGCGAGGAAGAGGTAGCCGTCCTCGTCGAAGTAGCCGATGTCGCCGGTGGTGAACAGCCCGTCCGGCCGGTGCACCGAGCGGGTCTTGGACTCGTCGCCCCAGTACTCCACGTCGTCGCCGCTGGTGTAGCGGAACCAGATCCGGCCCGGCTCCCCCGGCCCGGCCGGCTCGCCGTCCTCCCGCAGGACGTGCACCTCGGTGGTGGGCAGCGGCCGGCCGACGCTGCCCGGCCGGGCCAGCCACTCCGGCGCGGTGATGATCGTGTTGATCGACGCCTCGGTGGAGCCGTAGTACTCGTGCACGATCGGGCCGAACCAGTCGATCATCTGCCGTTTGACCGCGGGCGGGCAGGGCGCGGCGCCGTGCCACACCGCGGCCAGGCTGGATCCGTCGAACCCGGCCCGCACCTTCTCCTCCAGCCGCAGCAAGCGGACGAACTGCGTCGGCACCAGGTGGAGGTGGGTGATGGCGTGCTCGTCGATGAGCCGCAGCGTCTCGGCCGCGTCGAACGACCGGCGCATCACGACGGGCCGCCCGGTGAGCAGGAAGACCAGCGACCACAACCACTGCGCCGAGTGGTAGACGGGCCCGACCAGCAGCGACCGGCCGCGCTCGGGGATGAGCAGGATCTCGGCGAACGTGTCGCCGACCAGCGTGGCGGTCTCGATCGGCGCGCCGGCCGCGAGCAGCTTGCGGTTGACGCCCTTGGGCCGTCCCGTGGTGCCCGAGGTGTAGATCATCGGGACGCCCATGCTCTGCCCGTCCGGCTCGCCCTCCGGACCGCTCGCCACGAACTCCCCGTACGGCGTGAAGCCCGGGATCTCCCCGCCGATCGCCACGCGGGCGCTCAGCTCCAGGCCGCCGGCCGCCTCGGCGGCGATCCCGGCGAAGGCGGCCTCGGAGAACAACGCCCTGACCCCGGCGTCCTCCAGCACGTACCGCAGTTCGTCGGCGGTCCAGTGCCAGTTGACCAGCACGTAGCGCAGCCCGATGTGGCCGGCCGCGCACATGAGCTCGAAATGCTCGCGGCGGTTGCCCGAATGGATCGCGATCGCGTCGCCGACACCGAGCCCGAGGCCGCGCAGCGCGCCGGCGAGCCGGTCGGTGGTGGCGTTCAGTTCCCGCCAGGTGGAGGCGCCCCGCTCGTCGGTGATCGCGGGCTCGTCGGGATGGGCGCGGGCGAACGGGCGGAGCAGCTCGGCCACGATGACCTCCTGGGGACCGGCAAGAATCCTAGAATTGGACTCTAAGACTCGGGACGGCGCAGGGACAGGTCAGCGCGCGGATCAATGTCCGGGAGCGAGCACGGCCCCGGGCTGCCGCCGCACTCCCAGCACCGCCTCGGCGGCGCCGACGAGCTGCGCCAGCCGGAAGACCTCGCTCCGGTGGAACTGCGGCGCGCCGGTCCGGGCCACCAGCAGCACCAGTTCGGCGCGGTCGGCGGCGACGATCGGGGTCAGCGCGTACTGGGTGCCGTCCGGCGCGGTGAACGCCCGGGGCCGGACCGGCTCCAGCTCGGGCAGCTCGGCCTTCGGGCCGCCGCCCAGGCTGGTGTGCGCGAGCACGGGCCCGCCCGGGCCTGCCTCGGCGAGTCCCGCCCAGTCGGCGCTCAGGATCGCCGGCACCGCGTCCGCCAGGATCACCGGCCCGCGCCGGGGGTCGGCCGCGAGCTGGCCGATGAGCGCGGCGTCCGGGAAGGCGCCCTGCGGCTCCGCGGTGGGCCAGATGCCGATGATGTCGACGCCCGGGACCGACGCCAGCCCGTCGCAGAGCCGGTCGATGCCCGCCCCGGCCGGCCACGCCACCGTGAAGTCGTCGAGGGCACGGCCGGCGTCGCGCTCCAGCACCGCCATCTGGACCACGTCGGCCCCGGCGACGCCCAGGACGCGGGCCACCTTTCCCAGTGAGCCCGGCCGGTCCGGCAGCCGGACACGAATCCGCAGCATCATCGACACCTCCTGTTATCGACCGACCCCTTCAGATTGTTGGAGCCGCGTTTCCATCGTGTAACCCGCGCGTGTCAGCGGCGAGAAGGCGCGGGCGCGGCGGCCCGCCGGGTCATCGCGGGGTCAACGGGAGGTCACGCGCGGGGGGCTATCCCGCCGCGTCGCATCCCGTTAAGGTAACTGCACGTGTCGAGCGCTCGGGATGAGCCTGTCAGCCGGGACGCGGGGGAGGACGCCGGGGGGATCTCCGGCGACGGCCCCGTGACCGCCCTCCAGGCCGAGATCAGGGACGCCCTCACCGGGCTGGCCGCACGATTCGACCGCGAGCTCGCGCGCGAGCACGAGCGCGCCGCGCACCGCGAGGCGGTCATCGACCGGCTCCACGAGGAGAACCAGCGGCTGCGCCGGGGCGAGCTCCAGGCCACCCTCGAACCGCTGCGCACCGCGCTCTACCGCCTGCACGACCTCGCCCGCGGCGGCGCGCAGCGGTGGGCCGCGCCGCGGCCGCCCACGCCGGCGGACGCCGCCTCGCTGCTGGCCGCCGTGGCCGACGAGGTCGCCGACGCGCTGGCGCGTACCGGCGTCGAACGTTTCACCGTGGAGCCGGGCGAGCCCTACGACGCCACCCGGCACCGCCCCGTCGCGGTCGAGCCCGTGACCGACCCCGCACGGGCCGGCACGGTCGTCGCCGTCCGGACCGACGGGTTCGAGCACGACGGCCGGGTGGTGCGCAAAGCCGAGGTCTCTGTCGGCAAGGCCGTCCCGGAGAGCCCGGTCCCCACCGGAATGACGGTCGCGGAGGCCGCGGCCAAGCGGTCTGTCAAAGCCACGGCAAAATCTCCGGCGGATTCGCTGCCCGAATCCGTCAAGTCCGGCACGGCCGGACCTGGTGCCACCGAACCGCTGCGCGAAACCGGTGCGGAGCGAGACGATGAACGCGGGCCGGATGGACGTCCGCCCGCCGGACTCCGGCCATGAGCACCACGCCCCCGGTATCGATTGGTGAGAGGGACATGGCTGTCTACGGGATCGACCTGGGAACCACCTACTCCTGCATTGCCTCCATCGACGATGTGGGGCGGCCCGCGGTCCTGCGCAACCTGGAGGGCACCGACACCACCCCGTCGGTCGTCTACTTCGAGAGCGGCGACAACGTCGTGGTCGGAGCCACCGCCAAGGACACCGCCGTGCTCGCGCCCGACGACGTGGTCAGCCTGATCAAGCGCGACATGGGCCGCGACGTGACGCGCCAGATCCACGGGTTCGACTACACGCCCGAGGAGCTGTCGGCGTTCATCCTGCTCAAGCTGGCGACCGACGCGCGCACCACCACGGGCGAGGAGGCGCGCGACGTGGTGGTCACCGTGCCCGCCTACTTCGGCGCGGCCGAACGCGACGCCACCCGCAAGGCGGGCCGCATCGCGGGCCTCAACGTCATCGACATCGTGTCCGAGCCCATCGCCGCCGCGATCACCTACGGCGTGCTCAACCCCGAGCAGGACCGCACGATCCTGGTGTACGACCTCGGCGGCGGCACGTTCGACACGACGGTCATCGCGCTGCGCTCCGGCCACATCGAGGTGATCTGCACCGACGGCGACCACGAGCTGGGCGGCGCCGACTGGGACTCCCGCCTGGTGGAGTACCTGGCCGAGCGGTTCCGCGCCGAGCACCCCGAGGCCGGCGACCCGCTCGACGACAAGCAGACCGAGCAGCAGCTGCGCCGTGACGCCGAGGACGCCAAGAAGGCCCTCACCACCCGTACCTCCCACACCGTGCGGGTGATGCACGACGGCCGGGTCGCCGCGATCGAGATCACCCGCGAGAAGCTCGAAGAGCTGACCAAGGACCTGCTCGACCGCACGATCGAGATCACCGGCCGCACCCTCGCCACCGCCGCCGAGAAGGGCGTCGACGACTACGACGACCTGGTGCTGGTGGGCGGGTCCACCAAGATGCCGGTGGTGGCGGCGCGGCTGGAGACCGAGCTCGGGCTGGCGCCGCGCCTGCAGGACCCCGATCTCGCGGTGGCCAAGGGCGCCGCGCTCTACGCGTTCGAGGAGACCTACCGGCGGCTGCTGGCGGCGGGCGAGCAGGACCGCGCCGAGGAGATGGCGGGCCGCGCGGGCCTGTCGGCCGAGCAGCAGCGGCAGATCGCCGGGCGCCAGATCAAGACGGTCGCCTCGCACGCGTTCGGCATCGTCGTGGTCGACCGCGAGACCTCCGCCGAGAACGTCGCCCACCTGGTGCACGCCAACGACGAGCTCCCGGCCGCCAAGACCGAGGACTTCTTCACCGTCTACGACGACCAGACCTCGGCCGACATCCGGGTGATGGAGCAGGCGGGCAGCGTCGAGTCGCCCGAGCTGATCGACAACACCGAGATCGCCACGGGAGCCGTGCGCATCCCGGCGGGCAAGAAGGCCGGCTGGCCGATCGAGGTGACGTTCAGCCTCGACTCCTCGGGACTGCTGCACGTCACCGCCGTGGAGAAGGAGACGGGCGAACGGCTGGAGCTCAAGGTAGACGTCGGCGGGATGTCCGAGGAGGAGGTCGAGAAGTCCCGGACGGCCCTGTCGCGGGTGCGGGTGAGCTGAGGCCGGGGTGGCCTTCGACGACGACTACAAGCGCACGGTCCTCGAACCGGCCCGGGCGGCCGGTGACCAGCCTCCCGAGGACCTGCGGGCCCGCTACGCGCTGACCGAGCCGTTGTCGCCGGCCGCCGTGGCCTCGCAGGTCAGGCTCGTCCGGCAGTGCTGGCGGCGGGCCCGGGGGCAGCTGAAGTACCGCAAGCTCATCGACCGGCTGGAGGCCGAGCACCGCGAGCTGGCACCGATCTTCGCCGCCGTCGACCGCGGCGACCTGCGGCCGCTGGCCGACCGGCTGCGCGGCGGGCAGGAGCGCACGCGGCAGCGGTCGTCGCAGGCCCGGGCCCGGCTCGCCGACGCGGCGGGGACGCTCCGGATGGTCACCCCCGGCGAGGTGGAGGGCATCGCGCGCGCCGGCGGCGTGCCGCGCGCCGAGCTGGAGTCGGTGGCCTCGGCCGACCAGATCGAGATCCGCGAGCCCGACGTGCTGCCCGCCGCGCCGCCGTACGCCGCGTACCGGAAGGTGCGCGAGTCCCTCGACGTGCTCGGCCGCCGCCACCTGCCCGACTTCCTGTTCGGGACGCGGATGGCCGGGCCGATGCGCGTGCTGGACGGCTTCTCCGCGCCGGTCTCCGAGGGCGGCCCGCCGCGCCTGGACGCCGCGTCGGTCTCCGCGGTCGCGGCGCAGTGGGCACGGCGCAGCCGCGACAGCAGCCTCACCCACGCCGACACCGTCCTGGCCGCGCTCCGCGCCGACGTGGACCTGACCGAGCTCGTGCTCTACGACCTGGCCGAACGGCTCCGCGAGCGGCTGCGCCAGCGCGCCTCGGAACGGGCACTGCTACGCCACGCGCTGGAAGACCTGGGCATCGAGCCGGAGGACGCACGCCGGCTGGTGTTCGCCGTCCTGCGCGAGACCGGGCCGGGCGGTGGCCTGGCCGGGCGGCTGCGCGCGCTGCTCGACGCCGGTGAGGTCCACGCGGCGGCCGAGCTGACCGGCGCCGCCGGTGACGACGCGGACGACGAGGTCGCCATGCTGGCGGCGGAGGCACGGCAGCGGATCGCGACCGCCGTGCGGCTGCGCGAGGCGGCGGTCGGTGAGAAGGACCCCGACAGGGCTTGGCGGCTGCTCGCGGACGCGCTGCGGCTCGTCGGCGACCTGCCGGGGGCCTTGGAGCACCAGCGGCGCCTGCCACCGCGACCGGTGCCCGCCCTGCATGCCGACGTGGAGAGTGGAACGGGCCAGAACGTTCGGGTACGGCTGTCGTGGTCCGCGTCCCCGTCCACGGCCGGAGAGGTGATCTACCACCTGGTGCGGCGCCGCGACCGGCCGCCGCGCAACGCCGCCGACGGCGAGCCGCTGCCCGGCCCGCACGACGACCGCCCGCCGGTCAACGTGCCGCTCTACTACGGGGTGGTGGCGGTGCGGGGCGAGGCCGCCGCGGCGCCCGCCGTGGCCGGTCCGGTGATCGTGCGGCCCGAGCCCGGGGAGGTCGAGCTGCTCTCCGGCGACGGCGTCGTCACGGGCCGGTGGCGGTGCCCGCCGGAGGCCGCGCGCGCTCTCGTCGTCCGGGACGGGAAGACGGTCCCGGCCGGGCGCGAGGGATTCCGGGAACGGGTGCCGAACGGGGTCACCCATCACTACCGGATCAGCGCCGTCTACCTCGACGCCGACGGCCGGGAGGTGGCGACCCCCGGAGTGCGGACGTCGGTGACGCCGAGCGCGCCACCGGAGCCGGTGTACGAGCTCGCCGCCGAGCCCGACCCGTGCGATCCGGGGTCGTTGCTGGTGCGGTTCGAGCCGCCGCGGCAGGGCACGGTCGAGCTGGTGCTGACCACGGGACCGCCGCCGTGGCCGCGCAGCGCGCTGGTCCCGGTCGAGGAGGTCCGGCGGGCCGGCCGGCGCGTGCCGGGAACGCCGGCGAAGGGCGGCCTGGTGGTGCGGCCCGGCGCGGGCGGCTGGCTGCTCGCGGTGAGCGTCACCGAGGACCTGGCCGCGATCGGCGCCTACCACCGGCACGTCAACCTGCCGCCGCCGCGCGGCGTGGTCACCGAGCGGCGCGGCGCGTTCGTGCATGTCGGGTTCGACTGGCCGCCGGACGTCACGGAGGTCGAGCTGACGTACCGGATCGGCCCGGAGCCGGTCGCCACCGGACCCGGCCGCCCGGACACCGGCTTCGGCATCGAGCGCAGGATCGTCACGCGCGCCGCGTACGACACCCAGGGCGGGATCAGGCTGCCGGTGCCCGAGGACGAGCCGGTCGAGCTGCGCGTGGCGGCGACCGGCACGGTCGGCGGCGCCCGGGTCACCGGCCCGGCGGTGGGCGCCGAGGTCGCCGCCCGCACCGTGGTCTCCTACGACCTCGAACGCGGCGGGCCGCCGTGGCGGCGCTCGCTCACGATCCGGCTGTCGGCGGGCCGGGCGCTGCGCGTCGCGCGGCTGGTGCTCGTGCTGCGCCCGGGCCGGGTCATGCCGCACCGCGCGGGCGACGGAGAGACCGTAGGCTCGTGGGACCAGGTCCCGGTCCCTGGGGAGGTGTCCCTGTCGTTGCCGCGCACGTCCGGGCCGTACTGGCTGCGCTGCTTCGCCGATGATGGTGTCATCGAACTCAGCGACCCCCCGGTCCGCCGCCTCCAGGTCATGAGGTGAGGATGCTCGACAAGGCCCGTTTCCCCGGTGTGCGCGGTTTCCCCGGCGTGCCGGCGAGGGACGCCGTCACGTGCCCGTACTGTTTCGCCGTGGTGCCGTCGCAGCGGGTACGGTTCCGCTGCCGCGGGCAGGCGGGACGCCGTCCCGGGTGCGCGCCCGTCCTCGACCACCGGCTCGCCGGCTACACGGGGTCGACGGCGGGCGCGTCGCTGCCGCCGGTCTTCGCCGCGCCCGGGCGCCGGAGCCGCGCCGCGTGCCCGGACTGCGGGCAGGAGACCGGGAGCCGGGTCTGCCCGGAGTGCCACAACCCGCTGCCGTCGGCGTACTGCGACTCCCCCGGCCGGATCGTGGCGCTGGTCGGCGCCAAGAACGCGGGCAAGAGCACCTACATCGCGGTGCTGCTCCACGAGCTCATGAACCGCGTCGGCACCGAGCTCGACGCCTCCCTGGTGGCCTGCGACGACCGTACGATCGAACGCTACAAGCGCGACTTCGCGCGGCCGCTGCTGGAAGAGCGGCGGCTCCTGCCGACCACGACGAGCGCGGCGACGAGCCCGCGCGAGCCGCTGGTCTACCTGCTGACGCGGAGCCGCGCCGGAGGCCGGTTCGCGCGCGGCCGCACCGACTCGCTCGCGCTGGTGCTCTTCGACACCGCCGGTGAGGATCTGCGCAGCCGCGAGGTCCGCGACCTGCATCTGCGCTATCTGGAGGCGGCCGACGCCATCATCTTCCTGGTCGATCCGCTGGAGCTGCCCGGAGCGCGGGCCGAGCTCGCCGACACGGCGCCGCCCTCCGGTGATCCCGACGCCGAGCCCATCGACATCATCGCGCGGGTGACCGAGGCCCTGCGGGAACGCCGCGGGGCGAAGCCGGGCGACCGGCTGCGCGTGCCGGTCGCGGTCGCGCTGACGAAGATCGACGCGTTGCGGCCCGGGCTGCTGCGGCAGTCGGCGCTGCAGCGGACGCGCGCCGGCGTGGGCGTGCTCGATCTCGACGACCGGGAGGCCGTGGACGAGCAGGTCCGCGCGATGCTGCACGACTGGCAGGCCGGACGGCTCGACCTCTACCTGCGCCAGCAGTACGCGGAGTACGCGCTGTTCGGGTTGTCGGCGCTCGGCGGGATACCGCGCGACGGCAGGGTGGGCGAGGGCGGCGTACGGCCGTACCGGGCCGAAGACCCGTTGCTGTGGCTGCTCTACCGGTTCGGGATGCTGGACGGCGCCCGGCCCGGCCCGGGGCGTCTCGGGCGCCGGGCCGCCGGGATGTGAGCGCACGTGGCCTGGCAGCTGCACTACACCTCGGCACGGCAGGGGCCGACCGGCCGGGCCGGATTCCAGTTCGTCGCCGAGACGCCCGGGCTGCCTGAGGGCGTGCGGGCCGCCGTCACCCCGCACCTGTCCTACCGTCCGCCGCCCGGCGCACCGCTCAATCCGGACGAGGGAGAGCTCGGCCGCTTTCCCGTCACGTTCCTGTACGACAGGGCGGGAGACCGGGCCTTGCTGCTGTGGTGCCGCTACCTGGGCCAGGACTACTCAGGCCGTTACGGCAACTTCTTCGCCCACGCCGTGGTCGCCGATCCGGACGAGCTGGAGGGGCTGCGGCCCGCCGAGCTGTGGCGTGCGCCGCTGTGGTCGCGCTCTCCTGCGGACGCCGCAACGCTGCCGCGCCTCGACGAGCTGACGCCCGGCGCCGCGTTCGAGCCCGAGATGCTCGCCGAATGGCTGGCCGACGCCGGGCCCGCCTCCTACGACGTCCTGGCCCGGCTGATCGACGCTGTGGTCGCGGTGCTGGGCCGGGGCCACGGCAGGGTCGTCCTCATCGCGGACCACGTCGAGCAGATCGCACGCTGGATCGCGGTGGTGTCCTATTCGCTGCCGGTGACGGCCGCGGCCAGGCTGTCGTTCGTCACCTACAGCGCCGATCCCGGCGGCGCCGCGCAGCGCCTGGTGGGCACGACCCCGGACGTGTGGGCGAGCGCGCAGCACCGCACCCCGGCCCTGCTGTCGGTCGATCTGCGGCAAGCGATGGAAAAGGCGGATCCGCCGGACACGGAGACCGGGCGGTTCGGCCGGACGGCCGCGCGGTGCTGGCGGGCACAGGACTTCGCGGGGCTCGACGCGCTGGGCGAGCTGGCCCTGCTGGAGTCGGACGGGACCGATCCCGGCGTGCTCGACCGGGCGGCGGGGTTGTTCGCGCTGTGCCGGGGTGGTGTGCCGCTCTCGCCGGAGGAGGAGGCCGCCGCGGCGGCCCTGCTGACGCGGCATGGCCGTGCGGTGCCCGAATGGGTCTGGCGGGATCTGCTGCGGGGAGTTCCGTCGATCGGCTTCGACCTCGCACTGGCCATCCACGAGTGGGCACGCGACGCCGGGGCGCCCGACGTGGCCGGGCAGTGCGCGCTGCGGGCCACCGTGATCGCCCTGTCGGAGCCGTCCGTACGCGACCGGCTGCCCGCGTACACGCTCCCTCCCGGCTCGCTCGCAGGCCTGATCCCGAGGGTGGGCGACGCGCTGGCGGCGGCGCCCGATCTGACCCAGGCCGCGCGGGTGATCGCGGTGGCCGCCGGAGCGGGAGCCGCGCCGGCCCCGGCCCAGGTGACCGCGGTGGCCGCCGGACGAGCCGAGGCCGGGGCCGCGGACCTTCCGACCGCCCTTTCCGCCTGTCCCGCCGAGGCGCGGGAGGCCCTGCTGGCGGGGGCGCTGGCGGGCCTGGCCGCCGCCGACGAGAAGACGCGGCACGCGGTGCTCACCAACACGGCGTGCGACCTGCTGTACGAGCAGGAGCCGGACCGGCTGGCCACGATCCCGGCCGTCGGGCTCGCGGTGCTCGCCTCGGTCGGCCACCGGCACCGCGACCGTCGGCTCCCGGTCACCGGGGAGCTCCTGCGGATCGGACGCGGCTCCGCGGAGCTCGACGCGCCGTTGGGCCGTGTCTGGTCCAGGCCGCCGACCGTCGCCGAATGCCTCGAACTGCTGGAAGCCCATCCGGCGGCGATGCTCGAACACCCGGCACTGGGCGTCCTGCCGTCCCGGACGTTCGCCCGTTCGGCCGCCTCGGCGGACGCGGCGGCGCTGGCGGAGGCGGCGACGCAGCGGCTGGCGGCGCGGGCACGCGCCCTGCTGCCCGGCACGGGTGCCGAGCGTGACGGCGCCGCCGTCGAGGCGTACGCCGACGCGGTGGGCGCGCGGCGACCGGAGCGGGCGGCGGAGGCGTTCGGCTCGCTGGTGAGCGGTGGCGCGTCGCCGCGGCTGGCGGACGCGGCGTTCGACGGGGCGGCGCGCCGGACGGCCCGGCGCGATCCGCGGTTCCGGGCGGCGCTGCTGGCCGCCGCGTCCGGGGCCGTGCGCGCCCGGCTGGCCGCCGGATGGACGGCGGAGCCGGTCTCCGGCCGCCTGGCCCTGGCGCGGCCCGCCGTCCGCTCGGCGGAGCTCGCGCGGCGCAACGACCTGGTGGAGGTCGTCCTGCGGCTGCGGCTGCGCGGGATCACCGAGCCCGCCCTGGAGGCGTGGGCGCGCGCGGCGCTGTCGCGTTTCCTGCAGTCCCGGCAGCTGGAGTCCTACTTCTCCGGTGACCGCGAGCTGCGCGGCGCGCTGCGCGACCTGGTCGCCGAGACACGCGGCACCGGGCGGGGTGACCGGCCGTGCAGATGATCGTCGTCCTGCTGCTCACGGCCGTCTGGGTCGCGGTCATGTACGTCGGGTTCGTGGTCGTGTTCCCCTACCTCTTCCCGGTCACGCTGATCGCGGCGGCCATCGGGGCCCTCGGCCTCTACTACGTGCACGCCTGCCGGACGCTCGCCCCCACCACGCTCGGCGGGCCGTCCCCGGTCCCCGAGCCGGAGGCGTCCTACCGGCACTACCTGCTGGCGCAGGTGTGGCGGGACTGGTGGGCGATCGCGCGGAGGGTCGTCCCCCGGATCTGGGGCCTCGCGGCCGGCGCCCTCACGGTGCTGACCCAGACCGTCCTGCTCGGCGGGTTGTGGGGGTTCTTCACGTTCCCGTTCTGGCTGGCGCTGTGCGCGGGGATCGTGGCCGCCGCCGTGCCCGCGCTGGCCCTCGGCGCCGCGCTGACCGTGCTGTACGGGATGGTCGCCGCCGTCGGGCTCGCGGGCTGGGTGGTGTGCGTCCTGGTGCTCGCGGCGGTCGAGCGGCTGTTCATGATGTACGGGCGCATCCTGCAGACCTGCCCGCATCCGTTCTGCTACGAGAGGGTCGGGCTCCCGGTCTACGAGTGCCCGGGATGCGGTGTGCGCCATCCGCGGCTGACGCCGGGGTCGGGCGGCGCGTTCCGGCACGTGTGCCGGTGCGGGGCGCGGTTGCCGACGACCGTTCCGCTGGGGCGGTTCCGGCTCGCCGCGTACTGCCCGCACTGCGGCGGGAGGCTGCCCGAGCGCATCGGGCGGGTACGGGTCGAGCCGCTGCCGTTCGTGGGCGGCCCGGCGGCCGGGAAGACGACGTTCATGTTCCTGGGGATCAGGGCGCTGCACGCCCGGGCGCGCGCCGTGGAGGGACGGCTCGCGTTCGTCGAGCAGCGGCACGCCCAGGCGTACGCGGGTGCCATACGGGAGTTCCAGCGGGGCGGGCAGCCGGCCAAGACCGGGCCCGAGCTGCCTCTGGCCACGATGGTGGACGTGGAGCTGCCCGGACGCGCGCGCCGGATCCTGTACCTCTTCGACCCGGCGGGCGAGCACTACACCGGCGCGACCGAGGTCGAGTCGCTGCGCTACCTCGATCACGGGGAGGCGCTGCTGTTCATCGTCGACCCGTTCGCGCTCCCGCAGGTCCGGCGTTCGCTGAGCGCCGACGAACGCCGGGTCGTGGACGGGTCCGCCGCGTCCTCGGAGGAGGACCCGGCCGACACGCTGCAGCGGGTGCTCAACGAGCTGCGCTCCCGCCCCGACCGCGGCAGGCAGCGGCGGATCGCGGTCGTCGTCACCAAGACCGACCTGCTGGAGCGCACCGAGATCGGACGGCCGCTGCGCGACGGCACCGATCTGCGCGGATGGCTCGGCGGGGTCGGGCTCGGCAACACGGTGCGCACGCTCGACCAGGTCGCCGGGCAGGTGCGCTACCTCGGCTCGGGCCTCGCGACCGACCCGGCCGACGTCGCGGGGCTGCTGGGGTGGGTGTCGGGCCTGCCGGTGAACGGGGCCGCGGCGGATAGCCCGTCCCCGCCGGACGCGGGTGAGGCGGTCGAGGCACCCGGGACGGCTCCGCTCCGTTCGCCCTGGCCGGTACGGGGACGGGACGCCTCGCGGGTGCCGCTCGGCTACCAGCTGGGCCGCTGGGCCGTGCTCGCCGGCCTCTCGGTGCTCACGGTCGCGGCGCTGGCCGCCACCGCCGCCGTCGCCGCCGCACGGCTGCCCTGGGGCTGATCCGGCCGGTTTTCCGGGTGTGAGCCGGGCCGGGCGGGTTCATGCCCGAACGCGCGAGTGGCGAACTCCGTCACCCGAGCGGGCGTCCCAACGAGCAAGAGGGACTTTCGACCCCGCCGGACGATGGGGGCAGCACATGCCCGAGCACGGGCCTCAGAATCAGGCCGAACCCGAGATGTCGGGCCGGGCCATGCTGCTCCTCGGCGGCACCATGAGCGTCGCCGTGGTGTGCGTCTTCGGCCTCACCCTCCTCCTCGGCGGCACGTCACCGAGCGCCGAAGGAGCCCCGGCCGGTGGCCAGGCCCCGGTTCCGCCCGCACAGCAGGAGCCGCCACCCGCGAGCCCCGCCCCCTCCGGAACTGTCACGGCCCCGCCGGTCGCCATCCCGGCCGTGACAGGGCTCAGCACCACGTCCGCCGTCGGCAGCCTGGCGGAGCGCAGGATTCCGGTGGGCGCGGTCATCCGCGTGCCGTCCTCGCAGCAGGCGGGGCTGGTGGTCCGCAGCTATCCCGCGAGCGGAACGAGCCTGCGCTCGGGCGCGCCGGTGACCCTCTACGTCTCCGCGGGCCAGGGCGGATCGATCACCGGAAACCAGGTCGCGGTGCCGTACTTCATCGGGCTGAGCGAGCAGCAGGCACGTGGTACGGCGGCCATGCTGGGGTTCCAGGTGACCGTGTCCGGCACGGGCACCGTCGTGTCCGTCCAGCAGCCACGCCCCGGCGCCGTCTACCTGCGCGGCTCGACGGTCACCCTCACATTGCGATGATGTGACCACCTCACTGCCTGACACAGCAGGTAACCGACAGTGACCCGGATATACCTTCTGTGCGGGCAGCACGGAGGGGATGACCAGATGACCGACGGTCACGGCCGCATGACGCAAGCCTCCGCCACCACCTCCGCTCCCGGACTTCCCGACCGGCGGCTCGGCCTCATCGTCATCCTCGGCGCGCTGACCGCCATCGCGCCGCTGTCGATCGACATGTACCTCCCGGCGCTGCCCCGGCTCACCGCCGACCTGTCGACGGGGGCGACGCAGGCGCAGCTCACGCTGACCGCGTGCGTGATCGGCCTGGCGGGAGGACAGATCGTCGCGGGCCCGCTCAGCGATCGCTGGGGCCGCCGGCGCCCCCTGATCGCCGGCCTCCTCGGCTACTCGGCCGCGTCGCTGGCGTGCATGGTGGCGCCGAGCATCGAGACGTTCATCGCGTTCCGCCTGCTGCAGGGCGCGACGGGCGCCGCCGGGATCGTCATCGCGCGCGCCATCGTCCGCGACCTCTACGAGGGGGTGGCGGCGGCGCGGTGCTTCTCGCTGCTCATGCTGGTGAACGGCCTCGCGCCGATCCTGGCCCCGATCATGGGCGGCCAGCTTCTGCGGATCACCCCGTGGCCGGGCGTCTTCGCCGCCCTCTCGGCGATCGGCGTGGCGCTCCTGCTCGCCGCGCTCTTCGGCATGCGCGAGACGCTGCCGCCGGAGCACCGCGAGACCGGCGGCTTCCGCGCCACGCTCACCACCTTCCGCGGGCTGCTCGGCGAGCGTTCGTTCATGGGCTACGCGATCGGGGCCGGCCTGGCGTTCGCGGCGATGTTCACCTACATCTCGGGCAGCTCGTTCGTGTTGCAGGAGGGCTACGGGATGTCGCCCCAGGCGTTCAGCGCCGTCTTCGGCGTCAACGCGTTCGGCATCGTCCTCGCCGGGCAGGTCAACCGGCGCCTGGTGGGCCGGATTCCCGTCGGCCGCCTGCTCGCCACGGGGCTGGGCACCGTCGCCGCCGGCGGCGTCGCCCTCCTCGTCGCGGTACTCGCCGGCGCGGGCCTGGCCGTCATCCTCCCGGCGCTCTTCCTGGTGGTCGCGGCGCAGGGTCTCGTGCTGCCCAACTCGGCGGCGCTGGCGCTCAGCGGCCGGCCGCCGAAGGTCGCGGGAAGCGCGTCCGCCCTGCTCGGCCTGGCGCAGTTCGCCATCGGCGGCGCCGCGGCGCCACTGGCCGGGGGCACCGCCGTCCCGATGGCCGTCACGATCGCCGCCTGCGCCCTCGCCGCCGTGCCCGCCGCATGGGTTGCGTCAAAGAACTAACCGGCCGTACGGTCGGAGGGTGATCGTCAGAATCGGCTACAACGCCCCCGCCGCCACGCCCGACACCGGCGATTTCACCGCGCTCGTCCAGGGCCTGGAACGCGAGGGCTTCGACTCGCTCTGGGTCTCCGAACGCGCCACCGGCCCGTCCCCCGATCCCGTGGTCGCCCTCACCTACGCGGCCGCCCTGACCACGCGGATCAAGCTGGGCACCTCGGTCATGACCCTGCCCGGCCGCCGCCCCGCCCTCGTCGCCAAGGAGCTGGCCTCCCTCGACCGCCTTTGCGGCGGCAGGCTTCTTCCCGCCTTCGGCCTGGGCCTGCGCAATGCCGGCGAGCACCAGGCCTTCGGCGTCCGGCGAGAGGAACGCGCGGCCATTTTCGAAGAGGCCCTTCCGCTTCTCCGCCGCTTTTGGGCCGAGGACGAGGTCACCCATCACGGCACCCATTTCTCTTATGAAGACCTTAGAGTTCTTCCCAAACCCGTCAAAAGGGGCTTCGATGTCTGGATGGGCGGCGCCTCCGACGCCGAGCTCCGTCGTACGGGCCGCCTCTCCGACGGCTGGCTGGCCGCGTTCATCACCCCCGCCGAAGGCGAACGGGGCCGCGTCCTCATCCAGCAGGCCGCCGCCGAGGCGGGCCGCGAGATCGAAGAAGAACACTTCGGCGCCGTCGTCCCGTACCGCCGGGGTCCATTGGATCCGCAGGTCGAAGCCCGTCTCGCCCGGTCCCGTATCGCCCGGGGTCCCGCGCCGGTCGCCGAGGTGATCCCCACTCTGGAGACTCTGGAGACCCACCTCGAACACCTCGTCGAGGCAGGGCTGTCCAAGTTCGTCCTGGCACCCCTGGCGACCCCGCCCAACTGGGACACCGAACTGGCCGACGTCCGCGACGCCGTCCTGTTTCTCCAGACCAAGCGTTAAAAGCAATTGAGGCCCGTGGGTGGGCCCTAGGGCCCTAGGGCGCCCAATGCCGGAATCCCTAGCGTGACGGCCAACCGATCAACGGCAATTCGGCCGTTGAAAAGCCGAAAGGAATTCGTGTTGGCATCGAAACTCGCACGCTCGGGAGCACTGCTGGTCACGGGCGCCGCGATGTCGGGCGCGATGGCCGTCGCGGCCGCCCCGGCGTCCGCCGCCCCCGCCGCCCCGGCTGCCCCAGTCGCCGCCCAGGCGGTCTCCGGCGAGGACGCGAACGCGCTCGCGTGCCGTAGCGCCACGAGCGTGTACTCCGACAAGGGCAAGCGCGGGAGTGTCTACGCCAAGATCTGCTGGAACTCGAAGAGTTTCACCGTCCGGGGCACGATCAAGGACCACGCCCCGAGGGACAGGTTCGTCAGGGTCGGCGTACACGTGAGGTACAACAACAGGGTCCACAAGAGCGGCTATCCGTTCTGGCTCAACCAGAAGCAGGCATCCACGAAGAGCTGGAGCCTCAGCAGCAAGGGCTACGGGTTCAGGTTCCGGGTCTGCGTCAAGGACTCCTGGAGCCGCATGTGGTGCGGCGCCTGGAAGTAGTCACCCGCTGAGGTCCGGGCCGATGTCTCCCGTCACATCGGCCCGGGCCTCGCCGTCCACGCCCTGGCGGGTGGTATTGCCGGGCTCTCGGGACTGTGCCAGCATGTGCTGGCACGGTTGAGGCCCGGTCAACTCCCCGCGTCAGGAGTGGTCGTCGTGACCCGAATCCCCCGCCGCCGTTCCGCCGCCGTCCTCCTGGCGATGGCCGCCTCCCTCGCAGTCCCCCCGCAAGCCCAGGCCGCTCCCGCGGATACTCCGTCTCCTCAGGGTGAGCCGCGCACCGTCACGCTTGTCACGGGTGACCGCGTCACGGTCGTGGAGCGCGAGAACGCGCGCCCGGTGGTCACGGTCGAGCGGGGTCCCGGCAGGCGGCACACGGGTTTCACCACCGAGATCACCGATGGCCGGATCGTCGTGACGCCGGAGGACGCCCGGCCGCTCGTCGCCCAGGGGCGGCTGGACTCCCGGCTGTTCGACGTGACCCAGCTCCTCGCCTCGGGCTACGACGACGAGCACCGCGCCCGGCTGCCGTTGATCACCAAGGGTTCCGCCGTGCGCTCGGCCCGCGCGATCCCCGGCTCGCGGCTCGGCACGGTCGACGCGGACAAGCGCGGCCTGGCCTCGATGTGGCGGTCGTTCACCGCCGACCCGTCCGCCAAGCTGTGGCTGGACGGCAAGATGAAGGCGAGCCTGGACGTCAGCGTCCCGCAGATCGGCGCGCCCGCGGCCTGGGCACGCGGGCTCACCGGCAAGGGCGTCAGGGTCGCCGTGCTCGACACCGGCGTGGACGCCGGGCACCCCGACCTCAAGGAGGCGGTGAAGGACCGGCTCGACTTCACCACCTCGGGCAGCGTGGAGGACCGGGCCGGGCACGGTACCCATGTCGCCTCGATCCTGGCGGGTTCCGGGGCCGCGTCGGGCGGCGGATACCGCGGCGTGGCGCCGGGCGCCGAGCTCGTCAGCGGCAAGGTGCTGGGCGACAACGGCGAGGGGCAGGAGTCCTGGATCATCGCCGGGATGACCTGGGCGGCCCGGGAGGCCAAGGCCAGGGTCATCAACATGAGCCTCGGCTGTTTCTGCGACTCCCCCGCCGTGGACCCGGTGGAGGCGGCGGTCAACGACCTGTCGGAGGAGACCGGCGCGCTGTTCGTCGCGTCGGTGGGCAACGTTCCCTGGCCGGCCTCAGGGCTGGTCGCGCTCCCGGCCGCCGCCGAGGGCTCGCTGGCCGTCAGCAGCGTCGACCGCGGCGACAACCAGCAGGTGACCGCGCAGGGGCCGGTGCCCGGAACGTACGCGATCAAGCCCGAGCTGCTCGCCCCGGGCCAGCAGATCACCGCCGCCCGCGCCGCGGGGACCTCGGCCGGGACGCCCGTCGACGACCACTACACCCGCCTGACGGGAACCTCGATGGCGACCCCGCACGTGGCGGGCGCCGCCGCGATCCTCGCGCAGCAGCATCCCGGCTGGAACGGGGAACGCATCAAGGCCACGCTGATGGCCGCCGCGAAGGAGCTCCCCGGCGTGGGCGTGTACACCCAGGGCGCGGGCCGCGTGGACGTCGCCAAGGCCTCCGCGCATCAGGTGAGCGCCGCGCCGGGGAGCGTCAACGTGCCGCTGCTGTGGCCCGGCTCCGGCGACACCTCCGAGCTGGCCAAGAAGGTGACCTACGCCAACTCCGGTGACGAGCCGGTGGAGTTGAGCCTCGGCCTCGCCCTGACCGGGCCGAACAGGCTGTCGCCTCCGGCAGGGGCCGTCACGCTCGGCCAGGACCGCGTCACCGTCCCGGCGGGCGGCGAGTCCACCGTGACCCTCACGTTCCGGGGGATTCCGGGCATCGAGGCCGGGCTCTACACCGGCCACCTCACCGCCAAGCGCGCCGACGGGACGACGGCGGTGCGGACCCCGGTGGGCGGGTATCTGGAGCCTCCCACCGCCGCGATGACCTTCCACGTCCTCAACCGCGACGGCGACCGGGAGCCCTTCCCGCTCGTCACGCTCCGCGATCTCGACACGGGCCGCAGCTACGACGCCTCGGGCTGGTACCTGGATCCCGCCAAGGCCCGGGTCCCGCGAGGCCGATACTTGATCACCTCGCACGTCAGCACCGGGAACGAGTGGCAGTCGATCGTCGTCCAGAAGGCCACGCTGGAGCCGGGAGCCCACGAGATCACGCTCGACGCCCGCCAGACGACACCGGTCGAGCTGACCCACGACCGGGCGGACGCGGAACTGTCGGCGGTCGACGCCGTCGTCCAGTACTCCTCTGACAAGTTCTGGTTCGCCTACCTGCTGAACGGCGACGCGACCCAGCGGATCTCGGTGACGCCCATGACCGACCCGAACGTGAACTACTCCGTGACGACGATGTGGGAAAAGCGCGGCGCCACGCTCGACGACCCCAGCCCCTACATGTATCGCGACCTCCGCTACGTGAACGGCGGCGTCCCGGCCGATCCGGGCCTGCACACCCGCGACTCGGGGATGGCGCGGATCGACACCACGGTCCGTTTCCACGGCGGTCCCGGGACCCACGGGCAGATCGGGTGGTCGGCGCACGCGGCCGGCGACGAGTTCTCCAGCGGCATGCTGCAGATGGCCGACCGGCGCCTGCCCGCACGCTTCACGCTGCATCTGCGTCCGGACGACCCCATCCGCTGGCAAGGGCGGCTACAGACCTACGTCGACCCGGCCAACTGGCGCACCCAGAACATCCGCCTCGACAGGTTCACTCCCCGCCGCTACCGGCCCGGCCGCTACGTCGACGCCTGGAACGCCGCGGTCATCGCGCCCCGGGCGGACTTCGACGAGCGCGCGGGCGACCGGGTGGAGATCACGGGGCATGGCAGCACCTGGACGAGCCCCGGCGAGGATCGTGGACGCGACCAGACGACGTCGGGAACCCTGAGGCTGAGCAAGGACGGCACGGTCCTCGGCGAGACCACGTTCACCCCGCTGAGAGGCAACTCCTCCTTCCGGGCGACGCTCCCGCCCGAGGCGGCCACCTACACGCTTCTCAAGTCGCTCGAGCGGCAGAGCACGGTCTCGCCCAAAGTCGAGTCGCTCTGGACGTTCCGTTCGGCCCGGCCGGGCTCGGCGGAGCCCGTGGGGCTCCCCCTGACCGCCGTCCGGTTCCTACCCGCCGGGCTGAACGATCGCAACCAGGCGCCGAAGGGCAGGCCGACGGTGATCCCGGTCTGGGTCGAGCGGGCCTCGGGCGCGCCCGGCGCGGCACCGAAGTCGCTCAGGGTCGAGGCCTCGTTCGACGACGGCGCGACCTGGCGGCCCGTCCCGTTCGCCGGGAGGCCCGGAGCCGGGGCGGTCACCGTCATCCCGCCGGACACCGCCTCGTTCGTCTCGCTGCGCGCCACCGCCGTGGACGCCGCCGGTGATCAGGTGGTCCAGACCGTCGTCCGCGCCTACGAGCTGAGGTGACACCGTGTGCAATGTGCATGCAGAAGGCGTGCGGCGCCGCACGGAGCGGCCGTGCGTAACGCGGTCCAACTGGTGCTCCAGGCACTACCAGAGCGCGGCGCGGCTGGCGAAGCTGAGAGGGTGTTCTGCTGTGAAGAGATCGAACCGTACTTGATCGACGTTCCGCGGGCGGACGTGGACGCGCTGGCGTCGCGGCTGGCGCGGGCAGGGGCGCGCGAGACTCCGCACGGGATGCCGGCCGGCTACCTGGAGGAGCTCGCGGAGTTCTGGGCGTGCGGGTTCGACTGGCGCAAGGCCGAGGCGCGGTTGAACGACCATCCGCACTACCTGACGCGGGTGGAGGGCCAGGCACTGCACTTCGTGCATGTGCGGTCCGGCGACCGCGGCGCCCTTCCGCTGCTGCTCGTCCATGACCGCCCGGGCACGTTCGTCCAGTACCTCGACGTGCTGGACGCGCTGTCGCGGGACTTCGACGTGGTCGTGCCGTCGGTGCCGGGAAGCGGGCTCTCGGTTCCGCTCAGCGGCCCCTGGTGGACCACGGCCAAGATCGCCAAGGCGTTCGACGAGCTGATGTGCCGGCTCGGGTACCGCCGCTACCACGTGGAGGGCGCGGGCACCGGTGCCCTGATCGCCATGGAGCTCGACCGGCGGGCCGCGGAGCACGTGCTCGGCGCGCACTTCGACTGGATGCCGCCGGCGCCGCCGCCGGGCGACTCGCCCGCCGAGCTGCTGGCGTGGTTCGCCGCCCGGAGCGCGCGGTGGGCCGGCCGCCTTCCCACGGAGGCGGACGAACGCGAGCAGCTGCTGACCGGCGTCAGCCTCCACGCGCTCACGGCCCGCCCGTCCGCCCGGCCCGCGTTCAACTAGGGCGGGGAGACGTGCCGTGGCCCGGGTCGAGGGCGGCCAGCACGAAGGCCGTGACCTCGTCCGCGAGCTCGGCGGCCGTCTTGGGGCCGTCGGCGCGGAACCAGGACGGCATCTGGTTCACCATGCCGAGCGCGACGATCGTGACCGTGTCGGCCGAGACGGCGGACGAGAAGACGCCCTCCTTCTGGGCGGCGGCCACGATGCGGCGGAACGTCACGTGATAGCGGCGCCGGTCGGCCCGCAGCACGTGCATGTAGTCCTCGTCCAGCCGGTGCGACTCGCGGGAGAAGACCCTGGCCTCGTCGATGTGCTCGGCGGTGCTCTGGATCAGCCCGGTGAGGATGGCACGGATCGTCTCGTGCGGCGGGCGTCCCGCCGCCACCACCCGGTCGAGGTCGGCCAGCTGGCGGGTGATCAGGGTGTGGTAGATCTCGTAGAGGAGATCGTCCTTGGAGGCGAAGTAGTGGTAGAGCGCGCCCTTGGTGACCGCCGCGGCCATGACGATCTCCTGCACGGACGTCCCGTCGAAACCGCGTTCGGCGAACAGCCGGACCGCCGCGTCCAGGATGCGCCGCTCCACGGGGCTCGACCGCGTGGTGGCGGCCCGTCGCCGATCGGTCATCACGGCCTCCCTCCCCATTGACGTGTGCGCGGCCTGGTCATAGCTTGCCAGAAACCGACCAGTCGGTATGCAGCCGAGGAGACCCGATGCCCGCAGTCGAGACCGCCCGTGGCCCCGTCGACGTCGACGCGCTGGGCCGCACGTTCATGCACGAGCACGTGTTCGTCCTGTCGACCGAGCATGTCGAGAACTACGGCGCCGGAGCCTGGTGGGACGAGGAGGAACGGGTCGCGGACGCGGTGGCCAAGCTCCGCCAGCTCGTCGACCGCGGGATCACGACGATCGCCGACCCGACGGTGTGGGGCCTCGGCCGCTACATCCCTCGCATCAAGCGCGTCGCCGGGCTCGTCCCGGAGCTCAACATCATCGTCGCCACCGGCATCTACTCCTACAACGACGTGCCGTTCCAGTTCCACTACCGCGGCCCGGGAACGCTCCTCGGCGGGCCGGAACCGATGGTCGCCGACTTCACCCGGGACATCACCGAGGGCATCGCCGACACCGGGGTCAAGGCCGCGTTCCTCAAGTGCGCGATCCACACGCCGGGCCTCACCCCCGGCGTCGAGCGCATCCTGCGCGCCGTCGCCGCGACCCACCGCGAGACGGGCGCGCCGGTCACGGTGCACACCGAGAGCTCGATCAACGCCGGCCGGATCGCGGTCGACCTCCTCGGCAAGGAGGGCGTCGACCTGACCAAGGTCGTCATCGGGCACGCCGGTGACAGCAACGATCTCGACTACCTGATGGAGCTCGCCGACACGGGCGCGATCCTCGGCATGGACCGCTTCGGGCTGGACCTGCTGAACCCCACCGCCAGCCGGGTCAGCACGATCGCGGCGCTCTGCGAGCGCGGCTACGCCGACCGCATGGTGCTCAGCCACGACGCCAGCTGCTACATGGACTGGTTCGGGCCCGACCCCGAGATGTTGCGCGGCATGGCGCCGAACTGGAACTACCGGCACATCAGCGACGACGTCCTGCCGTCCCTGCGCGCCCTCGGCGTCGGCGACGCCCAGATCGACCAGATGCTCGTCGAGAACCCCAGGCGCTACTTCAACCGGCGCTGAGCCCGCGCTGACCGCGCTCCCCGCGCTCCCGCGCCCCGCGGGCTTCCCGGTATAAATGAGGTCGCCAGCCAGGAGGTGCCCATGATGCCGGAGTTCTCAGTGGTCATGCGCGGCTACGACAGGCGGCAGGTCGACGAGCTCGCCGCCCGCGTCGAGGGCACGCTGGGCCGCGCGCCGCTCACCGGTGCGCCGATCACACTGAAGGAGTTCGGCTGGATCGAGTTCGACATCGTGGTCCGCGGCTACGACCGGTTCGAGGTCGACGGCCTGATGCGCACCTACCGGCGCGAGCTGGCGGCCTTCGAGGGCGTCGAGCTGCCCGCCGACCTCGACGAACGCGACCCGGGGCTCGGGCTCATCCTCGGGTCCGCCGACGAGGACTCCGCCGGTGTCCCCGGCGGCCCCGGCGGCCCCGGCGGCCCCGCGGTCAGCGAGATCCACGGCTCGCACTCGTTCCCCGTCCGGTTCCGCGGCTACGACCGGGCCCAGGTCAACGAGCTGATCGCCCGCATCTGGGGCACGCTCGGCCGCGCCCCGCTGAACGGCCTTCCGGTGACCCGCGATGAGCTCAACAACCCGCGGCTGGACGTCGTCCTGCTCGGCTACGACCGTCCCGCGGTCGAGGAGACCCTGGGCCGGTATCTTCGCGAGCTTCTCGAACGTCGCTGACTCCCCGCGCGTATATGGGTGTAGATCGCCCGTTTTCTGGGCAACGCTCGCCCTGAGGAGGCACATCGTGCACGAGAGTCCGAGCGGCCGGGGGGCCGGTACCGCGGGCGGTTGCCTGGTCGTCGCGGCCCTGGTGGTCGCGGCCGCGGTCGCGCTGGTCTCGGTCCTGCTCGGCCGCCCGCTCCCGGGCGTCCAGGAGGGCGGCACGGTGGCCGCGCCCCAGAACACGGCCGAGGAGCCCCGCGGCAGGAAGCCGAGCGGCCGCAAGCCCGGCGTCGTCAACATCTTCACCGAGCAGGGCCTGCGCGGCTCGGGCGCGGCCGGCACCGGCATCGTCATCGACCCGTCCGGCCTGGTGCTCACCAACAACCACGTCATCCAGGGCGCCACCGAGATCAGGGGCACCAACATCGACAACCGCCGCACCTACCGGGCGCGGGTGCTCGGCTACCAGAAGTCCGGCGACATCGCCCTGATCAGGCTGACCGGCGCCGCCGGCCTCAAGCCCGCCGTGCTCGACACCGGCGGCGACGTCCGCCGGGGCGACGTGGTCACCGCCGTCGGCAACGCGGGCGGCAAGGGCGGCACCCCCGAGGTGGTCACCGGCACGGTCACCGCGACCGACCGGCAGATCACCGCGACCGACCAGTCCGACGGCAGTACCGAGCGGCTGAGCGGCCTCATCGAGACCAACGCGCCGATCAAGCCCGGCGACTCCGGCGGCCCGCTGCTCGACACCAGGGGTCGCGTCATCGGCATGAACACGGCCGCCTCCGCCGGCTACAGCATGAAGCAGGAGGGCAGTCCCCGGGGCTACGCCATCACCGCCCGCAGGGCGCTCGCCATCGTCCGGCAGATCCAGCGCGGCGACACCTCCGACGGCGTGCACATCGGCCGCACGGCCCTGCTCGGCGTCCAGGTCCGCACGCCGACCACCCGTTCGGGAGGCCGGGGCGACGGCGCGCTCATCAGCGACCTGATCCCGGGCACGCCCGCCGAGCAGGCCGGGCTGCGCCCCGGCGCGACGATCGTCGGCGTGGACGAGGACACCGTCGACTCCCCCGGCACGCTCACCGACCTCCTGCTCAGGCACCATCCCGGCGACACCGTTCAGGTCATCTGGACGGACCGCGCGGGCAGCCGCTTCAGCACCCCCGTCACCCTCGCGGAGGGGCCGCCGCAGTGAACGCGTGGCTCACCGTTCGGCCCACTCGACGGGGAGAGTCGCCAGCCCCCGGCCGACCATGCTTCGGCGGTAGGCGGGCTCGGCGTCCGGGGCGAGGCGCAGGGAGGGGACGCGGGTGGTCAGCTGCTGGAAGGCGATCTCCATCTTGAGGCGGCTCAGCGCGGCCCCGACGCAGTGGTGGACGCCGTAGCCGAAGACCAGGTGGTCCCGGGCGTTGGGACGCCGGATGTCGAAGCGTTCGGGCTCGGGGAACACCGTCTCGTCGTGCGCCGCCGAGTCGGCGTGCAGCAACACCTGGACGCCCGCCGGGATGGTCGTGCCATGCAGGCCGACCGGGACCGTGGTGGTGCGGAAGCTGCCGAGGCTGGCGCCGTCGATGCGGAAGCTCTCCTCGATCATGCCCGGGATGAGCGCGGGGTCGGCGACGATCTCCTCCCAGACGTCGCGTTCGCGCATGAGGCGGTAGACGGCGTTGGACAGGCCGTTCGGCACGGTGTCGTTGCCGCCGAGCAGCAGCGCGCTGATCGTCTCGACGACCTCGCGGTGCGAGAGGCCCTCCGGGCCGGTGTCGATCAGCTCGGCCATGAGCGAGGCGAAGTCGGCGCGCGGCTCGGCCCGGCGCTCGGTGACCAGGCGGTCCACGTAGTCGAGGTACTTGAGGAAGTCCTGGGCGAGCTCGTGCTGCCGGTACTCGGGCTGGGGCGACAGGAAGAGCTGGAACCAGGAGTGGACCCAGTGCTTGACCTGCTCCTCGTGCTGCGGCGGCACCCCGATGAAGACCGCCGCCAGGCGGGCGGAGGGCAGGTGCGCGATCTCGGCCGCGAAGTCGGCCCGGCCGCGCGGGATCGCCTGGTCCAGGACGGCGTCCACCTTGGTCCGGAAGTCGTCGCCGAGGCGCGAGACCGCCCGGGGCGTGAAGGCCCGCGAGATGGCGCGGCGCATGCGCGTGTGCTTGGGCGGATCCACGTTGGCCGCGAAGTCGTCCAGGAACGAGCGGTGCTCGCCGAGCGTCTCCTTCACCTCGTCGGTGAGCGTCCGCGAGATCGTCAGCGACCCGACGCTGGAGAACGCCGTGTGGTCGCGGTAGGCGGCCCGGACGTCGTCGTAGCGGGTCAGCACCCACATCTGGAGGTGCTCGCTCCAGAAGACGGGCTTCTCGTGGCGGAGGTGGCGCAGGAACGGATAGGGATCGGCCACGTGCCAGCCGGCGGTGACGTCGAAGTCCGCGGGGATCACGGGCGGCCTCCGGTGAGGATGGCACGGGGATTGTCGACCAGCATCCGGGTGATCTGCTCCTCGGTGACGCCGGCGGCGCGCAGCGCGGGCAGCACGTCGCGGGAGATGTGCAGCAGGTGGTAGTTCGGATGGCGTTCCCTGACCACCTCGGGCTCGAACCGGTCGTTGAAGCAGTACGAGTCGTGCGACAGGACCATCCGGGAGGCGTGGCCGCGCTCGCACATCGCGACGACCGTGGCGACGCGGTCCTCGAACGAGGTGAACTCGATGCCGAACCGGTCCATCCCGAGGTACGACCCGTTCGCCACGAGCTCCTCCAGGTAGGCCAGGTCGGTGGAGTCGCCCGCGTGCCCGATCACGACGCGGGAGAGGTCCACGCCCTCTTCGGCGAGGAGCTTCTGCTGGTCGAGCCCGTTGCGGGTCGCCGACTCGCTGTGCGTCGTGATCGGCACGCCGGTCTCGCGGTGGGCCCGGGCGACCGCGCGGATGACCCGCTCGACCCCCGGCCTGATCCCCTGGCGGCCGGTGGCGCACTTGAGCATGCCCGCCCTGACCCCCGTACGGCCGATGCCCTCGGTGATGTCGCGCACGAAGAACTCGGCCAGCCGGTCCGGTCCGCCGAACAGCGTGCCCGGCCCGCGGTTGCCGAAGTACGGCGGCAGCGCGTCGTAGGTGTACAGGCCGGTCGCCGCGACGATGTTGAGGTCGGTGAGCTCGGCGACCCGCTGGACGGCGGGGACGTAGCGGCCGAGGCCGATCACCGTCAGGTCGACGACGGTGTCGATTCCGGCGGCCTTCAGCTCGTTCAGCTTGCCCGCCGCCTCCTGGGCGCGCTTCTCCAGGTCCCAGCCCTCGGGGAGGTCCGGCCAGTTCCAGATGATCTCGGGACTCAACCCGAAGATGTGCTCGTGCATGAGCGTCGCGCCGGGCTCCGCCACCGGGCCGCGCAGGGTCTCGACGCTCATGGGGGCGGCACCACCGGGAACATGGGGTGCTCGAAGGGCCGGTTGACCTCCAGGCCGAGGCCGTCGGTCTGCCCGTACGCGGCGCCGGTGTAGAGGGCGGTGGCGTCGAAGTAGGTCGCGGTGAACGACAGCCGGGGCGTGTCGCGACGGTTGGCGGGAGCGCCGTGGACGACCAGCGAGCTGTGCACGGTCGCGTCGCCCGCCGCCAGGTCGAACGGCTCGGAGAGCTCCAGCGTCTCCAGCCACGGGTGCTGGGTGAGCGCGTCGTCGTCCTCCCGGACGAAGCTGCGCCCGAGCGGCCCGTACAGGTGCGAGCCGTTGTAGAAGCGCAGCGCGCCCATGTCGGCGGGGACGTCGGCCAGGGCCAGCCAGACGGTGAGCATCGCCGACCTGTCCATGGGCATCCACGGGAAGTCCTGGTGGAAGACGGTCGCGCCGTGCCCGTCGCCGTCGGCGGGCTCTTTGGTCAGAAGGTTGGTCACCTGGAGCCGGACCGCGTCCACGCCGACCAGCAGCCGGGTGACGTTATGGGCCAGCTGGGGCGAGAGCGCGAGCGCGGCGAACGCCTCGTCGTGCCGCGCGATGTCACGATCCTGGCCGAACGCCTGATCGACAAAGCTGTTCCTGAACGTCTCACGTCGCTCAGCGAGCCGTTCGAGCGCCCGTTCTCGCAGGTCCGCGACGAACTCCGGGGCCACCAGGCCGGGCAGCCGCGCCCAGCCGTTCGCGCGGAAGCCGGCGATCTCCGGTTCCGTCACCTCGCGTACCGGAGCCCGCGGTACGGAAAGACCCATCGGCGCCGCCCTTCGCTGCCTGCCGAGACCGTCCCTTCCCCGCGACGGTAGCGCCGCCTATCGTGTCGAGCAAGCGCTTGGTAAATGGAGGTGTGATGTTCCGCTTCGCCGCGGTGATCCGGATGGCCGGGTCGGGCCGGGCCTGGGCGGAGAAGGCCCGTCGCCTGGAGGACTCCGGATTCGGCGCGCTCCTCGTCCCCGACCATCTCGTCGGCCCGCGCTTCGCGCCCGTCGCGGCGATGACGGCGGCGGCGTGCGCGACGTCCCGGCTCACGGTCGGCACGCTCGTCTTCGCCAACGACTTCCGCCATCCCGCCGTGCTCGCCAAGGAGGCGGCGACGGTCGACGTGCTCTCCGGCGGGCGGCTGGAGCTCGGCATCGGCACCGGCTGGATGGCCCACGACTACCATCGCGCGGGGCTGACCCTGGACCCGCCCGCGGTCCGCGTCGACCGGCTCACCGAGGCGATCGACGTTCTCAAGGGCCTGTGGCGCGGCGGGCCGTTCTCGTACGAGGGCCGGCACTACCGGATCGACGGCCTTGAGCAGGAGCCGGTCCCGGTCCAGCGTCCGGGGCCGCGGCTCATGCTGGGCGGCGGCGGGCCGCGCATGCTGCGGCTGGCGGCCCGCGAGGCCGACATCGTCAACCTGACCATGCGGGTACGGGCGGACGGCGCCGGGCCGGACACCGCCGACGGCGGGCCGGACGCGTTCCGCCGCAAGATCGAGATCATCCGCGCCGAGGCGGGCGACCGGGACGTCGAGCTCGGCACCTCGATTCTGAGTGTCGGCCGCGAGGCCGGCCCGGGCGCCCCGGCCGGCTGGAGCGCCGCCGCGCCCGGGGCGCAGGCCGGCACACCGCAGGTGCTGACGGGCGACACCGCGAAGATCTGCGACGACCTGCGCCGCTGGCGCGAGGAACTCGGGCTGACCTATTTCGTCCTGCACCACGAATCGGACCTGGCGGCGTTCACACCGGCGGTCTCGGCACTCGCCGGGAGCTGAGGGCACGGCGCACCGCCCTAAGCGTGCACCGGGAGCTCGTCCAGGCCGTGGAAGGTGGTGGAGTCGCGCCACCGCGGCTCACCGGCCACACGCAGGTCAGGAAAACGGCCGAACAGACGTGGCAGCGTCTCGGCCGCCTCCATCCGGGCGAGCCCGGCACCCAGGCAGAAGTGGTGACCCGCACCGAAGGCCAGGTGAGGCAGCGGCTCGCGCGTGAGGTCGAGGCGTGCCGGATCGGGGAACCGGCGAGGGTCCCGGTTGATCTCCCTGAGGTCCAGGATGAGCTGGCTCCCGGCCTCGATCCGCCGTCCGCCGAGCTCGTGATCGGCCACCGCGAACCGCGCGGCCAGCTTGACCGGGCCTTCGAGCCGCAACAACTCCTCGACGGCGCGGGCCGGGTCGCCGTGGAGGGCCGGGACCTGCTCGGGCCGCGACAGCAGCGCGAGCGTACCGGTGCCGATGAGATTGGCGGTGGTCTCGTGCCCGCCCGCGAGCAGCAGTACGCACATTCCGACCATCTCCTCGGCGGTCATCCCGGCGGCGGCGAGGCCGCTGATGAAATCGTCGCCGGGAGCCCGCATCCGTTCGGTCACCAGCGGCAGCAGGAACATGGTGACCTCCTGCGCCGCGGCCACGCTGCGTTCGAGGTCGTGCACGCCGGCGTCGAACTCCAGCATGCGCACCAGCCCGGGGGTCTCGGCGCGGAACACCTCGGCGCCCTCCACGCCCACGTCCAGCATCTCGGCGATGACCGCCAGCGGGATCAGATAGGCGACCTCCTCCATCAGGTCGGTCTCGGGGCCGTCGGCGAAGAGCCCGTCCAGCACCGCGTCGACCACCGCGACGACCCGGGGGCGCAGCCGGTCCAGGGCGCGGGGGGTGAACGCGGGCGCGACCAGGCGCCGCAGCCGGGTGTGGTCGGGCGGGTCCAAGAAGAGCAGGACGCTGGGCGGCAGCGCCTTCAGAACCTGCGGGGCGTGCGGGTTGCGGGCGGGGTCGCTGCTCCAGCCGGACCCGCGCAGGACCTCGGACGCCTCATCGAAGCCGGTGACGACATAGGCGTGCCTGTCGTCATCCCACCGAACCGGCTCGGTCAACGTGCTGGTGGTCGCCATGTTCCCTCCAGAAGGCCTGGTCCAGTTCTCCGTACGGTGTCGCGGGCGGCTCGCCGCGGTCCCATTCGCGGCAGATGGCATTCCACGGGCCGGTCCCGCCCAGCTCCCCCAGCACGGCCGTCATACCGAGGTCGATCCGGGTGAGCAGCAGGTAGTCGGGCCCGATCGACAACCGCCGCACCACCGCGCTCTGCGGTCCGAAGGGGGAGAACATGCTCTGCACGACCTCGGCCGCGTCCTCGCGGTTGTAGGTGTACGGCTGCGGGGCGACGATCGGCTTCAGTGATGACCTGAAGTAGCCCAGCACCTCCTCCGGCGCGGGCAGATCGGGGTTGGCCGCGTCGATGAACCCGGCGTCGGCCATCGCCGCGAACACCCGGTCGCCGTCGCCGTCCGCCGTGGCTTGGACGAGGTCGGCGATCCCGGTGATCTGGCGGCGGCTGAAGCGCTTGACGCAGCCGAAGTCGAGGAAGGTGACGGTCCCGTCGGGGTTGAAGAGGTAGTTGCCCGGATGCGGGTCGGCGTTGAACAGGCTCATCCGCCGCAGGCTGCCGAGCGTGAACCGGTAGATCACTTCACTCCACCGGTCCTTCAGCTCCTGGTCGGCCTCCAGCGCCCGCGACCATCGCACGCCGTCCGCCAGATCCATGGTGAACACCCGGGACGTGGAGTACTCGGGCACGACCTCGGGGATCCGGATGAACGGATGGCCTCGGTAGGCGTCCGCGAACTCGGCCTGGTTGGCCGCCTCGGCCCGGTAGTCCAGCTCCTCGGAGATGCGTTCGGTGGCCTCGCGGGCGAGCATGCGCACGTTGATCCGGGTCATGTCGGCGGTCAGCGGGCGGGCCAGCTGGAAGAACGTGGCGAGCAGCTCGGTGTTGCTCAGGTCCGCCCTGATCGCCTCGGCGACACCCGGATACTGGATCTTCACTGCCACCCGGCGGCCGTCGTGCAGCCGCGCCGCGTGCACCTGCCCGATCGACGCCGCCGCCAGCGGCTCCGGCTCGAACTCGGCGAACACCTCCTCCGGCGGGCCGCCCAGCTCAGCGATCACGACTCCCCGCGCCACCTCGGGCGGCATGGGCGGCGCACTGTCCTGCAGCCGGGCCATCGCGGCCTGGTAGACGCTCTGGTACTCGCCGGCCACCGCGGGCGCGAACGACACGAACGAGAGCAACTGGCCGGCCTTCATCAGCACGCCCTTGGACCGGCCCAGCCTCTCGACGTAGCGCTCCGCCGCCCGCGCGTGCACGTCCGCCGTCGTGTCCGTGCCGGTCACCTTCCGGCGCAGCGAGGCCACCACCGCCTCACCGGCGGTCCGGCTCGCGGCGCCGAGCAGGGGTGCCGCGCGAACGACCCGGCCCCTGCGGATGTTGTCAGCCATAAGCGAGTCCCCACAAGTAGACACTGCCTTCGCCTCAGTGTTTACTTAGGAGCGTGACGACGTCAACCCCGACCCGAGAGCGGATCATCGATTCCGCCATGCGGCTGTTCGGCGAGAACGGCTATCGCGGCACGAGCGTGGCCCAGATCGAGAAGGCCGCCGGGCTCACTCCGGGCGCCGGTGGCCTCTACCACCATTTCCGCACCAAGGAGGCCGTGCTCTCGGCCGGGATCGAGCGGCACCTGGCCCGGCTCGACGCGCTGCGCGACATCCGCCGCGTGCTCACGGGCCTCGGTGACCTGCGCGCCGAGCTCACCCTCACCGCCCGCTACGTGCTCGCCGAGCTCGACGGCGAGGAGGAGCTGCTGCGGATCATGGCCTCCGAGGCGCGCAACCTGCCCGAGATCGTCGAGGTCGCGATCGAGCAGCTGGTGAGCACCACCTACACCGAGTTCGCCGCCTGGCTGCGCGAACGCGCCGGCCTGCCGGACGACCGCGCCACCGCCGTGGCGACCGTGGGCCTCGGCTCGCTGCTGTCGTCCCGCATCCTGCGCAGCGTGCTGAAGGTGACCGCCGTCGGCGTCGACGACGACACGTTCGTGGCGACCTGGGTGGAGATGATGCACGCCCTGCTGGGCGACCGGGGGTAAAGTGACCCGGTCCTGAGAGAGGCCCCGTTGTCACTGTCGATCGTCACCCGGCTCCGCGCCGCCGGCTGCGTCTTCGCCGAAGACGAGGCCGAGCTCCTGATCTCCACGGCCCGCACCCCCGCCGAGCTGACCGCCATGGTGGAACGCCGCGCCGCCGGCCTCCCCCTTGAGCACGTGCTCGGCTGGGCGGAGTTCCACGGCCTGCGCGTCGCCGTCGACCCGGGCGTCTTCGTCCCGCGCCGCCGGACCGAGTTCCTCGTCGACCAGGCGATCGCCCTGACCGCTCCCCCGGCCACCGTGGCCGACCTCTGCTGCGGCTCCGGCGCCCTGGGCGCCGCGATCGCCGCCGCGCGGGGCGGCATCGACCTGCACGCCGCCGACATCGATCCCGCCGCGGTGCGCTGCGCCCGCCGCAACATCACCAACGGCCAGGTGTACGAGGGCGACCTCTTCGATCCCCTCCCCGCCCGCCTCCGGGGCCGCGTCGACACCCTCGTGGCCAACACGCCCTACGTGCCGACGGGCGAGGTGCCGCTGCTGCCCTCCGAGGCCCGCGACCACGAGAGGACGGTCGCCCTCGACGGCGGCCCGGACGGCCTCGACGTCCTGCGCCGCGTCGCCGCCGAGGCCCCCCGGTGGCTGGCCCCCGGCGGCCACCTCCTGATCGAGACCAGCGAACGCCAGATCCCGGCGGCGGTCGAGGCGTTCACCCGGGCGGGCCTGCTCACCCGCACGGCTCACTCCGAGGACCTGTACGCCACCGTCGTCATCGGTCAGCACGCCGCGTAGTTCCGCGCACCGCGCAGTTCCGCGCACCCGCGCAGGTCCGGCGGGGTCGTAGCACCGGGGCGGACATGCGACAGTGGAACCCTATGAGCCGCAAAGCGCCCGTCGAGGACCCCGGCGACGAGGGCCTGGAGATCTCACCGCCCAAGGACAGCGCCGCCGGGCTTCCCGGGGTCACGCACGCGCTGCGCCAGTCGTTCGACCAGATGGGGGCCAGGCGCACCGCGCTGACCCTGGCGCGGGTCAACCAGAAGCAGGGGTTCGACTGCCCCGGCTGCGCGTGGCCCGAGGGCGGCAAGCGGCACCTCGCGGAGTTCTGCGAGAACGGCGCGAAGGCGGTCGCGGAGGAGGCCACGACGCGGCGCGTCACCCGCGAGTTCTTCGCCCGCCACACCGTGGCGGAGCTGGCGGAGCGGTCCGACCACTGGCTGGGGCAGCAGGGCCGGCTGACCGAGCCGATGATCAAGCGGAGCGGCGCCGAGCACTACGAGCCCGTGTCGTGGGACGAGGCGTTCGCCCTGCTCGCGGCCGAGCTGAACGGGCTGGACTCGCCGGACGAGGCGCTGTTCTACACCTCGGGCCGGACCAGCAACGAGGCCGCCTTCGCCTACCAGCTCTTCGCCCGCGCGTTCGGGACCAACAACCTTCCCGACTGCAGCAACATGTGCCACGAGTCGTCCGGCTCCGCGCTCAAGGAGACGATCGGCATCGGCAAGGGCTCGGTGCTGCTGGAGGACCTCCACCAGACCGACCTGATCTTCGTCGTGGGGCAGAACCCGGGCACCAACCACCCCCGCATGCTGTCGGCGCTGGAGGAGGCCAAGCGGTCCGGGGCCCGGATCATCGCGGTCAACCCACTGCCCGAGGCCGGGCTGACGAGGTTCAAGAACCCGCAGCGCCCGTCCGGCCTCGTGGGTCGCGGCACCCGCCTCGCCGACCGGTTCCTGCAGATCCGGCTGAACGGCGACCTCGCGCTGTTCCAGGCCCTGAACCGGCTGCTCCTCGAATCGGACGCGCCCGGTGCCGTCGACCGGGAGTTCCTCGCCGCCCACACCGCGGGGTTCGAGGCGTTCGAACGCCACGTACGGGCCCTGGACTGGGACGACGTGCTGGAGGCCACCGGGCTGAGCCGGGCCGAGATCGCCGCGACGTTCGGGGACGTGCTGGCCGCCGACCGGATCGTGGTGTGCTGGGCGATGGGCCTGACCCAGCATCGCAACTCGGTGCCGACCATCCGCGAGGTGGTCAACTTCCTGCTGCTGCGCGGCAACATCGGGCGGCCGGGGGCGGGCGTGTGCCCGGTGCGCGGGCACTCCAACGTGCAGGGCGACCGGACGATGGGCATCGTCGAGCGGCCGCCGGCCGCGTTCCTCGACGCGCTGGCCAAGGAGTTCGGCTTCGAGCCGCCGCGCGAGCACGGCTTCGACACGGTCGACGCGATCCGCGCGATGCGCGACGGCCGGGCCAAGGTGTTCCTCGGGATGGGCGGCAACTTCGTACGCGCCACCCCCGACTCGGCGGTCACCGAGGCCGCGATGCGTTCGTGCCGCCTGACCGCGCAGGTGTCGACCAAGCTCAACCGTTCGCACGCCGTGACCGGGGAGCAGGCGCTGATCCTGCCGACGCTCGGCCGGACCGAACGCGACGTCCAGGCGTCCGGGGAGCAGTTCGTCTCCGTCGAGGACTCGATGGGCATGGTCCACGCCTCGCGCGGCCGTCTCGCCCCGGCGTCGGCCCGGCTCAGGTCCGAGGTCGCCATCGTGTGCGGGCTGGCGCGCGCGACGCTGCCCGCCTCGGGCATCGACTGGGCGGCGATGGAACGCGACTACGACGTGATCCGCGACCACGTCTCCCGGGTCGTGCCGGGCTTCGCGGACTTCAACGAGCGGATCCGCGAGCCGGACGGCTTCGTCCTGCCGCACGGCCCGCGCGACACGCGCAGCTTCGCCACCGGCACCGGCAAGGCCAACCTGACGGTCAACGCCCTCGGCGTGCTGCGCGTGCCGGAGGGGCGGCTGCTGCTGCAGACGGTGCGCAGCCACGACCAGTACAACACGACGATCTACGGCCTGGACGACCGCTATCGCGGCGTCAAGGCGGGCCGGCGCGTGGTGTTCGTGCACGAGGACGACCTGGCCGCGCTCGGCCTCGCCGACGGCGCCATGGTCGACCTGGTCTCGGAGTGGTCCGACGCGGTCGAACGCCGCGCACCCGGCTTCCGGGCCGTGGCCTACCCGACGGCGCGCGGCTGCGCCGCCGCCTACTTTCCCGAGACCAACGTCCTCGTACCGCTGGACAGCACCGCCGAAATCAGCAACACCCCGACGTCCAAGTCCATCGTCATCCGGCTCGAACCGGCCTAGGCTCGGCACATGAGCCTCCCCGAGCGATCTTCTGGCCCGCCGGAGCTGCGGGCGTCGGACGCCGATCGCGACCAGGTCGCGCAGGTGCTGCGCGAAGCCGCGGGCGACGGACGGCTGAGTCTGGACGAGCTGGACGAGCGGCTCACCGCGGTCTACGCCGCCAAGACCTACGCCGAGCTGGAGCCGATCACGAGCGATCTGCCGGTCAGCGGCGCCGTGCCGCGTCCGTCCGGGCCGCCGGTCTTCGGCGCGCCGATCGTGGACGCGCCCTCCTGGCGGCGGGGCTTCGCGTTCTGCAGCGAGTTCAAGCGCCAGGGCGTGTGGAACGTCCCGGCGAAGTTCGCCGGGTTCGCGTTCTGGGGCGGCGGCAAGATCGACCTGCGTGAGGCCCGGTTCGTTCCCGGCCAGGAGGTCCGCATCCGGGCGATCGCCATCATGGGCGGGATCGACGTCATCGCGCCGGACGACCTCACCGTGCACGTCAAGGGCGTCGGGATCATGGGCGGGTTCGACCACACGGCGAGCGGCCCGGGTGTGCCGGGCGCGCCGCGCGTGGTCGTCAGCGGGCTGGCGTTCTGGGGCGCGGTCAACGTCAAGCGCAAGGCCCGCCGCGAGGAGAAGCGCCGGCGCAAGGAGCTGACGGACTAGGCGGTGTCCCGTCAGGAACGTGGTGCCAGCTTGCTGCCGGGGTAGGGGCTGAGCAGGGTCTCCCGCCACGGCCCGTTCAGGAACTGGCGGGCGCGCTTGCGCCAGGAGATGAGCCGGTGGTCGGGCTCGACCTCGTCGTCCATGCCCAGCGCCGCGTCCCGGGCCCGTTGCAGGCCGAGGTGCGCGTCGATGCCGGTCCCCCAGAGGGTGACCACCTCGGTGTCGCAGAACTGGACCTCGTACGAGCCGATCAGCCGGTGCCCGTGGTCGGCCATCATCGGCGCGCGTTCCTCCTGGACGGCCTCCAGGTAGTCGAGGGCCGCGCCCGGCCGGACCTCGGCGCTCTCGAAGAGGTAGAGCGGCGCGGCGTAGCCCTCGGCGACCACGTCCGCCAGCAGGGGGCCACCGGGCGCCGTCCCGAGCGGGCGGGAGAACGCGGCGAACCGCAGGTCGTCGATGTCGGAGAGGAAGAGGTTCTCCTTGACGTCGTCGTAGATCTCCAGCATCTGCCGCCAGCCGCCGTCCCAGCCGCCGTGGCAGTCCCAGAGGGTCACCACCTTGAACTGCGGGTGCCCGGTGATGCCGACGGCGTAGAACGCGCCGACGAGGTCGATGTCCCGGGACCGGATCGACATGCCCTCGGTGAGCTCGTGCGCGCCCGCGGCGAGCCGGTCGTCCTCCCGCTTGTAGCCGGTCAGCCAGCGCAGGTAGTCCAGCGGGCGGCGGGAGTTCATCGGGTGGAACTCGACCTCTTCGAGCAGGTGGACACCGCGGCGCATGGACCCTCCAAACCGAGCATGTGCTTGCTCGGGACACTAGCGTGTACGGCGGCCGGCGACCACCCGGCGAGACGGCCCGGCCGGGCGCGTTCAGGCACAGGGCGGGGAGATCCGGAACGGACTCGGTGTGCTTGCCGGCCCGTGGCCGGCGGGGAGCCGTGGCGCCGCGGGCGGCCTCGTGCCCTCCGGCCGCTGGAACGTCCCGTACAGCTTGACCTCGCTGTGCTGGACGGCGGCGGTCTCGAACGCGACCCACCTCAGCACCGCCCGGTTGCCGAAGCGGTCGGTGACGCGCACGCGGTAGGGACCGTCACCCGGACGGGAGATCGCCCAGTGGTTGTCCAGCCCGCGCCACATGGTGCGCCACTTGCGTCCCGCCGCGCGCAGCTCGACGCGGCTGATCGGGTTGCCGTGGCCGAGGACGAGCAGGGCGAGCCAGCCGCGCGTGGAGCCCGGCTTGACCCGGACGGCCAGGCGGGGCACGGGGCGGGGGTCGTGGACCAGGCGGTAGCGGACCGGGACGACGCCCTCGCGCCCGCCGGCGATGCGGGCGAACGCGCGTTCACTGAGGTCGAGGCGTCCGGGCGGGCAGACGCGGCACCGGTCGACGACCTGGACGCGCACGGTGCCCTCCGGACCGGCGACCTCCAGGTACGAGCCGCACAGCGACGCCCGCCCGAACTCCGCGGCCGAGAGCGAGACGTAGCGTCCCCTGGGCGACAACGGGCCCATCGAACACAGCACTTCCGACCAGTCGGCGTGGTGGGCGGCGGTACCCCGGCGGACCCACGGCGGCGCGGGTTCCACCGTGACGTCGGCACGCGGCAGCGGGCCCGCGGCCGAGGCGCAGGCGGTCTCCTGCAGCTTGACCATGCCGGCGGTGAGCGCGAACAGCACGGCGACCGCCAGCGGCGCCCAGATCCAGCGGAAGCCAGGTCCACGCCCCGGTCTCGCGTGCATCGACATCCCCCGAGATGTTGACGAAGCCTTTGACTACTACAGGTAATCAGATGAATACGGAGAGTGCTATCCCCCAACACCGTTTCGATGGGCGCGAGGGCTGCTGTTAGATTCCGAATCCGATTCGATCGAGGGAGACGGTGTTGAGTCCTTGGAACACGCCCGAGCGCGTGGCGCTCCGCACGCTGGTCCGCGAGTTCACCACGCGTGAGATCGTGCCCCACCTGCCGACGTGGGAGGACGCCGGGGAGCTCCCCCGCGAGCTGCACCGCAAGGCCGCCGCGGCCGGGCTCCTCGGGGCCGGATTCCCCGAGGAGGCGGGCGGCTCGGGCGGCGACGTCATCGACGCCCTCCTCGTGGCCGAGGAGATCATCCAGGCGGGCGGCTCCGGCGGCGTGGTGGCCTCGCTGTTCACCCACGGGATCGCGCTGCCGCACCTCATCGCCGCCGGGCTGGAGTCGGGCGACACGGCGCTGATCGACCGGTTCGCGCGGCCGGTGCTCGCCGGGGAGATGATCGGCGCCCTCGGCATCACCGAGCCGGACACCGGCTCCGATGTGGCGGGCATCCGCACCACCGCCGTCCGCGACGGGGACGTCTACGTCGTCAACGGCGCCAAGCTGTTCATCACTTCAGGGGTGCGGGCCGACTTCGTGACCACCGCCGTCCGCACCGGCGAGCCGGGATTCGGCGGGATCTCGCTGCTGGTCATCGAGAAGGGCGCGCCCGGCTTCGGGGTGTCGCGGTCGCTGCGCAAGATGGGCTGGCAGTGCTCCGACACCGCCGAGCTCTCGTTCACCGATGTGCGCGTGCCGGTGTCCAACCTCGTCGGCGCGGAGCACAGCGGCTTCCTGCAGATCGTGCAGAACTTCGTGAGCGAACGCCTGTCGCTGGCCGTCCAGGCGTACGCGACGGCGCAGCGGTGCCTGGACCTCACGATGGAGTGGATCCGTGCCCGCGAGACGTTCGGCCGCCCGCTGTCGTCCCGCCAGCTCGTCCGGCACAAGGTCGCCGAGATGGCGCGTCAGGTCGACGTCGCCCGGGCCTACACGCGCAACGTCGCCGAGCGGTACCTCGCGGGCGAGGACGTGCTCACCGAGACCGCGTACGCCAAGAACACGGCCGTCTACGCCGTCGAGCACGTCGTCCATGAGGCCGTCCAGCTCCACGGCGGCATGGGCTACATGCGCGAGTCGGAGGTCGAGCGCCACTACCGGGACGCGCGCATCCTCGGCATCGGCGGCGGCACCAACGAGATCATGAACGAGATCGTCGCCAAGCGGCTAGGCCTCTGACCGGCCGTTCCACCAGCCGTCCAGACGCTGGATCACCTGCGGCGCGAACGCGGAGGCCGCCATGGCCGCCGTCGCCGAGGTGAGCACCTGCGTCCAGGCGACCGGGCCCAGCGGGACACAGCCGAAGAAATGGCTGACGCCCGGCGTCTCGATCACCGCGGCGAGCACCAGCACCGAGGCGGCGCAGGTGGCGAGGACGGCCGGGCTGCGCCACCCGGTCTGCAGCGTCTGCGCCAGCTGGGTGATGACGAGCGCGGCGAGGCCCATCGTCCCGGCGCGCGTCCGGCGTCCGGTGAACCTGCCGGCCTGCCAGGCCAGGATGGCGCCTATGGCGGTGACGACGCCGCGTACCGCGATCGCCTCGTTCATCGGGTCGCCCAGCGGACCGCCGCGCGCCGGGCGCTCGCCGTAGCCGTGGCCGTTGGGCGGCGCGAGCGCCACCGCCAGCGCGGGCATCATGTCGGTGAGGGTGTTGACCAGCAGCAGCTGGCGCGTGGTGAGCGGGGCCCTGCCGCCGAACGCGGTGCCGTAGACGGTGAACGCGATCTCGCCCGCGTTCCCGCCGACGAGGATGGACACGGCGTTGCGCACGCTCTCCCAGAGCGCGCGGCCCTCCAGCAGCGCGGAGACGATGCCGGGCAGGTCGCCGCCCCGCAGGATCAGGTCGGCGGCCGACTGGGCCGCCCGGGAGTCGCCGGCGGTGAGGCCGATGCCGACGTCGGCGAGCCGGATCGCGGCGGCGTCGTTGGCGCCGTCGCCGGTCATCGCCACCGTGCGCCCGGCCCGCTGCAGCGCCTGGACGATCCGTACCTTGTGCTCGGGGCTGACGCGGGCGAAGACGGCGGTCTTCCCGATCCGCGCGGAGCGTTCACGCTCGCTGAGCCGGTCCAGCTCGGCACCGGTCAGCACGTTGCCGGGATCGGGGATGCCGAGGTCGGCGGCCACCGCCTGGGCGGTGTCCGGGTGGTCACCGGTGATCATCGCGACCCGGATGCCCGCCTCGGTGAGCGTGCTGATCGCGTCGGCAGCGTCCGCGCGCGGGGTGTCGGCGATGCCGAGGAAGCCGAGCAGCACCAGATCGAGGGTCTCGCCGAGCTTCTCGCTGTCCTGCAGCTCGTTCTCCGAGGGCCTGGCCTCCGCGACGGCGAGGACGCGCAGCCCGCGCGAGGCGAGCTTGCGTTCGACGGCACGCGCCTGATCCCGGCGCTCGCCGGTCAGGGAACGCACAGTGTTGCCGGATACGACCTGGGCGCAGCGCGGCAGGACCACCTCCGGGGCGCCCTTGACGGCGACGTACGGCTTGCGCTTGGCACGCCCGACAGCGGCGGAGTAGCCCCGGCTCGGTTCGAACGGGGTCTCGTGTAGGAGCTCCCAAGGAGAGTCCTTGCCCAGTCTGGCTTCGCCGGCTTCGAGGACGGCCCGGTCGGTGGCGTGCCGTACCTTGCCGTTCCCGGGCGGCGGGCAGGCGCGGACGGCGGCGGTGAGCATACGGCGCGCGAGCCGGTCGCCCGCCTCGTCCGCGGAGGTCGCGCCGCTGAGCCGGGTGACGCGGAGCCGTCCCTCGGTCAGCGTGCCGGTCTTGTCGAAGCAGAGCGTGTCGACGCGGCCCATCGTGCCGAGCGTGCGCGAGCTGCGCACCAGCACGTTGCGGCGCGTCAGGCGGCGTGCCGCGGCGAGCTGGGCGACGGTCGCCACGAGCGGCAGCCCCTCGGGCACGGCGGCGACCGCGACGGCCACGCCCGACTCGACCGCCTGCCGCACCGGCACGCCGCGCAGCAGCGACAGGGCGCTGACCAGGGCACCACTGATACCGGTGACGGGCAGCGCGACGCGGGTCAGCTCGTTCAGCTGCGCCTGGACGCCGGACGGCGCGGCGCCGCGCCCGGCGAGCGCGCCGGCACGGCCCGCCTGGGTGGCGGCGCCGGTGGCGACCACGACGGCGTACGCCCGGCCCGCGAGGACGGTGGTGTCCTCGAACACCATGCAGGAACGTTCGGCCAGATCCGCGCCGGGCACCGCCTCCAGCGTCTTGGTGACCGGCTGCGACTCGCCCGTGAGGGTGGCCTCGTCCACCTCCAGGTCCTCGACGGCGAGGAGACGGGCGTCGGCGGGCACGACGTCGGACGGCCCGATCGCGATGACGTCCCCGGGAAGCAGGTCGTCGGCCGGGATGTCGTCGTGCGGCGCCCATCCCTGCTGCCCGCGCAGCGGCGGCGCGGTGGCCTTGCCGTCGCCCGAGCCCGGCCGGACCCGGCGGGCGGGGGCGCGCTGGCCGAGGAGCAGGCCGCGCAGGACATGCTCCGCACGGGCCCGCTGCATGCCGCTGATCAGCGCGTTGCCCGTCATCACGCCGCCCACGAGGGCGGCGTCCACGCCCGAGCCGACGACGGCGGACGCGGCGGCGCCGAGCACCAGGATCGGCGTGAGCGGATCGCGCAGCTCGTGCCCGACGGCCTTCGTCACCTCGGTGACCGCCCGGACGGGCCGCGGTGGTCTTCGGGCGGTCCTGCGCGGAACGGCGTCGTCGCCGGGCCGCAGCCGCAGCGCGCGTTCGGCGGCCTGCTCGGGATCGAGCGCGTGCCACGGGACGTGCGGCAGCGGAGCGGGCGACGTCCGGCCCACCAGGCGCCGCGCCGAGACGACGCCGCCGAGCATCGCCATCACGGCGGCGCTGTGCACCGGCGCCAGGTCGAGCGGCGCGGTGGCGCGGCGGCCGGTCACCACCAGGAGCGTGCCGAGGGACGAGCCGCCCACGGCCAGGCGGACGGCCCGCCTGCTCGCCTGGTGAGCGCCGCCGATGGCGCAGAGCAGATGCCAGACCTGGTCGAGCCCGCCGGTGCAGATCAGGTCCGCGCCCCAGCAGGCGCGTTCGTCGGCACGCCGGACCCCCACGCCGACGTCGGCCGCGAGAGCGGCGTCATCGTCGGCGGCGGTCACCACGAGGACGCCGTGGCCGTCGCGCTGCAACGCGCGCACGTGCTCGCACAACGGGATCGACGCGTCGAGCACGTCGTCGGCCAGCGGCGCGAACTCGGCGGTCGAGGCGTGGCGGGTCAGCAGGATCCGGGCGCCGCTGTCGCGCACGGCGGACGGAAGCGCCTCGGCGAGCGGATCGAGCCCGCGGCCGACGAGCACCTCGCCCAGCACCGTCCCGTCCTCCTCGACGACGCGCAGCCTCGTGCCGCCCGGCGGAGCCTTCCCGTCCAGGCGTTCGAACCGCCGCCCGTCCGCGCCGGGCCGCCCCGTCAGCTCCGGATCGCCGCCGAGCAGCCGGGTCGCGGCCCGCCACACCTTCCGCGCGTCCGGCCCGTCCGCCTCAAGGATCTCCAGCGACTCCTGGCACAGCACCCGCGAGTCGATCACCACCGCGCTCACCCGGTCGAGCCGCCGGTAGGCGGAGCCGTCCAGGGCCACCACGCCTCTGCGGCTGAACTCCCGGTCGAGGGTCGCCGCGAACCCCGCCCTGCCCAGCCGGGCGGCGCGCGGCACCATCGCGAGCGCCACGTCGGCGGCGGTGGCGGTCCGCCGGGTCAGCCCGAGCACGCCGGCCGCCCCGGCGAGCGCCCCCATCGCGGCACGGTCGCCGCAGGTCTCGATCGGCCCGCCCGGAAGCGGGCACGGCCGTTCCTGCCGCTGCGGCGCCTCCACGGGCAGCCCGGCCGAGCACAGCTCCTCCTCGAACCGGCACCACGTCGCGCGGCGCGTGGTCAGCTCGGACAGCTGGATCACGCGGTTGACGGCGTCCACGGCCAGCGCGGCGGGCTCCTGCGTCAGGCCGTGCAGGGCGGCGTTGCCGGCGGCCAGCAGCAGGTCGGCGCCGTGCGGGCCGATCCGCGTCTCCAGCTGCTCGCGCATGCGCGGCTGGTTGTCCACCCAGGTGAACGCGAGGCGCGCCGCCCTGGGCATGCGCGGCAGCCGGACGAACTTGCCGGTCGTGGCCAGCGCGAACGCGGCGCAGTCGGAGGCCAGCGCGATCGCCTCGGCCGTGATCGGCGCCTGGTCGGCCGGATGGGCGTCCATGGGGAACGTCTCGTCGGGCAGGTCGTGCGCCTCCTCGACCGACTCGATCGCGCCGATGAGACTCTCGATCGTGACGCCGCCCTCGTCGAAGGCGCACAGGAGCTCGCCGGTCACCGCGTTCACCTCGGCCCACCGCACGCCCTTGAGGCGCTCGACGGCTGTGGTCAGCGCGCGGCGCAGCTCGTCGGTGTGCTGGGCCCGGCCGCGCAGCTCGATGTAGGCGCGGCCGTTGCGTGACCACACCCGCCGCCGGGTCCGGGGGCCGAGGAGATTGCCCAGGTCGGCGCGCACGGGAAGCTCCGCCAGGCTCGCGAGGCCGGGCAGCCCTGGGACGCGCGGCAGCTTGGAGGCTCCGGGCAGCTTGGAGACGTCGGGCAGCCCTGGGACGCGCGGCAGCGGCGGGCGCGGCACGGGAGGGCGGGGTACTCTGCGTGCCGCCGACCTGAGCAGTCCCATGTGCAGTGCCATCGGGCGAGCCACCTTCGAACGAATGGACGGGTGGTGACTCGGAGTACCCGTGAGGTCCGGCTCGACACCGACGCCCGGGCGATTTACCTAAAACTGCAGGCAAAGCCGCGTATGGCCCGTGGCTAGCGGCGGGCGGGGAGCAGCCCGTCGACGAGCGCGCGCAGGCCCGCGGTGTAGGTGTCGCGGGCGGAGATCTCCTCCCAGCGGCCGGCCAGTGACGAGAGCCTCGGCAGCTCCTCGGCGTCGAGGTCGGCGAACACCCGTTCCCGGAACGTCGGACGGTCGTCCTCGGCGCGGCGCCGCGCGGCGGCGGCGCGGACGATGAGCTCGCCCGCCGTGTAGTACCAGATGCTGCGATAGGCGTAGACGGCGTCCTCGATGGAGAGCCCGCAGGCCATGGCCGCGTCGATGACGGTCTCGTTGTACCAGAGGGCGGTGGGCGAGAAGAGGTCGTCGGCGGTGATGACCTGGACGACCCACGGCACCCGCGCCAGCGTGTCGTGCATCGCCTGCGCGGTGACGATGACGCGTTCGCGCGGGTCGGCGGGCAGCTCGGGCCGGAGCATGCCGCTCGCGATGTCGTCGAGCACGAGGAGCAGCAGCTCCTCCTTGTCGCGGACGTGGTGGTAGACCGCCATCGGCGTGCTGCCGAGGTCGTGGGCGAGCCGCCGCATCGTCAGCCTGTCCACGCCGTCGGTGTCGATGATCCGGCGCGCCGCCGCGATGATGTCCGGCCGCGAGATCTTCGGCGGCCGTCCGGTCCGTGTGCCCACCTGCCCATCTTGGCCCATCTCCGGTCCGTGCGCGGCCGGGGCTCGACAGACCGGCACCGCCGCGGCTACTTTTTATACATGTATAAAAAGTCTCGTCCGGGCCTGGTCCTGGCGGCGGTGGCCGTGGCGCAGTTCATGGTCGCCCTCGACATGGCGGTGGTGAACGTCGCGCTCCCCGCCATCCGCACCTCGCTCGGCTTCGATCCGGTCGACCTCTCGTGGGTCGTGCACATGTACGCGCTGACGTTCGGCGGCTTCCTGCTCCTCGGGGGCCGGGCAGGCGACCTGTACGGGCGGCGCCGGCTCTTCCTGGCCGGCCTCGTCGCGTTCGGCCTGTCCTCCCTGCTCGGCGGCCTGGCGCAGGCCCCCTGGCAGCTGATCGCCGCCCGCGCGCTGCAGGGGGTCGCGGCCGCCGCCGTCGCCCCGGCGGCACTGGCGATGCTGACCACGACGTTCACCGAGGGTCCGGCGCGCGTACGGGCGCTCGGCGTCTGGAGTGCCGTCAACGCGGCGGGCGGCGCGCTCGGCGTGCTGGCCGGCGGCCTGCTGACCGAGTACGCGGGCTGGCGCTGGGTGATGCTGATCAACGTTCCGATCGTGCTCGGCGCGCTGGCCCTCGGGGTCGCGGGCCTGCCCGCCGACGCGCCGCGATCGCAGGAACGGCTGGACGTGCTCGGCGCGGCCTTCGCGACGGCGGGCACCGGCCTGCTGGTGCTGGGCGTGGTCCGCACCGACCAGCACGGCTGGGGATCGGCGACCACCCTCGGCACGCTCGCGGTGGCCGCCCTGCTCCTGGCCGCGTTCGTGCTCGTCGAACGGCGGACGAAGGCGCCGCTCGTCCGGCTCGGCCTCTTCAGGAGCCGCTGGGTCAGCGGGGCGAACGTCTTCGTGTTCCTCGCCGCCGCCGGGCAGTTCGCCGCGTTCTACTTCGTGTCCCTCTACATGCAGCAGGTCCTCGGCATGAGCGCGGCGGCGACGGGCGCCGCGTTCCTGCCGTTCTCGCTGGGCGTCATCGTCGGAACGATCGCCGCCACCAGGCTCGGCGCGACCCGCTCACCGCGCGCCTCGCTGATCCCCGGCGCCCTGCTGGCGGCCGTGGGCATGGCCTGGTTCAGCCGCATCAGCCCGGACGGCGGCTTCCTCACCGACGTACTGGGCCCGTCCGCCGTCACCAGCGTCGGGCTGGGCCTGTGCCTCGCGCCGGTGGCGGCCGCCGCGACGACCGGGGTGGCGCCCGGCGAGGCGGGAACGGCCTCGGGCGTCCTCAACAGCGCCCGCCAGCTCGGCGGTGCGATCGGCCTGGCGTCCCTGGCCACCGTCGCCGCCCACGGAACGGGCCTGAACGACGGCTACGCGAACGCACTCGTCGTGGCCGCCGGCCTCTACGTGGTCGCGGCCATCGTGGCCGCGACCGTGCTCCCACGCACCGCGCACGTCCCGGCCGAGCCCGCCGCCGACCGCGTGCCCGCCGAGACGAGCTGAGGTGTCGAACGGGTCAGGCCTGGGCCACCGCGCCGGACGAGAGCAGCGCCTCGACATCGTCGAAGCCGAGGTCGGTGAGGATGTCGCGGCTGTTGACGCCGGGGAGGACGGGAAGCCCCTCGATCTCGGCGGACGTACGGGAGAAGCGGGGCGCCGGGGCGGGCTGGAGGTGGCCGCCCTCCTCCACGAAGACGTCCCGTGCGGTGTTGTAGGGGTGCTCGGCGGCCTCCTTGAGCGACAGGACGGGAGCCACGCAGGCGTCGCTGGGCAGGAAGACCTCGGCCCACTCGTCGCGCGTCCTGGCCTTGAACGCCGCCGCGAACCGCTCGCGCAGGCCGGGCCAGGCGTCACGGTCGTGCTGCCCGGGAAGGTCCTCGTCCTCCAGGCCGAGGAGGCGCACGAACTCGGCGTAGAACTGCGGCTCGATCGCGCCGACCGCCATGTGCCTTCCGTCGGCCGTCTCGTACACGTCGTACCAGGGCGCGCCGGTGTCGAGCATGTTCACGCCGCGCTCGTCCTGCCACATCCCGCCGGCGAGGAAGCCGTGGATGAACGTCGACAGGTGGGCCGTGCCGTCCACGATCGCGGCGTCCACCACCTGGCCGCGGCCGCTCGCCCTGCTCTCCAGCAGGGCGGCGAGGATGCCGACGACCAGGTACATGCTGCCGCCGGCGAAGTCGCCGAGGAGGTTCATCGGGACCTGCGGCGGGCCGCCCGCACGGCCGATGGCGTGCAGGGCACCGGTGATCGCGATGTAGCCGACGTCGTGACCGGCGCTCTGCGAGAGCGGCCCCTCCTGGCCCCAGCCGGTCATCCGGCCGTAGACGAGTTTCGGGTTACGGGCCAGGCACTCGTCAGGACCGAGGCCGAGCCGTTCGGTCACCCCGGGGCGGAAACCCTCCAGCAGCGCGTCGGCCCGCTCGACCAGCCGCAGCACGACCTCCCTGCCCTGCTCGTTCTTGAGGTCCACGGCGATCGAGCGCTTGCCCCGGTTGGTGAAGTCGGTGCTGGCGAATCCGCCGCCCCCGGCCTTCGACACGGCCGCGGCCCGGTCCACGCGGATCACCTCGGCCCCCAGATCGGCCAGCAGCATGGCGGCGAACGGGCCCGGCCCGATCCCGGCCAGCTCGATCACCCGCACTCCGGAGAGCGGACCCTTGCCCATGTGCGACCCCTTTCGGCCAAACCGCCTGAACCTCGTTCGGTGCACACCCAGTGTGCCCGATCGCGGTAAGTGCGCGCTGACCGGGTCCGGGCTCTCCGGAGCGGCGGCGGGGCGAGATCATCCTGGGCGGGCGGTCAGCGTGACGGGGGTCTGCGGCCGCTGCTTGGCCTCGGGGGCCGAGCCGACCAGGAGCCTCTTGGTGACCTTGGGCTTGACCAGCGATCCTTGGGCGTGCGGGACGAGGTCGCGCGCGGCGGCGGCCAGGTAGTACCAGCGGTCCGACGGGGACTTCCACCAGGTCCCGCTGACCGGCCGCCGCCCGTCGCACCAGCCGGTGGTGAGCGACTCCTTCTCCCTGACCAAGGTCGCCTGGGCGGTGTCACCACCGCGCGCGTAGGCCAGGCGGGTGCAGACCCACTGGGCGCGCCCGCCGCCGTGCGGCAGCGAGCCGGACCAGAAGTCCCAGGCCACCGCCTCGATCACCGGCCGCGCCGCCTGCGGCAGCAGGCAGCTGAGGCGATCCCACAACCGCACCGTCGCCGCTTTGAGCCGGACGGGCTTCGCAGGCGATGCCGTGGGCTTGACCGGCGAGGCGGATGGTTTGACCGGCGAGGCGGATGGTTTGACCGGCGAGGCGGATGGCTTGGCGGGTGAGGTGGCCGTGAGGGAGGTGGGCGAACGGTAGGTCAGGACGACCGGACGCATGCCGCCGAACTCGCCCACGGTCCGGGCCCCGTCGAGCCCGCTGACGTCGAACAGAGGTCCGCGCCGGCAACGTGTCCGGACGGTCACGGCGTCGGTCACGCCGTCCGTCACGGTCACCTTCCGGCCGGACGGCGTCACGGCGCCGGTGTCCCACGGGGCGAGCAGGTAACGGCCGCCGCCAAGGGCGATGGGGTTGGACGCGTCGGTTCCTCCGGCGGTGACCTCCAGGCGTTCCGGCGTTCCGGTGTAGCGGGCGAGCAGGTCGCGGTGGCGCAGCACGGCGGTGGGAACGCCGCCGACCCGCCCGGCGTACAGCAACTGGGCGTGACCGGCCAGGCGCGCCTTCCTGGACCAGGCGTTCAGGGCCCGCGCGGTGAAGGCCTTGTCGTTCACCAGGTCGCCCCGGGCGGGCCACACGTCCAGCGTGTGCGGGCGGCGCTTCCAGTCGCCCGGCGCGGCCGAGCCGAGGCGCAGGTTGCGGGCCTCGGCGGACGGGGTCCCGAGCAGCGAGCCCCCGCTCTCGGTCGCGATCAGCGTCCCGATCAGCGCCGTGGTCAGGGTCGCGGCGGCGATCGGAAGGACGGGCCGGCGGCCGAGGCGGACCGGGGTCGGCTCGAAGGGTTCGGGCCGCGCCGCGGGACGCTCGGTGGCGTCGGCGGCGTCGATCACCGGCCAGACGTCGCGCGTCCGCAGCGCCACGAGCTGGTCGCGCACCGCGTACCTCGGCAGGCCCTCGATGTGGCGCAGCACGTACGCGACGCGGGTCGCCGGGTCCATCCCGGCGAGCGCCTTGGTGAGCGCCGGGTCGGGCAGCTTGGCGGGCAGCGCGCGCAGCCACGGGCCGAGACCGATCCGCAGCCGCCAGGAAGGACGCATGGCCATGCGCAGCACCTTGGTCCGCTGCTTGGCGGCGGTGCGTGCGCGCACGCCCGGAAAGCCGCCGCCGAGGACGCCGTCCACGATCCGCTGCGCGATCGCGAGCCGGTAGAAGCGCTTTCCGTTTCCCGGAAGTACGAAATACGCCAACCGGACAAGGTCGCGATAATGCGCCTCCGCCTCGGTCCGCGCCATGGCCGCTTCCGGCATGAAAAACTCCCTTGTGACCTGCTGATCGATATCGATCCAGAGGTTAGGGAGACGGCTGGAGCGGCGGGCCGGAATTGACGGAACCCTTAACCGGCCAGGGTGACTTGTCCGGCTATTTCCCTGCGACGCGTTCGGTGAACGAGCCGTGGAAACCCGCCGGGAGATGGTGGCGCAGCCGTGCCACGGCGACCGGCTCGGCCTCCAGGTCGCGCGCGTCCAGGACCAGCAGCCGGGACCGGTGTTCGCCCGGGTCGTAGGCCAGTGTCAGCAGCCACCCGTCGCCCTCGGCGGCGTCGCGTTCGCGCGGCACGAAGACGGGTTCGCCGAAGCCGTGGCCTGGTGGCAGCTCGTGGACGGTGCGCTCGCCGGTCAGATGGTCGTAGGCGTTAATGCCGACGGCGGCCGGACTCGTCCGCCCGGCGAAGTAGGTGTACCGGTGCTCGCGCCCGGCCTGGCGCACGTCGGCGTGCGGCAACTCCATCGGCAGCGCGCAGAGCTCCTCGCCGTCGATCCGGCCGCCGGGGGTGACGCGGTAACGCATAAGGGCCGAGCCCCACGGGAAATCGCTGGTCCTGAATTCCCGGAACGCCGTGGAAACCTGATTCCAGTCCGCGAACCGCACGAATTCGACGACGATGTCCTCGCCGTCCTCGAAGGCGTTGACGAAATGGAATCCCAGCAGCGCCTCGTGCTCGATGACCCGGGCCTTGCCGCCGTAACGCGGCACGATCGTGAAGCACGTCGGCCGGTGCGGCTCGTACCGCAGCCCGCCGGCGATCGAGCCGGTGCCGAGCAGGATCGGCACCGGCCGCGGGATCACCGGGTTGATCACAAACACCAGATGGCGGCGGGTGAGCGCGAAGTCGTGGTTCCACGGGCTGTAGGGCAGGGAGATCCTCGGCAGGTGGTGCAGCCGCCCGTGTGGGTCGACGCGGTGACAGCGCAGCCCGCGCGTCCGCGTGAAGTCCATCCCGAAGTTGAACAACTCGCCGGTGTCAGGGCAGCGGGACGGGTGGGCGGAGAACGCGGCGGTCATCCTCAGCCGCCCGCCGAACGAGTGGACCCCGAGCGTTTCGAGACTGTCGGGGTCGAGGCGGTACGGGCGGCCGCCCTCCCAGAGGGCGAGGAGCTGCCCGCCGTGGAGGACCACGCCGGTATTGGCGACGTTGGCGGGCGGCCGGAGCATGTTGCCGAGCATCCCGCCGGGCCGCTGCGTGCCGAGCCCGCGCAGCCCGACCCGCCCGGTGCGCTGCCCGTACCGGTAATGGCGCGTCCGGACGTACCGGTTCCGGAAGCGGATCCGGCCGTCTGCGAACGCGAACCGCGACACCATGCCGTCGCCGTCGAAGATGTGGTCGAGCAGGCTCTCGCCGACCTCCCACCGCCCGGGGCCGTTGCGGTAGAGCGTGCCGGTCAGCCCCTCGGGAAGCCGGCCCTCGATCTCGTCGATCTCGTAGTCGTGCTCGTCGTTCAGCGCCTCGTACACCCGGGCAGCGTGCCACGCGGAGCGGCCGTAGTTCAATACCTAACGACTATTGTCCCGCGACAGGGTCGCCGACGGCGCCGCTGGCCGTGACCGGCCCCGTCGAGCCGTCCAGCCACGTCCGTTTCGTCCAGGTACTAATCTGGTCCTGCCGGGGGAAGCCCCCGGCCCGGCCCCCCACCGAAGGAACCTGCCCAGCTCATGACCGAGGACGTTCCCGGCTACCGGGTCCTGGAGCAGGTCGGCGAGGGCGGATTCAGCGTCGTCTACCGGGCCCACCAGGAGCGGCTGGACCGGACGGTGGCGCTCAAGGTCCTGTCGATCAGCGCGGTCGACGACTCGGCCATGCGCCGCTTCCAGCGCGAATGCAAGATCACCGGACGGCTGTCCGGGCATCCCAACATCGTCACGGTGCTGGACACGGGCACGACGAGGTTCGGCCGCCCGTACATCGCGATGGAGTACTTCGAACGCGGCGCGCTGATCGACCGGCTCGAACGCGAGGGCCCGCTGCCCGTGGGCGAGGCGCTGCGCATCGGCGTGAAGACGGCGGGCGCGCTGGCCGCCACGCACGAGACCGACGTGCTGCACCGGGACGTCAAGCCCCAGAACATCCTCGTGTCGAAGTACGGCGAACCGGCCCTGGCCGACTTCGGCATCGCCCGCCTGACCGATTCGTTCGACCACAGCCACACGCAGGCGTTCACGCCGCACCACGCCTCGCCCGAGGTGCTCGAAGGCCGGACGCCCGGCGTCGGCTCCGACATCTACTCGCTCGGCTCCACGCTCTACCAGCTGCTGGCGGGCCGGCCCGCGTTCAAGGGGCCGCGCGGCGAGGGCATCGCGCCGCTGATGTTGCGCATCATGAACGACCCGCCGCCCGCGTTCCAGCGGGGCGACGTACCGGGGCCGGTCTTCGACGTCATCTGCCAGGCGATGGCGAAGGCACCGGAACACCGCTTCGGCAGCGCCGTCGAGTTCGCGCAGCGGCTGCAGCAACTCCAGGCGGAGCTGGGCCTGCCCATCACCGACCTCGCGCACAGCGGCAGTGGCAGCGGTGTGGTGGCGGCGCCCGTCGTTCCGACATTCCCGGCGCATCCGCGTCCTCCGGCGGTCCCCGAGTGGGCCCCGACGACGCCGCGTTCCACCACCGCACCGGCGCCTCCCGCCGTGACCCCGGACGGGGTCACCGAGCAGGCGTCCCCGGCCGGGCCGCTCTCCCCCTGGCACCCGGACGCCGCCGCCTCCCAGTCCGCGCCACCGACGGGCTATCCCACGACCCCGCAAGCCACGCCGTTCGCACAGGACGGCGGCCAGGCGGGCGGGCACTCGGGCGGCCATGCAGGCGGTCAGACGGGCGGTCAGGCGACGGCGGACCGGTCGCCGGTGCCGACGTGGCCGCCGCAACCCGAGCACCCGCACCAGTACTCGCCCCCGCCGCAGTCTCCGAGCGGCTCGGACGGCCCGCGCCGCGGTCTGATCGTCGCCGTCTCGGTCGCGCTGGTCGGCGGTCTCGCGGTCGGCATCGGCGCGCTCGCGCTCTCCGGCGGCGGTGGCGGGTCCAAAGACCCGGACGCGCTCGGGTCCAGCGCGTCCACGCCGCAGAACGGCGGCACGCAGGCTCCCCCCGGCAACGCGCCCATCACCCGCGAGCAACTCGCCGCCGCCCGCCCGTACGGCTTGGGCGCGAAGGCGTTCGGCCCGACCGTCAGCCTCACCTGGCGGCTGCCACGGACCGCCCGGCAGATGCCCATCCTCGTCCAGCAGGCCCCGTTCGGTACGAGCGCGGTCGTGCCCGTGAGCAACGGCGCCCTCACCACGACGATCTCGGAGCTCAATCCCAAGCTCGGCTACTGCTTCCGCGTGGGCTCCGTCCCCGGTCTCGGCCCGGACGGCACGCCGAAGGTGTCGTGGTCACGGCCGAAATGCATCCGCGGCGCCCGGGTGGCGGGCTGATCGTCAGGCGCAGCGCCAGAGCGGGAGGCCGAGGAACTCCTTCCAGCCGCTGCCGGCGCTGTTGGGAGTCTTGGCGAGATACCCGATCATGTAGCCGTCGCCTTGAGGTGTCCTGACCTTGTTGTAGAGGTTTCCGGCGAAGTTCGGGTTCTTGTTCGGGTGCGCGTAGTCGGCACCCTTGACCTGGCAGAGCAAGGTCAGCGTTTCCCCGTTGCCCTGGTAGGTGAAAACCGTTCCGCTGGTGCCGTCGGCTTGGGCGCGCACATAAGCGGTGGACTTGTCGTTGTGCTGGATCGGGTAGTCCTGCGGAGGGCCCTCTAGCCTGACGTTCAGCTCAGGGCCGTCCGCGCCGCCCGCGCCGTTGGAGGCCCTCACGCTGAACGTGTATTGCCCGTTCGTGAAGAGGTCGCGGAGGGTCACGCTGGTGCCTCTGACACCGGACGCGTTCGAGGGGCCGTCAGGCCCGCGCGAGCTGACCTGATAACGAGCCGAGCGGTCCGGCGAGCCCGGCTCCCACGAGACCTTCACGCCCGCGCTCGTCGCCTCGGCCGTCACGTCGCGCGGCGCGAGCGGGGCCGAGCAGGGCCGGACGGGCGGGCCGGGATCGGAGACCAGCTCCGCCGTTCTCCCCCGGGCGTCCCGGTACCGGACCGCGACCCGGAAGCCGTACTCCTTGTCGCAGTCGCCGCCCGCGACGCCGAACTCGAACGTGCCCGCGTTCGGCGCCAGCACCCGGGGGCTGACGGCAAGCCCACGGCTGACGTTCTTGAGGACGTACGCGACCGGTGTTCCACCGCGCGACGGCTTGAAGCCGATCCGCATGGCGCCGCCCTCGAACCTCGTGGTCAGCTCCGTGGGAGGCGTAGGCGCGTCCGGCGGGCGCGGGGACGGGGGCGGCGACGGATCGGCCGGGGGGCTCTGACCATCGCCACCGGCAGGCAGAGGCTTGCGTTTGTCGCCGCCCGCGACCTCGTCGTCGTACTTCCCGAACTCGCTCGCCGTCCCGTCGCCGTTCACGACGACCGCGCTGGCCTGACCCGGATCATGTGCCCAGAGCATGCCCTCCTTGACGAAGACCTCCAGGGTGGAGTCGCGCCCCGCCACGGGGACCGGCCGTTCGCTGCTGCCGGTCGCGGTGTTGAAGACATGCAACTGGCCGAGCGTCTCGTCGGGAACGTAGACCCGGGGACCCAGGATCTGCGGTGCCTGGTAGCGGTGCCGAGGCAGTTTGAGAGCCACTCCCCGCTGCCGTCCCGTGGCGCTGTCGAGCAGCACCAGTGAGCCGGTGCTCCGCACGAGCAGAGGTACGAGCGTCCCCTCCGTCCGTGCCGGGGCCAAGGCCTCCGCGTTCGAGGCCCGTACGGTCGAGGGAAGCCGCACGTCGTGCCGGACGCCCGAACCGCCGATCACCATCGCCGTGGCCGCCGTGGAGTTGACCACGACGGGCTCACCGGCGGCCATCACGAGCGACAGCCGGTCCCCCGCCTTCCCGACGGAGACCGCCGGCAGCGCCTTGCCGTCGCGGAAGGGCGTGACCTGTCCCGTCTGCGGCACGGGCACCCACAGGGTGCCCCGGCCGTCGACCCCGGCCTCCTCCAATGGCGGCGGCAGGACCACCGGCGGCCCGAGCGGCGTCAGGCTCACGGGATCGATCCCCTGCACCGCGCCCTTGACCGGATCGACGGTGTAGGCCCTGCCCGCTCCCGCGAGCAACTGGAGATCGAGCCCGCCGAGCGCTCTGGACTGCGTCACCTTCAGCTGGGAGGGGTCGATGCGGCTCACGACTCCGGTGTCGACGTCGACGAGCAGCACCGTGGTGCCGTCCTGCACGACCTTGATCCGGTGGTTGCGCGTCTGCGGCAGGAGGGCGGCCTTGCCGTCGACCTTGGCCGCCGGTCCGTTCACGTGAACGAGCACGCCCTTGCTCTTTGCGCTCAGCCACGCGCCCACGTCGGCGAGCCGGTACTTGGCGCTGGCAACGCCGACCCCATACACGACCGCCGTGACGAGCAGCAGGCCGACCAGGCCGATCGCCACCTGGCCCGTCACCCGGTCCCTGCCGAACGCCGCCCGCATCGCCGGGCGCATCGCAGCGCCCATCGCCGGACGCATCGCCACGCGCATAGCCTCGCGGAAGCCAGATCGCACTCGTCACCCGTCTCTCACCGAGGCGCAGGACACTGGTGTCTCGCCGACGCGCAGGACACATTAGCCCGCGACCGTCTCATTCACCCCGGGTTCGGATGGAGCGGCCGATTCAGGTCAGCACCTCCGCGTAGGCGGCACCGGTGATGTTGCGCCCGGAGAGCACCGTCACCAGACGGCCCGAGACCTCGACCTTGCCCGCCAGCACGGCCGCGACCCCGCACGCCCCCGCCCCCTCGACCACCAGGCCGTGCTCGGCGAACAACCAGCGCATGGCGGCCCGGATCTCGGCCTCGGTCACCGCGGTCAGCTCCGTCCGCCGCAGCATTCCGGGCGTCACGCTCCCGGGTTCGATGTTGCCCGCGAGCCCGTCGGCGATGGTCTCACCGACGTTCACCTCGACGATCCTCCCGGCCTTCACCGCCTCGCTGACGGCCCGGGACCGCTCGGCCTCCACGCCCACCAGCCGCACGTCACCACGCCGCCGCGACCACAAGGCCAGCCCGGACACGAGCCCTCCCCCGCCGACGGGCGCGACCACGGTCACCGGCCCGTCCACCTGCGCGTCGAGCTCGCGCCCGACCGTGCCCTGGCCGGCGATCACGAGCGGATCGTTGTACGGCGAGACATACCGTCCCGGCAGGCTCAGCGCGTGGACCTCGGCCTGGTCATAGCCATCGCCGTGCTCCACCAGCCGGACCGGATACGACGCGATCCCCGCGACCTTCGCCGCCGAGGCCCGCGTCGAGACGACCACGGTCAGCTCCGCGCCGATCCGCGACGCCGCGTACGCCATGGCAAGCCCGTGGTTGCCGGCGCTGGCCGTCACGGCGGGCTCGCCCGGCGTCAGCGCCGCGATCGCGCCGCGCACCTTGAACGACCCGGTCGGCTGGAAGGTCTCCAGCTTGAGCAGGCCGAGCTCGCTCGGCACGACAGGTGTGGGCGCCAAGGCCGCGCTCACGTCGAGCCAGGCCCGTTCGAGATCCTCGGCCCCGGGTGTCCGGACGACCCTCATGATCCACCTCCGTGACCACTATCCCGCACGGCCCGGCCCGGCCCGGGCCAGGCCAGGCCTACGCCTGGCCTACGCCTGGCCTACGCCTGGCGCAACTGCGGGCCAAGGAAGTGCCAAGTGACCGGTCCGCGCGTGCCGGACGGGGTAGGAGCGCGAGCATGAGCGACGCATTGCCGGCCTTGCCACTGGGGGCCTGGGAGGCCACGAAGGACACGCTTCACCTGTACACCCAGATCGTCGGGAAGATCCAGCTGGCGTCGGCGGCGCCGCGCAACCACTGGTGGCACACCACGTTCAGGGTGACGGACCAGGGCTACTCGACCGGACGCATGCTCCACGACGGGATCAGCTTCACCATCGCGTTCGACCTGGTGAGGCATCGGCTGGTGGTGCGGGCGGGCGGGCGTGAGGAGGCGATACCGCTGCGGGACGGGGTGTCGGTGGCCGAGTTCCACCACGAGCTGAAGGCCTTGCTGAGGGAGCTCGGCCTCCACGTGAAGATCAAGGCCGAGCCGTTCGGGGTGCCGATGACCACTCCGTTCGCGGACGACACCGAGCACGACGCCTACGACGCGGAGGCGGTCGAGGACTTCCGGCGGGCGCTGCTGTGGGTCGACGAGGTCTTCCGGGAGTTCCGGGGGTGGTTCACCGGGAAGGCGAGCCCGGTGCAGTTGTTCTGGCACAGCTTCGATCTGGCCACGGCGAGGTTCTCCGGACGTGCGGCGCCGGAGATGGAAGGCGCCGATCCGGTCGCGCGCGAGGCGTACAGCCATGAGGTCATCAGCTTCGGCTGGTGGCCCGGTGACCGGAAGACCGGGGGCCCGGCCTTCTACTCGTACACCCATCCGGAGCCGGAGGAGCTGGCCGGCCGCCCGCTCAGGCCGCCGCAGGCGTGGTGGGAGCCCACGGGCCTGACCCATCAGGCCCGGCTGACGTGGGACGACGTCCGCCGGTCGCCGGAGCCGCGCGACGCGGTGCTGGACTTTCTCCAGAGCGCGTACGCGGCCGGAGCCGTCACGGCGGGCTGGCCGTGCGAGGAGCTTTACTCCAGTTGGTGTCCGCCACGCGGCCGGGTGGAGTGACCCCGGGCGTGCGAGGGTTTATCGGGCTCGCTTCAGCGAACGGGGGTGGAGGCGGCGGTAGAGCCGTCTCGGCCTCCCTGCCTTGGCGGTGACTAGGCGGCCTACGTGGTCGCTGTGTTCCCAAGCGGCGTCGGCGGCACGCGGGTCGGGGCTACCGCCGGAGAACCGGCTGCGGTTGACGAGATCGGCCAGCGGACGCAGATGGGCGAGGGCGGACTCGCCCAGGCTCGTGGCGCCGAAACGGGCGACCTCGTGGGCGGTGAGGGTGCGGGCGGTGGCGAGCCCGACGTCGCCCAGATGCTCCAGCGTCTGATGCCAGGCGCCCGCGATCCGGGCCGCCGGAGGGCCGGAGCGGCGGCGGCGCCTGCGCAGGACCGGCATGATCGCGACGGCGAGGAGGTAGGCGAGAACGAGCAGCACGACGCCGGCCACCGGCAACGTCCAGAGCGGAATCCCCGAGTCCTCGGCCGTGGCCGGCTTGACGGGCGGCACCCCGGGGAACTTGCCCGGGCCTGAGCCGCGGTTCTGGTTGATGGCGTTCTGCTGTGCCTGGGCCAGCCCCTTCTGCGTCTCCCCTGCGGCGACCGTGTTTCCCTTGGAACGCCGGGCCTGCTCAGGAATCGGGTCGAACTGCACCCACCCCAGGTCCTCGAACTTCACCTCGGGCCACACCATGACGTCACCCGACCGGATCACCCGTTCGCCACCGGTCAGAACCCCACCGCGGAAGCCGACCTTGACACGGGTGGGGAGCCCCAGCGTTCTGCCTAGCAGCGCGTAGGCGGTGGCGAAGTGCTCGGGCGTTCCTCTCCTGGCCTCGCCAAGGAAGTAGTCGAGCTGCCGGTAGCTGTGCCCTGGCGGCGCGCTGATGTCGTACTTGGCGTACTTCTTGAGGAACCCGGCCAACATGGCCGCCTGCATGCCGGACGAGGTCGCCCCGGCCGTGGCGCGCTGGGCGAGGGCACGGAACTCCGCGACCTGGACGGGCGGCTTCGCGGCGCCCGGTCCGTTGGGCAGCTGGCGTGCGGCCTGCGCTTCGGCGTCCTGGGCGGCGTTCGCGTCATCGAAGCTGATGTCCTTCCAGGTCCGTACGCGGGCGTCGATCCGGTAGGTCTGGCCAGGCTTGAGCGGTTGTGCCGCGGCCATCGTCCCGCTGTCAGGGTCGACGACCACGCCTAGGCCGGACTGAGGCTTCACTTGGCGTGGACGGTCGGCGGCAGGGAGCCACAGGCCTGGCATGTCGCGGATGGTGATGTGCTGGGTCACCGAGCGGCGCTCGCCCGCCTCGTCCGAAGGCGGTATCCGGCTGCCGGTGGGCGTGAACTTGGCCGTGGACGACCAGGTGACGCCGTCGAACCTGTCCAGGACGGCCAGCCGCAGGTCGTCCACGCCTCCGCCGGCGACGGTGAAGAGGAACTGGTTGCCGTTGTGCAGCCAGCCGCCGACGCGGTCGAGCGGGCTCACGCTGTCGCGCTGCTGCGGCGGGGGCGCGGCCACCTGCTCGCGCGGGTTGTACGGGTCGGCGCTCACCGGTACGTAGGGGCCGGACAGGAACGCCATCCCGCCGAGGGCTCCGGCGACGGGCAGGCCGAGCAGGATCGGCCGCCAGTTCGCGCCCTCGCCGGAACGGACGAGGATCAGCACACCGATCAGCACCACGCTCGCGGCGACGAGCCCGGTGTTGGAGCCGGGGCCGTCCACGCCCAGCAGCAGCGCGACCCCGAAGACACCGAACGCGGGCAGGCACGGCGCCGCGCGCAGCGACGTTCGCAGCGCCAGCTCGGCGGACGCGAACGCGGCCAGCCAGACCACCACGTGCACGAGGACGAGGAACTCGGGCTTGGCAGGGGCGGGCAGCAACGTCGTCAGGATCGACTTCCACGAGCTGAGGACGCCCGACCGGAGTGTCTGCGGGAGCGTTCCGTCGCCCAGAGCCGACCGCAGCGTCGTGACGGCCACCGTGCCGACCGAGGCCAGAACGGTGATGACCAAGGAGATCCACAATGGCCACGGCCGGTCCGATTTCGGGCCCGCCAGCAGCGCGGACACGACCGTCGGGACCACCGCGGCGACCACGACGACCGGCACGATCGGCCCGAACCCGAAGACGCGGTGGAACGCCAGTCCGGCGACGGCCGTCAGCGCGGCGGTCACGACGAGCGACAGAAGGCGCCGGAGCCTCATCGCCCCCTCCCGAGCCGCTGCCACCCGTTCGCCAGTTCCTCCAGGTCACCGAAGTCGATCAGCTGGACGCCGGGCGCCGCGACGGCGGGCTCCCCGGGCCGCACCCGCAGCACGACGATCCGGTCGAACCGGCTCCGCACGGCGGCGATCCGGCTGAGGTCGGCCGTCCCCGAGGTCACCACCACGAGCGAGCCGCCCGGCCGTACGCGGCGTACGACGTCGAGCACCGGCTGCGCGTCCGCCGCGGGCATCACCTTGGTGAGCTGGTCCAGCACCACCTCGGCGTCGTCCGGCCCGCCGCGGGTGTCGGCGACCGGGCCGCCGCCCGCGAGGACCCGTACCGGGAAGTTGGCCTGGCACGCGCCCACCCCGACCGACGCCGCCGCGTCGACCGCCAGCTCGAAATCGTCCGGATCGCCCCAGGCGTCCGGCCGCGCCTCGATGACCAGCGTCGTCGTCGGCAGGCTGGCGTCCACGAGCTGGCGGACCATGAGCGTGCCCGTACGCGCGGACGACTTCCAGTGGATGTGCCGCATCTCGTCGCCGATGACGTACTCGCGTAGGGCATGGAACGTCGTCGTACCCGCGGGCGACTTGTCGCTCGTCGGGCCCTCCAGGTGGTAAGCCCGCCCGGAGGGGAGCAGGCCCAGTTGAACGGTCCGGGGCCGTACGAGCAGGGTCTGCGGCGCCCCGTACTCACGTACCCGCCGGGCCAGGTTCAGCGGGTCGGCCCGAACCAGGCGCAGCGGCCCGACCGCGATCTCACCACGCCGATCCGTAGGCAGCCGGTAGGTGACGGTGCGCGTTCCCTTAGGCCGCAGCCGAGGTATGTCGACGGTGACCTCGGTGGACCCGGCCGCGTCCAGACCCGTCAGCCCGCCGCGTATGGCGCCCCCGGCGTTTGTCACGTGCAGGACGCCCACGGCGGGCTCGCCCCTGCCGACCTTCAGCGGCGCGATCTCACGCCGTACCTCCAGCTTGGGCCGCGGCAACGTCCACACCACCGCGCCGCCGACCGCGAACAGCCCGGCCAGGGCCAGCATCGCCGGCTCGGGATAGCCCAGCCACCAGCCCGCCCCGTACAACACGATCGAGGCCGCCGCGGTCCCCCACCCCAGCGGAGTCAGCATCAGACGGCCGCGGCCTGCGGAGTCGGCACGCCGGCGAGCACCTCGCCCACCACGTCGGCGCCGGTACGCCCGCGCAGCTCCGCCTCCGGCGTCACGATCAGGCGGTGCGCGATCACGGGAACGGCCAGCGCCTTGACGTCCTCGGGCACGATGAACGACCGTCCCGCGGCCGCCGCCCGCACCCGCGCCGCGCGCAGCAGCGCCAGGCTCGCGCGCGGGCTCGCGCCGAGCCGCAACTCCGGGTGCTCGCGCGTCGACGCCACGACCCGCACCACGTAGTCGTAGAGCGGCGCCGCCACATGCAGCCGCGTCGCGAACTCGATCATCCGCGCGACGTCCTCGCGCCCGGCGATCGGCGGCATCGTGTCGAGCATCGCCCCGGTCGGCGCGCCCGCGAGCACCGCCACCTCGGACTGGTGGTCGGGATAGCCCATCGTGATCCGCATCAGGAACCGGTCGAGCTGCGCCTCCGGCAGCGGATACGTGCCGTCCATGTCCACGGGGTTCTGCGTCGCGATGACCATGAACGGCCGCGGCACCGGATGCGGCGTGCCCTCCACCGTCACCCGGCGCTCCTCCATGACCTCCAGCAGCGCCGACTGCGTCTTGGGCGAACCACGGTTGATCTCGTCCGCCACCACCAGGTTCGCGAAGATCGGCCCCGGATGGAACTCGAACGTGCTCTTGCCCTGGTTGAAGATCGACACGCCGGTGATGTCGCTCGGGAGCAGGTCGGGCGTGAACTGGATGCGCGTCCACCGCGCCTCCACCGACGCCGAGATCGCCCGCGCCAGCGTGGTCTTGCCGACCCCGGGCACGTCCTCCACCAGCAGATGCCCCTCCGCCAGCAGGCAGATCAGCGCCAGCTCCACCTTGTCGCGCTTGCCCCGGATGACCCGCTCGATGTTCCCCGCCAACGCCGCGAACATCTGAGCGAACCGCCCCGCAAGCGCCTCCCCGTCAACCACCCCACTCTGCCCCTCGGTCACGTCGCCTCCCCTCAGGTGCAGTTCCACAACGGCGGGACCGAGAAGCCGTTGGCGGATTCAGGGGTGGCCACGAAGAGATCGCTCACCCACACCACGTTGCCCTCGTATTCGATCTTGTCCCAAACGGAGCTCTTCCTGCTTGCGTCGTCGGAGTCCGTCGCCAAGCCGCCGGACTCCTGGCAGATCACCTTGACGGAGCCGGTGAAGCCCTTGGGGAAAGACCCGACTTTGCGCTCATTAGTGTTTGGACCGGCACGAAGAGTCGTTTCCGTGCTGTTGTTGTGGTGTCCGTTGTAATTCTGGGCGTGAGCCGCAGGGTCCAGGTTGACCGTTCTGGTGGCCGGACTGCTTCCGGCGGCGTTCACGGCGGTCACGGTCAAATCATGACTCTGGCCATTCCTCAGCCCGGAGACCTTATATGAGGTCTCCGTCAAGCCGGACTTCGTACCTGCCGAAGACTGGACGGTGTAGGTGATGCCGTTGCCTTCCACCTTGTTCCACTTGAGCTGGGCGCCGTGGTTTTCCGCCGTCGCCTCAAGCCCTGACACCGGAGAAGGCTGGCTGCAGGCTCGGGCGTTGGCCGTTTCCTGGGAAGGCGCTTGCCCCTCCCCGTCGCCCTTGTCATAGACGGCCGTGACCTTGAATGTGTAGTCCTCGGCCTTGCACTCAAGGCCGCTCACCACGAACCGGCTCTGCCCCTTGGGCAGCGGTGCCACCCCGGGGTAGGAGGTGCCGCCGTCGTTGGTCAGCACATACTTCTTGACGGCGGTCGTGTCTCCGCCTGGGGTGAAGCTGACCGTGATGGTGCCGTTCGCATCAGGCACCGCCGTGACGCCCGTAGGCGCGGCCGGGTTCCGACAAGCCGTGGTCTTGTTGCTGATGCCAGAAGCGCCGTTCCTGAACGACTTGCTCCTTGGGTCCTGATAGCGGACGACGACGCGGAACTGGAATTCCTGCTCACACGGGAGGTTGGGCACGCTGAACTCAGTGTTCGGCGTGTTGTCCGGAACCTCGGCCACGCCGTCGACCGGCCGCCCATCGGCGTACTTGAGTACATAGCCGGTGGGCTGGACGCGGTATCTGGCGGATCGCCCGAACCGCACCGTGACCGTGCCGTTCTCTCCTGTCGCCACAACAGAGGTCGGCGCGGAGGGAGGCTGGTTGGGCCTGTTGGGTTTATTCGGGGGGAGGGGGCGGCCGGGGCGGTCGCCGCCTCGGTCGCCGTTGCCGCCGGGGTTGCCGTCGCGGTCGCCGCCCGCGCCCTGGGAGGGGATGGGGCGGCGGATGCCGCCGGGGACCTTGTCGGTGTACTTCTGGATGTTGCGGCGTTGGCCGTTCTGGTCGACGGACACGGCCTTGTCGCCGTACGGGTCGTTCGCCCAGAGCATGCCGTCCTTGACGAAGACGTCGAGGGGGCCGGGCTTGCCGGAGACGCGGATCGTCTGCTCGAAGCGGCCGGTGGTCGCGTTGTAGACGATGAGGGCACCGGCGGTCTCGTCGGGAATGAAGACCTTGGGGCCGAGGACCTGGGGGGCGCCGAAGCTGTGGCGTTGCGGCAGGCGCAGGCCCGCCGAGGTGAGGCGTCCCGTTCCGGTGTCGAGCAGGACGAGGGCTCCGCCGGTGCCGAGGATGGGCAGGGTCTGGCCCTCCACCTTGGCCGGGACCTTGGGGTTGTCACGGACGGACGACAGCAGTGCGACCTTGCGGACGCCGTCGGGGCCGGCGATCGCGGCGGTGCCGGAGGTCGTGTCGATCACGGTGGGGACGCCCGCCACCATCGAGAGCTGGAGCTGGGCGCCGGGCTGGGCCACTGTGACGGGCTTGCCCTGGACGCCGTTCTGGAACGGGATCAGCTGGCCGGACTGCTCGGTGGGGACCCAGAAGGTGCCACGGGGGTCGAGGCCGCCGGGCCGGATCGGCGGGGTGAGCGCGGTGGCCCGGCCGATCGGGGCGAGGGTGACCGGGTTGATCTGCTGGACGAGGCCCTTGACCGGGTCGAGGGTGTAGGCGACGCCCTCGGCGGCGACGATCTGGAGGCCGATGCCGAAGCGCTGGCTCTGGGTGACCTTGAGCTGGGACGGGTCGATGCGGCTGACGACGCCGGTCGTCTCGTTCACCAGCAGGACGGTGTTGCCGTCCTGGATGATCTTGATGCGATGGTTGGGCGCGGCCTGGATCTGCGTCTTGCCGTCGACCTTGCCGAGCAGCCCGTTGGCATGGACGACCATGCCCTTGCCGGTGGCCGTCAGCCAGGCGCCGACGTCGGACAGCTTGTAGCGCGAGCTGGCCATGCCGACGCCGTACACGAGGGCCGACACGACCAGTACGCCCACCAGCCCGATCGCCACCTGCCCGGTCACCCGGTCACGGCGCAACAGTCTCCCCAGGACCGCCGATCGACCGGGGGTTCTCACCCCGCTCAAAGCCCGTCACCCTCCTGATCGCGCCGAGCGCGTTCCGTTCTGACCTGGACGAAGCGTCACTTACAGCGCGAAGTGCACCCTAATGCGTGCGGACCCCACAACATAGTGGGAGCCCGCTCGATTCGTTCCGCGAACCGTAAGAGTGGCCGGATGAGGCGATCGTTCCAGTGACTCGGCTCACATCGACGCCAGGCCTGCGGGAAGGGCGGTCAGCCGAGCGGCAGCGACACGGCGGACGGCGACTGAACGGTGATGGTCGCGCCCGGCACGGTGGCGTCGCCGTAGATCGGGTCCTTGGTATCGATCAGCAGCATGAGCCGGTGCCCGGCGGGCACGTCGAACGAGGTCGCCTGAAGGCGGATCGGGACCCTGACGGCCTTGCCGGGGGCGGCACGGAGCAGGGAGTGCGCCTCGTGGGTGATCAGCCGGCCGTTGCCATGCGCATCCACGTCGTACAGGTACGACACGAGGGTCGCGGTACGGGCGGACGGCTTGACCGTGAGGTCCAGCATGGGCGCGCCCCGCAACCTCTTGGTGGCCTTGAGCGGCGCGGTCGACCAGATCCCGGCGGTGCTGCGGGAGATCCAGCGCGTCTGGAGTTGGTTGGGAATGCCGAAGGTCTGCAGGCCCGCGCTGAGGATCACGACCCCCGCGTTCGCACCACTGTCCTGGCCGGAACGCAGTGTCTTGCCCCAGGCAGCGGTGGGCATGGCCCGGCCGAGAGCACCTTCGCCCTTCGCGGAAGGGACGTTGAGGGCTAGCCGTTCGTAGGAGCCGGTGAAGTCGGCGACGTCGCGGTAGGTCTCGACCTTGCGGCTCCAGTGCACCTCGGCGGCGATGGGCGGCTCGCGGTCGATGCCGTTGTCCTGGCCGCGCAGGTAGTGGTCGAACCAGCGGTGCGCATCGTTCCACGTACGGCTGTCGACGCCGAGGAGGCCGGTGGCGTGCGCCATCGCGTGGTCGCCGACCGACAGGTCGAGCCGCTTCGGACCGGTCAGCCGGTCGAAGTGCACCAGGACCTGGTTGGGCCCGAAGAGCGTCTCGCCGTACGCGTTCGAGATGAAGATCGGCACCTTGCGGGCGTTGAGCCGGGGCCGGTACGTGCCGGGCGAGCGGACCCGGCCCCACTCGATCAGCTTGGGAACGTTCCGGTTGGCGGCGAAGTCCTCCAGGATCGTCCGCGTGGACGGGCTGAACCGTCCGAGGAGGAGGCCCGAGCCGGCGAGCAGCGTGAAGGCCCCCATGTGGCGGGTCTCGTTCGCGTACAGCGACTCCACCAGGTCGCCCCAGGTGTCCATCGCGACCACGGCCGCCACGCGCTCGTCGTGGGCGGCGATGAGCTGGCCGAAGCCCGAGCCGTACGAGATACCGGCGAGGCCGATCTTGGAGCGATCCACCGGGGTGTGGGCGACGAGCCAGTCGATCACCTTCGAGCCGTCGGCCACGTCATCCGGCCCGGCCACGTCGATGCCGCCGCCGGAGTTGAAGAACCCCCGCGCGGTGTAGCTCAGGACGATGTAGCCCTTCTCGGCGAACCTGGCCGCCTGCGCGATGTACTCGTGGTCCTCCAGGCCCCAGCTGGAGATGAACACCACCGCCGGGTGCGGGCCGGGCGTACGCGGGACGAAGACGTTCCCGTCCAGTGTGATCCCGCCGGTGCCCGGGATGCTGACCTCGCGATAGTCGTACGCGGCCTTCGCGGTCGGCGCGGTCGGCGCGGCGTCCGCGGTCGCGTGGGCTACGGCGGGCGGAGGCGTGACCAGCGATCCTCCGGCCGCGGCTCCGGCGAGGACGATCGCCACGGCAGCTCTACGACGACTCGGCACGTGCGCGCTCCCGATAAATAACTCGCCCGAAACCCGATATACGGGCCGTCGATGACCAGAAAGTAGTTACTGACTAGTAGAACGGCGTTCAGTCTGGCAGAACCGATCACCCCGTGTCACGAGTGACGCCCGTCACTGAACGCGCCGGGTAGCTGTTACCGAACGGAACTGAACGCGGCACTTATCCGGAACGTCCTAACCTGGGGACGCCAAACGACAACCCGGGGTGGACGTGGAACAGGTAAGCATCGCCGAGCTGTGGGATCGCGTGACGAGCACGCAGCAGACACCTCCGTGGTGGCTGGTCGTCCTGGTGGGCCTCGTCGCTCTCGCCGCGGTGGCGCACGGCCCCACGTGGCGCGTCGCGCGCAACGTGGTGACCATCGCGCACGAGGGCGGGCACGCGCTGATCGCCCTCGTCACGGGCCGCAAGCTGGACGGCATCAAGCTCCACTCCGACACCTCGGGCGTCACCGTCTCGCGCGGCAAGCCGCACGGGCCGGGGATGGTCTTCACGGCCATGGCGGGCTACCTCACGCCGCCGCTGCTCGGCCTGCTCTTCGCGGCGCTGCTCGCGGGCGGCCGCATCACCCTCATGTTGTGGTTCTCGCTGGCGCTGCTCGGCGGCATGCTCGTGATGATCCGGAACGCCTACGGCGTGCTGTCCATCCTCGCCGTGGGCGCGGTCATCTTCGGCGTCTCGTGGCTAGGCGGCGACAAGACCCAGGCAGGGTTCGCCTACCTCGCCGCCTGGTTCCTGCTGTTCGCCGCCGCGCGGCCCGTCATCGAACTCCAGCGCATGCGCGCGCGCCGCATGGCGCCCACCTCTGACGCCGACCAGCTGGCCCACCTGACCGGCGTTCCCGGCCTGGCCTGGGTGAGTTTCTTCGGCATCGTCGCGCTCGTGGCCCTCGGCACCGGCGGCGTCCTGCTGGCGCCTGACACCGCTTCGCTCCCCCAGCCCCCCGGCTTCTAGCCTGGATTCCGTCGTCTTGGGGGCCGGATGCGGTCACGGCCCTAGGCGCTTTCGTGCATCGAGCACACGATGACACATGGCCCAGAAGAAGCTTGATCGCGCCAAGTATCACCGCAAGCGCAAAGCCCGGCTGCGCAAGAACCACAAGCGTTCCCGTCCCACAGTGGGCAAGGGGCGCGGCCGTTAGCAGCGGTTAGCCGTCAGCCATTCCCTTCTAGGACACCCCCTCTGCCAGGACGTCGAGCATGCCGGTGACGGTGGCGTCCCAGGGATAACACTCGGCACGGGCCCTTGCGGCCTTGCGGCGGTGGTCGGCGGGCAGACGAAGGAGCTGCTGCACGCCGTCGGCGAACGCCGTCGCGGTCGGCGGCACGGCGACGCCCGCGCCGGGAACGAGCAGTTCGTGCGCGGCGCCTCGATCGGCCGCGACCACGGGCGTACCGCAGGCCAGCGCTTCGAGTACGGCCAGGCCGAACGACTCAACCGGGCATGGGGCGAGGGCGATGTCCGCCGTGGCGAGCAGTCCCGCGATGTCCGCGCGGCCGGGCACGTGGCCATGGAAGCGGACCGGCAGGCCGTCGCGCTGTGCGATGCTCCGCAGCGTGCCGGACAGCGGGCCGTCACCTATCACGTCCAGGTGCACGGGGACTCCGCGCCGGTGGAGTTCCGCGGTGGCTTCGAGCGCGAGGTCCGGCCGCTTCTCCGTCGAAAGCCGCCCAAGCTGGACGAGGCGTACTGGTCTTGCAGTGGCCAAGGGCCACGTAGGCGCGGGCCGGAACGTTTCCAAGTCCACGCCTAGCGGGACTCGATGCAGGGATGGCGCCTTGACCCGGGCGAACTCGGCGGCGGCAAAGGCCGAGGTGACCACCACCGCGTCGAAGGCCGTGGCGAGGCGGCGGTTCCAGCGGTCCGCGACGGCCTCCAGGGGAACCCATCCGGGCGTACGCGGCGCCAGGATGGCGTCCAGGCGTTCGTGGGAGAACAGCACTGTGCGCACCCCGCGGCGGCGTCCCCAGCGGGCGGCCACGGTGAGGGTCGCCTTGTCGGACACTTCGATGACGTCCGGCCGCAACCGCCCCAGGACGCGCAGCACCGGCCGAGGATCGAGGACGAACCGGTAACCGGGTGCCACCGATGGCCCGGGGACGGTGATGACGAGACCGGCCTCGGTATGCCTGCGCGTATAGGTGGGTCCCGGAATGACCAGGGCACGCCGGTGACCCGCCTCCACATAGCCCCTGCCGAGCCGATCCACGGCCGTACGCAGTCCACCGGAGACAGGGCTGTAGAGATTGGCCAGCTGTACGACTCTCACTCCGTCACCAGCGTCTCGTAGGTCACCGGCCTGCCACCGGCGGCCAATGTCTGGTCGATGGCCGCGAGCGCGGCACGCCGTAGGCCCGGCCTAGCGAGGTCGGCCGGGTGCAGGGCGATGCGGAACGGCATCCGCGTGCGCGTGAACGTACGGGACGCCTCGACCATCAGGTGAGCGCCTGTGCGTTCACCGAAGGCGCCGGGCCGATGCGAGAGCGCGGGCATACGGAGGATCGGCCCGCCCGGGAGACGATGTACCGCCAAGTGGCTCGTCCAGTAGGCGAATCCAAGGGCGGCCAACGCACGCCGGGTCCCTGGAGAGGCGAGCCAGCCGGGCGGGGTGAAGCCCACGACGCCGATGTCGGCGTCCGCGAGCACTTCCAGGCCCGCCCGGAGCCGGTCACGCGCCTGGTCTTCGGTGAGGGACCAGAACTCTCCCGCACCGCGTGCCAGTACCTGGTTCACGTGGTGCCGCCAGCGCGGGCCACCTGGCACACCCTCGTGCAAGAAGCCGTGCAACGCGAGCTCGTGCCCACGCCCGACGGCCTTGTGGACGAACGACACCAGGTCGGGCGCGCCCGCCAGGCCCGGTCCGCCGCCGAACGGCCCGGGGATGACGAGCAACGTCGCCGGCACGCCTCGTTCGTCCAGATCGGCGAGCCACCGGGCCACGGGCTCGGCGGTGCTCGCGGCCACATCGTGCACCGACACCACGAACCGGAGCCCGTCACGCCCGCTCACGCGGCGCTCTCCTCTCGCGCTCGCTCGGCCGCCCGCTGAACGGCCCGTTCGACTGAAAGCTCGGCGTGCGGTCCGACGGGCCGCTCGATTGGCCGCTCGACGGGTCTGTCGATTGGCCGTTCGACGGGTAGTTCGCGTTCGGCGGCGCTCTGGCTCCTCGCCGTCGCGTCCGTGAGCTCCCGGTAGTGCTCGATCAGCTCGTCGCAGACCGCCGCCCAGCCGCGGCCCTCGACCGATTCCACGGCGCGGGCGGACATGCGGCGGCGCAGCGGGAGGTCGGCTACCAGTGTGTTCACCGCGGCGCGCATCTCGGCGTCGTCGTCCGGCGCGTACAGCAGCCCGTTGGAACCCGGCCGTATGAGGTCGAGCGGGCCGCCCGCCGCGGGTGCCACCACCGGGACCCCGGAGGCCAGCGCCTCCTGGATCGCCTGGCAGAACGTCTCGTCCGCGCCCGTGTGAACGAAGACGTCGAGCGACGCGACGAGCTCCGACAGTTCCGTGCCGGTGCGGAAGCCCGTGAAGACGGCGTCGGGCAGCTGGCGCCTCAGCCGTTCCTCCTCGGGACCGTCACCGACAACGACGAGACGTGCTCCGGGGATGCCGACCAGACGGGTGAGCAGGCGGGGGCGCTTCTCTGCCGCGAGCCTCCCGACGTACCCGATGAGCACCTCGCCCCGTGGCGCCAGGCGCGCGCGCAGGTCGGCCGATCGGTGGTCAGGGTTGAAGCGTCGCCTGTCCACCCCGCGTCCCCATAGCGCCAGCCTGGGCACACCGCGTTGTTTGAGCTCGGCCAGTACGGGAGTGGATGGGGCGAGCGTACGGCCGGTACGCCCGTGCAGGCGGCGCAGCCACCACCAGATGACCGGGCCCGTGCCGTGGAACCCGTACCGCCGCGCGAACCCAGCGATATCAGTCTGGAACACAGCCACGGACGGCACATCGAGCCTGCGCGCGGCGGCGGCGCCCGACGCGCCCAGCACCAGCGGCGAGGCCAGATGAACGACATCCGGCTCGAACTCCGCGAGAGCCGACGTCACCCCGCGCGTAGGCAGCCCCAGAACGAACGACGGATAGAAGGGCAGGGCGACGCCGCGGACGTACTTCACCGGGGCACCGGCGTAGCAGTCCGGCGCCGGACCGGCGGGGCCTGTGCTCCGGCGGTTGCGCCCGGGTGCGACGACGAGGGCCTCGTGGCCCAGGGCCTCAAGGCGTTCGAGAACACGGCAGACCGAGTTGGTGACCCCGTTCACCTGGGGCAGGAACGACTCGGTCACGATGGCGACCTTCACGGCCGAGAGCGTGTCCATGCCGGCCGACGTTCCGGTCGCGTTCCGACGCCGATTGGGGAAACTCCGTGCGAACGGAAGCGGTGTGGGCCACGGACGATCCGGGCACCCAGAAGCGGACAGCTCCCATCAATCCGCCGTTCATCCGGGCCACCGGCGAACGTTCAGGACCTCTCCTACTCTCGGCGCAGCATCACCCTCCGCACAGACCCGGCAACTGATCGTCCTCCTCACCCCCCGACGGGAGACCTCGATGGAACGCCGTAACTTCCTCCGCGCCTCGGTCCTCGGCACCGGCGCCGTCGCCTTCTCCGGCTCGCTGTGGCACAACGCCGCGCTCGCCGCCCCCGCGCAGAACGCGGCCAGCCCCTACGGCCCGCTCCAGGCCGCCGACACCCGCGGCATCCAGCTACCGGCGGGCTTCACCAGCCAGATCGTCGCCCGTTCGCGGCAGACGGTCACCGGCACGTCCTACACCTGGCACGACGCGCCCGACGGCGGCGCGTGCTTCGCGGACGGCACCGGCTGGATCTACGTCTCGAACGCCGAGGTCAGCGCGAGTGCGGGCGGGGGCGCCTCGATGCTGCGGTTCAACTCCTCGGGAACGGTGACGGGCGCGTCGCGCATCCTGTCGGGCACCAACCGCAACTGCGCCGGGGGCAAGACGCCCTGGAACACCTGGCTGTCCTGCGAAGAGGTCAGCGACGGCCGCGTATGGGAGACCTACCCGTTCGGCGGTACGGCGGCGGTCAGGCCCGCTATGGGACGCTTCAACCACGAGGCGGCCGCGGCCGATCCCGTACGGCGGGCCATCTACCTCACCGAGGACGCGAGCGACGGCTGCTTCTACCGGTTCGTGCCGACCACGTGGGGTGATCTGTCGGCGGGGACGTTGCAGGTGCTCAGGGCGGGTACCGGCACGTCCGGCTCGTTCACATGGGGAACGGTGCCCGACCCGGACGGCTCCCCTACGGCCACGCGCAACCAGGTCTCGGGCGCCAAGAGGTTCAACGGCGGCGAGGGATGCCACTACGCGAACGACACGGTGTGGATCACGACCAAGGGTGACAACCGGGTCTGGCAGTTCAACCTCGCCGGCAGCACGTACGAGCTCGCCTACGACGACAGCCTCGTCAATCCCGGCCCCGCGCCGCTGACCGGCGTCGACAACGTCACCGGATCGAGCTTCGGCGACCTGTACGTGGCCGAGGACGGCGGCAACATGGAGATCTGCATGATCACGCCGGACGACAAGATCTCCGTCTTCCTGCGGATCAACGGCCAGTCGTCCTCGGAGATCTGCGGCCCGGCGTTCAATCCGGCCGGAAACCGCCTGTACTTCTCGTCCCAGCGCGGCACGTCCGGCTCGTCCTCCGGCGGGATCACCTATTGCGTCACGGGCCCCTTCCGCACCTGAGTCAAGAGCGACGGAAAACCGGCGGCCGGTAAAAGGCCGGTGAATGTCCGACCCTGCCGATAGTTTCGACAATGTGAGCGATCGATGGGGTCGGGAGCAGGTGCTCGGCCTGGCGCCGGACGCGGCGTCGGCCAAGGCCGCCGGTGGTGTCGCCAAACCGGTCAAATGGAGCGGTACGGGCAGCGACGGGGAGGCGGTCTGGGGCGAGTGTCAGGGCAGCGGTAAAAGTGTCTATCGCACGTGCGCCGATCTGACCGAGCCCGCATTCCGGTGCTCCTGCCCGAGTCGCAAATTCCCGTGCAAGCACGCCGTCGGGCTGCTGCTGTTGTGGAGCGACGGAACGGTCCCGGCCGGGCCCCGTCCCGGCTGGGCCGCCGAATGGCTCCACGAACGGCGGCAGCGGGCCGACAAGGCCGCCGAGCGCCGCGCCGATACCAAGGCCAAGGACCCCAAGACCGCCGAACGACGGGAGCGCCGGGTCGACGACGGCCTCGCCGAGCTCGACCAGTGGCTGCGCGACCAGGTGACGCACGGGCTCGCGCAGGCCGAGAAGGCGCCCTACCGGATGTGGGACGACGTGGCTAGGCGGCTGGTCGACGCGCAGGCGAGCGCGCTGGCCGGCCAGGTCCGCGGGCTGGCCGCCGTTCCGCGCCAGCCGGGCTGGCCCGATCGCCTCCTGGAGGAGTACGCCCTGATGCGGCTGCTCGTCCGGGCATATCAGGAGCGTGACCGCCTGCCTCCGGAGCTGCGTGACACCGTCCGGTCCCGGGTCGGGTTCACGCTCGCGCAAGACGAGGTACTGGCCGAGGGCGAGCGGGTCCGCGACCGCTGGTACGTGACGGGCACGCACGACACCGAGCAAGACCGGCTGACCACGCGCCGAATATGGCTGCGCGGCCGTGAGAGCGGACGGCCCGCGCTGGTGTTGTCGTTCGGGGTCCCCGGACGCCCGCTGGACGTGTCGCTGGTGGTCGGCACCGAGGTGGAGGCCGAGCTGGCGTTCTATCCGGGCGCCCAACCTCTGCGGGCGCTGGTGGCCGAACGGCTCGGCACCACGGCGGGCACGGCTCCGCACGGCACGTCCGTTCGCGAGTTCCTGGCCGAGCACGCGGCGGCGCTCGCGCGCGATCCGTGGCTCGCCCGCTGGCCCGCGGTGCTGCGCTCCGTGCGCCTGGCCCGCTCAGGCCCCACGGCCCTGCACGTCGTCGATGCCGACGGCGACTCACTGCCGCTGCGGCCGACCGACCCGTGGCGCCTGCTGGCCGTCTCGGGCGGCGCCCCGTTCACGTTCGCCGGAGAATGGGGCCCGCGCGGCCTGCGCCCGCTGTCGGCCTGGCACGAGGACGAGGGGATCGTGATCCTGTGAACGCCTGGAACGAGCACGTCACCGCCGCCCTCCTCGGCACCCAGCGCCGCCCGCCGCCGCCCCTCCCCACGGCCCCGCCCGATGAGCAGCTCCCCGACGCGGACCAAGCGGGAAGACTGCTCGACCAGGCCGCCCTGCTAACCGTCCAACGCCGAGCAGGCATCCAACCAGCCAGACGAGCCGCAACCCCCCAACCAGCCGATCCCAGCACGGACACCCAACAGGACACGCCCAGCACAGACGCACAACCGGGCGAAGTTGGCTCAGGCACTCAGCCGGGCGGGCCTAGCGCAGGCGGTCAACCAGGCGCGGCCAGCACGGACGGCCAACCAGGCACGCCGGACACGGGCGCCCAGCCGCGCGAAGTTGGCTCAGGCAGCCAGCCGGGTGGGGGTGTGGAGGGGCTTGCGCTGATCGCGCGTGCGCCTGCGGAGGATGTTCCGGCGGCGTCCGAGGCGGCGGCTGGGCGGCTGGCGCGTATTCTGCGCGGCGAGCAGATCAGGGTGCTGCCCGAGTGGCTTGAGGCGGCCGCGGCCAACGGGCTACGCGTTCCCGCGCGGTTGCTGCCCGAGCTGCTCGAAAAGGGGCGCAGCGACCGGATGTTGCGGCCCGCGATCGTCCGGGCCGCCGGACGGCGCGGCGTGTGGCTCGCCCTGCAGAACACCGACTGGGCCTACCTCGTCGGAGCCGGTGACGATCCCGGGGGCGGCCCGGACGTGTGGGAGACCGGCACCCGTAACCAGCGGGTCGCATACCTGATCCGCCTGCGCGGCGCCGACCCGGCGGCGGCACGTGAGGCGTTGCGGGAGACGTGGGCCAAGGAGCCCGCCCCTGACCGGGCCGCGTTCCTCGCCACGTTCGAGCACGGGTTGTCGGCGGACGACGAGGCGTTCCTCGAAGAGGCTCTGGAAGACCGCGGCAAAGACGTCCGCCAGCTCGCCTCGGATCTGCTCGCGCGGCTCCCCGGCTCGGCGTACGGGCGGCGGATGGCCGCCCGGGCCCGCCAGTGCGTACGGCCCGAGGTTCGCACCGTGCGTGCGCGCAGGCAGACCTGGGTCGTGGTCGAGGCGCCGCACGAGCACGACGAGGACCTCGCGCGCGACGGCGTGCCGTTCCACCCCACCGGCTCGTTCGCGCCGGGCGGCAGGGCGGGCGGGCCGGTCGGCGCCCGCGCCGCATGGTTGCGCGAGATCCTCGCGCGCACGCCGCTGACCACCTGGACCGAGCTGTTCGGCCTGCCGCCGATGGAGATCGTCTGCCTGCCCGTCGCCGACGCGGTCGACCGCGACGCGCGCGGCGCCCGTGACGTGCACATCGGCTGGGCGCGCGCCGCGCTGCGCCAGCGCGACGCCGGATGGGCGCGCGCGCTGCTCAAGGGCGGCGTCGTGGTGGACGAGCCCGAGGCGCTCGCCGACCTCCTCGCGATCCTGCCCGCCTCCGAACGCGACGCCGCGGCCGCCGGGCTGATCCGCTGGGTGGAGGGCAATCCCGACCTGCTGCGCGTTCTCGAACGCATTCCGGGACCGTGGTCCGGGGAGCTGGCCGACGCGGTCGTCGCGACGCTGGCGAGCGCCGCCGAACGTTCCTCACAGCGGTACGAGCACACCCTCACCCAGCTGTGCAGGCTCGCCGACCAGCGCCTCGTTCCCGAGGCCGCCCCCCGCCTGGAGGCGCTCGCGCACCGCCTCGCCACCGAGTCCGGCGCCGGCGTGCGCGTCACCGGCCCGGGCACGGTCGCCACGCGCGCCCTGCACGAACTGACCGAGACACTGCGTTTCCGCCACGACATGCTGAAGGAGCTCTCTGCGTGACATCCGATATCGACGCCACCGTGCTCAGGCCGCACGCCGAGCAGGAGTACGCCGGTGAGCTGGCCCGCCTGGCCGAGCACGACGACCGGCCGCGCCCGCCCGGCTGGCGGTTGTCGCCGTGGGCGGTCACCACCTATCTCCTCGGCGGGACGCTGCCGGACGGCTCGGAGATCAGCCCGAAGTACATCGGCCCGCGGCGGCTGGTGGAGGTCGCCGTGGCGACGCTGGCCACCGACCGGGCGCTGCTGCTGCTCGGCGTTCCGGGCACGGCCAAGACCTGGGTGTCGGAGCACCTGGCGGCCGCCGTCAGCGGTGACTCGACGCTGCTGGTGCAGGGTACGGCGGGCACGGCCGAGGAGGCGGTGCGGTACGGGTGGAACTACGCGCGCCTTCTCGCCGAAGGCCCTTCCGAGCGTGCCCTGGTCGAGAGCCCGCTGATGCGGGCCATGCGCACCGGCGCCGTCGCCCGGATCGAAGAGCTCACGCGCATGCCGAGCGACGTCCAGGACACGCTCATCACGATCCTTTCCGAGAAGACCCTTCCCGTGCCGGAGCTGGGCACCGAGGTCCAGGCCCGCAAGGGCTTCACGGTCATCGCCACCGCCAACGACCGCGACCGGGGCGTCAACGAGCTGTCCAGCGCGCTGCGCCGCCGGTTCAACACGGTGGTGCTGCCGCTGCCCGACTCGGTGGACGACGAGGTGGACATCGTCGCGCGCCGCGTCGACCAGCTCGGCAGCGCCCTCCAGCTTCCCGAGGCACCGGCCGGGCTGGAGGAGATCCGGCGGGTCGTGACCGTCTTCCGCGAGCTGCGCGGCGGGCTGACCGGCGACGGCCGCACCAAGCTCAAGTCCCCGTCGGGAACGCTCAGCACCGCCGAGGCCATCTCCGTGATCACCAGCGGGCTCGCGCTGGCGGCGCACTTCGGCGACGGCGTGCTGCGCGCCGCCGACGTCGCGGGCGGCATCGTGGGCGCCGTCGTGCAGGACCCGGTCTCCGACCGTGTCGTCTGGCAGGAATACCTGGAGACCGTCGTACGCGAACGCCCCGAATGGCTCGACTTCTACCGCGCCTGCCGGGAGGTCTCCTGACCATGGGCGCGCAGGTCGAGGTGTACGGCATCCGGCATCACGGCCCCGGCTCGGCACGGGCGGTCCGGCGGGCGCTGGAGGACTTCAAGCCCGACGCGATCCTGATCGAGGGCCCGCCGGAGGCCGATCCCCTCGTCGAGCTGGCGGGCGACGCCGGCATGGTCCCGCCGGTGGCGCTGCTGGCGTACGCGCCGGGCAAGGCCCCGGTGGGCGATGCCGCCGAGGGCTCCGACCGCCAGGCTGCGTTCTGGCCGTTCGCCGAGTTCAGCCCCGAGTGGCAGGCGATCCGCCACGCCCTCAGCACCGGTGTCCCCGTCCGCTTCTGCGACCTGCCCGCCGCCCACCAGCTCGTTCCGGCCGTCCCCGGCCGGCCGCCGGAGCCCGGCGCCCCCCCGGCCTCCGACACCGCGGGAGGTCCGGACGACCACGTCGCGGGCGAGCAGCCTGGGGCGCAGGCCGAGCCGGGGACACCGGGGACGCCGGGGACGCCGGGGACGCCGGGGACGCCGGCCGAGCCGGAGGCGTCGGCGGAGCCGACGGTGCCGAGGGTGTCAGCTGAGCCGGCGGAGCCGGGGATGCCGGCCGAGCCGGAGCCGGAGGTGCCGGCCGAGCAGCGGATCCGGCTCGATCCGCTGGGATGGCTGGCCAAGGCGGCCGGTTACGACGACGCGGAGCGGTGGTGGGACGACGTCGTCGAGCATCGGGACGAGGGGCCGTCACCGTTCCCGGCGATCGCGGAGGCGATGGCCGAGCTGCGCGAGCAGTTGGCGGCCCTGCCCGAGCCCGAGGTCGCGGACGGCCTGCCGCCCGGTTACCTGCGGCGGGAGGAGCAGCGCGAGGCCCACATGCGCCGGACGTTGCGGCGCACGCTCAAGGACGGGTACGAACGGGTCGCGGTGGTGTGCGGCGCGTGGCACGTCCCGGCGTTGCAGGCGAAGGTCCCCGCGTCCAAGGACGAGCAGACGCTGCGGGGACTGCCCAAGACCAAGGTCGCGATGACCTGGGTGCCGTGGACGCACGGCAGGCTGGCCAACCGTTCGGGCTACGGGGCCGGCGTCCGGTCGCCCGGCTGGTACCACCATCTGTTCGCGGCGCCGGACCGTCCGATCGAGCGGTGGCTGACCGATGCCGCGCGGGTGCTGCGCGAAGAAGACCTGCACGTCTCGTCCGCGCACGTCATCGAGGCGGTACGGCTCGCCGAAGCGCTCGCTGCGCTGCGCGGACGTCCGCTGGCGGGGCTCGACGAGGTCACCGAGGCCACCCGCGCCGTGCTCTGCGAGGGCGCCGACCTGCCGGTCGAGCTGATCCAGCGCACGATGGTCGTCGGCGAACGGCTCGGAGCCGTACCCGAGCGCACCCCCATGGTGCCGCTGCAGCGCGACCTGCAGGCCGAGCAGCGGCGGCTGCGCCTCAAGCCGTCCGCCCTCGACAAGGAGCAGGATCTCGACCTGCGCAAGCCCACCGACCTGGAGCGCAGCCATCTGCTCCACCGGCTGCGGCTGCTGGACGTGGACTGGGGCGTGCCCACCGAGGGCGGCGGCAGGTCGTCCAAGGGCACGTTCCGTGAGACCTGGACGCTGATGTGGCGGCCGGAGTTCGACGTGGAGCTGATCGAGGCGAGCGCGTGGGGCACCACCGTGCGCGGCGCGGCGTCCGCGCGGGCCGAGGCGATGGCCGCGCAGGCCGAGACCCTCGCCGAGCTCACGTCGGTCGCCGAACGCTGCCTGCTGGCCGACCTGGGCGACGCGCTGCCGACGGTGATGCGGTCGCTGGCCGACCGGGCCGCGCTCGACACCGACGTGGCGCATCTGATGTCCGCGCTGCCGTCCCTCGTCCGCGCGCTGCGGTACGGCGACGTGCGCGGCACGGGCACGGGCCCGCTGCAGTCGGTCGTCGACACCCTGGTGGTCCGCATCTGCGTGGGGCTGCCCCCGGCCGTCACCGGCCTGGACGACGGCGCCGCCCGCGAACTGCTCGGCCATGTCGACGCGGTGCATGGCGGCCTCGCTCTCCTCGGCGCCGTCGAGCACAGTGAACGGTGGCGCCGTACCCTGCGGGGCCTGGTCGACCGCCGCGACCTGCACGGCCTGCTCGAAGGCCGCCTCACCCGGCTGCTCCAGGACGCCGGGATGCTGCACGACGTGCCCGACCGCATGGCCCGGGCCGTATCAATCGGTACCGCGCCAGACCGGGCCGCCTCGTGGATCGAGGGATTCCTGTCGGGCGGCGGCCTGATCCTGGTGCACGACGAGGAACTGCTGCGCCTGGTCGACGGCTGGATCGCCGAGCTTTCCGGCGACTCGTTCACCGACGTCCTGCCGCTGCTGCGCCGCACGTTCGGCGCGTACTCCACCGCCGAACGCCGCGCGATCGGCGAGCGGGTGCGCCGCCTCGGCGCCGCGCCCGAGCGCCGCCGCGACGACCTCGACCTCGATCTCGAACGCGCCGCGCCCGCCGTGGCGGCGGCACTGCGGATCCTCGGCTGGGAGGCCCGATCATGAACACCGAGGAACGGCTCAAGCGCTGGCGGCTCATGCTCGGCGGTGAGGGCGCCGACGGCACCGGGGTCGCGCTGGAGGGCGACGAGGCTCGCATGGACGCCGCCCTGGAAAAGCTCTACGGCACCGGCGGACGCGACGAGCCGCGCGGCAAGTCGGGCCGCCGCAGCGCGGGCCTGGGCGACTCCGCGCCCTCGGTGGCGCGCTGGCTCGGCGACATCCGCACCTACTTCCCGTCCACCGTCGTTCAAGTCATGCAGAAGGACGCGATCGAACGGCTCAACCTCACCCGCCTCCTCCTCGAACCCGAGATGCTCGACGCCGTCGAGCCCGACGTCCACCTCGTCGGCACGCTCCTGTCGCTCAACCAGGTCATGCCCGACCGAGCCCGCGAGTCCGCCCGCACGGTGGTCCGCAAGGTCGTTCAGGACCTGGAGAAGCGCCTCGCCCAGCGCACCCGTTCGGCGATCGGCGGCGCCCTCGACCGCTCCGCCCGCGTGCTGCGCCCCCGCCGCCCCGCCGACGTCGACTGGGAACGCACGATCCGCGCCAACCTGCGCCACTACCTGCCCGACCACCGCACCCTCGTACCGGAACGCCTGATCGGATACGGCCGCCGCCAGCAGGCGGTCAAGCGCGACGTCGTCCTGTGCATCGACCAGAGCGGCTCGATGGCGGCGTCCGTGGTCTACGCGAGCGTGTTCGGCGCGGTCCTCGCCTCGATGCGTTCACTCCGCACCTCCCTGGTCGTCTTCGACACCGCCGTCGTGGACCTCACCGACCAGCTGCACGACCCGGTCGAGCTGCTCTTCGGCACCCAGCTCGGCGGCGGCACCGACATCAACCGCGCCATCGCGTACTGCCAGGGCCTGATCACCCGCCCGAACGACAGCATCTTCGTCCTGATCAGCGACCTGTACGAGGGCGGCGTCCGGGCCGAGATGCTCCAGCGCGTCGCCGCCCTCACCGCCGCCGGGGTCCAGGTCATCGTGCTCCTCGCCCTCTCCGACGACGGCGCCCCCTCCTACGACCACGAGAACGCGACCGCCCTGGCCGCCCTGGGCGTCCCCGCGTTCGCCTGCACGCCCGACGCGTTCCCCGACCTGATGGCCGCCGCCGTCGAACGCCGCGACCTGAAGGAATGGTCCGAACGTCAGCGGGAGTAGAGACCGATCGCCAGCAGCACCGCCGCCACCAGCGACACCGCGCCGTACACCCCGAACGCCGGATCGACCGCCACCACGAAGCTCCAGCCGACCCACGCCACGACCCGCAACACCCGCACGACGAGCACCGTCCAGGCCGCCGCCCGGCTCCCCCGCCAGGCCATGACCACCGCCACCAGCGTGACCATGGCCAGCACCCCATAGGAGGACGCCGCAGGCAGCAACTCCCCGCGCGGTCCCGAACTCAAGCCCGGCCGCGCGACCAACGCCGCCAGCACCACGATGTCAAGCACCGCCAACAAGGCGGCCAGCACCAACCCCAACACCACCACAGGCGACCGCCGCAGAACCCGATAACCCCGAGCCAAGGACGATGCGCCAGGCCGACCGAACGCACCAATCGCCCCAGACTGGCCGTACACGCCAGCCGAGTCATACACGCCAGCCGGACCAGGCGCGCCGGGCGGGCCGGACACACCGGCCGAGCCATGCGCGCCAGGTTGACCGGACACGCCGGCCGAGCCATGCGCGCCAGGCCACCCATACACGCCAGGCGGAGCAGACGCGCCAGGCGGGCCGGGCTGGCCGGGCGCGCCGACCGAGCCATGCGCGCCAGCTTGACCGGACACGCCGGGCTGGGCAGGCGCGCCATACACACCGGGCGAGCCGGATGCGCCGGGCTGAGCAGACGCGTCTGCCGCGACATGCGAGCCGAACTCGCCGGGCGAGCCGTCCACACCAGGTGGAGCAGACGCGCCGGGCGGGCCGTACGCGTCAGGCCACCCATACACGCCAGGTGGGCCGGACGCGCCGGGCTGACCGGGCGCGCCAGCCGAGCCATGCGCGCCGGGCGGGCTATACACACCGGGCGGGGTGGGCGGGTCGGGTGGGCCGGGTTGATCGGAGGTGCCGGGCTGGTTAGGCGGAGCGTAACTGCCACGTGCATCGTGGGCGCCAGGCGCGCCGTATGCATCGGCTCGGCCATGTCCGCCGGGCTGGTCATAGGCGCCGCGCGGGTCGTGGGCGTCGGGCTGGGCCGACTCGCTGGCCTGGCCGTATGCGCTGGCCGCGCCCGGCGGGTTGTATGCGCGAGGGTGGTCTGATCGGTCTGTCGGGGCGGGTTGGGCTCGGTCGCCCAGGAGCCAGAGGAGGGTTTCTTCGGCGCTGGGGCGGGACTGGGGGTCTTTGGCCAGGCAGGCGGCGGCGACTTCGGCGATCTGGGGCGGGAGGGCGCTGAGGTCGGGCGTCTCGTGGAGGATGCGGTACATCACGGCGGGGAGCGGGCCGCCCGCGAACGGGTCGGTGCCGGTGGCGGCGAAGAGGAGGGTGGCGGCCCAGGCGTGGAGGTCGGCGGACGGGCCGATCGGCGCGGCGGAGAACTGTTCGGGCGCCATGTAGACCGGGGTGCCGACGACCTGGCTGGTCACGGTGGCGCCGGAGTCGAGGGCGCGGGCGATGCCGAAGTCGATGACGCGGGGGCCGTCGGGCCCCACCAGGACGTTCTGCGGCTTGAAGTCGCGGTGCACGATCCCGGCGCGGTGGATCGCGGTCAGGGCGGTGACGGTGCTGATGGCGAGGCGGTCGAGGTCGGCGCCGGTACGCGGGCCGTGTGTCTGGACGAGCTCGCGGAGGGACGGGCCGGGCACGAACTCGCTCACGATGTACGGCCGGTCTCCGGCCACGTCGGCGTCGAGCATCTTCGCCGTACAGAAGCCCGCGACGCGCTGGAGCAGGGCCAGCTCGCGGACGAAGCGGGCGCGGGCGTTGCGGTCGCCGAGCAGTTGGGCGTGCAGGAGCTTGATGGCGACCTGGCGCCCGTCGTCGCCGCGGCCGAGGTAGACGACGCCCTGCCCGCCGGTGCCGAGCCGTCCGGTGACCGCGTAGGGCCCCAGGCGGACGGGATCGGCCGGGTCGAGCGGAGCCATCCGCACCTCGCCGTGAATTTGCAATTGGTTGCGCACAAAACGCGCTTCCCTGGCATCAAAGAGTATAGGGACGGCGGGCGGCGAACGGGAGATGACCGATGCCAAAGATCAATTCTCGGCTTTACCTGGCTGTGTTCACGGGCTGGGTCTTGATCGGCACATTGGTGACCGGTTGCGGCGAGGCGGAGGCGACGATCACGCGTCTGGCCGTGGGCACGCCGGGTCCCGATCCGTACTCCCCGATGTCCGGCACCGACGAGGTGCGGCTGACGGCACGGGCGCAGGCGGGCGGGACGACGGACGGCGACTCCCCCGGCCTGTACGGGGGTACGCGCCGCGCGGCCAGCTGCGATCCGGCCAAGCTCGTGGAGTTCCTGCGTTCCGATCCGGCCAAGGCGCAGGCGTGGGCCGCCGTGCACGGGATCAAGCCCGCCGAGATCGCGGGGTTCGTCGGACGGCTGACGCCCGTGCTGCTGCGCACGGACACGCTGGTGACGAATCACGGTTTCCGGAACGGGAAGGCGACCGCGGCACCGGCCGTTCTCCAGGCCGGAATGGGCGTGCTGGTCAACGAGTACGGTTTTCCGGTCGTCAAGTGCAATTGCGGCAATCCACTGACCGAGCCCGAGAAAAAGATCTCCACGGGGGACGCGAAATACACCGGGCAGTCGTGGCCGCGGTTCACCAAGGGGAAGGTCACTAAGATCAAGCCGCGCGAGGCGTCCCGGGGCGCGGTGCCGGTGTTCGTGCTCGTCGATCCGGAGGCCAAGATCGGGTTCGACCGGCCGCGGGCCACGCTGGGGACCCTGGACGGCCCGCCCGCGACGCTTCCGGCCACCGAGACCACCGATCCGAGCGGCGGTGTGCCGGGTACGGACCTGCCCACGCCCTCCGATTCGGGCATGCCCGCCGACAGTTCGAGCCCGGGCGTGCCGACGGACGGCACCGGCGGCCCGACGGACGAGCCGACCGGGGAGCCGACGCCCGAGCCGGAGGTCCCGGGCACGCCCGGCGCCCAGCAGTCCGGGCCGGAGCCGACCGGCGAGATCTCCGCCGCTCCGGAGCAGTCCGCGCCCCCGGTTTCCTCGTGATCCACATGTGAGGTACCTTTGCCCATATGAGCAGTTCTTCAGATGTCGTGCCGGACGCCTGTATCGTCCGCGTGGTCGATCCCGAAAAGGTCGCGATGGTCACCGCCGCCATGCCGGACGGTGAGGCGGTCGCCGAGACGGCCCGCATTTTCGGGCTACTCTCCGACCCGGGGCGGCTCCGCATCCTCATGGCGCTGCTCGAAGGGGGCGAGATGTGCGTGTGCGACATCGCCGCCGCCTGCGGGCACACCGAGTCGGCCGTGTCGCACGCGCTGCGCCTGCTGCGCGCCGACCGGGTCGTACGGGTTCGCAGGTCCGGCCGGATGGCGTTCTACCGGCTGGACGACGCGCACGTCAGGATGTTGCTGGAGCTGGCACTCGCCCACGTCGGACACCCGGAGGAAGGTAGATGAGCGCTGACCTGGACGGCACCCCGGGCGAGCGGCCCGGCGGCCATGGTCACGGCCACGGGCAGGGGCAAGGCCACGGCCACGGCGTGTCCGCGAACGCCGACCGGCGCTATCTGTCCGCCGCGCTCGCGCTGATCCTCGGCTACATGAGCGTCGAGGCGACCATCGGCGTGATCGCCTCCTCGCTGGCGCTGATCTCTGACGCGGCGCACATGATGACCGACGCGTTCGCGATCATCTTCGCGCTGATCGCGATGCGGATCGCGGCACGGCCGCCCAAGGGCGGCTACACCTACGGCCTGCGCCGCGCGGAGATCCTTTCCGCCCAGCTGAACGGGCTGACGCTGCTCCTGCTCGCCGCCTACTTCGTGTACGAGAGCGTCGAGCGGCTGCTCTCCCCGCCGGAGGTCAACGGCCAGCTCGTCTTCTGGACCTCGCTCTCCGGCGTCGCGGTGAACGTGGCGGCGACCTGGCTGATCAGCAAGGCCAACCGGAGCAGCCTGAACGTCGAGGGCGCGTTCCAGCACATCCTGAACGACCTCTACGCCTTCATCGCCACCACCATCGCGGGCCTGGTGATCTGGGTGACCGGCTTCAACCGGGCGGACGTGATCGCCTCGCTGTTCGTGGCGGCGCTCATGCTCAAGGCCGGGTACGGGCTGCTGCGCGACGCCGGCCGGGTGCTCATGGAGGCCGCCCCCGCCGGGATCGACCCCACCGAGCTCGGCGCGCGCCTGGCCGAGCGCCCCTGCGTGGAGGAGGTGCACGACCTGCACGTCTGGGAGGTCAGCTCCGGCTACCCGGCGCTGTCGGCGCACGTCCTCGTCGAGCCCAAGGGCGACTGCCATGCCGTAAGGCGCGACCTTCAGGAACTGCTGCGCTCCTCGTACGGCATCACGCACACCACCCTCGAAGTCGATCACCTCGACGACGAGTTCCACTGCGAGGACCCGCACGGCCCCCGGCACGTCGCGGCGACCGCCGAACCCCACGACCACGCCGCCGACCCCCAGTGCGACCACTGACGATCCCCCAGAAGCCCGTTCGGCTGGTGGGTTGGCTTGCTTTCAGGTGATCTCAGCTAGGAGAACGGGAAGGGCGGCGTGGAGTTCGCGCCGCCAGTACGGCCAGCGGTGGCCGCCGCGGTAGAAGTGGGCCGAGACGGGGATGCCCAGTTTCCTGAGCTTCCCGGTGAACTCCAGTGTCACCGTGCGCGCGAGCGATTCGAGCACGTCCGGGCAGGTGCCCGGCCGCGGATCGTACGCGCCCGGGCTCCCGTCGCCCGAGCTGACGTAGAGCCGGACTCCGGACAGGCGATCCGCCAGGTCGTACGGGTTGTGCTGCCGCCACACCACGCGCTGGACGTCCGGGCTGCCCCAGACGTCGAGCCAGTGGGCGGCGGGGGAGCCGATCGCGACGCCGAGCTCCACCACGTCGGCCACGTCGAGGCCGTGCGGATCGCGGTGGAGGGTGTTGAGGAATCCGCTGAACGAGGCCGCCGCGCGAAACAGCCCGCGATGCCGGGCGGCATAGGCCAGCGCGCCCATGCCGCCCATTCCGTTACCGGCGATGGCGCGTGCCGTTCCGGCGCGGTATCCGCGTTCGAGAATCTGCCGGAGCTCGGTCAGATGGAAGGTTTCCCACTTGGGCGGACCGCCTTTGCCGTGATTCCACCAGTCGGTGTAATTGCCGCAGGGCCCGCCGTCCGGCATGACGACGATGATGTCCGAGCCGGCGGTCAGTTCGTCGACGTCGGTGTTGTCGGTCCAGCTCGTGTGCAGTGCCGGTCCGCCGCCCGCGCCGGGCAGCAGCCAGAGCACCGGCCACGTCCGCGCCGCGTCCCGTGACCAGCCCGGAGGCAGCAGCAACCGCACGTGCGCGGGCGCCGCGAGCACCGGCGAACGAACCGTCAGGTCGAGAACGCGGGAGCCGCGGGAACGTTCGCCGATGACCGCCGCGCCGTCGTCGGCGGCGGGGGACGACGCCTGTGCCGGGCCGCCGGGCGCAATGGACGCCGAAAGCCCCGCAATAAAACTCGCTCCTAGCCAGCCATACCGCCACATTCTTTCGCCCCGGCCATTCCTTGTGTGCTTTCTCATGAACATCCCCACCGCACGGACGTTTCAATGCTCGGTAAACGGTTTATAAAATGCATGCCCACCGGGCCGGCCGTTCGGTGGCCGGTAGGGTGACCGGGGATGGAGGGGAGCGAGACCGTCGACATGCGCAGCAAGCAGGAGCTCGAAGCGGCGATCCGCACGGAGGGGCGGGCCGTTCTGGTGGTCAACGCCAGGTCGCGCCGCGGCCGCCGGCTCTTCGGCTCCGCGCGCCGGTTGCTGGCCGAGGCGGGCGTGGAGTTCGAGCGCGTCTACCCGGTGACCGATCCCGCCCGGCTGACCGAGATCTTCACCGAGGTGCTCGCGCTGGAACCCGACCTGGTCGTGGTCGGTGGCGGCGACGGCACGGTCGCCGCGGCGGTCAGCCATCTCACCCACCGCGACATCGCCCTCGGCGTGCTGCCGCTCGGCACCACCAACAACTTCTCCCGCAGCCTGGAGCTGCCGCAGGACCTGCGGGGCGCGGTGAACGTGCTGCGCGAGGGCAAGGTCGCCGACGTCGACGTGGGCTGGTTCACCGGCACCGACCCGGAGGCCACCGCCCGCGCGGACGGCGGCGCGCCGGACGCCCAGGACGGGCGGCACATCTTCGCCAACATGGTCAGCCTCGGGTTGTCGGTCGAGGTCGCGCGGAACGTTCCACACGGGCTCAAGCGGGTGGTCGGCCGCGCCGCGTACGGGCTGACGGCGTTGCGGCTCCTCCCCCGGCACGAGGCGTTCAAGGCCACCGTCCGCATCGGCGGCGAGACGCAGGAGTTCCAGACCCACCAGCTGAACGTGGCGAACGGCGCGCACCACAGCGGCCAGCGCATCGCCCGCGACGCCAGCCCGGACGACCGGCTGCTGGTGGTCTACCGGCTCGGCGACGAGCGGCGCCTCCGGCTGGCCTCCGCCACCGCCCGGCACATGGTCACCGGCCAGTGGCGGTCGCTCGACGAGGAGGCGTTCCTGACCACCGACGAGGTGCACATCGCGACCGAGCCGCCGCTGACGGTCGACGTGGACGGCGAGATCCGCGGGCAGACCCCCGTCACGGTCAAGCTCCTGGGCAACGCCCTCCGCGTGATCGTTCCACGGTCCTTCATCGACACCTAGGCCGCCGTCATACGCGGGGTGCTTCGGGGTACGGAAGCCCCATGGTCTCCGAGAACCTTCGCGATCTGAATCCCTTCGACGTCCTCGACACCGAGTACGCCCGGCTCGACGCGTACTTCACCGGGCTCGACGAGAGCGGCTGGGCCCGGCCGTCGCGCTGCGAGGGCTGGACGGTACGGGACGTTCTGGCCCATCTGGCCGGTGAGGAGCTCTACAACCACGCCTGCCTCGATGACGAGCTGGACGGGTTGTTCGCGCTCCTGAGCGAGAAGGGCGTCAAGGATCTCGGCGCGTTCAACGACTGGACCGTGGACGAACGCCGCGAGCTGCCGGTCGACGCGGTGCTGCGCGAGTGGCGGGACGCCAACACCGAGACCCGGTGGCGCATGCGCGAACTCGGCGCCGACGCGACACTGGCGACGATGGCCGGGGCGTACCCGGTCGGGCTGCAGGCCTTCCACTACGCCTCGGAGTACGCGACGCACGCCGACGACGTGGGGGTGCCGGTCGCTCCGGAAGAGGAGCCCGCGCGCACGGCCTGGCGGGCGCGCCTCGGCGTCTTCGTGCTCGACGAGCAGGGCTCCCTCCTCCAGATCAGCCAGATCCCCGGCGGCTACCGGGTCACCCTGGACGACAAGTCCGCGGAGCTGTCGGCGGCCGACTTCGTCGAAGCCACCACGCGCCGCCTGCCAGCGGACTACCCGCTCGACCAGGACCTCTGCCGCGCCCTCGTCTGCCTAGCCTGACCCTGACGGCCCCGGCCTACGGCCTAGGCGCGGGAGGGCTCGCCGGCCATCACGTACGCGCCGTCCTTGAGGCGCCCGATGAGCCCGCGCGTCCATTCGGCGCCCGAGTCGGCGGAATGCACCCACCAGCCGAGCAGCTCGTTCAGGTGGTCGGGGTCCCGCGTGATGTGCGGCGTGACCTCCGCGCGCCATGCCGCCAGCCCCTCCAGCCGCCGTTCGAGCAGCTCGATCGCCTCCGCCCGCGGCAGCTCGGTGAGGAAGCCGAGCGCGGCCGACCACAGCTCGGGCCGCCGCTGGTCCACGTTGACGACGGCCTCCCGCAGGAGCCGCAGGAACTCCTCGCCGCCGCGTTCGGTGATCTCGTAGTCGGTCCGCGGCGGGCCGGCGTCGTTCTCCGGGACCTCGTACGCGCGCAGCAGCTCCTCCTTGGTGAGCTGCTTGAGCGCGTGGTAGATCGAGCCCGGGTTGACGTTGGCCCACTCGTCCGAGCCCCACGACAGCAGCGCGCGGCGGATCTCGTACCCGTGCGCCCGGCCGAAGCCGCGCACCGCACCGAGCACCAGCAACCGCGTCGCCGACATCGTCTCCCCTGACTGGCCGATCCATCGATCCGCACACCGTTCGTGACCGTGGCGTACGGCCAGGTTAAGGGGTCTGGCGAGCGTCTTCCCGCCGCGGCGCCCTGAGCTCGGCGAGGTCCTCGGCGGTCAGCACGAGATCCGCGGACGCCACGTTCTCCTCCAGGTGAGCCGGGGAGGAGGTGCCCGGGATCGCCAGCATCACGGGTGACAGGGCGAGAAGCCCCGCCAGCAGCACCTGCGCGACGGTCGCGCCGTGCCGTCCGGCGATGCGCGCGACGCGTTCGTCGTCCGGGAGCCCGAAACCGCCGAGCGGGAAGTACGGCGCGTACACGATGCCGTCGCGCTCGCAGATCTCCAGCAGCTCCGTGTCGTGCGGCATCGTCACGTCGAAGCGGTTCTGCACGGCCACGACCGGGGCGATCGCCCGGGCCTCCGCGAGCTGCCCGGCGGTCACGTTGCTCACCCCGAGATGCCTGATCAGGCCTTCCTCCCGAAGCCCGGCCAGTACGTCGAACCGCGCGCCGACCGGCTCGTCCGGCGCCGGTCCGAGCCCGCCGACGCGCAGGTAGACCAGGTCGAGCCGGTCGAGCCCGAGCTCGCGGAGGTTGCGCTCCACCTCGGCGCGCAGCTCACCGGGCTCCAGCCGTCCCGTGGGCATGGGGTCGTGCGGCCCGCGTCGCGGCCCGACCTTGGTGGCGATCACCAGGTCGTCCCGGTACGGCCGGAGCGCCGCGCTGATCAGCCCGTTCGCCGTCAGCTCACCGGAGAAGTAGAAGGCGGCCGTGTCGAGGTGGTTCACGCCGAGCTCGACCGCGCGGCGCAGCACCGCCAGCCCGGTGTCGCGGTCGTTGGGGGGACCGCCGCGTTCGCTGGCGGGCAGCCTCATCGCCCCGAAGCCCATCCGCGCGATCCGCAGGTCGCCGCCCAACGTCGTGAATCGGTTCGTGTTCATGACCCGAAGCCTCCGGCCTCCGCGCGCTCGGCACGAGCCCGTGGCAGCAAGCTGCCACGTTGACCCCGTCGCGCCGTGCCGCGCAGACTTGCCTTGATGAGCCTTGACCTGGACACCAACGTCACCCTGCGCGGCGAGGACGAACTCGTCCGGCGGGCGGGCCACCTCTTCGCGGGCGCCCGGGAACGGTTCGTGTGCGCCGCGGCCGACCTGCGGACCTGGGCGATGCCCGGCGTACGCGAGCAGATCGTCGCCGAGCGCCGCCGGTCGGCCCCCGGGCTGCCGGTCTTCAAGCTCTACAATCCGCGGGCGCTCGCCGACGAGGAGTCCGAACGGCACCTGATCGAGATCGCGCGCCGCGGCGCCCGCGTCCGGATCTGCGCCACCCCGCTGCCCCACGAGACGATCATCATCGACGACCGGATCGCCGTGCTGGCGGGTCCCGCGGCGCAGGGCGTCCGCGAGTACACCGTGGTCCGCTCCCCCGCCGTGATCCAGGGGGTCGCCTCGCTCTTCTGGGCGACCTGGGAGTCGGCCGCCGACCTCGCGGAGTTCCGGCGGTCGCGCCCGCCGGTGCTGAACGACGAGAGCCGGGAGATCCTGCGGCTCCTCGGCGACGGCCTCAAGGACGAGACCGCCTCCCGGCGGCTCGGCCTCTCGCTGCGCACCTACCGCCGCCGGGTCGCGGAGATCCTCATCCTCCTGGACGCCGGCTCCCGCTTCCAGGCAGGCCGCCGCGCCCACGAACTGGGCCTCCTCTGACCGGCTCCCGCGAGCCCAGCGCGCACGAGCCCGGCGCGCGGGCCGCCCCGGCGGCCGGGCCGGGTGGCCAGATGACCCACCGGTCACTACGCTCGGCGGACACATACAGAACGAGATTCGGGACAGCCATGAGCCACAGCGTCTTGATCATTGGCAGTGGGTTCGGCGGCATCGGGATGGCGATCCGGCTCAAGCGGGCGGGCATCCACGACTTCGTCATCCTGGAGAAGGCGGACGAACTCGGCGGCACCTGGCGTGACAACACCTATCCCGGCGCCGCCTGTGACGTGCCCTCGCACCTTTACTCGTTCTCCTTCGAGCGCAAGACGGACTGGACGCGGCGTTTCCCGCCGCAGCGCGAGATCCTCGACTACCTCCGGCTCTGCGCCCGCAAGTACGGCGTGCTGCCGCACATCCGGTTCGGCACCGAGGTGACCGAGGCCCGCTTCGACTCCGGCGACGGGCACACGGCGTCGGTCTGGCGCGTGTCCACCCGCGACGGCGAGGAGCTGACCGCCCGGGTGCTCATCTCCGCGTGCGGGCAGCTCAACCGGCCGACGTTGCCGGCCATCGAGGGCCGCGAGTCGTTCACCGGGCCGAGCTTCCACTCGGCGCGCTGGGATCACGGCGTGGACCTGCGGGGCAAGAAGGTCGCCGTCATCGGCACCGGCGCGAGCGCCGTCCAGATCGTGCCCGAGATCGCCGCCGAGGCCGGGCGGCTGGCGTTGTTCCAGCGATCCGCGCCGTACGTCATCCAGAAGCCGGACCGCCCGTACCGCCGCTGGGAGAAGGCGCTGCTCACCGCCGTGCCCGGCGCGTACGAGCTGAGCCGCGCCAGGATCTACGCCCTGTACGAGTCGCGCGCGCTCGCCTTCATCAAGTACCCGCGGCTCATGGGGGTCATGGCGAAGAAGTTCCGCAGGGGCCTGGACACCCAGGTCCCCGATCCCGCGCTGCGCGGCGCGCTCGTGCCCGGCTATCCGATGGGCTGCAAGCGCGTCCTCATCTCCAACGACTACTATCCGACGCTGACCAGGCCGAACGTCGATCTCATCACCGATCCCATCGCGCGCGTCACGCCCACGGGAGTGACCACGGAGAACGGCACGGAGCACGAGGCCGACGTCATCGTCTACGCCACCGGCTTCCTCACCACCGACTTCCTGGCCCCGATGAAGATCAGCGGGCTGGCGGGCCGGGAGCTGAACGACGCCTGGCGCCACGGCGCGCAGGCGCACCTCGGCATCACGGTCAGCGGCTTCCCCAACCTCTTCCTCCTCTACGGCCCGTACACCAATCTCGGCCACAACAGCATCATCTACATGCTCGAATCGCAGTTCAGGTATGTAATGGGGTGCCTGCGCGCGCTGCGCGCGGCAGACCTGGACTGGATCGACGTGCGGCCCGACGTCCTCGACGCGTTCGAGCGCGAGATGCACGAGCGGCTGCGGTCGACCGTCTGGGAGGCGGGCTGCGACAGCTGGTACATGAACGCGGAGGGCAAGGTCGTCAACAACTGGCCGGGGTTCACGTTCGCCTACCGGCGCGCCACCCGACGCCCCGACCCCCGCCAGTTCCGCGCCAGGCGCGTCGAGCCGCATGCCACACCCGGCATGCCGCGCACCACACCGCAGAACGGGGCATAGGACGCGCGTCACCTCAGGAGGGGGCATAGGCGACGCCGCAGGCCGCACCCTAAGCTCGGATCATGCCGACTGCTCTCATCACCGGTGCGACCGCGGGGATCGGTGCCGCCTTCGCCCGCCGCCTCGCCGCCGACGGATTCGACCTGGTGCTGCTCGCCCGCGACGGCGACCGGCTCGCGGAGTCCGCGCGCGACCTCCACGACAGGTACGCGGTCCGGACCGAGGTGGTCGTCGCCGATCTCGCCACGGAGGAAGGGCTCGGCACCGCCGAGGAACGGGTCCGCGACGGCGTCGACCTGCTGGTGAACAACGCCGGTTTCGGCAACAAGGGAACGTTCCTGAACGTTCCGCTCGCCGAGGAGCTCACGATGCTGCGGGTGCACTGCGAGGCGGTGCTGCGGCTCACCCACGCCGGGCTGCCCGGCATGCTCGACCGCGGCCGGGGAGGGATCATCAACGTGTCGTCGGTGGCGGCGTTCGCCACGCGCGGCACGTACGGCGCGTCCAAGGCGTGGGTGGTCAGCTTCAGCCAGGGAGTGGCGGCGGATATCGCGGGCAAGGCGGACGACAGGGTCCGCGTGATGGCGCTCTGCCCCGGTTTCGTGCACACCGAGTTCCACGAACGCGCCAAGATGGACGTCACCGGCATCCCGGATTTCATGTGGCTCGACCAGGACAAGCTCGTCGACGCGGCCCTGCGCGACCTGCGCCGCGGCGTCCAGGTCAGCGTGCCCGGCGCCCAGTACAAGGCGATCGTCGGGCTCAGCAGGCTCGTCCCGCGCGAACTCGCCGGCAAGCTGTCGTCGCGGACGGGACGCAAGTACGACTGACGAACGCGACCGCGAGGAGGACGCGAGGAGAGCCGACCGCGAGGAGGACGCGGGCGAGGACGCGAGCGCAGGAAGGGCCCGACCGTGGGGAGGACTCGACCGCCCCGGGGACGGGCGGCGGGGATGGGCGGTGAAGGGGCGTCACGGTCTTGTCACGCGGCGTTCAGCACGGCAGGCTGGCTGATCGTCGTCCGCTGAGAGGTCTCCCCGATGGGTCGTCACGATCTGGGTTACGCCGCCCTCGCTCTCCTCGCGACCACCGCCTACTACATCGCCTTCCTGTTCTTCCGGATGGCCGCGCGCCGGATGCCTCCGCTGAGGGGAAGCCGCCCGTTCCACGTCGCCTGGCACATGCTGACCAGCCCGATCTGGCTGACCGGCGGCCTGATCCTCTTCCTCGGCCTGGCGTACGAGGTGGTGGCGTTCGCCGCGCTTCCGCTGGCCGTCGCACAACCGATCTTCGCGCTCAGCCTGGTCCTCCTGGTGATCTACTCGGTCCTGTTCCTGGACGAGCGGCTGAGCCCGCGCGAGTGGACGAGCGTCGCGCTGTTCGTGCTCGCGACCGTCCTGATCGGGCTGTCGGCCGGGTCCGAACGCGAGCTCACCGCCGACGACACCCTGCTCGGCACGCTCGCCGCGCCGTGGCGGATGCTGGCGGTGATGGCGCCCGCCGTCATCGTCTCGGCGCTGGTCTGGCTGCTCGGCGACCGCCGCGGGAGCGGCCGCCACGCCCGCAAGCTCGCCGGCGTCGCGTACGGCATCGGGGCGGGAGCGTGCGCCGGGCTGGCCGAGGCGGGCATCCGCGGCATCTCGATCGTGTACGAGGACACCGGCAGCGTCCGGGCGGTGCTCGAATCGCCGTACCCCCTCCTGACCGTCGGCATGGCCGCGATCGCCCTGGGCGGCCTTCAGGTCGCGCTGCAGCGGTGCCGGCTGGCGATCGTCGCGACCGTGCTCACCGTCATCGGCCGGACGTATCTGATCATGAGCAGCACGGTCCTGTTCGGTGAGGCCTGGCCGGAGGAGACGCTGCCGTTCGGCCTGCGCGCCGGCGGCTTCACGCTCGCGCTGGTGGCGCTGGTCACGTTCCCGCGGTACGAGCGGCCCGGCACGACCGACGTCAAGGTCGCCGCCGAACAGGCCCGGCGCGGCGATCGGGCCGACCTGCGCGCGATCACCTGAACGTTCCCCTACAGTCCCGATATGCGCCTTCCCGCCCTCCGCCGTGTGCTCGCCTCCCTCACCGCGGCGGCAGCCGTGACCGCACTCGCCTCCCCCGCGTCGGCGATCGTCGGCGGAACACCGGTACGGGCCTCGGCGCACCCCTGGCTGGCCGCCGTCGGCTCGCCGCTGTTCTTCGCCCGGCCCTCCGGGCAGTTCTGCGGCGGCTCCCTGATCAAACCGGACCGGCTCCTGACGGCGGCGCACTGCGTGTCGATGTTCCGCTCCGTCCCGGGGCTGCTGACCGTCACGTTCGGCCGCTCGGACCTCGTCGGCCGCGACGGGGAGACCGTGGGGGTACGCGCCGTGCGGATCCATCCGAAGTTCCGCGAGTCCAGGTTCAGGGACGAGACCGTTCTCCATCACGATCTCGCCGTGCTGACCCTCGCCCGCCCGGTGGCCCGCCCCGCGGTGGCCCTCGGCGCGCCGGGCGCCGAACGCAGCGGGCTGGCGCTCGGCTGGGGCATGCGGTCGGTGAACGACCTGCTCAACACCAGGCTCCGCGCCGTACCCATGCCGCTGCCCGGCGACGCGGCCTGCCGCAGGGCGTACGCGGGCTCCTACGACCCGGCCGACATGCTGTGCGCCGGGTCGGTGAAGGCCGACACCTGCCGGTTCGACAGCGGCGGGCCGCTGCTGGTCCGCGGCCGCCTGGCCGGTGTCGTCTCCTGGGGGTACGGCTGCGGCAAGGCCGGTTACCCGGGTGTTTTCGCCCGCGTTGCCGATCTCCCCTGACCCGAGGATGCTGGGGGCCGACGGGGAGGGGAAGTCAATGCGGATCTTGGTCACGGGGGCGTCCGGTTACGTCGGCTATGCCGTCGGGCGGCGGCTGATCGCCGACGGGCACGAGGTGACCGGCCTGGTGCGGCGCGCCGACCGGCCCCTGCCACGGGGAGTCCGGCCCGTCATCGCCGACCTGCTCGATCCGTTCGGCCTCGACTCCACGCTGCACGAGACCTACGACGGCGTCTGCCACCTCGCCGCCCGCACCCGGGTCCGCGAGTCGTTCACCGATCCCCTGGGCTTCTTCACCGCCAACGTCCAGGGCACGATCAACCTCCTCGGGGCCCTTCCCACGGTGCGTCCCGACGGCTCCCCGGCCCCGGCGCCGGCCGTGGTCTACGGCTCGACCGCCGCCGTGTACGGCACGCCGGAGCGCCAGCCCGTTCCCGAGACCGAGACCCCCTCCCCCACCAGCCCGTACGGCGCCTCCAAACTCGCCGCCGAACAGGTGATCCGCTTCCATGCCCGTACCGGGGCCATCGGCGCGATCGTGCTCCGCACGTTCAACGTCGCCGGTTCCGTCGACGGCCGCCCCGACCCCGACGAGACCCGCCTCATCCCGAAGGCCCTGGCGGTCGCGGCCGGGCGCGCCCCGCACCTGACGATCAACGGCGACGGCGCCGCGGTCCGCGAATACCTGCACGTGGACGATCTGGCGAGCGCCTACGCCCGCGCCCTCGAAGCCGCCCGCCCCGGCACCGATCGCGTCTACAACGTGGGCAGCGGCACCGGCACCTCCGTGCGAGAGGTCATCAGGACCGTCGAAGAGGTCACCGGCCGCCCCGTTCCCACCCGGCACGACCCGCCGCAGCCCGAGCCGCCGCTCCTGGTGGCCGACTGCACCGCGGTCCGGCGGGACCTGGGCTGGCGCCCGGAACGGTCCGGCCTGTCCGAGATGATCGCGGACTCGTGGGCGGCCCTGTCCCCGGAAGCCGGATAAACTCCCAGCGTGTCCGAGCCGAAGTTCGAAGTCCAGATGCTCCACGACCGCGTGATGATCAAGGTCGAGAAGGAGGCGGGCGAACGCCGCAGTTCCGGCGGCATCGTCATCCCCGCCACCGTGGAGCAGTCCAACCGCCTCGTGTGGGGCGAGGTCTGCGGCGTCGGGCATCACGCGCGCACCGTCAAGGTCGGCGACCGCGTCCTGTTCCACCCGGGCGACCAGTACGAGGTCGAGATCCAGGGCGAGAACTACCTGGTCATGCGCGAACGCGACCTCCACGCCATCGCCAACGAACGCCCCGAACACGGCACCGGCCTCTACCTCTGACGACAAACCTCCAAGACCGCCAGTAACCCTGTGGCGCGCAGTGCAGCCTGCTGGAGCAGCGCAGACCAGTCAGCCCGGTCGGCGAAACCAGATCTCGGCCGAAGATCGCCCCCGGTCGCCTGAACGCAGCCAGCCAGCCTCTCGCGCCGCGCACCCCCGACCGGGCCAGTGACCCGCGGTGCCTTCCACCGCTCCGTGCCGACCCTCATCCGCCTGGACGAGCGCAGGGCCCCCTCCGCGACCTGCGCAAGCGCCTCGCAATACTCGTCCTATGGCCGCGCTGTGGCCCGGAATTCCGTCTGCCCGAGACCGCCCAGGACCTGCATGTGCGACGAGCGGGAACACCGATCGGGTCTCCGTGACTCCAATGGGTGCCACCGCCTCACGACACGGCATTCAGACGACGTGGCCGCACCGCCTCGTCTTCGCGCCGCTCTGTGGCTGAGGGCGACCACCGACGCGCTCACGGTCGTCGCGGCACAACGGACCGCCTCGATCGTTGCCCGAGGCGTCACGATCGCCGACATCGACGCAGCCATGGCCCGGGGGCCTGCGGTGCGCGCTGATCGGGCCGTTCCTGGCCCAGCACGTGTCCTGCAGGCCCCTGGCCATGGCGCCTCTGCTTTATCGTGCCGCGCCTGTCAGCGGAAGACGTCCAAGCGCTCCGTTCCAGGCGGGTGCACGCCTGTGGATATCAGGTGGTGCAGTGCCTGTCGGTGTCGCGGCGTACGGTGGCGCCGGTGAACTCCTCGATGATGGCGAGGTTCGCCGGGGCGTAGTTCGTCGCGGTGATCCGGTCGGCGTCAGGGCTGCCGAGTTTGCCGGTGTAGGGCGCGGACTTGTCGAGCCAGTAGGCCGTGCGCAGGAACTGAATCAAGACGAGCTCGCGCAGCTTGGGCTCGTTTTTGATCTTGGTCCAGTAGGCGGGGTACCGGTCCTTGGCTACGCGCAGGTAGAGCAGTAGGTAGCGAAGGTTGGTGGCCGCGATGTCCCGAGAGTTGCTGGCCCCGACTCCCTTGATGTACTCCTGCACCACGGTGGCCGCGGGCAGCCCCATCAGCCCGGCGTTCAGCTCCGCCAGCACGCCCTGCAGCTGATAGCTGCCCTGCTGGCGGTCCCGCAGGTAGATGCCGTCCATGCTGTCGCTCAGCCTGTCGCTGATCAGTGGCAGGATCTCCCGGCGGGGGAAACCGCCGTGCAGCGGCACGGTCCTTGCCTGCTGCGTGGCGTTGATCCAGGCTGCGGTGTGCACGTTCCAGGTGGTCCTGGACGGATCCAGGTCCCACATGTGGGTTTCCTCGTGGATCGCCACCATCATCGACTCGGCGAAGGCCTCGAAGCTTCGGGTGTCGACGAACTGGGTCCAGTACCTGTCGTTCACCTGGGCGATGGCCAGCTTCTCTCCGCTGGGCCAGCGCCGCCGGTACATCTCCTGCAAGGTCGGCATCCAGTTCGACTGCCGGAAGCGCGTCTTGAGATCACTGATGTCGACGGCCGGGTTGGAGGGTTCTCCGTAGCAGAACGGTTCAGCGGCAGCCGCCGAGGCGACCTTGGCGGCCGGGCCGCTGGACGTGGGCGATGCCGCGGCCGAGACGCCGGGCACCAGCGACAAGGTAACGGTGGCGGTCAGCAGGGTCAGACGGCGGGGACGTTTCACGGGGACCTCGCTTCGGCAGAGCCGCGTCGGTCGCGACATGATCCGGCATGGCGCGGCCTATGTCTGATTTGGATCGTATTCTGCTTCGACCCGCGTCGCCTTCAGTGACTGTCTGTGAATGACAGTCGAATAATCTCTAAAGCCGCAGCTCAACGCCCCGATCCTCGTGGTACAAATCCCTGGAAGTTTGATTTCTCACGAAGATCGTTTGCACTTACAGGGGCGCGATGTTGAATATTCGGGAGAAGGGAGCGTCCACCTGGAAAGGGTCGTCTCTCGCACGACAAACCGGATGAGCTGCTCGCCACGGGGACCTCATTGGCCCTGCGGCCGCCGGTACCCCATGACGGCTGCCGAGCGACCGGCGAGGCGAATCCGGTTCTTTCGAGCGCCTGCCCGTCGACGAGCATTCTTCACGGACGCCGAGGGCCCGGGCCATGTGCGCTCAGAAATCCCATGAATTACTCGGTGCTCCGAACGGTGCCCCGGGTCCCCACCCGCCTGGTCGCCTAGGTCTCAATGAGTGAGGTGGTCATTCGCGGCGTTGAGCCGCCGCCAGATGTCGGCAAGCGCTTGCAGGTCGTCGGAAGTCAGGTTGTCGAGGAACAGTTCCCGTACGTCCTTGAGGTGCCGGCGATTGGCGGCTCGCAGTTGCCGGCGGCCGGCGGGAGTGATGCGTGCGTGGTAGCCGCGCAGGTCCTCCTCGCTGCGGGTGCGTGTGATCAGTCCGTCGCGTTCGAGCCGGTCGGCCAGCCGGGTCAGACCTCCGGAGGTCATGTCGACCTGCTGGGCCAGGTCGCTCATGCGCAAGCCTGTCTTGTCGGCCCATGCGAGGCGGAGCAGGACTTCGTAGGTCGACAGCGGCATCCCATGACTGCGGACAAGCCGCCGCCCGAGTTCGCGGTAGAGCAGGGCGTGCGTGCGGACGAAACCGCTCCAGGCCTCGTCTTGCAGCGGCGCCAGCTTGTCCTGTTCCATGGCGAGGCATAGTAGCGGGCCTCGTGATAGTGAATGCCTGCACAGACAGCATCGCCGTGGAAGACCTGCACGTACTCACAGGTTCGGGCTGGCCCGGGGGGTCTGATCGGCTGATGTGAGGTGGATCGATTGGCCGTGCAGGTTCGCGTGGGATCCGAACAACAGGTCGACGGCGAAGGGGCCGACGGCGTCGGCCGGGATCGGGCTGCCTGGCTGTGCCGTGCGATCACGGATCATCGCGTGGGTGACCAGTTCGGCGACGGTCGCCGAGTTGCCTTCCGTTTCCCGGGCCAGAGCCCGGAACAGCATGTGCTGGGCTGCGGTGGCGATCGAGATCAGATCTGTCCCCAGCCCGGGATAGATGTCGAACGCCAAGGGTCCCTGTAGGAACAGGTACGTGCCTCCCGATTCGGCGATCGCGGGCAGGAACGTACGCGCGAGCCGATGATGGGCGAGCAGGTAGCCGTCAAGGGCCCGCTGGAGTTCGGCGGTGCTCGCGCCCAGCAGGCTCGGCGCGGCAACGAAATCGCCCAGGGACGCGACCATCGCGTCGACGCCTCTCGCCCCGTTGGCGGCGCCGCCGACTTGATCGCCGATCCGCCTACCGAGGGCGGCGGCGGAGGAATCGTCGCCGACATCTCCGATGACTGTCCGTAGTTGACTCAGTTTGTCCTGGCCTACCTGGTCTCCCAGGTAGGCGCGCAGGTCGTCCAGCCGTTCCCGCGACCGCGACGGTGCGATCACCGCCGCGTCACGTTCGAGCAGCGTGCGGGCTATCAAGGCGCCGATATTGCCTGTCGCTCCCGTGACGATGACCGTGCGTCCCTCGAGAGAACCCATCAGATGCCAACCCCTTCGTCCACCGAACCGGAGGCCCATCGTATATTATTTGTCTGTGCAGGCAAGTAAATCATCGGGAGGCCACGCGTTCATTCGCCTCTCCTGCAACGACCCCGGCCACTTCGTATGGGATGACCAGGCCGCTGTTGTCCGATCTCGGTCTTTCGCGTGAGCTGCGCTACCCGGGCGCTCCGTGGCTGGTCAAGGGCACGGACGCGGGCGAGGATCCCAGCGCGTTGATCAATACGGATCCGCCGCGTCATACCTGGCTGCGGCGGATCGCATCAGTCGCCTTCACGCCGCGCCGGGTCGAGGACTGGCGGCCGTGAGTGGCACGCGTAGCCGGTTCGTGGAGGCGATCACATCGCTCCATCTGCTGGATTCCAGGTGAGCCCCACCAGGGCACAAACCGCTGGGACCTCGCCATGAACAGGAGCCGGCAAACCGCCGTCGGCCAGTTGAGCCAACGGCTGCGTTGAGTCGACGCATGCTGGGGCTGGCGCCCTTGGTGGGCCGCGGGATTGTCCGCGGCCCACCTGCGTTCGGTCGCCTTACGGTCTCTACGAAAAGGCTCCCACGAGGTTCGGGACGCCCGCCAGCGTCCAGGCGGCATAGGCGGCGGCGTTGGTGCTGTGGCCCATCACGTAGGGCTCGATGTTGGTGATCGTGTCGCAGCGCGAGTGGTAGCAGGGGTCGTTGCCGCTGGCGATGCCGCTTACCGCGATGCCGTAGCGGCTGAACGAGGCGTGGTCGGACCGGCCGCCGATGCTGACGCCGCGGGTGGCGATGCCCTTGCTGCTGAAGTAGGCCCTGAACGTGTTACCGAGGGTGGTGTTGTCGGTGTAGACGCCCCACGTGCGGGTGCCCTTGGCCCCGACCATGTCGAAGTTCAGATACGACCGGATCTTGCTGCGTTCCGTCGCGGCCAGAGTGCGCGTGTAGTACGCGGAACCGATCAGCCCCAGTTCCTCAGCGCCCCACCAGCCGAACCGCAGCCGCTTGGCCGGCCTGGCGTCGGCCCGCGACACCGCCAGCGCGGCTTCGAGTATCGAGCTCGATCCGGAGGCGTTGTCGTTGATGCCGGCCCCCGCGGTCACGCCGTCGAGGTGCGCGCCGAGGAAGACGACCTGGTTGGCGTCGCCGTGCGGCCATTCGGCGATGACGTTCCAGCCGGTGGCGCCGTTGTAGCTGAACGATTGGAGCGTGGTCGTGAAGCCTGCCGCGTCGAGCTTGGCCTTTACGTAATCCGCGGAGGCCCGGTAGCCGGGACGTCCGTGTGCACGGTTGCCGCCGTTCGCGGTCGCGATGCTCTGGAACTGGCGTGCGTGCGCCATCGAATTGTCCTGCGGGATATCGGGCGGCTGCACCGCGGCCGGAGCCGCCGCCACGAGCGCCGGGCCGGCCGGCTGGGAGACCGCACCCGCCGGGAGGCCAGGCAGGGCCAGGGCGAGCAGACCCAAGCCCAGCACGGTCGAGCGAGCGAATTTGCGGGGGGTCACCATGTGGACACACCTACCGTTCGGATTGGCGGGAGCTTCGGCGGGAACGTCAGGAGGCTCGTGCCGTCACGATGACCTCTGTTGGAGGTGGTGACAATGGCCATCGCCGCGGCCGGACGCCCGTTGAAACCCCAACCGGGGTGGCGGTGCGTTTTTCAATGCCAATCAAAGGCGGACTGAATTTTCAGAACCCGCACAACTCGACGAACGCGCCCGCCGGGCGACTCCAAGACGCCGGCGCGCGGGCTGCTGAGCGATCCCGGACGGGTGAACGAGGGCATCGGCGACGGCAAGCTCGCCCCGCCCCTTACATCGATCGGCTCGCCTGGGAGTTCGCTCTCAAGCTATGGCAGCGCACCCTTTGAGGGAGCTCGAACAATCTCAACGGTCGCCGAGTCTCGTTCGCCGTACCGGTTGCAGTCGATAGCTGGGGATTAACGACTCCAGCTCGGAACCGCGGCGGACGGGCGCGAGCACGACCTTGATGCGGGTCCCATCCGGATGAGGCGGCCCGACATCAGGCCTCGGCCTGCCGTCAGGGTGGCGGATGGCGGGTGGCGTGTTCGGCGTTGCGGCGGCCCAGCACGGTTACCGCCGCGTGCAGATCCGCCCGCAGCCCCGGCGCTGTCCGGCCGATGGCCCCGGCCACAGCCGTCCGGAGGTGCTGGCGCCAGCACGTCCATCCCGGGGGCGGTCGCGGACTGAGTCGGCGGCGAGGCGTTCCGGCGCGTAGATGCCGCCCAGCCGGATGTCCAGGCTGCCAGCGCCCACGGCGGTGTAGCGGCCGGTCACCAGCCGCTGTTCGGTCAGCTCATGACTGCGCTGCTGGCCGCGTTCGGTGGTCTCGGCGCTCACGATCGCGGAATGTCCAGGCGAGATATACCGGCGATATACCGGTCGGCCCCACCGTTTTGCACAGGCAGATGAAGTCCGCAGTCCACGAGCCGCCGGCGAAAGAATGCTTGGCGTGTAACCGAAAGGAGAAGGTGAAATAGGAGCTGCGGCTACCGCATGGCGTCCACAGCACATGCACCTCACCCAAAACCATCCATCAAGCGGCGGATTGAGCCTAAGGGTGCAAGTTGCGGTACCTGTTTATGGCACGAACATGCGGACTGGAGGTAGGACGCGAGTCAAAGATGTCGATGCCCGAACACATCAGAAGAGAGAGGCAAGCAAAGTGAAAATGCATTCACTGACCACCAAGAGGCGGCCGTTGATGCTGCTGGCGGCCCTGGGCCTGGCAGGAGCGGTCGCCGGTCCGGCGAACGCGGCCGAATCGACGCGGGGCAGTCTGCACGTCGCGCAGATCTGCGCGGTTACGACCGAGGACGCGACCGTAGACGAGCCCTACGTGAAGAGAAACGGCACGGTGACCTGGGGAGCGGGTTCGCTGAGGGAGGGCAACTGCCTGCGAACCGTATTCGCCTACGTCAGCGTCGGTGACATAGTCGAGATCTGGGACCAGGACACCAACACCGGATTCGATCCTCACGACAAGCTCGGCACAGTCACGATCCACGGCGTCGGCGAGTATCACTTCAGGGAAAGCGGGGCGTTCTACAAGATGTGGACTGAGTACTAAGCCTCCACGCGGGATACAGGCAACGGGAGACCCGTTGTTGGGACGGGTCTCCCGTTCAGCGGGAGCAGGGCACTTCGGCGCAGATTCGGTTGATCGCGGCGGTGGGGTTCAGGGACCAGCGGATGATGCGGTGGTCCTCTCCTCCGGAGAGGAGGTCTCCGGAGGCGGTGAAGGCCAGGGCTTGGATCCGGCCTTGGTGGCCGGTGAGGCGTAGTGCGGGCGTCAGGGTCTTCAGGTCCCAGACGATGACGGTGCCGTCATGGCCGGCGGAGGCGAGCAGGCGGCCGTTGCGGCTGAACGTCACGACCTGGACCGGTGCGGTGTGCCCGCGCAGGACTCCTTTCGCCGCTTTCGAACCCGTATCCCAGAGCCGGACGGTGAGATCGGCGCCCGCGCTGGCGATCGTCCGGCCGTCGGGACTGACCGCCACGTCGGGGACCGAGCCCTGTCCGGTCACGATGGTCGGCTCGTGCTTGTCGGTGACCGCGTCCCACAGCGTGACGCCTCCGCTGGGGCTGCCGGTGACGAGCCTGCGGCCGTCGGGGGTGTAGGCGAGCGCCGTGATCAGCGCGAGCCGGTCGGCCAGCGGGCGCGGCTTCGGATCGGACGGGTCGGCGGCGCTCCAGCGGTGCCGGCCCATCGCGGCGGCGACGAGGAACGGTCCGCCGGGCTGGAACACCACGTCCGTCGATGCGCCGAGACCCTGGTAGGGACGGCTCCACAGCCGCCGCCGGGTGGCCACGTCCCACACGGTCAGGTGGTGGTTGCGGGTCACCGTGGCGAGGGCACGGCCGTCGGAGCTGAAGGCCAGCGCCTCGACCCGGTCCGGGTGGCCACTGAGAGCGCCGAGCAGGCTTCCGCCTTGGGCGTCCCATAGGGCGACGGTCTTGTCCGCGCCCGCCGAGGCGACCACTGTGCCGTTGGGGCTAACGTCCAGGTCGGTGACAGCTTCGGTGTGCCAGCGGAAGGCCCGCCCCAGCCGGCGCAGCAGCACGGTGCCGCCCAGGCCGGACGAGGCGAGGAACGCGCCGTCGGGACTGAGCGCGATGGACGAGGCCTCGGTGCGGCCCCGGTCCTGGAAGGACTCCGCGGCTTGGCCTCGGGCGGTGTCCCAGATCGTGACCAGGCCGTTCTCGTCCGCGACTGCGACGCGTCCGCCTTCGGGAGAGGAGACGGCCCAGTTGTAGGGGGTCTTGGGCGGGATCGAGGGGCCGGGCACAAGTTCACCGTCCACGAGGTGCCAGGAGCGGATGCCGTCCCGTTCGGTGTCGGCGATCAGTGTCTGGCCCTCGGCGTCGAACTTGGCGTGGCGGGCACCCGGCAGGTCCACCTCACCGACCGCTTCTGCCCGGGCGACGTCCCAGACCACGGGACGGTTCTTGCCGTCGGAGGAGACCAGGAGCGCGCCGTCGCCGGAGAAGCTGAGCGAGCCGGGGAGGGCATCGGTGTCGCGCGTGAGGTTCTTGGAGGTGCCGCTCACCCGGTCCAGGACGACGACGGTGCCGGGGCCGGTCATGTAGGCCAGCATCCGCTCGTCGGGGCTGAAGGCCAGAGCGTCCCCGATGCGGGGGACCTTCCGTGACAGCACCGCGCGTCCGGCGGAGAGATCCCAGACGATCAGAGATCCCGGGCTGGAACGCAGGCCCGGCGACCGGGCCGTCGACGCGAGAAGACCGCCTTTGCGGCCGAAGGCGAGGCTGCGCGCGTAGAACGCGTCGCCGGCGGGCTTGTTGGCGAGATGGTCGCCGAATACCGCCACCTTGGTCGCGCGTGCGGTGTCCCAGAGCGAGACGCTGCCGTTGGAGTCGGCGACCGCGAGCCGGGAACCGTCCGGTGCGAAGGCGCAGGACCAGATGGCGCGGCTTCCTGTGCGCAGCGTTGTCGCGCGCCGGGCGGACGCGGCGGTGCTCAGCAGCGCACCCCGGGTCTCGGCGTCGTCGCTGCGCCGGTAGGCGTCGATCGCCATCACGCTCGCCTGGTCGGGATCGGTGGCCGCCAGGGAACGGGCCGTCAGCGCAAGCTGGCGGGCCTGTTCGATCCGCTGCCGGCGCGAGGCCTCGTCACGCTGATCGAGAGCTACGGTGCCTCCCGTCAACGCCAGCAGCAGCAGGACGACCTGAACCGCCAGCAGCCGTTTCAGCCGCCGGTTGTGGCGCCGGACCGTGCGGATCTCGGAGGCCTCCTGCTCCCCCGCGGTGCGCAGGAAGAGGTCTTCGGCCTTGTTGAGCTCGCCCGGATGGCCGGACGCCCAGGTCAGCGCGGCCATGAGCGGCGCGCCCCGGTAGAGCGCCCCGGGATCACGGCCGAGCAGCTCCCAGTTCCGTACCGCGAGCGTGAGCCTGCGGTGCGTCTCCAGCTCGGACCGGTCCTCGGCGAGCCAGCCCCGCAGCCTCGGCCAGGCCCGGATCAGCGCCTCGTGGCTCACTTCGGCGTGGCCCTGACTCAGAACGACGAGACGTTCGGCGGCCAGCCGGTCGAGAACCTCCTGGAGCACCTCGGGCTCGGCGATCCCGTCGAGTTCGGCCAGGGCGACGGGCCTGCGGGTGTCGTCGGTGCCGTCGCCGAGGGAGGTCAGCCGCAGGAAGATCGACCGCGCGGCACGCCGCTGGTCGGGTCCGAGTCCCGCGAAGACGCGTTCGGCGGTCTCGGTGATCGCACCGCGCACTCCCTTGGCCGCGTGATAGGCGGCGAGCGTCAGTTCCTGACCCTGTAGCCTCCGCCAGGTCTCCAGCATGGCGTGCGACAGGAACGGCAGCACGCCCGGCTCCGACCCGGCGTCGGCGAGGACGGTCGCGAGCAACTCCGGCTGTACGCTCAGCCCGGCCCGCTCGGCGGGTGCGGTGACCATCTGCCGGATTTCGGCGGCCGACGGCGGACCGACGATCAGCTGAGCTCCGTTCAGGGCCTCGACCAGCTCCGGCCGCTCGCTCACCTTGGGCAGGAAGTCGGCCCTGATCCCCAGAACGACGGTGACGTGATCCGGGCGGCCCAGCAGCTCCGCGATGAAGGAGGTGCGTTCGTCCTCGTCCGCGCAGAGCGTGAACACCTCCTCGAACTGGTCCACGACCAGCAGCACGCGCTTCGCGTCCCGGCCGTTCTCGAGTGAACGCGCGAGGGCTCTCAGTGGAGATTCCGAGGGTGTGAGCAGCACCGGCGTCCATCGTTCGTCCCGCGCCAGCCTGGCGATCAGCCCGGCCCGGAGAAGGGACGACTTGCCACTGCCCGAAGCGCCGAACACACCGACGACCGGCAGGGTCTCCACCAGACCGGCCAGCCGGTCCGTCAGCCGTTCCCGCCCGAAGAACCGCGCCTGATCCTCGGGCTGGTAGGTCGTCAGTCCCTGATAGGGGCTCTGGCTCGCGAGCACCGCCGTGCGTCTCTCGCCGGGCGGCCAGGCGATCACCTCCTCCGAGCGCAGGATCGCCTCGTGCACCCGGCGGAGTTCGGGTCCGGGATCGATGCCGAGCTCCTCGGCCAGCCGTTTCCGCACCGATTCGAACGCGCTGAGCGCCTCGGTCTGGCGGCCCGCCCGATAGAGCGCGACCATGGAGAGACCGACCAGCTTCTCCCGATAAGGGTGCTCGGTGATGAGTCCGCCCAGCTCGGGAACGAGTTCCGCCATTCGCCCGAGCCTTAGCCCCGCCTCCGCCCAGGACTCGTACACCTCCAGCTTGAGCAGTTCCAGCCGGGCGGCCTCGTCCACGAGTACCCGGCTGTCACCGAATTCGGCGAACGCGAGTCCCCGCCACTCGTCCAGCGCCCGCCGAAGTACCGGCATCGCGGCGCCATCACCCAGCCCGCTCCGTCCCTCGGCCGCCAGTTCCTCGAACCTCCTGACGTCGAGCGAACCGCCGGTGCGGACGATGTAACCTCCAGGCGCCCTGCCGATCGCCTCCTGCCCGAGGACACGCCTCAGCCGGTACACATAGAGCTGCAGGTTGCGGCGGGCCGAATGAGGCAGGTCGTCTCCCCACACGGCAGCCAGGAGCCAGTCCACCGACACCGGACGGTCCGCCCTGGACAGCAACGCCGCGAGCACCAGCCGAAGCTTGTGCGCGTTCCCGATGTCGACCGCACGGCCCGCCTCGCTCACCCGCAACGGCCCGAGAACCCGGTACTCCACAGCGGTCATGCTGACCTGCCCGGCGCATCGCGGTACAGGTTTCCGCCTGACCATGGTCGGTCAAGTAAACCCGCCCGCCACCGTCCGGCACGGAAGCTTCCAGTCACCGCCAGCGCGCCGGCGCGGCCTGAACCATCACCCCGAACGCCCGCTGCGCACAGAGTGTCCATGCGCAGCGGGCTTCGCTCTCACCGAATGCCCTGTCAGTTCCAGTAGAGCCAGAATCTCGCCGTAACGTTGGGACAGGCGGTCGTGCAGCTGGACAGGCGGCCACGGAATTGGCCGTGCTTGTAGTGCCAGGGACTGCATCCACTTGTCGCCCCAGTGGTGTACGGGCTGTTCCACACCGTCTGGTACAGGACGCCCGCGGACACCTGGAGCTGGATGCGGTAAGGCTCGGCTCCTGAGGTGTTGATACGGGTGGAGTAGCAGATCTGCTGGCTGAGGGAGTCGAACGAGGGCGTGGCGGCCGATGCGTTCGGTGCCCGACCGCCGGCGTTGAGATCGTACGGACCGGCCTGCCCGCGGCGTGCGGAGGCCGCGTCAGCGGGAGCGGCGACGAGCAGGGCACCGACCATCATCGGTGCGACCAGAGCGGCTTTGCCGATCATTCATCCACTCCTTTGCCGCTAGTTCCAGTAGAACCAGAAGTCGACGACGAGACCGGCGACGCCGCGCTGCGTAACAGACCCGTAAACCCAGGCCTGGCTGCGGTAGTACCACGGCGTGCAGGCTTGGGCGCGGCCGCTGTAGGTGGGGCTGGTCCAGATCCGGTCGAAGAAGGGACCCGACAGGTCCTCCCTGAATTCGATGTTGTAGGTGCCGCCCGAGCCCGACTTGTAGGCCTTGAAGCACATCTGCTGGCTGGAAGGCGTGAAGAACGACTGCGTCCAGCCGTTGCTGATACTGATCGGCCCCGCCTGCCCAAGGGCCGGGCGGACGACCGCCGCATGAGCGCCGGGATGGACGGCGATGGTGCCGGCCGCCGCAACCGGCACCCAGGCGGCCATGGCGAGGATCCGGCGTGCGGGGCTTGGCCTGGATCTCGACGGGAGTCTCGGCATTTGTGCGCTCCTCTCCGCGGACGGTTCTGACTAAGGGGAGTCTGAGCCGTTCGGAACGGAGCGTCATTGTCTCTGCGTGCACGCCTCGTAGGGCCTCAGCGCACGATGCACGAGCCGGAACCGGCCTCGCCGACTCGCGCGCCATACAGGGCGTGCCGGCGCGGCGGCACGAGTGATTGTCGGCGCGTTGTTGGCGTTTCTCGGACACGTCGAGCGCGAAGGCGATCTGGTAGATGCCAGCCATGAGCGCGGCTCGCCTGTCAGCAGCGGAGTCGGGCCCCACGTGGCCCTGGCCGGGCTCACTCGTCGCTGAACGCGTCGGGGGTACCCGGGCGCCGGTCTCCGGGGTGACGCCCGTCCACGTAGCGACCTCGGCCTCGGCCCATTGCGCCCAGCGCAGCTGCAGCTCGTTTTGCTCGCGCAGCAGCCGCGCGGTCAGCGCGATTACCGGAAGCCGGTGCGGGTAAGGGCCGCCGGTCGTTTCGTAGTCGGCCATCTGGTCGGCGGTGGCGGCCAGCCGCCGTTCGGCGTGGGTGCGGATCTGGCGCAGGGTGGCGCGCAGTTGCTCCAGGGCGCCGTGGTCGGCGAAGGCCACCTTCACCAGGGCCTCGAATGTGGGGCCAGGCCGCGTTCCACCAGCTTCTTCGGCTCCTCGTAGAGCACGCTGGCCGCGCGCGGCTACGTCGACCGCAGGCTGCGGTCCATCTGCTGCTTGAGCTCGTAGGTGGTCCAGGATCGCACGCCCAGCAGAGAGAGGACCGCGTACGAGGTGGTGAGTGCTCCGGCTGCCGGAGTCGTCGCGCAAACCGGAGGTGGCCATGTGCCCCGTTGCGCACGACACGAAAGAGAAGGTGCATGGAGAACCAACGAACAGTGCTCGCGCTCACCGCGATCGCAGCAGCTGGTGTCCTATTCAGCAGCCAGCCCGCCCATGCCGTTCGTGGCGCTGCAGAACAAGAAGACCAAGAAGTGCCTCGCGTCGTCCAGGAGCTCGTTCCCGACGATGCAGCGGTGCAACCGCAGCAAGCACTGGTGGCGGGTGTCGCACGGTGAGGGCAGTCAGAGGAAGAAGAACTTCCTGGTGAACCGGTACCACGGGTACCTGTTCCGGGAGGCCGGTGGGGGGATCCGCGCCCTCGGCAGCGTATGGGGCCAGCGTCCGGAAACTCCATCGCCGCGGTTCGCCTGCTACTTCATTCAGCTTGGCTTGAGCGTTCTGGAAGCCCAAGACTGACGGCATTGGCGCCGACCAACGTGCCGCTGGTCCTAGCCTAGAAGTTGTTTCAGCAAGTCATAGGCTGTGTTGCTCGCAACCCCGCCCGTGAGCACACCCGCGGTGGCGATGAGCGCAGGACGCAACTGAAGAACGGAGATCCCGTCGTGCCGGATTTCACCCGGCGCGAAGTCCCGCACTTCTGGGTCGTCATCGCGCCAGTCGCTCATGACCTCAACGATCTGCCCCAGGCTCTTGTCGATGTAGGCGCCCTGCGCATCGAGAAGCCGAACCGAACGCAGCGACGGCCAGTCGATCAGTCCGGGCAGATCTCGGTACGCCATGAAGCTCACCAAGTCCGCTGTTCCGGAGAACCGCCATGGTGACCCGCCCTCAGCGGTATCCAGGTTCGCGAGCGCAGCGGCGTGTTCATCATGGAGGGTGACCATGACTCTCCAAAATTCGGTTGCGTTGAACCGCCACTGTGGGACGCCCAGTACGCTCGGCGCGATGCTGACACGTAGCCCCGTCAACTGGTATCCCGCGAAATGCAGATCCCAGCTCGTTCCCGACCGCAGGTTCAGGTAAGCGTAATTGCGCCGGAGGTCACGGAAAACGAGTGAGTCTGGATGGCAGAAGACAAGGCTTACGAGCGCAGAACCATCATCACTGCTGTTGACAACTGAACGTACCTTCAATGTGAGGTCGGCCCAGGAACGCTCTTCGAGCATGCCCTGGGGTTCCCAACGTCCCGAGCCTGTAACACGTTGCCACTCCTCGCGATGCTCCCGCCGCTCCCGCTCTTCGGCAGCTCGATAGCACGTGAAATCCTGGAGGAGCCGGTCTACGAAACGGCCCGTAGTGAGCATCCCGGCGACATACTTGACCAGTTCATCGTCACAGCTGGCGAAAATTCGACTCAATTCAGACCATCCGCGATGGGCGACGGTTTGAGACAATCGATGTTCTAGCTCCGCGGCACTGCAAGCGGAGGTGGTGAGCCTGACCGGATCCTGCGGTACCGCCTTGTTCTCAACAGGTCGCCTCTCATCCGCTGGCATGGCAGGAGCTTAATGGCGGCGCGCGTACTCCGAAGGTCTCCGCAACGAGGATGTTGCCGAGCTCGGTGCGGCTAGCTGGCGCGGTCTCGTTCGCCCTGGTGCCCCGCCGCTGCGAACGCAGGACGCGCGGCATCGGCCGTGCCTCGTCGGTGGCTAAACAGCGGTTCAGAACACGCCGTTGAGCAGTCCTGACGGACGAGATCCACCGTTGGCGTCTCCGCATTGGCTGTTGTTGCCCAGCCCAAGGGCGCCGGTGACCGCGCCGATTCCGGCTGCTCCGCTCGCGATGTTGTTCGCCGGTTGCCCCAGGCACTGCAGGCCGGTGATCCTCGGTGGTGAACGCGCCATCGCCGTGCGCCTCCTGTTCATCGCTCTCCCGCTGTCGCCGGCCACCGCGTTCGCACTCGGCCTGTTCCTGCTCGGCGGCTCGTCGTGGGCGGTCGCCCTCGCGATCGCCTGCGTCGTGATGCCCGTCGACTTCGCCCCCGCCGCCCGGCCGCCCAGAGACGACCGCCTGCCCCGCCGGCTGCGGCATGTCCTGGCCGTCGAGAGCGGCTACAACGACGGGATCTTCTCCCCCGTGTTCGCGTTCGCGCATGATGCTCGGCGTATCGGGGCACGAGCAGATCCCCGCCGAGGCGCTGGAGCACGCCGGTCCCGCCGCCCTGTACGCCGTGCTGATCGGCGTCCCGGTCGGCGCGGTCACCGGGTTCGCGCTCCGTAGATCCGTCACGGCCGGATGGACCGAGGTCTCCTCCATCCGCATCGCCATGGTCCTGGTCCCGCTGTCACCTACGCTCTCGCTGTGGGAGTCGGCGGCAACGGCTTCGTCGCCGCGTTCATCGCGGGAATCGCCTACAAGCTCGGGCGCGTGGGCGACCGCGACATGCACACTGACATCACGCACGCCGAGCTGTCCGCCGTCGACGACCTCAGCGTGATCACCACAATGATCATGTGGTTCGTGTTCGGCACGCTCACCGAGCTGGTGCTCAGGTTCGGCCTCATGTGGCCTCGTTCGATCGTGTTCGGGCTGCTGGCGTTCAAGAAGATGGGCGACGATGACGCCAGCATCGTGCTGTGCGTCATGACGTTCGTCATCATCGGCAGCCTCCTTCTGCAAGGCCTCGCGTCCCCATCGGCGGCCGCCGCCTCACCGCCGGCTGGTCAACGCCCTCCACCCCATGACCCGGTCTCTGCTCGACTGCCGTCGTGTCGATCAGGACACTCAAATCGTCTGCATGAGCGGGCGGAGCCTCACGTTCGCCGTCGCCACGCTTGTCAACGGCGTCCGGCTCAATCAGACGAGGACATCTGGGGCCTCCTGCGTGTCCGTCGTGCTGTCGGTCTCCACAGGGACGGGTGCCTGCTCGTGGCGGGTCAGCAGACCGATCACGACGGCTCCGGCGGCGACGATGGCGGCGCTGATCAGAGTCGTCACCTGCAGGCCGGTGGTGAAGGCGTCCCGTGCGGCGTCCAGCATCTCGACGCCGGCCGTTCCGGGAAGCCGTTCGGCGGCCTCCACAGCACCGGCGAGACTCTCCCGGGCCGCGCTCTCGGCGGCGGGCGGGACCCCGGCCGGAAGGGAGTCGCTCAGGTCGCCGCGGTAGATCGCCGTTCCCAGGCTGCCGAGCAACGCCAGCCCGGCGGCGAGCCCGAACTCCTGGCCGGTCTCCGAGATCGCCGAGGCCGCGCCGGCGCGCTCCGGCGGTGCCGTGGAGATGATCCGGTCGATCGCCAGCAGGATCCATGGGCCGAAGCCCAGACCCATCACGACCAGCCCGGTGATCACCCACGCCAGGCTGCCGGTGCTGATCAGCAGCACCCCGAACGCCACGACGCCCATCGAACCCGCCAGCACCACCGCCGGACGGAACCTGCCGGCGACCCTCGGCGCGAACTGCGTGCTCAGGAGCACCGCAGCGGCCTGCGGCAGCATCCACAGACCCGCTTCCAAGGGCGACAGCCCCCGGACCAGCTGCAAGTACTGGTTGACGAAGAGCATCACGCCGCCCATCGCGACGAGCCCCACCATCAACGAGGCGAGCGAGATGCTGAAGTTGCGGTAGCGGAACAGCCTCAGGTCGATCATCGGGTCGGGCAGGCGCCGCTGCCGGCGCACGAACGCGACCCCGAGCGCAACGCCGGCCACGATGGACACCGCCACCGTCACGTCCGTGCCGTGCGTAGCGATGCGCTTGACCCCGTAGATGAGCGATAGCACCGTGCCCAGCGACAGGACGGCGCTCAGCAGGTCGAGCCGGCCGGCCTCCGGGTCGCGGTACTCAGGCAACAGGAACGGCCCGGCGAGCAGCAGGATCGCCATCACCGGCACGCCCAGCAGGAAGACCGAGCCCCACCAGAAGAACTCCAAAAGCAGCCCGCCGACCAGGGGGCCGATCGCCGAACCCACCATGAAGCCGCCCATCCAGACGGCCAAGGCCTTGGTCCGTTCCGCGTCGTCGGTGAACATGTTGCGGATCAGCGACATGGTCGACGGCATCAACGTCGCCCCCGCCACGCCGAGCAGCGCGCGGGACACGATGAGCATTTCAGCACTGGTGGAGTACGCGGCCAGCAGGGACGCGACGCCGAAGGCGCCCGCGCCGGCCAGCAACACCTTGCGCCGCCCGATCCGGTCCCCCAGCACTCCCATGCTGACGAGGAATCCCGCGATCATGAAGCCATAGATGTCCAGGATCCACAGCAACTGGTTCGCGGTCGGGCTCAGGTCGGCGCCGAGGTGCGGGATCGCCAGATGCAGCACGGTCATGTCGATCGAAATGAGCAGCGTGGGCAGGGTGAGAACAACCAACCCGATCCACCGCCTGCGGACGGACGCCATATCTGTTCCTTCCTCGTTCGGAGGCTCAGCCGTCCAGCCGCGCGGGCGGCCGGTCGCCTACGAGTAGACAAGGCGTCAACCAGGCACTCGATTCCGCATCCCGCCCGGCTCGGGCGAAGGTCTCACACCGCCTCGGTCATCCGACCTAGGTCACGCTCCAACGGCGCAGGCTTCGTTCGGACGCCAGCGGGCGGGACGTCGCGGTATGCGTCCCCTAGTCGGCCACAACGACCAGGTCGTAGAACTCGCATGGCCGCAGCCTTGGCAGGTTGGCCATCTGGACGCGCGACTCAATCTGGAACACCCTACCGGCGTCGCCGATCATCACGTAGACCGCTCGTCCGCCCGGGGCACGGTTTGCAGGTGCAGCTCACGGCCGTGCGTGACGATCGTCGTTGCCACTGTGCTGCGTGCTTTTCGACGACGTGGCACAGCCTCGCTACGGCTATGAGCTGATGCAGCTGACGGCGGATCGACCGGCCCGCCTCCTATATCGGCTCAAGCAGCGCGCTTTTAGAGCCGAGCTGGCATCGCGCACGAAGTCGCTCGCGTTCACGCTGGCCTCTTCGACTCGGTCGATCTTGCGGTCTTCGTCGAAGGCGGCGACCACAGCCCGCCCGCGCGCTCCATCGCATGGTGGTGGAACCACCTTGATCAGGACCCCACAATTCATCGTCGTACGTCGCGGCGGAGCGAGGCTTCCTCTTGAGGTCGTACATGGCCGTGTAGCGCACCGCGTGACCACCCGGTGGAGGCTGTCACGGGGTGGGCTGGAGACGTACGCAGCACCGGTCGGGTGCGGGGTCGAGCTGAGCGGTCATACCGGTCTCGTCCAGGCCGTCCAGGAGTCCGCTGAGCAGGCACAGGTTCATGCCGCACACCAGCTCGGTGTGTTGCCGCGCCAACGTGTGGAACGGGCAGTTGCCCAGCACGATCGCCGGATCGGTCACCTGCGGCTCGAAGCCGAAGTCCTCCAGAACGTCCAGCACGGCCGGTCGGCCGTCCGGGCCGGGGTGGGCCTCGCGTGATGCCCGGCCGATGTCCTCTCCCAGTTCGCGGGCGAGCCGGTCGAGGATCGTCCGTGGTGAACGGCCGGTGGCTTCGGCTTCCTGAACGGCGGTCGCCAGCAGGCGCCCGGCCAGTTCGTACTGGCGGTCGGGCAGCGACACCGCGATCTGCTGCGGGGCGCGCCGGTAGAGCTTGGAAGGACGGCCGGCGCCGGGTCCTCCGGTGCGGCGCTCGGTCACGACCTCCAGCAGGCCCTGGCCGACGAGGCGGTCCAGATGGAACACCACCGTGCTGCGCGACAAGCCCAGCGCCGCGGCGGCGGCGTCGCGGCTGACCGGTGCCGGCTGCCGGACCACGTGGTCGTACAACCTGCGCCGGGTCGGCTCGTCGAGGGCGGCCACCGCCGACACCCGCGAGGTCAGCGACTCGTCCATCTCTAAAAACCATTTCTATTGAAGAAATCTTCATTACGTTCTAACGTTAACACGAGTCGTCGTTAGAGGAGGCGTCATGACCGCACAGTCGCCCACGTCCGTCCCACGGTCGTCCGGCCGGGGAGCACTGGCCGATCCGGGCTACCAGGCGTACCTGGTCCTGCGGGTGGTGTTCACCGTGGCGCCGATCGCGTTCGGGCTCGACAAGTTCACCGGCCTGCTCGCCGACTGGCCGGCCTACCTCGCGCCCTGGATCGACGATCTCGTACCGGGCACCGCCCAGCAGGCCATGTACGCCAGCGGCGTGGTCGAGATCGTCGCCGGGCTCGTGGTCGCGGCGGCGCCGCGGTTCGGCGGCCTGCTGGTGGCCGCCTGGCTGACCGGGATCATCATCAACCTGCTGACCCTCGGAGACTTCCACGACGTGGCGCTGCGGGACGCCGGGCTGTTGGCCGGTGCCGTGGCCCTGTTCCGGCTGGCCGCCGGCCGGCCCGCGGTCGGGCGCACCCGGCGGCACGGAGATGGGGCCGGTCGATGAGCGTCGCGGAGCCCGACGTCTTCGCCGAGCCGCCGGTGCCGTCGATCCAGCAGTTGCGGCAGACGGTGACCGGCGGCCGAACGGGCATCGACCTGCGAGCCGCACCTTTCCCAACGACGAAGGCTACGACGAACTGGTCCTGGCCAAGAACATTCCGGTGCAGTCGCTGTGCGAGCACCATCTGCTGCCGTTCCAAGGTGTCGCCCATATCGGATACCTTCCGGGCGAACGGATCCTCGGCCTGTCGAAACTGGCCCGGGTGGTGGAGCTGTTCGCCCGTGATCTGCAGGTGCAGGAACGGCTGACCAAGCAGGTCGCCGACTGGCTGCAGGAACACCTGGCGCCCAAGGGGGTCGGCGTGGTCATCGAGGCCGAGCACCTGTGCATGTCCCTGCGCGGCGTGCGGGCGGCCCGATCGGCCACGGTGACCTCGACCCTGCACGGCGCGCTCCGCGACGACGCGCGCTCCCGCCAGGAGTTCCTCGCGTTCACCTCGGCCACCCGCTAGCTGAATCGACCACGAGCGTTGTCGACGGGCGCGCCTGAAGACCCCGGTGCGGTGGAGGTGGTCAGCGGCGTTCGACGGCGACGCGCAGGCCGAGGGCGATGAACGCCACGCCGGTCGCGCGTTCAAGCCAGGCCTTCACGCCAGGGCCGTTCAGAACGCGGCGGGCGCGCGCGATGAGGTGGGCATAGGCGGTAAGCCAGATCAGCCCGATCAGAACGTGCAGCGCGGTGAGCGTCAGCGTCTGGGGAAGGACGGGTCGGCCGCGGTCAACGAATTGGGGCAGGAAGGTCAGAAAGAACAGTGCGGGCTTGGGATTGAGCACCGTGGTGAGGAGGCCCTGAAGGTAGGCGCGGCGGGGCAGGGCGCCGTCGGCGAGTTCGATGCCGGGCGGCTTGCGGGCGTCGCGCAGAGCCTGGACGCCGAGCCACACCAGGTAGGCGGCGCCGGCGAGCTTGACGATGGTGTACGCCGTCGCGGAGGCCACCAGCAGCGCCGACAGTCCCGCCGCCAGCGCCAGGCCGTGCACCAGCAGACCGCTGAGGCTTCCGAAGACCGTCTTCTGGGCGAGCCGTGGACCGGCCACCAGAACGTGGCGCGTCACGATCGCCATGTCGGCGCCGGGCACCACCGTGATCAACGTCGAGGCCAGCAGGAACGGCAGCAGCAGGTCGAGGGGCACCATCATGTGCCGCTCCGCGACCGGCACGGGGCTGCGGGCGACAGCACGGTCGATCCGGAACGGCGAAGGGGCGCGCCTGCCGGGCTGAGAAGTGGTTCCATGTCGCCATGAGAAGCGCTATCTTTAAGCTTCATGTCAAAGCGTAGCACTATCCAAGAGTTGATCGATCATCTTCGTATGGAGATCGATCAGCTGGCACCCGGGGACCGGCTGTCCAGCAGTCGCGAACTGATCGACCGCTACGGGATCAGTCCCGCGACGGTGTCGCGCGCCATCGCGCGGCTGGCCGCCGAAGGTGCTGTGGTGACACGCCCAGGCAGCGGCACGTTCGTGGCGCCGCGGCGCACCGCGCCCCACGACGGCGTCGCCGACACCTCCTGGCAGTCCGTGACCCTGGCCGGGCGCGACACCGGCCCGGTGCCCGCGGGGCGCCTGCTGGACGAACCACACCGCGACGCGATCACCATGGCGGGCGGCTACCTGCATCGTTCACTGCGGCCAGACTCGGCACTGGTCGCCGCCATGAGACGTGCGGCGGGCAGGCCGGACGCGTGGGACCGCGCGCCGACGGCGGGCCTGGCGTCCCTGCGCGCCGTGTTCGCCCGGCTTGCGGGCGGCGCGGTAACGCCCGAGGACGTGCTCGTCACCAGCGGCGGGCAAAGCGCGCTGTCGATCGTGTTCCGCGCGATCATCCCGCCCGGCAGCCCGGTCCTGATGGAGTCACCGACCTATCCGGGGGCGTTGGCCGCCGCCCGGGCGGCAGGTCTGCGGCCCGTGCCCGTCCCCATGGACGCCGACGGCGTCCGCCTGGAACTGCTGGCCGAAGCGTTCGCCAGGACGGGCGCACGCCTGCTGTACTGCCAGCCCGCACTGCACAATCCCACGGGTGCCGTGCTGGCCGCCGACCGGCGCCGCCAGCTCATCGATGTGGCACGCGCGGTCGACGCCTTCGTCGTCGAAGACGACTTCGCCCGGCTTCTCGGGCACGGCGGCACGCCGCCTCCCGCTCTGGTCGCCGACGACCACGAAGGCACGGTGATTTACCTGACCTCACTGACCAAGCCGGCGGCACCGAGCCTGCGCATCGGCGCCCTGATCGCTCGCGGCCCCGTGATGGCACGCCTGCGGGCCATCCGCCATGTCGACGACTTCTTCGTCGCCCGTCCCCTCCAGGAGGCGGCCGTCGAACTGCTCAGTACCCCCGCCTGGGAACGCCACCAGTCGAGTTTGGCCAACGCGCTGCGCGAACGCTGCGCCACGCTGGCCGCCGAACTGACCCGTCGCCTACCGGACTGGTCCACCCGCCTACCGAACGCCGGTCTGCATCTGTGGGTGAGCCTGCCCGCCGCACTGGGCAACCCGTCCGAACTGGCGGATGCGGCACGTACCCGCGGAGTGGTCGTCAGCTCGGGCGACGACTTCTACCCTGCCGAACCGCAAGGACCGTACCTGCGGCTCAGCTTCGCCGCCGCCGAACTCACCGACCTGGCCGAGGGCGTCCGCCGCCTGAGCGCCGCCGCACACGACCTCGCCCACCGCGGCTAGGCCGCTCGCCACCGCACCCCCGTTCCCCGATGGTTTTCGGCGACGGAAGTCGAATCTGACTAGAGCCGGCCTGCCGTCCTGCTCGGCGCCCCGGGCGATGCGGACACCTGCTTCGACGGCCTCTTCCCAGGTCGGGTACTCGCCGCCGAAATCTGTCGGACCGTCCTGACTGCCGTCGACGTAGACGCCACCGACCGCGAGATCGTTCTTGGTGATGCCGCGCAGCACGGGCCGGCACGGTCGGGCTCCTGTCAAGACCGCATCCATATGTCACGGCTGGAAGGAATACTGAACCAATGCGCGGGGTCGAATACGAAAAAGCCAAACGAGTCATGCAGGACCACCATGAGGAGATCGAGAGCCGGTATCACCCGGTCGCCGGTTACGGCATCGGCAGTGTCGTCGCGCCGGAGCATCTCGACGAGGCACACGATGAGGTCTTCGGGATCCACGTGTTCCTGGAAGACGCCGGTGGCCTGCCAACCACGCCTCAATCAATCGAAGGTGTTCCGCTGCACTTTGTGGTCACCGGTCCGTTCAAGCCGTTCTGATGGACGTGCCAGCGGCCACCGTCGCCACACGCGGACGTCAGGCCGCAAGCGCAGCAACGGCGCAGATATGGGGCGCGTCTCGTATGCGGGTTAACTGACAACTGCTCCCCATGGGATTCGTACTCGATCGATGACGTTCGTTGTGGCGGTAACCAGGAAAGGTTTTCCGTTGTCGTTGATCCGCGAGGTTCCGGCTACTCGCTTGTCCCCGCCCATGTCAGCATCCCAGTACAGAACGGCACTCCACGAGCAAAGACATCGTTTCGTGTTCGGGTAGAGCTGGAATTCTTCGACTTCGGTCTCTGACACGGTATAAGGAAAGTCAACAAAGTCCTCGTCGCCCGCTACTTCGCCCGGCTTGGTGGCTGCCAGCATGACTGACGGAGGCTGACGGTCCAAATTGAGGTGAAAACGTCGCGGGCTGAGGCCTCCTGCTCCACCTTTTGCAACGAACGTTCCCGCAAGGGGAGGTTTCCGTTCATGGATGGTCACGGTGAGCTTTCGCAGCACAACGGCCTTGGCAGATCTGCCTGAGACCGTTATTGACACTGTGTTGTCGGTCGCTGCGACCCCCTTGCGGGCGTCGACCCACTTTTTCCAGTTCTCTCTTTTCCAGGTGGAATAGACCTTCTCGGCTGGTGGCTGGCCGACGTCTTCTTTCGTGCCCGGGAATACCCATCCTGGGTCGGCCTCGTAATCCATTCTGACGTCCACCAGTACCGGGCTGTTCGAACCTGCGCCAGGCGTCCCTTCCGGGGATGCGGCGACTTGTGGGCGGCCAAGCATGCTACGCCCGGTATCTTCGAGCACCGCAACGAACGGAGCAGCAAGCAATGCGGCAGCCAGCGTAATGAGAATTGCCTTCATTGTCATACTCGTGTCACGCCAAGAGGACCGCATCCGCCGCCGTCGCGATGAGTGAGCGTGGTCGCGTATCCCACGCCTATCGTCCCGCCGATGATTGCGATGTGACGCCATACATGGTCAGTACCACACCCCCAGCCTTGACGGAAGATGACAGAACAGATGGTCATGGACGAGCATTGCCTGACCATGTTGATCACCGGAAGGCGGGGCTAGGCCCGTCGTAAATCTTCTGCTACATGATCCGGCAATCGACGCCATGGCGCGTTCGTAGCGGCCGCTCCTACTGGCGTTGCCGCACCGGGCCCGGGCCGCCACCGCGGACGGGTCGTCCGTCCAATGTGGCAATCTGCCGGTATGTCCAGTGCGCTTGTGCCTGAGCCGACCGTCCAGCTTCTGCATCACGCCGCCACTGAGCGAGCCGGAAACATGCTGGTCGACAGCTACGCCCGGCAGGAGGTGGTCGTGCTGAAGCGTCCGCGGGATGGAGCCGAGCCCAGGGAGGTCGTCCTCGTCTGCGGCTCGTGCCGAGAACGGTTGACCTACCGGGTCTTCAGCGTGCGAGCGGCGCGCAGAGCACGGCGGATGTGGACGGCCCTCGGGCTGGCGGGCGTCGGGCTGGTGCCCCTGTGTGTGCTGGTGCCGAACGGGGTGGTCGCGATCGTGCTCGCGCTCGCTGGGTTCGGCCTGGCCCTGGGATCGTTCACCATCGTGTCCCGCGATATCGGAGTGGCCGGTCCTGGCCGCCTGTGGCGGTGGCCGCACTATCTCGCCGTGCCGACCGAGGAACGCACGGGCGCTCTGCCCACCTTGCGGTGCGACCGATGCGGGCATCGCGAACCTTTCGCCGTGGGCGATTTCCACGACGCCAAGGCTCGGCTTGCACAACACACTTGCCCAGCCGACGGCAACTGAACGGTAGGGCGTATTGAGAGCGCCCCTGCGTCGGGCGATGAGCAGGAGTGCCACAGGTCATGTGCCTTCCGGCCAACAGATCCAGGACGGATCGCACTTATCGGTCACGATCAGGCGGTTCTAGCTTCGTGGAGTCACTTCGCATCCACGAGAGGCCACCCTCATGCGATCACTGTTGGCTACCACTTCGCTCGCCGCCGGGCTGGTGGTGCCCGCCGTCGGGTCCCCAGCCGCCGCCCAGGACTGCCCCGACGTCCGGGTGCCCGGCGCGCGGCACAGCGTCACCGCTTGCCTGCGTGACCTGACCACGGCCGGGACCGTGGCGTCCGGGCATACCGATCCCGCCGACTGGGCAGGCCTGGTCGCCCCGGGCACCACCACGCCTTCAGGGGTGCCGGGCGTTCAGGTCGACGGCTACTTTCCGGACACCTCGACGACGAACACCAACCACGGATGGAAGCACGACTCTCAGTTCGTGCTGCGTCTGCCAAAGCGCTGGAACGGCGGCCTGGTCGTCGCCGGGCCGCCCGGGACCCGCGAGCAGTACGCCAACGACCCGATCATCAGCGACCAGGTCCTCGCCAAGGGTTACGCCTATGCCGCCACCGACAAAGGCAACACCGGCCCGAACCTGGCGGCGGACGGAGCCCGGTCCGGCGACGCCATCCTCGAATGGCACCACCGCTTCACCGAGCTCACCCGCGCCGCCAGGAAGGCCGTCGCCCGCCACTACGGGCGTTCTCCAGCCCGCACCTACGCCGCGGGCCTGTCGGCGGGCGGCTATCTGGTGCGGTGGCAGCTGGAACGTCACCCGTCGCTCTACACCGGCGGCATCGATTGGAACGCCCTGATCTTCACCCCCGGCACCAGCCTGCTCACGACATTGCCGCCCGCGCTTCGCGCCTATCCGCCCTACACGAGGGGTGATTCCAGCGCGCATGCCGCTCTGCTTGCCGCGGGCTACCCGGCCGGATCCGAACCGGCGTGGCCGTTCAGCTACCAGAACCTGTGGGGACCACTCCAGCAGCAGGTGCGTAAGGAGCTTGACCCGTCCTACACCGGTGACGAAGCCGCCTACGATCTCGTCTCGCGCCCACGCGCGGTCCAGCGTGCCGTCGCCCGCGTCTCGCTGACCGGCCGCATCGGCCGTCCCCTTGTGAGCGTCCAGGGCACGCTCGACGCTCTGACCCCGCCGTTCCGTTACGCCGCCACCTACGAACGGCTCGTCGCCGAAGCCGGGCGCTCGGCCCTGCACCGCAAGACCCGCGTCCCCGGCGGCCCCCACACCGACGGCCTCGTCGCCCTCTCTCCGACGACCTTCCGCCCTATGCTCCCCGCCTTCGCTGCCGCCTTCACCCGGCTCGAATGCTGGACCACCCGGTAGGCTCCGGACGCTCAGACGGCGAGGAGACCACGCCCTGTCAGAGCAGCCCGTGGTCGTGGGCGTAGATGGCGGCCTGAGTGCGGTCGCGCAGGCCGAGGCGGGTCAGAATGCTGGACACGTGGTTCTTCACCGTGCCCTCACTGACGTAGAGGCGTCCGGCGATCTCGCGGTTGGTGGCGCCGGTGGCGATCAGGCGGATCACGTCGAGCTCGCGTGCGGTGAGGGTGGAGTCGTTGGCGGCCGGTGGGTCGCGCAGGGCGCCCAGCAGGTGGCCGGTGACGGCGGGTGCGAACTGGTCGACTCCGGCGTTCACCAGACGGACGGCCTGCGCGAGTTCGGCGGCGGGCAGGTCTTTGAGCAGGTAGCCGCTCGCGCCGGCCCGCAACGCGGCGAAGACGTACCGCTCGTCGTCGAAGGTCGTGAGCATCAGGATCCGGCAGTCCGGCAGGCTCGCGCGCAGGAGGGCCGTGGCCTCGATGCCGTCCGTCCCGGGCATGCGGACGTCCATGAGCACGACGTCGGGTGTGAGGGCGAGCGCCTTGTCGACGGCCTCCCTGCCGTCCTCGGCGACCGCGACCACGGTCACGGCGGGCTGGAGGCCGAGCAGGGAGGCGATGCCCTCGCGGATCAGCCGCTGGTCGTCGGCGACGAGCACCCGGACGTCCTTCATCGCGACGTGCCCGGGACCGTGGCCGTCACGCGGGTGCCGCTGCCGGGCGCGCTGTCGATGCGGAGTGAGCCTCCCACGAGTTCGAGGCGCTCGCGCATACCGCGTACGCCGAAACCTTCGGTGGACGTGAAGCCGCTGCCGTCGTCGGTGACCACAAGACGCGCCTCCCTGCCGTCCAGGACCGCTTCTACCGTCACCTTGGTCGCGGCGGCGTGCCTGCGGGCGTTGGTGAGGCTCTCCTGGGCCGCGTGGTAGAGCGCCGTCAGCGCCGGGCCGTCGAACCTGGACTCGTCACCGGTGACGTCGACCGTGACCCCCATGTCGAAGCGTGCGGCCATATCCGTCAGTGCGGTCGAGAGCGACACCCGGCCGTCAGTTCGCAGGCCGCCGACCGATCGCCGCACGTCCTCCAGCGCCAGCCGCGCGGACTCGCGGGCGTCTTCCAGCGCCTGGGCGGCGGTCTCCGGGTCGAGGGTGCGGAACGCCGCCGACTTCTCCAGCTGGACGGAGATCACGGTCAGATGATGCCCCACGTTGTCGTGGATGTCGCGGGCCAGCCGGGCCCGTTCGGCGGCGATGGCCAGCTCGGCGGCCTGGTCGGCGTACCGGTGCGCCACGGTCGCCATGGCGATCGCGAAGACCAGTCCGATCACGAACATCAACAGGTCCGAGACCGCTTCGGAGTCGGTGTACCAGCCGGGCCGGGTGGCGAGCGCGGCGACCACGGCGGCCAGGCACCCGCCGGCGAGCCCGTATCCGGCGCGGCGGCCGAGCGTGAAGTAGCCGATGAACGGGATGAGCAGGAACAGCGAACGGCCCGTACCCGAGCAGTCGAGCACGGCGACCGACACGTAGAGACCCGCGCGGACCGCCAGCATGAGGGCCGCCGGCCGATGCCGGCCCACCGCTTCGAGCACCAGCAGGACCGCCAGCGCACCGACGAAACCGGCGGTACGCGGCGTACTGGCATGGCACAGGCCGGCCACCTGTCCGTACAACCCCGCCACCAGAACGGTGACGTACAAGAATGTCGCCAACCACGACACCATGCGAGGCATGCGCTCAGACTAGGAGCAGTGCCCCTCGGCCGATATGGAACGGCGACGACACTGGCCAAAGGTCATGGGTCGGGCAGCGACCTGACGTGCGGGCACGGTGCGCCACGTTCCGCCGTCGTCGGCGGACACCTCGACCGTGACGTTCCGGACCGTCGCGCCCGGCGCGTCCCGGTTGCGCTCCAGGCGAAGGACCAGGCGATCTTGACCCCGGTCGACAGTATGCATATGGGCCGGAGTGCTCGGCTTGGCGAACAGGGGGAGCCTCGGCCGTGCGCGAGGGGTCGTGGCGGGTGTCTCTAAGCCGGCGACAGCCCCGGGGTTTCGTCCGGGCCGCCGCCGTCAGTGCGGCGCGGCCTCCGCCACCACGCGGTGACGGCGAACGCGATGACGGGAACGACGATCGCCGCCAGGTCGGTGGGCACGAAGGGGCCGACGAAGGTGATCGCCGGAGTCAGCGACGTGATGGTGATCAAGGCGCCGAGGGGCACGGCCAGCAGGAGCATGGTCCGCCTGCCGACCGGGGACCACGCGGCGGTGCCCGCGGCCCAGCCGTACAGCAGCGGCACGAGCACGGTCAGCGGCCACAGCTCCGTCGGCTCGGAGAACACGAACCACGGCGCCGCCGCCAGCACCAGCCCGGAGGACAGGCACCACAACAGCAAACCGTGGCTCCGCATGAGCTCCAGACCGGAACGAGGGGCAACCGGCACGCTGAGCAACAAGGCCGCCACCAGCGCAACGGCCACCGACTCGTACGACGCCATGCCGGCGGCCGGATCGGAGTCCACACCCAAGTCCGCCGCCGCGGCGGTACCGGCGAGCGTGGCCCACGCCCCGAACACCGTCAGCGTCCGGCGTCCGGCCCAAACGCCCGCGGCCATCAGCACGGTCGTCGCCGGGACGATCACCGTGAGCGGATCCGGGGAGCCCAGCAGGTTGCCGAGCCCGTGATAGACCAGATTCGGCAACGCCATGATCAGCATCAACGCGGCCAGCGCCGCCCCGGCCGTCGCGGCCGCCTCACGCCACCGCGCGCGGGCGGCGCGGCCGAACGAGCCGCGCAGGCGCACCCGCACGGCACCCAGCAGCAGGTCGGCCGCCTCACGAACGCCCGGGCGGCGCCTGCCGTCCTCGGAGGCCGCCAGCAGAACGCCCACCAGCTCCTCCTCGTACTCCTGGCGGTAGGCGCGCGGGTACCAGGCCAGCAGCTTGCGGTAACCGGTCTCCAGTGACGTCATGACGTTCCTCCCGCCAGGCGACGGCCACCGGTGGCCAACCGCTGCAATGCGCTGTCGGCGTTGCGACGCATCCGGTCGGCCTCGACGGCCAGCCGCTCGGCGCCGGTGGCCGTGATCCGGTAGTAGCGGCGCAGCCGGGTGTCCACGACCTCCTCCCGATCCACCTCCACCAGGCCCTCTTCGCGGAGCCGGTCCAGCGCCGCGTACAGCGTGCCGGGCCGCAGCTTGACGCGCCCGCCGGAGATGTCCGTGACCTCAGTCATGATCGCGTAGCCGTGCTGGGCCTCCGCCGCCAGCACGGTCAGGATCAGGAACGAGGGTTCCTGCATCGGTCTGACACTCATGCGCCATGTATATACCGATGACGAGAGTATGACAAGACATCAACCGAGCCGGCCGTCCATCTGTTCTCGTGTGAGCAACGGTGCGCGGCCACCTTGCTGACTGCCTCGTGACCGGCGGGCGGACGCGTGGACGCGTCCGTGTGACAACGCCGTTGAGCTGGGAAGGCTACTGCCCATGAACCAGCATTGGAACGGGCGTGTCGTTGTGGTGACGGGGGCCAGCGGAGGGATCGGCCGTGCGACCGCGAGGGCGTTCGGCGCGCGCAAGGCCCGGGTGGCGCTGATCGCGCGCGGTGAGGCGGGGCTGCACGCCGCCGCCGAGGAAGTCACCGCGGCCGGTGGGCAGGCGCTGGTGCTGACCGCCGACATGGCCGACTTCGCCCAGGTGCGGGCGGCGGGACGGCGCGCCGAGGCCGAGCTGGGGCCGGTGGAGGTCTGGATCAACGCGGCGTTCAGTTCGGTGTTCGCGCCGTTCAGCCAGATCGATCCGGCCGAGTTCAGACGTACGACCGAGGTCACCTACCTCGGCTTCGTTCACGGGACCAAGGTCGCCCTGGAGCTGATGACCCCGCGCGATCGCGGCGTGATCGTGCAGACGGGCTCGGCGTTGGCCAAGCGCGGCATCCCCCTGCAGTCGGCCTATTGCGGAGCCAAACACGCCATCCAGGGCTTCCATGAGTCACTGCGGACCGAACTGCTGCACGACCACAGCGGCATCCAGACCACGATCGTGCACATGCCCGCGGTGAACACTCCGCAGTTCGACTGGGTGTTGTCCAAGCTGTCCAAGCGCCCCCAGCCGGTCCCGCCGATCTACCAGCCCGAGGTCGCCGCCCGGGCGCTGGTACATGCGGCCCAACATCCCCAGCGGCGCGAGTACTGGGTGGGCGCCAGCACCGTCGCGACCCTGCTGGCCAACAGGATCGCCCCGGGCCTGCTCGACCGCTACCTGGCCCGCACCGGGTACGGCTCCCAGCAGACCGACCAGCCCGCGGACCCCCACCAGCCCGTCAACCTGTGGGAGCCGGCCGACGGCCGCGATGGACGCGATTTCGGCGCGCACGGTGACTTCGACGACCGGTCACACGCCCACAGCCCGCAGCTGTGGATGTCCCGGCACCGGCGAGCCCTCACCGCCACCACGCTCGCCGCCGCATGTGCCGCCGGCGCCGCCACGCTGCGCCACCGCTCACAATGACCTGGGGATCGCCGCGCGCCTCGCGGTGACCGGTCAGCTGTCGGCCGCGAGGGTGACGCCCAAGCCGATGAACACGGTGCCGGTCGCGGCGTCGATACGGCGGCGCACCGCCTGGCGGGCACGCAGCCAGCCGCCGATCCGGCCGGCGAGGACGCCCACCGTTCCGTCGGCCAGGAACTCCAGGACGATCAGGACGCTGCCGAGGATGGCGAACTGCAGCCAGACCGGTCCCGCGGCGGGGTCGATGAACTGCGGCAGGAAGGCGACCATGAACGTGAACGTCTGCGGGTTGGCCGCGGACGACACCACGCCGTTGAGGAAGGCGCGCCTGCCCGGCATCCCGCTGCCGGCCAGATCGTCGGCCTGGCCGTTCCTGCGGTTGCGGATCATCTGGACGCCGAGGTAGATCAGGTACGCGGCGCCGGCGATCCGCAGCACCGTGAACACCACCGGGAACGTCGTCAGCAGCACCGCCAGCCCGGCGGCGGCAGCGGCGATGTACAACGCGTCACCGGTGATCACGCCGAGCGTGGCCAGCAGCCCGGCCCGGGCGCCGCCCTTGAGGCCGCATCCGAGGACGAACAACATGTCGGGCCCGGGGGTGATGAGGGCGATGATGGTGGTCATGGTGAACACGGCGAGCAGATGCGGATCGATCGGCATGCGATGATCTTCCCATCTCACCGCCGGGGCACCTCGCCTAGTCAAGCGTTTGACTAGAACGTTCCCCATTACGATGACCACCATGGGCGGGCGGGCTGGACGTGCCAGGCGGGTCACCGCGGCGGATGTGGCGCTGGCCGCCGGGGTCTCCACCACGACGGTCTCCCTGGTCGTCAACGGCAAGGACACTCGCCGCGTACTGCCCGAAACGCGGCAGCGCGTGCTGGCCGAGGCACGCCGGCTCGGCTACCAGGTGGACCGGCGTGCGCGGAGTCTGGCGACCGGACGATCCGGGATCGTCGGCTTCGCCGCCACGGGACTGTCGAACTCGTTCTTCGGCTCCGTGCAGATGGGGCTGCTGGAGGAGTTCGGCGACCGTGTCCAGATGTTGTCGGTCGCCACGGAGGTCGGGCACACCGGCGCTCGCGCGAACATGACCACGCTCCTGTCGGTCGGCGTGGACGGCGTGATCGTGGAGGCCGACGCCCTCGACGTGGTCGGCGACCGGCCGCCCGTACCGATCGTCCTGCTCGACTCGCCCGGCGGGCCGCAGGAGTTCGTGCGCGTCAACTTCGACCTCACCACGGGCGCGGATTCGCTGGCCGCCCACCTGCTCGAACTAGGGCATCGCCGCATCGGCTACCTCCAGGCGGGCCGCAACGGCAGCACCTTCGCCGTGCGCTTCAAGGCGTTCGCCGACCGGATCCGCGCGGCGGGCGGGACCGTGGTCGAGGCCACGTCCGCCATCAACATCGAGGGCGCCTCCGAGCGCATGCTCAAGGTGTGGCCCGAGTGGGACGCGCTCGGGGTGACGGCCATCGTCTGCGCCTGCGACGTCCTGGCCTACGGAACGCTGGACATCCTGCGGAGCCTGGGGGTCGGCGTACCGGATCGCGTCGCCCTGGCCTCCTTCGACGACCTTCCGACCGCCGCCCTGATGAATCCCGCGCTGACCTGCGTTCACCTGCCCGCCCTCGAACTCGGCCGGCAGGCGGCCCGGGTCTTCCTCGACGTGCTGGCGGGGAACACCGCCGCCCGCGAGGTGGTGCTTCCCTCCACGCTGGTCGTGCGCGCCTCGACGGGACCGGTGGCCGGCCGCTGACGGCGGCCGATCTGCAGTCAAACGCTTGACCACGTTCGGCGAAGTGGGATATCAACAGCTCACCCGAATCAGGACATCGGCGTCCTACCGATCTGGGCCCTCACACCTGAAGGGGCGTTGCCGATGAAACCGTCCGCTCTCCGCCGGGCCGCGCGCGCATGCGCCGCCCTCGCGACCGTCTCAGCCGTGGTCACGGCAGGAGCGGGGATCGCGTCCGCCACCCCGCGACCCGGATCAGGGGGCGGCGCCCTCGTCGTCAGAACCGACCTCGGTGTCGCTCGTGGCCTCGACAACGGTTCCAGCGTGGAGTTCCTGGGGCTGCCGTTCGCCGCGCCGCCGGTGGGCAAGCTGCGCTGGAAGCCGCCTGTCCCCGCGCGACCATGGCGAGGCGTCCGGGACGCGACCAGGCCCCACCAGCAGTGTTCCGCCGTGGCCGGAGGCGACGGCCTCGAAGTGGTCAACGAGGACTGCCTGTACCTGAACGTCTACCGCCCCGCGAAGGTCTCACCCGGCAAGCGGAAGCTGCCGGTGATGGTGTTCATCCACGGCGGCGCGTCCACCCAGGGCTCACCCGGCATCTACGACGGCCGCAAGCTCGCCGACGCCCACGAGGCCGTCGTGGTCATGCCCGCCTACCGCCTCGGCGTCTTTGCCGGGCTCGCGCTGCCCTCCCTGACCACCGAGTCGGCCGACCGTTCGTCCGGGAACTACGGCCTGCTCGACCAGCAGGCGGCATTGCGCTGGGTGCGGCGCAACGCCGCGGCGTTCGGCGGCGACCCGCGCGAGGTCTCGGTCCTCGGCCAGTCCGCCGGCGGAAGCGCCGTCTGCCACCAACTCGTCTCCCCGACCGCTGCGGGGCTCTTCACGAGCGCCGCGATCTGGAGCGGCGGTTGCTCGGCGCGTCAGCAGGCCGACGCGTACGTGGCCGGAAAGCGCGTGGCCACCGCTCTGGGCTGCGAGGACGCCAGGTGCCTGCGCGCGCTGCCCGCCGACAGGGTCTTCCGTGCGGCGCAGGGGGTGGCCGGAGGCAACAGCGGCAGCCCGGTGATCGGCGGACGCGCGCTCCCGCTGGACCCGATGCGGGCCATCACCACCGGCCGGATCAACAAGGTCCCCGTCGTGATCGGCGTCGCCCGCGACGAGTGGATGGGCTTCGCCTTCGGCCTCTACCCGCTGTCGCCCGAGGGCTACGTCAAGGAGGTCACCGCTAAGGTCGGGCAGGCGAACGCGCAGCGCGTGCTGTCGGCCTATCCGCTCCGCGACTACGAGCACACCGAGTACGCGATGGGCACGGTCAACACCGATCAGTACATCTGCAGGACGCTGCAAACGGCCGGCCACCTCGCATCGAAGACCCGTACCTACTTCTACGAGTTCGGTGACCGCGACGCACCCCAGTGGCGGTCGATCGGAACTCCGATGCCCCCGCCGCCCGGGTACCACGCCGGGGCCGCCCACACCACGGAGATCCAGTACGTCTTCGCCTACAAGGCCACCCCTGGGGCACTCAACGCCGCACAGCTGAAGCTCTCCCGGCAGATGCGGAACTACTACCTTTCCTTCGCCGAGAAGGGCACGCCCAAGGCCTACGACGGCCCCCGCTGGCCGACGTTCGACGCGGCGAGGCAACGGAGCCTGTTCCTGGACACGGTCAACAAGAACAACCCCGTCGGCACCCACGTCAGCACCAGCACCGGCGACCGCCACAAGTGCGGCCTCTGGAATTCGCTCTGACCATGCTCACCGCCCTGCGAGGTGACCGGTGATGAGGATCGCCGTGGTCGGTACGGGCGTGACCGGGCTGAGCTGGGCAGAACTGTTCCTGTCGTACGGACACGAGGTGATCGCGGCCGATCCCGACCCGGCCGCCGAAGAGCGGCTGCACGCGGCTCTGCCGGGCCGGGACGGGCTGTCCTTCACCGCCGACCCGGCCGAGGCCGCGGCGGAGGCTGATTTCGTCCAGGAGAACGGCCCGGAACGATCCGACGCCAAGGACGAGATCTTCGCCGTGCTCGACCGGGCGGCCCCCGCCGGAGCGGTCCTGGCGAGCAGCTCGTCCAGGTTCATGCCAAGCCGGATCCAACGGGCCTGCGCACGCCGTCCGGAGCGGATGCTCGTCGGGCATCCGTTCAACCTGCCGCACCTGGTCCCGCTAGTGGAGGTGGTGCCAGGCGAACAGACCTCGCCGCAGGCCATCGAGATGGCGATGTGGTTCTACCAGGAGCTCGGCAAGAAGCCGATCCTGGTGCGGCAAGAGCTGCCCGGCCACGTCGCCAACCGGCTGCAGGCGGCGCTGTGGCGCGAGGCGTCCTCGCTGGTGCACCGCGGAGTCGTCACGATCGCCGAGATCGACACCGCGATCAGCCATGGCCCGGGCCTGCGCTGGGCCGACCTCGACGACCCGCGCCTCACCCCCGAACTCGCCAGCGATCCTCGTCGCCGGCGCTCTACGAACGGGAGGCGGCCCGTCCGCGGTGTCAGGCGGGCTTGCGGGCCTCGATGAGGAAACGGGTGGTGTGCGCGACGAACGGGCCCTGGTCGTTGATGCGGTCGTGCAGCTGCCGCAGCCGGTCGCGATACTGGTCGACGGTGAATCCGGGCACCATCCAGATCACCTTCCGCAGGAAGTAGATCACCGCGCCGACGTCGAAGAACTCGGTGCGCAGGGACTCCGAGCGCAGGTCGACGACCTCCAGGCCGGCCGCCTCGGCCGCCCGCCGGGCGTCGCCCGGGTGCCGCCCGGCCGGAGCACGCGGGCGAGCTCCTGCCACCACACGGTCACCGGATGCCGGCTGACCACCAGATCGAAGGCCTCGTCGGCGAACGGAAGCGGCGGCTCGTCCTCGTCCGCGACGACCACCACGCCCAGCGGATGCAGCAGCCGGGTGGCCTTGGCCACGTTCGGCGGCCAGGACTCCGTCGCCGCGACCAGCGGCGGCAGCGTCGGCACCCCGGCCAGGACCTCCCCGCCGCCGGTCTGCACGTCCAACGCGGCCGAGGCGCGGGCCATCCGCTCGCCCATGAGCCGCTGGTAGCCCCACGACGGGCGTTGTTCGGTGGCCCGGCCGTCCAGCCAGGAGAAGTCCCAGCCCTCCACCGGGGCCGCCTCCGCCTCCCCCACCAGTTCCTCGAAGCTTCGCGCCATACCTGGATCGTCTCAGGCCCGCGCCGGCGGAGTCATCGCGAGAAGCCGTTGAGGAGGGCGTCGACCATCTGGGCCGGCTCGGGCATCGGCAGGCCGATGAGGACGCGGTAGACCACCAGGCCGACGACCAGGTCCGACAGCAGCCACAGATCGGCGTCGGGAGACAGCTCGCCCCTGGCGATCGCGCGGTCGTAGATCGCCCAGTCGCGTTCCCTCTTGTCGCGCATGCTGGTGCGGATGACCTCGGCGACGCCCGGGTCCCGGCCCGCCTCGCCGAAGATCTCCCTGGTCATCTTCGTGAACTCGGGTACCTGCACGCCGGCGAGGGTCTGGGTGACGATCACCGTCAGGTCGCCTTCGAGTGACCCGGTGTCGGGGGTCTCGGGTACCTGGGCGTCGAGAGCGAACGCGAGTGCTTCGAGCAGCATGTCGCGTTTGGTGGCGTAGCGGCGGAACACGCTGGCCCGGCTGACACCGGCGGCGGCGGCCGCCTCGTCCATGGTGAACGACACGCCCTTGGTCACCAGCAGGGTGACCGCGGCCTCCTTGATGCGCGCATCGATGCCGGGATCGGGCTTGCGTCCGCGTGCCTTCATTGTGATACTCCAAGTATCAGAAACTGTAGGTCTCAAATTAAGGACAGGACAGAGGGTACTCATCGCCGGCGGAGGTGTCGCGGGACTGGCCGCGGCGCGCGGGCTGACCGCGGCGGGTCATGACGTCGAGGTGTACGAGGCGGCCGCCGCCTGGAGACGCTGGAGACCTGGTCCGTACGCGAGCGCACGCTCGGCAAGATCGACCTCAGCGTGGCCGAGCGCCGCTTCGGCGGCCTGTACTCCATGCACATCGCCAGGCACGAGCTCGTGGAACGCCTCGCCGACGGCGTGCCCGTCCATTACGGCCACCGGATCGAACGGGCGGGCGCTCGGCAGCATGGCTCCGGCCGAGCACGGGAAGGTGCTGTGGTGGTTCGACCTGCGCGCCAAGCCGGGCAGCCCGTTCTGGGGGGACGCGCCCCACCTGATGGACCGGCTGCGCGAACGGTTCGGCCACTGGCCGGAACCGTTCCCCACGGTGCTCGCCCAGGCCGAGACACCGATGTTCTATCCGCACTACGGCCACCGCGTGCCGGACGTCTGGAGCCGCGGCCCGACCACGCTCATGGGCGACGCCGCCCACACGATGTCACCGGCGATGGCGGCAAGGACCACTGGCGGGCCTCATCCCCGACACGTTCTCCACCAAGTCCACCCTCTCCTGGCTCCACTCGGCCAGCGGCTACCTCCAGCAGGAAGCCTGGCACGAGCGCCCCCTGGCGACCCCCGTCACCGAATGACGAGCATGGAGGTGGTCAGGCGGCCAGACCTGGGCCTGGCCGCCGTTCGGTCCTCTTCCGCGCGGCTTCCGGGACGGTTTGTTACGGCCTGCCGGGGAGATCGCCCGACTTGTTCACAACGCCGCGCTGGAGGACCGCGGTGGTGGCGGTGACCATGCCCTTCTTGGCCGCCTTGGTGTCCTCCACCATGTAGCCGCGCTCGCCCAGGTAGTTCAGCGTCTTCTTGTCGAAGATCCATTCGCTGCGCTCGCCGTGGGCGACCAGCGCGACGGCCACGCCGTGCCGGCCCGCCGCGTCGACCGAGTCGGGCACCACGAGGACGCCGGGGATCTTCGCGGCGGCGCGGTAGATGGCGGCGGCGAGCTTGGGCGGCAGGATCTGCTCGCTCAGGAGCCGGCCGAGTTCCTGGAAGGCCGCGGCGTTCCGGGCGGCCGGGTCGGCGGTCTTGCCGGACTTCGGGATCTTCGCGTAGACGCCGGCCAGCAGAGCGCCCGGCTCGGTCGGCATGGCGGCGAGCTTCCGGTAGGTCAGGTCGTTCCTCGAACCGACCAGCACCATCTTCTTTGCCCAGCCCGCCTCCCGGATCAGGCCGCGCTTCCCCGGGCTTTGCGGCAGCCAGATCTCCCGCTCCCGCAGCGGCTGCGGAACCCGCGGTCCGTTGCCCGTCTGGGTGGTCCACGCGACCTTGCTCTTGATGTAGACGAACTGGTTGTCGCGCACAGGCGAAGTGGGCCGGTGTTCGGCGGCCAGCGAGATGCGGTCCAGCAGCACGGTGGCGCCGTTCCCGCCGCCGGGCTTGGCCGCGGGCGGGGGTGGGGTGTCACCGCTGCCGTGCAGGCCGGTGAACAGGCCCGCCGCCACGGCCGCGGCGGCGAGCGGGGCCGCCAGCAGTACGAGTCGGCGGCGCTTGGGCCGGTGCGGGGCGGTCGCGGGCTCTTCGATCTGCAGCATCAGATGCTCCTTGAGGAGGTGGTGCCGGCCGTCGGAGAGCTCCGGGTCGCCCGGGGGCGGAAGGAGCCGCACGAGCTCGGCGAGCTCGCCGGGTTCTGGTCCGCGCTGTGGGGTGCCGTTCATGAGTGCCTCTCCTGCTTCGACCGGACCGCGTTCGCGCGGTCGTCACTGATGAGCTGTCCGCCGCCCGGCGAGGGTTCCCGTTCGTCGTCGGTGAGTTTGCGCAGGCGGGCACGGGCCCGTGACAGCCGCGAACGCACAGTGCCCTGCGGAACGCCGAGTGCTTCGGCCGCCTCCGCGTAGTTCAGGCCCGCCCACACACAGAGCGTGAACACCTCACGTTCGGCCTTGCGCAACCTGCCGAGCGCGGTATGTGCGGCGGCCAGCTCCTCGGCGTCGGCGAGACGGCCCACGAGCTCGTCGGAGAAGTCCGGCACTACGCCCCGGCCGGGCATCCGGCTCAGCGCCGCCTCGTGCCGCCGCGCGGACCGGGCGGCGTTCCGCAGGACGTTGGTCGCGATACCGAGCAGCCAGGGGCGCAGCGACTCGCCCTCCAACCGGACCTTCTCCCGCAGGCGCCACGCCTCCAGGAAGGTGAGCGACACGATGTCCTCGGCCGCCGCCCAATTCCCGGTGACCCGGACCGCGTAGCGGTACACCACTCGTGCATGCTCATCGAATAGGTCCCCGAACGCGCCGGGGTCACCTGCCCGTATCCGGGCTCGCGTTGACAACTCCACATCCTGTCCTGTCCGGCGGCCCCGCCGGGTTCCGTGTGACCCCGGTCACTGTAGGCGGGCGACTTGACCTCAAGTTTGGTTGAGGCCCCAAGATCAGGTCCATGACGGAAACCAAGAGCTCAGCGCGTCGGGTGGCAGTGATCGGCACAGGAGCCATCGGCGGTGCGGTGGCACGCCGGCTGCTCGCCGAGGGGCACCACGTGGTCGTGTGGAACCGGACCGCGAGCCGTTCGGCCGATCTGGTGAACGCGGGCGCGAGGCCGGCGGGATCGATCGGCGAGGCGGCATCCTCCGCTGAGCTGATATTGCTCACCCTCACCGACTACGCGGCGGTCCGGCAGTGCCTTGCCCAGCTGGACGGCGACCTGTCCGGGCGGACGATCGTCGTGATGTGCACCGGGACCGCCGACGAGGCGCGGCAGGCCGCCCGGCAGGTCGCCGCACTGGGGGCGCACTACCTCGACGCGGGCGTCCAGGCCTCGCCCGAGATGATCGGCACCGAAGCGGCGACCATCCTGTACAGCGGCTCGCGGCCCGCGTTCGAGCGGCACCACGCCATCCTGGGGCTGCTGAGCGAGCCGCGCTTCGTCGGGGAGACGCCCGAGGCGGCCGCGATCTGGGATCTCGCCCTCTTCGGCGTCTGGTACGACGCGCAGCTCGGCCTGTTGCGGGCCCTCGACACGGTGCGCGAGGCCGACATCGACGTCGCCGAGTTCGCGCGCACGGCGGCCACCCAACTCGGTCACGTGGTCACAGCGGTCCCCGCCACCGTCTCCGAGCTGCGGGAGGCCGACTATCCCGCAGGACCTGCCAACCTCGCCGAGCACCTCACGGTCGTACGCCACCTCATCGGGCTGCGGGCCGGCCGGCGTCTCGGCGACGGAGGACTGCCTCCGGTGGCGGCCAGGATCGAAGAACTCATCGCGGACGGGCGCGGAGACGAGGGACTGACCGCGGCGATCGGGTGACGGCGCCACGCGGCGATGCCGGTCAGCTGGCTTTGAGGCACGGGCTAGGCGGCGGCGGAGATCCGTGTGCCGATCCGCAACCAGTAGGAGGTGGTGACCGTTTGGCGGGGCGGGGCGGTGATCTGCGGGTCGGCCGCCGCCTGCGCGCATCCCGCGGCCGACAGCTTCACCAGGGTGTCGCTGGCGTTGACGACCGTGGTGACGGGGCCGAAGGACGACGTGGGCGTCGTGGTGCACTGGCCGGGCGGCGGCGCCGTCACGACGAACATCACCTTTCCCGACGGGTCGTAGCCGCACACCTGGCCATTGCCGCAGATCCAGGGGACGGAGGCGTGCGCGGGAGCGCCGATCACCAGCGTCCCGGCACTGAGGGCGAGCGCCAGGACGGCCATCCCGGCGCGGTTCCTGTACGAAGCGACGAAGTCCACCGAAGACTCCTTCCGACCCTGGCATTGTGCACGGCGTGGGCCGGTACGGCGAGGTCATCCGGCGGCCGGCGGCGGCGATCCGCCTGGAGAACTTCGGCGGGAGCCGACGGTCCGGGCCATGAAGGCTTCGATCCGGCCGTCGGCCGCGGCGGTCCGCCACAGCCGCGCCGTCGTCGCCTCGCCCTCGCGACGATCGTCGGCGTCGCCGCGCAACTGCCGCTTGGTGTGCCGGAGGACGTCGGCGGGCACGGCGGTGGCCAGCCGGCCGGCCACGGCCAGGGCACGGTCCAGCAGTTCTCCGGGCTCGGCCAGCTCGTCGACGAAGCCGTGGGCGAGCGCCTCGGCGGCGGTGTGGTTGCGGCCGTCCAGGATCGCCCGGCGCGCGGCGACCGGCCCCAGCGCGTACTCCATGATCTCCAAGGCCACGGCCGGGAACGGCACCCCCACGTACAGCTCGGGTACGCCGATCGTGCCCGTTCCGGCCGCCATGACGCGGTGGTCGCAGGCCGCGGCCAGTACGCAGCCCCCGGCGATCGCGTGGCCGTTGACCGCGGCCACCACCGGCTTGCCCGCCTCGAAGACGGCACGGAACGCACCCGTCAGCGCCGGCAGGTAGTCGTCGACATAGCCCGCGCCGCCCTCGACGATGCGCGCCAGATCGACCCCGGCGGAGAACGCCCGTCCCGTGCCGGTGAGCACCACGGCCCTGGCCGGCCCGGCGTCCAGGTCGCGCAGCGTCTCCTCGATCGCCCGGCACAGCTCCAGGTCCAGGGCGTTGACCTTGCCGTGCGCCAGCCGCACGACCCCGATCCCGTCGGTGACATCGACCTCGATCACAGCGCTCCCTCCGAGCGGAACCCATTGGACTCGGCAGGCTACCGGGCTTCGGATTCAGGTCCCCGGTGAGAGGGACCGGGTTTTCCCCTCGGCGAGGGACGACGACGGTCGACGGCCTTCCGTAGCGTTCCGGGAATGCGAACAAACCGTTGTTCTCCCGGTGCCAGAACGGTCGCGGTCGCGGTCGGAATGATGGGCGTTGTCGGTGCGTGCGGCGGGGACCCTGACCGAGGCGCCGCCGCGCTCCGGCACGCTGATCGCCCTGTTGCGGCATCGGCACCGGAACGTACCGACGCGTCCATTCAGAGCTTTCTCGACAAAGCTTTGCCGAAGGGCCCCGGCGGAACGGTCGTCGCGGCCCACGATGGCAGGCTCGTTCATTGCAAAGGCTTCGGACTGGCCGACCGCGAAAAGAAGGTTCCAGCGCGCTGCGACACCGCCTACGACATCATGTCCATCACCAAGCAGTTCACCGCCGCCGCCATCATGAAGCTGGAGCTGATGGGAAGGCTGCGGGTGTCCGATCCGATCAGCCGGTACCTCGGTCCCGTGCCCGCGGGCAAACGAGAGATCACCCTCCACTCGCTGCTGACGCACACGGCGGGCCTGGACGACGACGCGATCGGCGGCGACGACTATGAGCCGGTCTCGCGCGACGGCATGCTCGGCATCGTGCTGAAATCCAGGCTCCAGTCCGTTCCGGGCGCCGCGTTCCACTACTCCAACGCGGGATACAGCGTCCTGGCGGCGATCGTCGAGAAGGTCTCGGGCGTCGGTTACGAACGTTTTCTCGCCCGGCACCTGTTCGCGCCGGCCGGGATGACGCGGACCGGGTACGTGCTGCCGAAGTGGGACCGTGACCAGATCGCCGTCGAATACGACGAGGACGGCCGGCGGAAGGGCAGGCCGAACGAGCACCCGTGGGCCGCCGATGGCCCGCACTGGTTTCTCCGGGGCAACGGCGGCGTGATTTCCACGCCGCGCGACATGTTCCGTTGGCATCGCGCGTTGGAAGGCGACCGGATTCTTTCCCGTCAGGCCAAACGGAGGATGTTCAAGCCGCACGTGGCCGTCGGCGTCCGGAACGGCTTCACGTTCTTCTACGGCTACGGCTGGGGAATCACGCTCGCCGGCGGCCGCAGGATCATCGAGCACGACGGCGGGAACGACTGGTCGTTCGGCGAGTTCGCCCGGTTCCCCGACCGCCGCGCGATGGTCTTCTGGATCAGCAACCACGCCCACCGGAAGGGTGTCTGGGACCTTCCGGAGCAGAACGCGGAACTGACGCTCGGCATCGAGGCCCGCGCCCGCGACTGACCGTGCCTGTGATTGACCGCGTCCGCTCAGATGCCGAGCAGGTCGACCAGGTCGTCGGCGTGCTCCTCTTCCTCCTCCAGGATCGACTCCATCAGCCGCCGGGTGGTCGGGTCGCCCTCCCCCAGCCACCTGATGATCTCCTGGTAGGTGGAGATGACGATGCGTTCGGCCTCCAGGTTGTCGCGCAGCATCGTGTTCAGGTCGTTGTCGGGCGGCGTGGTGTAGTCGGTGTGGGAGCGCTGGGCGAGCTTGGCCGGATCGAAGTCGGGCGAACCGCCGAGCTGGTTGATGCGCTCGGCCGCGCGCAGCGCGTGGTCCATCTCCTCCTTGGCGTGCTCGGTGAACTCGGCCGACACCTGCGCGCGGTCGATGCCGGAGGCGCTGATCGCGTGGCGGGTGTAGCGCAGCCAGCAGACGACCTCGGTCGCGACCACATCGTTGAGCACCTCGATGACGCGGTTCTTGTCATGCCCGTAGGTGCCGGTGACCGCCCCGGCGTCCATCTTCTGGCGGACCTGCTCGCGGATTCTGGTGACGTCCAGGACGAAGTCGTCGCTCATGGAAAGGGCTCCCGGCTGTTGGAAAGGCGGTGAACGGACGCCTCGTTGATTCCCGGACACGTTCCAAGAGAGGTCCCGGAAGGGGTAAAGCGCGGAGCATGATCGCGGCGGTGCTCGGCCGTGAGCTCGGCGAACGCCCGGATGGCGGCGGTCTCGGCGGCGGTCGTCCACATCGGCGCCAGGTGCTTGGCGCCCGCGTCGCGCATGGGCACGAGGTCGAGGCCCTGGTACGGGAAGTGTTCCAGCAGCGTCGTGATGCTGACGTAGAGGCCGCGTCCCAGGGCGACGAGGAGCATCAGGTCCTCGACCGTGCGCTCCCGGCCGCCGCCCATGGTCATCACATCGTCGGCCGTGTAGCGGAGGACACGGCCGGACGGGGCCGAACGCGGCGTCCACAGGTCCCGCAGCTCCGGGCGGACGGTGTTGCTCGGGTTGAGCAGCTCGTAGTTCGCCAGGTCGTCCCAGGACACGGTCTCCAGCGCGGTCAGAGGATGCCCCTGGGGGACGACGACCGCGCGAGGCGTGCTGATGAACGTCGAGCCGACGGTCAGGCCCGCGGCGGCCACCACCCTCGGGTCTCCGCTGGGCGCCCAGGCCACGACGATGTCCCACTCCCCGGAGGCCAGGGCATCGTAGGGGATGAGTGCGGCGGGCAGCGGGATGGAACTGGCCTCCACGCGGCAGTCGGCGTAGCGCGCCTGGAAGGCGGCCACCATCGGCGCGATGTAGGCCCCGGCTCCTGGAAGGTAGCCGATCCGCAGCAGGCCGCCGACGCTGGTCGCCGCCTCCTGGCATTCCCGCAGAGTCCCCATCAGCTGCTCGTAGCCCGCCAGTGCCCCGGCGCGGAACCGTTCGCCCAGCAGGGTGAGCCGCACCTTGCGGCTCGTGCGCACGAACAGCGCGGCGCCGATCTCACGTTCCAGCGAACGGATCATCTGGCTGACCCGGCCCTGTGTCACACCGAGGCGAACGGCCGCTCTGCCGAAATGCAGTTCGTCGGCCACTGCGAGGAACGCCTCGACCACACGAAGTTCCATGCCGTCCCTTCTCGTGGAAGCCCATCGCTGCATTGGACCCGTTCGGCACGGTCTCTCGTCGACGTCGGACGATTTCGCTCCATATCGGACGGCGTCGATCGCCGTCGTACACGGTCGAGGGGCCGCGACTACGCCGGCTCGCCCAGGGCCGCGATCACGTCGGGGCCGTACCCGGCCGCCGCCAGGGGCTCGTGGATGTCGGAGACCAGGTCGGGCAGGTAGCCGAGGAGGACGTCGGCGGGCCCCTCGACGCGGAGCTCTCCGAGGGCCGCGGGCATCAGCAGGCTGCATCCCGGTCCCAGCACGTCCTGCCACCCGTCCACGGTGATCTGCACCGCGCACCCGACGTTGCTCACGATGACGGCGGTGCCGAAGGCGCACCGCGCGGTCGCGCCTGCGGCCGCGCGCCACCGTTCGAGCGCGAAGTAGGGGCCGGCGCAGCAGATGACGCGTTCACCGTCGTGGTCGACGGGGAGGGACAGGCCCGGCTGGAACTCCGGACGCGGTTCCGGCTTCCACTCGGCGAGCAGCATGTCGAGGTTCTGCTCCCACTCCTTGTCGGGGAGCCGGGAGCCGTCCTCCATGCGCCACGGCATGGCCGACTGCTGGACGTCCGACGTCTGCTCGATCTCGTACACCAGCGTGTCCGGGCCGAAGCTGTGCAGCGTCCCCGCCGGTACGTAGAGCGTCTCTCCGGCGCGTACGGGCAGGCGGCGCATCACGGCGTCGAAGTCGCCGCGCACCAGGGCGTCGCGCAACGTGGCGTCGTCCACTCCCGGCTTGACGCCGACCAGCGCGGTGGCGCCGAGGGCGGCCTCAAGGATGTGCCACGCCTCGGTCTTTCCGTTGGGCTCGCCTTCCAGCGCCCGGGCGTCCTTGTCGTCGGCGTGCAGATGGACCGGCAGCGACCGGCTGGCGTCGATGAACTTCGTGAGGATCGGGAACCGGTCGCCACTCCAGCCGGAGCCCATCATCTCTTCGGGATGCCGTTCCACCAGCGAACGCAGGGACTCGCCCGCCAGCGGGCCCGCGGTCACCTCACCGACCTGCCCATCGACGTCGCTGACCTCCCAGGTCTCGGCGATACGGCCGGGCCGGGGCGCCGACGAGCGCCGCAGCCGGTCGGCGATCGCCCGCCCGCCGAACACATGCCCCTTCATGGGCGTCGTCAGGCTCAGCGGGTACCAGTCCACGCTCATCGGTCCCCCGCTCACAGAATCGGCTGGCCGCCGGTGACGGCGACCCGGGCACCCGACACGTAGGCGCCGTCGTCGCTCGCCAGCAGCACGTACACCGGTGCCAGCTCCGCGGGCTGTCCCGGCCGCCCGAGCGGTACCTGCTTCCCGAACGACTCGACCTCGTCGGGAGGCATGGTCGCCGGGATGAGCGGCGTCCAGATCGGGCCGGGAGCGACGGAGTTCGCCCGGATGCCGCGCGGGCCGAGGAGCTGGGAGAGGCTTCCCATGATGTTCGCGATCGCGGCCTTGGTGGCGTTGTACGCGAGCAGCTTGGGCGGCGGCGAGTCGGAGTTGACCGAGGTCGAGCCGATGATGGAGCCGCCCTCGCCCATGTGCGGCAGGGCCGCCTTGCAGAGGTGGAACAGCGCGGACACGTTGGTCTGCCAGGTGTAGTCCCACTCCTCGTCCGGAGTCTCTTCGAGCGAGTCCCGCGTCATCTGGTACGCGGCGTTGCTGACGAGAACGTCGATCTTCCCGAACCGTTCCACCGCCGTGTCGATCACCTGCCGGCACCGCGCCGGCTCGGACAGGTCCCCACGCACGAGCACCGCCGTGCGCCCGGCCTCCTCGACCAGCCGCGCGGTGTCCGCGGCGTCCTCGTCCTCGACCTCGCTCAGATACGAGATCACCAGGTCGGCGCCCTCGCGGGCGAACGCGATCGCCACCGCGCGCCCGATGCCGCTGTCCGCGCCGGTGATCACGGCCACCTTGCCGGTCAGCTTCCCCGTGCCGCGGTAACTCTCCTCACCGCAGTCGGGCCGAGGCGTCATCTCGGACTGCACGCCCGGGGGCTTCTGCTGTTGCGCTGGTTGTCCCACGAGGGTGCACTACCCGCAGCCGAGCGTCGCATCTCGGATGTGAGCAGACTTGAAGGACACTTGAGACAGGTGTGACGCGGCTATCACGGATCGGTGACGCGGCCTGGATTGAACGGCGTCCTGCGGGGCATCCTCGGCGAACCATTCAGACAGATCGTCGAGCTAGGGAAGAGGGGCGACGTGACGCTGACCGCAGACCGGATCGTGGACCTGGTGGAGGACCGCACGGCCGGCGAGCCCGCGACGGACGAGCAGCTGGAGCCGTTCCGGCGGCTGCGCCGGTATCCCGAGGGGCACCCGGAGTGGTGGCGCGTCCGCGAGGAGATCTTCGAGCGGTATCTGCCGATGGTGCGGAGCCTGGCCGGCCGGTTCACCCAGCGCGGCGAGCTCACCGAGGATCTCCAGCAGGTCGGCATGGTCGGCCTGGTCAAGGCGGTCAACCGGTTCGACCCCGAGCGGGGCATCCCGTTCGAGGGGTACGCGACGCCGACGATCGTCGGCGAGATCAAGCGCCACTTCCGGGACCGGGGCTGGGCCGTCCGGCCGCCGCGCAACATCCAGGAACTGCGCAACGAGCTCAACAAGGCCCGCGGAGAGCTGACCCAGCGGCTCGGCCGCTCACCCAAGGTGAGCGAGCTCGCCGAGCACACCGGCCGCGACCAGGAAGAGATCATCGAGGCGATCGCCGCCGGTGAGGCCTACCAGACCAGGTCGTTCGACCAGCCGGCCGGCGAGGACGACGAGGGGCCCGCCTACGCCGACCTGCTCGGGTACGAGGACGAGCAGCTCAACGTCGTGGAGTATCGCGAGGCCCTCAAGGCGGCGCTGGCGCGGCTGCCCGCGCGGGAGCGGCGCATCGTGCTGCTGCGCTTCTACGGGAACCGCACCCAGTCGCAGATCGCGGAGGAGATCGGGATCTCCCAGATGCACGTGTCCCGGCTGCTGGCCCGGAGCCTTCAGCAGTTGCGCGCGGAGGTCGGCGCCGTCCCAGAGCCGGTCCTGGAGCCCGCCTGAGCGGGCGGTCGCAGGCCTTGGTCGCGCGCCTGAGCGGGCGGTGGCAGGCCTTGGTCGCGCGCCTGAGCGGGCGGTCGCAGGTCCTGGTCGCCCGTCTTCTTCGTGTCGGTGGCCGACTCTAGGCTCGGGGTCATGTCACGGCGACGTTTCGACCAGGCCATGCGACTCATGCGCGAACACGACCCGCAGGTCCAGGAGGACGCCTTCGACTTCCTGCGCGAGCACGCCGACGCGTACGTGGACGAGCTCATCGAGGAGTTCAGGGCCGAGCGGGACGACCACGGGCTCCATTGCTGGCTGCTGGAGCTCATCGCCGAGGCGCGGTCCCCGAAGGCGCTCGACGTCTTCCGCGACCAGCTGGAGAGCTTGGACGAGTCGTTGCGGTTCTGGGCCGTCCGCGGCCTGGAGATGCTCGACGACCGCGAGTCCCGTCAGGCGCTCCACCAAGCGCGCGCCAACGGCTGGATCGCCTGACCTGGAAACCCTCACTGCCCGGCAAAGGAACGGCATACAAGGACAAAGGGCGGGAAAGAACGGGATCTCCGTGGCGGGTGATCGAGGAGCGTATGTGGACACGCAGGTGGACAGGCAGCAGGCTCCGGCGGCTCGACGACCCCCCGGATGGCTGGTCACCACGCTGCGGTGCCTCGCGGTGCTGCTCGCGCTCGGCGTTCTGGCCCTGTTCTCGTACGTCGCGTTCCAGCTCACCCTCACCCCGATCCACGACAACGGGCAGGCGGGCGGCAACACCGACCCGGGACGGTCGCTGCGGTTCTATCTCGACCAGCCCCCGCGGGACGCGCTCATCCAGCTCGGAGGCAACCTGATGCTGCTGGCGCCCCTCGGCGTCCTGCTGCCGGTGGTGTCGACGCGGCTGCGCGGACCGCTGCGGCTGTTCGTGGTGGGCGGCCTGGTCTCGCTGGCGATCGAGTCCACCCAGGGCCTGCTGGTCGAGGGCCGGGCGTTCGACGTCGACGACGTGATCCTGAACGCCGCGGGCGTCGTTCTCGCCTACCTCCTGGCCGGACGCAAGGTCTCGCATGTGGCACGCGGCCGGAGGCAGGGCTCGCACGGAGGCAGGTGACCGTCAAGGCGATGGACGAAGACCGCCTCCGCAACGCCGAACACGCCATCTGGCTGGCCAGGCCGCACGCGGTGGCGAGCACGGCGATCGACGTGGTCACCAGGCACTTCCCCGTCACCGGGGCCGAGGTCCTGCTCGCCGACTACCCCAACGCCTTCCTCATCCCGGTCGCGTCCGGACTGGACCCGATCCGGGTCGACACCACCGCGGCGGGCCGCGCGTTCGCCGCGCAGCGGCCCGTCGTCGAAGAGCCCGGCGACGGCGCCGACCGGCCGTACCGGGCCCATCTTCCGCTGACCGTGCACGGCGACCGGCTGGGCGTGATCACGCTCACCGCCCTGCGGCCGTTCCGGCCCGAACAGCTGGAGCGGTTCACGGCCATCGCCGTCGTGCTGGCCCGGGCCCTGAAGGTCGCCGACAGCAGCACCGACCTCTACCGGCAGGTCCGCCGCCGCAGCCGGCTGACGCTCGCCGCCGAGATGCAGTGGGACCTGCTGCCCGGCCGCTCGACGTCGTGCGAGGAGTACACGCTCGCCGGCCAGCTCGTGCCCGCCTACGCGGTCTGCGGCGACAACTACGACTGGGCCGCCACCGCCGACCGCCTCACGCTCACCGTGACCGACGGCACCGGGCAGGGCACGCAGGCCGCGCTGCTCACCCACCTCGCCATCAGCGCCATGCGCAACGCCCGCCGCTCGGGCGCCGGCATCCTGGACCAGGCCGCCCTGGCCAACGAGACGATCTACTCGCACCACGGGGGCCGGACGCATCTGGCGACGCTGCTGCTGGAGTTCGACGTCGCCGGCGGCCGGGTGCACGCCGTCGACGCCGGGTCACCGCGGCTCTCGCGGATGCGCGGCGGCAAGGCGGAGCCGATCGGGCTCAGCGCGCAGATGCCGCTGGGCATGTTCTACGACACCGTCTACACCGAGGAGTCGTTCGCCGTGGAACCCGGAGACCGGCTCTTCATCGTCAGCGACGGCGTGCACACGGCACTGTCACCGGACGGGGCCGCCTACGGGATGAGCGCCCTGCCACGCGTCCTGCGCGACACCGTGCTCCAGGGGCCTCTTGAGGTGGTCCGGACTCTCTCCCGCGGCCTGCTGGACCACCACGAGGGCACCGAACTCCTCGACGACGCCGTCATGCTGTGCCTCGACTGGAGGGGGCGGACGCCCTAGCGCCGAGGACGGCGGCCTGCTCGTCCAGGACGGCCAGCGCGGCGGCGACCGCGGGATGATCGCCTGAGCCCGACCGGATGAGGACCTCGGTCGTGCGGCCCTTCCCGGGCATCGGGACGATCGCGACGCCCGGCGGCGGGGCGCCGCAGAGCAGGCCCGGCAGGATCGTCACGCCGAGTCCGAGGGCGACCAGGGCCAGCGCGGCGGCGAGATCGTCGTACTCGTGCTCGATCACCGGGGTGAAGCCCGCGCTGTGGCAGGCGTGCAACGTCACGTCCCGGCAGCTGCTCGGCGCGGCCGTCGTGATCCACTTCTCGTCGCGCAGGACGGCCGGGCCCTCCCGTTCGACGGCGGGGCGGAGGCGTTCGGGGATCGCCAGGCAGAGCGGGTCGTCGAACAGCGGCGCGACGGTGAGCCCCTGCGGCGCCGGAGTGCCGAGGTGCAGGTAGCGGTAGTGCAGCGCCACGTCGAGGTCGCGCCGCTTCAGCATCGGGACCACGTCCTCCGGCTCGGCCTGGGTGATCCGTGGCCGGAGACCGGGATGGCGTTCGGCGAGCGCCGCGACGAACGGGGCCGCGACGGGCACGAGCGCGCTCGGGAAGCAGCCCACGCGCAGCTCGCCGACGACCTGGTCGCCGAGCGAGCGGACGATGCTCTGGGCCCGTTCCAGCTCGGCGAGCACATGCTCGCTCTGCCGCGCCAGCGCGGCGCCGACCGCGGTGAGCCGCACCGTCCGGCCCTCCCGGTGCAGCAGCGCCGCGCCCGTCTCGGTCTCCAGCGCCCGCAGTTGCTGGGACACCGCCGACGGCGTGACCTGGTGGATGTCGGCCACCGCCGTGACCGTGCCGTAGTCCGCCAGATCCCGCAGCAGCACGAGCCGCTTCACATCGAGCATGAGGACAGCTTGGCAGGAGAGGTCCACGTGGCGTTATCAAAGAGAGACGGGCGGGACAAAAACCGCTCTTGTCTCACGGTGAGATGCAGGTCACACTCTCTGACATTGAGCCGAGCTGGATTCCCACCACCGGACGGCGCTCATGCTGAGTGTTCGGAATCTCGAGGTCGTCTACCACGATGTCATCCTGGTCCTGCGGGGCGTCAGCCTCGAGGTCCCCGAGGGCGAGATCGTCGCGCTCCTGGGCGCGAACGGGGCGGGCAAGACCACGCTGCTCCGGGCGATCTCCGGGCTGCTCGACGTCCATGACGGCGAGGTCACCAAGGGATCGGTGCTGCTCGACGGGCGGCCGATCCACGAACTGGCCCCGACCCGCGTCGTGCGCCTCGGCGTGCGGCAGGTCATGGAGGGCCGGCGCATCTTCGCCGAGCTGACCGTCGAGGAAAACCTGCGGCTAGGCGCGCACACCAATCCGCGCGGTCTCGCCGAGAGCCTGACCCGCGTCTACGACCTGTTCCCCGTGATCAAGGAACGCCGCGGCCGTACGGCGGGATACCTGTCGGGCGGCGAGCAGCAGATGCTGGCGGTGGGCCGGGCGCTGATGTCGGAGCCGCGGCTGCTGCTGCTGGACGAGCCGAGCCTGGGCCTCGCCCCGCGGCTCGTGGAGCAGATCCGCGACATCATCGTGGAGATCAACCGGCAGGGCACCACGGTGTTGCTGGTGGAGCAGAACGCGACGATGGCGCTGGCCATCGCGGGCCACGGCTACGTGCTGGAGACCGGCAAGATCGTCATGGACCGGCCCGCCCGCGAGCTGCTCCAGGACGACGACATCCGGGAGTTCTACCTCGGCCTCGGCGCGGAGGGCGCGGCCCGCTCGTTCCGCGACGTCAAGCACTACCGGCGGCGGAAGCGGTGGTTGTCATGACGGAGGACGCTCCGATCGTGGAGGGCGCCGCGGTCGTGCCGGAGGGTGCCGCGATCCTGGAGCTGGCCGGCGTGCGGCTGTCGTTCGCCGGCGTGACCGCGATCGACGGTGTCTCGTTCGGCGTCGCGCCGGACGAGCTGTTCGCCGTGATCGGCCCGAACGGCGCGGGCAAGACCTCGATCTTCAATGTGATCTCCGGCGTCTACCGGCCGCAGCAGGGCCGGGTCACGTTCGACGGCGCCGACCTGCCGGGCCGGCGGCCGCACGAGATCGCGGGCCTCGGCATCGCCCGCACGTTCCAGAACGTCGAGCTGTTCGCCAACCTCACCGTCCTCGACAACCTGATGCTCGGGCGGCACCAGCAACTGCGGTACGGCGCGCTCGCCGGGATGGCCTGGCTCGGCCGGGCACGCCGGGCCGAGCTCGCGGCCCGCCTGGCGGTCGAGGACATCATCGACTTCCTGGAGCTGGAGCAGTGGCGGCGGCACACGGTCGGGCTGCTGCCGTACGGCGTGCAGAAGCGGGTGGAGCTCGGCCGTGCGCTGGCGCAGGAGCCCAAGCTGCTGCTGCTCGACGAGCCCGTGGCCGGCATGAACCTTGAGGAGACCGAGGACATGGCCCGCTACATCCTCGACATCCGCGAGGAGCTCGGCATCCCGATGATCCTGGTCGAGCACGACATGGGCCTGGTGATGGACCTGGCCGACCGGGTGCTCGTCGTCGACTTCGGCGTGCCGATCGCGCTCGGCGCCCCCGCCGACATCCGAACCGACCCCGAAGTCATCAGGGCGTATCTGGGGGAAGCCTCATGACGCAGGTGAAGACCACCACCGAACGGCCGGCGACCACGACGACCACGATCGCCACCAGGGTCCGCGACCGCGCCGCGGCGGCCCCGGGCCGCGTCGCGATGCGCGAGAAGGACCTCGGCATCTGGCAGGAGGTCACGTGGCACACGTACTGGGACACCGTGCTGACCGTCGCGCACGCGCTGCTGTCGCTCGGCGTCGAGCCCGGCGACCGGGTGGCGGTGCACTCGGAGAACCGGCGCGAATGGCTCTACAGCGACCTGGCCACCGTCGCGATCCGCGGCACCACGATGGGCCTCTACCCGACCAACCCGGCGGCCGAGGTCGGCTACCTGCTGCGGCACTCGGGCTCGAAGATCCTGATCGCCGAGGACCAGGAGCAGGTCGACAAGGCGCTCGCGGTCACCGGCGAGCTCCCCGGTCTGGAGCGCATCGTCTACATCGAGCCGCGCGGCATCAGGAACCGCTACACCGACCCGCGGCTCATGTCGTGGGACGAGCTGTGCGAGCTGGGGCTGCGCCACCGCGCCGAGTTCCCCGGCGCGGTCGAGGAACGCATGGCGGCGGCGCGGCCCGACGACGTCATGGTGCTGGTCTACACGTCCGGCACCACCGGCCCGCCCAAGGGCGCGATGCTGACGGTGGCGAACGTGGAGTTCGCGATCAAAGTGCTCATCGAGGAGGGCGGCTTCACCTCGCCGCCGCCGACGCCTCGTGACCTCGCGCTGTCGTACCTGCCGCTGTGCCATGTCGCCGAACGCATCTTCACGGTGTGGTTCAACGCCTCGTCCGGCATGCAGGTCAACTTCGCCGAGTCGATCGAGACGGTGCCCGCCAACCTGCGGGAGGTCCAGCCGACGATCCTGTTCGGCGTGCCGCGCATCTGGGAGAAGATCCTGGCGAGCGTGGAGATCCGGCTCGGCTCGGCGAGCCCGGTCAAGCGCTGGACGACCCGGCTGTGGCTGCGGCTGGCCGACCGGCTCGGTGACACGCTCGTGCGCCGCGGCGGACGGCACACGCCCGTCACCAGGCTGCTGTACGCGGTGGGCTGGGTGTTCTGTTTCCGGGCGCTGCGCGAGCGGATCGGGATGCGGCGCGTACGGTACGCGGCGTCCGGGGCCGCGCCCATCGCGCCGGAGGTGCTCAAGTTCTTCATGGGCATCGGCGTCCCCATGCACGAGGTGTACGGGATGACCGAGAACACCGCCATCGCCACCGCCAACAGGCCCGGCCGGGTCAAGCTGGGCACGGTCGGGGAGGCGCAGCCGGGCTGCGAGGTCCGGGTGGACGAGGACACCGGCGAGATCCTGACCCGCCATCGCGGGGTGTTCGCCGGGTACTGGCGCGACGAGGAGGCCACCCGCCGGGTCGTCGAGCCCGACGGCTGGCTGCACACCGGCGACGTCGGCGAGTGGGACGGCGAGCACCTGCGCATCACCGGCCGGATGAAGGAGATCATCATCACCTCCGGCGGCAAGAACGTGGCGGCGCCGCTGATCGAGAACGAACTGAAGGTGTCCCCGTACATCCGCGAGGCCATCGTCCTCGGCGACCGCCGCGCCTACCTCACCGCGCTCATCGGGATCGAGCTCGACACCGTCGGCGAGTGGGCGACGCGCCGCCGCCTCGCCTACACCACCTACCGCGACCTGTCCGAACGCCCCGAGGTGCGCGAGCTGGTGCAGGGCGTCGTGAACGGGGTCAACGCCGGTCTCGCCCGGCCCGAGCAGCTCAAGGACTTCCGGCTGCTGCCCAAGGAACTCGACCACGAGGACGGCGAGCTCACCGCCACCCAGAAGGTCAAGCGCACCGCCATCGAGCGCGTCTTCGCCGACCTGATCGACGAGCTCTACGGGAAGGCGCACACGTGATCGCGAGCGGAGCGGGGCGGCGATGACCGAGTTCTGGCAGAGCGTGGCGCGCGGGCTCGGCAACGGGTCGATCTACGCGCTGCTCGCGCTCGGCTTTGTGATCATCTACAAGTCGACCCGGGTGATCAGCTTCGCCCAGCCCGCGTTCATGCTCGCCGGCGCGGTCCTGGTCACCTATCTCGCGGCCGAGGTCAACTTCTTCGCGGCACTGCTGCTGTCGGCGGTCGCGGTGGCGCTGCTGGCCCTCGGCGTCGAACGGGTGGCGGTCCGGCCGATGGTCGGCAAGCCGGTCTTCGTCGTCGCGATCATCACGCTCGGGCTCGACATCGTCATCCGGGTCATCGTCAACGGCTTCATCGGGCTCGACGTGCGGCAGGTCGGCGACCCGTGGGGGCTGCGGACGGTCGACCTGCTCGGGGTGCCGGTGCAGCAGCGGTACCTGGCCATGCTGCTCACCACCGCGCTCATGGTCGCCGCCCTGTTCGCGTTCTTCCGCTACACGCGCTTCGGCCTGGCGATGCGGGCCGCCGCGTTCGACCAGGAGACGGCGCTCGCGCAGGGCGTGCCGGTCGGCGCGGTGTTCGCGACCTCCTGGGCGATGGCGGGCGGGCTCGCCGCCGTCGCGGGCGTGCTGGTCGGCAGCGGCGCCAGCGTCGACCAGAACCTGTGGATCATCGCGCTGAAGGCGCTGCCCGCGATCATCCTCGGCGGGCTGGACTCGCTCGGCGGCGCGGTGCTCGGCGGGCTCGCGGTCGGGCTGGTGGAGTCGCTGGTCGGCACCTACCAGGCCGACCTCGCGCCCTGGCTCGGGCAGAACTTCGCGGTCGTGTCGCCGTACGTGCTGATGCTGCTCGTCCTGCTGATCAGACCGTACGGCCTGTTCGGAACGCCGGAGGTGGAACGGGTATGACGCCTGTGCTCGAACGGCGGCGGCCTCGGGGGCGTCCCCTGCTCCACACGTCCTACAAGCAGGACATGGCGCTGCTCGACACCCCGGGCAAACGGCGGTGGCTCGGCGCGCTGCTGGTGGCCGCGGTGCTCGCCCCGTTCATGCTGACCGATGACATCCTGCAGCTGCTCGCGGTCGGCTTCGTCGCGTCGATCGGGGCGATCGGGCTCAACATCGTCACCGGCTACGCCGGCCAGATCTCGCTCGGCCACGCGTTCTTCCTGGCGATCGGGGCGTACACGGCCGCGGCGATCTCCGGCGATCCCGACGGCAAGGTCATCGGCTTCGGGGTCACCTCCATCCTGATCTGGCTGCCGGCGGCGGGGCTGGCGGCGGCGCTCGCGGGCGTGATCGTGGCGCCCCTCGCGACCCGGCTGCGCGGGCTGTACCTGGCGATCGTGACGCTGGGGCTGGTGTTCCTCGGCGAGCACATCTTCAAGGAGTGGGACAGCCTGACCGGCGGCCCCGGCGTAGGACGGCCCGCGGCGGTGCCCGAGCTTTTCGGGATCCGGCTGGACGAGGCGGGGGCGTACAGCAAGGAACAGAAGCTCTACCTGCTCATGCTGGTGATGCTGGTGCTCTTCGCGGTACTGGCCCGCAACCTCATGCGCTCGCGCGTCGGCCGCGCGTTCGCCGCCGTCCGCGACCGCGACATCGCCGCCGCGATCATCGGCGTGGACCTGCGCCGCTGCAAGCTGCTCGCGTTCGCGATCTCCTCGTTCTACGCGGGCGCCGCGGGCGCGCTGATGTACACCGTCGCCGGGTACTTCGATCCCGGCTCGTTCAACCTGCTGCTGTCCGTCCAGTTCATCGCCATGATCCTGATCGGCGGGGTGGCCACGGTGAGCGGATCGATCATGGGCGCGATGTTCATCACGCTCCTGCCCCGCATCACCCGTGAACTGCCCGGCGTGCTCCCGTTCATCAGCTCCGAGTCGGGCGACGCCCCGAACATCTTCCAGGTCGAGACCGTGCTGTACGGGCTCCTCATCATCGTCTTCCTCATCCTTGAGCCCCGCGGCCTGTTCGGCATCTGGACCCGGATCCGCAACTACTGGAAGGCCTGGCCCTTCAGCTATTAGGAGCCCACATGAAAACCAGGATCGGCGCGGTACTGGCCGCGGGCATGCTGGCCGTCAGCGGCTGCGGCGTCTTCCGGGGGGACGAGGACAGCAGCGCCCCCGGCGTGAGCAAGGACGCGTGCCCGAACGCGGTGAACAAGAACAACGGCTGCATCTACCTGGGCAGCATCTCCGACCTGACGGTCGGCCCGTTCAAGACGCTGGCCGTGCCGATCACCGAGGCGCAGAAGGCGTTCTGGAAGCGGGTGAACCAGCAGGGCGGCATCGGCGGCTACGACATCGACGTCACCAAGTACGTCCGCGACAACAAGTACAACCCGGAGACGCACAACCAGGTCTACCAGGAGATCAAGGGCAAGGTGCTGGCGCTCGCCCAGACGCTCGGCTCGCCCACCACCGCCGCCATCATCAAGGACCTCAAGTCCAGCAAGATCATCGCCGCGCCCGGCTCGTGGACGTCGGCGTGGAACTTCGAGGACGTCATCCTGGAGTCCGGCGCCAACTACTGCATCGAGTCGATGAACGCGATCGACTACGCCGTCGACACGTTCAAGCCCAAGAGCGTCATGGCGGTCCACTACGCCGGCGACTACGGCGCGGACGCGGCGGCCGGCGCCAAGGCGGGCGCGGCGGCGCGCAAGCTGACCTTCAACGCGGTCGAGACGCCGCAGGGCCAGGACAACCAGGGCCGCGCCGTGGACGCCATCGTCAAGGGCAAGCCCGACCTGGTCATCCTCACCACCGGGCCGACCGACGCGGCGACCGTCATCGGGCAGACCGCCGCCCGCGGCTTCAAGGGCCGCTATATCGGCACCGGCCCGACGTGGAACAAGGGCCTGCTCAAGAGCCCGGCCGCGCCAGCGATCAAGGCGCAGTACCTGCAGTCGGCCCCGTGGGCGCCGTTCCAGACCCAGTCCCCCGGCCACCAGGCCATGCGGCAGGCGGTCGGCCAGGTCGACCCCAACGACGGCTACACCTCGGGCTGGGTCTGGTCGTACCCACTCAAGGCCGTCCTGCAGAAAGCCGTCGCCAACAAGGAAGTGACGCGCGACGGGCTGCTGAAGGCCGTCAAGCAGATCAACCAGGTCGACTACGAGGGCATGCTGCCACCAGGCACAGGCAACTTCGCGGGCGACGCCGCCGCCGGCGCGGTCCGTACCAGCCTCATCGCCAGACCGGACGACAAGGAGCCGACCGGAGTCAAGGTCATCAAGGAGGCCTTCACCGGCCCCACCGCGAAGGCCTACACCCTGGACGCCCCCTGCTTCGGCAAGCTCTGACCGCAGTGGCCTGCTCGCCGCCCACGGCGAGCAGGCCCACTGATAGGGGCGACGCACACGGTCCCCGTCCAGGTGACCCACCGGCGTCCGACCTCACGCTCCGCTGCTCGCCCTGGATCCTTTGTCATCGGAGACAGAAACGATGCGGACGTTCCGTGTTGTCACGATCACACGAGCGGACTGCCGATCCACTACCCTGGAACGCCCCCGCTCCGCACTCCAGGGATGGCAGATGAGCGACCGCGATCCCCTTTTCAACGGTCCCGCCAGCGCCCGTGTCTACGACTACTCCCTCGGCGGCAAGGACAACTACGCACCCGACCGCGACGCCGCCACCGACGCGCTCGACGCCCACCGCGTGGCGCACCTGCTCCCCCGCGAAAACCGCAAGTTCATGCGCCGCGCGGTCCGCTACCTGCTGGCGGCGGGCATCCGCCAGTTCGTCGACCTCGGCTGCGGTCTGCCCGGCAAGGGCAACGTGCACGACCTCGCCCTGGCGGCCGATCCCGCGTCCAAGGTCGCCTACGTCGACAACGATCCAGTGGCCGTCGTCCACTTCCAGGCGCTGCTCCACACGCTGCCCGGGGCGACCGCCGTAACGGCCGACGTCCGCCGCCCGGACGCGGTCCTCAACCACCCCGACATCACAGCGCTCATCGACTTCACCCGGCCCGTCGGCATCCTGATGATCTCGATGCTCGACTGGATCCCGGACGAGGACGACCCCGACACGATCGTCGCCACGTTCCGCGACGCGCTCGCCCCCGGCGGCCATCTGGTGATCTGCGACTTCCTCGCCGACAACCTCTCAGAATCGGACTGGACCGCACACCGCGAGCTGACCGAACGCTACGGAATCTCGCTGACCTTCCGTTCCACCGAACGCTTCAAGGGTTTCTTCGACGGCCTCGACCTGGTGGAGCCGGGCCTCGTCCTCGCCCCGGAATGGCGCCCCGACCGCCCGTACGACCCGCCGTCCGGCTGGCTCCTCGCAGGCGTCGGCCGCAAACCCTAGCGCGAGATGTAGTGCACGATCACGTCGTGCACATGGTGCGTCTTCTCCTCCCCGCGAAACTCGATCTCGTACAACTGCGTGCCCACATGGATCGCGATCGTCCCACTGGAGAAGAACGAGCCCGCGATCGACTTGTTGCTGACCACGCTCACCGAGCTGATCTTCGAGTACGGCACGCTGGTGATCGCCATCCGCTTGCCCGCGAACGACTTGTCCTGAATGATCACGCGCCGATCGGTCAGCCCGATGAACCCCGTCCCGGTCCCCACCGCGTCGTACACGGCGATGATCTGCTCGCCCGCCAGCAGCCCACCCTCGATCTGCTTCAACTGCCCCGACTTGTCATGCGGAATCGCGCTACCCATGACCCTCCCTAGAATCGCCGGCCCATCCCAACGTCTACCGAGACCAGCAAACCCCATAGCCAAGCCCGACAAAAGCCACGGCCAGTAGCCAGCCCTGCACCCCCTCACCCACCCAGCAGGAGAACGAGCCAACCTAACGCCCCACCCAGGTCAAAGCCCCTGACACTCTCCGCGGATACCGCACACCGACAACGTCCACCCTCGTGACGGTCGACGTCGGCGAGCGGCATCGGTGACCCCATTGGTGCAGGTCGGCGACCGTCTGCGACTGATGCTGGCGTCAGGGTTCAAACTTGGCGGCGAGGTGACCGAGGGGCAGAGCAACGCGCCAACCTGACGGCCTCTGTCGGCGGGGAAGAGACCTTGCCGCGCTCCGCGCGGAGTAGCCGCCACTACCGCACACCGACAACGTTCACGCTCAGGGCGGTCGACGTCGGCGACGGCGGCAACGGCCACTCCACCAGTGCAGGTCGCCACCCGCCTGCGGCCGACGCCAGGGCTGGGGTTCAAACTTGGCGGCGAGGTGAGTGAGGGGCAGAGCAACGCGCCAACCAGACGGCCTCCGGCGGCGGGGAAGAGACCTTGCCCCGCTCCGCGCGGAGTAGCCGCCACTACCGCACACCGACAACGTTCACGCTCAGGGCGGTCAGCGTCGGCGACGGCGGCAACGGCCACCCCGCCAGTGCAAGTCGCCACCCGCCTGCGGCCGACACCAAAGCCGAGGTTCAAACTTGGCGGCGAGGTGAGTGAGGGGCAAGGCAACGCGCCAACCTGACGGCCTCTGTCGGCGGGGAAGAGACCTTGCCGCGCTCCGCGCGGGGTGGCCGCCGCTGCCGCACACCGACAACGTTCACGCTCAGGGCGGTCGACGTCGGCGAGGGCGGCATCGGTCACCCCATTGGTGCAGGTCGGCGCCCGTCTGCGACTGATGCTGGCGTCAGGGTTCAAACTTGGCGGCGAGGTGAGTGGGCGCAGAGCAACGCGCCAACCAGACGGCCTGGCCTGGGTAAAGGACTCTGGTGCGCTTCGCGTGGAAAGTCGGGGTTGCATGCCGACAGTGTGGGTTCAGGCTGGCAGCGCTTCGGCATGGCGGCTTTCGGTGGCTGGTGCATGCCGTGTGGCTCGATGTTGTGGGGCCTGGGTGTGCCGGTGCGGTTGGTCGCGGGCATGTGCTCGTTCGTGGGCGTGCCTGTAGGCCCGGTGGGGCGCCGGGCCTCAGGCTGCTAGGCGTTCGTCTTGCCAAGGGTTGGCGGCTTGATCGGGTGGGCGGCCGCGTCTGGGTCTTGTGATCCCGTCGGGTGGTAGTGCCCGGTAGGTGTAGCGTCCGTCGTTGGTCTTGGTGATCTGCATCTGGTGGGGGTGGGTGTGTTTCCACCGGTTGTGCCAGCCGCAGCAGAGGGTGAGCTTGTCGATGTCGGTGGGGCTGTTACCCAGGGCCCAGCCATCGACGTGGTCAACCTCGCAGAGGAAGCCGGGGGTTTCACAACCTTGGACGGCGCAGGTGTCGTACAGCGTTTCCAGGACTCGGCGTTGGCCGGGGCTGGCGATGCGTACGGTGTGGCCGAGGTAGAGCGGCACATGTCCGGGGCCGAAGAGCAGTGGTGAGACTCCGGCGGTGAGCGCGAGGCGCCGCACCTGCTCGGCCGGGATGGGCGTGCCGTCGCGTAGCCAGCCGGGCTTGTCGTCGCCGGTGAGGGTCTCCAGGTCGGCGATGACGGTGACGCGGGTGGCCTTGTGACCGCCTGCCAGCACGCTGGACAATGCGGCGGCGGTGCGTTCTGCCAGGTCACGCCGGTCGTCGGTACCGGCGGGTTTGGCCAAGGGCGCCAGGGTGCCATCGAGGATGGCGGTGTCTTCGGGGTTGAGCCAGCCCTTGAGGTAGCAGCCGCCATCCAACGAGCGGCTGACCGTGACCCAGGAGCGTTCATAGCCACGCCGCGCATCCTCGGGTGGAGTGCTTGTCCCGTTGTGCTCGGCTACCAGGTCATGGATCTTGTTGCCGAGGCGGGCGACCTTGCCCGCCGACAACCCGTCACTCGCGGCTCGCAAGAGGATGTCTTCAGCTGGTGCGCAGTCGTCATCACCCAGGCGCTGTACTGCATCAGCGATGGTCGCGGCATATCCGTAGGACAGGGTGCCGGTCGCCAGCTGCTTGCTCACTTGCTGAAGCCGGGGTAGCTGGCGGGCCAGGGTGAGGCGTTCTTTGGCGCGGCCCTCACGCATACCCAGGTGGCAGCGCAGCCACGCCTGGGTGGAGGGCAGCCCCCAGTGCTTTGTCTCTGCGGTGCGGTCCACTACCGCGATCAGCCCGGCCAGCGCAGATTCGGCTTGGTCGGTGGCAGAGGCCAGCTTCTCGGCCAGCTCCATGCACGCCGCCCCGGAGTCGGGGGCGGAGCGTTGTGCGAGTTCGGTGGCGATCGCGGCTGCCGCTTCCACCAATTCAGCGGTGGAAGCGGAGCTAAGGTCCGCCACGATCGAACGCATACAGTTATTGTATCGCTACGGCATGTGTTGTGCGGGGTGATTGCTGGTTTATTGTGGCCGTATTTGGCCAGCTGTTTGTAGTAGGGCTGATGCGGATCAGTATTTCCCTGTTGTTGTGGGTTGGGGGCGGGTGAATTGGAGGTTGGAGCGGGTGGCCGCGCACCATTGCGGGTTATCTCGACTTGTTGTCAGGTTGGTTGACCGTGCGGGGGTCAATCATGCGCGAAAGTGCGGGTAAGCTGCCACCTTAGGCTGTGAAACACCGCGCTCCGCGCGGATCGAGGTCGAACGTCAGCCACCAGGAAACCCACGCGCACGCACTCGGCCGGACCCGCCCCTACCTTCTTGTCGCTGCCGCTTTTAGGTCTGCAGCCCCGCCCACCCGCAAGCCGGGCGGGATGCGCAACCAAAGGGGTGACCGTTGCCGCAAAAGCGCGAAGCGCATCGAACAGTGAAACGCGATCATTGAAGGAACGAGGTGTCGCCGTGGCCGCGAATTCGTTCTTGATGCTTGTCGTCTTCGACGCCCGAGCCGCCTGCTTGCTTCTACCGCATTCGCTGGCGCATGAAATGGATCGTGAAGACTTCACTAATTCGCTTCGCTCCGAGCCATTTCTTGGCTGTTGCGGGAGAGGAGGCGAGGTTTCTCAAGCCGCAGTGGTACGCGCTGCTGCCAGGGAGGATTGCGATCTTGTCCTGGAGGTGCCGAGGGGGTCAGACGGTGACGGCGGCGGTGGAGCCGGTGCGTTGCTTGCTGACGCGGAGTTGGGCGGGGATGCGGGTGCGGAGCTCGGCGACGTGGCTGACGATGCCTACGGCGCGGCCGCCGTCGCGTAGGGCGTCCAGGACGTCCATGACCTCGTCCAGGGTCTCCTCGTCGAGGGTACCGAAGCCCTCGTCGACGAAGAGAGTGTTGATCTCGGTGCCGCCGGCTTCGGCGGTGACCACGTCGGCGAGGCCCAGGGCCAGGGCCAGGGACGTGATGAACGACTCGCCGCCGGAGAGGGTCACGGGGTCGCGTTCTTGGCCGGTCCAGGCGTCTACTACGCGCAGGCCCAGGCCGCCGCTGCCGCCGCGCCGGTCGCCGGCCGCCTTGTCGATGGTGTGCAGGAGGGCGTAGCGGCCTGCGGACATGCGAGCCAGGCGTTCGTTGGCGGCGGCCACGACCTGTTCGAGGCGGGCGGCGAGGACGTAGGCGGACAGGCGCATGCTGAGGCGGTTCGCGGTGTGCTGGCCGGAAGTCAGGCCGGCGAGGCGGGCGGTGATGGCGTGGCGTTCGGCGGCGGGGCGCCAGGATTTCACGCGGGTGATGAGTTCGGCGCGCAGGTCGGTGAGGCGGGCGCGGCGCTGGCGGGCACGGTCGGTGGCGGAGGCGACCGCGGTACGTGTCACCTCGGCTGATGACAGGGCCGTCTCCAGTGCCGGAAGGTCGGGGGCGGGCTGAGCGGAGGCGGCGGTGAGGTCGCGGTCGGCGAGGATCTCCTTGACCGCCGCCTCCTCGTTGTCGAAGCGGCGGATCCGGTCGCGCAGGGTGGCCTGGTCCTCGTCCTCCAGCGCGGCAGCCGTCACCTCGTCGGGTGTGGCGAAGCCCTCGTCGGCGGCGGTCTGCTTGGCTCGGGCGCGGGCGGCGGCCAGTTCCTCGGCGGCGCGGTCGGCGGCCTGGAGCCTTCGAACGGCGTCGGCGAGCGCGTCGGCCTCGCGGCCGAGCCGTTCGATGCGGGCCTCCAGCGTCGGGTCGTCGCCTCTGGCCTCGTCGAGCTCGGCGCGGAGGCGGGCCTGCTCGGCGGAGAGCTCGCTGTGGCGTGTGCGGTTGGCGGTGAGAACGCGGGCGACCTCGTCGCGGCGGTCGCGGACCCGTTCCAGCTCCTGTGCGGCCTGGTGGACGAGGCGTTCCATGCGTTCGACCTCGGTGAGGCGGGCATCGATCACCGCGAGGGTCTCCTGCGCCTCGGCTACGTCGGCGCTCAGGCTTGTGGTGTCGGCCTCGCCCGACAGCTCCAGGGCGGCGTCGCGTTCGGCACGCAGGGACTCGACGAGGCCGCTCGCCTCCTCGCGGCGGGCCTGGGCCTCTTCGTAAGCCGAGTGTGCACGCTCCTCATCCTCCTCGCCGGGGATGACGACGAGGGAGGTGGCGGGCGCGGGGTGGTCGGTGGATCCGCAAACGCGGCAGGGCTCCCCGGGGGTGAGGTCTTCGGCGAGGGCCGCCGCCATGCCCTCCAGACGGGCCTGCCGGAGATCCTGGAAACGACCGCGGGCCTGCTGGGCGAGGTCGATCGCGTCGCGCAGCGCCTCTTCGGCTTGGGTCAGCCGCGCGGTCACCTGGTCACGGCGCTGGGCCGCGTCCAGGCGGCGTGCCGCTTGCTGCAGGGCCGCTTCGACACCGGAACGTCCGGCCACCATGACGCGGGCCTCGTCGAGCTGGGTGCGCTGCTCGTCCAGCAGGCCGGGAAGCTCGTCGAGCGTCGCGGCGAGCCGTGCCTCCTCGGGTTCCAGGCGGTCGTGTTCGGCGACCAGCCGGTCGAGTTCGGAGGTGATCCGCCGCAGGCGGTCGGCGGTGCCGCGCCTGGCCTCCAGCGCGGCGAGGTCGTCGCGGCGTTCGCGTTCGGCCTTGGCGAGCACATCCTCGGCGGCGCCCGGTGTCACCAGCGACGCGACCCGGGCACGGGCCTCGCCCGCCTCGCGGTGGGTCAGCTTGGCGTGTTCCGCGCGCTCGCGGACCTGGTGGATCAGCGCGATCACCCGGTCGGCGCGGGCGGCGGCGTCGAGGCGGGCGGTGAGCCGTGAACGTTCCTCCGCGCGTTCTTCGAGCGCGGCGCGGCGGCGCAGTGCCTCGGCATGGCGGTGCTGGCGTTCGGCGAGGGCGCGGCCCTGGTCGAGGGCCGTCTTGGCGGAGTCGTACGCGGCGGACGCCTCGTCGAGCAACGTCTCGTTCGCGGTGAGGACGGCCTCGTGGTGACCGGCCAGTTCGGCGGCCCAGGCGGGGAGGATCTCGATGTCGTCCAGGGGCTCTTCGGCCGGCTCGCCTTGACGGGGCTCGGGGATCAGCGTCTGGCCTGGGCGGTGGGCACCGGCGGCCTCGGCGATGCGGTCGGCGATCGACTCGGCGGCGGAACGCAGGTCGGCGGCCTCGCGGCGGGTCGCGGCGCGGCGGTCGGCGAGCCACTTCTCGACCTGGGTGAAGACCTCGGTGGCGAAGAGCCGCTCCAGCACCTTGCGGCGTTCGTCGGCGCCGGCGCGCAGAAAGCTCGCGAACTCGCCCTGCGGCAACATCGCCACCTGGCAGAACTGCGCGGCCGTCATGCCGAGCAGGCGGTTGATCAGGTCGCCCGCCTCGTCGAGACGGTTGGTCAGGCCGATCCAGCCGCCCGGGCCGAGCTCTTCGAGGATGACGGAGGCGTGCTCGGTGGTGGTGCCGGTGCCGCGTTTCTTGGGGCGGTCCCAGGCGGGAGAACGGGTGACCCGGAAGCGGCGCCCCCGGATCGTGGTCTCCAGGACGACCCGGGGCGCCTGGTGGGCGGCGGCGTGGTCGCTGCGGAGGTTCTTGATCGCGTTGCGCACCCCGGGGACCTGCCCGTACAGCGCGAAGCACACGGCGTCGAGCACACTGGTCTTGCCCGCCCCCGTCTGGCCCTGGATGAGGAACAGCCCCGCGTCGGAGAGCGCGTCGAAGTCGATCTCCTCGGTGCCCGAGAAGGGTCCGAACGCGGTGATCTCCAGCCGGTGCAGCCTCACGCGAGGGCCTCCTTCCGGCGGCAGCTCTCGAAGGCCTCGTGGAGCAGGTCGCGTTCGGCGGCCGAGGCGGGGACCTGCGACACCTCGGCCACGAAGTCACCGGCGATGTCCAGCTCGGAACGTTCACGGACCCGCTCGGACCAGCTCCGCGTGCCCGCCGCGGCCTCGCCCTCGGGGTCGAAGCCGAGGACGAGGGCGTACGGGAACCGGCGGCGCAGCCGTTCCATCGCGGCGGACGGGCGCTGCGCGTCGATGAGCGTGATCTGGAGCCAGCGGTCCTCGTACGGCTCGTACGACGGGTCGGTGAGCAGGTCGTCGATGCGGCCGCGCAGGCGCGCGACGCGGCGCGGCACCGGGGCCTCGACGAACTCGACCGAGGCCCGTTCGCCCGGCCGTACCTCGACCAGCAGAGAGCCCTTGTGCTGCCTCTCCTCGGAGAACGAGTAGGCCAGCGGAGAGCCCGAATACCAGACCCCGTCGGCCATCTCCTGCTTGCCGTGCAGGTGGCCGAGGGCCGTGTAGCCGACGCCCTCGAAGACCGAGGCGGGCACGTTGGCCGCACCGCCGACGGAGATGTCGCGCTCGCTGTCGCTGGGCTCGCCCCCGGTGACGAACGCGTGGGCCAGGACGATCGAGGCGATGCGGTCGCCCCGGCGCCCGAGGTCCGCGCGGACGCGCCGCATCGCCTCGGTGAGCGCGGCGGCGTGGCCGCGTTCGTCCAGGCCCCAGGGGTGGCGGACGAGCTCGGGCTCCAGGTAGGGGATGCCGTAGATCGCGGCGTCGCCGATGACGATCGGCTCGCCGACCGACGCGGGATCGGTGCGGACGTGCACGCCGGCGCTGTCCATGAGGGACGAGCCGAAGCCGAGGCGCTGCACCGAGTCGTGGTTGCCCGCGATCAGGACCACCCTGGTCAGCGCGGCGAGCCGTTCGAGCGCCTCGTTGCAGAGCCGCACGGCGTCGACGGCGGGCAGCGCGCGGTCGTAGACGTCGCCCGAGATGAGCACGCAGTCCACGCGTTCCGACCGGACCGTGTCGACGAGATGGTCCACGAAGGACGCCTGGGCACCCAGGAGGTCCTCGCGGTGGAACGATCTGCCGAGATGCCAGTCGGACGTGTGGAGAAGTCGCATGACGGGGTCACCATAGACAGCACCCACGCCCCATCCGGCGCAGAAACGCCGAGGAGCCCCAAACAATCTTTCGAATGGAGAAGTCGGCACGGATGGTGATGTTAGCGTCACTCTCAGTGAGCAATGTCTTGGTCCCCTAGAGTTGCGCCGTGAGCGAGCGTCCTTACGTACTGCTGAGCTGCGCGATGTCGGTGGACGGATACATCGACGACGCGAGCCCCGAGCGGCTGCGGCTGTCCAGCCCCGCCGATTTCGACCGGGTGGACGGCGTCCGCGCGACCTGCGACGCGATCCTGGTGGGCGCCGGTACGGTCCGGCGGGACGACCCCAAGCTGCTCCTCAAGTCGTCCGCCCGCCGCGACCAGCGTGCCGCCAAGGGGCTGCCGGCCGACCTGACGAAGGTGACGGTCACCGAAAGCGGCGACCTCGATCCCGGGTCGCGCTTCTTCACCACGGGCGACTCTCCCAAGCTCGTCTACTGCGCGTCGGCATCCGCCCATGCGCTCGCCGCCCGGCTGACCGGCCGCGCCGAGGTGATCGACGCGGGCGATCCGGTGGACTTCCCGCTGATGCTCGGCGATCTCGCCGCGCGCGGTGTGCGGCGGCTGATGGTGGAGGGCGGCGGGGGCATGCACACCCGGTTCCTGACCGCGGGCCTCGCCGACGAGCTCCAGCTGGTGGTGGCGCCGTTCTTCATCGGCGACCCGTCCGCGCCGCGCTTCGTGGGCTCCGGGGTGTTCCCGCAGAGCCCGGACCGTCCGATGCGGCTGGCCGAGTGCACGCGGATCGGCAACCTGGCCCTGCTGCGCTATGTGATCGGCGCGCCTGCCCATGGATGACCTCGGCTGGCTGCGGATCGCCTGCGAGCTGGCCGGACGGTGCCCGCCGTCGGCCACCGCGTTCTCGGTCGGCGCGGTCGTCGTCGGTGCGGACGGGCGGGAGGTCGCGCGCGGGTACTCGCGGGAGAACGACCCGCACGACCACGCCGAGGAGGCGGCGCTCGCCAAGACGTCCGCCGACCTGAGCGGGGCGACCGTCTACAGCTCGCTGGAGCCGTGCGCCGAACGAAAGTCACGTGCGCTGACGTGCTCGGAGCTGATCGTGCGGGCGGGGGCCCGGCGGGTGGTCTTCGCCTGGCGGGAACCGTCGCTCTTCGTCGAGGGCACAGGCATGGAACGATTGCGCGCGGCGGGCGTCGACGTCGTGGAACTGCCGGAGCTGGCGGATCTGGCACGCGCACCCAACGCGCATCTGCTCGGCTGAGCCCATCCGCTCGGCTGAGCCCGCTCGCTCTAGCTGAGCTCCGGCTCCGCGTGCGGCGCGCCCTTCAGCTCGTGGAAGCCCGGCGTCCCGGCCACCAGCAACGTCCCGTCCCACAGGCGCCCGGCGTCCTCACCCCGCGGGACACGGGAGATCACCGGCCCGAAGAAGGCCACGTCCCCGACGGCGATCACGGGCGTGCCGACGTGGGTGCCGACGCGGCCGATCCCGTCGGCGGTGGAGGCACGGACGGCGTCGTCGTACTCGTGTGACGTCGCCGCCTCGGCCAGCTCCGGGGGCAGCCCGGCGGCGGCGAGCGAGCCCTCGAAGCCGCCCCATTCGCCGTCGCGGTGCGTCCGGGTGCCGAACGCCGTGTAGAACCTGCCGAGCGCCTCCTGACCGTGCCGTTCGGCGACGGCCGCGAAGACCCGGACGGGATACCAGAGGTAGCCCTCGGGATCGTCCTCCGGATCGTCGTCGCGCCCCTCGTTCAGTACCGAGAGGCTCAGCACATGCCATCGGACCTCGAACGACCGCACGGCCGCCGCCTCCAGCAGCCACCGGGAGGTCACCCAGGTGTACGGGCAGGACGGATCGAACCAGATGTCGGCGACCATCCCTCCACCCTAGTGATGAGACTCCCGTCTCACACACTCTTGCCAACCACCCGGGTCGCCGTGCGATGCTAACAACCAAGCAAGCATTCGGTCGATAGCGGGAGGCTCCAGCAGCATGCGTGAACACGATCGGCTGTTCATCGGCGGTCGGTGGACCGCACCGGCCGGCACCGGCACCATCGATGTGATCTCCCCGCACACCGAAGAGGTCATCGGACGGGTGCCCGAGGGCACCGAGGCCGACATGGACGCCGCCGTCGCCGCGGCGCGGCAGGCGTTCGACCAGGGCCCGTGGCCCCGGATGACCCCCGCCGAGCGCGCCGCGGTCCTCGGCCGGTTCTCGGCGATCTACGCCGAGCGGCAGCAGGACATGGCCGACCTGGTCACCGCGGAGATGGGCTCGCCGATCCTCTTCTCGATCTTCGGCCAGGCCGCGATGCCGCAGATGGTCCTGCAGTACTACGTGGACCTCGCCGCCTCGTTCGCCTGGGAGGAGGAACGCGCCGGCATGCTCGGCCCGGTCACCGTGACCCGCGAGCCGGTCGGCGTGGTGGCCGCGATCTACCCGTGGAACGTCCCGCAGTTCACGCTGATGCTCAAGCTCGCGCCCGCGCTGATCGCGGGCTGCACGGTCGTGGCCAAGCCCTCCCCCGAGACACCGCTGGACGCCTATCTGCTGGCCGAATGGATCAAGGAGGCGGGCGTCCCGGACGGCGTCATCAACATCGTCCCGGCGGGCCGCGAGGCGGGGGCGTACCTCGTCTCGCACCCGGGCGTCGACAAGGTCGCCTTCACCGGCTCCACCGAGGCCGGACGCAAGATCGGCGCGACCTGCGGCGAACTGCTGCGGCCGGTCACGCTGGAGCTGGGCGGCAAGTCGGCGGCGATCATCCTGGAGGACGCCGACCTGGCCACGACCATCGAGGGCTTCAAGCTGGCCTCGCTGATGAACAACGGCGAGGCGTGCGCCGCGCAGACCCGCATCCTCGCGCCGCGCAGCCGCTACGACGAGGTCGCCGACGCGCTGGTCACGATGGTGAGCTCGCTCAACGTCGGCGACCCGGCCGACTACGGCACCGAGATCGGCCCGCTGGTCGCCAGGCGGCAGCAGGAACGCGTCGAGGGCTACATCCGCGTCGGCCAGGACGAGGGCGCCAAGCTCATCACCGGCGGGCTCGACCGCCCGCACGACCGCGGCTGGTACGTGGCGCCGACCGTGTTCGGCGACGTCACCAACGACATGCGCATCGCCCAGGAGGAGATCTTCGGCCCGGTGCTCGCGCTGCTGGCGTACGAGGACGAGGACGACGCGGTCCGGATCGCGAACGACAGCAGGTACGGGCTCGGCGGCTCGGTCTGGACGGCCGACGTCGACCACGGCATCGAGGTCGCCCGGCGCATCCGTACCGGCAGCTGCGGCGTGAACCTCTACGTCCTCGACCCGAACACCCCGTTCGGCGGCTACAAGGACAGCGGGCTCGGCCGTGAGCTGGGTCCCGAGGGCCTCTCCCCCTACCTGGAGTACAAGTCCATCCCGCGACCCGCCTGAACCGGACGGGACCTCGCCGGCCCGGCGGTCGCGCGAGGTCCCGCCACGGTCACACGGCTCCGGCTCCGGCGGGGGCGTCGGCCGGCTGCCCGAACAGTGCCTCGTGGGCACCGCGCAGTGCCCCGAGCTCCTGGTCGAGCCGGGCGAACGCCTCCTTGGCCACGACGTCACCGAGGCTGTCGGCCAGCAGGCTCATCGCGCTCTCCACGGCGGACAGCCGGTCGTTGACCTGGCTGACCAGCCCGGCGCCGCGGGCCAGCCCCGTGACGGCGCCTGGGAACAGGCCGCTCAGGATCGCCGACTGCTCGCGGGCGCGGCGCCGCTGCTCGTGCAACTCGATGAGGATCTCCACCTTGGATCGCAGCACCCACGGGTCGAACGGCTTGACCAGGTAGTCCACCGCGCCGACCGCGTAGCCGCGGAAGGCCAGGTCGGGCTCGCTGCGCGCGGCGGTCAGAAAGATGATCGGGACGTCCTTCGTCCGGTCCTTGCGTTTGATGTGGTAGGCGGTCTCGAAGCCGTCCATGTCCGGCATCACGACGTCCAGCAGGATCACCGCGAAGTCCTCGGTCATGAGTGCCCGCAGCGCGTCCTCCCCCGAGCGCGCCGTCACCACCGTGGCGTCCACCGTCTTGAGGATCGCCGCGAGGGCGACCAGGTTCTCCTCCTGATCGTCCACCAGCAGGATCTTCGGTAGGTCGGACTGGTCCATCACCGCTGTTCCCCCTTGCGATCCGTTGTCCGCCCGGTCGCGTCGCCGGGCGGCATCCCCGCGGCCTCTCCCTCGAAATCGTCCGCGAGCCCCCCGGCCCGTCCCGCTCCCGCGGACACCCCCGTGTCCGCGCACTTCCCCGCACCCGCGTCCGCGTGCTCGCCCGCTCCCGCGTCCGCGCACGCTTCCGGCAGTTCAAGCCGCTCGGTCGTCTCCAGGCGCGCGCCGAGCCACTTGCGCATCACGCCGAAGAGGTGCTCGATCTCGACCGGCTTGGTGACGTAGTCGGACATCCCGGCGACCAGGCTCTTCTCCTGGTCGCCCTTCATGGCCTTGGCGGTGAGCGCCACGATGGGCAGCGTCGCGAACTGCGGCATCGCACGGATGGCGCGGGTCGTGGCGTACCCGTCCATCTCGGGCATCATCACGTCCATGAAGACCAGCGCGATGTCGTCGTTGTTCTCCAGGCTCTCGATGCCCTTCTTGCCGTCGGCGGCGTAGAGGACCTTGAGACCGGACCTTTCCAGCACGGTGCTGAGCGCGAAGACGTTGCGGATGTCGTCGTCGATGATGAGCACCTTGCGCCCCTCGAAGACCGCGTCCTCCGTGACGACCACGCCGGGCTCGGCGAAGTCGTCGCCGACGTGCGCCCGGACGGCCGGCTCCAGCGCGACCATGGCGTCGTCGCCGATCGTGTCGATCGCGCCGGCCTGACCGCTCTCCACCGCGACCTCCCGGCGCCGCGGGTAGGGGCTGCGCTCGGGCAGGTAGAGGACGAAGGTGCTGCCGACGCCGGGCCTGCTGTCGGCCCTGATCTCGCCGCCCAGCAGCCCGGCGATCTCGCGGCAGATCGACAGCCCGAGCCCGGTGCCGCCGTACTTGCGGCTGGTGGTGCCGTCCGCCTGCTGGAACGCGTCGAAGATGACTTCGAGCTTGCCCGGCGGGATGCCGACGCCCGTGTCGGTGACGACGAACGCGATGACCCGGTCGGTGGTGCCCTTCGTGTCGGCGGTGCCCGTCGCGTCGGTGGTGCCCTTCCCCTCGGCGGTGCCCTTCGCGCCGGTGGCGAAGCGGACGCCCCGGGCCGACTTGATCTCCAGCCGGACGCCGCCCTCGCTGGTGAACTTGATGGCGTTCGACAGCAGGTTGCGGATGATCTGCTGGAGCCGCTGCTCGTCGGTGGCCAGGACCCGGGGCAGGTCGTCGTCGACGAGCACCTCGAACTCCAGGCCCTGCTCCACGGCGATGTGCCGGAACGTCACGTTGACGTAGTCGACCAGCTTGGCGAGCGGGATCTCCTCCGGGTGGATCTCCATCTTGCCGGCCTCGATCTTCGACAGGTCGAGGATGTCGTCGATCAGCTGCAGCAGGTCGCGTCCGGCACCGTAGATCGTGCGGGCGAACTGGACCTGCTCGGGCGTCAGGTTGCCATCGGGATTGGCCCACATCAGCTTGGCCAGCAGCAACAGGCTGTTGAGCGGCGTCCGCAGCTCGTGCGACATGTTGGCCAGAAAGTTGGACTTGTAGCGCGACGAGAGCGCCAGCTGCTCGGCCCGTTCTTCCAGGGCCCGGCGGGCCTGCTCGATCTCGGTGTTCTGGACCTCGATCTCGTGGTTCTGCTGGGCCAGCAGCGCCGCCTTCTCCTCCAGCTCGGCGTTGGACCGGCGCAGCTCGGCCTGCTGGCGCTGCAGCTCGCCCGACCGCTCCTGCAGCTCGCGGGTGAGGCGCTGCGACTCGCCGAGCAGCGCCTCGGTGCGGGCGTTGGCGATGATGGTGTTGATCGCCACCCCGATGGTGTGCACGAACTGGTCGAAGAAGGCCAGATGAACGTCGCTGAACCGGCTGAACGCGGCCAGCTCGATGACGCCGAGCACCTCGTCCTCGAACACGATCGGCAGCACGACCACGCACGCCGGGGACGACTCGCCCAGCCCCGAGGAGATCTTGATGTAGTCGGGCGGCGTGTCGACGATGATGAGCCGCTTCTTCTCTACGGCGGCCTGGCCGACCAGGCCCTGCCCGAAGGCGAGCTCCTCGTTGAGGCGGTTGTGCCTGCGGTAGCCGTAGCCCGCGATGAGGCGGAGCGTCGGCTCGCACCCGGCCTCGCGCTGTGCCAGGAAGAACGCCCCGTAGTGCGCGGCGACCAGTGGTGTGAGCTCGCTCAGGATGAGGCTGGCCACCTCCACCAGGTCGCGGTGGCCCTGCATCAGGCCCGCGATGCGGGCGAGGTTGCTCTCCAGCCAGTCCTTCGCCCTCGTGGTCTCGCGCAGGTTGGCCACCATCAGGTTGACGTTGTCCTTGAGCTCGGCGACCTCGCCGCACGCCTCGACGGTGATGGCGCGGGTCATGTCGCCGCGGGCGACGGCGCTGGCCACCTCGGCGATGGCGCGGACCTGGGTGGTCAGGTTGCTGGCCAGCAGGTTGACGTTGTCGGTGAGGTCCTTCCAGGTGCCGGTGGCGCCGGGCACCTGGGCCTGGCCGCCCAGCTCGCCGCGGCTGCCGACCTCGCGGGCGACGCGGGTGACCTCGGAGGCGAACGCCGACAGCTGGTTGACCATCGTGTTGATGGTGGTCTTGAGCTCCAGGATCTCGCCCTGCGCGTCCACGTCGATCTTCTTGGTCAGGTCGCCGTTGGCGACGGCGGTGGTGACCTGGGCGATGTTGCGGACCTGGTAGGTCAGGTTGTTGGCCATCGCGTTGACGTTGTCGGTGAGGTCCTTCCACACGCCGGAGGCGCCGCGCACCCGCGCCTGGCCGCCCAGCTCGCCCTCGGTGCCGACCTCGCGCGCCACGCGGGTCACCTCGTCGGCGAACGCCGAGAGCGTGTCGACCATCGTGTTGAGCGTGGTCTTGAGCTGGAAGATCTCGCCGCGGGCGTCCACGGTGATCTTCTTGGTCAGGTCGCCGCCGGCCACGGAGGTCGCCACCTGCGCGATGTTGCGGACCTGGTTGGTGAGGTTGTTGGCCATCGAGTTGACGTTGTCGGTCAGGTCCTTCCAGACCCCCGACACACCCCGCACCTGCGCCTGACCGCCGAGCCGCCCCTCGGTGCCGACCTCCCGCGCGACCCGCGTCACCTCGCCCGCGAACGCCGACAGCTGGTCGACCATCGTGTTGAGAGTGTCCTTCAGCTCCAGGATCTCGCCCTGCGCGTCCACCGTGATCTTCTTCGACAGATCACCGTCGGCCACCGCCTTGGTGATCTGCGCGATGTTGCGCACCTGCGACGTCAGATTGTTGGCCATCGAATTGACGTTGTCGGTCAGGTCCTTCCAGACCCCCGACACACCCCGCACCTGCGCCTGACCACCGAGCTCGCCCTCGGTGCCGACCTCGCGGGCCACACGGGTCACCTCGTCGGCGAAGCCCGACAGCTGGTCGACCATCGTGTTGAGAGTGTCCTTCAGCTCCAGGATCTCGCCCTGCGCGTCCACCGTGATCTTCTTCGACAGATCACCGTCGGCCACCGCCTTGGTGATCTGCGCGATGTTGCGCACCTGCGACGTCAGATTGTTGGCCATCGAATTGACGTTGTCGGTCAGGTCCTTCCAGACCCCCGACACACCCCGCACCTGCGCCTGACCGCCGAGCCGCCCCTCGGTGCCGACCTCGCGCGCGACGCGCGTCACCTCGGAGGAGAACGCCGACAGCGTGTCGACCATCGTGTTGATGGTGGTCTTGAGCTCCAGGATCTCGCCCTGCGCGTCCACGTCGATCTTCTTGGTCAGGTCGCCGTCGGCGACCGCCTTGGTGATCTGCGCGATGTTGCGCACCTGCGAGGTCAGGTTGTTGGCCATGGCGTTGACGTTGTCGGTCAGGTCCTTCCAGACCCCGGACACGCCGGTGACCTCGGCGCGGCCGCCCAGGTTGCCCTCGGTGCCGACCTCGCGCGCGACCCGCGTCACCTCGCCCGCGAACGCCGACAGCTGGTCGACCATCGTGTTGAGAGTGTCCTTGAGCTCCAGCAGCTCGCCCTTGACGTCGACCGTGATCTTCTGGCTGAGGTCGCCCTTGGCCACCGCCGTCGCCACCTGGGCGATGTTGCGCACCTGGTAGGTGAGGTTGCTGGCCATGACGTTCACCGACTCGGTGAGGTCCTTCCAGGTGCCGCTGACGCCGCGTACCTGCGCCTGCCCGCCGAGCCGGCCCTCGGTGCCGACCTCGCGCGCCACGCGGGTCACCTCGTCGGCGAACGCCGACAGCTGGTCGACCATCGTGTTGACGGTGAGCTTGAGCTCCAGCATCTCGCCGGTCGCCTCGACCGTGACCTTGCGGGTGAGGTCGCCCTTGGCGACCGCGGTGGTGACCACCGCTATGTCGCGGACCTGGCCGGTCAGGCGGCCCGCCATGTCGTTGACCGCCTCGGTCACCTGCGCCCAGCTGCCGGTGAGGCCGCGCACCTTGGACTGGCCGCCGAGCCGCCCCTCGGTGCCCAACTCGCGGGCGACGCGGGTCACCTCGGAGGTGAACAGCGTGAGCTGGTCGATCATCCGGTTGGTCGCCTTGCCGGCGCGGCGCAGGTCGCCGTGCAGGCCGCGGTTGCCGACCTCCAGGTCGGCCCGCTGCGACAGGTCGCCCGCCGCGACGGCCTCCAGCACGCGCGCGGTGTTGCTCAGCGGGGTGGTGATGAGGTCGAGCAGCGTGTTGGCGGACTCGACGGCGCTGGTCCACCGGCCGGAGCCGGGGCTCGCGGCGAGCCGTTCGTCCAGGCGCCCCTCCCGGGTGACGTGGCGGCAGACCCGGCTGAGCTCGTCGGAGAGATGCCGGTTGCGGTCCAGGATCTGTTCGAGGACCTCGCCGATCTCGGCGAGCGTGCCGTCCTGCGGCGCCTTGAAGCGCGGGCGGAAGTCTCCGTCCCGCATCGCGCGCATCGCTTCCAGCAGGGACCGGAGCGCGGCCTCGCTCTCCGCGGGCCGGGGTGCGGCCTCGCCATCGGGCGACGGCGCGGCCTCGCCGCTCGCGGGCTGCCGGGCTTGCGACTTGCTCGACGTTGCACTCATTGGACGGACCTTGCCAACTCGGCGTATCTGAGCCCGTTCATTCTGTCACTATGGCTTGAGGTTCACCTCGCGAATCACATGTTTCCCGCAGGGGGGTCATCGTGTCGGTTCCGCGGAGGTCCAGCGCCACGTACGTGCCCGAAAGCACGACGGTCCCGGCTGCCCGCGAGCAGGTCCGGGAGACGCTTCACGCATGGGATCTCCCGTTCGACCGCGTCGAGGACGCGGTGCTCATCGCCAGCGAGCTGGTGACCAATGCCGTCGTGCACGCGGGCACCGACATCGAGGTCACCTGCGGTCTCGACGCGCCCGAGGGCAGCGTCCGGGTCGAGGTGCGCGATCTGCTGCCGATGCGCCGCGTGGACCCACCGGACCACCCCTCGGGCCACCTGGACGCGCATCGCGGCCTGGTCCTGACGCATTCGCTCGCGGAGGCGTGGGGCGTCACCTACACCAAGAACAGCAAGACGGTCTGGTTCGAGCTGGCCGGTCCGGCGCGGGAGCCCGCCGAGTCACCGCCGCCCCCGGCTCCCGCCCGCGCGCGCCAGGACAAGCCCGCCGACCCGGTGCCGCCATCGCGCACAGCCGCACCTTTCGTGACGACGTCGGCGGTTCCGCCATCTGTCACCCCATCGGGGGAGTTCTCGTCGGGCGGCGTGGAGGTCTCGCCCGGCATCGCGGCGCCGGTGTCCGCGGTGCCCGTGTCCGCGGTGCCCGTGTCCGCGGTGCCCGTGTCCGCGGTGCCGCAGGGCTACGCGGCCGACGGACTGCCCGCCGAGCAGCTCTTCGACCACCTCGTGCAGTGGGCACGCGCGTCCACCGGCGCCGACGCCGCGTACGTGCTGGTGGGGTCCGACGACGAGACCCTCAAGGTGCGGGCCTCGGCGGTCGGCGACGAGGACTCGTCCAACAGGCAGGCCAACGGGCAGATCAACGGCCAGGGAGCGGACCGGGCCGCGGACCAGGCGGCCGATTCCCCGATGTTGCGCCCGGGAGAGGCCGCCCGGCTGGGCTTCGTCGCGCACGAGGACGCGGCGGTGGTATCGCCGCCGCCGGGCAGCAGGTTCCGGTCGCTGGCCACGGCGCCGCTCCGGGCGGGCGGCAAACGGCTCGGCCTGATGGTGGTGACCGCCGAGGCGCCGGGCCGGTTCGGCCCGGCCGACCTCAGCCGGCTGGAGTACGCGGCGGAGTCGCTCGCTCCGGTGGTGTCGCGCGAGCGCCAGGCCACCGCGCGGCACGGCTACCGCGGCTGGCTCGGCTTCCTCGCCGAGGCCAACGACCTGCTCGCCGGGACGCTGGACGAGAAGCTGGTGCTCGCGCTGGCGGCGCAGCTGTTCGTGCCGAGGATCGCCTCCTGGTGCGCGGTCTACCTCGACGACCCGGCCGGCAAGAGCGTGCTCACGCATGTCTGGCACGCCGACGAGCAGCTCATCGGGCCGCTGCGCGACCTGCTGGCGAGCCGTCCGGCGCCGGTCTCGCACCAGGTGCGGGAGGCACGGCAGTGGAGCACGTTCGCGTCGCTGCCCCCGTCCGAGCGCCGCCTCACCGGCGCCGACGTGCTCGAACTGCCGCTGGCGTGCCGGGAACGCCGGTTCGGCTGCCTCCTGCTGGGCGGTTCCGGCGACGGTGACTTCCGGCCCGAGCTGGTGCGGCTGGCCGAGGATCTCGGCGGCCGGGTCGCGCTCGCCCTCCTGAACGCGCGCCGCTACGGCGAGCAGGTGGCCGTCAGCCAGACGTTGCAGCGCAGCCTTCTGCCCTCGCATCTGCCGCAGATCCCCGGCGTCGACTACAGCATCGTCTACCTGCCCGCCGGACCGGACGCGAAGGCGGGCGGCGACTTCTACGACCTGTTCCCGGCGGGCCGCGACCGCTGGCGTTTCATGCTCGGCGACGTCTGCGGCACCGGCGCGGCCGCCGCGGCGGTGACCGGGCTGGTCCGGCACACGCTGCGCGCGCTCAGCCGCGAGGGCCGCAGCACGGCCCGCGCGCTCGACAGCCTGAACGAGGCGATGCTCGACGACGACGCGTCCCGTCTGCTGACCGTCGTGCACGGCGAGCTCGAACGGCTGTCCACGGGCAACCTGCGGGTCTCGGTCACCTCGGCGGGCCACCCCCTGCCGCTGCGGCTGCGGCCGGACGGCGAGGTCACGGCGATCGGCACGTCGCAGCTGCTGGTCGGCGCGGTCACCCGCCCGGCCTACCGGCTCGACTCGGTCGAGCTGGTCCCTGGCGACGTGATGCTGTGCGTGACCGACGGCATCACCGAACGGCGGCACGGCGACGCGCAACTGGACGATGACGACGGGCTGGCCCGCATGCTGTCGGACTGCACCGGCCTGACCGCGCGGGCGGTGACGCTGCGCGTCCAGGCCGCCGTACGCGAGTTCGGCACCGATCCGCTCGACGACGACATGGCGATCTTCGCCATGCGGGTGGAATGAGCCCGCCGGGCCGGCGGGTGCACGTCAGGCGGGGTGCACGTCAGGCCAGCGGGGAGACCGTCCAGCCGTGCCGGTCGCGGCAGGCCCGCACGACCTCGGGGTCGGCCGCCCCGGTCACCAGCAGCCGCAGGCCCGCGCGCGGCGCGGCGTCGTGGTCGTAGGCGAGGGCACGCAGTCCCGCGGGAGACACGACCGCGATCGTCGCCGCGTTCCGTTCGACCGCCGTGAGCAGCGCGGCGCCCTCCGGCACGTCCGCAGCGCCCACGAATGTCGCGCCGTGCGCCAGGCACAGGTCGATCAGCCCGATCCAGGTCGGCATCGGGACGTCGCCGGCGCGGCAGGCGAGCACGTCGCACTCGGTGATCCCCACGGCACCGGCCAGCCGGTAGAGGTCGGCGAGCCGGTCGGCATGGGTGAGGTCCTCGCGCGGGTCGCCGAGCCGCAGCGCGAGATCGCGCAGCGGGTCGACCGGCGGGGCCGCGAGGCCGGCGGGCTCCGCGCCCGCGCCGCCGTCCGCCACGAGCCGGGCGAACGGCGTCGCGCCGGCCACCTCGCCGAACGTGAAGACCTGGCGGACGTACGACCGTTCCGTGGCCGCCATCGAGACCGGCGCCAGCGCCCCGCCCGTCAGCAGGAAGCGGGCTCCGCTCTCGGACATCAGCGCGGCCAGCTCACCGGCCGTCGCGCCGGGCGGCAGGAGCACGGGCACGGCGCCGGCGGCGGTGATCGAGTGCACCGCGACGGCGACGTCGCAGGCACGGCCGAGGTGAACCGCGCCCAGGTCGCCGGGCCGCACGCCCTGGCGCCGCAGTCCGGCCGCGGCGGCGGGCACCACGGCGGCGAACCGGGAGTAGCTCAGGGTCTCGTGCGGGTCCCTCAGGGCGGCCCGTTCGCCGCGCCGCACGGCCATTTCCCGGGCGGTCTCCAGCACGGCGCCGGTGACCGTGGTCTCGGCGACGGCGAGCCGCCCGGCGTCGTCTCGCGGATGCCGGTCTGGGTAGGCCATGGGCCGACGGTACGACGCGGGCGGCCGGTGCCACATCCGAAGATGTGTGTACGCGGGTATGTAGGTCACGACCCGAGACCCGCCCGTTCCAGCAGCGCCCGGCGCAGCACCCGGCCGCTGGGCGAGCGGGGGATCAGGTCGACGACGGTGACGGCCGGGACGCTCCGGTACGACGGCACGTGCGCGTTGACGTAGTCGAGCAGGACCTCGGCGGGGATCTGCTCGTCCAGCACGACGAACGCGTGCGGGACCAGGCCCAGCTCGGGGTCGGGCGCGGGGGCGACCACGGCCTCCCGCACCGCCGGATGCGCGGCCAGGACCGCCTCGGGCTCGGCGGGCGGCTCGGGGCCGCGTTCACCGAGCCGCCCCAGGATGAAGACGCGGCCGTGCTCGTCGGCGAACGCCGAGTCGCCGCTGCGCACCCACCGGTCGAGCACGCGTACACATAGCTCGCCCGCCTGGTACGCGGGCTGCTCGGCGCCGGTCGCGGAATCGGTGACGCTCCACCGCACGCCGAGGAGACCGCGGCCGACCGAGTCGAGCGTGCCCTCCTCCGCCGCCCGCAGGTTGAGGTGGGTGAGCCCGGCGGCCTCGGCGAGCCCGTACGCCTGCCGGACCGGGCAGCCGAGCCGGGTCGCGCACGCCCGTGCCACCTCGGCCCGCAGGGGCCCGCCGACGGCGACGACGGCGCGCAGCGACCGCAGGTGGTAGCGCGGCACGACCCGGTCGAGCGCGAGCATCTCCACGGTCTCGGGGGTGACCAGCGCCATCGTCACCCGCTGGTCCTGGACGGCGCGCAGCAGGTTGTCCCGGCCCGCGCCGGACAGGGTGACGACCGTGGCGCCGAGGCGCAGCGCAGGATTGAGGACGCCGTTCAGCCCGAGCACGTCGGCGAGCGGCAGCGCCGACAGCACCACGTCGGAACCGCCGATCATCCCGGCCTCGGCGACCCGGAACAGGCCGCCGCTCACGTCGGCGTGGGTGAGCGGGACGCAGCGGACGCGTCCCGCGGAGCCGCGCGTGCCGGCCAGGAGGGCGAGGTCCGCGGGCTTCACGGCCGTCTCCGGCGGCTTCGCGGCGCCGGTCGTCAGGCCGCTGAACGGTTCGGCGTCGGGCTCATCGCCGAAGCACAGCACGCGGTCGACGTCGGCGGACTTGGCGGCCCGCCGCGCGATGTCCAGCATGACGGGCCAGGTGACCAGGGCCCGGGCACCGGCCTCGGCCAGCAGCCGCGCCAGTTCGGTCGCGGTCACGGTGGCCCGGACCGGGAACGGCACGGCCCCGGCCGCGAACGCCGCGTGCAGGGCCACGGCGAACTCCGGGCTGTCGGGCAGGTGCAGCGCGATCACGGTGCCGGGTCCCAGTCCCGTACGGACCAGGCCGGTGGCGATGGACGCGACCGCCGCCGCGAGTTCGTCGTAGGAGAGGGTGCGCCCCGAGGTCGCGGCCACGAGCGCCGGCTTGGCGGCGCGTTCCGGCGCGGAGCCGCCGCCGCCGAAGACCGCCTCGGTCACCGTCGCCCGGGGGAGCGAATCCGCCGGTTCCGGGCCTATTGAGATCATGATTCGACGCTACGGGCGGGCCGCCGCCGGCACATGAGCCGGACTGTGCATCCGGGGTCGTATTCGTTGCACGCTCCCAGGGACGCCGATGCGTACACACGCCCCTGAGCGGGCGGCTACGTGGGCGGTTCGTCTTCGGGGATGTGCTCGACCGCCCAGGCGGCGACCTGCGCGCGGGACGCGAAGCCGAGCTTGGTCAGGATGTTGGTGACGTGCCGCGCGACGGTGGCCGGGCTGATGATGAGCTCGTCGGCGATGCCGCGGTTGCTGAGCCCTCGCGCGACGAGCCGGGCGATCTCGCGTTCGCGGACGGTGAGCGTGCTCGGCGGCGTCACCGGCGCCGCGAGCGGCCGGCCGGCCGGGGCGGGCGGCACCGATTCGGCCGCGGCCGGGACGCGGGGCGCGGGCACCGCGCTGATGCCGGGCGCGCGCAGCGCCAGGGCGACCGCCTCGTCCGGCGAGGTCACACAGCCCTCTCCCCACAGCTGCGCGACCAGGGTGTCTCCGAGCCGCTTGCGGATGGGTTCCAGCGTGCGTTCGAGCCGGGAGCCGGTGCCCGCCGGGCCGCCCGCCGCCTCGCGCAGCGCGGCCGACGCGCCGCCGAGCCGCACGGCCCCGTGGTCGTCGCCCTCGGCCGCGACGAGTGCGGCGAACGCCTCCAGCGTGCGCGCGACGTCGAGCCGGATGCCGGTGGAGCGGCTCAGGCCGACGCTCGCGGCGAGCGATTCGCGGGCGAGGCTCAGCTCGCCCTGTTCGAGGGCGACCCGGCCCACTCCGGCGAGCCCCCGCGCCAGCTCGGGCCGCGCCTGGATCTCCCGGAGGATCGGCAGCGCCTCCCCGTACCGCTCGCGGGCGGCCGCCAGGTCGCCGCGCTGCTCGGCGAGCCGGCCGAGCCCGATCAGCGCGTGGCTCGCGCCCCACAGCTGGCCGATGTCGCGCATGATCTGCAGCCCGGCCTCCAGCAGCTCCCGCGCCTCCCGCAGCCGGCCGCGGTGGGTCTGGAGGTAGCCGCGGACGGTCAGCGCGTATGCCCGGTTCCACTCCTGCCCGGGCCGGGCGGCGATCGCGTCGACCTCGTCCAGGCGTTCGGCCGCCTCGGCGAAGAGCCCGGCCCTGGTGTTGGCCTCGGCGACCGCGATCAGCGCGGCGGCCACCATGAAGTCGTCACCCGCCTTGCGGCAGTGGTCGAGCGCCTGCCGCGCGAACTCGCCCGCCTGGGCGAAGTCGCGGCTTCCCGCGGCCAGCTGCGCGCGGCCGGCCAGCCCCGGCCCGCGCACGGACGACGGCAGGCCCGTGCCCCGCGCCAGGAAACGGTCGGTCCACTCCGCCCACTCCGCGATGCGTCCCCGCACGATCCAGTACGTGCGCAGCGCCGTGCAGATCCGGAGGCCCTCCTCGATCTCGTCCCGCTCCAGCGACCAGCCGAGGGCCGTCCGCACGTTGCCGACCTCCGCGTCGTACCGGAGGAACAGCGCCACCCGGTCGTACCAGCCGGCCGACCGCTCCGCGATGGCGATCTCGCCGTGCCGCTCGGCGGCCTCCAGCACCGCGTCGCGGTGCCGGGCGCGCATCATCGTCACCTCGCCGGCCGCGGCGAGCCGTTCGGCCGCGTACTGCCGGATGCTGTCCAGCAGCCGGAACCGGACCTCGCCCGCCGTCTCCCCGGCGACCACGACCAGCGACTTGTCCACCAGCGCGGTCAGCAGGTCGAGGATCTCTCCTTCCGGCAGTTCCGGTCCCTCCGGCAGCCCCGGCCCGGCCGGTAGCCCCGCCCCGGCCGGCAGCCCCGCCCCGGCCGTGCCGCCGAGGGCGTCGTCCGCGCAGACCTGCTCAGCCTGCCCCAGGGTCCACCCGGAGAAGACCGAGAGCCGCCGCAGCAGCACCCGTTCGGGCTCGTTCAGCAGCTCGTGGCTCCAGTCGATCGCGGCGCGCAGCGTGCGCTGGCGCGCCGGCGCGGTCCGGTCGCCCGTGCTGAGCAGCCGGAACCGGTCGGCCAGGCGGCTGGCGATCTGTTCCACCGACAGGACGCGGATCCGCGCGGCGGCGAGCTCCAGCGCCAGCGGCACGCCGTCCAGCGCCCGGGTGATCTCGGCGACCGCCCTGCCGTCCCCGCCCGGGAACCCGGGACGCACCGCGCCGGCCCGCGCCAGGAACAGCCGCGCCGCCTCGCCGGGCTCCAGCGGCGGTACGCGCCAGACGTTCTCCCCCGCCATCCGCAGCGGCTCGCGGCTCGTGACCAGCACCCGCAGCCGCGGGCAGCGCTCCAGCAGCAGGCGCGTCAGCTCCGCGCAGTCGTCCACCAGGTGCTCGCAGTTGTCGAGCACCAGCAGCGCCTCGGACGGCCGCAACGCGTCGGCCAGCGTGGCGGCCACCGGCCTGTTGTCCTCCTCGGCCACGCCGAGGACGGCCGCGACCTTGCGCGGCACCTGCCCGGGCGGCCCGTCCAGCGAGACGTCGGCCAGCTCCACGAGCCAGATGCCGTCGGCGTAGGCGTCGAGGAGCGAGTGGGCCACGTGCACCGCCAGCCGCGTCTTGCCGATGCCGCCCGGCCCGCACAGCGTCACGGCCCGCATCGTCTCCAGCAGCCGCCGCAGGTCGTCCGCGTCCCGTTCACGGCCGATGAAGTCGTCGGGTTCGACGGGCAGGTTCGTCTTCGCGGCAGGTGAGTTCAGCGATGTCATGCGCCCACAAATCTCGATGGTCGGAGGCCCGTGCATCCCGTGTGGTCACTGCGAGTTTGACATCAGCTCCCCCGCGTCGTCCCAGGTTTGGGGGTGTTGACTATCTTCCCTGGCTTTACCTGACCTTCTCGTCAGGTCGCCTGGGCCGGGTCCCGTCCGCCGGGCGGCGCGCCGCCCGGCGGTGGCGCGCCGTCACGGGGCCAGGGACACCGTGACGCCGCCGGAGAAGGCGGAGTCGTGGAGCTCAAGAGAGGTGAGCCTGGTCCCCTTGGGGACGTCGAAGGCGAGCAGGCCCTTCACCGAGTTGCCGGGGTTGATGTCGGAGAGGAATGCCTGGGTCTTGTCGTTGAGGACGACACCGGCCTCGGTGGAGGGGGTGTACTCCTTGCCGCCGGAGTCGACGCCCTTCTGCTCGGAGTCGATGAACATCTGGGCCTCGTCGCCGATGTTCTTGACGGTGACCGCGACGAGGACGAACTCGCCCTGCGGCTTCTCGGCCAGGATGCCCGACCCGACCTTGCGGACGCCGGGCTTGACCTTGGTCACCGTGAAGGCGAACTTGCCGTCCCTGGCCTCCTGCCCGATCTTGGCGGTCTGCTTGCCCGCCTTGCCGGTCTTGCCCTTGGCGCTGGTCTTGCTCTTGGAGCCCTTCGACGGCTTGGACGTCGATCCCGACGAGCCTTCGCAGGCGGTGCCGGTGAGCGCGATCGAGGCGAGAGCCAGGCCGGCGACGAGACGGCGAGCGGACATGGGACCTCCAGGGGTCGGTCGTGGGAAGGGTGCGGGGTCCGGCGTTTCGAACGGAACGATTAGAACATGAGTGAATCGAGTTCACAACATCAATCTGTGAAGCATATTTGTTCAACGTGACTACGGTTCACAGGCATGCACTGTGTGTCGGATCGCGTCGTGTTAACGTGCTGGTTGCCGAGCGAGAGGAGGACCGGACGTGCCCGAGGACGCCACGGTGACCGCGGCCGACATCGCACGGCTGGCCGGGGTGGGCCGGGCAGCGGTGAGCAACTGGCGGCGCCGGCATCCGGACTTCCCGCGTCCGGTGGGCGGGACGGTGGCCAGCCCCACCTTCTCCCTCTCCGAGATCACGGCCTGGCTCCGTACGCAGGGCAAGCTGAACGAGGTCCCGCTCGAAGAGGACGTCTGGCAGCGGCTGCGCGGGATGGCGGCCGACGAGACCCAGCTCGGCGTCGTCATCGGCGAGGCGGGCGACCAGCTGCGGGGAGCGCGGCCGATGGCGGTCGAGGGGCTGCGGGAGCTGGCCGGGGCGTGGGGCGCCGAGGCGGCGTTCGAATTCCTCGTCGGCCGCCACCTTGAGGTGCACGCGCGGCGCGGCGAGACGACGCCCCCCGAGATCGCCGCGCTGATGGCCGGGCTCCTCGACCCGGGCACCGGCGCGGTGCTCGACCCCGCGTGCGGGACGGGCACCCTGCTCCGCGAGACGCGGTCGACGAAGTGGCTGCTCGGCCAAGAGCAGGATCCTGGGCTCGCGCACATCGCCCGCACCCGGCTGGCGTTCGCCGGAGCGCCGGGCGTCGAGATTCGGCCCGGCGACTCGCTGCGGTTCGACGCGTTCGGCGGCACCACGGTCGACGCGGTCCTGTGCGACCCTCCGTTCCACCATCGGCACTGGGGCCACGAGGAGCTCACGGCCGACCCGCGCTGGGAGTACGGGCTGCCTCCGCGGATGGAGCCGGAGCTGGCGTGGGTGCAGCACGCCCTCGCCCACCTGGCCCCGGGCGGCCTCGCCGTGATCCTGATGCCGCCCGCCGCCGCGGGCCGCCGGTCCGGCCGCCGTATCCGCGCCCAGCTCCTGCGCCGCGGCGCGTTGCGCGCCGTCGTCGCGCTCTCCGACTCCTACCATCTGTGGCTGCTGCGCCGTCCCGGCACCGGAACGTCCCCGAACGGGGTCCTGATGGTCGAGGGCGCGGACGCGGACGGCGTCACCCGGCTCTGGCGCGGCTTCCACGACGAGCCCGACCTCGACGAGCCCGGTCTCGGCCGGGTCGTGCCCGTCATCGATCTGCTGGACGACGAGGTCGACCTCACCCCGGGCAGGCACCTGGCGGCCGGAGGCGGGGCGCAGACCGCCGAGCGCTACGTGCAGACCCGCGACCGGCTGGCGGCGCTCGTCCGCGGGCTCGGCGAGCTGATCCCCGGCGTCGAGCCGCGGCCGGAGCCGCGCGAGCTGCCGGTGACGTCGCTCGCCGAGCTCGCCCGGATCGGCGCGCTGTCCCTCCACCAGGGGCCGACGGGCCGCGAACCCGATCTCGCCGGGTCCGGCCGTCCGCTCCTCACCACCGAGGACGTCATCGAGGGGCGGCGCCCGTCCGGCCGCGTCGTGGCCGCCGACACCGCCGGCACCGGCGAACCCTGGATCACCACCCGGAGCGGCGACGTGGTGGTGACGGCGGCGGCCCGCCACTTCGCCGCCCGGGTCGTGGACCAGGACGGCGCCCTGCTCGGCCCGCACCTGTGGCTCGTACGGGTGGATCCCGCGGCGCTCGACCCGCACTACCTCGCGGGCATCCTGCGCAGTACCGCCAACGTGCGGTCGTCCTCCGGCGCGACGACCGGCAGCCGCGTCGACCCGAGGCGCGCCCAGGTGCCGCGCCCGCCGCTTGAGGAGCAGCGCCGCCTGGGCGTGGTGTTCCGCCGCGTCGAGGAGCTGGAGCAGGCGTTGCGGGGCAGCGTCGCGCTCGGCAGCGAGATGGCCCAGCTGCTGGCGGACGGCGTCGCGCAAGGCCACCTTCTGCCAGAAGACCGCTGAAGATCGTCCATCCGCCCCGGCATCCCCGTCGATACGCCACAATGTGTGCCACTTCGGGGGCGGTTGCTGCAGAGGGGACACGATGGCACCGGGGCTACTGGCGGGTCGCTACGACCTGAGCACGCCGCTCGGACGCGGCGGCATGGGTCAGGTCTGGGAGGGCACCGACCGGCAGCTGGGTGACCGCAGGGTCGCGGTCAAGCTGCTCACCAACGAGCTCATCACGGCCCGGACGGACCCGGAGGAGCTCGTCCAGCGCTTCGCCCGGGAGGCCGCGTTCACCGCCCGGCTCCAGCACCCCGGGGTGCCGGCGGTGTACGACGCGGGCGCCTACGGCGGCGGCCTCTACCTGGTGATGGAGCTCATCGAGGGGCACACGATCGGCGACCTGATCGCCGAGGAGGGCCCGCTGCCGGTGCCCTGGGTCGCGGCGATCATGGCGCAGGTATGCGCGGTGCTGACGCTGGCCCACGGCCGCGGGCTCGTGCACCGCGACCTCAAGCCGCAGAACCTCATGCTCACCGGCGACGGGTCGGCGAAGGTCCTCGACTTCGGCGTGGCGACCGTGCTCGACGCGGCGGGCGTGCCGAGGCTCACCAAGACCGGCGACACCGTCGGCACGCCCGCCTACATGGCGCCCGAGCAGCTGCGCGGCGAACGGGTCACGCCGCACAGCGACCTGTACGCCGTCGGCTGCGTGATGTACGAGATGCTCACGGGCCGGCCCGTCTTCGAGGCCACGTCCCCGCACGCTCTCAGCTACAAGCACCTGCAGGAGACGCCGCGCCCCATCGACCGGCCCGACGTTCCGTCGCAGCTGGAGTGGCTGGTCCGGCAACTGCTCGCCAAGGAGCCGCGCGAGCGTCCCGGCGACGCCCGGGAGGTGTACGAACGGCTGCTCGGGTACGTCGGGCCCGCCGCGCCGATCGGCGGCATCGTCCTCTCCCCCGCCACCCTCAGCGGCCAGCACCTCTATGCCCAGGCCCTCGTCCGCCTCGCCATACCGGCCCCGCCGAAGGCGTCCGAGGCCACCGCGCCGGCGCCCTCGCAGCACATGAAACCGACGTTGAACCAGGCGGGCGCGGCACGGCACGGCGTGCCGGGCGGCGAGGCTCCGGTGGCCGTGGTGGGGAACCATTCGATCGGCTGGATGGTGCTGCACAGCCTCTGGGTCCTGCCGACGTTCTTTCTGGGCTTCACGTCGTGGACCTCGTTCCTCTACATCGGGATACGGCACCGGCATCGGCTCTGGCTCATCAGCAGCGCTGTGTACCTCGTCCTGCTGGTGTTCATGATCACGATGATGGAGATCAGGGGCCAGGAGTCGGCGTGGTTCGTCGGGTCGCTGCTCGTCCTCGTCTGCGCGGCGCCGGTGCACGCCCTGGCCACCATTCCCTTCCGCCTCCAGGCACGCGCCCGGGAGGCCGCGCGCCGCGCCGCCTCCCCGCCCGTCTGGCGCCCCGGCCCCGGAGGTCCGGCGGGCCTGCCGCCCGTCGCTCCCCCGGCCCCGGTGGACGCCCCGCCGCGACCGACCGCGCCCGCGCCGCCCTGGTGACACAACGGCCAAGGGCGCTGGTGAACACGCCGTTCCCCGGCCTCCGATTCCACGTTGAGGGCCCGGTGGCCGTACGGTAGTGCGCCGTGTCACCCACCCCCGAGAACGCGATCAACGACTCCGACGCAGCCCCCAGCCTGGACGACGCGCTGGTCGGCGAGGCGGTGCTGGGCGTCTACCGGCAGATGTTCGCCGCCCTGGCCCGCGACAGCGGCGCGGTCGTGGACGATCCCGATCTGGTGGACGTGGCAGAGACGTTGCTGACCGCGTTCGCGGACGCGGGTGAGGACGGGCTGAGCCGCGAGCAGATGCGCTACGTCTGCCGGCGTTACCCGGCCGAGGTGTTCGACAACCGGCTGCGGGTGCTGAAGGGGCTCGGCGCGATCCGGGAGGTCTTCCCCAAGCCCAACCAGCTGCGCTACCGCGCCTCGTTCACCAGCGTGGTGGGCCTGATGTTCGTCCGCCGCATGATGCTGGACGGCGGCCAGAGCGAGATGCACCGGCTGCTGGCGCTGGAGCAGCTGAACGTGGCCGACCCGCGGATGACGCCGGACCAGGCCCGGGACGGGGCCGAGGGGCTGGCGAGGGCGTTCCGGCTGTGGAGCGTCGAGCTGCTGACCCTGACGAACGGGACGATCGAGGAGCTGCGCGAGCAGGCGCCGAAGCTGTGGGGCACCGAGGAGATCCTGCTGCGGGCCGAGCGGCTGCACGGCGCGATCCTGCGGCGCTGGCCGCAGCTCGACCGGACGTGCACGGAGCTGCGCGCGGCGATCTACGCCTACGGCGACGCGTCCCGGCGGGCGGCGGCGCGGCTGACCGACTCCGCGGGAACGACGCGCAACCTCACCCTGCTGCCGCCGGAGACCTGGCGGACGTTCGCCCGGACGGCCTCGCGCGAGGACTTGGCGGCGGTCCTGGAAGGGTTCGTGTTCGACGCGGCGGCGCCCTGGCACGAGCCGTCGGCCGTGGTGACCGCGGTGGAGGACGGGCCGCGCGCCACGCCGCCCCGGCCCGCGCCGCCCCGGCCGTCCGTGCCCGACCCGGGCCTGTCGGACGACACCGGCTCCGACGACACCACCGCCGAACGGCTGCGTACCGTCGCCGAGCACGTGCTCCGGGGCGGGGATCGTGTCGCGGTCGAGGAGGTGCTCGGCGACGACTGGGTGACGGCACGCCGGATGCTGGCCGACCTGTCGGCGGCCCACCTGCACCCCGAGCTCCCCTACCGCCTGGTGTGGTCCGACGGCATGACCGTCCGCGAAGGCGGGTCGCCCACGTGGCTCTCGCCCGGAACGTTCGAAAGGACCGTCTCGTGAGCGTCGAGCCGCCCGTGAGCGTCGAGCCGGAGGTGCTCGCGCGGGCGCGGGCCCGCGTGCTGGGCGTGGCGTCGATCCCGGCGTCGGAGCCGGTCCCGGCCGGGCTGACGGCCGCGGGCGACGGCGCCCGGGTGTGGCTGCTGCCCTCGTGGCCGGACGGGGCCACGCCGGCACTGCTGGAGGAGTACCAGACCGCGCCGATGCCGCTGGACCGGCCGGGCCAGGCGCGGCGCGTCCTGGCCGCGGCGTTGCGCTGCTGTTGGCCGAGGCTGGACGACCCGCCGTGGCCCGGCGAACGCGCGCGGGTGGCGACCGTGCTGGAGGTGTACGGGATGATGGCGCGCGGCGACATCGAGCTCGCGCGGCGATGGGCGACCGGTGAGCTGCGCCGCCTGGCCGACACCGGCTGGCTGCTGCTCGACCAGGAAGCCGGGACGGTCCGGCCGGGTCCCCGGGTCGCGCTGTGGCCGGAGCAGTCGCTGAGCTCCCTGCGCGACCTGCTGCGGCGCCTTCCCCAGCCGCCGGAGGCCCCGGAGTCGCCGGAGTCGCCGGGTGAGTGAGCTGTTCGAGCCGCTGCTGCGGTCCTACGACGAGCGGCGGCGGTCGGAGCTGGTCGCCGCCTACATGGCCGTCGAGCACGCCGCCGAACCGGTGCCCGAGGTGCGTTTCACCGCGCTGCGCGAACCGGCGCTGCGCCGCACCGTCGAGGGCATGCTCGCGCTGACGGGCCGCACGCTCGTGCGCTCGAACCAGAACGAGTGGATCTCCGGATACCGCGACGACGTCGCCGCCGAGCTGGCGGGCGACCCCGCGTGCGTGCCGCCGGCCGGGGACCGTGCCGTGCTGGTGCTCGTCCTGATCCACTCGGTGGCGATCCCGCGGGCGGCCGGGCTGCTCGGCGAGGACGCGTGGACGTCGACGTATCCGACGCCGCTGGAGGAGCTGCGCCGCCGGTCGCAGCTGCCGATCGGCGAGCTGGAGGGCGCGCTGCGGCGGCTCCGCACGGCGGGGCTGGTGTCCCAGGTGAAGGCGGGGACCGGCGACGCGGGCGGTTTCGTTCCCGGGCCGCAGTTCCACCGGCTCACCGACGCCGCGCGCCGCCGCCTGCAAGAGGAGCTCATCCTCGCGGCCGGACCGGATTCGCCGCTCGCGGCGGCCATCCGGGCACGCCGCCGCGACCGAACCGGAGGGAACCTGTGACCGCTGTCCTGGAACCGCTGACGCCCGGCGCGGCGTCCGCCCGCCCGGGCGAGGCGGGCGTCGTCGGCGCCCGGACGCTGATCGCCGTCCAGGCGGTCAACATCTCGCGGTTGTCCACGCACCCGGTGCCGACCGTGCCGGGGACGCTCATCGTCGTCGCCGGGCAGGGCCCCAAGGACTCCAACGGCGCGGGCAAGTCGTCGTTCATCGCGGCGATCACAGCGCTGCTGGGCGACGAGCAGTGGCGGTTCGCGTCGGGCGCGCGGGCCGTCGCCGAGCTGCTGTTCAACGCCGAGCTGGCAGCGCAGGGCGACGCCCAGTGGGCGAGCGCCGAGCACGGCTACATCGTCGGAGTCTTCGACTACCCCGAGGGCGAAGAGGCCGAGGAGACCGACGACCCGGCCGAAAGCACGGCGCTGACCGTGTGGTTGCGGGTGAACGCCGACGCGCCGCATCTGGAGATCCGGTGGCGCCAGGGTGTGCACCTCGCCGCGGCGCCCTCGGAGGCCGAACGCGTCGCGGCGGCCGACCGGATGTGGGCCTCGCTGCCCCGCAGCGCCGGGCGCCGCGACCTGGTCGCCAAGGACCTCGGCAGGACGCTGTACGGGGGCCGGGTGCGCTGCGTGTCGTTCCTGTCCACGTCCGTGCGGTCCAAGGTCGCGACCAACCTGCTCTCCCAGCCGCTCAACGAGATCAGCCCGGAGCGCGTCTTCAGCGCGATCGCCGCGCTCACCGGGCTGGACCGGGAGCTGGAGGCCGAGCGCACGTCCCGCGCGGAGGAGCACCGCGAGCGGGCCAAGGCGGTCGAGGCGGGCGAGCGGCTGGCCGGATGGGAGAACGAGGCGGCCTCGCTGCTGCGGACGTTCGACCGGCGTGACCGTGCCCGTGCGGAGGTCGCCGCGGCGCAGCGCCACTGGCGGACCCGGCAGGCGCGGCTCCTGGTGGACGCCGCGGAGGCCGACGCCGCCTGCGCCGCCGAGCAGGACCGGCTGCGCGCGGAGAACGAGGAGATCGCCGCGGCGATCGGCGCCGCGGCCAAGGAGGTCGAACAGCTCACCGGCGGCGCGCTGGACGCGCGGCTGGCCGAGGCGGCCGCCGCCCTCGCCGACCTCAAGGGCCGGGCCGAGCAGATCGGCGCGGACAAGGCCGTGGCCCGCAACCGCATGGACGACCTACGCCGCCAGATCTCGGCGATGGAGGAGCGGCAGCGCGAAGCGGACGGCCGCGACGCCGAGACCGCGCAGCGCGAGCTGGCCGCAGCCGAGGCCCGCCGTGACGAGGCGCAGCAGGAGTTCGGCATGGCCAAGGGCGCGGTGGCACGCGCCGAACGGGAGCTCGCGGAGGCCGAGGCGGGCGAGAGCAGCGCCCCCGCCCAGATCCGTGCTCTCGCCGCCGCCGGGATCGCGGCCGTCGGCCTGCTCGACGCGGTCGAGCTCGCCGAGGACGTCCGGGACCGCTGGGAGACGGCGCTCTGGCCCTACCGCGAGGCCGTCGTCGTGGGCGCGGCGGACCTGCCCGCCGCGACCGCCGCCCTGCGCGGCCTCCCCGGCTCGATGATCGTCCCGGCGGACGGCGACCTGGCGGGCCACCCCGAGGGCGTGCGCTCCGACCGCCCGCTGCGCGGCTTCTTCACCGCCCTGGAGTCGGGCGGCGGGACCGGCGTCGTCATCGTCGGCGGCTTTCCCGAGCCGGTGACCGGCCGCGTGGCCCGCGTCGAGGCGGCCCGCGCCGCCGTGCGCACGGCCCGCGAGGGCCTCGAACAGGCCCGGCAGCGCACCTCCGACGCCGCCGCCGACGTCGCCCTCGCCGGTCGCCGCCTCACCGGCGCGCGCGCCGCCGCCGAGCTGGAACTGCTCCGGGAGACGATGACCGGCCTCCGCGAGCAGCTCGAAGACCTCGCGGGCAGTGAGGCCAAGCTGGGGCCGCGCCTCGGCTCGGCCGAGCAGACGCTCCGGCGTCTGCAGGCCAAGGCCGACACGCGTGCCCTCGAAGTGGACCGCCTGCGCGGCCGCCGCGAGGCGCACGAGCGCGACCGCGACCAGGTCCGCGCCAAACTGTCCGAGCTGGCCGACCGGCGGGCCGCCCTCGGCCTCGACGACCTCGAGAAGCAGTGGGGCGGCTCCCGCGACGGCGCCGCCGAATGGCTGGCGGCCCTCGACGCCGACGAGCGGACCTGGACTCCCGACGAGTGGTGGCACAGCGCCGAGAAGCACCTGTCCGAAGGCATGCGCCGGGTCTTCCCCGACGGCCCTGCCGACGACGACATGCCCGAGGAGATGCGCTTCCTCCTCAACGAGAGGGCCCAGGGCGAGGGCCGCCGGACCGAACGCGAGCAGGCCACGTTCCCCCGCCTGGTCAAGGCCCTGGAGAGCTATCTGCGCCAGCAGGAGGACTACGAACGGCACCAGCGCCGCCAGATCGAGGTGCAGCTGTCCGCCCGCCGGGCCGACCTCGACAAGGCCCAGAGGGGTGCCCAGGAGGCCGCCGGTGCCGCCGAGGCCCACCGCACCGCGCTCACCGCCGCGATCCGTGCCCGCCTCCAACGCGTCTCGGAGGAGTTCGAGAAACTGGACCTCGCCTACGGCGGCTATGGCGCGACCCTCGAATTCCCCACCCCGGAGCAGCCCGGCGACCCCGAGCAGGAGTGGCGCTGGCGCGTGACGCCCAAGTGGCGGCGCTCCGACGGCCAGCGGTACGTCCCGTACAACCGGCGCGCCAACACCGCCCTCATGGACGAGAAGGCGGTCAAGCTCGTCTGCGCGGCAGCCCTCGCCAGCTCCGGCGGCGGCCGCCTCGTCCTCGTCCTCGACGAGCTCGGCCGCAACCTCGGCAAGGAGCACCGCAAGGAGGCCGTCGCCCTCTTCCGCAAGATCGGCGAGACGCACGGCATCACGGTCATCGGCGCGCTCCAGGACGACATGGAGCCGTACGCCATCGACGCGTGCGGCCAGTACGTGAAGCTGCGCCGCTCGTCCGACACCATGCCCTACAACGAGCCGCCGGTGGTCGTCGGCTACGACGACCACGAACCCCGCGTCCGCCTCCTGACCGCCCAGATCTCCGCCACCCGCCCCGTGGATCACTAGGACAACCTTTTCGGCGTACCGGACGTCTCACCGGACGTGACCGAATGGCGTGTAACGGAATTCGAAGAGGTCCGCGAGCTCGGCCGGGGCGCGCAGGGCCGGGTCGTGCTGGCCCGGCACGCCGAGCGCGGCACGCCTGTGGCGATCAAGTACCTGCCGGCGGACGCGGACGACGCGGCCAAGGAACGGTTCCGCTACGAGGCGCGGATGCTCGGCCAGGTCGACAATCCGCATGTGGCGAAGCTCTACCGGCTGGTCGAGTCCGACGAGGGCATCGCGATCATCATGGAGGCGGTCGAGGGCGTCGCGTTCAAGACGATCCTCGAACGCTACGGACGGCTCGAACCCGAGGCCGCCCTCACCGTTCTCAAGGGTTCGCTGGCCGGGCTGGCCGCCGCGCACGCCGCCGGGGTCGTGCACCGCGACTACAAACCGGCCAACGTGGTCGTACGGGCGGACGGCCTGAGCAAGCTCATCGACTTCGGCATCGCCTCGTTCGCGGGCACAACGGCCGGGTCCGGCACGCCGGTCTACATGGCACCCGAGCAGTGGCGCGGCGGGTCCGCCACCCCGGCGACCGACGTGTACGCAGCCACCTGCGTCTTCTTCGAATGCGTCACCGGCGAGCGCCCCTACCGGGGCGACCTCGCGGCCCTGCGCCACGCCCATCTCGAAATGCCCGTCCCGCTTGAACAGGTGGACGAGCCGCTGAGGCACCTCGTGGCGCGCGGCATGGCCAAGCAGGCCGGCCAGCGCCCCGCGAGCGCCTCCGCGTTCATCGCCGAACTGGAGGAGACGGCGCGGCGGGCCTACGGCTCCGACTGGGAGTCGCGCGGCGTCCGGGTCCTCGCGACGTCGGCCGTGGCGTTCGCCGCGCTGTTCCCGCTGGCCGCCGCGGGCCTGGCGCCCGCCGGCACCGCCGCCGCGATGGGCTCGACGGCCGCGACCTCGTCGACGGGCGTGATGAGCGCCCTCGGCACCAAGGCGACCGTGGCCATCGCCGGGACGGCCGTGGTCGGCACGACGGCCGGTGTCTTCGGCGTCTACGAGCTCGCCAAGCCGGACGACACCCGGCGCCCCGCCGCCACCGCGACGACCCTCGCGCCCGGCCGCGACGTCACGTTCGGCAAGCTCTCCCTGCGGCTTCCCCTCAACTGGAAGTCGCATCCGCTGCCGGTGCACGAACGAAATTCCCGGACGCCGTTGACCTACAACTACCGGGTGAACGTGCCCGGCCCGTGCCGCGTACCGAAGATCGTGCAGGACAACGACAGGCGCGAGGGGAAGACGCGCGAGCAGGACACCTACTACAACAACTACTGCCCGAGCTTCGCGGTGATCGTCATGCCGTTCCGCAACGACGGCGAGCTGGGCTGGGACACGTTCAAGATCACAAGCACCTTCGCGCCCGACACCGAGGCCGCGCACGTCTGCCCGCCCCGCGCCGACCTGTACGGCGTCGGGGGGCAGAAGCTGGTGAAACGGGGCCTGGCCCCCGTCGGCGGACGCCAGGCCGAGTACCGCGAGTGGCAGATCAGATGCGCGAAGATCATTCCCAGGTACGAGAAGTCGAACGTGAGCTTCGTGCACCGGCTCTGGTACCTGCCGCAGTCCAAGGTCCTCATCGTCGACGAGTGGAACACGCCGAACCTCGGCGCGATCCTGGAAAAGGCCGTCTGGCGCTGATCCGTTCACCCGTTCGGCGACGCGGCGGGGCCGTCACCCTTCGCCGCCGTGACGCGTGTGGGCGTCGAGCCACTCGGGAGTCGCTTCGAGGTCCTCGCGCAGCGCGCGGGCGTCCGGCGTCCGCCGCTCCCGGTCCGGTTCGAGCGCGCGGGAGAGCGCCCGGCGCAGGCTCGGCGAGACCGGCAGGCCGGACAGGTCCGGTGTGCCGTTCAGGACCTCGTGGAAGATCGCGGCCATGTCGTGCTTGCCCGCCCACGGGTGCTCGCCCGCCAGGCAGAAGTACGCGACCAGCCCGAGGGCGTACAGGTCCGTCCGCGGGTCCGGGGTCTCGCCCCTGACCTGCTCGGGGGACATGTAGCGCGGGGTCCCGATCACCCCGCCGTGCGTGATCGGGGTGTTGTCGTCCATCACGCGGGCGATGCCGAGATCGACGATGACCGGCCAGTCCGGCCGCGGCATGATGACGTTCTGCGGCTTGAGGTCCAGGCGGACGATCCCCTGCTCGGCCAGGTATTCCAAGGCGCCCGTCAGCCGGTGGAGGAGGCGGACGACCTCCGCCGCGGCCAGCGGCCCCCGGTCCGTCACCAGGTCCCGGAGAGTGGGCCCGTCCAGCAGCTCCATCACGATGGCCGGGGTCCCGTCGGCACCGTCCACCACGTCGTACGACTCGACGATCTGCGGATGGCGCAGCCGCACCGCGAGCTCGGCCTCCCGCCGAGCCCGGGCGACCATCAGCGGCTGATCGGTGAGATGGGGCAGCAGCATCTTGACGGCGACCATCCGGGCGTAGAGCCGGTCGTAGGCGTGCCACACCGATCCCATGCCGCCCTGGCCGATCGATTCGCGCAGCTCGTAGCGGCCGGCGAGCAGGCGCGGCTGGTGGGCGGCGGGAATCCATTCGCTGCGCGACTCCGTCAGCTCGCCGCGCGACTCCGCCGGCCGAGGGGACGGGCGCGGCCCCGCCAGCGAGATCTCCATGGCACCGCGCTCGGACTCGTGCCGCATCGCGATGCCGAACAACGACCGCCGTACCTCGGCGGCGAGACGGTAGACCTTGTCCTGGGCGGACGGCACGTCGCCGATCATGGTCGCGGACGAGTTGAACTCGCGCGCCACCTCCAGCACGCCCTCGTCCGCCAGATGGTCGAGCAGCCGGTCCACGTTGCGCCGCGAGATGCGCAGCAGCGGGTCGAAGGCCGCGTCGTCGTCGCCCTCGCGCAGGATCTCGCCCGCGCTGAACGGGGCGCCGTCGCTCTGGAGCACCCGGTCGACCACGTAGTAGCCGCCCAGCCGCCACCGGTCCTCGTCGATCGCGACCGGGAAGAGCCGCTCGTGGCCGCCCCGCTCGAAGAAGCGGCGCAGGACCCCTTCCAGCCGGGCGAAGAACGCGACGCGCTTCGCGTTCTCCTCGTCCACCCGCAGGTACGGGCGGTCGCCCTCCCATCGCACGAACCGGTTGAACTCCTGGAGCAGCCGCCGCGGCACGCCCCTGGCCTTGAACCGCAGATAGTGGATCAGCCGCTGGAGCTCGTCGGGGTCGACCTCGGCGCCCGGCTCGACGACGTCGGCGAGCAGCCGGTCCGGGGCGTCCCAGCTGCACGGCACGTACATGTGCCAGCCGAACACGCTCTCGTAGACGCCGTTGCCGCGCGCGGCGTCGCTGAGGGCGCGGTCGTGCAGGTCCGGACCGGCGACGATCAGGAAGTGGGCGCCCGCCATCGTCAGGACGTTCTTGGTGCCGCTGAGGAGGTTCTCCACGGCCTCGCGCCCGGCCTCGTCCACGGTCAGCTTGTCGACCTCGTCGAGCACCACCACCAGCCGGAGCCGCGACGGCGCCGGGCGCGGCCACGGCCACAGCCGCCGCAGCCGCGAGCGCGGGCGGGGCAGGAGCGGCGCGTCCTGGTTGATCAGGGACACGATGCGCATGAGGTCGTGCTCGACGTCGGTCTCGGAGTAGGCGAGGAACGCCGCCTCGGTCGCCAGCGACCGGGTGTTGCGGACCGTCAGGTTGATCTTCGGGGTGACGGCGTTCACGAGCGCCTTGGCGCCGGCGCCGGTGCCGGCGCCGAGATCGAGCGCGGCGGAGCGTTCGCGCGCGTCGGACTGCGTCTCCTTGAACGAGAGCGACGTGCGCATGTACGCCAGCAGCAGGGACTGGCCCGTCTCGGGCGGAAGCCGGTCGAGCACGCCCGAGTCGCTCAGCGTCTCGAAGATCCGGCGGACCATCGCGAACAGCAGCCGTTCGGTGGTGGTGGACCGGGCGACGCTGAGCGAGACGGGCAGCACCAGCTCGCCCGGCGCGCTCCGCTCGGTGATCTCCTGCAGGGTGCGCAGCACGAGGGTGGACTTGCCGACTCCCCGGAAGCCGGTGACCAGGAACGTCCCGCCGCGCGAGTGGACGACGCGGCTGCGCAGTTCGGCGGCCAGCTCCTCGTTGCCGAGCGGCGGCAGCGCGTCCTCGCCGGCGGCCAGTGGCTCGTGCACGTACCGGAACGACTTCTTCAGCGGCACGTCGACCACACGAACCTCCCCGGACGGTCAGCGCCAGGTTAGACCGCGTCAGGGCTCCGCCGGTTCCGATTGACGCGACAATGCGCGAAGCTGTGTCACGGAGGGATGAACGTTGACGGATTGGAGCGTCTCGGGCTTCACGGAGATACGGGAGCTGGGCCGGGGGGCCCAGGGGCGCGTGGTGCTGGCCCGCCACGCCGAGCGGGGCACGCCGGTCGCGATCAAGTACCTGCCCGCCGACGCCGATCCGGAGGCCCAGGAGAGATTCCGGTACGAGGCGCGGATGCTCGGGCAGGTCGACAACCCGCATGTCGCCAGGCTCTACCGGCTCGTCGAGTCCGACGAGGGCATCGCGATCATCATGGAGGCCGTCGAGGGCGTCGCGTTCAAGACGGTCCTGGAACGGCACGGAAAGCTGGAGCCGGAGGCGGCCCTCGCCGTCCTCAAGGGTTCGCTGGCCGGGCTGGCCGCCGCGCACGCCGCTGGGGTCGTGCACCGCGACTACAAACCGGCCAACGTCGTCGTCCGCGCGGACGGCCTGAGCAAGCTCATCGACTTCGGGGTCGCCGTGCTCGCGGGCACGACGGCCGGGTCCGGCACGCCGGTCTACATGGCGCCCGAGCAGTGGCGCGGAGGTGCCGCCACCCCGGCCACGGACGTGTACGCCGCCACCTGCGTCTTCTTCGAATGCGTCACCGGCGAACGCCCCTACCGAGGCGATTTGGCCGCCCTGCGCCACGCCCACCTCGACACACCCGTCCCGCTCGACGAGGTGGACGAGCCGCTGCGGCATCTCGTGGGGCGCGGTATGGCCAAGGAAGCCGCACAGCGCCCCGCGAGCGCCTCCGCGTTCATCGCGGAGCTGGAAGAGACCGCGCGGCGCGCGTACGGGCCGGACTGGGAGTCGCGCGGCGTCCGGGTGCTCGCGGGCACGGCGCTGACCCTGGCGGCCCTCTTCCCGCTGGCCGCCGCGGGCCTGGCCCCGGCCGGCGCCGCGGCCGCCGCCGGATCCACGGCCGCGACCACGTCCACGGGCGTCTTCGCGGCCCTCGGCACCAAGGCGACCGTGGCGGTCGCCGGAACGGCCGTCGCCGGAACGAGCGCCGGGGTCTTCGGCGTGTACGAGGTCGCCAAGCCGGACGACACCCGGCGCCCCGCCGCCACCGCGACGACCCTCGCGCCCGGCCGCGACGTCTCGTTCGGCAACCTCTCCGTGCGCCTCCCCCTGGACTGGAAGTCGTACACGCTGCCCGTGTCCGACCCGCGCACTCGGAAGTCCCATCCGCCCAACTTCCGCGTCAACGTGCCGGGGCAATGCCGGATACCGAAGTTCATGCGGGACCTCCACAGGAAAGAGGGCCGCGGCCCGGAGGACTCGGAGTACTACAACAACTACTGCCCGAGCTTCGCGGTCATCCGCACGCCCTACAGCAACGACGGCCGCACCGGCTGGCACACCTTCGACATCAAGCAGATCTTCGGGCCCGAGACCGACGTCTCGCACGTCTGCCCGCCCCGCCCCGACCTGTTCGCCGTTCAGCCCATCACGCTGGTGAAGCGGGGCCTGGCGCCCGTCGGCGGACGCCAGGCCGAATACCGTGAATGGCGCATCGGCTGCGTCAAGGCCACCTCGACGTTCACCGCGACCGACGTGAGCTTCGTCCAGCGCGTCTGGTACCTGCCGCAGTCCAAGGTCCTCATCGTGGACGAGTGGAACACGCCGGGCCTCGCCGCGATCCTCCAGAAGGCCACCTGGACGGCCTGACGGTTTGGAGATCGTCATGCGCCAACCTGGGGACCGCGATCCGCGTCAGACCAGTCGGCGGATCATTGACGGGCAGGGAGCACGGCGTTGACGAAGTGGCAGGTCTCGGGGTTCGAAGAAGTACGTGAGCTGGGCCGGGGGGCCCAGGGGCGCGTGGTGCTGGCCCGCCACGCCGAGCGGGGCACGCCGGTCGCGATCAAATATCTGCCCGCCGACGCCGATCCGGAGGCCCAGGAGAGATTCCGGCACGAGGCGCGCATGCTCGGGCAGGTCGACAACCCGCACGTCGCCCGCCTCTACCGCCTGGTCGAGACCGAGCAGGGCGTCGCCATCATCATGGAGGCCGTCGAGGGCGTGCCCTTCAAGACGATCCTGGAACGCTACGGAAAGCTCGAACCCGAGGCCGCCCTCACCGTTCTCAAGGGATCTCTGCTCGGGCTCGCGGCGGCCCACACCGTCGGCGTCGTCCACCGCGACTACAAGCCCGCCAACGTCGTCGTCCCGGCCGACGGGCGCAGCAAGCTGATCGACTTCGGGATCGCCGCGTTCGAGGGCACGGCGTCGTCCGCGGGCACGCCGGTCTACATGGCGCCCGAGCAGTGGCGCGGCGGGCCCGCCTCACCGGCGACCGACGTGTACGCGGCCACCTGCGTGTTCTTCGAATGCGTCACCGGCCGCCGGCCGTACGCGGGAGACAGCCGGGCGGCGCTGAGGAAGGGCCACCTCGACACGCCCATCCCGCTGGAGGACGTGCCGGCCCCTCTGCGGCAGCTCGTCGCCAAGGGCATGGCCAAGACCCCCGAGCACCGTCCCGCCAGCGCGGCGGTCTTCGTCGGCGAGCTCGAAGAGGCCGCCCGTACGGCCTACGGCCCCGGCTGGGAGTCGCGCGGCGCCCGGGCCCTCGCCGGGACGGCCCTCGCGCTCGCCGCGTTCTTCCCGCTCGCCGCCGCCGGGCTCGTGCCGGGCGCGTCGGCCGCCGCCGGAGCCGGGGCCGGGGCCGGGGCCGCCGGGGTCGCCGGTGCCTCCACCGCGGGCTCGACCGGAGTGCTCACCGCGCTCGGCACCAAGGCCACCGTCGCCATCGCCGGAACGGCCGTCGTCGGCGCCACCGCCGGAGGCGTCGGCGTCTACCAGGCCGCCAAACCCGAGCCCAAGCCGCGGCCGGTGGCCGTCAGGACCTCGCCCGTGGCCGCCGGCGTCCCGGTCACGATGGGCAGGCTGCGCCTGTCCGTGCCCAAGGGATGGGCGGCCCGGCGCCTGGGAGGCCAGGGCGTCAACTACCGGATCGACGTGCCGGGCCGCTGTCCGTCCGGAGCCGGGTTCCCCAGCATGAAGGACGGCATGTACAACTACGGGTGCCCGAGCTTCGCGGTGCTGGACGAGTACTACCTGCTCTGGAAGAGCCAGGAGCAGCACGACGGCACCTACCGGCCGGGCAGGGCGTTCCATCCGGCGAACGACCCGGGAGGCGTGTGCCCGCCCAACCCGGTCAAGTACCGGATGCGCGCTCCCGACAAGCTCATGAAGAAGGGGATCGCCCAGGTCGGCGACCGCAAGGCCGAGTACTACGAGTGGCGTTTCTACTGCCTCGCCAACGACGTCAACCTCCGCCGCACGGACTCGTTCGTCCAGCGGACCTGGTTCTTCCCGCAGTCGAAGATCCTCATCGTGGACGACTGGAACACCCCCGGCCTGGAGCAGATGCTCGCCAAGGCCACCTGGCTCTAGTCGGTCAGGCCCAGCCTCTTGGCCTCCTTGGACAGCTCCTGGCCGGCGGTGACGCCCTGTAGCTCGTGCGCGAGCTCTTCGAGTTCGGAGCCGCCCGCCATGAGGGCGGTGAGCTCGTCCAGGGTGAGGTCGTCCTTGCTGTGGTACCCGATGCTGCGGCCACGCTTGAGGATCAGGAAACGGTCGCCGACCGGGTAGGCGTGGTGCGGGTTGTGGGTGATGAAGATGACGCCGAGCCCGCGTTCGCGGGCCTGGACGATGTAGCGCAGGACGACGCCCGCCTGCTTGACGCCGAGCGCGGCGGTGGGCTCGTCCAGCACGAGCACCTTCGCGCCGAAGTAGACGGCGCGGGCGATCGCGACGCACTGCCGTTCGCCGCCCGACAGGGTGCCGATGGGCTGGTCGACGTCGCGCAGGTCGATGCCCATGGCGAGCAGCTCGTTCTTGGTCGTCCGGCGCATGAAGCCGATGTCCATGAGCCCGAACGTCTTGCGCTTCTCCGACCCGAGGAAGAAGTTGCGCCACACGGGCATGAGCGGGACGACGGCGAGGTCCTGGTAGACGGTGGCGATGCCGCGGTCGAGGGCCTCGCGGGGCGAGGCGAAGGAGACCGCCTCGCCCTCGACGTGGTAGGTGCCGGTGTCGTGGCGGTGCAGGCCCGCCACGATCTTGATGAGGGTGGACTTGCCGGCGCCGTTGTCGCCGAGCACGCAGGTGACCTCGCCCGGCGAGACCTCCAGGGACACCTCGCGCAGCGCGATGATGTTGCCGTAGTTCTTGCCGACCTCACTGAGCCGGACCAGGGGGTCGTTCATCTGGACTGCTCCACTCGGCGGCGCACGATGAGGTTGACGACGGTCGCGATGAGCAGCATCGCGCCGAGGAAGAACTTGAACCAGTCGGGGTTCCACTCGGCGTACACGATGCCCTTGTTGACCATGCCGAAGATGAACGCGCCGATGGCGGCGCCGATCGCCGACCCGTAGCCGCCGGTCAGCAGGCACCCGCCGATCACCGCGCAGATGATGTAGAAGAACTCGTTGCCGACGCCCTCGCCCGACTGCACCGTGGCGAACGCGAACAGCAGGTGCATCCCGGAGAACCAGGCGCAGAACGCGACGCCCATGAACAGGCCGATCTTGGTCCGGGTGACCGGCACGCCGACCGCCCGCGCACTGGCCGCGGCGCCGCCGGACGCGAAGATCCAGTTGCCGGCGCGGGTGCGCAGCAGGATCCAGGTCGCCACCGCGACGAGCAGCAGCCACCACAGGACCGTGATGTTGACGTTGACGCCGCCGATCACCACGTCGGACGCGAACACGCTCCGCGCCGTCGCGAACCCGTCCATGTCGCGGACCGAGTCGGTGGCGACGTTGCCCGTGACGGCCTTGGTGACGCCGAGGTTGGCGCCCGCGAGCATGAAGAACGTCGCGAGCGTGATGATGAAGCTCGGCAGCCCGGTCCTGACGTACAGCAGCCCGTTCAGGAACCCCAGCGCGAGCGTGAGGACGAGCGAGATCACCACGCCCGCCCACACGTTCAGCGTGAGCTGGTAGCTGAACAGCGCCGCGATCAGCGCCGAGGTCGTCACCATCACCCCGGCGGACAGGTCGAACTCGCCGCCGATCATCAGCAGCGAGACGCCGACCGCCATGATGCCGAACGTCGAGCCCGCGTACAGCACCGTCGAGAACGAACTGGCCTGCAGGAACGCGTCGGCGACGACGGAGAAGAACACGAACACCGCCACCGCCCCGATCAGCGCGCCGAGCTCCGGGCGGCCCAGCAGCCGCCGCAGGGGCGACTGCCGGGCGACCCGTTCGTCGGCCCTGACCGGCGGCGGCTGGACGGCTGCCTGACCCATCAGCGCGTGCCCTGCTCGGCGAACCGCTCGATCGAGGCCGCGGTGTCCTTGGTGACGATGGCCGGTCCCGTCAGCACCGGCCGCCCGCCGCCGAGGACGTTGCCGTTGTTCTTGAGCAGCCAGATCTCGTCCACCGCCTCGTAGCCCTGCAGGTAGGGCTGCTGGTCGACGGCGAACTGGATGGTGCCCGCCTTGAGGGAGGCGACCAGTTCCTTGTTCATGTCGAACGTGGCGACCTTGGCCGTGCTGCCCGCCTCCTTGGCCGAGTCGACGGCGGTGGCGGCGATCGCGGCGTTCAGGGTCAGGATGCCGTCGACGGACTTGTCGGCCTGGAGCTTGGCGGTGATGGACGACTTGACCTGCGGCATGTTGGTGCCCTGCACGAAGAGGTTCTGCATAGAGCCGCCGAAGGTCTTCTTGGCACCGGCGCAGCGGTCCTCCAGCCCCACGTTGCCCTGCTCGTGGATGACGCACAGCGCCTTCTTCGGGCCGGCCTTGGCGAGCTCCCGGCCGGCGGCCTCGCCCGCCACGGTCTCGTCCTGGCCGAAGTGCGCGACCGCGCCGTACTGCGCGGACACGTCGGCGCCCGAGTTGATCGACACGACCGGGATCTTGGCCGCGGTGGCGCGGGCGACCACGTCCTTGAGCGCGTCCGGCTTGGCGAAGGTGACGATGATGCCGTCCACCTTCTTGTCGATGGCCGCCTGGACGAGCTGGGCCTGCTTGCCGCCGTCCGGGTCGGCCGAGTAGAGGAACTCCACGTTGTCCTTGGCGGCGGCCGCCTTAGCACCTTTCTGCACTATGTCCCAGAACGTGTCGCCCGGTCCCGAGTGCGTGACCATGGCGACCTTGAGCCGCGGTCCGGCGCCGCCGACACCCGGCGTCTTCTCCGCCTCCTTGCCGCCCGACTCGCTGCACGCGCCGAGCGTCAGGGACAGCGCCCCCGCCGCCGCCAAGGCCGCGAGGCCGGACCTCCGTATGCGCTTCATGAGGCGTTCTCCGTTCTCCCCCGAGGGGTGGACTGGAAAAAGGCGAAGAGAGATCACAGGTGGGAGCGCCGGGCGTGCCGCTCCTTCTCGTATCGGGCACGGGCCTGCCGGGTCGTCTCCAGCGCCGACACCTCGGCGACCGGGACGTCCCACCAGGCGTCGCTGCCGGGCGCGGACACGAGCGGGTCGGTCTCGACGTGGACGACGGTCGTGCGCGCGGACTCCTTGGCCCGCCGGAGCGCGGCGCGGAACTCCGCGACCGTGCCGGCGCGCTCGACGTCGGCGCCGAGGCTGGCGGCGTTGGCGGCGAGATCGACCGGGAGCGGGCCGCCCTCGCGGTCGCGGTAGGCGGTGCCGAGCCGCTGGGAGCCGACCGACTCCGACAGCCCGCCGATCGAGGCGAAGCCGTGGTTGTTCACCAGGACGACGACGAGCTTGACCCCCTCGGCGACGGCGGTCACCAGCTCCTGCGCCATCATCAGGTACGAGCCGTCCCCGACCAGCACGAACACGTTCCGGTCGGGCGCCGCGAGCTTGACTCCCAGCCCGCCCGCGATCTCGTATCCCATGCAGGAGTAGCCGTACTCCACGTGGTAGCCCTTGGGGTCGCGGGCGCGCCACAGCTTGTGCAGGTCGCCCGGCATCGATCCGGCCGCGCACACCACCACGTCGCGCGGCCCGCTGACCTCGTTGACGACGCCGAGGATCTCCGACTGGGCGGGGAGCGGCGGGTGGCCGCCCCCTTGGGCGGCGAAGCCGCCTCGGGGGGTGTGGGGGGTCGTCCCCCCTCGGGCGATGCCGTAGGCGTGGTCGACGGTCGTGTTCCAGCGCGCGACCAGCACCCGGGCCTCCTCCCGGTAGGAGTCAGGGACGGCCCAGGCTCCGACGGCCTCACGCAAAGCGGCGAGCCCGCCGCGGGCGTCCGCGACGAGTGACTCCCCCGCGTGCTTGGCGGCGTCGAACAAGGCGACGTTGAGGTTGACGAACCGTACGCCCGGCCTCGCGAAGAGGCTGCGCGAGGCGGTGGTGAAGTCGCTGTAGCGGGTCCCTATGCCCAGCACGACATCGGCCTCGCGGGCCAGCGCGTTGGCGGCGGTCGATCCGGTGGCGCCGATCGCGCCCACGGCGCAGGGATGATCCCAGGCCAGCGACCCCTTGCCCGCCTGTGTCTCGGCCACGGGCACACCGGTCTGCTCGGCGAACGCGCGCAATTCCTCAGTCGCGCCCGAGTAGATGACGCCGCCGCCCGCCACGATCAGCGGCCGTTCCGCTCCCATGAGCAGCTCCGCCGCCCGCGCCAGCGCGGCCGGCTCCGGTACGGGGCGGCCTACGTGCCAGACCCGCTCGGCGAACAGCTCGTCCGGCCAGTCGTACGCCTCGGCCTGGACGTCCTGCGGCAGCGCGAGCGTGACCGCGCCGGTCTCGGCAGGGTCGGTCAGCACGCGCATCGCTGCCAGCAGCGCGGACGGGAGCTGCTCAGGACGGTTGATCCGGTCCCAGTACTTCGACACCGGCTTGAGGCAGTCGTTGACCGACACGTCGTACGAACGGGCGTCCTCAAGCTCCTGGAGCACGGGGTTGGCGCTGCGCGTGGCGAAGACGTCGCCCGGGAGGAGCAGCACGGGGAGGCGGTTGACCGTGGCCAGCGCCGCGCCGGTGACCAGGTTGGTCGCCCCGGGACCGACCGACGTCGTACAGGCGTAGGTGCGCAGCCGGTCCTGCGTGCGCGCGTACGCGACGGCCGTGTGGACCATCGCCTGCTCGTTGCGGGCCATGTGATAGGGGAAGCCCTCCTCCAGCAGTGCCTGCCCGATCCCCGCCACATTCCCGTGTCCGAAGATTCCGAAGCATCCCGAGATCAAACGGTGACGTTCGCCGTCCCGCTCGGACCACTGGTGCGCCAGGAAGCGGACGGCTGCCTGCGCCACGGTGAGCCTGGTCATCGTTCCTCCACCGACGTCAGCGGGAGCCTCGGATCGACGGCCTGCGTGGTCCACGTCTCCCGGATCCAGGTGTGGGCCGGGTCGTCGCAGATCCGCCAGGCGCGTTCCTCCGAGGGCCCGGCCATCACGTTCAGGTAGTACAGATCGTGGCCCGGCACCGCCATCGACGGCCCGTGCCAGCCGTGCGGGATCAGCACGACGTCCCCGGTGCGGACCTCTTCGAGCACATCGGTCGAGCCGTAGACCCGCTGGTAGGCCATCCCGGACGGCCCCTCGACCTCGAAGTAGTAGATCTCTTCCAGGACGGACTCGGCCGGCGTCTCCTCGTCGTGCTTGTGCGGCGGGAACGACGACCAGCAGCCGCCCGGGGTCAGGACCTCGCAGGCGATGAGCTTGTCGGCGTACGGGAAGCCCTCGGGCGTGCCGAAGTTGTTGACCTGGCGGCTGGCCGGTCCCGCGCCGCGCAGCTCGACCGGCACCCCTCCCGCCGGGCCGTAGCGCGGGACGAGCCGTTCGCGGCACCGCGCGCCCGCCAGCGCGAACCGCCCCCGGCCGGTGACGGTGACCTGCGCGTCGCGCGGCACGTAGGCGAAGTCGGTGACCCGGGTGAAGACGGTGCGGCGCCCGCGCAGCTCCAGGACCTCGCCGTCGCAGGTGACGCGGCACGAGCCGGAGAGCGGCAGCACGATCATCTCGAACTCGCCCGTGCCGAACGTGTGCGCGCCGCCGGCCGGCAGTTCGAGGACGCGCAGCGCGGTGTGCTCCCAGCCGGCCGTCTCGGGCGTGACGACCAGGCCGTACGGCTCGTCGGCGGTCGTTCCGGCGGGCAGGTGGTGCTTCATGTCGAAGCCTCTCGCAGGAGTTCGTTCACTTCGGCCTCGGACGGCATGGCGTCGGAGCACGCCAGCCGGGAGGCCACGATCGCGCCGGCGGCTCCCGCGAACGCGACGGCGCGTTCGAGCTCCCATCCGGCGAGCAGGCCGTGGCAGAGGGCGCCGCCGAACGCGTCCCCGGCGCCGAGCCCGTTCACGACCTTCACTTGTACGGGCGGGACCTCCACCATCCGGTCGGCGGTCGCGGCCAGGACGCCTTCCGGGCCGCGTTTCACGACCGCCAGTTCGACGCCGCGGCCGAGGAGGGCGCGGGCGGCGGCGCGCGGCTCCCGCTCCCCTACCGCGATCTCGCACTCCTCCAGGTTTCCGACGGCCACCGTCGCGTGCTCCAGCGCGGCCCGCGCCCAGCGCCGTGCGTGCTCGGGCGCGGACCACAGCATCGGCCGGTAGTCCAGGTCGAGCACGGTCCGTCCCGTGTGCCCGGCCAGCGCGGTCAGGGTGGCCGTCCGGCTCGGCTCCTGTGACAGGCCGGTCACCGTGGCCCAGACCATCCGCGCCGAACGGATCGCGTCCAGGTCCAGTTCCTCCGGCCTGATCTCCAGATCGGGGGCCTTCGGGTACCGGTAGAAGTAGAGCGGGAAGTCGTCCGGCGGGAAGATCTCGCAGAACGCCAGCGGCGTCGGCAGCCCCGGCACCGCCGTGACGAAGCGGTCGTCCACGCCGTACCCCCGGAGCGCCCGGTGCACGAACCGGCCGAACGGGTCGTCGCCGGTCCGGGTGATCACCGCGGCGCGGCGGCCGAGCCGGGCGGCGGCCACCGCCACGTTGGTGGGGCTGCCGCCGAGGTACCTGCCGAACGTCTCGACGTCCTCCAGCGGGACGCCCACCTGATGCGGGTAGATGTCCACGCTCACCCGGCCCATGGTGATCAGGTCGTACCGGCTCGTCACGGCGCCCCTTCCGCCAGGCACGCCTCGGCCAGGTAGTCCAGGCTCGCGCGTACGTCCGCGCACGGCCCGGCGCCGGGCGGGGGTTCGGCGGTGAGCACGGTGTCCTGCTCCATGACGTACCAGCCTTCGTAACCGGCGCTCTCCAGACTGCGGACGATCCCGGCGATGTCAACGTCCCCGCGGCCGAGCGGCCGGTACATCCCGGCGGCGACCGCTTCGGTGTATCCGGTGTGGCCCGCGCGAACCTGGCCGGCGAGCCGCGCGTCCACGTCCTTGAGATGAACGTGCGCGATCCGGGGCGTGGCGGTGCGGGCCAGCCAGGACGGGTCCGTGCCGCCGACGAGGAGGTGCCCGGTGTCGAGGCAGAGGGGGATTCCGCACTCGCCGAGGACCAGCTCGATCTCACCGCGGCCCTCGACCATCGTGCCGACGTGCGGATGCAGCACGGCGCCGCGCCCGCGGCCGGCGGCCAGCGCGCAGATCGCGTCGAGGTTGGCCAGCAGCGTGCACCAGCCCTTGGTGTCCAGGGCCGGCCGCCGGTCGTACCCGTCGAGCCCGGTGACCGCCGCCAGCACAAGCGTCGTGCCCCCGCCGAGGTCGTCGAGGGCGCGCTCGGCCTCCGGCACCGGGTCGTGCGCGGGGTCGTGCAGCACGAGGGGCACGAACCCGCCGACCAGCTCCAGCCCGTACGACGCGAGCAGCTCGTCGCGTTCACGCCGTCCGGCCGGCAGGAACCCGGCGGGACCGAGCTCGGTCGCGGTGATGCCGAGGTCGCGCATCTCGGCCAGGACCCGTCCGGGCGCCGGCTGGTGGCCCCAGCCCGGCACCTCGCACACGCCCCACGAGATCGGGGCTCCGGCGATCCTCATCGGCGCACCTCCTCGATCTCGACGACCCGGCCCTCGTGCCTGGAGAGCTCGCACGCCTCGGCCAGATAGCAGGCTTCGAGCGCCTCCTCGGGCGGGCAGGGGTTGCTCCGCCGCCCGGCGACCAGGTCGGCGAACGCGCGCAGCTCGGCGTCATAGGCGGCGGCGAACCGTTCGAGGAAGCCGCTGTAGGCCTCGGCGGCATGCCCGGACCGGCCGTCGCGTTCCGGCACGGGGGTGACGGGCGTCTGGTCGTCCAGCCCGGCGACGACGCTGTCCTTGGAGCCGAAGACCTCCAGCCGCACGTCGTAGCCGGCGGCGTTGTAGCGCGTGGCCGACGCCGTGCACAGGGTGCCGTCGTCCAGCGTGACGAGCGCGGTCCCGGTGTCGACGTCGCCGTTCGCCCGGAACACCTCGTCGCCCTTGTTGGCGCCCATCGCCATGACCCGGACCACCTCGCGGCCGGTGACGAAGCGGATGGAGTCGAGGTCGTGGATCACGCAGTCGCGGAAGAGCCCGCCGGAGGCCGGGATGTAGCCCGCGGGCGGCGGCGCCGGGTCGAAGCTGCACGACCGCACGGTGTGCAGCCAGCCGAGCCGCCCGGACGCGACGGCGTCCCGTGCCACGAGGTAACCCACGTCGAACCGGCGCTGGAAGCCGACCTGGACGGGGATCGCGGCGGCCCGGGCGGCGGCCACGGTTTGGAACGTTCCATCAAGCGTGGCGGCCAGCGGCTTCTCGCAGAAGACCGGGATCCCGGCGGCCACCCCGCAGCGCACGAGCGCGGCGTGCGCGTCGGTCGCGGCGGCCACCACCAGGCCGTCGGCCCCCGCGGCGAACAACTCCTCGACGGTGTCGACGGCCCGTGCGCCGCGCACCCTGGCGGCCAGGTCACGGGCCCGCCGCGGATCGGCGTCGGCCACCAGCAGGGCATCGATCTCGGGCAGTTCACTCAGCGCGGCGGCGTGGCGGGCGCCGATGCGCCCCGCGCCGGCCAGGGCGATTCTCATGAGCCCCCTCCCGGGTGGCGGTTGGGTGGGACCCGAGTGTGATGGAGCGTTCCAGCACCGTCAACGGCCGGCACCCGCACTGACGGCATAAGAAGACGACCGAAACCGGGAGGGCCCGCCGATTGCCGGGCTACCCGACCAAACGCTAGTTTGATCGCATGCGGGTCTTCCTCACCGGCGCGTCGGGCTTCGTCGGGTCCTACACCGTGGCCGCCCTGCTCGCGGCCGGGCACCACCCGCGCGCCCTCGTCCGCGACCCCGGCAAGACCGCCAAGGTCCTCCACGCCATCGGCGTCCCCGCCGAGCACGTCGAGCTCGTGCCGGGCGACATGCTCGACGAGGCCGCCGTCGCCGAGGGCCTCGACGGCTGCGACGCCGCCGTCCACGCCGCCGCCGCGATCGGGGTCACCGGCCGCGAGGCGGACATCGTGGAGGTCAACGTCACCGGCACCCGCAACGTCGTCGGCGGCGCCGTGGCGCGCGGGCTCGGCCCGGTGGTGCACATCTCGACCGTCGCCGTCTTCGTTCCGCCGCCCGGGCCCGTCATCACCACCGACGGGCCGCTCGCCGCGCCCCGTACCGACTACGGCAGGTCCAAGCTGGAGGCCGAACGCTACGTGCGCGCGCTCCAGGACGAGGGCGCGCCCGTCACGATCCTCTACCCCGGCGGTGTCTGCGGTCCGCGCCAGCCGACGCTCGACGCCCTGATGGAGGGGCTCGCGGGTGCCCTCGGCAAGGCCTGGCCGATGCCGCGCGGCGGCGTCTCGATCATCGACGTGCGCGATCTCGCCGAGGCCGTCGCGCGCACGGTGACCGCCGGGCGGGGCGGCGAACGGTGGCTGCTCGGCGGCCACTATCTGACCTGGCCGGAGTGCGCCGACCTCTGCGACGACCTCACCGGGGTGAAGTGCCGCCGCCTCACCGTGCCCGGCTCCGTCATGCTCGGCCTGGGTTCGGCGCTTGACCTGGCAAAGCGCGTCAAGACGTTCGACTATCCGCTGACCCGGGACGCCGCCGAGTTCATGGTCAAGCTCGTGCCGACCGACGACCGGCCCGCGCTCGACGCCCTCGGCCTCACGCTGCGGCCGGCCCGCGACACCGTCGAGGACGGGCTCCGCTGGCTGGCCGCGGCCGGCCACCTCGACGCGCGCAAGGCCGGCCGTCTCGCCCCGGACACCGCCCGCAAGGAGCAGCAGATGCCCACCCTCGTCCAGCGCACGATCGGCCCGATCATGCAGCGGGTCTCCGGCTCCCCCCTGTTCGCCAGGATCGGCCCGAAGATCGTGCCGCCGCTCGACCGTGCCCTGCACAAGGTCAGCGGCGGCCGTTTCCTGCTCGGCCAGGCGCTCGTGCCCAGCCTCGTCCTCACCACCACGGGCGCCGTGAGCGGCAAACCCCGGCAGGCACCGCTCGCCTGCATGCCCGAGCCGGACGGCACCTGGATCGTCGTCGGCTCCAACTTCGGCCGTGAGAAGCACCCGGCCTGGACCGGCAACCTCCTCAGGAACCCCGACGCCGAGGTGAGCTTCCGCGGCCGGACGGTGGCCGTCACCGCCCGCCCGCTCGACGACGCCGAACGCGCCGAAGTGTGGCCGGACCTCCTCAAGGTCTGGCCGGTGTACGACCGTTACGTCGAACGCGTCGATCGTCAGCTGCGAATCTTCCGCCTCACGCCCAAGGCTGACCTCGGTCCCGGCGCCCGTTGAAAACTCTGCAACTCTGAAATCTTCGCCGTTGACGCGGGTGATTCGCCCCGCGAATAGTGATCACGCATGAGACGTCCAAAGATCGCCGCGATCGCCGCGTTCACGGTCGCGGTCGCCGGTCTGGTCACCGCTCCGGCCGCGAACGCCCAGCCCTCCCCGCTCGCCGCCGACGGCAAGGTGACGCTCGTCCGGGTCGAGGTGACGGACGCCGGCCAGGCCGAGCGGCTCGCCGGCACCGACCTCGACATCATGACGATCCGGCCCGGCCGCGCCCAGCTGCTGCTGTACGGGCCGTCGGACGAGCGCCGGCTGCGCACCGCGGGCTTCGTCCCGACGCTCCTGGTCGCCGACGTCGCGGCGGCGAACCGGCGGGCGCGGGCGGCCGAGGACGCCCAGGCCGTACGCGGTGAACGCTCCGGGCTGCCGACCGGGCGCGTCACTTACCGGACGCTGAGCGAGACCAACGACGAGCTCCGGCGCATCGCGGCGCGCTATCCGGACCGGGTGCGGCGCTTCAAGCTCCCCCACAAGTCGCTGCTCGGCACCGACGTCTACGGCCTGGAGATCTCCAACCGGGTGCACGCCTCCGGGCACAAGCCGTCGTTCCTGCTGACCGGGATGCACCACTCGCGCGAGTGGCCGACGGTGGACCTGACGATGGAGTTCGCCTGGGACATGCTGAAGAACGACTACCGGGACCGCCGCGTCACCTCGTTGCTCGACCGGGCGAAGCTCGTCGTCGTGCCGATCGTCAACCCGGACGGGTACGAGATGTCGCGCAGCCTGGTGCAGGAGCAGAAACGTAAGAACTGCCGGGTGGAGGACGGGAAGGTACCGACCCGCGAGCAGTGCGCCGACCCGGCCAACTTCGCCAAGGGCGTGGACCTCAACCGCAACTACGGCGCGTTCTGGGGCGGGCCGGGGGCGGGCTTCTCCACCACGACCAGCAACTACCGGGGCGCCGCCCCGTTCTCCGAGCCGGAGATCCAGAACATGCGGGCGCTGCTGACCTCGCGCCAGATCACCGTCGCGATCAGCAACCACACCCCAGACGCCAGGGTGCTGCGCGCGCCCAGCGCCCCCAACGAGCCCACTCCCGCCGAGGAGGCCGCGTACGACGCGCTCGGCCGGAAGATCGCGGGTCACACCGGCTGGCAGACCGGCCCCTGGCCCGAGGTCTACTACGACGCCTCCGGCACCACCGAGGAGATGGCGTTCTACTCCTCCGGCACGTTCGCGTTCACGTTCGAGAACACGCCGGGCCACGAGGGCGCCTACCTCTTCCACCCGGAGTACAAGTACGTGGTCGACCAGTATCTGGGCACCGGCATCTACAAGGGGTCCAACGTCCGCGAGGCGTTCCTGGCCGCCTTCGAGGGCGCCGCGGACCGGTCCCTGCACTCGGTCATCAGGGGCAAGGCTCCGGCGGGCCGCACGCTCACCATCACCAAGCCCTTCACCCTGGACTCGTCCGCCGTCCGCAATCCCGACGGGACGACCGGCCCGGCGCTGCCGGTGCCGACCACGGTCACCTCGTCGATGTTCCACTTCCCGGGCGGCCGGTTCAGCTGGGACGTCAATCCGTCGCTGCGGCCGAGCCAGTACGAGAGCGTGCTGCTTCCCGAGTCGTGGACGCTGACGTGCTCGGCGTTCGGCAAGGTGCGCAAGACGGTCACCGTGTCCGTCGCACGCGGCCAGACAGCCGAAGCCGACCTCAGAGGCTGCTGACGGGCGCGGTCCGGCCTCCGGGCCGCGGACACGGAGAACGCCTGTGCCGGGCACGAGGGCCCGGCACAGGCGTTCGTGGAACGGTCAGACGCTGACGGGGGCGTCGGTGGTGGCCGGCTCCAGGGCCAGGTCCAGCACCTCACGGACGTCGCTGACGGCGAAGACCGTCATGTTCTCCAGCACCTCCGCGGGCACCTCCTCCAGGTCCGGCTCGTTCCGCTTGGGCACGATCGCGGTCGTGATGCCGAGGCGGCTGGCCGCGAGCAGCTTCTGCTTGAGCCCGCCGATCGGCAGGACCCGCCCGGTCAGCGAGACCTCGCCGGTCATCGCGACGTCCGACCGGACGGGCCGCCCCGACAGGAGCGACGCCAGGGCGGCGGTCATCGTGATGCCCGCGCTCGGCCCGTCCTTCGGGATCGCGCCGGCGGGCACGTGGACGTGCACGCCGCGGTCCTTCAGGTCGCCGACCGGCAGTTCGAGCTCCGCGCCGCGCGAGCGCAGGTAGCTGAGCGCGATCCGGGCCGACTCCTTCATGACGTCGCCGAGCTGCCCGGTGAGCGTCACGCCGGTGTCGCCGGTCTCCTTGTCGGCCAGCGACGCCTCGATGTAGAGCACGTCGCCGCCCGCGCCGGTGACCGCCAGCCCGGTCGCGACGCCCGGCACGCCGGTGCGCCGTTCGGACTTGCTGAGCTCGACCTCCGGCGTGAACCGCGGCCGTCCCAGGTAGTCCTTCAGGTTGTCCGCTCCGATCGTGATCGGCAGCTCGGCCTTCTCCAGCGCCACGTTCGCCGCGACCTTCCGGAGCACCCGGGCGATCGACCGGTCCAGCGACCGGACGCCCGCCTCCCGCGTGTACTCCCCGGCCAGCAGCCGCAGCGCGCCGTCCTCGAACGCGACCTCGGCGGGCTCCAGACCGGCCTTCTCCAGCTGGCGCGGCAGCAGGTGGTCGCGGGCGATCGTGACCTTCTCGTCCTCGGTGTAGCCGTCCAGCTGGACCAGCTCCATGCGGTCGAGCAGCGGCCCGGGGATCGCCTCGATGACGTTCGCCGTCGCCAGGAAGAGCACGTCGCTCAGGTCGAGCTCGACCTCCAGGTAGTGGTCCCGGAACGTGTGGTTCTGCTCGGGGTCCAGGACCTCCAGCAGCGCCGCCGTCGGGTCGCCCCGGTAGTCGGCGCCGACCTTGTCGACCTCGTCCAGGAGCACGACGGGGTTCATCGAGCCCGCCTCGCGGACGGCCCGCACGATCCGGCCCGGCAAGGCGCCCACGTACGTGCGCCGGTGCCCGCGGATCTCCGCCTCGTCCCGCACGCCGCCCAGGGCGACCCGCACGAACTTGCGGCCCATGGCCCGCGCCACCGACTCGCCCAGCGAGGTCTTGCCGACTCCGGGAGGACCGGCCAGCGCCAGCACGGCACCGGACCGGCGCCCGCCGACGACGCCGAGACCGCGGTCAGCGCGCCGCTTGCGCACGGCGAGGTACTCGATGATGCGCTCCTTCACGTCGTCGAGTCCCGCGTGGTCGGCGTCCAGGATCTCCCGCGCGCCCGCGATGTCGTAGGAGTCCTCGGTCCGCTCGTTCCACGGGATGTCGAGGACCGTGTCGAGCCACGTCCGGATCCAGCCGCCCTCGGGCGAGGCGTCCGACGAGCGTTCGAGCTTGTCGACCTCCTTGAGCGCGGCCTCGCGCACCTTCTCGGGAAGGTCGGCGGCCTCGATGCGCGCCCGGTAGTCGTCCTCCTCGTCCGCCGGGTCGCCGTTCAGCTCGGCCAGCTCCTTGCGGACGGCCTCCAGCTGCTGCCGCAGCAGGAACTCGCGCTGGGTCTTCTCCATGCCCTCCTGGACGTCCTTGCGGATGGTCTCCGCCACGTCCAGCTCGGCGAGGTGGTCGCGCGCCCAGCCGATCACCAGGTTGAGCCGCTCCACCACGTCGGGGGTCTCCAGCACCTCGATCTTCTGCTCGATCGAGAGGTACGGCGCGTACCCCGCGTTGTCGGCCAGCACGGAGGCGTCGTCGATCTGCTGCACGACGTCGACGACCTGCCAGGCGCCCCGCTTCTGCAGGATCGCGCTCACCAGGCCCTTGTACTCCTTGGCCAGCTCGTCCGCGCGCCCGCCGGCGGGCAGCACCTCGATCTCGGTGCCCTCGACCCACAACGCGGCGCCCGGCCCGGTGGTCCCGGTGCCGATCTGCACCCGCGACACACCGCGGACCACGGCCCCCGGCTCCCCGCCCGGAAGCCGGCCCTCCTGCTCGATCACGCCCAGCGTTCCCACCGCGGCGTACTGCCCGTTGAGCCGAGGCACCAGCAGCACCCGCGGCTTGACGGCGGACCGGATGCCCGGCCCCTTGGACTGCGCCACGGCGCGCGCCGCCTCGATGGCCGCCCGGACCTCGCCGCTCTCGGAGAGATCAAGGGGAACGACCATGCCCGGCAGAACAACCCCGTCGTCCAGGGGCAGCACCGGCAGCGTCAGGGTCTCGCTCATGCTCAGCTCCAAAGTCTCGTAGGAACCCCACCCGAAGGTTGAGTCATACACACTCAAGAAAACGGAGCACGTTTTTGTTTCCTCAGCAACGTTCGCTCTCAGCGATCACCTTGGCATCTCACCGGTTGACACACCACCACTCTAGGAATCTATAGTACTAGGAACCTAGATATATGGGGGTTCCGTGATCGAGTTCTATCTGGACGAGCGGTCGGGGTTGTCGCCGTACCTGCAGCTGGTGCGGCAGGTACGGCAGGCGCTGCGGCTGGGGCTGGTGCGGGAGGGTGATCAGCTGCCCACGGTGAAGGAGGTCGTGGCGCGGCTGGCGATCAATCCGAACACGGTGCTGAAGGCCTACCGGGAGCTGGAGCACGAGGGGCTGGTGGCGGCGCGGCCGGGGGTGGGCACGTTCGTGACGGCGACGCTGGCCGGCGCGTCGCTGGCGGCGCACGAGCCGTTGCGGCAGGACCTGCGGCGGTGGCTGGCCAAGGCTCGGCTGGCCGGGCTGGACGAGGAGAGCATCGAGGCGTTGTTCATGACGACCTTTCGGTCCGCCGCTCAGCAGGACATAGCGTGACCGCCGTCCTGCGGGCCGAGGGCCTGGGCAAGAAGTACGGGTCCCGCTGGGCGCTCAGTGACTGTGACCTGGACGTTCCCGACGGGCATGTGGCCGGGCTGGTCGGTCCCAACGGCGCGGGCAAGACCACGCTGCTCAATCTGGCCGTCGGGCAGCTGACGCCGACGGCGGGCCACATCCGGGTGCTGGGAGAACGGCCCGGGTCCGGCCCCGCGCAACTGGCCAAGGTCGGTTTCGTCGCCCAGGACACCCCCACGTACCCGGGACTGACCATCGCCGAGCACCTGCGGCTGGGGGCGCGGCTCAACCCCGGGTGGGACGACGCGCTGGCCCGGGACCGCATCGCGCGGCTCGGCCTGGACCCCGGCCGCAAGGCGGGGAGGCTGTCGGGCGGGCAGCGTGCCCAGCTCGCCCTCACCCTGGGCATCGCCAAGCGGCCCCGGCTGCTGGTGCTGGACGAGCCGGTCGCCGCCCTCGACCCGCTCGCGCGGCGCGAGTTCCTGCAAGGGCTGATGGAGGCCGCCGCCGAGCACCAGCTCAGCGTGCTGCTGTCCTCCCACCTGGTGTCGGACCTGGAACGCGTCTGCGACTACCTGGTCGTGCTCGTCGACTCCCGGGTACGGGTCGCGGGCGAGGTCGACCATCTGCTGGCCACCCACCACAGGCTGACGGGGCCGCGGCGCGACCCCGGCCGGCTCCCCTCCGACCAGCACCTGGTGACCGCCAGCCACACCGAACGCCAGAGCACCTTCGTCGTGCGCACCGAGGCGGCGATCCACGACCCCGCGTGGACGGTGACACGGCTCAACCTGGAAGACCTCGTCCTGGCCTACATGGACCAGCGCACCGAGACGCGGCGGCCCACCCTGGAGGTGCAGCGATGATCTGGCTGACCTGGCGGCAGTTCCGCGCCGCGGCCGCGATGACGGCCGCCGCGCTCGCCGCGCTCGCCACCGTACTGGCCCTGACCGGTCCCGGCATGGCCGACGACTACTCCTCCGGCATCGCCACGTGCACCACCCAGGCCAACGGCTGCTCGAACTACCTCCAGTCGTTCTTCCACGACCACCAGGTGCCCTTCCTCGCCGTCACCGCGATCGTGCTCGTCCTGCCCGCCGTCATCGGGCTGTTCTGGGGAGCACCGCTGATCGCCCGGGAACTGGAGGCCGGCACCCACCGGCTGGTGTGGAACCAGAGCATCACGCGCGACCGCTGGCTGGCCGTCAAGCTCCTGCTCGTCGGCCTGGCCTCCATGACCACCGCCGGCCTCGGCACCCTGGCGGTGACCTGGTGGTCGGGTCCCATCGACAAGGCCGCCGCGGCCAACTCCCCCGGCTTCCCGCGGATGGGGCCGCTGCTGTTCGACGCGCGCGGCATCGTTCCCATCGGCTACGCGGCCTTCGCGTTCGCCCTCGGTGTGACCATCGGGATCCTGATCCGCCGCACGCTGCCCGCCATGGCCATCACCCTGACCGTGTTCGCCGCGGTCCAGGTCGCCATGCCGCTGCTGGTCAGACCCCACCTCATTCCCCCGGTCACGGCGACCGTCCAGCTGCCCGAGGCGAAGATCGACATGATCGGCATACAAGACGGCGGGCCCCTTCACCTGAGCCTGGAATCACAGGTGCCCACTGATCTGGGTGCCTGGGTCCTGTCGAGCCGGCTCGTCGACGCCGGGGGAAAGACCGTCGGCGGTGCCATCCCCGTCTCCACCTCGTCGGGGCCCTGCGCACCCTCGCGGGAGCCCCAGAGAAGAGTGGCCGATGCGGGGCAGGGACAGCGGCTGTCGCCGTGCCTCAACGAGCTCAAGCGGCTCGGCTACCGGCATGAGCTCAAGTACCAGCCCGGCAGCCGGTTCTGGGCCTTCCAGTGGTACGAGACCGGCGTCTACGCCGTTCTGTCCCTCGGGCTGGCAGGGCTCTGCTTCTGGCTGGTCCGCAGGCGCCTGTCCTAGGAAGACGGGCCGGGGTGGCACGATGGCGGGGTGTCGGATCATGACAAATCGCACCATGACCTGGCAGGGCGGGTGGCCGAGCAGGGCTCGATCGACGCGCTGCTGGCCGCGGGCCGGACGGGGACCAGCGGGGTGCTGGTGCTGCGCGGCGAGCCCGGCATCGGCAAGACGGCCTTGCTCGGCTACGCCGCGGCCGAGTCCGGGAGCCTGCGGCTCGTCCGCGGCACCGGGATCGAGTACGAGGCGGAGCTGCCGTTCGCGGGCCTGCAGTTGCTGCTGAGGCCCGCACTCGGCCACCTCGCGGAGTTGCCGCCACCGCAGCGCCGCGCGCTGGAGGCGGTGTTCGGGCTGGGCGGGGACGCCGTGCCCGAGCCCATGCTCGTGGGGCTCGCGGTGTTGTCGCTGCTCGCGGAGTACGCCGAGGAGAGCGGCCTGCTGTGCCTGGTGGACGACGCGCACTGGCTCGACGCGGCTTCGCGGGACGCGCTGCTGTTCGCCGCGCGGCGGTTGCAGGCCGAGGGCGTGGTCATGCTCTTCGCCGCGCGGGACGGGGAGGGTTCGTTCTCCGCACCCGGGTTGCCGGAGCTGCGGCTGCCGGGGCTGACTCCAGAAGCGGCGGCGGTCGTGCTCGACAGGCATCAGCTGAGCCCCGCCCTGCGCTACCGCGTGCTCGCCGAGGCGGGCGGTAATCCCCTGGCACTGCGGGAGCTTCCCGTGGCCCTGGCCGAGGAAGGACCCGCCGCGGCGTCGTTCAGCCCGGGAGCTCTTCCGCTGACCGGCCGGCTGCAACTGGCGTTCCACGGGCAGGTCAGCCGGATGCCTGAGGCGACGCAGACTCTTCTTCTGGTCATCGCCGCCGACGAGACCGGCGAGCTCGCCGTCGTCCTGCGGGCCGCCGGGGCACTGGGCGCGGACGTCGCCGACCTGACGCCCGCCGAGACCGCCGCTCTGGTGGTGCGCGGCGCCGACGACACCGGCATCGCCTTCCGGCATCCCCTCATCCGCGCCGCCGTTCACCAGCGGGCGCCCCTGGCGCAGCGCATCGCGGTGCACCGCGCGCTGGCCGCCGCCCTCGACGCTCCCGAACACGCCGACCGCAGGGCCTGGCACCTGGCCGCGGCGGCCACCGGACCCGATGAGGAGGCGGCCGCCGCGCTGGAACGCACCGCCGCGCGAGCCCGGGACCGCGGCGGGCACCAGGCCGCGGCGGCCGCGTACGACCGTTCGGCCCGGCTGTCCGCGATGCCTGGCGCCAGGGTCCGCCGGGAGTCCCTCGCCGCCGAGTCGTCGGTGGAGGCCGGGGACCTGGAACGTGCCAAACAGCTGGCCGACCGCGCCGCCCGGCACCCCGGCGGCGATGCCCTGCACGCCAGGCTGGCCCACGTCCAAGCACTGGCCGCCTTCTGGCAGGGCTCGTATCCGGCGGCGCATCGGCTGCTGCTCGACGGCGCCGGACTCAGCCGCGGACCCGACCCGGGCCAGGCCGCCGCGATGCTGGTCCAGGCGATCCACACCGGCTGGTACCTCGGTGAGCGGCACCTCGACGGGGTCGTGGGCCGGCTGGAGTCGCTGCCCTTGCCGGAATCGGATCCCATGGCCCCGGCGGTCGACTTTCTGGTGCGGCACCTCGGCCCCGGCGATGGCGGCCGTCCTCCTGAGTTGTCCGCGGCTCTGGACGCGGTACGGGAACGGGGGCGGGCACCCGACCAGACGTTGATGGTGCTGTGCGGGACCGCGCTCGCGCACGGCCAGGACGCCGATGCCTACGAGCTGGCCCGCGCGCTCGCGGACGAGCACCGCGGCCGGGGCGGGGCGGGACGGCTGCCGACGGTGCTGTTCTTCGTCGTCGAGGGAGAGGTCTTCACCGGCCGCCACCGGGACGCTCTCACGACGGCGACCGAGGCGCTGGGACTGGCCCGCGACACCGGCCAGCGGCAGTGGATCGGCCAGTTCGGCAGCGTGCTGGCGTACCTGCGTGCCGCCGAGGGTGACGAGAGCGCATGCCGGCGGCACGCGGAGGACGGGTTCGCCGGAGCGACCGCCGGAGCGATCGCTCCCGGCGCGCCGTGGGCGCACTGGTCGCTCGGCCTCCTCGAACTCGGTCTCGGCCGGGCAGAGGCGGCGCTCGCCCACTTCGACCGGCTGGCGCGCGAGCCGATGCGTCATCACATCTGTGCCACCCGGTCCACGCCCGACCTCGTGGAGGCGGCGATCCGGGTCGGCTCCCGCGAACGCGCCGACGAGCCGTTCGCGCGCTTCGAGCGGTGGGCGGAACGGGCGCGGCGGCCGTGGGCGGACGCGCTCGTCCTGCGGTGCCGGGCCCTGCTCAGCGGCGACGAGCGGGCGGACGGACTGTACGCCGAGGCGCTGAAGCTGCACGACCCCGGTGGCCGCCCCCTGGAGTACGCCAGGACGGCGCTGCTCTACGGCGAATGGCTGCGGCGGGCCCGGCGCAAGGCCGAGGCGCGCGTCCACCTGAACGAGGCGCTGGAGGTCTTCGAGCGGCTCGGCATGCGGCCGTGGGCCGAACGGGCGCGCGGCGAGCTCACCGCGACCGGCGCGGCGGACGTGGCACCGGCGAACGGGACACAGGGCGTCGGTGCCGCGCTCACCCCGCAGGAGTTGCAGATCGCACGGCTCGCGGCCCGGGGCCTGTCCAACCGGGACATCGCCGCGCAGCTCTTCCTCAGCCATCGGACGGTGGGCTACCACCTGTACAAGGCCTATCCGAAGCTCGGGATCGCCTCCCGGGGCGACCTCAAAGATCTCGCCGCCGAGCTGGGCATCTGACAATCTTGGACAGATGACCACATCACAGCAGATATCTCCCGGCCAGATCCTCCCCGTCGACGTCGACGCCGTACCGGCGGAGGAGGTCGGCCCCGGCATCCTGGTCCGCATGCTGCCGGGCATGCAGGGGATCAGGACCTGGGTGATCGACCTCGCCCCGGGCGCGCAGTGGCCCGGGCTCGACGTCCACGAGACCTACGGCGAGGCGTACTTCGTGGTCGAGGGCGAGGTCATCGAGGGCGATCGCACGTACGGCCCGGGGACGTACGTCGCCTTCGGCCCCGAGACGAGCCACCGCCCGCGCACCGAGACCGGCGCGCGCGCCTTCGGTTTCAACTACGACGTGTGACACGTCCTCGCCCGGGACAGCAGCCGCGTCGGCGCGGGGACGGACCGGCCGAGGCCGATCCGTCCCCGGCGCGGGATCAGGCGCCGGCCGGCACCTTGTCGAGAAAGCCGTGCACGTTGCTGATCAGGCCGTCGTCGCCGATGACCGCGACGTCGAAGCCGATGACGACCGGCTCGCCGCCCTCGGGGCCGAGGTGCCAGGTGAACCGGGCGAGGTTGTGGTGGGCGTCGGCCGGGCCGCCCGGGCTGAACACCAGCCCGCCGAACTGTCCCTGCACCGCCGCGATGGTCGCGTCGAGGCCGTCGACGCCCCGGACCGAGACCAGCGGGTCGGTGTACTCGGCGTCGGCGGCGAAGACCTCGGCGAGCAGGGCCCGCCGGGCGGCGGCGTCGGTCTCGTTCCAGGCGGCCAGGTAACGCTCGACCAGGTCGTTGATGTCGCTCATCCTCGTTCTCCTTCGTGGTTGTCGTCCGTTGACCACGACGTTAGGGAGATCGCCGGACCGGGGAATCCGTCGCGCTTAGGTACTTGCCGCAAGAGACCCCGGTAGCGGCTGTCGCGCGTGGGGCGCCCGGGCTACGCTCGACGTCATGGATCTTGGACTCGCGCCGCACACGATCGTCACGGTGGTGGCGGTCGCGCTCCTCGGCGTCGCGGCGGTCATCACGGCGATCAAGCAGGAGCAGGGCTGGCTGCGGGCACAGCGGCGGGTGTCGGCCGAGGTCGGGCGGCTGGAGCTCGCCGAGATCCGCGAGCTCCTGCGGCAGGGGATGGTGACGCCCACCCCGCAGTACTGGCAGGTGCTGGAGGAGGGCCTGGTGTTGTTCCGGCCGCGTGACCGGCGGGAGGAGCTCCAGCGCCAGCGGCTGCTGCAGGAGGTACGGCTGCGGCTCATCGGCGGCTGACCGATCGTGGCCGGGGGCTGGGCGTTTCGCGTTTTTTAGGTGATCATGATCCTCCGTACGACGAGGTGCGCGGTACTGGAGGTTTCGTGAAAGCTGGTATTCGATTCGCCGCCGTGACCGGCGTGGCGATGGCCGCGGGCCTGGTGTCCGTCCCCTCCGCCCACGCGACGGGCGGCGGAGCGCGGCACGACATCGTGGTGAAGGAGAACCGGAAGGGGTTCAAGGCGGCCGGGCCGGGCTTCACCCTGAAGCTGACCAAGGACGGCATCGTCACACGGGTCAACGAGGAGAAGTTCGGCGACCCGAGCACCGGCAACCCGATCGTCCGGCAGACGATCGACTTCGCCGGACGCACCCTGCGGCCGTTCGTGTGCGAGAACGGGACGTACACGATCAAGGCCGGGACGTTCAACCGGGCCTGGCGGTTCTCGCTGCTGGAGCGGCGGCCCGCGATCTACCCTGAGCAGTTCCAGACCGCCTTCCCCGGTTTCGTCACCCCGTTCCTCGGCGTGATCGACGCGACCGTGACGGACGCCGCCGGGGAGACGCTGCGGGTCCTCGTCTCGGATCTGGGATACGAGGCGCGGACGAGGAACGGCGGATTCCGCGCGACGTACCCGATCCACGGGCTGATCGTCGACGGCAAGGGCAAGGTGCGTGACCGCATCTCGCTCCTCGGGCGCTTCCGGTCGGGGCCGGACGGCGCGAACGCCCGGTACTGGATCGAGGACCGGGGCACCTGCCACCAGACCGCCGACCTCAAGTGGGGACCCGGCACCGACCGTGTGGTGGTGACCGGCCCCCTGCTGGTCCTGCCGTTCAACTCACCCGTGGTGACGCCCCGGCGATAAGGCCCGGGAAGCCGGTGCCGCCGCCCTCGGCGGCACCGGCGGCCCAGCACTCCCACCACGCTCACCCTCCGTCGCGCGACCTCGGTCGCCCGCGTGCTCCAAATCTTCGTTGACCTGGGTTTACGGCCCCATGACGTGCGGGTACTTACCGCAATGAGATCGTGACTCAGAGTAAAGGCGAACCCACTGGAACGGTAAACGTCCAGCTCTGAGCTTCGCCAAGCGAGGGAGGGTCCCCCATGCGGTGTCCGACGTCCGGCACTCCGGTCACAGATCTCGCCGACCCCCTGCCCGGTCCGGTCCGGACGGCCGAGGGCGTTCGCGGCACGCCACACCACACCCCTGACACGGCGTCGCACGGCGACACACCTCGGGTTCTCGGCCGTCCCGGACCGGCCTCGGCACTTCGCCCGGCACCGCGCGCGGCGTCCGGTGCGAAGCCGACCGGCCTGCCGCCACGGGAGCGCGGAGTGGCGGCAGGCCGGCTCACGGAGCCCGCGGCCGCCCGCCCCGACCCTGATCCCCTGCCACGGGCGCCGGTGCCGTACGCCCCCGCGGCACCGCCGTCCTTCACCGCCGGGCCGGCGGCGTCATCGAGCCATGCCGCCGGCCCGGCCATCCGGCACCCGCGCCCGCGCCGCCGCGCACCCGCCTGAGCCGCCGCGCCCGTTTTGTCGCCTGAGCGGCCGCCCGCCGCCCACTCGTACCGCACGCCGTTCCCATCGCAGTCCGACGCATCCGGAGAGGTCCATGCCCAATCGCGCTTCAGACGTTCGTGCTCCTCAGCGCCGCGCGCTCGCCACCCGCGTCGCGGCGGTCGTCACGGCTCTCGCCGCCGGCCTGCTGTCCGCGGGCAGCGGCCTGGCCACGGCCGACACCAGCGGCGACGGCGGCGTCGGCAGCGGCAACCAGGTGCTCCTCCCGATCAACCTGCCGATCACCGTGAGCGGGAACGCGGTCGGGCTCCTCGGCAACGCCTCGGCGGGCTCGCACGTCAACACCGCACCCCGTCCGGCCAAGGTCACGGCGACGAAGGCCGCCCCCAAGAAGGCGCGGCACAAACACAAAGCCGGGCACAAGGGCAGTGCCAAGGCCAAAGCCACCAAGAAGGCCGGGCACAAGGCCGCCAAGTGGACGCGCGAGGACCGGGGGCCCAAGACCTCCGGCAGAGGCGGTGTCCTCAGCGGTAACCAGGTGATCGCACCGCTCAACCTGCCCATCACGGCCTGCGGCAACGCCGTCGGGCTCCTCGGCACCGGACGCGCGGGATGCACGGCCCAGATCGCGTCCTCGCCCGGCGGCGGCCACAAGGCCAGAACGTCCGGGACGGGCGGCGTCCTCAGCGGCAACCAGGTGATCGCACCGCTCAACCTGCCGGTCACGGCGTGCGGCAACGCGGTGGCCGTCCTGGGCAGCGGCGCCGCCTCGTGCAACGTCACGGTCGGCAAGGCCAAGGTCCATCCGCCGAAGGCGAACCCTCCGAAGGCGCATCCTCCGAAGGCGCATCCTCCGAAGGGCGCCCCGCCCAAGAGCACGCCGCCCAAGACCGCTCCCGGCAAGCACGCGTCGCACGGCGGCCACCTGATGCCGCCGGTCGAAGGCGACGCGCCCCCGCGGAGCGTCGCCTCGACCGTCCGGTCCGGCGGCTGGAGCGAACTTCCCCGGACCGGGGCGCCCATCTGGCTCCTCGCCTCGTCCGCGGGCGCCGCACTCACGATCGGCGCGGGCCTGATGCTCGTCAGCCGGCGACGCCGGCGGCAGCCCGGTCCCGGCGAAGCCGCCGTCGCCGGCCCGCTCGCGAAGGGAGGTGACAACCCGACCTAACCGGAACGACGGGCGGACCGGATCTGTCCCGACCCCGTCCCCGGCCGCCCGGGAGCACGTTCGCACCGCTGCGACGCCCGGCCCGTGGCTGCACTCCGCCGCCGCGGGCCGCGGCGCGCCCGGCGTCAGGCCGTCTGGAACTTCTTGCGCCAGTACTGTCCGTGGATGACGCCGCCGAACCGCTCGACCGGCTCCTCCTCGCGTTCGAGCTCGAAGCCCGCGGCCCGGTAGATCCGGTGCGCGGGCCGCTGGAGCGCGGTCGTCCAGAGCATCATCTCCGCATAACCCGCCTTCTCCGCGAAGCGCACGCACTCACCGACCAGGGCGGCGCCGACGCCGAGCCCGCGGGCGGGCGGCTCGACATGCAGCAGCCGCAGCTGGGCGACCGCCTCCTCCTTCTTCATGCAGAAGACGCTGCCCACCGGCGCGCCGTCGAGCTCGGCGATCCAGGCGTTCTCGCACGCGGGGTCGTGGGACTCCCCGTACCCGGCCACGATCTTCGCGACGAGCGCCTCGTACGTACGGTCCCAGCCGACCTCCTCGGCGTAGAGCGCGCCGTTGCGTTGGACGACCCAGCCGAGGTCGCCGGGGCGCAGCGGGCGCAGGACGCAGGTGCCGCGCGGCGGGCCCGCGTCGTCCAGCACGTTCTGGATGGTCTTCATGGCCGTCACCAGCAGCTGCCGTCGCCCGGCCGGCAGCCGGTCCAGCATCGCCCGGATCTCGCCGACGGAACGTTCGTCCAGCATCGCGAACACCTCCCGGCCGTGCGGCGTGAGCCGCGCGACCTGGCGGCGCGCGTCGGCCGCGGACCGTTCCCGCCGGGCGATGCCGTCGCTCTCGAACCGGGCCAGCATCCGGCTCAGGTAACCGGGGTCCAGATCGAGCGCGCGCCGCAGCTCCAGGACCTCGGTGGCGTCCCGCTGCGCCAGCTCGAAGATCACCCTTGCCTCGGTGAGGGAGTACGGCGTCTTCAGCAGCCCCTCGCCGAGCACGCCGATCACGCCGGTATAGAAGCGGTTGAACGACCGGACCGTGGTGATCTCGTCCGCGATGACGTCCACGACTCACCTCCGCGCAATTGTTTGACTCGGTCAAACATAAGGGCGCGGGCGGGGCGGCGTCCAGCGGATCGCCGGGATCAGGCGCGGACCGCGGCCACCTCGCGCGCCTCGCGGACGATCTTCCGCTCGATGAAGAAGGCGAGGAAGGGCACCAGGCCGGCGGAGACCATGACGGCCATCTGCTTCAGCGGCCAGCCCGCCTTGCGCCAGAGGTCGTACGCGATCGCCAGGTAGACGATGTAGAGCGCGCCATGGATCGGCGAGATGATCGCCGACGGGGTGCCGTTGCCGCCGATGTAGCGGATGGGCATCCCCACGAACACCACGAGCAGCAACATCACGCCGACGACGAGGGCCAAGAGGCGGTACCGGTTGATGGCCGCTTCCACGGATCACACCTTTCTGGGGAGACGACGCGAGGACGCTCAGTCGCGCCGGTGGCTCTCGGAGTTGAGCCGCGCCAGGTAGCGGTTGTAGGCCGCCAGGGCGGGGTCCTCTTCCTCCTGCCGCCGGATGATCTCGCGCTTGACCGCGGCCGCCGCGGGCTCCTCGATCACCTTGGGCGCCTGGCGGCTGTCGTCACCGCTCAGCTCGTCGCGGATCATCTTGATCCACATCACGATCACGAAGATGGCGAAGATCGGCCACTCGAAGGTGTAGGCCCAGCTGCGGTCGTTGCCCGACTGGGCGCGGTCGTACTGCCACCACCCGAAACCGAGGAACGAGGCGCACAGCACGATCGCCAGCGCATGCAGTCCGAGCCAACCCGGGGTGAGGAACCTTCGCACGTCATCGAGAGTACAACCGGTACCGGGCAGCCGGCGCACAACCCCGTCTCACCGTGCCCGCCCCTTCGCCGCCGGGAGCGGCGGGCCGGTATAGACGGCCCGGGGGCGGAGCGGCCCGGCGCGTCCGTACTCCTCGATGGCGTGCGCGAGCCAGCCCGCGGTCCGCGCCACGGCGAAGATCGCCTCGCCGGAGCCCGGGGGCATCCCGGCGACCGAGGTAAGGGTGGCGAGGGCGAGATCGACGTTCGGCTCCGGAAGCCGCCGCCGCGCCGCCTCGGCGCGCACGGCGTCGGCGACCGCGAGCCGTGGATGGTCCGGCGCCACATCCCTGACCAGGTCGAAGAGAACGGTGGCCCGCCGGTCGCCGGACTTGTAGACCGAATGGCCGAAGCCCGGCACACGCTGCCCGGCGCGCAGCAGCTCACCGATCACGCGGCCCGCCCGCCCCGGCTCGCCGATCTCGGCGAACAGCCGTTCCGCGCCGAACGAGGCGCCGCCGTGCAGCGGGCCGCCGACCGTGCCGAGCCCCACGGCGACCACGGCGTACGGGTCGGCCCGGACGGACGCGGCGATGCGCGCCGCCAGGGTGGAGGCGGCCAGCTCATGATCGGCCAGCAGCACCAGCGCCGCCCCGAGCACCCGGAGCAGGCCCGGCTCCGGCGGGCGCTCGCTGAGCGCGCCCCACAACCGTCCGGCGATCGAGCCGTCCGCGCCGGCACCGGCGGTTGCGGTGGGCAGGGCGTCGACGAGACCGGCGATGAGCGCGCGGGCGGTGGCGAGGACGCCGTCCCGGTCGAGCTGGAACCGGAGCGGGTCGGCGGCGGCCAGCGCCATGGTGATCACCTGGAGCCGGTCCAGCGGCAGCACGTCGGCGGGCAGCCCGGACTGCGCGCCGACGGCCGCCGCGAGCCCGTCCGACGGCGCACGCCAGGTCTCACCCGGCCGCCCTTCGCCCGGCCTCCCTTCGCCCGGTGCACGCGCGGCTGGATCGTGCTCGCCGGTCCAGAGCCAGCCCGCGACCTCCTCGAAGGTGCTCGTCGTGGCCAGCTCGGTGGCGTCCCGTCCCCGGTAGTAGTGCCGGTCCGGGCCGAGCGCGGTGATGGCCGACTCGATCTCCAGCTCCGTGGGGCTCGGCGGGCGCCGGGGCCTGCCGCGCCGGGCCAGTTCCTCGATCTCTTCCGCGTCGAAGAGGCTGCGCCGCCCGTCGGCGTCACGCCTTCGGCGAAGCACGCCACGGCTCACGTACGCGTACAAAGTGGCGGGCTTCACACCGAGCCGTTCCGCCGCCGCGACAGCGTCGATCCACTCCCCCACCTGGATCTCCTCAGCCCTCGACCCCGATGACATTGATTTTAGTCAATATTGATACACGTTGATGAGAGTGTCAATCTGAACGCATGCCGCAGATTCATTTCCTCGATGTCACCAATCGCGACGGCGTGCAGACAGCCCGGACCGGGCTGTCGAAATTCGGGAAGACAATGGTCAACTTCTATCTGGGCCGCCTCGGGGTGGCCCAGTCGGAGATCGGCTTCCCGTTCCTGTTCCACGAGGTGCCCTACGTCCGGGCGCAGGTCGCCCTGGCCGAGGCCGGTGCGTTCGGACAGCTCCGGTTGTCGGGCTGGTGCCGCGGCGTCGCGGAGGACGTGGAGAAGGCGCTGCCGCTCGGGCTCGCGCACTACAACCTGTCGATCTCGACCTCGGACTACATGATCGCCAACAAGTTCCGGGGCCGGCTGGACCGGGACGCGATCGTCCGCGAGATGACCGCCGCCGTGCGCGCCGCCAGGAGCGGGGGCGCCCGAACCGTCGGGGTCAACGCCGAGGACGGCTCGCGCACCGGCGACGGGTTCCTCACCGAGTTCGCCCTCGCGGCCAAGGAGGCCGGTGCCGACCGGGTCCGCTACTGCGACACCATCGGCGGCGACACCCCGGACCGCATCCGGGAGCGCTTCGCCAAGCTCGCCGCGGCCACCCGGATGCCGGTCGAGACGCACTGCCACAACGACCTCGGGCTGGCGGTGGCCAACTCGGTCTCCGGCGCGCTCGGCGACCTGGAGGCGGGCCAGGACGCCTGGATCAACACCTGCGTCAACGGCGTCGGCGAACGGGCGGGCAATGCCGACCTGCTGTCCACGATCCTCGCGTTCCGCCACGGATTCGGCCTGGCGGAACGCGGCGCGGCGATCGGCGATCCGATCGACCTGTCATGGGCCCGGCGGTTCGCCCTGTGGGCGGGCTACGCGCTCGGCCAGCCGCTCCCCTACAACCAGGTCGGCGCGGGCCGCAACGCCTTCGCGCACGAGTCGGGCATCCACGCCGACGGCGCGCTCAAGGACCACGGCAACTACGAGCTGTACGACGAGGCGACGCTCGGCCCGTTCCCCGGCGACTGGCACGCGCGGGCCGGGCGGGTCGTCCTCACTGGGGAGTACGGAGGGAAGGCCGGATTCCGGCATGTCATGGACGGTCTCGGGATCGAGCCGGTGGACGAGGGGCTCGCGTTCAAGCTCGTCCAGCTGTGCAACGCGATGACCGGCCGCCCGCTCACCGACGACGAGCTGCGGCTGATCGGCGCGTACCCGCGCGAGCTCGCGCTGCTCTTCCCGGGGCTCCTCGACTGAGTTCTGAAACGCCCCTAATTGTCGGTCGGCAGGTCTACGTTCCGGGCATGGCTACCGCACAGGCATACGCCTACACGCGCCCGTCCGCGCTCACCGGAGATGCCCTGGGCCTGTCGACCTCGGGCGGCACGACCGCCACCGGCCCCGACGCGCACCCCCGCTTCTTCAGCGGCCTGCTCACCCAGGCCGCCCCCGCCGCCGCCGCACTGATCGGCCTCGCCGACGTCGCGCAGGCGCGCTACTTCCAGCCGCGGCTCACCGCGATGCGCGACCCGGTGGTGACCTGCAACGGCGACCGTCTCCGGCTGGAGTCGTTCTCGGCGTGCTGCGGCGTCTACGCGCGGCTCGACGTGCTCGAAGGCGCGCTGGACGGCGACGTGGTCGCGCTCGGCACCACGAACGTGGACGTGAACGGGCCGCTGCGCGAGGCGCTCGCCCGCGTCGGCGGCTCCGATCCGCTGCATCTGGCGGTCGGTGACGATGGGCTCGCGGTGACCACGCTCGACGGCGCCGTCGTCGAGAAGAAGGTGCCGCTGCCGGAGCGGTGGCTGCGCGGGTTCGCCGAGGTGCAGGTCATCGCCGCCGGGTTCGACCTGCGCGCCGAGGTGACGGGCCAGGAGGCGGTCCGGTTCCTGCGGTCGTTGCCGCGCGGCGTCCGTGACGTTCTGTGGGCGGCTCCCGCCGGGCGGGGGCTGCGGCTGACGTCCCGCCCGTCGCCGGGTTCGGTCTGCCTGCCCGGACCGGAGCGGCTGCAGACGATGCTTCCGCTGCTGCGTTTCGCCCGTGCGCTGCGTACGTACGGCCCTCCCGCCGCGGCCGACGCCGGGCCGGTGGCGAGCGCGTGGGAACTGGAGCTGCCCGGCATGCGGTACGTGCTGACGCTGTCTCCCGAGGTGCGGCGCGGCTTCTCCGGCGAGGGCGCGGTCCTGGACGCGCTCATCACCGACGAGGCGGCGGGCGACGCCGACCTGATCGGCACGCTGCTGGCGTTCGAACCGCGCGTCGAACCCGACCTGCTGGCCGAACGCGCGGGCGTCGACCGCGCGCGGGTCAAGGCGGCGCTGACGCAGCTCGGCACGTCGGGCCGCGTCGGTTACGACACCGCCGAGGCCGCGCACTTCCACCGCGAACTCCCCTACGACCCGGACCGCGTGGCCGCGATGAACCCGCGTCTGCGCGCGGCGCACGCGCTCGTGGACCAGGGCGCGGTCGCCTTCACCGCGGACGACGTCGCCGTCGTCACGGTCGACGGCAGGCCGCGCCAGGTGCGCTTCGACGGTGACCGCGCCTCGTGCACCTGCCAGTGGTGGGCCGACCACCGCGGCGGGCGCGGGCCGTGCAAGCACGTCCTCGCCGCCCGCGTCGTCCGCGCCAAGACCGCGCACCCGGCCGTGACGAAGGGACTCTGATGCACACCTGGGACGACGTCCGCGCCCAGCTGGCCGCGGGGAAGGCCGAGGTCGTGGCCTCGATGATCACGAGGCTCGACGACGCCGGGCGGACCGCGATCGCCAAGGAGCTTCCCGGCTACCTCAAGAGCCGGAGCAGCGGGAACTGGTCCCTTTGGGGGCACCACCGCCGGGAGGCCCAGGCCCTGCGGATCGCGGGCGCCGGCTGCATCCCCGGCGCCGCCGGCGCGGCGGCGTGGCTCTGCCGCGCCGATCTGGACATCCGCGACAACGGCGCGGTGCACGCCCTCCTGATCGCCCGCGTCGTCGCCGCCCGGCCCGCCTCGTGGCGCGCGGACGTGGCGCGGCGGATCTCCCGCCGGCTGCGCGTCACCGACCAGGCGAGCCGGTGGGGCGGCCAGGACCGGTGGCGGCTGGCGGACATGCTCGCCCGCAGCGGCGGCGAAGGACTGCCGGACGACGACGCCTACGTCGTGGGCTGGGCACAGTGGACCGACCCGTACCCCTGGCTGAACGAGGAGCCGTATCTCGACGAGCTTCTTCCCCGGATCTTCGAGGTGGAGGCCGTCGGCCGGGTGCTCGGCCTCCGGGCGCACGACGACGACCCGTGGATCGACATGCTCACCCGGCTGGCCGCCGTGGGGCGGGTCGAACGGGAGATGCTGCTCGACGGGTGCGTCCGCCGTCTCCTGCGCGGCGGCCGGATTCAGGATCTGCGCTGGTACCTGGACCTCTACCGGGCGCTGGAGCCGTCTCCCGCCGAGGCGAGGACCCACATCCGTGACCTCGCCCGGCTGCTGCCCGCCGCGCCCGGCCCGGTCGCGGAGTTCGCGCTGGACGAGCTGCGCCGGGTCGACGAGGCCGCGGACCTGGACGAGGCGACGTTCGCCGAGGTGGCCGAGGCGCTGCTCTTCCGCCCGGAGAAGAAGCTGGTCCGTGCGGCGCTCTCCTGGATCGACCGGACCGCCCGCGAGCGGGACCGCGTCGAAGCGTCGCTCACCGCGCTCACCGTCGCGTTCGGCCAGGACAAGCTCGACCTCCAGGAACGGGCCGCCAGGGTCGCCGCCAAGCACGCGGCCAAGGCGAGCGAACCCGTGCGCGACGCCGTCCGTCAGGCCGCGGCGGGCCTGCCCAAGGAGGCCCGCGACCGCGTCGCCGAAGCGTTCGGCGCGGTGACCGTCACGGCGGCCACGGCGCCGGTGACCGGCCTCACGCCGCCACCGCCGCCACGCGAGCTGCCGCCGCTCGCCCGTTCCGTCGCGGAGCTGACCGAGGAGGTGGCAGCGTACTTGCACGGCGAGCTGACGTGGCGCGACGGCGAACGTGTGCTCGCCGGCCTGGTCGAGTTCGCGCATCGTGAGCCCGGCGAGACGCGCGCCGCCGTGCGACGCGTCGTCCCCGACCTCGCGCCGTGGCTGCTCTTCGTTGACGACGACTACAGCGATCACCCGACGCGCTGGCTGGGAGCCGCCCTCCGGCCGCTGGTCGCGCCGGCCGAGCCGCGGCGGAAACCGGTTCCGGACCTCGACCGGAAGGGGCCGGCGCCGAGCGCGGCCCTGTGCGGCCGCATGCGCGAGGTCGCGGGCGCGGTGGGCCGTCTTCCGGTGCTGCTGGCGACGCCGACCCACACCACGGGCCACGTCGCTCCCGAGGTCCTGGTCGAACGGCTCGAACGGCTGGAGGCGGCGGGCCTGCGGCCCGGTCCGCTCGACCTGGAGCAGGCGCTGCTCCGGCTCCCCCGCGACATCCCCGGCGACGTCGTGCTCCGCGCCCGGCGCCTCGGCTCTCCCGAAGGCCGCCGGGCGGCCGCGTGGCTGGCGGACGGCGGGCTGCCCGATCCCCGGGTGACCTGTGAGGCGGTCTCGATCCCGCGCACCGTCTACAGCTGGCGAGGCAGCGAGTCCCAGGCCGTCGACCGGGTGCTGCCGACGATCGTCGCGGCGGAGACCGGAGGGGCCGAACCGGAGCCGCACGGCTTGGCCGACCTGCTGCTCGGCCTGCCCCGCCAAGGCTGGAAGCGGCTCGCATCGCAGGCGCATGTGCCCTACTGCTTCTCCTGGTGGCCTTCCCTCCTGCCCTCCCATCGCGAGGTCCTCGCCGCGCACCTGCTGGTTCCGTTCGCGGACGAGGTCGAGTCGCGACACGGGCAGGGCGGCATCCTCCTGTCCCTGGCCGAGGCCGACGGCCCCGTCGGCCCGGCGACGGCCACCGCGCTCGCCCTCGGGCTCGGCTCCAAGCGAGCGGAGGAACGCTCCGCCTCGGTCGACGCCCTCCTCACGTTCTGCGCGCGCGGGCAGTTGCCCCCGGTCGGCGACGCGATCGCCGTGCTGGCCGGGTCCGCCGGGGAGCTGAAGCTCAACCGGGTGACCGGCGCTCTCACCGACGCCGCCCGCGCCGGCGCGCACGCCGACGTCCTCCGCGTGATCGCCGCCGCGCTCCCGGAGCTGCTGCCCCGGCCCGGCGAACGCCCCATGACCGGTCTGCCCGACCTCATCGCCCTCGCCACCGAGGCGGCGGAGACGGGCGCCCGGTGTCCCGTCCCGGCCGGGCTCGCCGGACGGACAGGTACCGGCCGGCTGGCCCGGGAGGCGGGGCGTCTCCACCGGATACTGACGGGTGCCCCCGCTTGACTTGATACCCCGTGCCCGTATTATGAGCGCGCAATTCAGGCGCAACTGCGCGTTCAGTAATGACAATGACGGGGTGGGGCATGACGGTCCTCAGCAGCGAGACACCGGCCGAACCCGCCCTCGGGCGCCATCCGGCACAGCGGCGCGTCCTGGCGGTGCTCACCGCCACGCAGGTGCTGGGCGGGATCGCCGTCGCCACCGGGGTCGCCATCAGCACCCTGGCCGCGGCGACCCTCTCGGGCTCGGAGACGATCGGCGGGCTGGCCCAGACGAGCGCGGTCACGGGCGCAGCCGTGCTGGCCATCCCGATGGCCCGCGCCGCCGCCCGCCACGGGCGCCGCGCCGCGCTCACCCTCGCGTACGGCGCGGGCACGCTGGGCGCGGTGATCGCCGTACTCGCCGCGGCCCTGGAGGCGTGGCCGCTGCTCCTCGCGGGCCTGTTCCTGTTCGGCGGCGGCTCGGCGGGCGGGCTCGCCGCCCGCTATGCCGCGACCGACCTCGCCCGTCCCACCCATGCCGCACGCGACCTGTCCATCGTCGTCTGGGCCACCACGATCGGCTCGGTCGCCGGTCCCAACCTCGCCCACCCCGCCGACGAACTGGGCCGCGCGATGGGCCTCTCCGAGTGGGCCGGGCCGTACGCGCTCGCCGCCGTCGCCTACGGCCTGGCGGTGCTCGGCGTCTTCGCCCTCCTCCGCCCCGACCCGCTCCAGACGGCCGGTCCGAAGACGACCGCCCGCCGGTCCAGCGGATGGCACACCCTGCGCACCACTCCGCGCGCCCGGCTCGCCGTCGCCGCGATCGTCGTGAGCCACATGGTCATGGTGTCGGTGATGACCATGACGCCGGTGCACCTGAACCACGGTCACGCGAGCCTCACGGTCGTGGGCGTCGTCATCAGCCTGCACATCGCGGGGATGTACGCCCTCGCGCCCGTCGCCGGCTGGCTCGCCGACCGCCACGGCCGCATCCCGGTCCTGCTGGCCGGCATGGCGCTGCTGGCGTCCGCCGCCGCATTGGCCACCGTCTCCGCCCCGCACCACGTCACCCGGCTGACGATCGCCCTGGTCCTGCTGGGCCTCGGCTGGTCGTTCGGCCTCGTCGCGGGCTCCGCCCTGCTCACCGAGTCCGTCACCCCGCCCGACCGCCCGGCCGTCCAGGGCATTTCCGACCTGATGATGAACGTCGGCGGGGCGTTGGGCGGCCTCGCCGCCGGGGCGATCGTGACCGTCTTCTCCTACGGCACGCTCGCCGCGATCTCGGTGCTACTGGTTCTCCCCATGACGGCCGCGCTGACCGTCGCCTGGCTCCGGCGCCCGGCCCCCTGATCCGCGGCACCGTCTCCCGGGTTGTCGGCGGGACGTGCAACGATCACGGTCGTGCCGGGGTTGTGCATAGCGAGACGTGATGAGGAGGTCCGAAGATGGAGACCGCGACGCGGACGCTGACGCTCGGCGCGATCGAGACCTCGCTGGGCCGGTTGCTGGTCGGCGCCACCGAGCAGGGTGTCGCCTACCTGTCGTTCAAGGACACTCCCGGCACCCGGGCCCGCGCGGCGAAGCGGGCCGGGCTGCCGGTCGTGGACGACCCGGGCCGCACCGCCGAGGCTCTGGCCGGGCTCGCCGACTACTTCGCCGGGAAGAGCCTGACGTTCGAGGTACCGATCGACTGGCGGCTGACGTCGGACGTGCAGCGCAGGGTCCTGACCACGCTGTACGAGCGGGTGCCGTACGGGAAGGTCGTCACCTACGGCGAGCTCGACAGGCTCAGCGGGCTCGACGTGGGAGCCCAGGCGATCGGCCAGGTCATGGGCGGCAACCCGATCCCCGTGATCGTGCCGTGCCACCGGGTGGTGGCCGCGAACGGGCTGGGCGGCTACAGCGGCGGCTCCGGCGTCGAGGTCAAGCGGTGGCTGCTGACGCTGGAGGGGTCGGTGCCCGCCACACTCGACTGGGATCCGGACCGGGGACCCGCCGCTCCGTAGGCGAGAATGGCGGGGTGCCGAAAATCAGCGAAGCCACCGTCGCCGAGCATCGTGCCCGCCAGCTCCGGACGCTGCTCGACGCGGCCCGCGCGCTCGTCGCCGAGGAGGGCATCGAGGCGCTGTCGCTGGCCGCGCTCGCACGCCGCGTGGGGTTGTCACGGCCCAGCCTGTACGAGTACTTCCGTTCCAAGGACGACCTAGTCGCGGCCATCGTCGAGGACGAGCTGCCACGCTGGGCCTCGCTGGTCGACGAGGCGCTGGCCGGCGCGCCGGGCCTGGCGGGCAAGGTCGAGGCCTACGTCCGCGTCCAGCTCGAAGTCATGGCCGACGGACGGCACGCGGCCGCCGTGGCGCTCGTGGAGCACGCCCTGGCCGAGCCCGCCGCGCCGGGAGCGGCGGGGCGCGGCCAGGGCGGTGAGGCACGGCGGATCCGGGACGGGCACGCGCAACTGCTGCGGCCGCTGGTGACCGCGCTCGACGAGGCAGGGATCCGCGGTCCGGAGCTGCGCGCCCATCTCATCCAGGGCATCGTCGACGCCGCCGCCAAGCTGTTCGCCGAACGGCCGGGCAACGCCGAGGAGGTCATCTCCACCGCGGTCGCGCAGGCCCTGCACGGCCTCGGTGGCGACAGTGGCGGCGGCGGCCGGGGCGACGGTTGGGGCGACGGCGGTCAGCCCTTGGCGGCGACCTCGTAGTCGACGCCGGTGAGGTCTTCGGAGACCTCCCACAACCGGCGGCCCACCTCGGGCTTGGACGCGAACGGTGACGTGAAGACCTTCGTGGGGGTACCCCGGTACTGGGCGAGCCGCGGGCCATAGCAGGCGCCCGGCCGCACGCCGGGCGCGGTCGCCGCGTACAGCGTCGGCAGTGCCCCGGCATCCGCCGACTGCGCCATGACCGCGTTGACCACAGCGGCGCCTCGTTCCTGCAGCTTGTTGCCCGCCATCTTGGGGCCCGTCTCCTGCAGGTTGGTGGCGGCGAAACCGGGATGCGCGGCGACGCTCAGCACGGTGGGGAAACGCCGCGCCAGCTCCTTGGCGAAGACCAGGTTGGCGAACTTGGACTGCGCGTACGCGCCCCACTTGCGATAGCGCCTCTCGCCCTGCAGGTCGTCGAAACGCAGCCGCCCGACGTAGGCGATACCGCTGGTGACGGTCACGACGCGCGGCGCGGACGCGGCGAGCAGTGCCGGGAGCAGCAGCCCGGTGAGCGCGAAGTGCCCGAGATGGTTGGTACCGAACTGCATCTCGAAGCCGTCGGCCGTCGTCCGGTGCGGAAGGGCCATCACCCCCGCGTTGTTGACGAGGAGGTCGAGCGGAGCCGCGCCGTGCGTGCCCGCGAACGTCCGTACCGACGACAGGTCGGCCAGGTCGAGCGGCGCCAGAGCGACCTCGCCCGCCGGGACCGCCGACATGATGCGGTCGTGGGCCTGCTGGCCGCGTTCCATGCTGCGGCAGGCCAGCACGACGGACGCGCCGTGCCGGGCCAGTTCGAGTGCGGTGTGAAAGCCGATACCGCTGTTGGCCCCGGTGACGACCGCCCGCCGGCCGCTCAGGTCAGGGATCTCCGCCGCCGTCCAGCCTCCCATGGGCCACCTCCGCGTCATATCTCGACTTCCCAAATTAGAGGGATTGTCGAATAGCGACAACCGCCCGACCCGGATGTGGCGAACCCCACACGAGGATCTAGGCGGGAAGGTTCTTCTCGATGGCGCCGACGACCTCGTCCGACTCCGGCTCGGTCTGCGGGGCGAAGCGCGCCGCCACGGTGCCGTCCGGCGCGATGAGGAACTTCTCGAAGTTCCAGCGGATGTCGCCGGTGTGCCCCTCGGCGTCGGGAACGTCGACGAGCCCGGCGTACAGCGGATGACGTCCCGCCCCGTTGACCTCGACCTTCTCGGTCATCGGGAACGTCACGCCGTACGTCGCGGAGCAGAACTGCGCGATCTCCTCGTGCGAGCCCGGCTCCTGCCCCATGAACTGGTTGCAGGGTACGCCGAGGACCGTGAACCCACGTTCGGCGAAACGTTCCTGCAACCGCTCCAAACCCGCGTACTGCGGGGTGAGGCCGCACTTGGACGCGACGTTGACGACCAGCACGGCCTTGCCCTCGTACTGTCCGAGGTCCGCAGAGCCACCCTGCAGACCACCGATCTCTACCTCGTAGACAGACATGGGGCCGATCTTAGACCCGCCCCCGGCCGTCGCTACGTCCCGAGGGCGCCCACGAACGCGGCGAGCTGGTTGCCTGCCTTGGCGAGCTGGTCGAAGCCGTTGTTCACCACGCTGGCGGCTTCGGTGGGTTTGCTCAGAAGGTAGAAGATGACGAAGGCGATGGCCACATAGCGGAGGTTCTTCTTCATCCGTACGCCGTCCCTGTTGTAGCGCAGCGACACACTGACCCGATTCAATTGTGCCCAGCTGCTTCAACCCGCAAAGCGCGATTTTACTGTGCCTAGGGGCAAGTGCCGGATAGCGCACGCGAAAGAGCCCCGTACCGCCCGATGGGCACGGGGCCGGCGGCCACGCTCTGTTAGGGGATGCTGTTAGGGGATGGCGCTCACGAACTGGGACAACGACTCCGCCGCGGTGCCGAGACCCCCCAGTGCACTGTTCACGAGGCTCGCGGCGCCCTCGGGCCTGGTGATGACATACCAGGCGACGAATGCGAGCGCCCCCACTTTCACCCACTTCTTGTTCATACCTGCCCACCTCCCGCTGTCGTGTGCCTACCGGGAGTGATTCCCGGTGGCGGACGAGGGGGGCCCAAGGGGTCACAAAGGAAGAGTCAGAGGGGAGGGGCTTTGCGGCCGCTTCAGGTGCGTTCGGGCATCTTCGACGCACCTTCACTTGGAAGTTTCAGGAAAACTTTACGAACCACCTGACGAACCGGCCCCTCCGTGCCGAGTCAGATAGTCGAGATAGACCGGCCGTAGCGCGTCCGCGAGTTCGCCTTCGTCGGCGTGCGTGAACTCTTCGAGCAACGACAATCCGTGCAGCATGTCGAAGCCGGCCCGCTGCTGATCTCCCATCGCCGCGGCGGCCGCGGGGATGGCGCGCAGCAGGTCCCACAGGAAGCCGACGTCGCGGCGTTCCTTGGCGAGGTCGATCGCCCTGTCGTGGAGCTCCTTCGACGACAGGTTCTCAAGTTCCGCTACATCGGGCCTCTCATCGGGCATGCACCGACTCTAGCCACAAGGGCACGCCCACGCACACGCATGCCCCGCGGGGCACACGCCTACTTGGTAATGACTTCCTTGGGCACGGGCCGGTCCTCCTTGAGCGCGGAGAACAGCCGCTTGGACTGCGTGGGGTGCCAGGTGAGGTACGAGCCCGCCGCGGCCGACGACCCGGGGGCGCCCATCGGCACCGAGGTCGTGACGCCGTCGCCGCCGGAGACGCCGCGCATGGCCCACATCATCCGGGTGAGGTCGTACAGGTGGTCGCCGTCGTCCACGATGAAGTTGCTCGTCGCGTTCATGGCGAGCGGGACGCTCCGGAACGGGTTGAGGAACACGCCCGGGCTGCCGGCCTTCTTCATCAGCGCGCCGAAGAACTGCCGCTGGTGGTCGATCCGGTCCAGGTCGGCGCGCGCGCTGGCGCGGGTGCGCACGTACCCGAGGGCGTCACCGCCGTCGAGCGTCTGGCAGCCGGGCTTGAGGTCGATGCCGGCCTTGGGGTCGCGCATGCGGCTCTTGACGCAGATGTCGACGCCCCCGATGGCGTCCACGACGCCGACGAACCCGCCGAAGCCGATCTCCGCGTAGTGGTCGATGCGGATGCCGGTCGCCTGCTCCACGGTCCTGACGAGGAGCTTCGGGCCGCCGAACGCGAACGCCGCGTTGAGCTTGTTGGAACCCTTGCCGGGGATCGGCAGGTACGAGTCGCGCGGAAGGCTGACGAGCGTCGTGCCGCCGTCGCCGTAGTGCAGCAACATCATCGAGTCGGTGCGGCGGCCCGCGGCGTTGCCGGTCGCGAAGTCCTTCTTCTGCTGCTTGGACAGGCCCTCGCGGCTGTCGGAGCCGACGACCAGCCAGTTGGTGCCGGGTGTGTCGGCGGGACGGCCCGCGTAGTCGGTCAGCACGCTCTCGCGGTTGAGCCGGGAGTCCAGGTAGAAGTAACCGCCGACGACCACCACGAGCATGATCACGACCAGAGCCGCGAGGATCTTCGGCCAGCGGCGCCTGCGGACCAGGCGCCCCCGCGGCGCGTCCCCGCCGCCGTACGCGTCGGTCCCGCGCAACTGATCACCCGCGTACGGGTCGTCCGCGTACGGGTCACGCCCGTACGGGTCGCGCCCGTACGGATCACGCCCGGGCGGCTCCTGGTCATACGGGTACTCCGCCCCGGCGGGTGCAGGTTGCCTGCTACGCGCCACGCGGTTTCCCTCCTGTCGTGTCCAGCCGTCCGGCCAGGCATCGGTCATGTCGTAAACCCTAGTCATCCCGGCATAGCGTCCGCGTCCATCTGCCGCATGATTGTCCACTGCTACAAATCACCACGCTATGTGACATGTGAAGTGAAAGTTGTCAGTCGCCGGATGCACACTGCCCATGGTGATACGTACAGGCGAGGGGCCGTGGATGACTGCGTGGCAAAGATTTTCCCTTCGGGCCGTCCTTCCTAAGAAGGAGTCAAATCGTCAGGACGTACCGGAGGACGATCAGGCGGAGCCGGTCCTCCCGGAGCTGACCGAGCATCGCTGGACCCGGCATACCGGCGAGCTGGCCGAGACCAGCATGCGGACGATGGCGCGGCGGCTGCCCTCGGTGATCGCCCAGTCGGCGCGGCTGGCCTGGCGCGCCAGCAGGGCCGACACCTCGGTGGCGGTCGGGCTCAACCTCCTCGCCGGGGTCTTCACCGCGTTCGGGCTGCTGGCGACGACCGGCGTCCTCACCGCCCTGTTCAGCTCGGGCCCCACACCCGACCGGGTCCGCGCCGCGCTGCCCTCACTGGCGCTGGTCGCTGTCGCCGCCGCGCTGCGGGCGGGGTTGCAGGCGGCCGCGGGCTGGGCGCAGGCCCGGCTGGAGCCGCAGGTCGAACGGCTCGTCGAGCTGCGGCTGTACGAGCTGACCACGGCGGTCGAGCTGGCCGCCCTGGACGACTCGGAGTTCCTCGACGACCTCCAGCGGGCGCGCAGCCGCGGCATGGCCTCGGCGCCGCGCGTGGTGACCACGGCGGTGGACGTCCTCACCGGCGCCGTCGGGGTGATCGCGGCGGCCGGGACGCTGGGCGTCCTGCATCCGCTGCTGCTGCCGCTGCTCCTGCTGACCGCGCTGCCGGAGGGCTGGGCGTCGATCCGTTCGGCCCGGATGCGGTACGTGACGGAGCTGGCCCTGGTGGGCGTCGCGCGCCGCAAGTGGATCCTGTCGGACCTCATGGCCGACCGCCGCCACGCGGCCGAGATCCGCTCGTTCACCATGCGCGGCTTCCTGCTGGAGGAGTACGACCGGGTGGCCGCGTACCAGCGCGGGGTGGAGCTGGACCTGGCGCGCCGCCAGACCATCGCGCGGGTGTTCGGGGACGTGCTGCAGGGCGTCGCGACCGCGGGCGTCTACGTCGCGCTCGGCCTCATGCTGTGGGGCGGCGCGGTGCCGCTGGCGGTCGCGGGCACCGCGGTGCTCGCCATCCGCGCCGGGCAGACCTCGCTCGCCAACCTGGTCTTCGCCGTCAACCGCTGCTACGAGGAGGGTCTCTACTTCGGCGACTACCTCAACTTCAGCACGTCGGCGGAGGAACGTGTCACCGCACGCGCCCTGCCCTCGGCCCGGGCCGATACGGAGAAGGAGACGGCTACGGGGACGGACGCCACGGCCGCCCGGCTGCCGGACGCCTTCGACAAGATCGTCGTGGAGGACGTCACGTTCACCTACCCGGGCGCCGAGACGGCCTCGCTGAGGGGCATCTCGCTTGAGCTGCACCGCGGCGAGGTGATCGCGCTGGTGGGCGAGAACGGCTCGGGCAAGACGACCCTCGCGAAGATCATCGCGGGGCTGTACGACCCCGACGGCGGCGAGGTGCGCTGGGACGAGGTGCCGCTGCGCGAGGTCGATCCGAAGCAGCTGTGGGAACGCATCGCGGTCATCGCCCAGGAGTACACGCATTGGCCGATGACCGCGCGGCAGAACATCACGATGGGCCGTACGGCCGGCGACGCCGCCGGCACCGAGACCGCGGTGCTGGCAGCGGCGCGCGCCTCCGGAGCCGACGAGGTCGTCGACGGGCTGGCGCACGGCTATGACACGCTGCTGGACCGCCGGTTCCAGGGCGGCGCGGAGCTGTCGGGCGGCCAGTGGCAGCGCCTCGCGGTCGCGCGCGGCTTCTACCGGGACGCGCCGCTGCTGATCTGCGACGAGCCGACCGCCGCGCTGGACGCGCGCGCCGAGCACCATCTCTTCGAGCGGATCCGCACCCACGCCGACGGCCGCACCGTCCTGCTGATCACCCACCGGCTGGCCAGCGTCCGGCACGCCGACCGGATCTTCGTGCTCGACCAGGGGAAGGTGACCGAGGAAGGCGACCACGACCGACTGATGGCGCTCGACGGCCTCTACGCCGAGCTCTATACGCTGCAGGCGCGGGCCTATCGCGCCGCCTGAACCGGCCTGGTCACAGGTACGGCCCGTGGCCCTCGCCTCGTTCGGGCGGCGTCGGCGCCGCGGGCAGGTCCTCCGGCCGCAGCAGCCGCACCTCGGCCGGGGTGACGGCGCCCGGGTCCTCGTCCGCGGCCGCCGCGATGCGCTGCCCCTGGCGCGAGATCGCGTCCTCCAGAACGTTGCGGACGAGCCGCGCGTTGCCGAACGAGGCGTCGCGCGGCGCGGCCGCCAGCAACCGCCGGACACCGGCCAGCACGCCGTCCGCGAGCGTGAACCCCTGCTCGGCCGACATGTACTCGAAGATGGTGATCAGCTCGTCGTCGCTGTAGTCGGGGAAGCGCAGCACCTTGGGGAACCGTGAGGCCAGGCCCGGGTTGGACTTGAGGAACAGCTCCATCTCGCCCTCGTACCCGGCGACGATCACCACCAGGTCGGACCGGTGCTCCTCCATCAGCTTGATGAGCTCGGCGACGGCCTCGTGCCCGAAGTCGCGCTGGTCGGCGCCCGCCGGGGCCAGCGAGTACGCCTCGTCCACGAAGAGCACCCCGCCGAGCGCGCTGTCGACCGCCGCCCGTACGCGCGGCGCGGTCTGGCCCACGTACTCGCCGACGAGACCGGCTCGGGTGACCTCGACCAGATGCCCCGACGACAGCAGCCCTAGCTGGGCGTAGGCCGCGGCGATGAGCCGGGCCATCGTCGTCTTCGCGGTGCCCGGGTTGCCGGTGAAGACCATGTGCCGGGTGGGCGACAGCGGCGGCTGTCCCGCCTCGCGGCGCAGCCCGTCGGTGCGGGCCTCGGCCACCAGCCTGGCGACCTCCTCCTTGACCGGCGCCAGCCCGATCAGCCGTTCGATCTCGGCGAGCGGATCACCGGCGCCGCGGCCCCGGTCGGGGGCGAGGCTGTCGGGCACGTCGACCAGCAGGATCTCGTCGAGCGACTCGTGCTCGTCGACGACGCCGTCGGCGAGCACCCGGCGGCCCTGCATCGCCACCGCCCATTCGAGCAGGTTGACCACGAGACCCGCGTTGGCGAAACCACGCTCGCGCGGCGCCGCCCGCACCAGGCCGCGGACCTTGTCGAGCACGCCGTCGGCCAGCGCGAGGCCCTCCTCGGCCGCCAGCCGCGCGAAGACCCGCACGAGCTCGTCGTCGGTGAGATCGGGGAAGCGGATGGTCTTGGGGAAGTGCGCGGCGAGGTCCTGGTTGGCCTTGAGCAGCCCGTTCAGCTCGGCCTCCGGCCCCGACAGCACGACGATGAGGTCCTCGGGATGCGCCTCCACCGCGGTGAGCAGGACCTCGACCGCCTCCCTGCCGCGCGTGGAGTCGGCCGGGTTGAACGTGTGCGCGTCGCGGACGAAGAGCACGCCGCCCAGGGCACGCTCCACGACCCGGCGCACCTTCAGCGTGCTCTCCCCCGGATAGTCGCCCACGACGTCCGCCCGGTCGACCTCGACGAGATGCCCGGAGGTGAGCAGGCCGAGTTCGGTGTAGATGCGCGCGAGGCAGCGCGCGACCGTGGCCTTGCCCGTTCCCGGGTTGCCCATGAAGACCATGTGGCGGGGCCGTACACCGGTCGGCATGCCCGCCTCGCGGCGCAGATGCGCCGCCTTGGCCTCGGCGACCAGCGCGTCGACCTCACGCTTGACCGGTTCGATGCCCGCGCAGGCGGCGAGCTCGGCGAACGGGTCGGCCGTGGCGGCGCCGTCCGCGATGAGGCGCTGCGGAAGGTCGGCCTCAGTGACCTCGACGACCGGCCCCCCGTCACCCGCTCCTTCACCAGCCACGGTCTCTCCACCAGACACGGCCTTCGCGGCGGCGGGCGTGTCGGTGAAGGCGGCGTCGGCGCGGGCCAGGGCGGCGGCGCAGGCCTGGTCGGCGAGGTGCTCGACGAGCCTTGCGCCGCGCAGGTTGAGCAGCGGGGCGGTGCGCGTGAGCAGCGTCCCGGCGGCGGCGGCCACCGGCGGCGCGGTCGTGGCGCCGCGGCGCTCGACGGCGCGGCGGAACAGCTCGCTGAAGTCGTCCGCGCCGAACTCGCGGGTCCGGGTGACCTCGAAGGCGCCGACCAGTGCCGGGTTCACCTCGAACAGCCGCCGGTCGCCGCCGGGGCGGCAGAGCGCGATGACGTCCAGCGCCGGGGACCGTGCCATCAGCCGCCGCAGTTCCTCGGCCGCGGCCGGGCCGCACCGGTCGTACCCGGCGAGTCTCTCCAGGTCGTCGACGACCAGCAGTAGGCGGCCCTCCAGGCAGTCGCGGACCCGGGCCTGCAGCCAGAGCACCGCGTCGCTCCCGCTCAGCGCGGAGAACACCTGGTCGGAGATCCAGAGCGAGTCGCGGATCGCGCCGCGCCCGGTCAGCACGCGCTCGGCGACCTCGGCGGCGGTGCCCTTGCCGGTGCCCTCCGGCCCGCTGATCAGCAGCCGCACCGGCCGCTCCCCCGCGAGCCGGGCGGCGATGGCCTCGTGCAGCGTGGCGACCAGCTCGGGCTGGCCCACGATGGAGCTCTCGGCAGCCTTCCCGGCGTCCGGTGCGGGTTCGCCGGGATCGGCCGCCGAGGTGGTGGTGGCGGTCGCGGCGGCCGCCAGGCGCCGGGTGAGCGGGTTCACGACGCGGCGGACCTTGAAGAGCCGCCGCAGGTCGAGGTTGAACGCACGGAACGGCAGCCTGCAGCGCGGCGTCGTGGCCGCCTCGGGCAGGCCCTGCACCGCGCCCGTGACGCGCATCGCCATGTCAAGCCAGGCACGGCAGGCGTCGGCCTCGCCGGCGACGAGGCCGCGCGCCAGCCAGGTGCGCAGTTCGAGCTGCCAGGGCTCCACGGCGAAGTCGGCGCGCAGCGCGCGCAACCGGTCATCGACCGAGGCGTACCGGGCCGTGCCGACCGCGGGCGCGAGCTCGGCCGGAGCCACGGTGACCTCCGCCGCCAGCAGCAATCGGGCCAGGGCGACGTCGAACGTGTCGCTCTCGCCGACGGTGCCCGCGAGCCGTTCGTGCGCGGCGGCGAGGCCCGCAGACGCCCAGGTGAGGTAGCCGACCGGCCCGGCGCACTCGGGCAGCACGGCCAGGGCCTCGGCGGACAGGCCGGAGGTCCACGACTCTTCGAGCCGGTCGAGCGGCGTGGTCAGGTCCTGTTCGCGCAGCGCGGGGTCGTTCGCCCGCCCGTCATAGAGCTCGACGAGGGCCCGCCGCCGTTCCTCGACGGGTTCGAGCCCCTCGAAGACGTCGAGCCCGGCGCGGGCGAGCGCGAACATCACCGTGCGGCGCTCCCGGTCGTCCCCGGCGGGCTCGGGGAGCCACAGCCCCGGCGGGCGCCACCGGCCGCCCTGGGAGAACCAGGCCAGCGGGTCGCGGACGGCCGGTTCCGGCGAGGCGAGGAAGCTCGACAGCAGTTCGTAGTCGACGTCGCCGCGCGAGCCGCCGCGGAGCGCGGAGGCTCCCAGCAGGAACGTCAGCAACGACCACTGCTCGGCGCCCGCCGCCGACGTGCCCGGCCCGTAGAAGTCGCTGAGCTGCCGGGACAGCACCACCGCGCGGGGATCGCGGTTGTAGTCCACGGCACGCTGCCGGAGCTCCTCGTACAGGCCGTCCGGCACCCGCCATGGTCCGTGGGCGTACACGTCCAGGACGGGCTCGTCGGTCAGCAGCAGTTCGAGGTGTTCCGGGAGACGGGGGGCGTTCACACGTGCACCCTACGGCGCAAGGCGATCAGACACATCCCCTCCGGCCCGCCGCTGGTTCGGTCAGGGGACAACGCCGAGGTCATCGGCTTGGCACCGGGGCGTGAGTCCGCGATAGTTGACCGATGAAGAGCATTTGCCGGGACACCGGCGAACGCGCGCCGACCGGGAGGAGGAATCCCCCGTGCAGCCACTGCAAGTGACCGCCGAGCCGCATGACGGGCTGACCATCGTGCGCCTGCGAGGCGAGCTGGATATCGCCAACGCCGACGACCTGCGCCAGGCGTTGAGCTCCGCGCGCCGCGAACACGGCGACATCGTGATCCTCGATCTGACGGGCCTGGAGTTCATGGACTCGCACGGCTTGTCCGTCATCATCGGGTGCTACAAGGCGGCGACCGCCGCGGGCGGCGGGGTGAGCCTCGCCGCGCCCCGGTCGATCGTGCGCCGGACGCTGGAGGTCACCGGTCTCACCGGCAGGCTGACCGTGTTCGACAGCCTGGAGGAGGCCGTCGCCGTACGCCTCGCCGAACGCGCCGCCGGCGACGAACCGGCCACCGCGCCGGCGAACGTCCAGACCGCGTCAACGGCCGCCGAATCCACCTGACCGCGGCCGTCACCGATCCGATACGGCACCCCCGGCGCCCGCGGGCCCCGGGGGTGCCGTGATCCGGTTCACGCCTGCTGCAGCGGCGAGGGCGTCGGGCGCTTGGGGCCGCGCCCGTCCCCGGAGGAACGGCCGGTCGCCCGGCGTCCGATCCAGGGCAGCAGATAGGTCCTGGCCCAGTAGATGTCCTCGCGGCGCATCGTCAGCCAGTCGGCCGCCGTCTCGGGCACCGGCCAGGGTTCGCGCCAGTCGCCCGGCACCGGCAGGCCGAGCGCCTCGGCGACCCGGAGCGCCATCCGGCGGTGGCCCTCGGGCGACAGGTGCAGGCGGTCCTCGTACCAGGCCCTGGGGTCGTTGAAGACGCTCATCATCGGCCACAGGTCGACGACCACGCAGTCGCGCCGGTCGGCGATCGCGCGCAGGTGCATGTTGTAGATCGCGGCCTTGCCGCGGATGCGGCCGCCTGAGCGGAGCCCGCGCGGGTCGAACCCGGTGAAGACCAGGACGCGCGCGCCCGTCGCGCGGAGCCGCCGCACCGCGCCGTCGAACTCCACCGCCAGCGCGTCCGGGTCGGCGCCCGGACGGATCATGTCGTTGCCGCCCGCGCAGAACGTCACGAGGTCGGGCCGCAGGTCGATGGCCCGCGGTACCTGCTCTTCGACGATCTGGCGCAGCAGCTTGCCGCGGATCGCCAGGTTGGCATAGCGCAGGCCGGGATTGTGCCCGGCCAGTTGCTCCGCGAGGCGGTCGGCCCAGCCGCGGAACCGGTCGGGCCCGGCGGCGGGGTCCGGATCGTTCAAACCTTCGGTAAAGCTGTCCCCGATGGCGACGAAGGTTCCGATCTGCCGCTGATCTCCCATCGCATCCCCACGAACGGTCTCAATTTCGCTCACGTGGATTAATCATGCATCTTGCACACATCCTTACGCGACCGTAATAAACGGGCCGGGCCGCCACGACGGCGGCCCGGCCCGTGAAGCACCGGGGAACGGACTACGCCATGCCCTGGGAACCTCGATGCCAGGCGAGCACACGGCGTTCGACCAGCACGAACAGCGCGTTCAGTACCAGTCCGAGCACGCCGAGCAGGACGATCCCCGCCCACATCTGCGGGACGTCGAAGTCGCGCTGCGCACGCAGCAGCTGGTATCCGATGCCGTTGGTGCTGCCGACCAGCTCCGAGAGCACCATGAGGATCAGCGACAGCGACAGGCTGAGGCGCAGCCCCGCGAAGATCTTCGGCGCGGCGGCGGGCAGGATCACGTAGCGCAGCACCATCCACCGCGACATCCCGAACACCAGGGCGGTGTCGAGCTTGACCCGGTCGGCGCTGCGCGCCCCGTCGATCGAGTTGAGCAGCACCGGCCAGATCACCCCGAAGATGATCGTAGCCAGCTGCATCTGGGTGCCGATCTTGAAGACCGAGATGAAGAACGGCACCAGCGCGGGCGGCGGCATCGCGCGGCCGAACTGCAGCAGCGGGTCGAGGTAGTCCGACACCCGCTGCGACCGGCCGAGCGCCACGCCGAGGATGATGCCGAGCACGCCGGCGACCACCCAGCCGGTGAACATGCGGCCGAGGCTGGCGAACCAGTTGCTGGTGGCCTCCTCGTTCATCCACAGGTGGCTCGCCGGTCCGGTGAACCACGCCGCCCGCATCCGCTCCCAGATCACCAGGGGCTCGGGGAAGAACGGCTCCTGCTTGGCGGCGGTGACCTTCTGCCACACGACCACGGTGACGACGGGCAGCCAGACGACCGAGAGCACCCGTACCACCCAGGACAACAGTGTGCGCGGCTTCACAGCGCCGCCTCCGTCCTGACCGTGTGCCAGCGGAACATCGTGCGTTCGAGCTGGATCAGCGCCTGGTTGACCACGAGCCCGATGGCTCCCGCCCACACGGCCGCCGCCAGCACCTCGTCGAGGGTGTCGATGCCGCTGGACTGCCTGAGGATGAACACGCCGATGCCGTGCGATCCGCCGGCCAGCAGCTCGGCGCTGACGGCCAGGATGAGCCCGACCGACGCCGCCAGCCGTACGCCGGTGGCGATGAACGGGGTGGCGCTGGGCAGCGCGACCCGGCGCAGGACCGCGAGCCGCCCGAAGCCGTAGCTGCGCAGCGTCTCCTTGGCGAGCGGGTCGACCTCCTGCATGCCGTACATCGTGTTGATCAGTACGGGCCACAGGGAGGCGTACACGATGACCGTCGTCTTCATGCCGAGGTCGGACTGGGCGATGACGATCGCCAGCGGCACGAGCGCCACCGACGGGATCGGCCGCAGGAACTCCACGATGCCCTTGGCCGCGCGGTTGACCGCCGGGAGGGAGCCGAGCAGCACCCCGAGCGGCACGCCGACCGCGACCGTGATGACCATGCCGAACGCCCACACGTAGAGGGTCGCCCAGACGTCGCGCAGGAACTCCGAGTCCGCGGTGAGCAGCACCGCCTGCCGCACGACCGCCGACATCGGCGGCAGCACGCTGGACTTGATGATTTCGAGCCGCGTGGCGGCCTCGGCGAGCGCGAGGAACACGAGCACGCCGAGACCGCCACGGATCAAACGTTGTCTCATCGGGTCAGAGCATCGTCTTGATGTCGAACTTCTTGTCGAGGAAGCCGTACTGGAACATCAGGTCGGCCACCCGCTGCAACCGCGTCTCGCTGGTCGAGGTGACGAACGGCCCGATCACGATGGACGAGGCCGTGCTCTTGTCGATCTTGGCGTAGCTCGGCAGGATGTTGACGACCGCGTTCCGGTCGGTCGCGGCCAGCTGCTGCGCCTTGGCGATGGCCCGCTTGAACGCCGCCACCGTGTTCGGGTTCTTGCGTACGAAGGCGTCGGTCGCGACGTAGCCGTCCAGCGGCAGTTCCTTGGTGGCGCCGGTCAGCGAGTCGAGCACCGGGCGGGCGCCGAGCTTCTTCTGCGCGTCGGTGAGGAACGGCTCGGCCACCCAGATGGCGTCGACCGACTTCTTCTCCAGGGCCTGCACCATTGACGGGAAGGGCATCTCGGTGAACTTGACGTTGTCCTTCTTGACGTCGACGCCGGCGGTCGCGAGCGCCGAGGTGACGGTCAGCTCGCCGAGGTTCCGCAGGGTGTTGAGCGCGATCGTCTTGCCCTTGAGGTCGGCGGGCGAGTGGATAGGCGAGTCCTTGGCCACCAGGACCGGCAGTTCCTTCTCCACGCCGAGGTCGATCTCGGCGAGGATGCGCATCTTCTGGCCCTTGGCGGTGGCGGAGATCGCGCTCATGTGGTTGCTGACCATCATGTCGATCTGGCCGCCGAGGAGCTTCGGCAGCGCGGCGGCGCCACCGGGGAAGACCTCGGTCTTGACGGTGAGGCCCTCGGCCTTGAAGAAGCCCTTCTGCTCAGCCAGGTAAACGGGCGCCGCGTACGGAATGGGCAGCGTGCCCATGTTGATGGTGCTCTTTTCGAGCCCGCCGTCCTCGCCGGGGTCATCGGAATCGCCACATCCTGCGAACAGACCGGCGGCGAGGATGCCCACCAGGCCGACGCTCGCGGCACGCCGGAGTCGACCGAACTTCATTGTTACTCCTTCGAAACGAGCCACCGGCCGCTCCAGTCATCTGCGGGGGAAGACGGATGGTGAGCGGGCGGCCGAATCGCTACACGGGGGGTTCTACCAGCGATGGCCGTTGGCCAGCGCGATGAGACTAGCGCACGATGATCAACTTGTGTTCGAAATCAACCCGATGACCGATAGGGCATCACCGCACACCTCTCTCGCCTTTGAGTGGTAGTTCGTCCTTTTCGGGTCAGCGCTTCCTGACCATCGGAAGGACTTCGGAAGCCATGCGTTCGGCCGTCTCGGCGAGCAGTTCCGGATCGGCGTCACGGGAATGGCCGGCGATGATGAGCCGGTCCAGCCCGACGTCGAAGAGCTCGCGCAGCCGTTCCACGCAGTACGAGCTCGGGCCGACGACGGCGAACCGGTCCACGAACGCGTCGTCGATCGCCGCCGCGTGCTCGGCGTCCCGCATGGCGTGGCGGCGCACCGAGTAGTCGCGTGCCAGCGCGGTCAGCGCCGAGCGTTCCGACGCGGTGGTGGACGCCTGCGAACCGGCGTCCGACATGCCGCCGAACCGGACCAGCGTGCTGAAACTGCCCCGCACCACCTCGCGGGCGACGCTCCGGTCGGGATGCGCCACCGCGTTGACGTAGGCGCCGAAGGACAGCCCGGCTGGATCGAGCCCGGCCTCCTCGCGCGCCCGGCGGGCCGTCTCGATCGCCCAGCGCAGCCGGGCCGGGTCGGCGCCGACCGTGACCGCGATCCGGTCGGCGGTACGGGCGGCGGCCGCGAGCACCTTGGGGCCGGTCGCGGCGACCTCGACCGGGACCTTCGGCAGCTCGGCGCCGGGCAGCCATTCCAGGCGGCTCGGGAACCCGGAACGGTCGACGGTCTCACCGCGCAGGTAGGTCTGCACGTCGCGCAGGTAGTCCTCGAACTCCGCGACCGGCGCGGGCTTCTTCCCGAGGTAGGCGACCGCGGAGTCGCCGCGGCCGATGCCCAGGACCGCCCGGCCGCCGGAGAACTGCTGCACGGTGGCGATCCCGCACGCGGTGACGGCCGGGTCGCGGGTCACGCTGTTGGTGACGCCGGGCGCCAGCATGATGCGCCCGGTGGCGGCCGCGGCCGCGGTCAGCGTCGCGTACACGTCACCGGTGAGGTTCTGGCTGTCGGCGATGAGGACGCCGTCCCAGCCCTGCCGCTCGGCCGCCGCGGCCACCTCGGGACCGCGACCGGCCGGCGGGAAGGTCAGCGTCCAGACCTCGCGGGGCGCCTCGCCCGTGCCGGTCGTCATGGCCCGCCCGGCCCGGCGGACGCCATGTGCACCGACATGGCGTGCTGGACGAGGGTGATGAGCACCTGCTTGGTGGACTCCCGGCTGCGCGCGTCGCACTGGACGATGGGGACGTGCGCGCTGATCGACAGCGCCTCGCGGATGTCCTCGACGCCGTACTGGAACTCGCCGTGGAACCCGTTGACGCCGACCACGAACGGCAGCCCGAGCTCCTCGAAGTAGTCCACCGCGGCGAAGCAGTCGGCCAGGCGCCTGGTGTCGACCAGCACGACGGCGCCGATGGCGCCCTTGACCAGGTCGTCCCACATGAACCAGAACCGGTGCTGGCCGGGCGTGCCGAACAGGTAGAGGATCAGCTCGCTGTCCAGTGACACACGGCCGAAGTCCATCGCGACGGTGGTGGTGGTCTTGTCGGGTACCGCCGAGAGGTCGTCGACGTCCGCGCTGGCGGCGGTCATGACCGCCTCGGTGGTCAGCGGCATGATCTCCGAGACCGAGCCGACGAACGTCGTCTTGCCGACGCCGAAGCCGCCGCCCACGACGATCTTGACCGAGACCAGGTCGGTCTCGGGACCGCCCGGGCCGCCGGGTCCACCGGGACCACCAAGGCCACCGGGACCGCCAAGGCCACCGGGACCGCGCGGGCCGACCGGACCGCCGGGGCCACCAGGGCCACCAGGGCCACCGGGACCGGCGGGGCCGCCGGGACCGACCGGGCGGCCACCCGGACCACCCGGATCACCGGGACCGAGCGGGCCGCCCGGACCACCCGGGCCGCCCCGGCGGGCCGGCGGCGGCCCACCGGCCGGTCCCCGATCAGAGCTTGCGAAGTCCACTGAGCACCCTTTCCAGCAGGCGGAGGTCCGGCTGCGTCCCGGCGGGGCGCGACTGGTGCAGCCGCAGAAGTCCTTCGAGGGCCATGTCGGCCACCAGCACGCGGGCCACGCCGAGGGGGAGCCTCAGCAGCGCCGAGACCTCGGCCACCGAACGCGCCGACCGGCACAGGTCCATGATCGCCCGGTACTCGGGCGTCAGCATGGAGACGTCGCGCGGCGGGTAGGGCGCCGCGGTGACCAGCGCCTCGATCGCCAGGTCGTACCGCGGCTTGACCCGCCCGCCGGTGACCGCGTACGGGCGCACCAGCGAGCTGGAGTCCGGCTGGTCCTGAGACGGCCGTCCCCGCGCTGGGTCCTCCCACCGCGGGGGGCCGCCGGGGCCAGCACCGTAGTATCCGCCTCGATCCATCACGCCGACCTTCCGCCAGAGTTGATCAAGGTCAGTAACGGGCCGGGCCGGCGCCCATCTCGGGCACCTGGGGCGCCTGATGGGGCGGCTGATCGCCGGCGCTGCGCAGCGCCGGGGTCAGCGCCCGGCCGACCCGCTCCACCAGCAGCGTCATCTCGTACGCGACCAGGCCGAGGTCGCAGTCCGGCGCCGCCAGCACCGCGAACACCGAGCCGTTGGTGATGGACATGACGAACAGCAGTCCGCGGTCCATCTCGACGACGGTCTGGCTCACGCCGCCCGCGTCGAAGATCTTCGCCGCCCCCTGGGTGAGGCTCATCAGCCCGGAGGCGATGGCCGACAGCTGATCGGCCCGCTCCGGCGGGAAGCCGGCCGAGTAGGCCATCGGCAGCCCGTCCGAGGAGACCACGACGGCGTGGGCGACCTTCGGGACCCGGTCCGCGAAATTCGTCACCAACCAGCTGAGATCCTGCCCGCTCACCGGGTGCCTCCTGTCTCTCCGCCGCCCTGCGACGGACTTTCACCTGTGCTCTCGCCCGGCTCGCCGAACTGCGTTCGCGTGCGCCCTCGGTGGACGCCGCGCTGCAGGCTGGCGAAACGATTCCGGACGACGTCGGCCGACTGGCTCGGCCGCGGCGCCGGCGGCTGTTCCGCCGGACCGGTCTCGGCCGTGGCCCCGGCTCCGGGCGACGCGACCGCGCCGGGGACCCGGTTCTTGCCGGGCACCCGCTTGGGCAGCCCGGCGGAGGTCGTCTTGCCCGCCACGGGTTCGCGCACCGCCTCGGCGGCCTGGAAGCCCGCGTCCGCGGGCGACTCCCAGCCCTTCACCGGATCCTTGCCTCCCCCACCCTCGGACCTGCGCTGGAACCACTCCGACTGCATGGCGTCGAAGATCGGTGACCGCTCCGGGGTGCGTCGCGCCGGCTCGGGCCGCGCGACCGGTTCGGGAGCGGGCGGCTCAAGGACCGGCTCCTCAAGCGTGAACGGCACGGACCTCGGGGATCCGCCCTGTCCGGGCACGTGCGGCGCCGGGTCGCTCCAGGCGGCGCCGGACCCGTGGCCGGACCCCGGGCCGTGACCGGATCCCAGGCCGTGACCGGCCCCTGGGCCGGGTTCGCCGCGGCCGGGTTCGCCGCCGGATCCGCCGAAGCTCTGGACGGCGGGCTGCGGGCCGGTCTCCCACGAGACCTGCCGCTGATTGGGCTCGGGCCGGGCCTGCGGTTCCGGTATGCGCGGCTGCGCCTCCGGCACGGCGGGCAGCGGCCCCGTCTGGTTCGGGGGCTCGCCGCGTCCGGGCAGTTGCGCGCCCGGCTGCCGTACGGGCAGCGGTCCCGTGCGCAGGTCGGCCGACTCCATGGGCGACACGATCTGCTGCGGGCCTGTGCCCTGGATGCGCGGCAGCGGGCCGGTGTTCGAAACGCGTGGCTGCGAGCCGGTGTCCTGGTAGGAGGGGCGCGGGCCGGTGTCCTGGTACGTCGGGCGGGGCCCGGTGTCCTGGTACGACGGCGGCCCGGTGTCCTGGTACGTGGGGCGCGGGCCGGAGTCCTGGTACGTCGGGCGGGGCCCGGTGTCCTGGTACGACGGCGGCCCGGCGTCCTGGTACGACGGCCGTGGCCCGGAGTCCTGCAAGGACGGCATGGCGCCGCTGTCGTGAAGCGAGGGCACGGGCCCGGTGTCGCGGAAGCCGGGCAACGGTGCGCCGCGTTCGTCCGAGCCGGTCTGCTGGAAGGCGCCGGCCGAGCCGACCGACGGCGCGGACAGCGCCATCGGGGCGGGCGAGCCGGCGGACAGCGCCGGTGCCTGCCCGTCGAGCTCCCGGCCGCCGAAGTTGCGCGTGCCCACCCCGCCCGACTCGCCGCCGCTGACGACCGCTTCGGGGAGCACGACGAACGCGGTGAGGCCGCCGCCCTGCGCGGCGCGCAGCTCGACCCGGATGCCGTGCCGGACGGCCAGGCGGCCGACCACGAACAGGCCCATGCGGCGCGCCGCGGAGAAGTCGATGACCGGTGGGTTGGCGAGCCGCCAGTTGGCCTGCTCCAGCTCCTCGACCGACATGCCCACGCCGTTGTCGGTGATCTGCAGCATCGCGCCGCCGCCGCTCAGCAGCTGCCCCGACACCGTGACCTTGGTGCTCTCCGGGGAGAACACCGTGGCGTTCTCCACGAGCTCGGCCAGCAGGTGCACCAGGTCGTTCACCATGGGCCCGGCGACCGTCATCTCGCCCTGGACGCGCAGGGCGACGCGCTCGTACTGCTCGACCTCCGACAGCGAGGCCCGCACCACGTCGATGAGGGGCACCGGCCTGTTCCACCGGCGCGCCTGCTCCTGGCCGCCGAGGACCAGCAGGTTCTCACAGTTGCGGCGCATGCGGGTGGCCAGGTGGTCGAGCCGGAACAGGTTCGCCAGCTGCTCCTCGTCGCGCTCGCTCTGCTCCAGCTCCTCGATCAGCCGCAGCTGGCGTTCGATGAGGGACTGGCTGCGCCGCGAGAGGTTGACGAACATCGCATTGATGTTGCCGCGCAGGACCGCTTCGTCGGCGGCCAGCCGGACCGCCTCGCGGTGGACCTCGTCGAAGGCCCGGGCGACCTGGCCGATCTCGTCGGTGGAGGCGATGTCGATCGGGTCGACCTCGATGCCGCCGGCGGCGGCCTCCGGATCCCGGAGCCGGTCCACCAGTCCCGGCAGCCGGGTGCCGGCCACCTCCAGCGCGCCGTCGCGCAGCCGGTACAGCGGACGCACCAGCGAACGGGCGACGATGATGGTTCCGACGAGGACGATCGCGATGACCAGGAACAGGATCACGCCGTCGCGGATGGCGGCGGTGACGGCCTCCTCGCGCAGGGCGACGGTGCGCGCGGTGAGCGACCGTGCCAGCGAGGTCTCCACCGTGCGCGTCCGGTCCATCTTGGCCGTCATGTCGCGGCCCCAGCGGCGCGCGTCGTCGACGTCGAGCGGCCGTACCCGGAGCTCGGCCGAGCCGCGCGCCAGCGTCAGCGTCTGCAGCCGGGTGTGCTCGGCCCGGTCGATCTCGGGGCCGGTCACGGTGTCCTCGTAGAGCTGGCGCTGCGCGCCGGTCGCCGTCGAACGGAAGGTGGCGACCCGGCTCTCGTACTCGGCGGTGGTGGATTCGAGCGCCTTCAGGTCGGCCAGCTCGAACCGGCCCACCCACAGGCCCGCGGCGACCAGCGCGCGTTCCTGCGACGCCGCGTCCTTGGCCCTGCTCAGTGCCGAGAGCGCCAGCGCGTTCTGGGCGAGGTCGGGCTTCGGCGCGCCCTGCGCGAGCTGGATGTGGAAGTCGTTGACGTCGGTGATGACCCCGGAGTACTTGTCCACGACCGCGCTGGCCGGCAGCTGGTCGGCCAGCTTGCGGAGGGCGGGGAGCACGTCGATGCGCGTGAGGACGGTGCGGACGGTCAGGTCGAGGCCGGGCGAGCCGCCGGTGTCCACCTGGCGGGCCGCTCCGCGCACGCGGCCGGCGGCCTCGTCGACCGCGGCCTCTTTGGTGCGGAGCACCTCGGCGCTGACCCCGCTGTAGCGGCCGCCCGCGATCCGGTCGATCCGGATGTCGCGTTCGCCTTCGAGCTCGTGGGAGAACGCGGCCAGCCGCTCGCCGAGCGTGGCCAGCCGCTCCAGCCGCCGGTAGTCCGAGGCGTCGTCCAGCGAGACCGACACGCGGTAACCCGCCAGCAGGGCGGCGACGAAGGTCGGCACCGCGATGAGCGCGAACAGCCGGACCGGCACCCGCCAGTTGCGGAGCCGGAACCGGCCCAGCCCGCGCCGGCCCCCGTCGGCTGCGGGCGCGGCGGCCAAGGGAAGCTCGCGCGCGGACGCGGGGGGAGCTTCCCGACTCTCATCGCCCGATTGCATACGCACTTGGCGTTGACACCCTCTCACTCACAGTGCCGTTTTCCGGCGGTCGAGGGCTGCGCGATCGATATGCACGACATGCCCGCTGTTCCTTCACTGCGCCCGACATTGGAGCACATTAGAAGACACGCCGCAAAGGTGTCAGCGATCTTCGCAGATCCACACAGAACGGGAATACTTTCATCCCTGTTTGTCCGCTTTGCACCGTTTGGGCATGCAACTCTCCACAGTGATCGCCCAGCCAGTGCCACGCCAGGTAATGCGACTGCGACGTACCGCATTCCCCGTTGCGAAAATGTTGCCGACCATCGCCGAAGACCGTCATCCGACTGGTATTGGACTGCAATCTGATTACCGTTGGGCCGGAGATTCGGGCACCGGCCGGGCGGCGGGACGGACCACAGGACCGGTCACGCAGCCGGGCGCGGGCCGCCGATCGGCCGGTCCCGGCCCGCCTCCGCGCACGTCAGCGGCGGCGCCAACACCCCGCCGGCTTCCCTACTGATGAGTATTCCCGTATCATGATCATTCGCACGGAAGCTCCCGTTACGGCCGGTCCGAGCGGAACGATCCCGCACTACGGTATTGTCCCGCTGCCGCGACCCTCCGGACACGCCCAGCCGCCGCCCCCAGGGCGTCACGGTCGGCTTGGCCTCCGCGACCGCATTTAAGTTTCGCGCGCGTTAAGGAGCGTCATGCGCCGGACATGATCGGGTAACACGCCGGACATCCGGATCTTCCGCATATCAGCGAAAGAACACACAATTAACAAGCGGCGGAAGTATCCCCTGCTGTGCCGCCGGGCGGCCCGGGCCGGACGACCCCTCTCGCGCTCGGCGGAGTCCTGGGCCACGATGGTCCCCATCCGCCGGACGCGCCCGACGCCACGCAGGGCGCCACGGTCTATCACGAGGTTGCTGAAGTGCTCGAGATCGAAAACCTGGGTCACCGCTACAACGACCACCTGGCGTTGGAGGGCGTGAACCTGACCGTCGCCGAGGGCGAGCTGGTGAGCATCGTCGGTCCGTCGGGTTGCGGCAAGTCCACGCTGCTGCGCTGCATCGCCGGGCTGATCAGGCCCACCACCGGCAAGGTGGTGCTCAACGACACCGCCATCGACGGCGTGCCCGACAACATGGCGGTGGTCTTCCAGGACTACAGCCGCTCCCTGTTCCCCTGGCTGAGCGTGCGCGACAACGTGGCGCTGCCACTGCGCCGCCGCGGCATGGGCAAGCAGGAACGCCGCGCGGCCGCGCAGGAGGCCCTGAAGTCGGTCGACCTGGCCGACGCCGGCGGCAAGTACCCCTGGCAGCTGTCGGGCGGCATGCAGCAGCGCGTGTCGATCGCCCGCGCGCTGGCGTACCGGCCCGCCCTGATGCTCATGGACGAGCCGTTCGGATCGGTCGACGCGCAGACCCGCGAGGACCTGGAAGACCTGGTCCTCAACGTTCGCGGCACCGACGGGATGACGATCCTGCTGGTCACCCACGACATCGACGAGAGCGTGTACGTCGGCGACCGCGTCATCGTGCTCGGCCGCAACCCCGGTCACGTCCGCGCCGACATCCCCGTCGAGCTGCCCGGCCCGCGCGACCAGATCACGACCCGCGCCGAGCCCGAGTTCGTGCGCCTGCGCGCCGAGGTCGGCCGGCTGGTCCGCGGCGGCGGGAAGACCGCGGGCTCCGCCACCCCGCACGAGCCCAAGGTGAACGTCGACACCACGTCCTGAGAGGGACGCCATGCGCGTTCTCATCGCCGGAGCGGGCATCGGCGGGCTCACCGCCGCGCTGAGCCTGCACGCCGCGGGGATCGAGGCGCTCGTGGCCGAGTCGGCCGCGAAGCTGGCCCCGTCCGGCGTGGGCATCAACCTGCTGCCGCACGCCGTACGGGAGCTCACCGAGCTCGGGCTGGGCGACGAGCTCGCGGCGACCGCGATCCCCACGGGCGAGATGGTGCACTTCGACCGGCACGGGGGCCGGATCTGGGGCGAGCCCCGCGGCACGCGGCTCGGCTACCGCTGGCCGCAGTACTCGGTCCACCGCGGCGAGCTGCAGATGATCCTGCTGGCGGCCGTCCGGTCCCGGCTCGGTGACGGCGCCGTCCGTGAGGGCACGCCGCTGGAGTCGTTCGACGAGAGTCCCACCGGGGTGCGCGCACGGCTGCGCGGCGACGACACCGTCACGGCCGACGTCCTCGTGGGCGCCGACGGGCTGCATTCCCGCGTCCGGGCCCGGCTGCATCCCGGCGAGCCGCCACCGCTGTGGAACGGCATCCGGATGTGGCGCGGCCTGACCGAGGCCGAGCCGTTCCTCACCGGCAGGACGCTGGCCGTCGCGGGCAGCAACAGCCGCGCCAAGTTCGTCGTCTACCCCGTCTCCGAGAGGAACGGCCGCGCCCTCCTCAACTGGGTCGCCGAAGTGCGCCTCCCCGATGGCTCGCCGGGCCCGGCAGATTGGGACCGCACCGGAAACCTCGGCGAGGTGCTCCCCCACTTCGCGGACTGGCGCTTCGACTGGCTGGACGTGCCCGCGCTCCTCAAGAGCACCGGCCAGATCCTCCAGTACCCGATGGTCGACCGCGACCCGCTGCCGTTCTGGAGCCGCGGCCGGGTGACCCTGCTCGGCGACGCCGCGCACCCGATGTATCCGATCGGCTCGAACGGCGGCAGCCAGGCGATCCTGGACGCACGGGTCCTCGCGTACGAGCTGGCCCGGGCCGCCTCCCCCGCCGAGGGTCTGGCCGCGTACGACCGGGCGCGCCGCGAGACCGTCAACGCGATCGTGCTCGCCAACCGCCGGATGCCCGCCGACCGCGTCCTGCACATGGTCGGCGAACGCGCGCCCCACGGCTTCGCACGCATCGAGGACGTGCTGACCGCCGAGGAACTGGCCGCCATCACCGGCGCCTACCGCCAGACCTCCTTCGCCGACGCGGAAGCCCTCAACGCCCGCCCTTCCTGGGGCGGCGGCTCATGAGCCTGCGGCGTTGCCGCGGGTAGCCCTCCGACCAGGCGAAGAACGGCTCGGTGAGAGCGGCGGGCGCGATGTGCAGCACGCGCTGGGACACGTCGAACTCCTCGTAGAGGCCGGTGCTCGTCAACGCGCGGCAGACCGCCTCGTCGAGCGATGTGAGGGCGCGGAGCGGGTCGTCGTCGTGCGGTGTGCCCCGCACGACCAGGACGTTGCCGGGCCGGAGCTCCAGCGTCGGCCCGGCCTTGGCGAGCGCGGCGTCCGCGGTGAGCGACGCGGCGAGCAGCCGCCGGGCCTCGGCCAGCTCGTCGGTCTGCCCGCCCAGGTAAGCGATCTCGATGTGCGCCACGTAGGCCACCATGCCTGAATTGTGCCCTGCTATTTGGCGTCGGCGTAACGGTCGACGACGGCGATCTCCATGGGGAAGACGACCGGGGTCTGGCCGAAGAGCAGGCGGCGGGCCTCGTCGGCCGCCGCGTGGACCGCCTCCGAGACCTGACCGGCGAGCTCCTCGGGCGTGTGGACGATGACCTCGTCGTGCTGGAAGAAGACCAGGTGCGGCGGGCCGAGAGCGGTGAGGCGGCGGCGGAGCGAGCCGAGCAGCGCGAGGGCCCAGTCGGCGGCGGTCGCCTGCACGACGAAGTTGCGGGTGAAGCGGCCCCTGCTGCGCAGTGCCTGCCCCGCGCCGGCGTCGTCGCCCGTCGATGTCAGCTCGCGCCAGACCGCTGAAGGCGGCGGGCAGGTGCGGCCGAGCCGCGATCGCACGAGCCGCCCCTGCTCACCGGCGCGCGCCGCGGACTCGACATAGTCGAACGCGGCGGGGAAGCGGTTCTTCAGGACCGCGAGAAACCGCACCGCCTCGGTCGTGCCGCCGCCGTACATCGCCGACAGCAGTGCGATCTTCGCCTTCTCGCGGGCGCCCTCGGTGCCGCCGAACGCGTCGGACAGCGCGGTGTAGAGATCGCCCTGCGCGGCGGCCGCGGCGAAGGCGCGGTCACCGGCGAGGGCCGCGAGCACGCGCGGCTCCAGCTGGGCGGCGTCCGCGACCACCAGTGACCAGCCGGGATCGGCGACGACGGCCTTGCGCAGCACGCGCGGGATCTGCAGGGCCCCGCCGCCGTTGGTGGCCCAGCGGCCGGAGACCACGCCGCCGACCACGTACTCCGGCCGGAAGCGCCCGCCGGCGACCCAGGCGTCGAGCCACGCCCAGCCATGGGCGGTGTGCAGCCGGGACAGCTCCTTGTATTCGAGCAGGAACGGCACCGCGGGATGGTCGAGCCGCTTGAGGACGTGGGCGCGCGTCGAGGTGATGGTCAGGCCCGCCGCCGCGAAGGCCTTGACGATCTGACCCGGCGAGTCGGGGTTGACGTGCGCGCGCCCGCCGAACGCGGCGCTGATCTGGTCGGCCAGGGCCTGGAGTCTGCGCGGGCGCAGACCGCCCGACGGCCGCGGGCCGAGAAGGTCGGTCAGCAGGGCGTCGTGCTCCTCGGCCGACCAGGGCAGGCCGTCGTGGTTCATCTCCGCCGCGACCAGCGAGCCCGCCGACTCGGCCGCGGCGAGCAGTGTGAAGCCCTCCAGCCCGGTCATCCGCCGCTGCTGGTCGGCGTGCACCGCGACGATCTGCTCCAGATCGTCGCGCTCGGCGGGGACGGCGTCGTCGAAGAGCGAGGCCTGGGGTGACGGCCCCTCAGGCGGCACTTGATCCGCCGGTACGGGCTCACCGCGTAGCCGTGCCCATGCCGCCCGTACGGAACGCGGCTCGCCGTAGCGGCCCGCGTGCCCGAGCAGCAGGCTCTCGACGAGCTCCAGATCGTGGCAGCGCGCGACGCGCACCCCGGCGCGCACCAGCCGCGGGTAGAGCCGCGCGGTGGAGGGCCATACCCAGCGCGGCGCGGCGGCGGACTCCCGTTCGGCGATGGCCGCGACGAGGTCGGCGACCGGCTCGCCGGGACCGGCGGGCGTGCCGTCATCGGCGAGGGGCCGCAGCTCTCCCCCGCCGTCCGGCTTGGCGGCCACCGCGATCCTCACCAGCTCATTCTGCCGCCGGGCACCGACAGAACGAGAAACCCCCGTGCCCGGTGGGGGCACGGGGGCTCGGCGCGGTTCTCAGGCGACCAGGGACACCTGCTGGCCGGGAGGGGTGTCGCCGTAGCGGTCGACGACCTTGTTGAGCTGGATCTGGTAGTACAGCACGCCGAAGCCGAGGATCCCGAGGAGGAAGCCCATGCCGCCGCTGCAGCTGGCGGGCAGGCCGGCGGCCTTCTGCGCCTGCGCGATGCGGCCGCCGAGCTTGCACCACATCACCAGCGGCCAGATGCCGAGCGTGATGGCGCCGAAGAGCATCGACAGCAGGGCGTTGACGGAGGAGTCGCCGACGCGGCGGTCGTAGTCGAAGAGCTCCTTGTGCACCTTGAAGAACCAGACCAGGCCGTAGATGCCGAAGGTGACGATCGGCAATCCGAGCCAGGCGCCGGCCGGGTTGCGGCGCTTCATGTTGAGACCGGCGGCGCGCGCGACGGGCGCCTGCTGGTGGGCCGGGGCCGGCGCGTAGCCGCCCTGCTGCGGCTGCTGCTGCTGCTGATACGGCTGCTGCTGACCCTGCTGGGGGTAGCTCATACTTGCACTCCTGGTGGACGGGTCGTGTTCGGTCGACCGTCCGCTGTATTCGGTCATCCGGGGGTGAGATCAGACTGTACGGCAGTGAAGACGATCAAGAGGGGTACATCGCGAAGATAGTCGGGTTATCGTGCGAAATTTTCATATTTGAGGGAACGATCGCCCCGGCTAGCGCAGCGGGATCGTCACCTCGTCCTCGCACGGCGGATCGGTCTCGTGCTCCAGGCAGCCGCTCGCCGCGAAGCAGCGGAGCCGGAGCTCGTCCTCGGTGACGTCGATCCGCAGGAAGCTCTTGAAGAACGGCGGCCGGTCCCAGTCGGCGAGCTCGGACCTGAACCGCTGCGGCAGTTTCCGCACCGGCAGCCGCGTCAGCCTGGTCCTGCGCCACCCGCCGTGCGGCACTCCGAGCACCGCGGCGACGAAACGCGCGCGCAGCGACGGCGGGGCACCGTCGTACCCGCGTCCCGGCTCGATGCCGAGCCGGTGCTTGACCGCCGCCGTGGCCTCCTCGGGAGTGAGCGAGAACAGCCGGGGCAGCCGCAGCCACCTGCCGTACATCTGGCTGTAGTGCGACAGCGAGTCGCCGCGCAGCGGGTAGAGGCGGAACCGCGACTCGTCGACCACCCGCGTCTTGGGGATGACGTGGGTGGCGTGCATGAACGCGCCGCCGCCGCCCGCCACGACGTACTGGATCGTGCGGCCGCCCCGCGTCTCGATCGGGTAGCGCTGGTAGTTGTGGATGTCACCGCCGATCGCCGCGACGTAGTTGTGCGCGGGGTCGCGCACGATGTCGTCGATCGTGCCGCCACCCTCGATCCGGCCCGGCCTGTGCCGGTCGTCGACGTACAGCGGCTTGCCGGTCACGAGCAGCTTGGGCTTGGGCCCCGCCGACATCTCCCGCAGCCACTCCCCCTGGTCGCGGTCGATGCCGCCGGTGATGCCGGTGTCGATGCCCACGATGCGCAGCGCCGGGGTGTCGATCGCCCAGTACGGGCCGGGCTGCACCGCGCGCTGGCCCGGCGCGCCCCGGTACTTGGCCCGGGCCGCCGCGAGCGTCTCCTCGTCGACCTGTCCCGATTTGCGCCACAGGAGGCGGGGCAGCAGCCGGAGCGCGCCGTTCCACGGCTCCGGATCGCACCGCATGTCGAGGTCGCAGAACACGCGCAGGAACCCGCGCAACCCGTCGTACCAGTCGTGGTTGCCGGGCACGGCGTAGATCGGCCCGCGAAAGTCCTGGTAGGGCCGGAAGTACTTGGTCTCGTAGTGCTCGGCCTCGCCGGACGGGTACACGACGTCGCTGGCGATGACCATGAAGTCCGCGTCGCCGCCCGCCGCGAGCGCGGGCGGCACCACGGCGTACTGCGAACGGTCACCCTCGCCCGTGTCGCCCATGAGCAGGAACGAGAACTCCGGGCTCGTCCGGTGCAGGGTGAACGCGGCCGGGGTGCCTCGTTCGGTCAGCGCGGCGACGCAACGGCGGCGGATGCCGTCGGACGGGTCGCCGAACAGCCGCGCGATCACATCGTTGCGCGAACGCCAGAGCACCGTCGGCCGGCGCCAGGAGAAGCCGGGCGACCGGTCGTCCGGCATGAGCTCGGTGAACGTGCCCGGCCGGTCACACGTCCAGCCGGCGCCCGCCTCCGACGTGCGCGAACTGGGCCGGGGCCCGGGCGCCGCCGACTCCTCGGCACGCACAGAACACCTCCGGGGGGTGAGGGGTCAACCACACCCTGTCCCGGAGGCGATCTGCGCGTCAAGCCGTTCGCGTAGGCCGGAAGCCCTTAGTGCGCGCCTGTTCCGGTCAGCGCGCGGACTTCGAGCTCGGCGTAGAGCCCGTCGTCCTCGGGCCGGCGGCCGGCGGTGATCGTGCCCAGCGCGGCGGCGAGGAAGCCGACCGGGATGGAGACCAGGCCCGGGTTCTCCAGCGGGAACGGCGCCTTGGTCGTGCACGAGAACAGCGCGTCGGGGTTGCCGACCGCCTTGGAGTCGGCCGCGACTCCGCAGTCGGCGGCCTTGTCGGCGGTGAGCTTGACGCCCGGCTTGGTCTCCGAGGCGCCGCCCCACGCGACCGGCGACAGCAGCACCAGGACGACGGCCGAGATGAGACCGCCGTAGATGCCCCAGACGGCGCCGCGCGTGTTGAACCTCTTCCAGAAGAGCGAGAACAGCAGCGTCGGCAGGTTGGCCGAGGCGGCGACCGCGAACGCGAGCGCCACCAGGAACGCCACGTTCAGACCGCGCGCGAAGATGGAGAGCACGATCGCGATGGCGCCGATGACCAGCGCCGCGATCCGCGCCATCCGCACCTCGTCCCGCTCGGTCGCCTTGCCGCGCTTGAACACGTTCGCGAACAGGTCGTGCGCGAACGAGGACGACGACGCCAGTGTCAGCCCCGCGACCACGGCGAGGATCGTCGCGAACGCCACCGCCGCGATGATCGCCAGGAAGACCGCGCCGCCGGTCGAGCCGGCCCCGCCGCCGAGTTCCTCGGCCAGCTGCGGTGCCGCGGTGTTGCCGCCGGGATTGGCCTTCTTGATCGCGTCACTGCCCACCAGCGCCGCGGCGCCGAAGCCGATGACCAGCGTCATCAGGTAGAACGCGCCGATGATGCCGATGGCCCAGTTGACCGACTTGCGGGCGGCCTGGGCGGTCGGCACCGTGTAGAAGCGGATGAGGATGTGCGGCAGGCCGGCGGTGCCCAACACCAGGGCCAGGCCGAGCGACAGCAGGTCGAGCTTGGACCACACGTCGGTCGCGCCGTACTTCAGGCCGGGCTGCAGGAACGCCTCGCCCTTGCCGCTCTTGTCGGCCGCCGCGTCGAGCAGCGTGGAGAGGTTGAAGCTGTACTTCGACAGCACCCAGACCGTCATCACCAGCGCGCCGGTCATCAGCATGACGGCCTTGACGATCTGCACCCACGTGGTGCCCTTCATGCCGCCGACCGTGACATAGAAGATCATCAGCGCGCCGACGACCACGATCGTCCAGACCTTGGCGGCCTCGCCCTCGGTGCCGAGCAGCAGCGAGACCAGGGCGCCCGCACCGACCATCTGCGCGAGCAGGTAGAAGATGCTCACGACGATGGTGGAGATCCCGGCGGCGGCGCGGACCGGCCGCTGCCGCATCCGGAAGGCCAGCACGTCGGCCATGGTGAACCGGCCGGAGTTGCGCAGCATCTCCGCGACGAGCAGCAGCGCCACCAGCCACGCGACCAGGAAGCCGATCGAGTAGAGGAAGCCGTCGTAGCCCGACAGCGCGAACAGGCCCGCGATGCCGAGGAACGAGGCGGCCGACATGTAGTCGCCGCCGATCGCCAGGCCGTTCTGGAAGGCGGAGAACGAGCGCCCGCCCGCGTAGTAGTCGGCGGCGGTCTTGTTCTGCCGGCTCGCCCAGATCGTGATGTAGAGCGTGAGGGCCACGAACAACGCGAAGAGGATCAGCGAGAACGTGCGGTGCTCGTTGTCGGCGCCCTGCGCCAGTACCGGCGCGGCGAGAAACTCCCTCACTTGCCCTCCTCCTCGTCCTTCGCCGGCTTGTCCTTCGAGGGTTCCGCCGCGGGCTTCCCTGCGGAAGGCTCGTCAGCCGAGGTCTCCTCGGTGGACGACTCGTCAGCAGACGGCTCCTCGGAGGACGGCTCCTCGGCGGACGGCTCCTCGGCCGGAGGCTCCTCAACGGCCGGAGCCGCGGGTGCCCCGGCTCCGACGAGCGCGGCGCTCGGCGCCGTCTCCCGGACCGCGTCGGCCAGCGGCTCCAGCTTTCCGCTGGCGTACCGCTCGTACGCCCAGGCGATCAGGAAGGTGGAGAGGAACTGCAGCAGGCCGAAGACCAGCGCGATGTTGATCTCGCCGACCACCTTGGTGCTCATGAAGTCGCGCGCGTACGCCGAGAGCACGACATAGAGCAGGTACCAGACCAGGAACGCCGCCGTCATCGGGAACACGAAGCGGCGGAAGGCGAGCCGGAGCCGCCTGAACTCCGGGCTCTCACTCAGCTGTAGATAGACCCCGTTCTCGATGGGGCCGTTGCCGGCGCCCGTCGGACCAGGGCCTGGCGTATCCGCTGTCACGCACACCTCCGGGGAAGGGACTCCTTGCCAATCTCACCAGGGAGCATGATCGTGTTGCGGCCCCCGGCGTGGCCGGTGCGTGCCATTTGACCAAGAACTTGATTGGCCGCTGAAGGTCGGAGACCCGGTCGATGCGGGCTCGATGCAGGACCGAGACCTGCATCACACAAACAGAGGCGATCCGGGCCGTCACGTTCCGGACCCGCGTTACTCGACCACGAAGGTGCGCGTGTCGCCGGTGGGCACGATCTCGCGGCCGAGCGGCAGCAGCGCGACCGGCACCAGCTTGAAGTTGGCGATGCCGAACGGGATGCCGATGATCGTGATGCACAGCAGGACGCCGGTGACGAGATGGCTGAGCGCCAGCCACCAGCCGGCGACGATCACCCAGAGCACGTTGCCGACGCAGGAGCCCGCCCCGGCGTCCGAGCGGCGCACGACGGTGTTGCCGAACGGCCAGAGCGCGAACAGCGCGATCCGGAACGAGGCGATGCCGAACGGGATGGTGATGATCAGGATGACGCAGATGACGCCGGCGACCGCGTAACCGACGGCCAGCCAGAACCCCGACAGCACGAGCCAGATGATGTTCAGCAGTGTCCGCACAGGAACACTCTAAGGCTGAGGCGGAGGCGGAAACCGTGCTGCGGTACGGATACGGCGTCTGCGGGCATCATGAGTCCCCCCAGAACGGCGACTCGCGCCTCCCATGATGCCTGCGCAGACGGCCGAAGGTCCCAGAAGCGGGACATACGACAACGTTATCCAGTCGTCCGTAATGCTCGCGTAAACCGACCAAAACACGTCGGCCAAATCTGCCGCACGGCGAAGCCGCTCAGGGCGCGAGGACCCGGAGGGCGCCCGGCATGATCCTGGCGGTGACCGGGAGCTCGCCGGGCAGCTCGCCGTCCGCGCCGTACGGCAGGACCCGGCCCGGCGTGGTCAGCTCGATCCGGACCTCGCGGCCGCGCACCACCTCGACCTGGTCGCGGCGGACGTGCGACCCGTCCGCCAGCTCGCGCATCACCGTGAAGAACAGCGGCTTCGGGCCGTGCTTGATCATCACGACGTCCAGCAGCCCGTCGTCCACCGCGGCGTCCGGGGCGATGTGCCGCCCGAACCCGTAGTAGCCGGAGTTGGCGGCGATCACCGAATAGCCCCGCCACTCGTGCACCCGGCCGTCCACCGTGATCCGGTAGTCGGCGGGCCGCCAGGTCAGGATCGCGCGCAGGGCGCCGACGTAGTACGCGGCCGAGCCGCGCAGCAGCCGGGTCTTGTTGGCGTTGTCGTTGGCCACGGCGTCAACGCCCGCGTAGACGCTGCCCAGCACGGCCACGCCGTTGGCCTCGATCGTGTCGACGGCGCGCGGCTCGCCCTCCAGCAGCAGCGCGGCCAGCGCGGCCGGATCTCCGGGAATCCCGAGCTGGCGGGCGAAGTCGTTGCCGCGCCCGGCCGGGACGATGCCGAAGACGGCGTCCGTACCGGCGAGTGCGCCGCCGACGCAGCCGACCATGCCGTCACCGCCCACGCCCAGCACGACGTGCCCGGCCGCGGCCGCGCCGCGGGCCAGCGCGGTGGCGTGCTCCAGGCCGCGGCTGTATTCGACCGCCACCTCGGCTCCGGCCTCCCGCAGCAGCCTGGCCAGGGGGATCAGCGTCGCCGCCGAGGCGGATCCGCCCGCGGTGGGGTTGACCACGGCGGTGAAGGCACGGGAGCTCATGGCTACTCCTGACCGGCCGGCGGGACGAGGACGCCCGGGTTGAGGATGCCGGCCGGGTCGAGCCGGTCCTTGATCGCACGCAGCACGCCGGTGCCGAGCGGGCCGATCTCCCACGCGTACCAGTCACGGTGGTCGGTGCCGACCCCGTGGTGGTGGCTGATCGTACCGCCGGCCGAGATGATCGCGTTGTTGGCGGCGTGCTTGGCCTTCGCCCAGTGCTCCCGCGCGCCGCCCTCTCCCTGCGCGGACACGACGGTGAAGTAGAGCGAGGCGCCCGTCGCGTAGACGTGCGAGATGTGGCACATCACGAGCGGCGGCGTGCCCGCCTCTGTGAGCGTTGTGGTGAGCGCGCTCTTGACGGCCGCGTACAGGGCGGGGATGCCCGACCAGAACGTCGCGGTCTCCAGCGTCTCGACGAAGGCCCCGGCGTCCAGCAGCGAGTCGCGCAGGTAGGGGGCGTTGAAGCGGCCGTGTTCCCACTTCTCCCCCGGCCCGGCGCCGAGGGCCTCGCCGCCCGCCTCGGTCAGGACGTCGTGCACCGTGGCCCGCCGTTCGGCGATCTCGTCCGCGGTGCCCTCGAAGCCCACGACGGCCAGGCACCCGGCGGCGTCCGGCAGGCCCCCGCCGATGGCGCCCGGGTCGGCGAGGCCGACCATGGTCTCGGCCTCGTCCGACAGGCGCAGCACGACCGGCATCGGCCCGTCCTGGGCGAGCCGCCGCAGCGCCGCGGTGCCCGTCTCGAACGAGGCGAACCGCCAGCCCTCGTACGCGGCGGACTCCGGAACCGGGTGGATCCTCACCGTGACCGACGTGATGACCCCGAACGCGCCCTCCGACCCGAGCACCAGCTGGCGCAGGTCGGGCCCGGCCGCCGACCGGGGCGCCCGGCCGAGGTCGAGCATGCCCTCGGGGGTGGCGACGGTCAGGCCCACCACCATCTCGTCGAAGCGCCCGTAGCCCGCCGATGCCTGCCCGCTCGAACGGGCGGCCGCGAAGCCCCCGATCGACGCCCATTCGTACGACTGCGGGAAATGGCCGAGCGTGTAGCCGCGCTCGCGGAGCAGCGCCTCCGCCTGTGGCGCGCGCAGGCCCGGCTGCAGGACCGCCGTGCGCGACACCTCGTCCACCGACACGAGCGCGTCCATGCGGCGCAGGTCGAGCGCCACGAACGCGTCCACGCCCTGCGGCGCGAGCCCGCCCACCACCGAGGTGCCGCCGCCGAACGGGACGACCGCGATCCGGCGCCGCGCGCAGACCTTCAGCACGTCCAGCACCTGGTCATGGGTGCCGGGCAGCACGACCGCGTCGGGGGCGTCGTCGACGTCGCCGTTCCGTATGCGCAGCAGGTCGGGGGTGGACTTGCCGCGCGTGTGCCGCACCCGCGACTCGTCGTCGAGCCGGACGTGCGCGGCGCCCACCGCCGCGCGCAGCGCGTCCAGCGCGGCGTCGTCGAGCCGGGAGTCCCGGACCTTGATCTCGCCGAGCGGCACCGGCGCGGCCGCGCCCGCGTCCCGGGGGGTCTTCACTCCGAGCAGATCGCGCAGCAGTCCCACCACCGGGTCCGGCAGCGGCGCGGCCTTGGCCGGGTCTCCCCAGCCGCTCCACAGCATGTCCATGGCTTACACTGTGACATATGACGTCGAATCGTCACAACAAAACGGCGGACGACACGGTCCTGGACGCGGCCCGCGACTGCGTGCTCGCCGTCGGCGTACGCCGCACGACGCTGACCGACATCGCCCGCCGCGCCGGGGTCTCCCGGATGACCCTCTACCGGCGCTGGCCCGATGTGCGGACGATCGTGGCCGACCTCATGACGCGCGAATGGGTCGAGATCGCCGCCGCGGTCCGCCCGCCGGAGGACGGCGGCCCGGTGCGCGACCGCCTGGTCGGCAGCCTGGTCGAGGGCGTGCGGACGTTCCGCGCCCATCCGCTGCTGCGCAAGATCGTGGAGGTCGATCCCGAGCTGCTGCTGCCGTACGTGCTCGACCGCCGCGGCGCCAGCCAGCGGGCCTTCCTGGAGATCTTCGAGACCGCGCTGAAGGCCGGGCACGAGGACGGCACCATCCGCGCCGGCCATCCGGCGCGGCAGGCGCGGGCGCTCCTGCTCGTCGTCCAGTCGTTCGCGCTGTCGGCCCCCACCATGACCGAGGCCGGCGACCCCGAGCTGGGCCCCGGGGCGTTCGACGCCGAACTCCGCCACATCCTGGAGAGGACCCTCATGCCATGACCATCCCCGAGAGGGCTCCTTCGGAACCCGGCCCGCCTCCCCCGACCGGCTCCTCCCTCAACGCCGCGCGGCGTGCCCGCGAGCTGGCCCCCGTCCCGGACGAGGTGGTGGACCTGCTGGTCGTGGGCCTCGGCGCCACCGGGGCCGGCGTGGCTTTGGACGCCGCCGCCCGAGGGCTGTCGGTCGTGGCGATCGACGCCCACGACCTCGCGTTCGGCACGTCCCGGTGGAGCTCGAAGCTCATCCACGGCGGCCTGCGCTACCTGGCGTCCGGGCAGGTCGACGTCGCGCACGAGAGCGCGGTCGAACGAGGCGTCCTCATGGAGCGCACCGCGCCGCACCTCGTCCGCGCCATGCCGTTCGTGCTGCCGCTGACCCCGATGGTGTCGCGCGCCCAGACGGCGGTCACCCGTGTCGGACTCCACGCGGGCGACGTCCTGCGCCTCTCCGCCCGCACCTCACGGCGCACCCTCCCCGGACCGCGCCGGCTCTCCACGGTCGAGACGCTCCGTCTGGCCCCCGCGCTGCGCCCGTACGGCCTGCGCGGCGGCCTGCTCTCCTGGGACGGCCAGCTGGCGGACGACGCCCGCCTGGTCACGGCCATCGCCCGCACCGCCGCCGCCCACGGCGCCAAGATCCTCACCCGCTGCCGCGCCCTGACCCTCACCGGCGACGGCGCCGAGGTCCGCGACGAGCTCACCGGCCGGACGTTCGGCATCCGCGCCCGCGGCGTCGTCAACGCCACCGGCGTCTGGGCGGGCGGCCTGGTGGAGGGCGTCCGCCTGCGGCCCTCCCGCGGCACGCACCTGGTCGTACGGGCCGAGAGCCTGCGCGGCCTCACCGCCGGGATGCACGTCCCGATCCCCGGTGAGCGCGCCCGGTTCATCCTGGTGATCCCGCAGGGGGACGGCCGGGTCTACGTCGGCCTGACCGACGAGCCCGCCGACGAGCCGATCCCCGACGTGCCCACGCCCACCGAGGCCGAGATCGGCTTCCTCCTGGACATCCTCGACTCGGCGCTCGACGTGCCCGTCCGCCGCGACGAGGTGATCGGCTCGTTCGCCGGGCTGCGCCCGCTGCTGGACGACCACCCGGCGCGCGACGGCGGGAGCGGCGGCACGGCCGACATCTCCCGGCGGCACGCCGTGCTGACCTCCCCGGACGGCGTCGTCACGATCGTCGGCGGCAAGCTCACCACCTACCGGCGCATGGCGCAGGACGCGGTCGACGCCGTCCTCGCGGCCAAGCCGCGGCTGGCCGCGGGCCCCTCCCGGACCGCCCGGCTTCCCCTCGTCGGCGCGGCGCCGCCCGGCGCCCTGGCCGCCCTGGACGCGCCCCGCCGCCTCGTCCAGCGGTACGGCACCGAGGCGCCGCTGCTGGCGGCGCTGGCCCGTGCCGACGCCGCTCTCCTCGAACCCGTGATCCCCGGACTGCCCGTGCTCAACGCCGAGCTCGTCTGGGCCGTGCTGCACGAGGGCGCCCTCGACGCGGCCGACCTGCTCGACCGGCGCACCCGGATCGGCCTGGTCCCGGCCGATCGCGCGGCGGCCCTGCCCGTCGCCGAGTCGTTCGTCACCGCACCGGCCGGAGTCGCGTGATCAACGCCGCCCGGAGTCACGTGATCAACGCCGCGCGGTGGGTATGGGGTGTGTCACTTGCCCTGGGCGGGGAACATGGGGTTAGGTTAGCCTGACCTAATTCCGCTCGCGTCCGACGGGGGACCCTGTGCCGCGCCCGAACAGCTGCGACCATTGCCCGGGGAGTCACACCGGCGAACGGTCATGCCTGGCGAGCGCCACGACCAAGGCCCGCAGCTGGCTGCTGATCGAGCACCCCGGCCCCTGGCCCGAGCGCGTCGAATGGCTCGACGGCCCGCTGGGCGACGTCGTACGGGCCGCCGAGGAGGCCGGCGTCCGGCCCCAGTTGATCCGGCGGGCGGGCAGGAGGCGGGCCACGCCCCCTTTTCAGGTCTACGCGGGGTTCTCCGCCGGTGACGACGTGTGGCTCGAAAGCCGTGAACTGGCCGACCCGGCGGAGCTGGGCGAGCTCGATCTGGCGGCCGTGGCCGCGGGCCGCCGGCCCCGGTTCGGCGAGGTCCACTCCGATCCGGTGCTGCTGGTCTGCACCCACGGGCGGCGGAACGCCTGCTGCGCCCGGACGGGTGCCCCGCTGGCCCGGGATCTCACGGCGCGTTTCGACCCCCATGTATGGGAAACGACCCATGTGGGCGGTGACCGCTACGCGGCGAACCTTGTATGTCTTCCACATGGGATCTACTACGGCGACCTCGGTGGAACCGAGGCCGCGCAGGCCGTGGAGGCCTATTTCCAGGGCGCGGTCGTCCTGGACCGGCTCCGTGGCCGGGCCGGGCTGCCGGAGCCCGCGCAGGCCGCGGAACACTTCGTCCGTGCCCAGGTAGGGGCGCTTGGAGTGGACGAGGTCGGCGTGGTGTCGCTGACGGGAACAGATCCCTACGAAGCGGTTGTTCAAGTACAGGGGAGCCGTTACCGGGTGATCGTCGAGAGCACGGTGGCGGCGCATCCCTGCGGCCCGGACTGCCAAGAGAACGTCGGAACCTACATTGTTAGGGACCTCACCCTTCTCAACGAGGCAGCCCTCGTGTAATCTCTCGGAGGCCCCATTGTTGGGTCTCCCTGCCGCATGACCCCAGTTCCCGGAGAACCGGGCGGGGGAACAGAGCGGCAACTCCAGACGTTGGACCTTTCGGCGCTTCTGCAGCGATCGAGCGTCCATGTCCGAAATTGCTCAGTAAACAACCAAGGTGGGTGTTCCATGGCTCAGGTACGTCGGCAGGCAAACCTCCCTCGTCCCAGCTGGGGCTGGCAGGACGCCGCGGCGTGCCGGGGGGAAGACCTTGTGCTCTTCTTCGGTCCGGACGGCGAGCGTCAGCCCGAGCGCGAGATTCGTGAGCGCAAGGCCAAGCAGATCTGTATGGGCTGCCCCGTGCGCGCGGAATGCCTGGACTACGCGGTGTCCAGGCCCGAGAAGTACGGCACGTGGGGCGGGCTGAACGAGGACGAGCGGGCCTCCGAGCGCCGCCGCCGGATGCGTCGCGCCAACGCCGCCTAAGGCACGCCGCAAAGGTCCCCTCGCGGTTTCCCATCGCGCACCCCGGCACGCCACCGGAACAAACGTCACGGCCCCGCTCACGCGGGGCCGTTTGCGTGCCCGGTTCCTTGCCCGTTCGTCTCCCCGGTTCGTTCCCGTAGCGTGCCCGGCTCGTTCGCGGCACGAAGTAACCGGTTACATGTGCGTCACAGCTGTGTCACGAGAGGACTCGGCATTCGGGTCGAAGCATTCGTGCCCGCTTTTACCGGATCGGATGACGTTCCGGCGGCTATTTCGGCAAATTCGCGCAGAACCATTCCGCGCTGAGCCGGGCCACCTCGCGGAGCGCCCCCGGTTCCTCGAACAGATGTCCCGCCTCCGGGACCACGTCGAGGCGGTGCCCGCCCGCGGGATCCATCCGTTCCAGCGCCTGCTCGTTCAGCGCCAGCACGTCGGTGTCGCGCCCGCCGACGATCAGCAGGGTCGGCGCCCGGACCGCGCCGAGCGCGTGGGCCGCCAGGTCGGGACGGCCGCCCCGGGAGACCACGGCGCCCACGTCCTCGGGGCTCTGCGCCGCCGCCACCAGTGCCGCCGCGGCCCCCGTGCTGGCCCCGAAGAGCCCCACGGGCCGCCCGGCGAGCGCGCCGGCCTCCTCCGACCGCACCCACGCCACCACCCGGCTGAGCCGCCCGGCCAGCAACGGCACGTTGAACCGCAGATGCGACGTGGTCAGGTCCTCGATCTCCTCTTCGGGCGTGAGCAGGTCGAACAGCAACGTGGCGAGGCCCCGCCTGGTGAGCGCGGCGGCCACCTCGCGGTTGCGCGGGCTGCGCCGCCCGCTGCCGCTGCCGTGCGCGAAGACGACCACGCCGCGCACGGCGCCGCCGGGAGCCTCCGCGGGCTCGGAGATCTCCGCCTCCAGCCGGACGTCGCCCGCGGGCACCTGCAGCGTGCTCATGACGCGGGCCTCCCGGACGCCCGTTCCAGCCACGACAGGACGTCGGCGTCGGTGAGCTGGTCGAAGGTCCGGTACCACTGCCCGACCGCGCGGAACGACCATGGCGCCGCCAGCACCACCACGTCGTCCGCCTCGGGCTCCATCGCCCGCACGGTCTCGGCGGCTCCCACCGGCACGGCGAGCACGAGCCGCGACGGGCCCTTAGCCCGTACGGCCCGGAGCGCGGCACGCGCGGTACCACCGGTGGCCAGGCCGTCGTCGACGATGACGACCGCACGGCCGGCCACCGGCGGCAGCGGCCGGTCGCCCCGGTAGGCGCGGACCCGCCGGGCCAGCTCGTCGCGCTCGGCCGCCACGGTGGCGTCGAGGTCCTCCTCGACGAGGCCGAGCCGTTGCATGAGTCCATGGTCGAAGACGGGCTCGCCGCCCTCGGCGATCGCGCCCACTCCCAGCTCGGGCTGCCGCGGATATCCGATCTTGCGGGTCACCAGGATGTCCAGGGGCGCCGACGACCGCCGGGCGACCTCGTACCCGACGGGCACGCCGCCGCGCGGCAACGCGAGCACCACCGGATCGTCGAGGCCGAGCGGCACCAGCCGGGCGGCGAGCACCCGGCCGGCCTCGGCACGGTCGGCGAACGGCAGCCGCACGGTCTCCGAGCCGGGTGCCGTGTCGCGGACGGGCCTGTTCCTGGGCATGGGCGCCACCCCCTTCTGGGGTCGCGAAAGAGCGCCTAACCCTGCCCTACCCAGTTTCGGCCGCGATCTTGCCCCTCACCGGCGTTCGCCCCGTTTCACCACAAATCAGACAAACGAACGAGCGGTCAGATCCCCGCACGGGCGGCGGGACGGGTCAGGTGGAGGGGGCGCTGAGGAGCCAGCGGAGGGGGTTGTCGTGGGTGATCATGCGGACGGTGGCGTCGTCCGCGCCGGCGGCGCGCAGCGCGGGGAGGAAGGTCTCGAAGAGGTAGCCGTAGCCGGTGCCGCCGTACCGCTGGACCTGCCGCATGCGGGCGATGCCGGTGCTGAGCAGTACGCGTTCGCCGTGTCCCGCTTCGAGCAGCTCCATGACCGCCCGCACCCGGGTGCCCAGCGCCGCGGCGTCGTCGCCCGCCAGGGCGAGGGAACCGAACGAGACGTAGGCGCCCAGCTCGGCGAGCTTGCGGTGGGCGGCGAGCTCGTCGACCAGGTCCTGCTGGCCGACCGCCACCCGGGCCGGGTCGAGCCCGGCGCCGGTCAGGATCTCCAGCTGGGAGACGCCGGCGCGGCCGTAGGTCGCCACCGGCAGGCCGGAGTAGCGGGCGGCGCGGGCGGCGGCGCGCAGGCAGCGCTCCTCGGCCTCGGTGGGCGCCTCGCCCCACGTGCCGATCTCACCGATCACGCCGGGCAGCGAGTTGGTGCCGTCCATCCCGAAGCCGACCTCGGCGAGGATGCGCTCGGCGAGCTTCTCGACGTCGGCCTCGGCGACGAAGGCGGGGTGGAACGGTTCGGTGAAGAAGCCGGTGCCCGCCACCACGGCCACCCGGGAGCCCGCGCTGATCCGCGACAGCGCGGCCGCGTTGCGGCCCATCGCGCCGCAGGTGAGGTCGATGACCAGGCTCAGCCCGTGCTCGGCGCGCAGGGCCGCGAGCTCGCCGGTGACCGCCTTCTCCTCGTCCAGCCAGCGGCCCGGGTCGGAGTCCAGCTGGGCCGGATGCGCGGGCCACCGCAGGTCGAGCTGGAGATGCTCGTGCGGCAGTACCGCCCCGGTGATCACAGACGCGGAGATCGTGCCGGTCACGGTACGGAGCCGGCGTTCGTCCGGGGAGGTGGCCTCAGGGGGGGTCATGTCAGGCGAGGTTACGACATGTTTGACCTTTTCAGGGCCGGTTTCGGCATAGTTTTTACCCGGGGCCGTTATTCGGCGCGCTGCTCCGTCTGCTCCTCGGAGGTCTCCGCCGCGGCGCGGATGGCGCGGGCCCGCGCGGTGCCCGCGCTGGGCCACCGCCGGTCGATCTCGGCGTTCAGGGCGGCCCCGATGAGCACGGCCAGCGCCGCCACGTACAGCCAGGCCAGCATCGCGATCGCCGCGGCCAGCGAGCCGTACACCGACACCCCGGCCAGCGAACCCGCCAGGTAGAGCCGGAGCGTGACGCTGCCGATGATCCACATGATCAGCGCCACCACCGCGCCGGGCACCTCGCGCCACCAGGACGTCCGCACCGGCACGCTCATGTGGTAGAGCATCGCCAGGAAGAGGATCGACAGGGTCACCACGACCGGCCAGTAGAAGAGCTGGACGAACCCGGCGCTCTCCGGCAGCGCCTCCCGGACCAGCGTGGGCCCCGCCACCAGCAGCGGGATGACGATCAGCATCACCAGCAGCCCGACCAGATAGAGCACGAACGCGCGCAGCCGGGTACGGATCACCCCGCGCACGCCCGACAGTCCGTAGGCGATGGTGATCGTGTCGACATAGACGTTCGTCGCCCGCGACCCCGCCCAGAGCGAGATCAGGAAGCTGACCGACACGATGTCCGGGCTGCCTCCCTTGATCACGTCATCGACCAGTGGCTTCACGACCGAGTCGACCGCCGGTCCCGTCAGCACGGTCTGCGCCTGCGTGATCACCCACAGCCGGACCTCGGCCACGGCGTCCGAGCCCATCACGCCGCGGAAGTGGCCCATCGTGCCGATGAGCCCGATGACCAGGGGCGGCAGGGACAGCAGCGCGAAGAAGGCCGCCTCGGCGGCCAGCCCCGTCACCCGGTAGCGGAACGCCGCGACCGCCGTGTCGCGGACGAGACCCCAGACGACGGCGCCCACCCTCCGGTGGACGCCGGGCCGCGGCCCGGCGTCGGAGCCGGAGCCGGAGCCGTCCGCCGGACTGCGCGTGGCGCCCTCGGCTGCCTCGGCTGCCTCGGCACCCTTGGCGCCCTTGGCGCCCTTGGCGGCCATAGCGGCCTTGGCGCCTGCGGCGCCCGCGGCATCGGCGGCGTCCGCGGTGTCCGAAACGGTGGTCACACCGACCCACCGTAAAGCGTTGCCCGCCCGGAACATGCCTGATCGCCCATTTCAGTGATCCGTTCCGCGCGTCGCACGGCCGGTTTTCCGCTCATACCCACTCTGACGCGCATGAGCCCACGACGGCCCCGAGATCGGGCGACCGGGCGCCGGGGCGCATGCATCGGCGCCGATCGGTGACAATGAGTGGGTGATCTGCCAAGCGTGCCGGGAACGCCACCACGACGACTGTCGTGGCGGTTCGTGGTGCGCCTGCCAGCACCGGCAGGGTCCGGCCACGCCGGAGCGGCGGGACCGGCCGGAGACCGCCCGGAGCGGCCCGGCGGGCCAGGCCGGCGAGCCCGCGGTCAACTGGAAGCGCCAGGGATGATGACGGATCTCACCCGTCCGCATGCCGGACGCAACTGGACAGCCCGCAAGACGCCGGGTGAGAATGCACGTATGACTGCTGCGGACCCCTTGCTGGTAATGCGCCGGCACGTGGACTTTCTGCGCGTCCGCAGCGCGATCTGTCTGTGACGCCCCGACCACGCACCCGTTGATCATCTACGGAAGCGTGGCGCATCGGCGTCACCTTTAACCGTTCCCGCTCATCGTCGAGCCGGCCGCCTGAGGCTGTCCCGTTGCGCTGCGCGTCCCCTCCGTACGACATGGATTGGACGCTCACCGTGCCACCAGCGACCAAGCGCAAGAGAGGCGAGGGCCAGTGGGCCCTCGGCTACCGCGAACCTCTCAACAAGAACGAAGAGAACAAGAAGAACGACGACGGGCTCAACGTCCGCCGCCGGATCATCGACGTCTACTCCAAGGCGGGGTTCGACTCGATCGACCCGGCCGACCTGCGCGGCCGGTTCCGCTGGTTCGGGCTCTACACCCAGCGCAAGCCCGGGATCGACGGCGGCAAGACCGGCAGCCTGCCCGACGAGGAGCTCGACGACCGCTACTTCATGATGCGGGTGCGCATCGACGGCGGGCAGCTCAGCGCCGAGCAGCTGCGGGTGATCGCCGACATCTCCACCAGGTACGCGCGCGGCACCGCCGACATCACCGACCGGCAGAACGTGCAGTACCACTGGATCGCGATCGAGGACGTCCCGGCGATCTGGGAGGCGCTGGAGTCGGTCGGGCTGTCCACCATGGAGGCCTGCGGCGACACGCCGCGCGTCATCATCGGCTGTCCGCTCGCCGGGATCGACGCCGACGAGGTGCTCGACGGCCGCCCGCAGATCGGCCAGATCCACGACCTCTACATCGGCTCGCCGGAGTTCTCCAACCTGCCGCGCAAGTTCAAGACCGCGGTCTCGGGCTGCGCCGCGCACTGCACCGTCCACGAGATCAACGACGTGGCGCTGGTCGGCACGGTCAACGACGAGGGCGAGGCCGGCTACCAGGTCTACGTCGGCGGCGGCCTGTCCACCAACCCGATGTTCGCCAAGAGCCTCGGGGTCTTCGTCAAGCCCGAGCAGGCGCACGAGGCGTGGAAGGGCATCATCTCGATCTTCCGTGACTACGGCTACCGGCGGCTGCGGCACCGCGCGCGGATCAAGTTCCTGGTGAACGACTGGGGCGCGGAGAAGTTCCGCGAGGTGCTGGAGAAGGAGTACCTCGGATACGCGCTGCCCGACGGCCCCGACCCGGCGCCACCCGTCCGCCAGCGTGATCACGTGGGCGTCCACCCGCAGAAGGACGGCGACTTCTACGTCGGCTTCGCGCCCAAGGTCGGCCGGGTGAACGGCCCGCTGCTCAGCGCGATCGCCGATCTGGCCGAGCGCTACGGCTCGGGCCGGGTGGCCACCACGGTCGAGCAGAAGATGGTCATCCTGGACGTGCCCGAGGCCAACGTCGAGGCGCTCTCCGCCGCGCTGGCCGAGCACGACCTGCAGGTGAAGCCGTCCACGTTCCGCCGCCAGACCATGGCCTGCACCGGCATCGAGTACTGCAAGCTCGCGATCGTCGAGACCAAGCAGCGCGCGATGGACCTCATGGACGAGCTGGAGAAGCGGCTTCCGGACTTCGACCAGCCGCTGACCATCAACGTCAACGGCTGCCCCAACGCGTGCGCCCGCATCCAGGTCGCCGACATCGGGCTCAAGGGCCAGCTGGTCGTCGACGACAACGGCGACCAGGTCGAGGGCTTCCAGATCCACCTCGGCGGGCAGCTCGGCGCCTCGTTCGGCAAGAAGGTCCGCGGGCTGAAGACCACCTCGGCCGGGCTGACCGACTACGTCGAGCGGGTCGTGCGCAACTTCGACGCGCAGCGCACGGAGGGCGAGACCTTCGCCGCCTGGGTGCAGCGCGCCGACGACGCCGATCTCAAGTAACGGACAGCCGGAAATGAGCGAACGTGCCGCGCCGTTCTACTGCCCGTACTGCGGAGAAGAGCACCTGGAGCCCTACGCGGAGGACGGGACCTGGTTCTGCCGGGACTGCGTCCGCGCCTTCAGGCTCAAGTTCCTCGGTGTTGGAGCCCCCCAGACGCACAAGGAGATTCCCCGGTGACTCTGCTGGAGACTGACAGACCGACACTCGACCTTGAGGACATCGTCGAGTCCGCCGCGACCGCGCTGGAGGGTGCCCCGACCCTCGAGGTGATCCGGTGGGCGGCGGCGACCTTCGGAGACCGCATCTGTCTGACCTCCTCCATGTCCGACGCCGCGCTGATCCATCTGGTGTCGAAGGTGAAGCCGGGGATCGACGTGCTGTTCGTCGACACCGGCTACCACTTCGCCGAGACCATCGGCACCCGCGACGCGGTGGAGGCCGTCTATCCCGTCAACGTCATCAACGTGACGCCCACTCGCACGGTCGAGGAGCAGGAGGCCGCGCTCGGCCCCCGCCTCAACGGCCGCAACCCGGACCTGTGCTGCCACCTGCGCAAGGTGGAGCCGCTGGGCAAGGCGCTGGAGGGCTACATGGCCTGGTTCAGCGGCATCCGCCGCGAGGAGACCGCCAGCCGCCGCAACCGCCGCGTGGTCGAGTGGGACCGCAAGCGCGGGATGGTCAAGGTCAACCCGATCCTCGGCTGGACCCAGCAGCAGATGGACGACTACATCGAGGACAACGGGGTGCTGGTCAACCCGCTGCACTACGACGGCTACCCGTCGATCGGCTGCGAGCCCTGCACCCGTCCCGTCGCCCCGGGCGAGGACCCGCGCAGCGGACGCTGGGCGGGGATGGGAAAGACCGAATGCGGCATACACCTGTGACGCCGCCTACGCCTGTGACCCTGCGTTCGCCGGCGACCATGCGTTCGCCGGCGACCGTGCGTTCGCCCATGCCCGCGTCGTCGCCCGTGGCCGTGTCATTGTCTGCCGCCCCGCCGATGGTCGCGGTCGCGCACGGGAGCAAGGACCCGCGTGCCGCCGCGACCGTCGCGGAACTGCTGACGGCCGTCCGGGCGCGCCGTCCCGGCCTGCCGGTGCTGACGTCCTTCCTGGACCACGCGCCGCCGAGCCCGGTAGGCGTTCTGGACGGCCTCGCGCAGCGCGGCGCCGACGAGGCGATCGTGCTGCCGCTGCTGCTGACCGCCGCCTACCACAGCAAGTCCGACATCCCGGGGGTTCTGAACGAGGTCCGCACGCTGCGTCCCAGGCTGGCGCTGCGCACCGCGGGCACGCTCGGACCGCATCCGCTGCTGATGGCCGCGCTGGAACGGCGGCTCACCGAGGCGGGCGTGGAGATCGGCGACCCAGGCACGGCCGTCGTGCTGGTGTCGGCCGGGTCGAGTGACCCGGCGGCCAACGCGACGATCTGGGGCATGGCGCGCGAGTGGCGCGCCCGCGGCTGGCGCGGCGTGGTCCCCGCGTTCGCCTCCGCGGCGCGGCCCACCCCCGCCGGCGCGGTGTCCGCGCTGCTCGACGCGGGCGCGCCGCGCGTCGTGGTGGCGTCCTACTTCCTCGCGCCCGGTCACTTCGCCGACAAGGTACGGCGCGAGTCGCTGGCCGCCGGGGCCGCGGCCGTCTCGCCGGTGCTCGGCGCGGCGCCCGAGCTGGCCGACCTCGTCCTGCACCGCTACGACGAGGTCCGCGCCGAGGTGCGCAGGGCCGCCGCGGTCTGACGCCGGTTCAGCAGTCGCCCGCGCAGGTGCCGCTGTAGACGGCCACGGTCCACGGGCTCGTCCCGGGCCTGTGGCTGGCGAGGTAGTCGGTGAGGCTGACCTGACCGCTGCCGCCGACGGTGGCCGACTCGCCCTCGTCCATGTACTCGATCACGTTGCTCTTGACCGTCCCCTTGGGCAGCACGACCACCTCCAGGACGTGCCGCTCGCCCTCCTTGAGGGTGGCGGGGTGCAGGTCGGAGCTGTCGACGGACTCGGGCGGCTCGCTCTCACAGTCACCGAACGAGCCGTAGCCGCCGTCCCCGTCGGTCTGCTCGATCACCTCGTAGCCCGGCCGGCACTGGATGATGTACGCGGTGTCGGGCCCGACCGGGGTGAACTCCACGCGCATCATCTTGCCCGTCTCGGTGAAGCTCTTCATCGCGATGCGCGTCATGCCCTGGTAGGCGGCCGGCGGCGGCCGGCCGTCGCCCGGATGCGACGGGCGGTGCGGTGCCTCCAGCGCCTGCGTCGGCTCCTGTCCGGTGCCCGGCAGGACGTAGACGCCGCCGACCGCCAGCGCCGCCGCCGTCACGCCGAGCGCCGCCCCCGTCGTGACCCGGCGCCGGCGTCTGCGGAGGATGCGCCTGTGCACCTGGGCCATCCGGTCGGCGTTGCGCGGCGCCCCCTCGCTCTCGTGGTCGAGGATCGCGCGGAGGTCGTTGATGGAACGCGTCATGACAGTCCCTCCACGGGGATCGGCGAGACGATCTCGGGATCGACGCGCAACTTGGCCAGCGCCTTGCTGGTCTGGCTCTTCACGGTGCCGACCGAGCAGTTCAGGATGTCGGCGACCGCCGCCTCCGAGAGGTCCTCGAAGAAGCGCAGGACCACCACGGACCGTTGCCGCGGCGGCAACCGCCCCAGCGCCGCCCAGATGGCCGCGCGTTCGTCGGCCGCGCCCATCGGATCGGCAGGGTCGGCCGCGTCCGGCGGTTCCGCGGAGGGGATCTCCCCCCGCCAGCGGCGTTTCCACCAGGACGCGTGCGTGTTGACCAGCACGCGGTAGACGTAGGGGTCCGGGTCGCCGCCGATCCGCCCCCAGGCACTCCACACCTTCGACAGCGAGGTCTGCAGCAGGTCCTCGGCGAGGGCCCAGTCACGGCAGAGCAGGAACGCAGTTCTCAGCAACCTCGGTGACCGCTCCGCGACGTACGCGGTGAAGTCCTCCCGATCCCGCATGGACCCCGCCTCCCCAGACACCCCTGTCCCTACTACCGACTGGAGATCCAGAACGGTTGCCCGCGTTCCGTGGCCGATCGGGGCGATCAGGCGTCGGCGGCGGACAGGGTCGCCAGGAGACTAGCGCCAAGCCAAGGCCCCACGGCACTCGCCGATCGCCCGCGTCCCGGGCCGCGGATGACGGGCGAGCGGGCCGGTCACCGGGGGGGCGGGTGGACGCCGGTCACCGGGGGGCGGGTGGCCGGGGAGCGGGGTCGAGGTCGAGGTCGAGGTCGAGGAGCAGGCGGATCAGGTCGGTCAGCGCGTGCGGTGACAGGGACGGATCGACGGCGCGGCGGAGGCCCAGGCCTATGCCGAGGCTGAGCAGGGTGTCGGCCAGCTCGCCCGCCGGGAGGGGCAGCGTGAGATCGCGGCGGCGGGCCTCCTCCTCCAGCACCATGCGCAGGGCGCCGACCCAGGCGCGGCCGCCGCCGGCGACCTTGTCGCGGAGCGCCGGGTCGCGGCGCGTGGCGTGGATGGCGAACTCGGCCTCCAGAAGGGTCCAGCCCGGATCGCCGATCGTGCGTTCCGCCCAGGCGTCGAACACGGCGAGGCGGTCCTCGTCGGAGCCGTCGCCGCGGAAGGCCTCCATGATGGCGTGGACCTGTTCGGCGCGGACGGCGTCGATGACGGTCTGGCAGAGCTCGTCCTTGGTGCCGAAATTGGAGTAGACGGCGCCCTTGGAAAAGCCCGCGGCCTCCGCGACCTTCTCCAGCGAGGTGGCGTGATAACCGTCACGCAGGAAGAGCTGCCGGGCCGTGGCGATCAGCAGCTCGCGCGTGCGCGCCTGGCTCTCCACCCTGGTCAGTCGCACCATTCCGCCATCCCGGAAGTCGTCAGAATCCAGATACCCAAGGTATCTCATGCGGCTGACGTCTTATATTGGTGCATATTGACATCTCGTCCAAATGCCAAATACCTTCGGTATCTCGATTCAGGGCCGGCAGAGGAGCGAACGGTGGAACCGGACCACGAGGTGGCCGTCGTCGGCGCCGGGTTCTCCGGCCTGTGCGTCGGCATCAGGTTGCGGCAGAAGGGCGTCCGCGACTTCGTGATCGTGGACGCGGCACCGAGCGTCGGCGGCGTGTGGCGGCACAACACCTATCCAGGCGTGGCCGTGGACATCCCCTCCGCCACCTACTGCTACTCGTTCGAGCCCAACCCGTCCTGGTCGCGTTCGTTCGCGCCCGGCGCGGAGGTGCGCGCGTACGCCGAGCACTGCGCCGACAAGTACCGGCTGCGGCCGCATCTGCGCCTCGGCACCAAGGTCGAGAAGGCCGTCTTCGACGAGGACGCCGACCTGTGGCGCGTGCACACCGGTCAGGGCGTGTTCACCGCGAGGTTCCTGGTGGCCGCCGTGGGGCCGCTGGACCAGCCCAAGAACCCGGACATCCCCGGCATCGCCGCGTTCACCGGGAAGGTGATCCACACCGCCCGCTGGGACCACGACCACGACCTGCGCGGCGAGCGCGTCGCCGTCATCGGCACCGGCGCGTCCGGCCTGCAGGTGATCCCCGAGATCGCGGCGGTGGCCGAACGGCTCGACGTCTACCAGCGCACGCCGATCTGGGTGCTGCCGAAGGTCGACTTCGCCATCCCGCCCGCGGTGCGGGCGCTGTTCCGCGCGGCGCCCCCGGTGCAGCGGCTCGTCCGCTTCCTCACCACGGTCGCCTCCGAGATCATCATGGTGCTGGGCATCGTGCACTACAGCAAGGTGCCGTTCCTCGTCCGCGCGACCGAGGCCGTCTGCCGCGCCCACCTGCGCCGCCAGGTGCCGGATCGACGGCTGCGGCGCCGGCTGACCCCCGAGTACGGCTTCGGCTGCAAGCGGCCGTCGTTCTCCAACCGCTACTTCCCCACGTTCCTGCGCGACAACGTCGAGCTCGTCACCAGCGGGATCGAGCGGATCACCGAGAACGGGATCGTCACCGCCGACGGCACCGAACGGAAGATCGACACGCTGGTGCTGGCGACCGGGTTCAAGATCCTGGAGCTGGGGGCGATGCCGGCGTTCCCGGTGGTCGGCCTGGGCGGCGTGGAGCTGGGCGCGTACTGGGACGAGAACCGGTACCAGACCTACGAGGGCGTCGCCGCGCCGCAGGCGCCCAACTTCTGGCTGATGAACGGCCCGTACACGGTCACCGGGGCGTCGTGGTTCTCCATCATCGAGGCCGGCGGCACGCACATCGTCCGCTGCATCGCCGAGGCGCGGCGGCGCCGGGCGGTGCGCATCGTCGTCAAGCGCCGCCCGCACGACGCGTTCACCGCCGACATGCGCCGCCGGATGAAGGGCACGATCCTCGCCCAGCCGAGCTGCGCGCGCTCCAACTCCTACTACTTCGACCGGCACGGCGACACCCCGTACGTCCGGCCGCAGTCAGGCTTGTACGTTTGGCGGCGAAGCCGAAGCTTTGACCTGGACGACTACGAGTACGCCATCCCGCAGCCCCCACCCAACTAACAGGCCCCGCCTACTGCCATCGTGCGCCTGGTATTCAGCAGCTGAAAGGAAACCTTCCATGGCCCTTCTTCGTACCGCCGGAATCGCCCTGGCCGCCACCGGCGCCGCTCACTTCGCCGCTCCGAAGGCGTTCAAGCCCGTCTCCAAGCTGGCGTTCCCGAACGACACCGACGCGTGGATCAAGCGAAACGGCGCCACCGAGGTCGCCCTCGGCCTCGCCCTGACCACCCAGAAGACCCGCAAGGCCGGGCTGGTGGGCACCGCCGTCTACACCGCCTGGCTCGGCGCGCGTACCGCCTACAACCGCAGGTCCTCGCACTGAGGGACTACTTGTGCGGGTCCTTGCGACCTTCCCACCAGTTCGCGAGGGCCCGCCGCACGGGCGCGTTGTGCTCGTCGTCCACGATCTTCACATCGCCCATGATCGCCTGAGCCCGGACCCGGACCACCGGCACCCGCGGCCCCGGCGCCGCCTCGCGCACCTGCACCTTGCGATCACCCATGAACGCGTAGCCGCTCAGGTCGACCATCACCCCGTCCGGCACGATGACCTTCACGTCGCCCATCACCGCGGTGGCCACGACGGTGACCTCGCCCGTCGGGACCTGCGCGCCGCGCAGGTCGAGCACCACGTCGCCCATCACCGCGAGCGCGGTGAGCTCGGCGTCGATGCGCCCCGAGATCCGCTCCTTGCAGTCGCCCATCACCGCGCTGAACCGGCGCTGGACCTGCAGCGGCGCGGGCGCGGCGCCCGGCGCCCCCATGCCGGGCAGATCCGCGGTGATCGTCTCCAGGTCTCCCCTGGTCACGGCCGTGTAGGCGGCCTCTGTCCGCGCCGTCAGCTCCTCGAACGTCAGCCGTCCCTCCACCGAGGCCACCCGCAACCGCTCGACCACCGCCTCGCGTTCGGCGTCGGAGGCACGCACGGACTCGGGCGCGACGCGAGGGCGTGCCGTCGCGGGATCCGCCGGACCCTGCGAGGTGAGCCGGGACGGTTTTCCCGGCTGCGGACTGGGCTGACTCATGACTTCGAAGGTATGCCCCCCGCATGGCCGGGCAATCCGACCCGCGAACGAGATCACCCCGGGTCTTCAGGAGGATGCTCCGTATCCCCTCGGCGCTACACTTTTCCCTCAGCTGATAAGAATCTGTAAGATGCGATGCCATGACGCACGAGGTGTTCAACCAGGTTCCCCCGCTCGTCGACTATGACGTCGCGGACGAACCCGCGCTCCTGGACGCCCTCCAGCGCGAGGGCGCGGGCTGGGCGGCGGCGGAGGTCCACGAGCTCGGCCGCCTCGCCGGCACCCACGAAGCCCAGGAATGGGGCCGCCTGGCCAACGAGCACAAGCCCGTCCTGCGCACCCACGACCGTTACGGGCACCGCATCGACGAGGTCGAGTTCCACCCGGCCTGGCACGAGCTGATGAACGTGGCCGTCACCCATGGTCTGCACGGCGCGCCCTGGGCGTCCTCCCGCCCCGGCGCCCATGTCGCACGCGCCGCCAAGTTCTACGCCTGGCGGGTAGACGCCGGCCACGGCTGCCCCATCTCGATGACGTACGCGGCCGTACCGGCGCTCCGCCAGAACCCCGACCTGGCCGCCCAGTACGAACCTCTCCTCACCACGCAGGCCTACGACCCGGGCCTCCGCGCGCCTCTCACCAAGACCGCCCTTCTCGCGGGCATGTCGATGACCGAGAAGCAGGGCGGCAGCGACGTCCGCGCCAACACGACCCAGGCCACCCCCACCTCCGACGGCACCTACCGTCTCGTCGGCCACAAGTGGTTCACGAGCGCGCCCATGTGCGACGTCTTCCTGACCCTCGCCCAGACGTCCAACGGCCTGACCTGCTTCCTCGTCCCCCGCGTCCTGCCCGACGGCACCCTCAACCCGCTCCGGCTGATGCGCCTGAAGGACAAGCTCGGCAACCACTCCAACGCCTCGTCCGAGATCGAGTACGAGAACGCCGTCGCCTACCGCGTGGGCGACGAGGGCCGCGGCGTCCGCACCATCATCGAGATGGTCAACATGACCCGTCTCGACTGCGTGATCGGCGCCGCCGCCGGGATGCGCCACGGCCTCGTCATCGCGACGCACCACGCCACCCACCGCCAGGCGTTCGGCAGGTACCTCGTCGACCAGCCGCTCATGCGCAACGTCCTCGCCGACCTCGCCATCGAGTCCGAGGCCGCCACCACCGTCATGATGCGCCTGGCGGGCGCCACCGACCGCTCCGTACGCGGCGACGAGGCGGAGACGGCCTTCAAGCGCCTGGGCCTGGCGGTCACCAAGTACTGGGTCTGCAAACGCTGGCCCGCCCACGCCGCCGAAGCCCTCGAATGCCTGGGCGGCAACGGCTACGTGGAAGAGTCCGGCATGCCCCGCCTCTTCCGCGAATCTCCCTTGAATGGCATCTGGGAGGGTTCGGGCAATGTCGCCGCCCTCGACACCCTTCGCGCCATGGCGAAGGAGCCCCAGACAGTCGATGCCTTCTTCGCCGAACTCGACCAGGCCACCGGCGCGGACCCCCGCCTGGACGCCGCCGTCCAGGCGGCCAAGGACTCCCTGACCGACCTGGAAACGATCGAACACCGAGCCCGCCGGGTCGTCGAGCACCTGGCCGTCACCCTCCAGGCATCACTCCTGATCCGCCACGGCCACCCCGCCGTCGCCGAAGCGTTCTGCGCCACCCGCCTGGCCGGTGACTGGGGCCACGCCTACGGCACCCTCCCACCCGGCCTCGACCTCTCCCCCATCATCGACCGAGCCACCCCCAAGACCACCTGACCTCCCCCAGGACGTGCGGCCGGGGCCTTCGATGGGGCTTCATGGACCCGGGCAACGTCGTCTGGTTCGAGATCAGCACCGCCGACGCCGAGGCGGTGAAGGCCTTCTATGGCGACCTGCTGGGGTGGAGTTTCGCGGCCGCCCCGGACTCCTCGGTGGGCGGGGCCACCTACACCCGCGTCATGGCGCCGGGGATCCCCGACGTCACCGTCTTCGCCCGGCTCACCGACCCGCGCGGCAACCGGTTCGGCCTGGGCGCCATGCCCGTCCAGAACGCCTGAGCCCGCCAACAACGCCAAAGTGTGGCCACGACGACTCCGCCGCGCAACGAACGAGCTGGAGAAGACATGAAGATCGCTCTGCTGGGGACCAACTTCGGCCAGGCGCACGCCGCCGTCTACGCCGCCCGGGACGACGTCGAGGTGGTGATGTTCGGCCGCGACCCGGACAAGACCGCCCAGACGGCCGGCAAGTTCGGGTTCGCCGCCTCCACCGACACCGATACCGCCTTCGAGGGCGACTTCGACCTGGTCGACATCTGCCTGCCGATCAAGCTGCACGCGCCGTACGTGCTGCGGGCGCTGGAGGCGGGCAAGCACGCGCTGGTGGAGCTTCCGCTCGCGGACAACCTCGACGACGCCCGCCGCGTGGTGCAGGCCGCCGAGCGCTCAGACCGGCAGGTGTTCGTGGACATGTTCGAACGGTTCATCCCGAGCAGCCAGGCGCTGGTGGACGCCGTCCGCGACGGCACCTACGGCCGCCTGGAACAGCTGGTCATGTGGAACCAGACCGCCCACCTGTGGCCGGGCGCCTCGCTCGGCCTGAAGACGCTGCCGCTGGAGGCCATGCACAGCGACATGGACATCGTCGCGCGCACCCTCGGCATGCCCGACCAGGTCAACGTCACCACCGTGGCCCGCGACGACGACTCGGCCGCGATCGACGCGGTGCTGAGCTTCGACGGCGCTTTCGCCCGCGACTCGGTCTCGTCGCTGATGCCGATGTCCTGGGGTGCGCGGGGCGGCTACACGGCCTCGTTCGAGAACGGCGTGCTGGACGCTTCCTCGGCGATGGGCTTCGACGGCAAGCCGACCGGCGGCGTCACCGCCTACACCGCCGACGGCGCCCGCGAACTGGAGCTGCCGCCCGCCGACCAGTACACCGCGATGATCGACCACGTGCTGGCCGTGCTGCGCGGCGAGGCCGACAACCAGATCGGCCCGGCCAGTGCGCTGGACGCTCTGACCCTCACGCTCGACATCGACGCCAAGGTCAACGGCCGATAGCCGGACATGCCACCGATCAGGCTTTGGTCGCCTGCTCGTGCCCGTCGTGCGGCGGGCCAGGAGGTCCTTTCTCGGCCGCCGCGACCACGCCACCAGCGAGCCGAACCAGGAGAAGCTGAAGACCAGCAGATGGCCGGCGGGCCCCGGGAGGTACGCCAACACCGCCCGAATCCATCGACCTGCAAACCAGGAAGGAAGACCCGTGGACATCATCCACGACGCTCCACCCGCCGCCCCTGAACAGGCGAAATGCGTGTTCTGCGAGATCATCGCCGGGCGCGCACCGGCCTCGGTCGTCCGTGAGTGGCCCGAGATCATCGCGATCCGGCCGCGCCACCCCGTCACTCCCGGGCACGTGCTGGTCATCCCGCACACCCACGTCAGCGACGTCGGCGTCGATCCGGACGTCTCCGCCCGCACCATGGCGGCCGCCGCCCAGCTCGCCGGCGAGCTGGACGCCGCGAACGTCATCACCAGCCGAGGCGCCGCCGCGACCCAGACAATCCGCCACCTGCACCTGCACGTGGTTCCCCGCCAGCACGGCGACGGCCTGCCGCTGCCCTGGACCCCCCAGCACCCCGCTCGAACCTCCGGAGGCGCCCGATGACCGGCCCCTTGACCATCGTCTGGGCCCGCCAGCCCATCCCCCCGGGCGGGCCCAGCGTGTTCCTGGCCGGCCCCACCCCGCGCCACGGCGAAGTCCCGTCCTGGCGGCCCGCCGCCATCGAGGCCCTGGCCGCCCAGTGGACCGGGCCCGAACCGCTGACCGTGCTCACCCCCGAATCCCGGGACGGCATCCGCGCCGCGCACTACGACGACCAGGTCGACTGGGAGACCGAGGCCCGCGGCGCGGCCTCGGTGATCCTGTTCTGGATCCCGCGCGACCTGCGCACCATGCCGGGCTTCACCACCAACGTCGAGTTCGGCCTCGACGTCACCACCGGCCGCGCCGTCCTCGGCTGCCCGCCCGACTGCCCCGACCCCGAGCGCAACCGCTACCTGATCTACGTCGCCCGACGCCACGGCGTCCCCGTCTGCGACACGTTGCCCGGCACCGTGGGCGCGGCACTCGCCCTCGCCACTGGCCACCATCGTCGCGGGTAGTCGCCCGGGCCGCGATCGCGCGCGGCGGAGCGTCGAGCTTGCAGGTCAGGGGCGGGTTGGGACAGCTCCTACGATGCGGTGTTGACCTGGCCCCGCGGGGCCGGGTTTACGGTCGGTCGCGTGCGATGGAGCGAACATGCGGGCTAGTGAGGCGGCCAGGGCCGCAGGTGTCACGAGGAAGGCCTTGCGGTACTACGAGGCGGCCGGGCTGCTCACGCCCAGCCGTCTGGCCAACGGCTACCGGGAGTACTCACCGACCGACGTCCGGCTCGCGGCCGAAATCCGCAGCCTGACGGCGATCGGGCTCACCCCCAAGGAGACCAGACCGTTCCTGGACTGCCTGCGCGGTGGGCACGACAGCGGTGACGACTGCCCGGAGTCGCTGGCGGCCTACAACCAGAAGATCCGCGCACTCGACCGCCTGATCGCCCGCCTCGCCCACACACGCCAACAGCTGGCCCAGCAGTTGCGCGCCGCGGCCGGCCGACCCATGACCGACGACCAGGAGGACCCTGTGCTGCCCCCAGCCGACCCGCTACCGGACAACCTGCCCGCACCGGCCGACGACGGAGCCGCCGATCACCTGCCCGGCCGGCAGCTGCCGCCGCTGACGTTCGTCGCGACCGACGGCTCCCAGATCCGCCTCGACGCGGCCTGCGCCGGACGGTGGATCCTGTTCGTCTACCCGCTCACGGGCGACCCGGCGGCCGACATCCCGCAGGGATGGAATGAGATTCCCGGCGCGCGCGGATGCAGCCAGGAGGCGTGCAGTTTCCGCGACAACCTCGCCGAGCTGCGCGAGTGCGGCATCGACCGGGTCATCGCGCTGTCGTCCGACCGCGCGGAGTATCAGCAGGCGCTCGTGCGGCGGCTGCACCTGCCCTACCCGCTGCTGTCGGATCCCGACCACTACCTGAGCCGGACCCTGGACCTGCCGACGTTCGAGGCGAACGGCACAACGCTCTACAAGAGGATCACCCTGGTCATGCGCGGCGCGACGATCGAGCACGCGTTCTACCCGATCTTCCCGCCGGACACCCACGCGCAAGAGGTCGTGAAATGGCTGCGCGAGCGGCCATGAGCGGCCCGCGCCGAACGAGGTCGAACGGGCGCTCGGCGACACCAGTTGCGCCCACCTCGTGGAAAGTCCGCACATCTCGGTCACTCATCAGGAGTTCGGCGAGGACGTGCGGGACGGACGGGGCCGGGGTGGTGTGACGTCTAGGCCAGAACGTCGGTGAGCCAGTCGTAGACCAGCGCGGACGTCAGGGCGATATTGCTGAGCCCGCAGTGGCTGTCGGCGCCGTGTTCGGTCGCCAGGCGGTGGAACGCCTTGGCCGGGACGGTGAGTTGCTCGTGGAACCGGCGGGCCTGGCGGCGGGCGACGGCGTTCTCGCCGTCGGAGGACAGGGTCAGCGTGGGGCAGGTGATCTGGGGCACCAGTCCGTCGAGGGCGAAGGATCGGGCGAGCCGGTGGAAGTCGGCGAAGCTCTGGGCCCCGGTGGTCCAGAGCATGTAGTTGTCCATGGTGGCGTGCAGGGCCCAGTCGGTGCCGCCTACCTGCTGGTAGAGGTCGTTCCAGAATGCGGCGGGGGCGTCGCTGGACGCCGGGACGGGCAGTGCCGAGGCGAGCGCATCGAAGATCAGGGCGTGGAAGTCGGTGATCGGCGCGTTGGCCACCAGGGCGGCGACGCGCGTGTCGCAGGCGGCGGCGCGGGGGGCGAGGTAGCCGCCGAAGCTCAGCCCGTACAGCGCCAGCGCGTCGGCCCGTACCTCAGGCCGGGCGGCCGCGTAGTCCAGCACGGCTGCGAACGGCACCTCGGAGTCGGCCCGGAAGACCTGGGCGGGGTGGTGGTGCAGCACGCCGCGCTGGCCCGGACCGTGGAACAGCACGACGTTGAGCCCGCGGGCCAGCGCGTACGGGACACCGGCCAGGAAGTACAGCTCTTCGCCGTGGCCGTCGCCGCCGCCGGAGATGATGACGGTGGGACGCGGCGTGCCCGAGTCGTCGGCGGCGAAGAAGTAGCCGGGCAGGTCAACGCCGTCCTGGTACGGGATGGCGATGCGTTCGGCGGGGGTGTCGAGCAGCCGCAGCGCCCGGTCGAAGTGGGAGACGCTCTCGTCGTAGAGGGCGGTGAACTCTTCGGTCTGGTGGCGATCGAAGTAGAACTCGGCGGTGCGCAGGTAGTTGTAAGCGCGATGCAGGAACGTACGTGCCGTACGTGGACGACGGGCGGCCAGCGCGTCATCGGCCATGCCGGCCGCGAGGCGGCCCTGCTGCGTCCAGGCTTCGACGAATGCCTCGCGTCCCCCGCCCTGTCGGGCGATCTTCCGGGCGACGTGCACGACCTCGCCGGCGGAGGCGGCCTCGAAGTCGGCGTAGGCGAGGGTGCGCAGATAGGCGAAGTCCTGCATCTCGCTGTCGGCGAATCCGAGCCGGTTGATCGTCATAATGCTGTCGGTGGCCATGAAAGCTCTCCTGTATCGATCGGCCGTTGCCCGATCCAGCGTCGGGCCGCCGATCGCCCGCCTGCCACCCGCAACTGGGCGGAGATGTTGCGGGAGGCGACACGGGAGGGTGAATGTCGCATCGCGAGGGCGGGCTTCAGCGGGCGCGCACCCGCCGGCTCATCCGCCAGGCGTTCATCGAGCTGGTGGAGGAGAAGGGCTTCGGCGATGTCACCGTGGGCGACATCGCCGGCCGCGCCCTCATCAACCGCGCGACGTTCTACCGCTACTACCAGGACAAGTACGCGCTGGTGGAGGAGATCTTCCAGGACGTCATCTCCGAGCTGCCCTCCGGGCTGGGTCCGGCCGGCCGCCTGTCGGTGCAGGACCGGATCGCCGGCTGGGCGCAGTTGTTCGATCATGTGGATCGGCATCACCGGCTGTACGCGGCGCTGCTCGGGCGGCGCGGAGACCCCTGGTTCGCGGCGCGGTTGCGGGAACGCTGCGTGGAGCTGGCCCGCGACCGGCTCCACGGCGTCCGCGATGACATCTCAGCGGACGCCGGGCAGCTTGAGCTGGTGCTGGCCGCCGGCCTGACCCTCGGCGCGATCACGTGGTGGCTGGAGCACGATCGCCCCCTGCCCGCCCGCCAGATGGCCGAGGCGGTCGTGCGCTTCGCCACTCAGGGCTACTTCGGCGCCCTGGGCCTCGACGTTTTCCCGCCCGGTGCTTGATGGACGTCCTGGCCGCCGCCGACGCCCGAGGCCGTTCACGACCTCTACCGGGGCAGATCCTCAGGCTTCGGTTGATGTCAAGATCGCAGAGCCACGACGTTGCCATCGTTTATCGATGACGAAGGCGACAAAACCGGCCAAGGGATCGCAGTAGCATCTCAGCGATCATCACGCCGCCCCCCGATCCCGGAGAGAGCCTCATGTTCCCCAGGGCACGTTCCGGTCGGTGGGCCGGGTTCCTGTGCGCGGTAGTCGCGACCGTCACCTTCTCTGCGATCCCGGCCGAAGCCGCTTCCCCCGCGAAGCCGCCGGCGCCCGTACCGACTCCGGGTCGTGTCCTGGAGCCGGCGCCCAAACCTGACGGGTCCGCGCCGGCTTCGGTCCGGGCCGCCGCCGGTGTGCCGGTCACGCCGTACAGCAGCCTCAACACCCTGTTCCAGAACTACGGCAACAGCTCAGGTCAGTGGAGCGGCGGTGACGGGACGCAGGCGCAGCGGCTTTCCGACGGCCGCGTGGTCTGGTTCTTCAACGACAGCTGGTACGGAACGGTCGAGTCCAACGGCACGCGCAAGCCGTTCACGACGGTGATGCCGCGCAACATGCTCGTCATCCAGAACGGCACCACGCTGACCTCGGTCGCGGGCAGCGGCGGCGACAAGACCATGGTGGCGCCTTCGACCAACGGCGATTGGCTGTGGGGCGGCGACAACATGGTGGTGGGCGGCACGGTCTACAAGTTCTACCAGCGGTTCAAGGCGTCCGGCGGCGGCGCGTTCGGCTTCTACCCGACCGGCGTCGAGATGGTGGCGATGCCGGTCTCCTCGCTCACGAACCCCGCCACGTTCACCAAGGTCTCGATCCCGGCGGCACGATGCGATGCCAGCCCCAACGTCGGCTCCAGCTGCCTGCTGTGGGGTACGGCGCTCCACAGCACCTCGTCCCACACGTACATCTACGGCACCGAAACGGTCGTCACCAGCGGCTCACCGCAGAAATACCTGCACATCGCCCGGGTGCCGCTTGGCCAGTTCACCGCCGCCTGGGAGTACTGGAACGGCTCTGGCTGGTCGAGCAGTCAGGCCGATTCCAAGCGGATGATGAACGGTGTCGCCGAGGGATTCTCGGTCACCTACAGCGGCGGCCGGTACGTGCTGCTGACCCAAGGTCTGGAAGGCGGCCTGGCAGGCAACATGGTCGCCTACTACTCCAGCACGCCGACCGGCTTCACCGGCGCCGGCAAGTCGGTTCTCCACATGACGCCGGAGACCACGACGGACTGGGGCGACTGGACGTACGAATACCGGATCATCCCGCACCTGAGCAGCGGCTCCACGGTAGTGGCCAGCTACAACGTCAACTCCCAGTACAAGGACGGCGCCTGCATGGGCCGTAACTACTACACCGCGTCGGTCTATCGCCCCCGCTTCATCCAGTTCACGTTGCCGTCCTCTCCGGTCGGGGGCGCCACCATCGCGCCGACCAAGGCCCCTCTCGGCTCGCCTTGGACGCTCAACCCACCGTCGTACTGCAACGACCCCAGCCAGCCCGGCCCCTCACCGAGCGGGCTGACGGCCACGGCGAGCCCCGGCGCCGTCATCACCATGAAGTGGAACGCCCCCAGCCCGGCGGGCAAGTACTCCTACGACGTCCAGTGGCGCGACGCGACCGCCGGCGAGGCCTGGACCGGCTTCCCGCTGTTCGCGCCCGACAGTCTGAGCGTGCCCTTCAACCAGCTGGCCCACGGCCACCGGTACGAGTTCCGGATCAGGGCGATGACCTGGAACGGCAACGCCAGCCCCTGGTCGGCGACGGTCTCCGCGACCGCGTACCTGAACGCACCGGCCAACGTGACGGCACTCCGCTGGGACAGCGACGAATGCTTCGCCGAGTGGCAGGACAACCAGCCCAACGTGCTGTGGCGCGTCTACTGGCGCGAACTCCCCTCCGGCCCATGGACGCGCGCCACATATCCGACCAGCGAGAAGGGCCTCAGCGTTCACGCACTCAACTCGACCAAGCGCTACGGATTCCAGGTCGCCGCAGAGAACAGCAAGGGCGAAGGCCCCCGCTCCGCAGAGGCAATCTGCGGCCTGCCCTAACCCAACCGGCACCCAATCCACCATGATGGCGATGGCCCGGTTGATCATCACCCTCGAGGAGGGGTCGGCATGACCACGGTCGTGGACATCGATGCCCGCGGTATGCAGCACTGCGAGACGACGGCGCTGGGGGTGCTGCTGCGGCACCAGGGGCTCGATCTGTCCGAGCCCATGCTTTTCGGCCTCGGCTCCGGCCTGTCGTTCATCTACTGGGACAGCAAGAACCTGGGCTTTCCGTTCCTCGGAGGACGGGTCAAGCCGTTCGAGCTCACCAGAAACCTGGCCGCCACACTCCAGCTGGAGCTCCTGGTCCAGGAGACCACCTCGCCCCGCAAGGCGTGGGAGAACGTGGCGGCCTCCATCGACGCCGGCCGGCCCGTCGGATTGCAGCTCGACAGCTACTACCTGGACTACTTCAGCTCGAAGGTTCACTTCGGCGGCCATGTCGTCGCCATGTACGGATATGACGACCACGACGCGTACGTGGTGGACACCGAACAGCAAGGCGGAGCGCTGTCCACCAGCCTGACCGGCCTCGCCCAGGCCAGGGCCGCGCGCGGCCCGATGACAGCCAGGCACCGGTCGTTCACCCTCACCACTGCGGGAAGCCCGCCCTCCCCGCAGGAACAGATCGTTCCCGCCATCACCGCCTGCGCCGACGCCTTCCTCAACCCGCCCATCGCCAACCTCGGCCACCGCGGCATCGAGAAGGCCGGCAAGCTGGTACGCACCTGGCTCCAGCGCACCGACGACCCGCGGCGGGATCTGCCGCAGGCCGCCCTCCTGATGGAGAAGGCCGGCACCGGCGGCGCCCTGTTCCGCAACCTCTACCGCGACTTCCTCGCCGAATGCGGCCAGCTGCTCGACAGCGGCCATCTGCGTACCGGCCACGGGCTGTACGTCGAGGCGGCCCTGCTGTGGACGGAGGTCGCGGCGCTGATCGCCAAAGCCGGTGAATCAGGTGATGAGCAGTGTCTCGTGCAGGCGGGCGGCATCCTCGGCGATCTTTCCCGGATCGAACGCGAGGCCATGCAGGCACTACTCCGCCTGGGGAGGCACCGCACGCCCTGAAGACCGCGCTGGGGTGGCCGCCGAGAGGATGGTGCGCGAGCTGCCGGCCGCGGCGATGCAGCTACGGATTGCCCAGCTCCTGGTGACCGAGGCCGGCTACCGCGATCGACTTCCACCGGTGCGCCTTCGGCGCCGAGGCGAAACCACACAAAATGGGAGAACAGCACATGCCCGACGACGACGTGCTGGAGTCACAACTGCGCTACTACTTTGACGCCAAACCCGACTCCATGGCGATCTTCCGCACGCTTCGAGACCTCATCGAAGAGCAGGGCGAGTCAGAGATGACGGTCGGGGCGCAGATCTCGTTCGGCGTGCGACGCAAGTTCGCCTGGATCTGGCTGTACAACATCACCGGCGCCAATCCACAGGGAACCGTGCAGCTCATGCTGGCTCTGCGCGAACCCGTCGACGAGCCACCCGTGTACCGCACCACCCAGATCGGGAAGACGCGGTGGAACCACCTCGTGGTCGTGCACTCCATGGAAGAGGCCCGCGACCCCCGGCTCCACCCGCTGGTACGCGCCGCCTACGAGTACGGCGCGGCGTGACACCAGCGAGCGTTCTGCCCGCTTCCAGGTGAGCACCGGTCAGGTGACGGATGCGGTGCCCATTGCCGGTGCTGCAGGCTGATGAACGAAGCTAGAAACCACCTAGAGCAGGGGCAACATGATGAATACCGACACTCGCGGCATTCCTGACCGCTACGGATATGCCGCCATCGCACACATCATGGTCGACGGCGCCGACGCGGCGATCTCATTCTATGCCGAGGCCTTCGGCGCACAGGAGCTCTTCCGGATCGCTCGCCCCGACGGGAGCATCCTGCACGCCGAGATCAGCATCGGCGGCTCGGTCGTCATGGTGGGCGATGCGGAGGGGCCTTTCCAAAGCCCTGCCCGAGCGCATGGCACGACGGTCGGCCTGCATGTCTTCGTTGAGGACGTCGATGCGTTCCACGCGCGGGCGCTCGATGCCGGGGCCGAGTCCCTCCAGGCTCCTGCGGATATGTTCTATGGAGCCAGGCAGGCCATGATCAGGGATCCCTTCGGGCACGTGTGGGCGTTCCTCACCCAGCAGGAGGACATCCCGCCGAAAGAGATCGTTCGCCGTGGAACCGAGCTCCTGAGTCCCGCAGGCTAGCGCCTGCCCCAGCCACCTGTATCGCTGACTGAGCGGTTGGCAGACGTTGTTGTTTTTCTGCGTCGCACAGGGGTTGCCCGGTGTCCCGTGCCTCTATACGTTGCCAGAAAACACTGGGAGCTTTGGAGGTCACGGTGCGTGGAGTGACGCGGATCCTGCTGGCGGTCGTGCTCGTGGCCGGCGCCGTCGCGGTGCCGATGCCCGCCCGGGCCGCGCCGCCGGACGGCTGGCGGGAGGCCGAGCTGCCGTTCCTGTGGCCGCGGCGGACCCTGGAGTTCGTCGAAGCGGCCGGGCCCGGGGACGTGTGGGTCGCCGGGGCGCAGGGGAAGGTCGCGATTCCGCAGCCGACCGGCGGGTACTTCTGGACGCTCGGCAACCCCGTCGTCCGCCGCCTGAAGGACGGCCGCTGGCACGAGTACCCGCTCGACGGCTGGCCCGGTTTCAGCGTGCTGACCGGCCTCTCGCAGCACGGCGGCGACGTGTTCGTCACCGGCGCGCCCGACCTGCCGTACGTCGCCAGGTTCGACGGGGCGAGGTTCCGGCCCGTCTCACTGCCCGCCGGTGTGCGGAGGGTGGAGGTGCGGACCGGGCCCGGCGGCACCTGGGCGGTCGCGGGCAAATGGCACGATCGGGCCCTCCTGCGGCTGGTCGGCGAGTCCTTCCAGAAGGTGGAACTCCCCGCCGGCCACCTGCTGCACGACGTCGTGGCCGTCGGGCCGTCCGACGTGTGGGCGGTCGGCCGCCGCGACAAGGGCGACGAGACGGTACCGGCGGCGGTGCACTGGAACGGCAAGACGTGGACCTCGGTCCCCGTCCCCGAACTCTGGCTCTCCGACTCGCTCTACCAGGTCACCGTCACCACGTCCGGCGAGCTGTGGGCGACCGACGCGGGCCGTTCCCTCACCGACGCCGTCCACAACCTGCTGCGCTGGACGGGCTCCACCTGGACCAAGGTGACGCCGCCGAACGGCGGGCGCGGCACGCTCACCTCCGACGGGACCGGCCGGCTCGTGATCGCCGGCGAGGCCTACTCCGACCCCTCCGGCCCGGGCACCGCCGCCGTGTTCCGCCGGACCGGATCCGGCTGGGAGACCATCCAGTTCCCTTCGTCTCCCGAGACCCGCTTCTGGGACGTCGACGGCGCGCCCGGCACCTCCGCCCTGTGGACAGTCGCGCATCGGGACCTGACACCCGTCGTGCTGACGAACACTCCGTAGGCCGTCACACCTGGAGGCCTTGCCGCCAGGTGGGGTGTGCCGGGTGCCAGCCCAGTTCGCGCTTGGCCTTGGCGTTGGACGCGCCGCGCAGTTCGGTCATGAGCACGACCCCGGCCTGTCCGGCGGCCAGCCGTCCGACGAACCGCGGTACGCGCATCGGCTTCTTGGCGCCCAGCATCGCCGCCAGTTCCGGCAGCCATTCGGCGACCGGGGCGGGATCGTCATCGACGATGTTGTAGACACCGGGGCCGCCGTTCTCCACGGCCGCGACCGTGGCCTCGGCGGCGTCGGCGATGTGGACGAACGACCACACGCCTCCGCCGTCGCCGACGACCGGGAATTTGCGTTTGCGGATCATCTCCAGCTGCTCGGAGCCTGGCGCCATGGAGGTGCCGGGTCCGTAGAACGCGCCGTAGCGCAGCACGATCCCTTCCGTCCAGGCGGCGCCCAGCACGGCCTTCTCCAAGTGCCCGATCGCGGCGATCATGGAGGACATCTGGTCGACCGGCGAGGGATCCAGGGGTTCTTCTTCGGTCTTGACCGGCCCGCCGGTCCGGGCGTAGGTGAACGCGCCGTTGCTCTGGGCGACGAACCGTCGTACTCCTGTGGCGCGTGCGGCGGCCAGCAGGTTGTCGGTGCCCTCGATCCGCAGCCGGTCGGTGGCGGCGAAGCTGCGTTCGAAATGGCGGGTGTCGATGTGCCCGATGGCGGTCAGCTGGTGAACGATCACCTCCGGGGCCGCCTGGCGCACGGCCGCCTCGACCTGGGCTCGATCGAGCGCGTCGGCGATGACCGGTACCGCGCCCAGCTGTGACACCCCGGCCTTGTCGGACTCTTTGCGGATCATGGCGAACACCTCGTGTCCCGCGTCGACCAGACGCGGCACCAGCTGCTTGCCCATCGCTCCGGTCGCTCCTGCCACCAGGACTCTCATCGTCGGCTCCCTTGCGCTCCGGTTCGGATTCGTCACTTGAACCGGACGGCCCGCCGTTTCCTGACAGGAGTCGGATGTGATCCGCGTCACAACACGAGCAGAGGCTCTCCACGGTCGGCCGCCGCCCATTGCTCGGTCGCGCGTTCGAGCTTGTCGGGGTTGGCCTGGGTACGGCACGCAGTGATGCCCTCGGCGGTGACCTCCAGGCACATGACGGCGACGACCCGGCCTTTCACGACCGCCACGACGGCGGGTTCGCCATTGGCCGCCCAGGCGTAGATTTCGGGCGAGCCGCCGACGATGGCGCGCTTGGCCTCGGCGGGCTTGAACATTCCCCATACGAACTTCGCGACCGCGGCGGCTCCCTCGAACGCTTTTGTGCGTGCCGGAGCCTTCCCTCCGCCGTCGCCGATGGAGATGGCGTCCTTGGTGAGCAGGCGTACGAGCTCATCGGTCTGGCCACTGGCGGCGGCCGCGAGGAACTCCTCGACGATCCGCCGGGCCTCGGCCTCGTCGATGTCGGCGCGGGCCTTGCCGTACGCGACATGCTTCCTGGCACGGTGAAAGGTCTGCTGGCTGGCGGCCTCGGTGATGTCGAGGATCTCGGCGATCTCCCGGTGCGGGTAGTCGAAGGCCTCCCGCAGCACGTACACGGCCCGTTCGTTGGGAGACAGGCGCTCCATGAGGGTGAGGACCGCGTACGAGACCGATTCGCGCTGCTCGGCGGTGTCGGCCGGGCCGAGCATCGGGTCCCCGGCGAGCAGCGGCTCGGGGAGCCATCGGCCCACGTAGGTCTCGCGGCGTGCCCGCGCGGAGGTGAGCTGGTTGAGGCACAGGTTGGTGAGCACCTTGGTCAGCCAGGCCTCGGGGACCTCGATGCGGTCGACGTCGGCGGCCTGCCAGCGCAGGAACGTCTCCTGCACGACGTCCTCCGCCTCGTACGCGGAGCCGAGGAGACGGTAGGCGATGGCCTCCAGACGGGGCCTCGACAGCTCGAACCGGTCGACGTCGTCCACCGTCAAGGGCATGACGTGATCGTATCGGCCGCGGACTCAGCGTGCAGCGTGTGATCGAGCACGACAGGACCCGCCGGCGACAGCTCGTCCAGCGGCCAGCAAGGCCGTGCTGACCTGCGGCTTCATCGAACGGCTGCCCTAACCTGAGGACATGGGGGGACATCGGAGGCTGCCGCGCGCCGACCATGGGGGCGAATTACTGGAGTGGTTCGTTCTCGCCGGGATCAGCACCGTCCTGCTGACCCGGGGCTACCTGGAGGCGACGGGCTACCCGCAGATCGGCGGGAGTGGGCTGCACATCTCCCACGTGCTGTGGGGCGGCCTGCTGATGCTGGTCGCGCTGGTGCTGACGCTGCTGTACGACGGTCGCCGCGCCCGCCGCTGGGTGGCGTTGCTCGGCGGCATCGGCTACGGGCTGTTCGTGGACGAGGTCGGCAAGTTCATCACCAGCGACAACGACTACTTCTACCAACCCGCCGGAGCGATCATCTACCTGTCGTTCGTGGTGCTGGCGCTGCTACGGCTGCTGGTGGCCCGTCACTCCGGCGATGCCCCGTCCCCCTCGCACCACGAGATCACCGCGCCGGTGCGGTGGGCCCGCCGCGCCACCGACGCCGCGGCCCGCCAGCTCCAGCGCCGCTGGGTGGTGGTACTGGTGGCGATGGCGTTCGTCGGGCAGGCCGTTCCCGGCGTCACCGTCGTGGTGTCCTACCTGGGGCGTATCACCGACCCGCCCGAGTTGATCGCCTCGCTGGACACCGTCTCGGAGATCACCACGATCGGCACCGCGGTGTCGGCACTGGTGTCGGCGGGCTTCGCGGCCGCGGCCGCGGCCGCACCGCGCGGCCTGCCGCCGGTGCTGCTGGACCGGCTGCGCTGGGCGGTGCTGGTGGACCTTGTGATCACCCGGATGTTCGGCTTCTCCTACGGGCAGTTCGCCTCGACGGCCTGGCTGGCGTTCGACCTCGTGCTGTACGGCATGGTCGCCCGCGAACTGCGACGCGCGCCCAACCACGGCTCCGCATAGCACCGAACGCTCTGCGGACCCACGCCCCCAAGCCGGGGCGTCCGGAACAGGCCAGCGGACCATTGTGACCGTCTTTCGGGTGCTCTCATGGGGGGACGTGCGAATCCGGGACGGGGATGGCGCCGATGATCGACCGGCAGCTCGCAAAAGCGATCATGGAATCGGTGACGCAGATTCCCCGGCGCGCGGAGCAACATGACCAGCGTGAACTGGGCGCGACCTTCGTGGACATCGGACCGTTGTTCGCGGGATTGAAACGTCCCGAGCACCAGGTCATGTACGGGCGGCGCGGCACGGGAAAGACCCACGCTCTCGGAAAGCTGCAGAACCACCTCGCCGACCAGGGTGTGTGCGTCTGCTACCTCGATATGCGCACGGTGGGTTCCGCCGGCGGAATCTACAGCGACCCCTGGAGTTCCCTGGCGGAAAGGGCGACGCCTCTTCTCGTCGACGTGGTGGAGGCGCTGCACAACAGCCTGACCGACTACGCGCTGGAGCTCCTTTCCACGGACCAGGACGTCACCGCGCTCTTCAGCGCCCTCGACAATCTCGGTGACGCCGCGACCGAGGTGGAGGTCGTCGGCAGTACCGAGGTCGAGGAGACCCGGCAGAACTCCGAACAGACGAAGGGCTCCAAGAAGCTCAAGCTCTCTCCGCTGCGACCGTCGCTGGACCTTGAGCTGGGCTCGACCAGCGACAAGAGCAGGTCACGTTCGGCCAGGTTCAAGGTTTCCGGAGACGTGCGGTTCACCGTCAAGTTCGGGCCGCTCGCGAAGGCGATGGCGCGAGTGGTGCGGGCGATCCCCGGAAGAAGGATATGGCTGCTGCTGGACGAGTGGAGCGCACTGCCCATCGAACTCCAGCCGTTCCTCGCCGACCTGCTGCGCAGAGCGCTGTTCCCGGTTCAAGGGGTCGTCGTGAAGATAGCGGCCGTCGAACGACGGTCCGCCTTCTGTATCCGGGGAGAGCAGCGTGACTACCTCGGCATCGAACTCGGCGCGGACGTCTCGCAGGACATCAACCTGGACGATTATCTGGTCTTCTCCCAGGGTGACTCGCGTGCCACGGAGTTCTTCGGAGACCTCTTTCTGCGGCACGCCGCCGCGATATCCGAGGACGTCGCGGAGGCCTTTCCCCTGGACGCCAACGGGCGCCGCAAATTCATCTGGGCGCTCTTCGCTTCGACCTCCGCCTTCGAGGAGGCCATCCAGGCCGCTGAGGGAGTGCCCAGGGACGGGATCAACATCGTGTCCCTGGCTCTCCAACGAGCCTCGTCGCAAACGGGGATCGAGATCGATGACATCAGATACGCCGCCCGGGCATGGTTCCTCCGGGACAAGGAAGGCGCCATCCGTTCGGACAAGATGGCCTCGCGCGCGCTCATGCACATCGTCAAGTTCGCGGCCGAGCGCCGCAAGAGGTTCTTTCTCATCGAGCGCGGGCACGACTCGAACCACGAGGTGATCCAAGCCCTCTACGACGCCAGGGTGATTCACCTCATCAACAGCTCCGTGGGCGCGGGCGGCGCGTATGACCTCTTCGCGCTCGACTACGGAGGGTATGTGAATCTGCTGTCGTTTCACGAAGCCTCCACCGCTTGGCGCGACGAATGGGCGGAGAACTGGGTGGACTACGACCCGGCTCGTTCAGCGACGGTTCGCGAAGCGATCCTCCGGGTGTCCGACCTCAGGGAAAAGCCGCAGATATCCGCGGACGAGCCGCTGTGAGCTCAACGAGACACGGCGTTCAGTTCATGGAGTCTCCGGGCGGCCTCCTCCCGGAAGTACCCGCCCAGAGCGGCGTCTCCGGACACGGCTCTGAGGGCGGCGGCGGTCCGGGGATCACCGAGTCCGGCCAGGTGCCGTACGGCCCAGATCCGCTGGAAGCCCTGGACCGCGGGGTCGGTGGCGATCCGTACCAGGAGATCCGCCGCGACGGGCGCGCCGAGCCGTAGCAGCTCGCGCGTGGCCTTGACCCGCTGCGTTCCGTCGAGTGTGGCGTCTCCGGCCAGGTCGCTCAGGGCCGGGATGGAACGGGTGTCGCCGAGGCGGGCGAGCCGTCGCGCCGCCCGTCCTCGGAGCCGCCGGTCGAACGTGTCGTTCACCATGAGCTCGGCAAGCAAGTCCGTTCCGTCCGGGTTGCCCGACCGGGCGAGCCCGTCCGCCGCCTCTATCCGGAGGAAGGGTTCCAGCCCTTCGTCACGGGCGAACGCGGCGAGCTCCGCACCGCGGCCGACGCGAAGGTGTGCGCGCGCGAGAGCCACACGGAACGACGGGTCGTCCTGAGATCCCGCGCTGAACGGCGGGAGCAGGGCGTAGAGATCCTCCGCGCGCCGGTCGCCCGTCTTGGCCAGTTCCTGGGCCGCGTCGTGGCGGACGTGGGTTCCGAGCGTGCCGTCAACGGCGATCTCGAACAACCTGTCCGCCGCCGGGCTCTCGGCGAACCGGCCGAGCTGCCGCGCCGCCTCCAGGCGAAGATGGCCTTCGAGAGCAGGGTCACCCGCCAGGCCGTCCAGCGTCAGGTGGATGGACGTCAACGTGTGGCCGTTGCGCATGAAGGCGGCCAGCTCTCGGATACCGCTGACGCGCTGGTGGCCCTCCAACTCTCCTCGGCGGATCAACGCGATGAGAGGTTCCACGGCCCGGGCGTCGCCCAGCCTGGCGAGCCGTCGCGCCGCCCGGCCCCGTAGACGATCGTCGATCGTGGCGTCGCGCACCCACTCGGCGAGGACCTCCTGGGCCTTCTGGATGTCATAGAGCGCCAGGACAGCGGTGGCTTCCCAGCGGAGCGAGTCGTCGAGATCGGAATCGCGGGCGAGCCGGGCCAAGGACGGTTGTCCGGCGGGGTGGTGCGACATCGCCATTCGCCGGGCCGCCTCAAGCCGGACAAAGCCCGCGAGCCCCGCGTCCACCGCGAGCTCACCCAGCAGATCGCCCTGACGCGCCAGTGCGTCGATCGCGCCGATACGGGCCGACCGGTCGAGAGCGCGATCGCGGACGAAGGCGGCCAGCAAGGACGTCGCTCCGTCCTCCTCGGTGAGCCTGATCATCTCTCGGGCGGCCTCCACCCGCAGCAGTCCGTCCACCGCGGGATCACGGGCCAGCACGGTCAGCCTCTCGATGTCGGGGCCGTCTCCCAGCCGCCCCAGCACGCGGATCGCCTCGGCACCGGGGTAGTCGCGGGTCACCCACCGGGGAGCGCGCGCGGCGAGTCCTGCCGCCGAGGAGACGGCGTGGACGATATCGATCAGCAACCCCGGCGCCCGCGGATCATCGAGCCGTACCAGCTCCCGCGCCGCCTCGGTCCTCAGCGCGGCATCGAGCGACGAGGAGCGACCGAGGTCGAACAGGTGCTGAACCGCGCGGGGACCGCCCAGCCGCCCCAGTTCCCAGATGGCCTCGGCCGGATGCGATTCCGGATCCGGCTTGCCGACGGCACCCGCGAGCGTGTCGGCGGCCGCGTCGAGGATCTGCGCGGGGATCAGGGTTCCCAGTCGAACCTGGTGGGCGATGAACTGGCAGCCTTCGAGGCCCTCTCCGGTGGCGAGCCGCCGGAGGAGACCGTTCGCCTGTTCCCCGGCTCCGTCCAGTACGAACCCGGTGAATGAATGCGGTCCGGCCTCGACGTCGACCGGGTCCCAATTGCCCGGCCACGCCTTCGCGATGTGCCCGATGGTCGTGCGGCGGGTCTTTCGGTCACGGGTGGAGTGCAGCGCCGCCCCGTACTCCAGGATCGTGTGGTGCAGGAAAGCGAGGCCGCCGGAACGCTCGGCCAGCAATCCGCTGCGCACCAGGAGCGCACGCAGGTACTGCCGCCATTCCTGCTCCGGTATTCCCGGGCATTCCGCGCCGGGCAGACCTGCGAGGAAATCGACCGCCGGCATCTGATTCCCGGCCCACCGCTCCGCGGCCAGCTCAGCGATCATCTCGGGCAGCCGGTTCAGAACGTGTTCTGCTTTGTTGAGAGCCTTGCTCGGCCAGCGCTCCAGGGCGACCCGGGTTTGGGGACGTACCCCCGACAACCCCTCCGCGTGCAGACGTTCGTACAGCAGATCGAGGAAGCGCCGATAGATCTGTCCCCGCCCGACCGGCAACGGCCGATCGGGATCGTGCGCGTGCAACTGGCACAACATGCTCGCCATCAACGGCGTCCGAGCGAGATCCGCGATGCCGAGGCGGGCCAGGGCCGCCAGGAACCCGGCGGTGGCGCGTTCCGGATCGGGAACGCCGAGAGCCGCGAACCAGCGTCCCGCCAGAACACCCAGGTCCTCAGCGGCGAACGGCTGCAGTACGAAGTGCGGAACCTCCGCCCCGAAGGCCCGGAGCTCACCGAGCGAGAGCGGACGCGTGGTCACCACGAAGCGATGAGCCGACCCCTGTTCGGCGGCAGACCGAAGAGCCTGAAGGAGCCTCCTGCGCGCTTCGGAGGCCGCGATCTCATCCAGGCCGTCGACCATCACCGTCCAGGGAACCCCTGGATGCGGCTCGGCGGCGAAGAAGGCCGGAGGCAGTTCCTCAAGCAACCCGCTGTCGCTGAGCGCCCGGTTCGCGCTCGCCGCCAGCAACGTCGGCAGCGGCCTGCGATCAACCAGGTCAGCGGCGGGCACGATCAGCGGAACGGCTCCCGCCGTGCTCGGCCAGAGCTCAGCGGACGTGGCGAGATACCTGCGCAACAGACTGGACTTGCCCCCGCCGGGCCCGCCCAGGATCACGCACGTGCCGCAGCTCGTCAGCAGGTCCAGCCCCAGGACGGCCTGATCGTCTTGGCCCTGATCGACGTACTGGCGCAGATAGATGTCCGCCAGGGGCGGGACGGTACCGGGAATGACGCCGGGATACGGGTGCGCATGCGCCGCTCGTTTGGCGGCCACCAGATAGCGCGCCAACATCGGCGACGGCCCGCCGCCTCCGGCCTCCCGCACAGGCTGGGCACGCTCGACCAGGTCGCGCCAGTACCGTTCGTCGGGCCTGCCGGCTCCCGCCAGGTCGCTCAGCACCCGCACCAGCGCCCATACCTTCTCCGCGTCACGCGGCACCCGGGCACGGGCGGGATCGTCCGGAATCCACTCGCTGATCCGCTGGCCGCTCAACCGGACGCCGTCACGCCGCAGCGCTCTTTCGATCTCCCGTTGGGAAGCCCGCTCCCCGGCGACCTGCTTGGCCCGCGCGAACAGACTCCGCAGCTCGTCGTACAGCCGCCGAGCGTCCCTCGCTCCCACCGGCCCTCCCGCAATGCCCTGCCCGAGGCGGGCGATCCCGACGCGGCTCCGACCAGCAGCGTAAGACGAATCCGCCCGCCTCGCCCGCAATGCGCACACTCCGGCCACCACTGATCCCAACCTGGAGGGGACCGCTCAACAGAAAGGCCCAGCCATGAATGACAAGACCACCACTCGCCGGCTTCGCGACGCGGCCCTCTTCGGACTCGTCCGCGGCCTGGGCTCTGCCGCCGGCGCCGCCCTGGTAACCGGATTCAGTTGGTGGCTCCGCAACGTCTGAGCTTCCCCTTGACGTGATTGAGGCCCATCTGCGGATCGATTGAGGTCCTAGGGCCCTGGTCCGGAATGTTCTTGATCGGCAATCTGAGCCGCGTCCACTCACCATCGGCACGGAGGATTGATGACCAGACTCGCTCGTACGACCGGGTGCCTTGTGATCGGGGCGGCCGTGCTCATGCCGGCCGTCGAAGTGGCGGCCGCGACGACCCCGGCCACCACGACGGCGACGACGACTGCGGCGACAGCGGCGGGCAAGCCGCGACTACGCCATGTGACGCTCAAGCAGAAGAATCAAATGTCGCCGAAGGGACAGCGCACCACCCGGCGGACCACGGTCTTCCTTGAGATCGTCGCCATCAGGCCGAGGACGGTACCGGAGGCCCGGCTCGTCACCTGCGGCGCCAAGCCGAAGCGGTTCCCATGGCGGCGGCTTCCCCTCAACAATCAGCGCATCAAGTTCGTCATGGGCGGTCTGAAGAAGAAGGACTGCTTCGGGATCGAGTGGGGACGGCTCCGGCCCCCCCAGCTCAAGACCGTTCAGGTCAGATACCGCCTGTACTACTGATCCTCAGGTGTGCCGGCCCTCGGCGAGTTCGCGCATGGACTGGTGGAGGTCCACCAGGACGAGCGTGATCTCGATGATCTCGTCGAGGGTGGCATCCAGGTGGCCCAGAACGTGGTCGGTCATGAGCTCGTCGCCGTCCATACCGCGGTAACGGCGTTTGTTAACGGATTTCGGACTCGTCACCGGTTTTTCGTCCTCAGCTGTGTGGGCTCCTCGATCGCCATCTGAGACATTGACGTTCCGCATGTCGGAAACGTTCCCGTCTCCACTGTGGCCGAGGAGGAGCTCGTGAAGATCAAGAGCGTGCTCGCCGCCCTGAGTCTAGGTGCGGCGACACTGACCGCCCCGGTCCCCTGGGCAGGTGCGGCGGCCGCCGATCCGGCGGGCTGCGACGCCGGCGAGGCGGACATCTACCGGCCGCCGGCGTCGGTGTCGGGCAATCCCGGCGACATCCTGGCCTGCCGTCCGACGACCTTGCGGTACGTGCCGAACCTCAAGCCGTACAAGGCGTGGAAGGTCCAGTACGTCACGACGGACGCCAAGGGCGCCAACGTCGCCACGTCCGGCACGGTCGCGATCCCGACCGGCGCCTGGACCAAGGGCGGCTCGCGGCCGACCCTGGCGTACGCGCCGTTCACCCACGGGTCGGGCTCGGCCTGCTCGCTGTCCAAGCAGATGACCGTCGGCTTCCAGGACCAGTTCGAGGCGCCGAACCTGTCCGGTTACCTCAACGAGGGCTGGGCGCTGGCGGCGGCCGACGGCGTCGGCTACCTCGACGGCCAGGTCCACCCCTACGTCAACGGCCTGTCCAACGGCCCGGCCACGCTCGACCTCGCCCGCGCCGCCAAGAAGATCCCCGGCGGCACCCTGACCGCCGACAGCAAGGTCGGCGTCTCCGGCTACTCCGAGGGCGGCAACACCGCCGGCTGGGCGGCCCAGCTCGCCGCGTCCTACGCCCCCGACCTCAACGTCGTCGGCGTCGCCGCGGGCGGCATCCCGGCCGACCTCAAGGCCGCCGCCAAGCAGCTCAACGGCAGCCTCTTCGCCGGGTTCCTGGCCGACACCCTGATCGGACTGAAGTACCAGTACCCCGAGATGCCCTTCGACGAGCTCATGAACGACGCCGGCCGCAAGGCCGAGAAGGACGTCAAGAGCCACTGCCTGATCATGACGCTCCTGGTGTTCCTGGGCGCCAAGGTGGAGAACTTCAGCACCCAGAAGCTGACCCTGGAGCAGCTGTACGCGATCAAGGGTCCGGACGGGCGCACCTGGGGCGAGATAGCCGACAGCGTCAACCTCGGCGGCCCGAAGGTCGGCGGCCCGGACTCCTCCGCCCAGTACAAGATCGGTTTCCCGGTCTTCCTCTACCGCGGCTGGCTGGAGGAGATCCTCCCGCACGAGCCGATGGGCCGGCTCCACAAGGACTACTGCCAGTCCGGCGTGAAGTCGCAGTACAAGTACTCCTACCCCACCGAACACGCCACCACGATGTTCGGCGCCGCCGGTGACGTCCTGAACTTCTTCCGGGACCGCTTCGCCGGCAAACCGTTCACGGGCAACTGCTGACCCGCGCTCGGTCCGGGGGCTCCGGGCGCGGCCTCTCCGCCCGGAGCCCCTCCAGCACGCCACCGAGCCTCCTCGACCATGACACGACTCCGGGCCCCGGACGCACGGCACCTCCGTGTCCGGGGCCGGTCCACACCGAGCTGGAGTGATCTCCGTGCCCCTGACCTCCCAAGCCGCCACGCCCCGGTCGACCGCGCCCGCGCGCGCCGGAACGAGCGGCGCGCATCTGTCCGAAGCAGAACTCGAAAAGCTCGGGAACGAACTGGACGCGCTCCGGCAGGAGGTGATGACCGACCTGGGAGAGGCGGACGCCCGCTATATCCGGCGGGTGATCGCGCTACAGCGCGGTCTGGAGGTGACAGGCCGGCTGGTGCTGTTCGGAGCGTCGCGGCGGTGGGCCTGGTGGACCGGAACGGCATGCCTGACGGTGGCCAAGGCGCTGGAGAACATGGAAATCGGCCACAACGTCATGCACGGCCAATGGGACTGGATGCACGACCCGAAGATCCACTCGACCACCTGGGAATGGGATAACGCCTGCCCTTCCGACCAGTGGAAACACGCCCACAACGTCCTCCACCACACCTACACCAACGTCCTGGGCAAAGACCGTGACATCGGCTACACCATCCTGCGCGTCAACCCCGCCCAGGACTGGCATCCGGTCTATCTGGCCCAGCCGCTCTACAACCTGCTGTTCGCCGCCACCTTCGAACTCGGAAACGCGGTCTACGATCTGGGCGCCCAAATCGACTCGGGCGAAAAGACCGAGGCGGAGCTCAAGGCGGGACTGGCTGACATCGGCCGCAAGCTCGCCCGGCAGGCATTCAAGGACTACGTGGCGTTCCCGCTGCTGGCCGGCCGCAACGCCCGGCACGTGCTGACCGCCAACCTGGCCGCCAACACCCTGCGCAACATCTGGGTCCACACCATCATCTTCTGCGGCCACTTCCCCGGCGACGTGGAAGTCTTCGACGAAGAAATCCTCAACGACGAAACGCGCGGCGAATGGTACGTGCGCCAATTGCTCGGCTCGGCCGACATCACCGGCGGCAAGCTCCTGCACCTGCTCACCGGCAATCTGTCCCACCAGATCGAACACCATCTGTACCCGGACATGCCCAGCATCCGGCTGGCCCGCATCGCCCCGCGCATCCGTGAGGTCTGCGACCGCTACGGCCTGCCGTACCACTCCGCCTCCCTCCCCCGCCAAGTCGCCCGGCACTGGGGAAAGGTGATCCGCCTCGCCTTCCCCGGGGGCCGCTGAGAGCGATGCACGTCTTCATCACGGGTGCCAACGGCTTCGGCGGCTCAGGTTTCGGGTGGTTCGTCCAGGCCGGCGGCGATCGGGTCGAGGTAGGACGGGCCCGGGATGCCCTTCTTGCGCAGGGCCAGACCGGCGAGGCATTCGAAGATCGCCTTGCGGGCGTTCATCGCGGTGGTGTTGCCGGGGTCGAGATGGGGAGCCACCTCGACCACCTCGATGCCGACCACGGGCGTCTCATGGCAGATGCGGCGCAGCGCGGGCAGCAGCTCGCGCGTGGTCAGGCCGGGCGGTTCGGGGGTACCGGTGCCGGGAGCGTAAGCCGGGTCCAGGACGTCGATGTCGATGGACAGATACAGGTACTCGGGTCCGTCCAGGGCTTGCGCGATGGCCTTGTCCAGCACCGCGGCGAACCCGATCCGATCGATCTCGGCCATGAAGTGCGACCGCATCCCCTGCCGGCGCATCCACGCCAGCAGCTCGTCATCGGGCATGAGGACCGAACGCAGCCCCACCTGGACGAAGTTGCGGCCCGGGACGTGCTCGCCCTCGATCAGCCGCCGGATCGGCGTGGCGTGGGAGGCCAGGTGGCCCTCGAAGGTCTCGGCGCAGTCGGCGTGCGCGTCGAAGTGCACCACGCCCACGTTGCCGGCGCCGTAGACGTCGGCCAGCGCCGCGGCGTCCGGCCACAGGATGGAGTGGTCCCCGCCCAGCACCACGGGCACGGCCCCGGCCTCGACGATCTCCCGCACCACGCTGCGGATGGGCTCCATGGAGTTGTCCACGCTCATCGAATCGACCGCCGCGTCACCGTAGTCCACGACCGTCAGCTCGTTGAACGGGTTGATCCTGGTGTCGGACTCCATCAGGGCCGACGGCGTGTGCGCCATGATCCAGTCGCTGGAGCGGATCGCCCGCGGCCCGAACGCCGCGCCGCGGTGCCCGGACCCCATGTCGACCGGCGCCCCCACCACGGCGACCTCGACGCCGCCGGCCCTCAGGTCCTCCGGGGTGAGACACAGGGGCAGGCCCAGGAAGGTCGCGATGCCGGCGTAGGCGGGGACATGCTGGTAACGCTGCACGTTGATCGGCCCGGGCTCGCGGTGCGGGAACCCTGACGGATCGACCCGGTCATGCCGGCCGTTCGGTGGTCCAGTACCCATCTCAGCCTCCCGTACGAACGTCACTACCCGCAGTAATCAGGACTAATCGGGCAGAAGGGATTGGGCGGCAGCGGGTCGGCCGTCACCGACCGGCTCGCCTGGGCGGCGGGGCTGGCCTGGAGCGTCGCGGCGCTCTGCGGCCAGTATGGTCTGCTCTCTACCGTGGCCGGAGTGCTGGTGGCGCTGTGGCTCCTCCCATCTCGCGACACGGAACGCGCCCGCAGACTGGCGGCCATCAGCCGTGCCTCGCACGCTCGGCTGATGCGGCTGGAGGCACAGCGGCGCGTGCTGCATTCGGCGGCGCGGATACTGCGCCGCGACGCTCGCGCCCTGCTCTCCGCAGGTGACCTGAGCGCCAAGGAACTGGCCGCGCGGATGCACCGGTTGGAGGCGAACGGACGGCCACGCCGCAGCCCTGCCTTCATCGACCTGGGCGATGCCGCGTTCGGCTCCGCCGGTGGCTTCGCTCCCTGGCAGTCCGAGGGGCCGAGCTCAGTCTTGGCTCGGCCCCTCGGCGGACAGGCGCATTTCGACCTGGGCGTCGTCGTCGGCGTGCACGTTCACGGTCGCGTGGGCCGCTCTGCCGTCATCGGTCTGGCTCTGGACCGTGTAGTCGCCAGAGGACGGCGCGGTGAGTATGAACGCCCCATGCTCGTCGGTGACCGCCGCCATGTCGGGGAACGAGCCTGGACCGGCGGTGAAGAAGACACGCGCCTCCGGCACCGGACGCCCGGCGCGGTCCCGGACCACTCCCTTGATGAGCAACGTCCTGATCCGCCCTCCGTTACGCTTTCCAGGCCACGAGATTATTGTAGACGGCCTGGATGATTCTCGTTCCGGAATTCGTCGTCGCTCCGCCATAGGCGTGCACGCCGAATCCATAGCGGCCGCCGTTGTAGAAGTGATAGACCGCGCTTCCGCTCTGGCCGCCCGCCGTGTCTATGTCGTAATGGACCTTGCGGGTGTTGACCGAGGCGATACCGCGAGCGTCGTACCACATTGTGGCTCCGGGCTTGTCGCCTGGATATCCGGAGATGTTGCCGGTGGCCTTGAGCAGGTCGCTGTCGGGCCAGACCCCGATGCCGAACCACCCGGTGGTGGAGCCGAGCTCGGTGGGAAGGATGATCGCCCCGTAGTCGTAGTTCTCGTCCCCGGAGCCGGTCCAGCCGGTCACCGAACGGAAACTGGTGGAGGTGACGGACCCGTAGGGGAGGTTGGTCCCGTTCCGGCCCGGCATCACGCTGATGGACTTGACCCATCCGTCGCGGCCGGGGACGCCGCTGTTCTTGATGTGGACGACGTGGCCGGCGGTCACCACGGTGTGCGGGCCGATGAACCAGCCCGTACCGCGCCACTGGCTGTTGTCGGCGGCCGTGATCTGCAGGTAGCAGTGGACACGCCACGGGTACACCGACGTGTTGGTGATCTGCACACGGTCGTCCGGACCGTGCACGATCTCGGCCAGCGGCGGCGGCCGTCCGAAGGACGCCTCGCCGATCTCGGGCGGCTCGACCGCCGGCATCACCCAGGCCATGGCGGCCGCGTCCTCGGGGCGGCGGTAGCCCTCGACCTGCTCGATATCGCTGGTCGACGGGCCCGCGGCGGGCGCCCCTGACCCCTCCGACGGCTCCTGGACGACGGGTGACTCCTCGGCCTGCGCTGCGCGCGGCTCCTCTTCGGGAAGGTTGGACACGGGAGTGTGCATGTCTTGGGGCATGAGGCACCTCATTCATCGATCACGGATGAACAACGGAAATGACCCAGTGGATGGGCATGCGCCTAACGCGGCCAAAAGCCGTGCGGCGCTTCCGCGTTTTCCGCCGGGAACTCCCGCGGCGGGCGGGTGTCGGAATCCGGTATTGTCCGGCCCTTCCGGTCTACACCCGCTTCTAGCTGCTGTCCATAACGCAGGTTGTCCGGATCGGGACGCACAGTGAATAGTCGATCTATATAAGCGCCGAACCGCCGCCGAAGGTGCTGATCGTGGATATTGAAAAAGGCCCTCAAGGCACGAATGAGGGGAAGGGGGTTCACGGGCAGGATGAGGCGTGACGAGGACACCCCGTGCCGAGCGACTCCAGCCGCGTTCCCTCTGCCTGGTCGGGACGGCGGGTCAGGCGAGGGCGCCGCCGACGCTGTCGCCTATGCCGAGGTGGGTGCGGAACATGGGATGGATCTGGAAACGCTGGACCGCGGCCAGGTTGAGGTGCTGGACCTGATGTTTGCCGAAGTAGGCGTCATCCGCGTTCAGCTGGGCCGAGAGCAGGCCCGTCTGCCAGAGGATGCCGATGAGCTCGTTGGGCTCGCAGTTCGGCAGCCATGACTCGGTGCCGCTCGTGGGGATCTCTCCCGTGGCGAGTTCGAGGCACAGCAGTTCCAGGTCCTGCCGGGAGAACGTGCACGGCCTGCCGCGGAACACCTCGAAGACGCCCAGCAGCCCCGGGTACTGGAAGCGGTACTCGGCTGCGATGTCCTTGGCCCGTTCCTCCGAATAGCCGTACTCGGCGCGCTCGATCGCGGTGTGGGGCACGGGCAGCTGCCCGGCGCGGCCCCGGGCCTGCTCCAGGGCTTCCGAACAGAACTGGATGATCTCCCTCGGCCGGTACAGCGTCCGGTCGATCATGTAGCGGAACGAGCCCTGCCCAGGACCGGAGAACACCGCGGACCAGCACGCCGCGTCCCCGGCCCGTTCCAGCGCCTCGACGTCGAAACCCTTCTCGCGCGCGGAGTAGCGGATGCGCTTGCCGATGAGTTCGAGCAGGGACTCCTCCGACCAATGGATCCGCTCCAGCAGGTCGCGGTGCTTCTGCGCGTCCTCGTACAGGGCGGGGATGTCGTCGTAGAGCTCCTGCCGCAGTGAGACGTAGACCCTCAGATTGGGGTGCTGCTCGTTGATCGACACACAGGCCTGGAAGAGCCCCGACACGAACGCCTTGGCGTCCTCGGAGGAGTCCCACCCTCGGTCGAGCTCGTCGACCAGCACCACCACCCGCTGCCCGTCCAGGACCTTGCGCAACGCGGGCAGCAGTTCGTGGATCTCCTCCAGCTTGTAGAGCCGGTCCAGCTCGTGGGCCTTGAGCCCGGCGGCCACCGGGCCGATCTTGATGCCCTCCAGGCGCTTCAGATAGGAGATCAGAAGCGACAGGGTGCCGAGCTGGCTCGTGGCGTGGTTGTCCCGGATGTAGTTGTGGATCTCACGCCCCCCGCCCTTGGCGAGCCGCATGCCCTTCTTCGCCAGTACCTTCATGATCAGGATGTAGATCAGGTACTTCCAGGCGGCGGCGTACGCGCCCTGTTTGGCCCAGGAGCCCGCGTTCTCGGCCGCCATCGTCGAGCTGAGCAGCTCGTACGAGTAGTCCTCCGGAGACAGCTCGATGACGTGCGAACCGGCGGCGCGCTCCCGCTTGGCGAGCATCTTGAAGATGGCGCTCTTCCCGGCGCCGCGGTTGCCCATGACGATGGTCTTGGCGCCCGAGCGAACGCGCTGGTAGGCGGCCGACTCGACGAAGCACTCCTCCAGACCGCGACTGATGTCGCGCTCAGCGGACGGCGTCCCGAAGTCGAGAACGTCGAAGAACTTGGGCGACAGGGTCACACTCATATCAACGCTCCGAAGGCCGAGGTCCAGTCGCCTGAAGTCTCACCCGGGCCCAGAGCTCGATCAAGACCGTTCGCCCGCACGCCTCTGCGGGGCCCGGCGGTCACCCTGAGAGCGGAGCCGGGGATGCCCCCGGTCGTTCCCTGAGATCGTCTCCGCGGCCTGTCGCGGTGATCGCCCGTGCCGTCAGCATCGGTGGACCATCCCCGCGATGAAGAGGTCCCATGAGCGCGTTCACTTCTGACCCGACACGTCGATCGGTCCTGACCTCGGCCGGGACGGCGGCACTGCTGCTGGCCGCCACCGGGACGGCTGCGGCGGGCCGCCCGCCGGCGACCGCCAGAGGCGGGATCCGGCTGGCCTTGCCGCGGCCGACCGGCCCGTACCCGGTGGGGACGACGTCACTGCATCTGATCGACCGGTCCCGCCAAGATCCGTGGATGGTGCCGGCCACTCCGCGCGAACTGATGATCAGTCTGTGGTACCCGGCCCGGGTCGGCGGCGGACACCGCGTCGCTCCCTGGCTCCCGCCGGCAACGCTGGCGTTGTACAGGCAGCAGACCGCCCGCAGCCTTCAAACGTCGCTGGACAACGTCGACTTCCCCCAGACGCACGCCCGCCACGACGCCCCCTTCAAAACGCGCCGACAGGGTCACCCGCTGGTGCTCTTCTCCCCCGGCTATCGGGCGATGCGCGAACTCGGCAGTTCGCTGGTCGAGGATCTGGCGAGCCACGGCTATGTGGTCGTCACCATCGGCCACACGCACGAAGCGCAGATCGTTGAGTTCCCCGGAGGCCGGATCGAGCTGGGCCATCTACCGGCAAGGCCGACCGATGACGACGCCGCGCTGGCGCTCCGGGTGCGCCAGGACGACACCCGGTTCGTGCTGGACACACTCTCGGCGAAACGCGGCCGGTTGCCCCATGGCTCGCTCGACATGTCCAAGGTCGGCATGTTCGGGCATTCGCTCGGCGGTGCCACGGCCGCCGAGGCCATGGCCCACGACCCTCGAATCCTCGCCGGCGCCAACCTGGACGGCAGCATCATCGGCCCCGTCGCCGAAACCGGCCTCGACCGTCCCTTCCTGCTGATGGCCAGCACCGGGCACGGACGCGACAACGACCCCTCCTGGGCGCAGTTCTGGTCACACCTGCGCGGCTGGCACCGCCATCTGCTCCTACGCGACTCCGGACACCAGACCTACACCGATCTCGCGCCGCTGGCCCGACAACTGATCAACAAACTCCCGATCCCGCCACAGGTGGTCACCGCCCTGACCAACGACATCGGCACGATCAACGCCTCCCGGGCCATCACCGCCCAACGGGCCTACCTGGGCGCCTACTTCGACCTCCACCTACGCCACCGCGACGGCCATCTCTTCTCCAAGCCGTCCTCGCGATACCCCGAGATCGAATTCATCCCCTAAACGACAAGCGACCTCAGCGAGTCACGACGACCGTGCGCAGCCATTCGTCCAGGGTGCGGTAGTCGGCTTCGGTTATGCCGTGGATTGGGTTGACGCGGTGGAGGAGAGCCAGCCCAGGGTGATGTGCGGACACCCAGGCGCGGTCTTTGTTGGTGATCTCGTCGTCGAGCCAGACGAAGGGGCGTCCGGCTGCCCAGACGACAAGGGTGCGGGTCTTCCAGTGCAGGCCGTCACGTTCGTCCTGCTGTTCGGTCTCGGGCGCGTCCGGCCAGGTCACCAGCGGCAGCTGGGGCAGCCCGATCCGCGGTGCGATGCACTCGTTCGCCTCGTCCATCCAGCTGGTGGCCCAGACCAGCTCGCAGGGGAGCCTCATCAATCGGCTTCCGTGCTCGGGATCGATCCTTGCCAGAAGCGGATTCGCCTCGGCTTGCGGCGATGAGAGCGCCTGGCCGTTCGGATACCGCTGTGACGCGCCGCCGAAGGGGATGAGTGGTCCGTCGACGTCGAGGAAGAGCAGCGGACGCTGTGCGGATTCGGTCACGGCGGCACATTATCGACAGACGGCGCGGCTCTGGCGGGTCGTCCTGCGGTCTGGCGGAGCCGGCACCTGTCGGCCGTGGCGAGGCCTACGGCAGCGGCGAAGAACGAGGCGAGGCGAACGTACGTGGGACCGGTCCCGGACGGTCCGTGTCACGGTGCTCACACGCAGGGGAGATTCCCCGATTGGCGCTTCGGGAGGTGCCGTGATGGGTGCGACGGACGGCCCGTTTCCCATTCCCCGGGAGCCGTCCTATCAGTTTCCGGGCTATCGGCTCGTCCGCCAGATATCCGAGACGACGATGAGTTCGGTCTACCTGGCCGAGGACATCGATCTCCGCCGCCACGTCGTGCTGAAGCTCCTCAGCCGCCGGCCGGCCGCCGAGCGCTTCAAGCGCGAGGTGGTGATGGCGGCCAGGCTCGACCATCCCAACATCGTCCCGGTCTACGCGAGCGGAGAGATCGGTGGGCGGCTCTACCTCGTGCTCCGCCACGTGCCCGGGGGTGATCTCGGCGCGCTGCTGAGGACGCGAGCGAGCCAGCAGTCGCGGTCGGCCCGGCCAGGGCGGCTGGACCTGCACCAGACCACGGGGATCATCGGCCAGGCCGCCGCGGCGCTCGACGCGGCCCATCGGGTAGGCATGGTGCACCGCGGCGTCAAGCCCGGCAACATCCTGGTGGACGCGCATTCGGGCCACGTCTACCTCGCGGATTTCGGGATCGCGAGGGCCGAATCCGCTGAGCCCGGTCGGTTTCCCGGAGACTACGCGGCACCAGAACAGGTCATCGGCGGGCCGGTCGATCGGCGAGCCGACGTCTACGCGCTGGGCGCCGTTCTCTACGAATGCCTCACCGGCAGCAAGCCGTACGGCGGGAAGGGGCTCACCGCGGTGCTCTGGAGCCCTCCGCCGCGTGTCACCGATCACTGTCCTGAGCTCGACCCTCGCATTGACACGATCGTCGCGACGGCGCTGGCGAAGCGACCGGAAGATCGCTTCGCCACGTGCGGGGAAGTGGCCACGGCCGTGGCCGCCCTGAACGGAGTCGCCCGGCACGGGCACGCGACGCGGCGCCATCTTCCTGCCTCGCTCGGAACGCGAGGTGCTCCGGACGCGACAGCGAACACCGCTGCCGGGCGCCTGCTCTGCTTCACTCAGGGATCGGCGTCATCCCTCGTCTGGATCGATGGCGCCGGTCCGCTCGGACCGCCTGAAAGGAAGAGGTGAACACATGATCTCGAACGCGTCGCCGGTAAGTCTCCTGCCGCCCTCCGTGGGCAGCCTCGCCGCAGGGGTACCGCCTGCCCCGGCGGGGACGCTCTTCGTGCTGGCCGCCACGGGAGGCATCTCGGCCACTCCGCGCAGAGACTTCGCGGTGCTCTTCGGGCGTAACGAGGCCGACGTCCACGTGTGCGTCGGGTACGGCGATCCGCACATCAGCCGCTGTCACGGCCGCCTGTTGTGCGACGGCGCCGCCTGGTGGATCCGTAATGAGGGCCGGCTGCCCATCCGGATGCCCCGATCCACTCTTCTGCTGTCGGGCGAGGAGATGCCGCTCACCGAGGGCTACAGCCCCTTGCTCATCCGAAGCTCGCCGCGCCGGGAACACCTGTTGGAGATCCGGATCGTCGGCGCCGCCTCCCGCGAGCTCACCGCCGGACCCGAGGACGGAACGCTTCCGCCGAAGCCGTGGGATCTGAGCACGACCGAACGGCTCGTTCTCACCGCACTCGCGCAGCGTTACCTGCGGCAGGAGTCCTGCCCTCAGCCACAGTCATGGAAGCAGGTGGCCCAGGAACTGAACGAGCTGGCCGGTGCCCAGGAGTGGAACGCGCATCGCGCCGCCAACGTGGTCGGCGACGTCCGGGGCAGGCTCTCGGCCGCGGGAGTCAAAGGCCTCACCCGCGACGAAGTCGGCGAGCCGGTGGGGAACGCTCTGAACGACCACCTGATCCGCGAACTCCTCGAAACCACGACGCTCATCCCGCCGGATCTGCGATTGCTGGGCGACCCCGGCGACTGAGCACCCTTCACCGGCCACGCTGTGCTCGGTCACACGACACAGACGCGAGCGTGGGTCTGGGCGCCCCATTTGCCATCGGGGAAGTAGACCAATCCCCAGAAGCAGTCATTGGAGAAGCCGTCCCATTGCGCTCCCTCGATCGTCCTCGGCCGGCTGATGGCCTGCCGTCCCCACAGCGGAACGTCGAACTTGGTGCCCAGGACGGCCACCCGGATCGGGAAGGTGAGCGGGGTCTCGTTCTCGAACCACACCGTGGTCGGCACCCGCACTCCGGTGGAGACGCACAACCGCGTGCCGCTCGGATCGTGTTGCGAACACGCCGTACGGCGGTTCTTGGTGGGAGGCGCCTTGGTCACCCGCTTCCATACCCCACGCTGTGGAGAGTTGCCGGGTTTGTCATGGACGATGACCGTGTGGCCCTGCTGTAACGGCGCACCGGACTGCCCACCCCCGAGCGCGGCCGGGGATCGCACAGCCGACGGGCTCCGGGACGCGCCGGCCGCAGGGGAACGTCCATCGTCCGGTATCTCCTCAAGGCCATAAGCCGCTACGGCCGCGACGAGAACGACGCCGGCCCCGATCAGTAGCGGCCTCCGACGGCGTTTCAGCGACGGTCCCCACCGGGCCGGCCGACGCGAGGTGCCCGGCGGTGAGCCCTGATCCGTGATCGGAGCACGCAAGAGGTCACGGCGCGCGCCGTGACCCTTGTCGCGGACCGCGCCCAGCTCCGCGAGCGCGGCGGCCAGCCGGCCGCACGTGGCGTAGCGGTCCTCAGGCCGCTTGGCCATGGCCTTGGCGATGATCGCATCGATGCGGGGATCCAGATCGGGGCGCAGCGGCGTCACCCGGGGCGGCGGCTCGTTGAGATGTCCCCACAGAACGGACGGCACCTCTCCCCCGCCGAAGGCCTTCTCCCCTGTCAGGCACTGGTAGACGACGCATCCCAAGGCGTAGACATCGGTCCGGCGGTCGACGGGCTCCGACTTGATCTGTTCGGGGGCCGCGTAGGCCGCGGTCCCCAGGAACCTCCCGGTCGCGGTGACCGTCTCCGCCGACGTGACCTTCACGATCCCGAAATCGGTGAGATAGACATGGCCCGAGAGGGTGTCCACCAGGATGTTGCCGGGCTTGACGTCCCGGTGGACCAGCCCCGCCGCGTGCGCGGCGTCCAGGGCCGCGGCCACCTGGATCACCACGTCGATCGTCCGGTCCAGATCGAGCCGGCCGGGTCCCGCCGCCAGCAGCCCACCGAGATCGCCTCCGGAGACGTACCTGAGAACCAGGTACAGGCGTCCGTCCACCTCGCCGCTCGCATAGATGGGCACGATGTTGGGGTGGTCCATCTGCGCGGCGGCCACCATCTCGCGCTGGAACCGCTCACGGAAACTCTTCTCTTCCGCGAACTGCCGCCCCAGGATCTTCAGCACGACCCGTCGCCCCAGTCCGGCCTCCTCGGCGAGATACACCGAGCTCAACGGGCTTTCGGAGATCAGGCGCACGAGACGATATCTGGAAAGCCGAAGCGGCGGCTCCCCTGGGATCGGATACGGCTCGGCCGTCGGATCCACGCAGTCACCTCCCGGTTGTTCCGCGAGCACGTTACATCGAGCCGGCCGGCAATCGGCATGCACGATTTCACACAACGCAGAACGAGGCGACGTCCGTTCCGGCCGCGGGGACGGTTCCACACCTCCTCTGGGACCGGTCCCAGCCGGCTGATGCCACATTGGTCATCGGTTTTCGCGCGATTCGGAATTCGAGCGCGACGGACTTCATGACAGGAGTCAAAGTGGGTTTCATCGGTGATGCGTACTGGCCGGGACTTGACCCCGCTGACAAGGGGTTCGAGATCGACCGGGAGGAGGTCCGCAGGATCGTGGGCGTCCTGCGGAAGGACATCGAGAGCTACGGCAGCGGAGCGGGATGCCCGCAGCACCTGTCGCAGTGGAGTGACCTGCCTCCCGACGCGCTGGGAGACATCCCGGGCAGCCAGGGAGGCTTTCCGGCCGCCCAGGTGCTGGCGGGCTCGGCGCGCAACGCCCACGCCCACATCGCGACCCAGTATCAGAGGTTCGTCGACAGCTACCGCGCCGTCGCGGACGCGATCGCCAAGGCGGTCGACAACCTGGACGACATGGAGGGGACGAACGCCTCCACGGCCAATGCCGCCGCGACCGGCACCGACACCAGGCCGGGGATCTGAGATGACCGAAACACCGGCGGGACCGCCCAAGAAGATCCAGGACACTCGCGGCCGGCCCGAGGAATGGCACGGTGGCTTCCCGCAGATGCAGGACATTATGCGAGCCTGTGATCCGGGGCGGGTCCGCGACACCGGCGAGGCCTACCTGCAAGCGGCCCAGAGGCTGGAGCAGACCGCCGACCTGATCAGGCGGCATGCCGTCCTGCTCGCCCAAGCCTGGAAAGGCGAGGACTCCATCGCGGCGCAACGACAACTGAAGCGCCTGTTCCAAACGAGCAACAACTGGTCGGCCGGGTCGCAAAAGGTCGGCCAGGCACTGCAGGCCTATTCGGAGAAGCTGACCTGGTACAAGGCCAACCCTCCCGCCGACGACAACAGAATCATCAACGGCACCGTGAAGTTCGACGGATGGACGCGGGAGCACTTCCACAAGGTCTTCGGAAGCGCTGCGCTCGGCGACGAGGCGTTCAAGGAGGCACAGAAGGAAGCGGCTGACCGGCACATCAACTACCTGGGCTCGGCCGCCGTCGACATCAACGCCACGCTGATGCCCAAAGAGGTCGTTCACGACCTCCCCGCCCCCGGCAGCGGCCAGAACCCTCCCCCACAGTCCGGTATCCCCTCCGGCGGCAGCGGCGGGACACCCACGGGCGGCAAGGTTCCCGGCGCCGGCAGTGGTGGTTTCCCGGGCGTCGGCACTGGCAGCGTTCCTGTATCGGCTCCCAGCGCCTCCCCGTTCGGGGGCGGCACCGGCAGCGGCGGTGGAGCCGACCTGGCCGGGCTCGGGCAGCCCGGTCCCGGCGGCGGTGCGCCGGGCGGCAGCGACCCGTTCGGCCGCGGGAACCCCGCCCCAGGAGTCGGCGGCGGTCCAGGCGGCGGGGGTGCGGCCGCGGGTGCCCCGCCCGGTGGCCTCGGTGGCGGCGCGGTGCCCTCGGCAGGGAGCGGCCGGGGCACCGGCGCCGGCGCCGGCGCCGCACGGCCCGGCGCGGGCCCGGCGAGCGGGCGCCAGGGCGGCGGCCCGGCGACGAGCGGTGGCCGAACGAGCCGGAGCGGGATGATGGGAGGTGCTCCCCTTGGAGGTCCAGCAGGCAACAAGGAGGAGCACGAGGCCGAACGTACGACGTGGCTAAGCGAGGATCCGGAGGTCTGGACCGGCGCGGAGGACGACGAGGCGGCCCCACCGGTCATCACCTGACTCGCCGGCCGGGGGCGTCAGTTCGATCGCTGGGCGGCTTTGATGACGTCGGGGCGGAAGAGGGTGGTGAGGCGGTTCCACGGCAGTTTCGTCCAGGCGAAGCCTTGGCAGTCGCTGGGGACTTCTTCGTCGTCGGCGCCGAAGACGAACTCGGCTCCGGCACGGGTCAGGAGCGTGCGGCCTACGACGGCTTGGACGTCGCGGCGGTTGGCGTCGGCGGAGACGTAAAGCACCTTGCTGTACGGACGGCAGTGGGCTTCGTAGGTACGCAACTCGGCCGGGACGGGCACCTGGTCGAACCGGGTCCGGCCGGTCGCTGAGAGCAGTGCGGGCGGGAACAAGTCGGCGGCGTTCAGCGCCTTGCCGGTGGTCAGGTCGACCGTGGTCGTGGTGTGCCTGCGGTGGAATCCGCTTCCGGCGGCGTAGGGGCGGTCCATCTCGTACGCGACCGAAACGTAGCGGGGACCCCGCAATCCGATCCGGGTGCGGAACCGGCCTTCGCGGCTTTGGTTCTCCTGGCGCTGGAACCGGCGGGAAGCGCTGGGCAAGCCCTGGTATTGGGAACGCTGGAAGGTCAGGAAGTCGTCCATGGGACGGCGTAGCTCGGTGTTGATACGGGCCTGCAGTGCGGTGTCCGCCAGGCCGCTGATCGTGGGCACGCTCGCGTTGGGCACGGTCAGGCCGGTCGTGGTGTCACGGACGGGGGCCGATGCCAGCGCCACGGTGACGTTGACGGGCCGGGTGCGCGGCGCGGCGGCCGGGCGCCGCTCTGGCTCGGGTTTGAGCGCCTGGTAGGCCCCCACCCCTCCTCCGGTGGCCACCACCACTCCGGCGGCGACGCCCGCGATGACCTTCGTGCCGCCGATGGCCGCCAGCACGCCTCCGGAGGACTGTGCTCCCACACCCAGCCCCACGGCGGCGGCCGACCCGCCGCCGAGCCCGGCCGCCGCCAAGGGCAGCAGTGCGGCCAGCGCGGCGGCGGCACCGGCCAGAGCGTGCACGCCGCGACGTTCCCAGTCCGGGCCGTACGCGGCCAGCGCGGCCTCCTCCAGGACGGTGACGAACTCCGCGGCCGAGGACGGGCGCTGCTCGGGCCGTTTGGCCAGGCCGCTGACGACCAGCGGCCGCAGCGGCTCGGGCACCCCGTCGACGGGCGGACTGTCGTGCAGATGGGCGCGCATCAGTGCCGCGGTGGATTCACCGGTGAACGGCGTGCGCCCAGTGGTGCACTGAAAGAAGACGCAGGTCGCCGCGTACACATCGGCAGCCGGCCCAATGGGTTGGCTCTGCCACTGCTCGGGGGCCATGTAGCGGGGAGTGCCCGCGGTACCGCTGTGCCCGATGGACGCGGCGACGCCGAAGTCGGCCAGTTTGCTCAGCCCGTCGGGCCGGACGAGGATGTTGGCAGGCTTGTAGTCGCGATGTACCACGCCGACCTGGTGAGCGGCGTGCAGTCCCAGCAGCGAACCCTTCAGCACCACCAGGCAGGCCTCAGGGGACAACCGGTGGTGCTCGTCCAGAACGCGGGCCAGCGACACACCGTCAACCGCCTCCATGACGAGGGCGGCCTGCCCCTCGGGACCGATGATGAACCGGTACAACCGCACCACGTACGGACTGGACACCCGTCCCAGCGACACCGCCTCGTCACGCAGCCGCGCAAGACCGGCCGCGTCACCGCCGTGCAGATACTTGATCGCGACGACATGACCGGTCTCGTCCCGCCGCGCCAGCACCACCCGCCCGAACGCACCAGCACCCAGCTCACCGACCTCGGTGAAACCGCTGACCCGCCACCGGCTCGTCACACCGCACTCCCCACTCGGTCGAAAGACATCGATGTCGAGCACGACGGACAGTCTCACCGCCAGTGAGCATCACCCTGCTCCTGTCAGCGGGAATCACCCTGCTCGCGGTGCTCTCCAGAATGTCGGCTCAGAGTTAACCCTTGGCGGCGCGGAATATCCAGAATGCGCCCTGCTTATGGATGTCGGGCACGAGGGCGTACCCATGGTCGGTGACGGCGACCGGGGCGGTGGGCAGCTCCCTTGCCAGGATCTTGCCGTCGGCGACACCGAGAGCCAGGGTCGGAGGCTTGCGCCCGCCCGGTGCGAGTGGTGGTGCGGTCTTGTGGGTGTCACCGTAGACGGCACCGCCAATGATCAGGGCGGGGGTGAAGCCCTCCTGGGCCGCCGGCTGCTGCCACAGCAGTTGCCCGGTACTGATCCTCATCGCGGCGCTTCCGAGATTGGTGCTCGCGGGTCCCAGCCGCAGGACGGCGACGTCGGAAGGGGTGCCGACGGCTTTGACGATCTCTGAGCCGGGGTCGATTCTGACGTTCTTGGCGATCGGCTGGGAGGTGGCCACCACCGCTCCGGAGCGTAGATCGTGAACTGCGACGAGCACCTGTCGCGGCCCGGCGGGCCAGACCATGCCCAGCCGGTCGCCGGACACGAACGCCACGTTCGGCAGGTCGCCGGTGGACCCACGGGGACGGATCATGTCCGACCGCCATACCGGACGGCCGGTGGCGGCAAGGTCGTAGGCCGCGAAGAACTCGGTGAGGCCGCCCCCGTCACGCCTGGCCCTCCGTTTGATCACCGCGACACCGTCGATGATCGTGTGCACCTCGGGAGGCCGGGACATGACATGACCGGGGTCGGCGGGCAAGCGGAGTCTCGGCGTCCCGTCCGGAGCGTAGATCGTCAGATCGTTACGGCTGATCAGCCCTCTGGTGTGGGTCGCCGACCAGCCGGTTACGGCGTCCCGCAGGTCGTCTTCCTTCCAGCTGGTGTCCACGAGCTTTCGACCGGACGTGTCGAAGCCGATCTGGTGCGTCCGCCGGGTGGGCTGGTTGAGGCCGTCGGACGCGCTTTGCTTCACCCCGTGCAGGAAGACCGCGGCGGCTCCGTTGAGGTTGCCGACCTGCCACGAGGGTTCAGCCTTGAACGGCGCGTTTACGCTGACCCGCTTGTGCCCTGTCGCGGCATCGTAGAAATCGACCGTTGTGCTCTCGTCCAGGCCGCCACTACCGAGCTTTGTTTGGATGTTCGCAAAAGCGTCCCCGACTGCCACCGGATAGCTGAGACCCTGCAAATGTGCCACCGGCCGTGGTTCCAGCCCCGGCAGCACCGGCCCGTTGTACGCCGGCAGACCCGAACCGACGCTGCCCCTGCCACCTGAGGGGCGGCTTTCTTTGGCCTTGGGCCGGTCACTTTCACCGCACCCTGTCAGACTCACCGCCAGCCCCACAGCCAGCATCATCGCTCTCCAAGCGACCACGGCGTACGTCCTTTCATGGCAATGACGAGGCGAGCGGCAGGGTTGACGCCGCGTGGCCCGGCGAAAGTATCGAGCCCGCCGTGCGACAGCACAAGATCTCCGCCCGTTCATCGGCGTCCACGAACGTTCACGTACAGGCGGCAGCGGCAATGACCAGCGGAAATCGCCGAACACCACCGCCGCCCGCGCAGCCGCCCGCGCAGCCGTCGAGCCGGCTCTGGAGTGATTTCTTTGTCGGCCGCACCGAACCACGCCGGTCCGGCGGGCATCGCATACAACGCCGATCAACAGCGACGGATAAGGCCCGGAGGTCACGGCAGTGGACGACCAGCTCATTCCAGATCCATCCCAGGCGGGCACGGCGGCTGAATTCGTCGCCATGTTGCGGCAGCTCAAGGAAGGGGCCGGCCGCTCATTCAGGGAATTGGAACGCGCGGCCAAGGCCAACGGGGACTCGCTGCCGGCCAGCTCGGCGGCCGCCGCACTCGGCCGCACCACTTTGCCGCGCCGCGAACTGGTGGCCGTGCTGGTGCGCGCCTGCGGCGGCGATGACGACGACGTCGCGAACTGGGTCAGCCACTGCAAGCGACTCGCCGTCCAGCAGGCCACGGGCGAGTCCGAGTCCCACGGCGGGCAGCGGATTTCCCGTGGCGATGTCGAGCCATCGGTCGCGCCGTTGCCATCCGACGTAACGCCACATCCGTCCCCAGCTCACGACCGCCTGCCGCGCCGCCTGGCGTCCCGCCTGCTGGTCTCCACCATTCCCGCGCTCGCGGTGGTGGGCGTCTTGGTGCTCACGCTGAATCTCACCGGGTGGCATGTGGCCTTCTCCATCGGCGACCCGCCCGGCCCCGGCGCAGAGCCACGACCGTCCGCGCCCGCGACGCGGACGACCGGCGCCACGCCGAAGACCCACGGCAACGCCATCCCGTCAGACACCACCACAGCACCACGGTCACGGCGCGCCGAAAAGACCCCGCTTCCCGCCGATCGAAACCCCCGGACTCCCCGCCCGAGCACCCCGCCGACCGGCCGGACGCAACCGCCGCCCGACCCGCCCAGCAGCTGTGACAGCTGCAATGTGGCAAAGCCCCGCAAGCCCTGATCGGCGTCTCGTGGTCATTCGGCGTCCGGGAGTTCCACGGACTGGCGGTGGCGGAAGACGTTCAAGGGGTCCCACCGCCTCTTGATCTGCTGCAGCCTCGGGTACTTGTCGCCGAAGTACAGCGTCGACCAGGGCACACCGGAGGTGTTCCAGGCGGGGTCGCTCAGGTCGACGTCGGGGTAGTTGATGAAACACCCGTCGGTGACGTCGCCCGGGACCGGGACGCCGCCGGGGTACATGTTCCGGTAGAGCTCCCGGATCCACCTCAGGTGGTCGTCGCCGGGCTCCGTCTCCGGCCAGTAGACCTGGTGCTGCAGTTTGAGGATCGAGTCGCGCTGGGCGACGGCGGTGTCGGTGCCGATCGAGTTGACCTTGGAACCGTAGGAGTCGATCTGCACCACCGCGTCGCGGACGTTGTGCCGGTCACCGATGAGCCCGTTCCAGAGCGCGTCGACCTGCGACTCGGGCAGCGGGGTGCGCATGTAGGCGGACTTGTGCTTGCCTGCGCGCGGGTTGGGTGCGTGTCCCAGGATCCGCTCGACGACCGGCCAGGGCAGTTCGAGGGGTCCCTGCAGATCGGCCAGCGCGGGGTATTCGCCGACCGCTTCGGAGAGGGCGGCCATCTCCGGCCGGACCCCCTCGTTCATCTGGTCGAGGAAGTCGGCCATCAGCCGCGCCGAGTCCGGCACCGCGGAGTCGAGCTGCGCGATGAGGCCGACCTTCTCCTTGCTCGGATGGGTGAGGAGCAAGATCGCGAACAGGTCGGCGTACGGGTCGTCCGGTCCGCCCTGGTGTTCGGCGAAGAACTCGCCGAAGTTGGCCACGATCCGCCGGAAGCCGTTCTCGTCGAGCTCGGACCAGTTCCACCCGCCCGAGGTGAACAACGCCGTCCGCGGCGCCTCCGGCAGATCCCGGAACCAGAACCGGGTGGCGATCCCGAAGCTGCCCCCGCCGCCTCCGGTGTGCGCCCACCACAGGTCGCGTACGTCGCGATCGCGGTCGTCGGCCGTGGCCTTGACCAGCTTGGCCCTGCCGTGCCGGTCGACGACGGCGACCTCCACCGCGTACAGGTAGTCGACGGTGAGGCCGTACTGACGCGACAGCAAGCCGAACCCACCGCCGGGGATATGGCCGCCGGCGCCGACGCCGGGACACGAACCACCCGGCACGATCTTGCGGGTCGGCAGGTACAGGCTCTTGTAGTGCTGCCCGATCGTGGCCCCCGCCTCGATGCACACGGCGTCCATGTCCGCGTCGTGATAGATGCCGTCCATCAGGGTGAGATCGAAGATGACTCGTACGTCGTCCGACGAGACGAAGTTCTCGTAGCAGTGGCCGCCCGAGCGCACCGTGATACGTGACCGTTCCCCGGAGGCGTTCTCGTCGACGGCCTCCTGCAGCGCGGACCTGACCTCCCTGCCGGTGCGGGGCAGCCGGATGTAGTCGGGCCGGGCGGTCCAGCGGGGATTGAAACCGCGGCACAGCGGCGCGTAGCGGGGATCTTCGGGACCGATCTTGATAGCGGCCGAACCGCTCGTCTCCACTGCCATCGCGCCTTCCTCCTGGGAGCGTGCTCTTGAGCCTGGCGGGGATGCGGAAGCCCCATTGTGACTCTCCACCGCCGCGCCGGGCCGACGGCGCCTCAGTTGGCCCTGACCACTGGTGGCCCGGTAAAAGAAAGCCCAAGGAGAGAGCGTGACCCGGGAAGCACCGAACCGGCGGGGAAGGTCAGCGCATTGGCGTGTGTGATGCCCTGGGCCTGGTGGACGTTTCGATCCGGGCAGGCCCAGGGCGCCATGGGCATCGCTAGTAGTTGACGCAGGTGTTCCCGAAGGTGGGGTTCAGGAGCCCCACGATGTTGATGGTGTTGCCGCAGGCGTTGACCGGTACCTGCACCGGCACCTGGACGACGTTGCCGGACGCGATGCCCGGAGAGTTCACCGCCGCGCCTTGAGCGCCGGGAGCGCGATGCGCCGCCGCGCGCCGGCCGCTGTGATCGTTGTCGAAGGTGGGGTTGAGCGCTCCGATGACGTTGGCGCTGTTCCCGGTGGCGTTGACCGGAACGTGCACCGGGGCCTGGACCAGATTGCCGGAGCCGATCCCGGGCGACTTCGTCGCTTTGCCGTCCGCGTCGGGGCGTTGGCTCTGCGCGTTGGCCGGGGTGGTTCCCATTCCCAGGGTGATCGCGCCGACGATGAGCGTGGTTTTGACGAGCGTTCGCATGCCTGCTGGTTCTCCGTTCGAAGGGGGACGACCAAGCAATGGTCATGCGTAAGCAAATCACTACCGAGAGTCACGGTGACCGGATTTGCGACCACTGGTACACCGCCCCAGCGGAGACGAGTGAGGTTATGGCGAACTGTCCCGTTCTGTGTCGCCGAGACCGTGAGACAGGCCCTCGTACGCGCACGAGGGCCTGTCCGCCGTACGGACCGGATCAGGCGCGGTCCGCCTCGCGTGGTGCCCGGTCATTCGTCATGGACAGATAGACCAGCACGATGCCGATGTAGGTGCACAGGCGCACCGCGTCGGGGATTCCGTTCCAGGTCTCGTTCATCCACATGCCGAACCATTCACCGGCCACGGCCTGGAAGCCGAAGAACCACAGGAACAGGCCGATCGTGCAGCCTGCCAGGCCCCAGCGCTTGGCCTTCCGGTACGTGGCGTCGGACGCGCGCAGCGTGCGGGCCTGCCGCCAGGCCGACGCCAGGCAGGTCACCATGATCAACGCCTCGGTCAGGATGACGCCGATGTAGCCGACGTGGTGAAACCAGCTCCAGGAGATCGCACGGTAGTTGATGTTGCTGACCTCTTGCAGGGCGGGCTTCTGCGCGTCCATCGAGAAGACGTGGGAGACGAAGTTGAAGTTCGTCCAGTAGTCGGTCACGTTGCCGAACACGACGAAGAAGGCGAAACCGCCGACTGTGAACGTGAGCAGCGCCTTGCTCGCGCGGATGAACCACGTGGTGTCGAAGCGCTCGACGGCGGGTGCCGGAGAAGCCATCAGACTCGTCCTTGTCGATCGGGGGACTGTGCGATGGCCCCTCGATCGAATGCAAGAACACGGTCTCGGGGCCTGGTGCCGCCCGACCTTGCGTACGGTTCCCCGGCGGGACAACCGTGTCGAGCGTGGTCCACTGGCTCCGTCGCAGGCTGCGACGTCGCGGGCCCCGGTGGCCTGAGGTGTGACCTGCGATGCCCATCATAGGTGATGAAAGCAGTGAAACCGGACACACCTCGGCCGTCCGCCCGACGTCGCCAGTTATCTCCGGCCGACACCGTATCCGCCGCCCCCGGAGGCGTTTATCGTGCGTCCATGGGTGCCGTTCTTCCTATCCCGTCACCGGACGCGGTGCATGCGGCGCGGGCTCATCTGGCGCGCCGTTTCGGAAAGGGAGTGGAGGCGCTGCTGTGGGAGGCGCACGAGCATCCGCTGCCCGACGTCGACGCGGTCGGCAAGACGATCGCGGCGATCCGCGCCGCCCAGGACGGCGAGCCGGAGCAGATCACGTCCCAGGACCTGGGCGCCGCCTTGCTGGTGCTGCAGGCCGCGCGGCTCGACCTCGATCGCCTGGAGGTGGAGCTGATCGAGGCCGTCCGGGACGCCGGGCTGGACTGGGCCGCCATCGCCGCCGTCCTGGGACTGCCTGACGCGGGCGCCGCCGAGCAGCGGTACGAGGCGCTGCGGCCGCGCACCGAGGCGCCGACCGATCACGTTCTGCCCCTGGACCTCGGCCGGTCACCGCCCGCCACGCCCGCCCGCCGGCCCCCGGAGGGTGCCTGATGCGGGCGCAGCCGGACCGGCCGGATGAGGAGGCAGGGGTTCCGCCTGCGGATCTGCTGGCCGCGGCGCGCGCCGGTGACAAGGAGGCTTTCGGCCTGCTCGTCGGTCCGTTGCGGGAGGAACTGCGTGCGCACTGCTATCGGATGCTGGGTTCCGTCCATGACGCGGACGACGCGGTGCAGGACACTCTGGACCGGGCCTGGCGCGGGCTGGGCCGGTTCGAGGACCGCGGGTCGATCCGGCCGTGGCTGTACAAGATTGCGACGAACAGGTCGCTGACGCTTGCCGAGCGGCGTGGCCGGCGGGAGCTGCCCACCGACCTGTCCCCGGGAAACGCGCCGCTGACCGAGTCGGCCTGGCTGGAGCCGTATCCAGAACGGCTGATGAACTGGACGGCCAGGCTCACCCCGGAGGACCGGGCAGTGGCGCGAGAGAGCGTGGAGCTCGCGTTCGTCGCCGCGCTGCAGCACCTGTCGCCCTCGCAGCGAGCCGTCCTGATCCTGCGCGACGTGCTCGGCTACTCCGCCCGTGAGACGGCCGACCTGCTCGACAGTACGGTCACAGCGGCCAACAGCAGCCTCCAGCGGGCCCGTAAGGCGGTGGCCGGTCTCCTACCCGACGCTACGCAGACCCAGACCGTTGCCACATTGGGCGACGAGACGGTTCGGGACCTCGCCCAGCGCTATGTCACCGCGTGGGAGGCCGGGGACGTGAATTCCATCGTGGCGATGCTGACGCAGGACGCGAAGTACTCGATGCCGCCGCTGACCGAATGGTACGCAGGCCGGGACGACATCCGCGGCTTCCTGGTCGAGGGGCCTTTGAGACATCGCTGGCGCTTCCTGCCGACGCGCGCCAGCGGACACCTCGCCTTCGGCACGTACATGTGGGACGACGACAGGGCCGTGTACGCCCCGGCAGGCCTGGATCTGCTGGTTCTGCGCGGCGGGCACGTCGCCGAGGTGGTCTCGTTCCTGGAGGTCGACTTCCCGGCGTTCGGGCTGCCCGCCGAACTGACCTGAACGAGGCGATGATTTCCGGGGACCGCGCGGGTTGTAGTCCTGACAGTGCTTCAACTCAACGGACGGAGCCCGCGGTGCCCACGAACGAAGAACAGATCCGTACCTTGATCGAGAAGTGGGCCGAGGCGGCCCACTCCGGCGACCTGACGGGTGTCGCCGCCGACCACGCCACCGACATCGTGATGTTCGACGTGCCGCCGCCCCACGACGGCGTGCGCGGCATCGACGCCTACCGCGAGACCTGGCCGCCGTTCTTCCGATGGCAGGCGCAAGGCGCTCGCTTCGACCTTGAATCCCTCGACATCACCGCCGGTGACGACGTCGCCTTCGCGTACGCCCTGCTGCGGTGCGGCACTCCGGAGGAGCTCACCGCCAATCCGGCGAACCGCCTGCGGCTGACGCTCGGCCTTCGCAAGGAGGGCGGCCGGTGGGTCGTCGTGCACGAGCACCATTCGTTCCCACTCGACGACCCGGCTCCCGCCGCGGACACGGCCCAGGATGACGCCACCGGCCGGGAGGAGGTACGGCTGTTGCACGAAGAGTGGTTCGCCGCCACCGCGACGAAGGATCTTGACGCCATGATGGCCACCATCGCCGATGACGTCGTCTCCTACGAGCACGACGAACCCCTTCAGCACCTCGGCGTCCACGCCGTGCGGAAGGTCTGCGCACGCGGCCTCGACGCGGCCGCGGACGCCTCGATCAGCTGGCAGGTCCCCGAGATGACGATCCTGGTCCGCCAGGACCTCGCCGTCGCCTGGGGCCTCAACCAGGTCCGGGTCGACCAGCCCGATGGCCGGCCCGTCGACACCTGGTCACGCGGGACCCGCGTGTTCGAGCGGAGGAACGGCGGCTGGGTGATGACCCACCAGCACCTGTCCTTTCCCTACGACCCGGCCACCGGAGAAGCGAAGACCTCCCTGACCCCCGCATGACCTCGTCGATCAACTTCCGCACGCGGCGGCCGGTGAGCCCGCGGCAAGCGCCCCGCCTAACGAGCGCTTCGCCTCAGCCACCGGCCGCTGGCCAGATCCTTGCAGATATTGGCGATCAGGCCGCTTTTGGCGCTGTGCCCCGGCCGGACAGGCTGACCGCATGACGACGACACTCATGCGAGCGATCAGCCAGGACGTCCTGGGCGGCCCGGAGGTGCTGAAGGAGGTCCTGCTCCCCCGGCCCGAGCCCGGGCCGACCGAGGTGCTGGTCCGCGTGCACGCGGCCGGGCTCAACCCGACCGACTGGAAGAACCGGGCGGCCGGTTACACCGTAGGCGAGCCGCCGTTCGTACTGGGCTGGGACGTGTCGGGCGTGGTGGAGAAGGTCGGCCTAGGGGTCGCCCTCCTCAAGCCGGGCGACGAGGTCTTCGGCATGCTGAAGTACCCGGAGGGCCACGGCTCCCATGCCGAGTACGTCGCGGCGCCTTCCCGCTACTTCGCCCGCAAGCCCGCCAACATCGACCATGTGCGGGCCGCCGCCATCCCGTTGGCCGCCCTCACCGCCTGGCAGTGCCTCGTCGACGTCGCCGGCGTCGAGGCGGGCCGGCGCGTGCTGGTCCACGCGGCGGCCGGAGGCGTGGGCCATCTGGCCGTTCAGATCGCCAAGGCCCGCGGCGCGTACGTGATCGGCACGGCCAGCGCCGCCAAGCACGACTTCCTCCGGTCGCTGGGAGTGGATGAGCCGATCGACTACCGCACGACCGACTTCGCCGAAGCGGTACGCGACGTGGACGTCGTCCTGGAGACCATCGGCGGCGACTACGGGGCCCGTTCGGTCAAGGTCCTCAAGCCCGGCGGCGTCCTCGTCTCCATCGCGCTCGGCAAGATGGAGGACTTCGACACCACCGGCATCCGCGCGGAGACGCTGCTGGTCGAGCCCGACCACCACGCCATGAAGGAGATCGCCGCCCTCGTCGAGTCGGGCCGGCTGCGCGTCGAGATCGACACCGTGGTGCCGCTCGCGGAGGCCGCCAAGGCGCACGAACGAGGCGAGACCGACCGCGCCACGGGCAAGATCGTGCTCGTGGTCGCCGACGCGGCCTCGCCGACGACCGTGGGCGTCGCGTCCGAGGATTCGGCTCAGGCGCGGTAGGCGGCGAGAAAGACCCGGACGGCGGCGTCGGCGTAGTGGTCGAGTTCGCTCGACGGGAAACGGACGTCGTCGCCGCAGAACATGGCCTTGTTGACCGGGATGGACGTGACGAGCCACGTGAAGTGGTTGGCGGCCAGGAGGGGTTCGTCGGCGCGGAGCAGTCCCCGCTCGGTGAGGCGTTCCAGGGCGGAGGCCAGCGCGACGTGCACACGTTCGGGACCTGCCTGGAAGTAGGCGTGGCCGAGTTTGGGGAAGCGGCCGGCCTCGGCTATGACGAGGCGGCGTACGCGCAGGTGTGACTGCCGCGTGAGGGCGTGGACGAACTTGCGGGCGACCGCCCGCAGGGTGGGCTCGACGTCGTCGGTGGTCGCCAGTTCGCCCATGGCGTCCTGGAAGAGCTGGTCGATGCCGCCGAGGCGGTCGAGCACGATGTGCTCGAACAGGGACTCCTTGCGCCCGAAGTACTTGTAGATCGTCTGCTTCGACGCCCCCGCCGCGGCGGCGATCTCGTCGGTCTTGGCGCCGACGTAGCCGTCGCGGACGAACACCTCCAGCGCCGCGTCCATGATCCGGCGTCGCACCTGCGCGGCCTGTCCGGTCCGGGGCTCGACTACCGCCATGTCCGATCCTCGTTTCAGGGTGAGACGACCGTTGACTCTTCTCGAAGTGTACCGTACCGTACGGTTCACCTAGCAGTACCGTACTGTACGGTACAGAGGAATCGAGGAATCATGCGCACTGTCACGTCCAAGGACGGCACCACGATCGCGTTCGAGGCCTGGGGCGACGGGCAACCGCTGATCATCATCGACGGCGCGACCGCCCACCGCGCCGTCAACCCGATCAACGCCGAGGTCGGCGCGCTGCTGGCCGGCGACTTCCGGGTGTACGCCTACGACCGCCGCGGGCGCGGTGACAGCACCGACACCGCGCCGTACGCGGTCGAGCGGGAGATCGAGGACCTCGCCGCGCTCATCGACCACGCCGGAGCACCCGCCACGGTCTTCGGCTGGTCCTCCGGCGCGGTCCTGGCCCTGCACGCCGCGGCGGCCGGCCTGCCGATCACCCGGCTCGCGCTGTGGGAGCCCCCGTTCGTCGTCGACGGCAGCCGCCCGCCCCTGCCGCCGGACTACGTGGAACGGCTCGACGCCTGTGTCGCCGGCGGACGCCCGGGCGACGCGGTGGAACTGTTCATGACCGCCGCGGCCGGCGTGTCCGCCGACGACGTCGCCGGAATGCGGCAGGCCCCGTTCTGGCCCGTCCTGGAGGCGATCGCGCACACCATCGCCTACGACGGACGCATCATGGGCGACACGATGTCGGGCGCCCCCCTCCCCCGCGACCGCTGGTCCGCGGTCACCGTGCCCGTCAAGGTCATGCACGGCACGGACACCTTTCCGTGGATGATCACTGGGGCGCGGGCCCTGGCCGAGCTCCTGCCGACCGCGGCCCTGGAGGCGCTCCCGGGTGAGCAGCACGGCACCACGGCGGACGTGCTCGCCCCCGCGCTGCGTCAGTTCGTCCAATCCGGCCAGGCGCACGCGGGCACCCGGTAACGAGGAGGCCGGAAGATGGGAAGGATCGTTGTCACCGAGTTCATCTCGCTCGACGGCGTGGTCGAGGCCCCCGGCGGCGAGGACTTCAAACACCCCGACTGGAGCTTCGCGTTCGACCGCGGCCAGGACGGCGACGAGTTCAAGCTGGAGGAGGCGCTCGGGGCCGAGGCGCTGCTGATCGGCCGCAGGACCTACGAGTCGTTCGCCGGCGCGTGGCCCGGATACGAGGGGCCGCTGGCCGACAAGTACAACAGCATGCCCAAGTACGTGGTCTCCGGCACGCTGCGCGACCCCGCGTGGAACAACACCCAGGTGATCTCCGGCGACGTGGTCGCGGAGGTGGCCGCGCTGAAACGGCGGCTGAGCGGCGAGATCCAGGTACCCGGCAGTATCAGGCTCGCCCAGGAACTGATCGACCACGACCTCGTCGACGAGATCCGCCTCATGACCTTCCCCGTCGTCCTCGGCACCGGCAGGCGCCTGTTCGGCGAGACCGCCGACAAGTCGACATGGAGGCTCGCCGAATCGAGGACGGTCGGCGAGGGCATTCTGATCACCGTCCACCGGCGCGCCGACCGGTGAATCCCCCCGCCGGGCCGCCGGTGAGGCGCCAGCCTTGTCCGGTCGTCCTCGCGTGCCAGAGCCTGGCGTAGGCACCGCCGGCGGCGAGGAGGGAGTGGTGTGTTCCGGTCTCGGCCACACGACCGTCGTGAACGACCACGATCTGGTCGGCGTCGACGACGTTGTCGAGCCGGTGCGCGATGAGCAGCACGGTGCTGTGCCGGGCGAGCCGGCGGAAGGAGCGCCGCAGGTAGCGTTCGTTCTCCGGGTCGAGCGCGGCGGTGGCCTCGTCCAGCAGGACGATCGGCGCCCGCTTGAGCAGGGCCCGCGCGATCGAGACGCGCTGGCGCTCGCCGCCCGACAGGGCCACCCCGCCTTCGCCGACCTGGGTCAGCCAGCCGTGCGGGAGACGGGCGACGATCTCGTCGACCCCGGCGAGCCGGGCCGCTTCGGCCAGTTCCGTGCCGGTGGCCTCCGGCTGGCCGAGCCGGATGTTGGCCTCCAGGGTGTCGTCGAACAGGTAGACGTCCTGGAAGACCAGGGCGAGCTGGCGGATCAGGTCCTCGGTGCGCAGGTCGCGCACGTCGGCACCGCCGACCCGGACGGCACCGTGCTGAACGTCCCAGAACCGGCTGACCAGCCGGATGACCGTCGTCTTGCCGGAACCCGACGGCCCGACCAGCGCCGTGACCGAGCCGGGCGGCACGGTGAGCGAGAAGTCGCGCAGGACCGGCGTCTCCGGCCGGTAGCCGAAGGTGACGTGGTCGAGTTCGAGCCGCCCCGGCCGGTGCGGCGGCGCGGACACCTCCGGCTCCGGCATGGCCTGTTCCCGCAGCACGTCGGTGAGGCGGCGGAGGTCGGCCGCGGCGATGCGGATCGCGCCGGCGTACTCGCTGACGTCGGCGAGCGGCCCGGCGAAGCGGAACGCGAGCGCGAGCAGCGCGACGGCGGCCGCGGGTGCGATGGCCCCGTCGAGCGTCAGCCGGACCAGCACCAGCACGAGCACGGTCACCGCGAGCTGCACCGCGAGCCCGCTCATGCTCAGGCCCACGACGGCCTGTCCGAGGGTGCGGCGCCGGGTTCGCCGTTGCCCCTCGATGGCGCCCTCCAGCGGCCGGTAACCGTGAACGCTCCGGCCGAACGCGCGCAGCACCCGCTGGTGCCTGCCGAACTCGATGACCCGGCTGCCGGCCTCCACGTCGGCGGCGTGGTTGTGCGCCTCCCCGCGGGCCAGGCTCCTGCCGGCGAAGCGGAACGCCAGCGCGAGAACGGGAACGCACAACGCGGTGGCCAGCCCGAGGCGCCAGTCGTACCAGAACAGCGCGATCGTGACGGTGACCGGCGCCGTGACGGCGATGACCAGGGGCGCCAGCAGATGCGCGAAGATGCCGGTGATCATCATGGTGCCGTCGGTGGCCACGCGGGTCAGCCGTCCGGTGCGGTCGGAGTCGAACCAGCCGAGCGGGAGGCTCACCAGGTGGTCGCCGAGCCGTTGGTGCATCGACGACAGCGTCTCCAGCGCCGCGGCGGAGCCGCGCATGGTCTGCGCGTACCGCACGACGGCGGCGGCCAGGGTCACGACCGCCAGGGTCAGCAGGTGCGTGCCGATGCCGTCCCGTTCCCCGGACGCGAGGTCCTCGACGACCGGCACGAGCAGGGCGGCGGCGACACCGCTGAGCACCCCGTAGACGGCGGTCCAGGCCACGTAGGCGGTCAGGATGTGCGCTCTGGACGGGCCGAGCAGCAGCCGCAGGTCGGTGATCATGCCGGAACCTCCTCGTACGCCGCCCACATGCGCGCGTAGTGCCCGCGCGCGTCGAGCAGTTCGGTGTGGGTGCCGGTCTCGACGACGCGTCCGCGGTCGAGAACGACGATCCGGTCGGCGCCGGTGATGGTGGAGAGCCGGTGTGCGATCACCAGTACCGTGCGCCCGCCGGCCAGCCGGGACAGCGCGTCCTGGATCGCGGCCTCCGACTCCGGGTCGGCGAACGCGGTGGCCTCGTCGAGCACCAGGACGGGCGTGTCGGCGAGCAGTGCCCGGGCGATGCCGACCCGCTGCGCCTCACCGCCGGAGAGGAGGGCGTCCTGCCCGGCGACCGAGTCGTAGCCACGCGGGAGAGCCATGATCCGGTCGTGGATCTGTGCCGCCCGGCACGCCTCGTGGATCTCGGCATCGGTCGCCTCCGGGCGGCCGAGCGCTACGTTCCCCCGGATGGAGTCGTTCAGCAGTTGCACGTCCTGCAGCACGAATCCGATGTGGCGGTAGAGCTCGGCGGGATCGATGTGCCGGACGTCGACGCCGCCCACGCGGATCGCGCCGGCGGTCACGTCGTGGAACCTCGGCAGCAGGGTGGCCAGCGTCGACTTCCCGGAACCGGACGGCCCCACCAGTGCCGTGACCGCCCCCGGCTCGCAGGCGAAGCTCACCCCGTGCAGAACGTCGTGGCCGTCATAGGCGAAACGGACGTCGTCGTAGTCGACCCGGTGTCCCGCCGGCCGCCGCGGCGACACCGGCACCGGCAGCGGCGCGACGTCCAGCAGCCGCTGGATCCGCACCGCGGCGGCCGCGGCGGCGCGCCGGTTCAGCACGCCGAAGCCGACCGGCTCGATCGCGACCGGGATCACGCACGCCAGCAGCACACCGGCCAGCGCCTCACCGGGGGTGACCCAGCCCCGGTCGACGAACCACGCGCCGCCGGCGATGGTGACCAGGCCGACGACGGGCGCGGACACCACCAGTCCGGCAAGCGCCTCGACACGGGTCATCGGCCGGACCCAGTCGGCGAAGAAGTCGGTGTACTCGGCGGCGGCCTGCCGGTAGGCGGCGTGCGCCTTGCGTGCCTGGCCGAAGGCCTTCACCACCGCGATGCCCGAGACGAACTCGACCACGGCGGCGCCCAGCCGCGCGCTGCTCTCGTCCATTTTGCCCAGGGCCTCGTTGGAGCCGCGTTCCATCCAGGCGTAGGCGCCCGCGTACAGCGGGAGCGTCGCCACCGCGAGCAGGGCCAGGCGCCAGTCCAGAATCAGCAGGTAGGTCAGCGCGCCGAGCGGCGTCACGACCGCCGCGGTCAGCTCGACCGCCTGATGGGCCACCAGCTGGTGCAGGGCGTCGACGTCGCCCATCGCGGTCTTGCGCAACCGTCCGGAGGAGTTCCGTGCGAACCAGCCGAGCGGGACCCGCCCCAGGTGCGCGATCATCCGGCGGCGCAGGATCGCCTGCAGCCGCACGTCCGCCACATGGGTGATCGTCAGTGCCGCGCTCATGAACGCGCCGCGCAGCAGCAGCCCGAGGACGATCAGCACCGCCACCAGGGTCACCCGGTCCCGGTCCGGCGGCGTCGCCAGCAGTGCGTCCGCCAGCTCGGCCAGGCCCGCGAACGGCGCGAGCCCGGCCAGCGCCCCCAGCGCGCTCAGCACGCACGCCAGCCGGATGCGGCCCGCGACGGGACTGCGGACGCGCCTGAGCGCCCGCGCCGCCTCCCGCTGGTCGCCGTCGCCGGCGGTCGGCCCGGTCATGAGGTCAGCTGCCATCGGTCGTGAACCATGTCCACGACCCTGGCGCGGCTCACCCCACGGCGTCTTGAACGAATGTTCCGCCGGCGTAGCCGGCCTCATGCCAGGCGCGGTACAGCGCCGCGGGGGTGAACCCCGCCAGTTCACGCAGGTCGCGCGTGAGATGTGACTGGTCGGCGTACCCGAAGCGCGCCGCCACGTCGACGGCGGCCGTCCCCGCCATGATGGCCTCGATCGCGGCGGACAGGCGCACGATCATCGCCGCCCGCTTGGGGCTGACCCCGATCTGGGCGGTGAACCGCGTCCACAGGCGCTTGCGGCTCCACCCCGTCTCGGCCGCCAGGTCACCGGTCCGGCGCCGTCCGCCGCTGGTCACGAGCCCGCGCCAGACGAAGGCCACCTCCGGGTCGACGGAACGGTTCGCGTGAAGCCGGTCGGCGAGCGCCGCCCGGATCTCGCCGAACCGCTCGTCCCATCGGCCGGCTCCCTCGACCGCCGCACGGAGCCGGCGGGCCTCGGCGCCCCACAGATCTTCGAGGCCGACCACCGTGCCGGCCAGCTCGGCGCCCGCCCCGCCGAGGACGGAGTACGCCGCGAGGGGCGACAGGTGGACGTCAACGCAGGCCACGTCCTGGCCGCGCACCCGTACCGAGTTGACGCCCACCCCGCTCACGATGCCGGCCGCCACCGGGTCCGTCCGTTCGATCCGCAGCTCACCGTCGAGGACCAGCACGATCGTCAGGCCCGGCTCGGGCAGCACCCGCATGTCCAGGCCGTGCCCGGCACGGTCGTGGTAGCCCACCAGTTCCACGCCGTCGTATTCAGGCCGTCCGGCCGGCCGGACGACCTCCCAGCCGCCGCCCTGTTCGGCCTGCAAAGTCATGGTCGCGACATTATCCGCCGACGGACTCGATCGAGCCGCGAGTACCAGCCGAGGTGGTCTTGTCGACCACGTGTCCGCGGGTCACTTGGGCCTTGCCGGGCGCATTCGGGCATGCCACGATCGCGCCAATTCTTAGGAAACTTTCCTAAGAATGATCCATGGAGGAAGTGATCGCATGCGACGGATCACGGTACTGGCCGCGGCTCTCACGTTGCTGGCGGGCCTGCTCCCGGCGGTCCTGCCGGCGGTGGCGAACGCGGCCCCGCCCGGGCTCGGCGCGTTCGTGGTCAGCCAGGCCCAATTCGACCAGATGTTCCCGAGCCGCCGACCGTTCTACACCTACAACGGACTGACCTCGGCGATGGGCGCCTTCCCCGCGTTCGCCAATACGGGCAGCGACACCGTCAGGAAGCAGGAGGCCGCCGCCTTCCTGGCCAACGTCAACCATGAGACCGGCGGCCTCGTCCACATCGTCGAGCAGAACACCTCCAACTACCCGCACTACTGCGATCGCAGCCAGCCCTACGGCTGCCCCGCTGGCCAGGCCGCCTACTACGGGCGCGGACCCATCCAGCTCAGCTGGAACTTCAACTACAAGGCGGCGGGCGACGCCCTCGGCCTCAACCTGCTGAACAACCCCTGGCTCGTCGAACGGGACGCGGCGGTCTCGTGGAAGACAGCCCTCTGGTACTGGATGACGCAGAGCGGTCCCGGCACCATGAGCGGCCACAGCGCGATCGTCAACGGGCGCGGTTTCGGCGAGACGATCCGCAGCATCAACGGCGCCCTGGAGTGCGACGGCAGGAATCCGGCCACCGTGCAGAGCCGGGTCAACGCCTACCAGCGCTTCACGCAGATCCTGGGCGTGCCCCCGGGAGGCGACCTCTACTGCTGACGGTCAGCCGTCGAGGCGCATTTCCCGCGGGCTCATCCCGTAGCGGTGCCGGAAGCCGTTGCTGAGCGCGCTGACCGACGAGAAACCCGACGCGTGCGCCAACTCGGTGATGCTCATGTGCCGGTACGCGGGATTCTGCAGCCGGTCGCGCGCCAGGCGGAGCCGCTCCTCCCTGATCAGCTCACGAGGCGTGGTGCCCGCCCGCTGCAGGGCCAGCTGCACCTGCCGCAACGACCACCCCAGCTCCCTGGCCATCGTGATGCCGTTGAGGCCGGGGTCGGCCGCGTGGGCGCGCACGTACCGGCGGGCCAGCGCCTCGACTTCGACCAGATGCCCCGGCGCGTCCGGGCGGTCGTCCCCGGCCACCAGCATGCAGAGCAGCTCCACGATCCGGTCGCTCAGCGCGTCGAACTGCACGCGCCCGAGGCCGCCGCGTTCGCGGGCGGCGCCCGCCACCATGTCGGCCACCACGCGCCCCAGGCCCGCGGACAGGTCGAGTCCCGCGCTGAGCGGGGCCGACAGGTTGAGCGGGCTGTTCACCTCCCGGGCCGGAATCGTCATGATGAACGCCCGCGTGGACGCCTCGTGCAGCAGCTCGGACGGCGCGCTCAAAGTGATCAGGCCCCCGGTGCCCGGCGTCAGCCGCACCTCCCGATCGTCCTGGCGCACCACCAGTGCCCCGGTGATCGGGACCAGCAGGCGGTAGTCCTCGTCGGGGTCCGCCCGCACCAGACCCGCGGTCCGCGCGTACCTGACCTGGTCGGACCAGAACTCGACGAGCTGATAGGCCTCGGTGCGCTGCCGGACCGTCCCCGCCTGGAAGTCCTCACGGTGCGGGTAACGGTAGTCGAGCCGGCCCTGATAGCCGGTGACGTGCTCGCTCCAGCAGTCGGCACGCTCGTGCGGCGGCACCTCCGCGGTCCGGAACGATTCCACCGAATAGGTCGCTTCGGCCACCGCAGACACCTTCCACCGCAGCCACCGGCACCGGCCGGTGAAGGCTCGCAAAAATCACATCACGATGGTTGCGCACCGCACACGGCGATTTACGCACCGCCATCATAATGCGACTATCTCGCCCTGTGCCAGGCAAACACGACGACAGTCACGCACGTCACGCGCACCCCTCCGAAACGGCACCGCGACGGCACCGCGCACGCTGCGTCCAGCACCAACTCCCCTGCGCGTTCGCGCAAGCACACCGCCGCCGCGCCGATCTACGCTCTCGACATCGGGCACGCACCAGATCAGCCGGTACGGCTGACGGATCAGGCTGCCCGGACACGCCCGTGGAGGAGGAAAATCGGTGGACCGGGGCCGGTGGCCAAGCGGGCTGGAACACAGTTGCCCGATGCGAGCACAGTGGCCGGAGACTCCCGCGGGGTCTCCGGAACTCGAACGGCTGGTGCTCGCTCCCACGGCCGCGTCCGTGCGCCGCGCCCGCGACTTCACGCACAAACGCCTCGCGGACTGGGGACTGGAAGAGCTGCTCGACGACACGGTGATCGTCATGTCCGAGCTGCTCTCCAACGCCCTCACGCACGCCCTGACGCGCACTTCGACCACGCCGGCCCTGCAGCTGGTCCTGATCCGGCATCCCCGTTCGCTGGTGGTCGTGGTGACCGACCCGGCGAGCGCCCCTCCGCTGCCGGTCGTCCAGCCCGACGAGTTCGCCACGTCCGGCCGCGGTCTGCACATCGTCGACACGTTGAGCAGCCGGTGGGGGTGGGTGCCCCTGAGCACCCGCGGCAAGGCCGTCTGGGCGGTCCTCGATGAGATGTGAAACGGTCCAGGGCGCGAAGTAAACCGTTTTGGCCATGGGGACGCCCGCTGGCAGGGTCGTGATCCTATGGACAACAGACCCGTCATCTCCGAGGTACCGGCCGGGCCGGTGCCCGTTCCCGGCGTCGTCGCGGCGCTGGCCGGCGGCGCCGCCGTCACTCCGGTGTGGCGCAACGAACTGGGCGGCCTGACCTTCCGCCTCGACGGCGAGACGACCAGATACGTCAAGTGGGTGGCCGCCGGCACCCCCGAGATCGACCTGCCCGGCGAGGCCGAACGCCTGGCCTGGGCACAGCGGTGGGCACGCGTCCCGCGGGTCCTGGACCACGGCACCGACGCCGAGGGGGCGTGGCTGGTCACCGCGGCCGTCCCCGGCCGGTCGGCGGTGGATCCCCGCTGGCAGGCCGAGCCCGCCACGGCCTCGGCCGCGATCGGCCATGGCCTGCGCCTGCTCCACGACGCCCTGCCGGTCGACCGCTGCCCGTTCGACTGGAGCGTCGAACGGCGGCTCGCCCGTGCCGACGAGCGCGTCGCCGACGGCGAAGGCCCGGCCGACTGGGCTCCCGAGCACCGGCACCTCGACCTCGCGGAGGCTCGCGCACGGCTGGCCGAACCGCCCGCGATCGACCGGCTGGTGGTCTGCCACGGGGACGCGTGCGTCCCCAACACCCTGCTGCACGACGACGGCCGCTTCGCCGCGCACGTCGATCTGGGCACGCTCGGGCTCGCCGACCGGTGGGCCGACCTGGCGGTCGCGACGTGGAGCCTGGAATGGGACTACGGCCCCGGCTTCGACGGCATCCTGTACGACGCGTACGAGATCGCCCCCGATGCCGAGCGCGTCGCCTACTACCGCCTGCTCTACGACCTGGCCTGAAGCCCGCTCCGGATACCCCGTGACCCGGGCGCCGGACATCGGACAAGGACCCTGTCGCCGGTCAGGCGGAGCGGCGGAGTGCGGTGAGTCCCTCCTCGGTGGTGGAGTAGACGTCGAGGGCGGCGTTCAGGCCGGTGATGTCAAGGGCACGTGCGGCGCGCGGCTGCACCGCGCTCAGCGCCATGCGGCCCCCGGCCTCCTGGATCTGGCGGAGCACGTGGATGAGCACGCGCAATCCCATCGAGTCCATGAAGCCCACCCCGGCGAGATCCAGCAGAAGGTCACATCGACCTTCCTCGATCGCGGCGCGCACCAGCTCGCTCAGCCGGTCGCGGGCCTCCTCGGCGGTCGCGAACTCCAGGTCCCCGGTCAGCGTCACCACCGTGACGGTGCCCTCGACCTGTTCAACGACCCGCATCTGAGTCATCGTGCCGTACCTCCACTGGTCCATCTGAGGCAACCGCAAGATCGTTGCATACCGGTCGATATCGTCGAGATCCGGCCACAATCCGCCATCCCGTCCGGGTGTATTGATCGGTGGCGCGGCCGGGGGGAGACTGCAAGGGCTGGGGAGGGCCAGGGTTTCCTCACAAGACCGGCCCCCGCCAGGCAAGGCCTCGGTCGCGCCATGCCCCCGTTGGCACGGCCGGGGCCTTGTCGTGTTCCTGACCATTCCCGAGGGTGAAATCGTGATAGCGGTGGGTAAACGGAGGCAATGGCCGTACGACACCATTACTTCGCCGCACCGCGAGAGGCCGTGTGGGCCGCCCTGGCGGACGGGGCACGCTATGCCGACTGGGTGGTCGGCACCCGGGAGATCCTCCGCGAGGACCCCGCCTGGCCCGCCGTGGGGTCGCAGATCGAGTTCGCCGTCGGCTGGGGGCCGCTGAAGTACCGCAACCGGACGGTGGTGCGGATCTGCGAGCCGCTGGACCGCCTGGAGCTGGAGATCAAGATGGGGCTCCTCGGTGCCGTGCGGGTCGCCTTCCAGCTGCTCCCGTGGGGCGAGGGCGCCGTGCTCATCGTGGACGAGCATCCGCTGCGCGGTATCAGCGCGGGCCTGCACGGACCGCCCGGCGAAGTGGTCCTCAGCCTGCGCAACCGGCTGATGTTGCGCAACCTCACGGCCATCGTGGCGGAGAAGAAGCGCGAAGGCGCCGGTGAGCCGGCCGCCTCACGCGTGCCGGGCTAGAGACGCGGGCGCATCAGGGTGCGCTGGAGAGCGGCCAAGGGGCGCCGCAGCGGCCCGTGGGCCCGCAAAGCCGCCTGTGCGGCGTTGGCTCCGCAGGCCCCGTGCACTCCGCCGCCCGGATGGGCCGACGCGGACGCCAGGTAGAGACCGGCTACCGGGGTCTCGGGCCGCCCGGTTCCGGGGGTGGGGCGGAAGACGAGTTGCTGGTGGATGGCCGACGTTCCACCGTTCAGAGCGCCGTTCACCAGGTTGGCGTCATGGCTCTGCAGGGTGTGCGGTGAGAGGACGCGGCGCGCCACGATGCGGTCGCCGAAGCCGGGTGCGTACCGTTCGACCAGGGCCTCCACCCGGGCGGCCATCGCCGTCCGCTCGCGCTCGTCCCACGCACCGGTGATCTGGTCGGGACCGGCGTCGCCTTCGACCGTCTGCGGGACGTGCGTGTACGCCCAGGCCGATTCGGTGCCCGTGGGCGAACGCGACGGGTCGGCCGTGGTCATCTGGCCCAGCAGGGCGAACGGCTCCGAGGGCACGCGGCGGGTGGAGATCTGCGCGGTGAAGTCGGTGAGCGCGTTCATCCCCGACGCCAGGTGCAGGGTCCCCGCCCGCCTGGCGTCCGCCGACGACCACGGGATCGGCCCCGACAGCGCCCAGTCGACCTTGAACGTGGCGAAGTCCCACTGGAAGCGCCGCAGGTCGTCCCGCAGGCGCGCGGGCAGGTGCTCCCAGCCGACGAGTCCCCCGTACAGGGCGGGCGCGGACACGTCCGCCAGGACCGCCCGGGACGCGCGGACCTTCTCGCCCGCCTCGGTGGCGACGCCCAGCGCGCGGCCGTCGCGGACGATGACCTCGGTCACCCGGGTACCGCACCGGACCGTGCCGCCCTTGGACTCCAGCCGCCGCACCAGCGCCCCGGTCAGCTCGCTCGCGCCGCCTTCGGGCACCGGCCAGCCGTACTGCTGCCCGAGCATCGCCAGCACCCAGCCGAACGCCGAGCTCGCGGCCGACTCCGGGAACAGGTCGGCGTGCAGTGCCGAGCCGGCGAGCAGCAGCGGCCCGCCCTGACCGGCGAACTCCTCCTCGCCGAGCCGCCGCACCGGCAGCAGCAGGAACCGCAGCAGCCGCAGCCCGCCCGCCGCCCGCACCTTGCGCGCCAGCGACGCCCCCGACCTGACCGGCGGGAACGGGGAGAACAGCGCGCCGAGGACATCGTCGCCGAGCAGTTCCCACCTCCGGTAGAGCCGCAGCCACGCCTCGCCGTCGCCCTTGCCGAACTCGTCGAGATTCGCGGCGGTGCGCTCGGCGTCCCGTTCCAGCAGCGCGCACCGGCCGTCCGGCAGCGGATGCGCGACCACGGCGGGGGCGTGTCTCCAGCGCAACCCGTGGCGTTCCAGCTCCATGGCCCGCATCACCGGCGAGGCGATGCCCAGCGGGTAGAACGAGCTGCACAGGTCGCTCACGTAGTCGGGGTGGACGCCCCGGTCGCTGCGCACCGCGCCGCCGGGGACGGGCTCGGCCTCCAGGACCTCGACGGACCAGCCCGCGTCCACCAGCACGTTCGCCGCGACCAACCCGTTGGGCCCGGCTCCGATCACCACGACATCAGCCATAGTGGGCGCCTACCCAGGCGATGACTCCTTACCGACCGTGCGCCGGAGAAGATTACCGAAGTGTAGAAAACGTCTGGCGGGTATGGGTTGGGCGTATCTGAAAAAGGAGGAACATACGATGCGCCGCATCAGCGCCGCACTTCAGGCCATTCTTTCGACGCTCATCAACGTCGTGACCCTTCCCTTCCGGGTGCTCGCCAGTCTGCTTTCGCCCTCACGCCGCCGCTCCCGCCGTCGCGCCGCGTGACCCCCCGTTCGCCCCAGTAGACCAGGTCGTCGCGCAACGTCAGATCATGCGCGCGGACCTTTCGAGGGGCACACCGGTGGCCCTGTCCCCCGCCCCGGTCGTGTCCCGAATCAAGCTTCCGAATCAGGCCCCTGACTCAGGGCCGCAGCACCAGAGCCTGCCCGGCCAGCTCGGCGAACCGGACCGCGTTGCGGACGGCCGCGCCGTGCGGGTCGTTGTTGAAGTAGACGTAGGCCTCCTCGTGCGCGGTCTCGTTGATCCGGTTCACCCAGGTTTCGAGGGCCCGGTCGCCGTACATGGGCCACGGCCTGGCCGCGCCCTCGTGGAAGCGCACGTACACCCAGTCAGTGGTCCGCCACAGCGGGGTCAGCGGGCGGCTGTGCCGGTCGGCCCAGCACAGCGCGGCGCGGTGCCGTTCGAGTACGGAACGCACCTCGCCGGTCCACCACGAGGGATGCCGCGGCTCCACCGCCACCCGTACGCGCGCGGGAAAGCGCCGCAGGCAGGCGGCGAGGCGTTCGGGCTCCGCGCGCAACGTCGGAGGCAGTTGCAGCAGGATCGGGCCCAGCTTGGCGCCGAGGCCGTCGGCGACGCCCATGAGGCGCTCCACCGGCTCGTCCGGCTCGCGCAGCCGCTTCATGTGCGTGAGGAAGCGGCTCGCCTTCACCGCCATCACGAAGCCGTCCGGCGTACGATCCCGCCAGCTCTCGAACGTCTCCCTCTTGGGCAGGCGGTAGAAGGCGTTGTTGTTCTCGACCGTGGGAAAGCTCTCCGCGTACCGCTCCAGCCAGCGCCGCTGGGGCAGCTCGCTCGGATAGAGCCGCCCGCGCCAGTCGGCGTACTGCCACCCGGACGTGCCGATCAACATCGTGCCTCCTCGTGAGAGGCCCGTACCCGCGAACGGGGCGAACGTTCACTCACCCCGTGACCAAATCGCCTTACTTGCGGAGCGACCGGAGACGTGCGGCGGCTAGCCTTCCCGGGTGAGATGTCGCCACACGATGACCGTAAGCTGAAAGTCATGTCCGACGGCCGCCCCGGGTGTCACTGCATCATCGATCACGACTACGGTGACCGCGACCGCCTCGACAATTTCGAGCTTCGCACGATCGTCCACGTCAGCCAGTACGGCTGGAGCGTCGTCCTGGTCCCCGGCGACGCCGAGGGCCCCGGATGGGCCTACACGATCGGGCTCTGGCACAGCTTCCGTTCCCCCGAGCTGGCGATGTTCGGTGGCGACATCTACGAGATGGAGGCCATCCTCAACACGCTCGGCCAGCAGACCGCCGAGGGCGACGCACCCGAGGACGGCGGCCGGCGCGAGGACGTGGTGCGCGGGCAGACCGCCGCCTTCCGGACGGTCGACCCGCGCTGGTACGAGGGCATGTTCAAGGGGGCGCTCTCGTTCTACCGCCGCCCCCCGCTGCCCTTTCTGCAGGTCGTGTGGCCCAACCCCGAGGGGCTGTACCTGTGGCAGCCCGGCACCGAGCTGATCTTCCGTCACTCGCAGCCATGGCTGTGGCTCAACCCGCGGCAACACCCCGAGGGCGCGTGGACCCGGCACCTGTGAGCCCGTGCGGCATAGGGTCGGCGGGTGTTCGGGCCCATCGCCGAGACCATCCAGACCCCGCGCCTCACCCTGGAGCCGCCGGCCGTCCACGACGCCGACGAGATGGCCGAGGTGCTCGGCGACCACCGTCTCCATGACTTCATCGGCGGCGATCCGCCGACGCTCGCCGAACTGCGGGTCCGCTACGCGCACCTGGTCGCCGGCCCGGCCCCGTTCCACCAGGAATGGTGGCTCATCTGGATCGTCCGCCGCAGCCGCGACCAGCGGGCCATCGGCTACGTCCAGGCGACGGTCACGCCGGGCGTGCGCGGCACCCCCACCGCACCACGGGCGGACGCGCCGCTTCGGGCGGACGCCGCGCGACGGGCGGACGCGCCGCTTCGGGCGGATGTCGCCTGGGTCGTCGGGATGCCCTACCAGGGATTCGGCTTCGCCACCGAGGCGGCCGCCGCCATGCTCGGCTGGCTCCGCGATCACGCCGTCCGCGAGATCACCGCCACCGTGCATCCCGGCAACGCCCCCTCCGCCGCCGTGGCGCGCAAGCTCGGTCTCCGCCCCACCGCCGACCGGTCGGGCGAGGAGATCGTGTGGCGCGGCACGTGAGAGATCGGGAATGTCGGGTAACACCTCGATCTCGTTCAGTGGCCACGCGAACCTCGGCGGGTACGCAACAATCGACGGGCCACGCACCCAACGCGGTCGAGGAGTGGGAACGATGCCTGAGGTCTGGCCCGGCGGGCCGTATCCGCTGGGCGCCACCTGGGACGGCTCGGGCACCAACTTCGCCCTGTTCTCCGAGGTCGCCCACAAGGTGGAGCTGTGCCTCTTCGACGACGAGGGACGCGAGGAGCGGCACGAGCTGCCCGAGGTCGACGGACACCTGTGGCACGGCTACATCCCCGGCATCGGCCCGGGCCGGCGCTACGGCTACCGCGTGCACGGCCCGTACGAGCCGCGCGACGGCCACCGCTGCAACCCGGCCAAGCTGCTGCTCGACCCGTACGGGAAGGCCGTCGAGGGCGGCGTGCGCTGGCACGAGTCGCTGTTCTCCTACCACTTCGGCGACCCGGACACCCTCAACGACACCGACAGCGCCCCCTACATGCCGAAGAACGTCGTGATCAACCCGTTCTTCGACTGGGCCGACGACCGGCCGCCGCGGACCCCGTACCACGAGACGGTGATCTACGAGGCGCACGTCACGGCGCTCACCAAGCTGCACCCCGGCATCCCGGAGGAGCAGCGCGGCACCTACGCCGGCCTGGCGCAGCCGGTCATGATCGACCATCTGCTCGACCTCGGCGTGACCGCGGTCGAGCTGATGCCCGTCCACCAGCACATCCCCGAGCACGCGCTGGTCGCACGCGGCCTGACGAACTACTGGGGTTACAACACGATCGGCTTCCTGGCCCCGCACAACACCTACAGCGCCGCCGGTGAACGGGGCGAGCAGGTCATGGAGTTCAAGGCGATGGTGCGCGCGCTCCACGAGGCGGGCATCGAGGTCATCCTGGACGTGGTCTACAACCACACCGCCGAGGGCGACCATCTGGGGCCGACGCTGTCGTTCCGGGGCATCGACAACGCCTCGTACTACCGGCTGCGCGACGACGACAAGCGCTACCACCTCGACTACACGGGCTGCGGCAACTCGCTCAACGTGCGCAGCCCGCACGCGCTCCAGCTCATCATGGACTCGCTGCGCTACTGGATCCTGGAGATGCACGTCGACGGGTTCCGGTTCGACCTGGCGTCGGCGCTGGCGCGCGAGCTGCACGACGTCGACCGGCTGTCGGCGTTCTTCGACCTGGTCCAGCAGGATCCGGTGGTCTCGCAGGTCAAGCTGATCGCCGAGCCGTGGGACGTGGGCGAGGGCGGCTACCAGGTCGGCAACTTCCCGCCGCTGTGGACCGAGTGGAACGGCAAGTACCGCGACACCGTCCGCGACTTCTGGCGCGGGCGGCCCGCGACGATGCCGGAGTTCGCCTCGCGCCTGACGGGGTCGAGCGACCTGTACGAGCACAGCGCCCGCCGCCCGTGGGCGTCGATCAACTTCGTGACCTGCCACGACGGCTTCACGCTCAACGACCTGGTCTCGTACGACGGCAAGCACAACGATGCCAACGGCGAGGCCAACCGCGACGGCACCGACGACAACCGCTCCTGGAACTGCGGCGAGGAGGGGCCCACCGACGACCCCGCGATCCTCGGACTCCGGACCCGCCAGCGCCGCAACTTCCTGGCGACGCTCTTCCTCGCGCAGGGCGTGCCGATGTTGTCGCACGGCGACGAGCTGGGCCGCACGCAGCACGGCAACAACAACGCCTACTGCCAGGACAACGAGCTGTCGTGGATCGACTGGCGCTCCGTTCGCCAGGACGACCTGGACTTCGTCCGTGCGCTCGCCCAGCTCCGCAAGGACCATCCGATCTTCCGCCGGCGGCGCTTCTTCAGGGGCGTCCGGCTGGGCGACGGCCCCGCCGACATCGCCTGGCTGACGCCGACCGGAGACACGATGACCGACGACGACTGGACGGTGGGCTTCGCCAAGTCGCTCGGGGTCTTCCTCAACGGCGAGGCCATCACCGAACCCGACCCGCGCGGCCGCCGCATCAGGGACGACTCGTTCCTCCTGCTCATCAACGCGCACTCGCAGTACGTGGAGTTCACGCTGCCCGGCCCGGAGTACGGCGAACGCTGGGAGTACGCGCTCGACACCGCAGCGCCCGACACCCTGGGCGAGCGTGAGCGCCTCAAGGCCCAGGACCGGCTCGACGTGACCAGCCGTTCCCTGACGGTGCTCCGCCGCATCTGAACGCGGCCCGCCGCCCCGAAACGCCGCTAGGGGCGGCTGACCTCGATGGCCGTCAGGAAGACCAGGACGAACGTCGCGACCGCGACCACACCGTGCATCACCACGGCCGTCGCGGGGAAGTCCTGCTCCGCTCCCCTGGCATGGCGCCCGCCGCGCCCCACCAGCCAGCGCGTGAAGAGCAGGAAACCCTGGAAGATGACCACCAGCAACGTGCCGAACGCGGCCCAGGCGTACCCGGCCTCGCCGGTGGCGAGGTAGGCGACCCACACGACGAGCCCCGCGACGGCGGCGACCGGATGACCGGTCACCACGAGCCTCGGGAAGCGCGTCACCTTTGTCGACTGCTCGCGCAGGCCGCCCTGCCGTATCCAGATCGTCAGCAGGTGCGACCCCACGATGGCGGACAGGACCCATGCGGCGAGCGCAGCGAACTCCACCCCCGCTCCCCCCTTCGACGCGGTGCCTTTCCGCCTCCAGTGTCGCTCTGACTCAACCCAACTATGACCGATTCGTGAATATTTGGATACAGACCGTTATCGAACGCGTGCCCCGTCCCTCGGCAGTGGCCGGCGCGCATGCCCGCCGCGATCCAGGGCAGGGCACCTGTCTAGGGTGAAATCGAACTGGCATCCGAGACATGGGGGTGGCGATGCGGCGGCTCTCTTCTGCTTCCGACCCGGTCGACCTGGGTGAGGCGTACGCGTACCCGGCGGAGGGTGCCTGGTTGCGGGCGAACATGATCTCCACGTTGGACGGCGCGGCGTGGTCGCTCGAAGGGCGCAGCGGCGGGCTCGGGAACGAGGCGGACCGGCGGCTGTTCTCCGTGCTGCGCGGGCTGGCGGACGTGGTGATCGCCGGAGCCGGCACGGCCCGCGTCGAAGGGTACGGACCCGTCGATCCCGGGCCGGGGTGGGAGAAGCTGCGGAAGGGCCGGACGGCGGTGCCGCCGCTGGCCATCGTGTCCCGGCGGCTCGACCTCGACCTGGACGGGCCGCTGTTCACCGAGGCCGACCCGCGGACGATCCTGCTGACGGTCGAGGACGCGCCCGCCGACCGGCTGCAGCAGGCCCGCGACGTCGCCGAGGTGATCGTCGCCGGGGAGCACGCGGTCGACTTCGCGGTGGCCGTCCGGCGGCTGGAGGCACTGGGGCACCGGCGGCTGCTCTGCGAGGGCGGCCCGCATGTGCTCGCGCAGGTGGTGGAGGCCGGAGTGCTCGACGAGCTGTGCCTGACGGTGAGCCCGACCATGCTTTCGGGAGAGGCTTCGCGCATCCTGAACGGAACGTCGCTGGCGGCGCCGGCGAACCTGACGCTCGGCCAGGTGCTCGAAGACGAGGGTTACCTCTTCATGCGCTACTTCAAGGCGTAACGCAGAAACAGAACGCCCTCGTCCTCGTAGAGAGCGGTGAGGCCGAGATCCACGGGGACGGGCAGCCCGCCGAGGAGACGGGTGCCGCCCAGCGTCGTGCCCAGCAGGGCCGGGGCCATGTTGAGGCACAGCTCGTCCACCAGGCCCGCCCGGATCAGCGACGTCGCCAGTGCCGGGCCGCCTTCGCAGAGCAGCCGCTCGAAGCCGAGGGTCTCGCGCAGTTCGCGGACCGCCGCCGAAAGATCCAGCTCGTCGTGTCCCGCCGCCACGGTCCTGATGCCGGACGGCACGGCGGGGGCCGCCGCCTCGGTGGTGACCACGATCGTGGGCGACTCGGCCTCGGTGAAGATCGGCAGCGTCCAGTCGAGGTCGAGGCCGCGGGACACGACGACGATGGGCGCGGGCGGACCGCCCCGGCGTTCGCGCAGATCGGAGCGGAGGCGGGCCGGACCGAGCCGCCCGGTCCGCACGGTGGCCGCGCCGACGAGGATCGCGTCGGCCAGGGCCCGCAGGGTCCGGAAGACCCGGAAGTCGGCGTCTCCCCCGAGGCCGTCGGTCCAGCCCTCGGCGTCGGTCACCGATCCGTCGGCGCTCATCACCATCCCGATCCGGAGGCCCGGCGCGTCCGCGTACGCCTCGTACGGGTCGACGCCGGTGGCGGGCTCGGGCAGCAATCGGCGCATGACCTGCACCTTAGACGAAGGATTCGACGGGGGCCGAAGGGGTGGACCGGCGTTTCGCTCTGTCGGTGGCGTGGGGGAATATGGGGAGATGGAGCTGCCGATCAGTCCGCCGCTGGCGCCGATGCTGGCCAAGGCGGTCAAGACCATGCCCAAGGGCGATGTGCTGTACGAGCCCAAGTGGGACGGCTTTCGTTGCATCGTGTTCCGCGATGGGGACGAGGTGGAGTTGTCCAGCCGCGGTGAGAAGCCGCTGACCCGCTACTTCCCCGAGCTGGTCGAGGCCGCCAAGCGGGAGCTGCCCGAGCGCTGCGTGGTGGACGGGGAGATCGTGCTGCGCAAGGGATCGCGGCTCGACTTCGACGGGCTCCAGCAGCGCATCCATCCGGCGGCGTCGCGGGTCACGCTGCTCTCGGAGCAGACCCCGGCCTCGTTCATCGCGTTCGACCTGCTCGCGCTGGGCGACGAGTCGCTGATGGAGACCCCGCTCGGCGAACGGCGCCAGCGGCTGGTCGACACGCTGGCGGGGGTCAGGGCGCCGATCCATGTGACCCCGGCCTCGGACTCCTACGAGCTGGCGCTGCGGTGGTTCGACGAGTTCGAGGGCGCGGGGCTGGACGGGGTGATCGCCAAACCGCGCCACGTCCCGTACGAGCCGGACAAGCGGGTCCTGTGGAAGGTCAAGCACGAGCGGACCGCCGACTGCGTGGTGGCCGGCTTCCGCTGGCACAAGTCGGGGCCGATCGTGGGCTCGTTGCTCCTCGGGCTCTACAACGACGAGGGGCATCTGCAGCATGTGGGCGTGGCGGCGTCGTTCACGATGAAGCGCCGCGAGGAGCTGGTCGAGGAGCTGCAGCCCTACCGGCTGGAGGATCTGTCCGAGCACCCGTGGGCGGAGTGGGCCCAGCAGAGCGAGGCGACCGCCGACCGCATGCCTGGGGCGATCTCCCGATGGACCGGCAAGAAGGACCTGTCGTGGGTGCCGCTGCGGCCCGACCTGGTCGTCGAGGTGGCCTACGAGGCGATGGAGGGCAACCGGTTCCGGCACACCGCGCGCTTCCGGCGCTGGCGCACCGACCGTACGCCCCGGTCGTGCACGTACGAGCAGCTTGAGGTGCCGGTCGCCTACGACCTGGACGACATCCTCTCCGGCGGAGCCGGGTCCTGAGAACGCGAGCCTGACGTTCGAGATGGCCGGGCCCTCCCCTGCGATGGAGAGCCCGGCCGGGCCGCGGACCACGGTTACGGGCGTGCGGTCTCGTTCTCGATGGTCTCCTGGATGATGTCGCGCTCGGACTTCACGCCGACCCTGGGCGCGGCGTACGGGCGCAGGTAGGTCTGCTTGACGCCGGGCACGCGGTCCTCGATGACGAAGGTCGCCTTGACGGACGCGGTGGCGCCGGGCGTGCGCACGTACGGCAGCGTCTTGAAGTCGGCCTTCAGCTCGTCCTTGCCGATGCGCGTGAGCACGTAGCCGCGCTGGTTGTTGTAGAACTTCAGATGCGGGTTGATCTTGAGGAACGGGTGGGTCGCCGGGTCGGAGTCGGCGCCGTCACCGCCGCTGGTGATCGAGGAGCAGACCAGCTCGGAGCCGACCACCGCCGAGGCCGGGTCGTCGTAGTTCGCCTTGAGGTCGCTCGCCCAGTGCGCGTGCACGTCGCCGGTGAGCACGACGGGGTTGCGCACCTTGGCGTCCAGCCAGCCCTTGGTGATGCGGTCGCGGGACGCCACGTACCCGTCCCAGGAGTCCATGCTGGTCTTCTTGACGGGCCCGGCCGTGTTGTCGCGCTGGGCGAAGAAGACCTGCTGGCCGAGGACGTCCCAGCGGGCGCCCGAGCGCCGGAAGCCGTCGAGCAGCCACTTCTCCTGCGCGGCCCCCGTGATGGAACGCGCCGGGTTGGAGGCGTCCGCGCAGTCCTTGTAGCCGTCGCCGCACGCCTGGTCGTCGCGGAACTGCCGGGTGTCGAGCATGTGGAAGTTGGCCAGGCGGCCCCAGCGAATCCGCCGATAGAGCCGCATGTCGTAGTTCTTGGGCACCGAGCTGCGGCGCAGCGGCATGTTCTCGTAGTACGCCTTGAACGCGGCGGCGCGGCGCTTGCGGAAGTCGGCGGCGTCCGGGGTGTCGGAGCCCGCCTCGGGGACCTCGTCCGCCCAGTTGTTCTCGACCTCGTGGTCGTCGAAGACCACCAGCCAGGGCGCGGCGGCGTGCGCGGCCTGCAGGTCGAGGTCCGACTTGTACTGCGCGTGCCGCTGCCGGTACGTGGCGAGCGTGACGGTCTCGGGGCCCTCGTGGTCGCGGACGTTGCCGCCGGGGATGGTGTAGACGCCCTTCTTGTACTCGTACTGGTAGTCGCCCAGGTGCAGGACCAGGTCGGGCTGCTCCTCGGCGAGGCGCCGGTAGGCGGTGAAGTAGCCGTGCTCGAACTGCGAGCAGGACACGAACGCCATCGTCAGGGCCGGGCCGAACGAGTCGCTGCGCGGCGCGGTACGGGTGAGCCCGACCGGCGACACGTGACCGGCGACCCGGAAGCGGTACCAGTACTCCCGTCCCGGGCGCAGTCCGTTCAGCTCGACGTGCACGCTGTGCGCGGACTCGGGGCGGGCGGCGGCGACGCCGCGCCGGACGATGCGGCGGAACCGCTCGTCCGAGGCGATCTGCCACTCGACGGGGAACGTCCTGGCCGGCATGCCGCCCAGCCCGTCCTCGGCGAGAGGGTTGAGCGCGAGCCGGGTCCACAGGACGAAGCCGTCGTGGTCGGGGTCGCCGGACGCGACGCCGAGCGTGAAGGGACTGGCGGGCAGCGCTCCGGGGCCGCGCCGGCCGGCGGGCTCCCACGCGGCCGCGTGGGCCGTCCCGGGAACGCCGGTCACGGCCACCGCGGTGCCGGCCGCGAGGCCTGAGGTGACGAGGAAGGATCTCCGGTCGAGTGCCCGCCCGGAGGGGAGGACGGGGTTGGTCGGTCGGGACGGACCCGCGTCAGCCATGGAGGGGACCTTTCGAGGGGAGGGGCGAATCGCCCGAAAGCCTCACGAAAGTCCATGGCCGCCGAGCACCGCTCAGATGACGTTCAGTCCAACAAAAACGATCATTTGGCGACGTGGCGGCGGTGCCGCTGAAAAGAGAAGAAGGCCCGCGCGACAGCGGACCGGAAAGGGTGCTAATCTGGAGCACTTGTGTCGTAATGACACAGTTCACCAACCCTATGAACAGGAGCGTACCCGAGGCATGGGGAGCCGTCAAGCCGACATTGTCAAGTCCCGGTCGGAAAATGCTTCGGAGCGGTCCCGCGAGGCCGCGCTGCGAGAGGAACAGGAGTACGTCTCACGCGTCTACGAACGGCTCGACACCGAGCGCGACCAGGCGGAGCGGACCCTGCGCGAGGGCCCCGCGACCAGGGGCGGGGGCAGCGTGCTCCAGGCCAGGCTCGAACGCGCGGTCGCGACCGACGAGGCGGCGCGCCGGCTGGACGGGCTCACCGGCGTCGAACGCGGGTTGTGCTTCGGCCGCATCGACCACGCGGCGGGCGGCGACGGGCGGCCCGGTGACACGTTCTACATCGGCCGGATCGGGCTGCGCGACGACGACCGCGAGCCGCTGCTGATCGACTGGCGCGCCACCGCGGCCCGCCCGTTCTACACCGCGACGCCCACCTCCCCCGGCACGCTGGCGCGCCGCCGCCATCTGCACCTGCGCCTGCGCGAGGTGGTCCGGATCGACGACGAGGTGTTCGACCTCGACGGGCTGAGCGCGGCCGACCAGAGCACGATCGTCGGCGAGGCGGCGCTGCTGGCCACGCTGCGCCGGGGCCGCACCGGCCGGATGTCCGACGTCGTCGCCACGATCCAGGCGGAGCAGGACCGGGTGATCCGCGCGGGGCTGCCCGGGGTCCTGGTCGTCCAGGGCGGTCCGGGCACCGGCAAGACGGTCGCCGCGCTGCACCGTGCCGCCTACCTGCTCTACACCCACCGCGACGTGCTGGAGCGCCGCGGCGTGCTGGTCGTCGGGCCGAACGCCACGTTCATGCGCTACATCGAGCAGGTGCTGCCCGGGCTCGGCGAGACCGACGTCGCGCTCGCCACCGTCGGCGAACTCTTCCCGGGCGTGCACGCTACCGCCGCCGAGACGCCGGAGGTCGCGGTCCTCAAGGGCGGCCTCAGGATGGCGGGGCTGGTGGGGGCCGCGGTCGCCGACCGGCAGCGCGTCCCCGACGGCGGCCTTGAGGTCGTCTCCGACGGCATGACGCTGCGGGTGGACCGCGAGCGGCTCCTGAAGATCCGTGACCGTGCGCGGGAGCTCCGCGCGCCGCACAACGTGCAGCGCAGGCTCTTCGTGCACGACGTCCTCGACGCGCTCGCGCTGGACCGCGCCGAGCAGTTCGACCGCATGACCGACGAGCCGCTGGAGCAGATCCTGTCCTCGGGGAGCGTGCCGGAATGGCTCCAGGAGCTGCTGGAGGAGGCGGAGGATCAGCCGCTCATGGACGAGACGGACCTGCGGATGGCCAAGGAGGCCCTCTGGCAGGAGGCGCCCGTGCGGGAGGCCATCGACGAGCTGTGGCCGGAGCTGACCCCGCAGCGGCTCCTCGCCGAGCTGTTCGCCGACCGTGAGGCGCTCGCCAAGGTCGGGGCCGAGGCGGGCCTCACCTCCGCGGAGCAGGCCGCTCTGCACCGCCCGTCGTCGCGGGAGTGGACGGTCTCCGACGTTCCGCTGCTGGACGAGGCCGCCGAGCTGCTGGGCGCCCTCGACGACGCCGCCGAACGGGCCCGCAGGCGCGCCGCCGAACGCGAGCGGGACTCCGAGGAGCGCTACGCGCGGGAGGTCATCCAGTCCACCGGGATCGAGACGCTCGGCATCCCCGAGATCGACCAGGTCGACGCGCGCGAGCTGGCCGAACGGCACGTGGAGGACGCGCTCGACCTGGCCGAGCGGCAGCACGACCGCGGTCTCCGGCTGACCACGGCGCAGCGCGCGGCGGCCGACCGCGAGTGGGCGTACGGGCACGTCATCGTGGACGAGGCGCAGGAGCTGTCGGAGATGGCCTGGCGCACCGTCATGCGGCGGGTCCCCACCCGTTCGCTCACGGTGGTGGGCGACATCGCCCAGACCGGCAACCCGGCGGGCGCGCGTTCGTGGGGCGCGATGCTGGACCGCTACGTGCCGGGCAGGTGGCGCGAGCAGCGGCTGATGGTCAACTACCGCACTCCGGCCGCCATCATGCGCGTCGCGGCGGACGTGCTGGTCCGGGTGGCGCCGGACCAGATCCCGCCCGAGCCCGTGCGCGACGACGGCCCGCCGCCCGCCGTGCTGCGGATCGCGGCGGACGAGCTCGGTGGCGAGCTGCCCCGCCTGGTCGAGTCCGAGCTCGCCGAGATCGGCGCCGGGCGGGCCGGTGAGGGCCGTCTCGCCGTCGTCGCGTCGGCGGCGCGCCATGCCGCCGTACGGGCCGCCCTGCCGGACGCCGAGGCCGGCGCGACGCCGGAGGCCCTCGACTCCCAGGTCGTCGTGCTGACCACCGAGGAGTCCAAGGGCCTGGAGTTCGACTCGGTCATCGTGGTCGACCCGGCGGGGATCGTCGCCGGGTCGCCGCGCGGCGGGCAGGACCTCTACGTCGCGATCACCCGGGCCACCCGCCGCCTGACGATCGTGCACGAAGGGGTCCTGCCGGACATCCTCAGGACCCGTATGGCAGGAGACCCGCGTCAATCTCCTCCCAGCGGGCCTTCAGGCGCCTGAACACCTCCGGCTCGCGAAGGGCCAGGTTGGCCTGCTCGCGCGGGTCGGCCGTGAGGTCGTACAGGCGCTCGGCCGCGGCCCCGCCGCCTTCGGCGGGGCCGCGCAGGTACTTCCAGCGGCCACGGCGCAGCGCCCGCGAGGACCTGGTCCGCCAGAAGAGGTCGTGCTGCGGTTCGCGCGCGCCGCGCAGGAGGTACGGGGCGAGGCTGTGGCCGTCGAGCGGGTGGTCGGCGGCGGGCCTGGTCCCGGCCGCCTCCAGGATCGTCGCGGTCCAGTCCTGTGTGATCACCGGCACCCGGCTCACCTGGCGGGGGCGGATCCGGGCGGGCCATCGCAGGATGTTGGGCACCCGGATGCCGCCCTCGTTGAGCCCGGCCTTAGACCCGGAGAGCGGCCACTGGTAGGAGAAGCGCTCACCGCCGTTGTCGCTGGAGAACAACACGAACGTGTCGCGTTCCTGCCCGGTCTCGCGGAGCACGCGCAGCACCCGGCCGACCGCCGCGTCCAGGCTCTCGACCATCGTGCGGTACGTGTCGAGCGAGCCGCCGTCGTCGTGCCAGAGCGCCCGGCCGTCGCCCGCCTTGACGCGCGCGGTGATCCGGGCGCTCACGTCGCGGTCGCCCGGCGCCTCCCAGGGCCAGTGGGGCGTGGTGAAGTTGAGGTTCAGGAGCCAGGGGGCGTCGTGGTCACGCCGTTCGCGGACGAAGTCGGCGGCGCGGGCGGCGAGGGTGTCGGTGTAGTAGCCGAGGTCCTCGACCGGCACCTCCCCCTCGTACAGGTCCACGCCGGTGCTGGTGATCTTGGAGTAGTAGTCGACGGCGCCGGAGAGGTTGCCGAAGAAGGTGTCCCAGCCCGACTTGACGGGGCTGTACCAGGGCAGGAAGCCGCAGTGCCACTTGCCGAACATCGCGGTGGCGTAGCCGGCGTCCTTGAGGATCGACGCGAGCGTCGGATGCCCCGGCGGGATGCCGTGCAGCTTGTCGGGCCGTGCGATCGGCTCCTCCAGCCCGCCGCGCAGCCGTCCGGGATAGCGCCCGGTGTAGAGGCCGAAGCGGGTGGGCGAGCAGACCGCCGCCGCCGCGTAGGCGTCGGTGAAGCGCACGCCCTGCCGGGCCAGCCGGTCCAGATGCGGTGTGCGGATGTGCGGCGATCCGTAGCAGCCGAGGTCCGCCCAGCCGAGGTCGTCGCCAAGGATGACCAGGAAGTTGGGACGCCTGGTCGACCGGGCCCGCGGGTCGGCACGGAACCCGCGTTCGAGGCCGGCGGTGGAGGCGCCGGCGGTGCCCGCGCCGAGGGCCGTACCCGCCGCCGTGGCGGCGGCGACCGTGCCGAGGGCCGCCGCCGCACCACGTCTGGTCACGCCCGTCTCGTGCTGGTTCTCCGCCACCACAAAAACCTACTTTCCCTACTGATTTGATTAAATCAACCGAGATAGTAGGGAATCAACGATCTTTCGCGCAACGCCGGGCGGCGGCGGGCTTCCGCTGGGGGGTTGACCAAGCGTACGCTTGGTCGCTGTACGACGGCAGCCAGAGGGGACGGCGATGACAGAGGTCCGGGACTACTCCAACCTGATCGGCGGCGAGCTGCGGCCCGCCGCGGACGGCCGCACGCTGGACTCGGTCAATCCGGCGACCGGCGAGGTCTGGGCGACGATCCCGCGCTCCGGCGCCACCGACGCGGCCGCCGCCGTCGAGGCCGCCCGCGCCGCGTTCCCCCGATGGTCGGGCATGCCCGCCGCCGGGCGCGCGCACTACCTGCGCAAGGTCGCCGAGGTGTTCGCCGCGAACGCTAAGGAGCTGGCCGAGCTGGAGACCATCGACAACGGCCGCCTCATCACCGAGACCGCCAAGCGCGACCTGCCCGGCATGACCTATCTGTGGACCAACGCCGCCGCCGAGTGCGCCGCCGCGGTCGAGGGCCGCAGTGTCGACTTCGGCCCGGGCAGCCAGGGCCTCACCCGGCGCGAGCCGTACGGCGTGGTGCTCGGGATCATCCCGTGGAACTCCCCCATCTCCACGCTCTCGGCCAAGGCCGCGTTCGCGCTGGCCGCGGGCAACACCGTCATCATCAAGCCCGCCGAACAGGCCACGGTGTCGTCACTGCGGGTCGGCGAGCTGCTGCGCGAGGTGCTGCCGCCCGGCGTGCTCAACATCGTGTCGGGCCTCGGCGAGGAGATCGCCGACCCGATGGTGCGCAGCCGCGGGGTCGACAAGGTCAGCCTCACCGGCTCGGTCGGCACCGCACAGATCATCACCCGCGCCTCGGCCGAGTCGCTCAAGCCGCTCGCGCTGGAGCTCGGCGGCAAGTCGCCCAACATCGTCTTCGCCGACGCCGACCTCGACAGGGCGGCGCCGGGCGTCACCACCCAGGCGATCTTCACCGCCAACGCCGGGCAGATCTGTTACGGCGGCTCGCGCATCCTGATCCAGCGGCCGGTGTACGACGAGATGATCTCCCGGATGACGGAGATCGCCGCCGGGATCCGGCTCGGCGACACCCTCTCCCCCGACACCACGATGGGCCCCATCGTGTCGGCCGAGCAGTACGAGCGCGTCACCGCGTACCTGGAGATCGGCGCGAAGGAGGGCGCGGAACTGGTCTTCGGCGGCCGGTCCGGCGCCGAGCTCGTGGACGAGGCGCACGCGGGCGGCTACTGGGTCGAGCCGACGCTCTTCGCGACCTCCGACAACTCGCTGCGCGTCTGCCAGGAGGAGATCTTCGGGCCGGTCGCCGTGGCGATCCCGTTCGACACCGAGGAGGAGGCGGTCGCCCTCGCCAACGACTCGGTCTACGGGCTGGCCGCCGGGGTGTGGACGCGCGACCTCGGTACGGCGCAGCGCATGTTCCGCCGCCTGGACACCGGCACGGTCTGGGTCAACACCTACCGCAAGGTGATGTTCCCGCTCGAAGGAACCAAGGACAGCGGGTACGGCAACGACTCGGTGCTCGCCTACACGAGGGAGAAGGCCGGCCTGTTCGAGTTCTGACCGGCCGGCTACACGACGTCGCTGCGGCGTTCCAGGAGGACCACGTCGCGCCAGACGGACCGGCCGCCCAGATCGTGGCGGCCCATGCGTTCGCGTACGCCGACGTGCCGGAACCCCAGAGACTCGTGCAGCCGGATGCTGGCGGTGTTCTCCGGGAAGATGCCCGCCTGCAGGGTCCAGAGCCCACCGCGTTCGCTGGAGTCGATCACCGTGCCGAGCAGCGCGCGGCCCACGCCGCGGCCCTGCGCGGCGGGATGGATGTAGATCGAGAGCTCGGCGATCCCGGCGAAGACCGGACGGTCGGAGATCGGCGAGAGGGCGACCCAGCCGAGGAGGCGCTCGGCGTCGCGGGCCACGAACCGATGGCCGGCCAGCTTGCCCGCCGAGAAGGCCGCCCAGGTCGGGCAGGCCGTCTCGAACGTCGCGTTCCCGCTGTCGATCCCGGCCTGGAAGATGTCCAGCACCTCGTCGGCGTGCTCGGGCAGCATGGGCATGATCTCCACCCGACCACTGTACGGAGCGGACGGACGATAACAAAAGGGGACGTACGCCACACTCGCGCCGCCCGCCACCGCCGACCATAGCGGCGGCAGCGGGGCGCGGATGGTCGGCCGCGCGGCCCGGGGGCGGTCAGCGGCGACGGCCCACTGGGCGCCGCCAGGACAGGCCGGTGCCGGGGATGCGGAACGTCATCTCCCGGCGGCCGTCCGCCGTGCGGGTGTAGCGGGCGCCGCGTCCGCCGACGCTGTGTCCGACGCCCGACTTCGAGAGATTGATCCGGAACGGACCCATCCTGATTGACTTCCGGTAGCTCCAGCCCATCGATCCTCCTGATCGACTCGGGACCCTCGCTGGGGTGCCCGGGCGCCCGCCAACCACCCGTACCCCCACAAAACAGACAGGCCCGAAACAGCCCTGCGGTCGAACCGGAACCGCAACGGCAAGATGCGACCAAAACCGGCCAGAGTTACTGGAGCCTGGATATTTACGTGGCGCCCGTCAGCGAGGAACCTGTGCCTCCGTAGAGATCATTCTTTCGATTCCCCTCCGGAGGTGCGGGTTGCCCAGGAGATCCCTGAGACGAACCCCGCAGACGATCGCGGTCGCCGTGCTGTCCGGCACGGCGTTGATCGCCGCGGGCGGCGTCGCCGACGCCCAGGCCGCGGCGCCCAAGATCGTGGTGAAGAACGGCGTCACACAGCCGGTCTTCTCCTACAAGGACGCGATCCGCGAATACGTGTACGTCGAGTCGTCGCTCGACAGCGACGGCGACGGCAAGCGCGACCGGGTCCGGGTCGACATCGTGCGGCCCAAGGAGACCCAGCGGGGGCTGAAGTCCCCCGTGATCATCGACAACAGCCCGTACTTCGACAATCTCGGGCGCGGCAACGAAGCCGAACGCAAGACCTACGACGCCGCCGGCAATCCCCTGAAGTTCCCGTTGTTCTACGACAACTACTTCGTGCCGCGCGGCTACGCCTACCTGGCGATCGACATGATCGGCACGACGAAGTCCGACGGCTGCCCGGGCACCGGGCAGGTGCAGGACATCGCGGGCGGCAAGGCCGTCATCGACTGGCTGAACGGGCGCGGCACGGCCTACGGCTCCGACGGCAAGAAGGTCAAGGCGAGCTGGCACAACGGCCGTTCCGGCATGATCGGCAAGTCGTACGACGGCACGATCGCCAACGGCGTGGCCGCCACCGGCGTCAAGGGCCTGGCGACCATCGTGCCGATCTCGGCGATCAGCAGCTGGTACGAGTACATCCGCAGCAACGGCGCCAAGTTCGCCGACAACTACCACGACTACCTCGCCAAGGTCGTCGACAGCGACCCCGACGCCAAGTGCGCGGCCGTCCGGCAGGCGCTGCACGTCGGCGAGGACGACGCCACGGGCAACTACAACAAGTTCTTCGCCAACAGCAACTACCGGCACGGCACGTACGGCGACGTGCGCAAGGTCCGTGCCAGCGTCTTCGTCGTCCACACGGTGAACGACCTCAACGTGCAGCCGGTGCACTTCTCGCGCTGGTGGGACGGGCTGAAGAAGCAGGGCGTCAAGCGGAAGATCTGGGTGGGCCAGTACGGCCACACCGACCCGTTCGACTTCCGCCGCGAGACCTGGGTGCCCACGCTGCACCGCTGGTTCGACAGCGAGCTCTTCAAGATCAAAAACGGCGTGCACCGCACGCCCAGGTCCGACGTCGAGATCGCGCCGGGCAAGTGGATCAAGGAGCCGGACTGGCCCGCGGCCCGCAGCCGCAAGGTCACCCTCCGGCCGGCCGCCAACGGCTCGCTGGGCCTGAAGGCGGCGCCGAAGGGCAGCACCGCCTCGTTCACCGACACCGCGGCCTCCGAGTCCGACCTGGTCGCCGACCCGACGACGGCCAAGCCGTACCGCCTGGCGTACGTGTCGCAGCCGCTGCCGGGCAACGCCCGCCTGTCGGGCACTCCGGTCGCCGACCTCAGGGTCAAGCTCGACAAGCCGACGAGCAACCTGACGGCGATGCTGGTGGACTACGGCACCGACGCCCGCGTCGACTACCTCGGCGCGCGCGGCGGCCTGGACGAGGTGCCCGCCGAGGACTGCTGGGGCCAGAGCATCCCGGCCGACGACGGGTGCTACAAGAAGACGCCGATCCGCACGGTCACCAGCCCGGTGAACGTGGTCGCGCGCGGCTGGATCGACGCCCAGAACCGCCTGTCGCTCACCAACCCGACCCCGCTCACGCCGGGCAAGTTCCACCGCGTGAAGTGGCAGACCCTTCCGCAGGACTACGTGTTCAAGAAGGGTCACCGGCTGGCGCTGGTGATCGCGGGCACCGACACCGACTACCTCAGCGAGACGGCCACCGGCGCGCAGGTGACGGTGGACCTCGCGGGCAGCGGCATCAGCGTCCCGGTGGTCTTCGGCGGCTCGGGCGCCTCGGCGCTCGGCGCCCCGCAGACCAAGTCCGCCTGGCGCGGCCCGGTCACGGTGAACCTGCCGGTCCAGTCGCGTGAACTGAAGTAACCCGATCCCCGATCCAGGGCCGCCGCCCCCGCCAGGGGCGGCGGCCCTGCCCTATGCCCAGCGTTCGGGGCGGCCAGCCTTGGCCATGAGGGCTCGCCGGACACGTCGGCCAGCAGCGAACTTCACGACAGTTGGGGCGAAACTCATGGAAGTTCGTGAACTGCTGTGGATGCACGGATCGGGGACACCGGGTTACGTGTGATGCCGGAGGCGATCGAAGACGATCCCTGGAGGCACCTTCATGCCGTTCCCTTCACGTTCCCCTGCCTGGCGTGCCGCGCTCGCGCTGGGCCTCACGGCCGTTCTCGCATCCTCCACACTCGCCGCGCCGACCGCGGCCCGGGCGGATCGCGTGCCCCCGAAGCTGGGCCCGGCCGCGCCCGGCGAGTTCAAGGCGCTGCAGGACACCTCCGGCGGCCTGGGGCTGCCCGAACGTGCCCTGATCCAGGCCGGTCAGACGGCTCGGCAGAAGCCGGGCATCGGCGTGCGGTGGCGTTCGGAAGGGCCCGACAACATCGGCGGCCGGGTCACCGGCCTCGCGGTCGATCCGCGCCGGGCCGACACCGTCTACGTCGCGGCGGCCAGCGGCGGGATGTGGAAGAGCACGGACCGGGGCCGCACGCTGACGGCGATCTGGCCCGAGTCGTACCCGCAGGCCATCGGCGCGGTCGCCACCAGCCCCGACGGTTCGATCTACGTCGGCACGGGCGAGGCCAACCCCGGCGGCGGCTCCATCACCTACGAGGGCGACGGGATCTACAAGTCCACCGACGGCGGGCGGACCTGGAAGAACGTCGGGCTCAGCCGCTCGGCCACGATCTCGCTCATCGCCGTCGACCCGGCCGACCCGAAGCGGATCTACGTCGCGGCGACCGGCTCGCTGTTCCGGCCGGGCGGTGAACGCGGCCTCTACGTCTCGGCGGATGCCGGGCGCACCTGGTCGCGCAGCCTGGACGTGCCCAACGACACCACGGGCGCCAGCGACGTGGCGATCGACCCCAAGAACCCCAAGCGGCTCTGGGCGACCCTCTGGGACCGGCGCCGTGAGCCCGACCTGCGGCGGTACGGCGGTGTCGGCTCGGGCCTCTACCGCTCGCTCGACGGCGGCGCGACCTGGCGGCGGCTCGCCAACGTCACCGCACCGACCCCGGGCGACGACATCGGCCTGCGGAGCGACCCGCGCCTCGGCCGGATCGGTGTCGGCGTCGCGCCCTCACGCCCCGACCGGGTCTACGTGCTGACCTCGACGTACGGGCAGTTCGGCAACCACAAGGGCTTCTACGTCTCCGACGACGGCGGCGACTCGTTCGCCACCGCTGCCCTCCCGCCGGGGAACGTGCCGTACTGGTGGACCGGCTTCGTCTGGGTCGACCCGGCCGACCCCGAACGCGTCCTCATCCCGTCCGCCTCGCTCTTCGAGTCGACCGACGGCGGCAAGAGCTGGGCGTCCAACCAGGGCATGCACGTCGACCACCACGCGATCGCCTGGGATCCCAAGGTGCCAGGCCGCGTGTACGAGGGCAACGACGGCGGCGTCTACCGTTCCGACGCCAATGGCCGGAGCAACACCTGGCAGATGGCCGTGAACCACCCGTTCACCCAGTTCTACACGCTGACCGTCAGCGCGCAGGACGCGACGCGCATCGCGGGCGGCACGCAGGACAACGGATCGCTGCGCACCTGGAACGGCCCGCGGTGGAACGAGTTCCAGGGCGGCGACGGCGAGGCCAACGTCATCGACCCGGCCGACCAGAACATCGTCTACAGCTGCTTCCAGTTCGGCTTCTGCTCACGTTCGGCCGACGGCGGCGACACGCTCGTGCCGTTCCGCGGCCTGGCCGACGAGGACCGGTACAACTGGCTCAGCCCGGTCGTCCTGCAACCCGGCGCGACCGGCACCGTCTACTTCGGCAGCAACCGGCTCTACCGTTCGACCAACGGCCTCGACTACACGCCCATCAGCCCCGACCTGACCGGCGGCCCGGGACGCGACGAGGTGTATCCGTTCGGCACCCTCACCACGATCGCGCCGAGCGCCACCGACCCGCGGTCGATCCTGGTCGGCTCCGACGACGGGCGCGTCTCGGCCACCACGGACGGCGGCCAGAGCTGGCGTCTTCTGCTCAAGGACCAGCCGTGGGTGACCCGGGTGGCCGTCGATCCGCGGAACGCCCGCCGCGCGTTCGCCACCCTCTCGGGCTACCGCGCGCAGGGCACGGGCGGGCACGTCCTGCTCACCACCGACGGCGGCGCCAACTGGCGGGACGTCACCGGCACCCTGCCCCAGGCACCGGTGAACGACCTCGTCATCGGCCCGGCCGGGATCTTGTTCGTGGCCACCGACGTCGGTGTTTACGCCGGGGCCCCGTCCGGCCGCTTCTGGCTGCGCCTGGGCCACCTCCCGCTGGCTCCGGTGAACGACATCGAGTTCAACGCCGGCTCGGGCCGCCTCTTCGCGGCGACCTTCGGCCGAGGCGCCTACAGCACCCAGATCACTCCCGCCATGCAGGCCCGCCTCCAGCGCGGCCGGTGATCCGGCCCTGGTGTCCCCGGCCCGGCCGGGGACACCAGGGACAGCCGCGCCGCGGGGTCAGGTGTCTTTGCGGGCCTTGCTCGGCTGAACGCGCTTGGGCTCGCCGGCCATCTTGGGATAGTTGGGCGGGTAGGGGGCGTCGCCGAGGCCGTGATCTTTCTCGTCGCGATCGGCCATCTCCAGGAGCGGCTCCAGGGAGAACGCCTGGTCGTCGATGGCGGCGTGCAGGTCGCCCACCTCGGCGAAGCGGGCGGGCATGGTGGCGATCGTGAACTCCTCCGGCGCCACGTCAGGGAGCTCCTCCCAGGTCACGGGCGCCGAGACGGGCGCGTGCGGCAGCGGCCGGACGCTGTAGGCCGAGGCGATCGTCCGGTCGCGCGCGTTCTGGTTGAAGTCGATGAAGACCTGCTCGCCGCGCTCCTCCTTCCACCACTTGGTGGTGACCCGCTCGGGAACGCGGCGTTCCACCTCGCGGCCGAACGCCAGCGCGGCACGGCGCACGTCGGTGAACGTCCAGCGCGGCTCGATCCGCACGTAGACGTGCAGGCCGCCCTTGCCGGAGGTCTTGGCGAAACCGGTGTAGCCCAGCTCGTCCAGCAGATCGCGGGCCGGGCCGAGCGCGACCTTGACCGCGTCGCCGAAGTCGGTGCCGGGCTGCGGGTCGAAGTCGATGCGCAGCTCGTCGGGGTGGTCGACGTCGTCGCTGCGCACCGGCCAGGGATGGAACGTCAGCGTGCCCAGGTTGGCGGCCCAGGCGATCACGGCCTCCTCGGTCGGGCAGACCTCGTCGGCGGACCGGCCGCTCGGGAACTCGATGCGGGCCGTCCGCACCCAGTCGGGCGCGCCCTTGGGGACGCGCTTCTGGTAGAAGGCGTCGGACTTCCCGGCGCCCATGCCCGCCTGCCCGCGCGCGTAGTCCATCCGGGTGGCGAGCTTGGCGCCCTCGAAGACGCCGCCGGGCCACCGTTCGAGCGTGGTGGGGCGGTCGCGCGTGGCACGCAGGATGCCGTCCCCGACAGCGAGGTAGTACTCCACCATCTGGCGCTTGGTGTAGCCGTATTGCGGAAAGAGCACCTTGTCGGGATTGGACACTTTGACAAGCCGATCCCCTACCGGGATCTCGATGAATGGCGAGGCCATACACGCACGTTAACCCACGGGTCCGACATGATCCGGCACCCGGCCCCGGACGGTCGCGGACGGCCGCTCGTGCCCGCCGCCCCGCGCCGCGCGTTCCGGAGCCCGCGAGGTAACGTCGAAGCCATGGAGAAGATCCGCAAGAGTGACGAGGAATGGCGGGCCGAGCTGAGCCCCGAGGAGTACCACGTGCTCCGTGAGGCGGGCACCGAACGCCCGTTCACCGGGGAGTACACCGATTCCAAGACGGTCGGGGTCTACCGCTGCCGGGCCTGCGGCACCGAGCTGTTCCGTTCGGACGCCAAGTTCGAATCGCACTGCGGCTGGCCGAGCTTCTTCGAGCCGTCCAAGTCCGAGGCCGTCACCCTGATCGAGGACCGGTCGCTGGGCATGGCCCGTACCGAGGTACGGTGCGCCACCTGCGACTCCCACCTGGGCCACGTCTTCCACGGCGAGGGCTACCAGACTCCGACCGACGACCGCTACTGCATCAACAGCATCAGCCTGACGCTGGAGCCCGCCGAATAGACCGGGCTACACCCACCACGGGTTACGGGCAACCGAGCGAGCGGTTGGGACGTCCCACCGGACGGAGGACTCACTCCGATTCGAGGGAGATGCCATGGCCGCTGAACTCGATGCCTACGAAATCGCCTTCCTTTGCGGCGGCCCCGACCGCGTGGCACGCGCCGCGCTGGTCGCCCTCTGCGCCGACGGCCGGATAACGATCTCCGACGAGGCCCCGTACCGCCTGGTCAGAACGAGCCGCGCGGGACACCATCCCGTCGAGACGAGCATGCTCGAGAAGATCCCCACCAGCGGTTTGCCGATCAAACTCGTCCTGCGCACGACCGCCGACTCCCCGGTGGTCCGCCGCTGCGCGGCGACGTTGATCGAGAAGAAGCTGCTGCGCAGGTCGTTCCGCGGCTGGGTCGGGCCGTCGCGGACGGGCGAGGAGGAACGCGAGCGTCTCGGCGAGAGCCCGAGCGACGACGCCGTGGCGCGGTTCGCCGCCGAGGGCGTCACGGCGCTGCCGGAAGGGCCTCTGCGCGACGCGCTGACGGCGCTCCCGCCAGAGCCGGAGTTCCCGTTCAAGCTGCCTAAGGCGGGCAAGGGCAGCGGCTACGACGACCGGGGCAGTTACGGAGACTCGGGCGGCGGCGGCGCCACGGGCGCGGGCGTGTAAGCCAACGAGCCGGTGACGCAGACGCGGCGTTGACGCAGGCGCGGCCGCGAGGCAGGCGCGGCGTTGACGCAGGCGCGGCCGTGACGCAGGCGCGGCCTGGGGTCAGCGGGGCTCGTCGACGCGGCAGTCGTCCTTGTCGCTCTGCTTGTTGGCCAGGACCACCATGCCGTTGCCCTCGCTCTTGCCGTGAATGAAGACGCGCGGGGCGTCGTCGCCGGACTCGCGGAGGAACTGCGTGGTCCATTCGCACAGGGACTTGGCGGGGGCCGAGTTCTCGTCGCCCTCTTCGAGATCGGTGTAGACGCGCAGGAACGTGCCGCTGCGGCGGACGTCCTTGACGTGCTTGGCGACCTTCTTGTCCGGGTCCTTGCTCTCGAAGAACGGGATCGCCTCCGGGACCTCGTCGGGGTCGGCTACCGTCTCCGCACCGTCCGCGCCCGCGCTGGGCTTGGCCTTGACCGCCTTGCTCGTCTGCGCGGCGGCGGTGGCGCGCGGCGCGCGTTCGTCACCGGTCGCCGCCGAGAGCCCGGCCAGGCCGGCCACGCCGAGCAGGGCCACCGAGGCGGTGCCGGTCCCGGCCACGATCAGCCTGCGCCGTCCGGGCTCCCCCAGGACGTTCTTGACCATGCGGTCCCAGCGGACGGCGAACTCGGAGGGCGGCTTGGCGTGCCGGCCACGGGCGTGCTTGGAGGGAGCTTTGGTCACGGCCAGCACTTTACTGGCACTTTGCCTTGTGTTCCGCACAGATTGGACAACTTGGACCGTATGGCGCGGTCGCTACGGCAGGGCCCGGACGAGCTCGTCGATCGGCTTGCGGCGGCCGGTGTAGAACGGCACCTCCTCGCGGACGTGGCGGCGGGCCGTGGAGCCGCGCAGGTGCCGCATCAGGTCGACGATGCGGTGCAGTTCGTCGGCCTCGAACGCCAGCATCCACTCGTAGTCGCCCAGCGCGAACGACGACACGGTGTTGGCCCGTACGTCGGGGTAGCCGCGCGCCATCTTGCCGTGCTCGGCGAGCATGGCGCGGCGTTCCTCGTCCGGCAGGAGGTACCACTCGTACGAGCGCACGAACGGGTAGACGCAGACATAGGCCCGCGACTCCTCCTCGGCCAGGAACGCCGGGATGTGGCTCTTGTTGAACTCGGCGGGCCGGTGCAGCGCCATCTGCGACCAGACCGGCTCGCTGGCGCGGCCCACGGCGGTCCGGCGGAACCGGCTGTAGACCTCCTGCAAATCGTCGGACGTCGGCGCGTGCCACCAGAACATGTAGTCGGCGTCGGCCCGCAGACCGGACACGTCGTACAGGCCGCGCGTGGTCACGTCCTTCTGCGCCGCCTGGTCGAGCAGATCCTGTACCTCGGCGGCGTCCCGCTCCTGGATCTCACCGGTGTTCCTGACGCGGAAGACCGACCACATCGTGTAGCGGATGACCTGGTTGAGGTCGCGCGCCTTGGGCCTACCCTCCCGCTGCGGCACCTGGTCCGCCGCGTTCTCCGGTACCCCTGCCTGAGGCTCCTGCCCCTGCTCCGTCGCTGCCATGGCTCAATTCTCCCCGACTGTCGAGATGGTCCAGAATCCGGGCCGCCGCGGCGCGCGCGGTGGCGATGCAGGCCGGGATGCCCAGCCCGTCGTACGCGGCGCCCGCCACGGCCAGGCCGGGCTGCCCGGCGACCGCCGCCCGGATGCGGGCGACCCGGTCGGCGTGGCCCACGTTGTACTGGGGCAGGCCGCCGCCCCAGCGCGTCACCCGCGTCTCCAGCGGCAGTTCGGAGACGCCGCAGGTCGCCGCCAGCTCGGTCATCGCGGCGGCCTTCAGGTCGTCGTCGGCGCGCTGCAGGGTGTGCTCCTCGCCGAAGCGGCCGATGGAGCAGCGGACGGCGATGATCCCGGGTGCCCTGTCGCGCAGGTGCGGCCACTTCACCGACGTGAACGTGACGGCCTTGACCTCGCGGCCTTCGACGGCGGGCACGAGATAGCCCGACCCTTGCGGCAGGCGGCGGAAGGCGGTGGTGGCATAGGCGAGCGTGACGATCGCCATGCTCGCGTACTCGATGCGTTGCAGCTCACGGCCCGCCGCCGGCACGTCCTCGGCCAGCAGCCGGGCCGCCGGAGCGGCGGGCACCGCGATCACCACGCCGTCGGCGTCCATGACCTCGGGGTCGCGGGCCGAGCCGAGCGTCAGCCTCCAGCCGTGCGGACGGCGCCGCAGCTCACGGACCATCGCGGCGGTGCGGATCGTTCCACCGGCATCGGCGATCGCCTCGGCCAGCAGGCCCGGCAGCGTTCCGAGGCCGTCCGGCAGCGTCGCGAACACCGGACCGGCGTCCTTGGGCGCCGCGTCCCGGACGCCGCGCGCCGCCGAGATCAGCGAACGGTGCGCGCGGGCGGCCGTCGCGACGGCGGGCAGCGTGGACTCGAACGACAGCTCTTCGGTGCGTCCCGCGTACACGCCGCCCAGCAGCGGTTCGACCAGCCGGTCGACGACCTCGCGGCCCAGCCGCGCGCCGACGTAGTCGGCCACCGAGACGTCGGCGCCGTGCGGCGTCTCCGGCAGCACGAGATCGAGCGGGACGCGCGCGAGCCCCGCCGGGGACAGCACCTGTGACGCCGCGAGCGCGCGCAGGTCGGACGGCACGCCCATCACGTGCCCGGCGGGCATCCGGCGCAGCGCCCCGTGGCTGAGGATCGCGGCGGACGTCGTGCCGGGGTTGACCAGTTCGTCCCCGCGGCCGAGGTCGCGGACGAGATCGAGGCCCTCCGGACGGCGCGCCAGCATGGACTCGGCGCCCTCGTCCACCGGCAGGCCCGCGATCTCGCTGATACGCAGCTTGCCGCCGAGCAGCGGCGAGCCTTCGAGCACGGTCACCCGCACGCCGTCACGACTGAGGAACCGGGCGGCCGCCAGCCCGGCGACGCCGCCCCCGACCACGACGACGTGCGCCCCGCCCCTTCCGGCGTCGGCGGGTCTCCGAGAGGTGGTCATGCTTCCACGATCCCAGATCCCCGCCCGTACCCGGCAGCGGGGCACCCTTCCGGCATGCGTGTCGTCGCGGCCGCCTGCGCCGTGATCTGAGCGCGTTCGCATCGTGGCCTTATCGCGACCCGCGCGGCGGAACGGTGATCTGCGACACACCGTCCTAGCGTCATGCGGACCGTCAGAAGAGTCAGATACGCACTGTGCGCGGTCGTCGTCCTGCCGCTGGCCGGCGGCCTGCTGGTCGGCTGCGGCGGCGGAGACAACCCCGGGAGCGCGTCCTCCGCGGGCAATCCGGCACCACAGGAGGCGAGGGCGTCCAGCGCTCCCGGCACCTCGGGAGGCGACGCCGACTCGTCCGGCGGTCAGAAGCAGCGGATGAACGGGGCGAATCCGGCGAAGCTCGATCCCTATCCGGCCGGCCGGTCCGTCATCTACCAGTCGGACCTGCGCGTGCGGGCCCAGAACGTCGACGCCGCCACCACCCGGGCCAAGCAGCTGGTCACGGCGGCGGAGGGCTACGTGGACAACGAGTCCTCCACGAGCGAACCGGTCGGCGCGACGCTCACGTTCAAGATCCCGGCCGATCGCTATCCGGCGGTGCTCGACCAGCTCGCCGGGCAGCTCGGCACCAAGCTCTCGCTGCGGCAGCGGGCCGAGGACGTCACCGGCGAGGTCGCCGACGTCGACAGCAGGGTGCGTTCGGCGCAGGCGACCCTCGGCTCGTTCCGCAAGCTCCTCGACAAGGCCCGCACGGTCGGCGAGGTGATGAACGTCGAGCAGGAGATCTCCCAGCGCCAGGCCGACCTGGAGGCCCTGCAGGCACGCCAGAAGTCCCTCCAGCAGCGCACGCGCTTCGCCACGGTGACGCTCGCCGTGGAGGCGCCCAAGGTCGCGCAGAAGACCGGCACGTCACGTGAGGGCTTTCTCGGCGGACTCGAAGGCGGGTGGGACGCCTTCACCGCGTTCGTCAGCGGGGTCCTGCTGGTCCTCGGCTGGCTGCTGCCGTTCCTCATCCCGCTCAGCCTCATCGCGGCCGTCGCCCTCGCGCTCCGGCGCCGCATGAAGCGCGAGAAGGCGCCGTCGTCCTCGCCGGAGTCCTCCGAGTCCTCCGAGTCGTCGTCGGAGTGACGCTCAGCGTTCGGCCGAGGCCTCGTGGACGAGGTCGGTGAGACGGGCGAGCACGTCGGGATCGGTGGACGGCAGGACGCCGTGGCCCAGGTTGAAGATGTGGCCTTCGGCCGTACGACCCCGGGCGAGGATGTCGCGAGCCCGCTGCTCGACGACCTCCCACGGGGCGAAGAGGATCGCCGGATCGAGGTTGCCCTGCAAGGCCTTGCCGGGCTCCACGCGGTGCACGGCCTCGTCCAGGGGCACTCGCCAGTCGACGCCGACGACGTCGGCACCGGCCTCGCCCATCAGCCCCAGCAGCTCACCCGTCGCCACTCCGAAGTGGATGCGCGGCACGCCCAGAGACTCGATCGCGTCGAAGATCTTGCGGCTGTGCGGCAGGACCGACTCCTGGTAGTCCTGCGGGCCGACCGCGCCCACCCACGAGTCGAACAGCTGGATCGCGCTCGCGCCAGCCTCGATCTGGACCTTGAGGTAGTCGATCGTCATGTCGGCCAGGCGGTCCATGAGCTCGGCCCACAGCTCCGGCTCGCCGTACATCATGGCCTTGGTGTGGTCGTGGTTCTTGGACGGGCCGCCCTCGATGAGGTACGAGGCGAGCGTGAACGGGGCGCCCGCGAAGCCGATCAGCGGTGTCGAGCCCAGCTCGCCCACCAGGCCGCGGATCGCCTCGGTGGTGAACGGCACGTCGTCGGGAGTCAGCCGGCGCAGCCGTTCCACGGCCGCCTTGTCCCGGATCGGGTCGGCGATCACCGGGCCGACGCCGGGCTTGATGTCGAGGTCGACGCCGATGGCCTTGAGCGGGACGACGATGTCGCTGAAGAAGATCGCCGCGTCCACCGCGTACCGGCGGACGGGCTGCAGGGTGATCTCGACGATCATGTCCGGCCGGGCGCAGGCCTCCAGCATCGGGACACCCTCGCGCACCCGCAGGTATTCGGGCAGCGAACGGCCCGCCTGCCGCATGTACCAGACCGGCGTATGCGGCACCGGCCGGCGGCGGCACGCCCGTACGAACACGCTCTCCTCCGGACCGGAGGCTTCCTTCGAACCAGCAACGTCAACAGCCACCTGCCGATCGTCCCACGAACTCGTCACCGCCACACACCAGGGTGAACACCCGGCCGCCGCGCGAGGACCGGGCGGTGCGAAGGCCGCGGGAGCGCGGTCCGGACGTGGGTTTGGCGCGTCCGGAAACGGGCCAGGGCCGAGAAGTTCCGGACACGCCGAGCGAAGTCCCGCATTCTGTCCCTGGCTCATGCGAACGTGATCCGTGTCATAGCCGAGGGAGGTCCCCCTTGTACTGTTCCACCTGCGGTGATGAACGCCTGTTCGAGCTGCCGCCCTGCCAGGACGGGCACGGCGCCGAATGCCCCGAGCGGGTCTGCACGGAATGCGGCACGGCGATGTTGATCGGTCTGCCGGTGCCCTCGCCCGCGACCCTTGAGCGCGCGGCGGACACCACCGCCCCGTCCACCGCCGAGCGGGCCGCCTGAACGGCGTGACCCACGAACCGAGACCTGTGCCGTGTCACCTTCCCCTCCCCCGTTCCCAGTCACCCTGCCCGGCGTGGCGCCACCCGGATCCACGCGTCCCGCGACCTACGCTCGCCACATGGCCGGTCCAGGCATGACCCCTCCCCCGTTCCAGCGGGCCCTCGACACGCTGCAGGCGATCCTCGACGGCCCCCAGGTCCGTCCCGAACTCGAACTGGAGGACATGCCGGCGCCGCAGCGGCTCGCGCCGTACTCGGCCGCGATAGCAGGCAGCGTCTACCGCGAGGACGACTCCGAGGTCGCAATGGGCCGCCTGATCGTGCTGTACGACCCGGAGGGCCGCAGCGGCTGGACCGGCGAGTTCAGGATCGTGGCCTACATCCGGGCCGATCTGGAGCCGGAGATCGCCGCCGACGAGCTGATCGGCTCGGTGGCCTGGAGCTGGCTGCTGGAGGCGCTGGAGCCCGCCGGATACGCCGGCGTCTCCGGAACGATCACCCGCGCGGTCTCGGAGAGCTTCGGCGACAAGAGCGACGAACCGTCCACGACCGAGCTGGAGGTCCGCGCGTCGTGGTCCCCGACGGGCGAGGATCTCACCGGCCACGTGGCCGCCTGGTGCGAGGTCATGTGCACCACGGCGGGCCTGCCACCGGCCGGGACCAGCGCTCTGCCGGACCGTAAGGGCAGAACGGTGAATTGAGCCACGTACGGTAGGGGGCGTGGGTAGCACAGCGTCCGAAACCGAGGCGGCCGGCGAGAGCACGGAGATCGCAGCAGTGTCCGACACCCAGGAGGCCTCGTCCGGCAAGGCCGAGCCCGGCGGTGAGACGTCCGCCGAGGCCGGGCCGGCGGCCTCCGGCACGTCCGGTGGGGCCGGCGGCCTGGGCATGCCGCCCACCGGCGACCCGGCCGGCCCCGGCGCGGCCGCGGCGGGTCAGGGTGATCTTGATGGCCGGAGCGATGATCCGGGCGGCGAGGCCCCGGAGGCCGTGCCGCTGCTGGAGCCGCGCGACGGTGTGCCGCCCGTGATCGAGACCGCCGCCGATCTGGAACGTGTCATCGCCGCGTTCGCCGCCGGCACCGGGCCGGTGGCCGTGGACGCCGAACGCGCCTCCGGCTACCGCTACGGGCAGCGCGCCTACCTCATCCAGCTGCGCCGACGCGGCGCGGGCAGTGCCCTCATCGACCCGGTCGCGCTGCCCGACCTGTCCGAGCTGGGCGCCGTGCTCGCCGACACCGAGATGGTGCTCCACGCCGCCAACCAGGACCTGCCCTGCCTGGCCGAGGTGGGCATCGTGCCGAGCCACCTGTTCGATACCGAACTGGCCGGGCGGCTCCTCGGCCATCCCCGGGTCGGGCTGGGCTCGATGGTCGAGAACGTGCTCGGCTACGTTCTCGAAAAGGGCCACTCGGCGGCCGACTGGTCGACTCGGCCGCTCCCCGAAGACTGGCTGCGGTACGCGGCGCTGGACGTCGAGCTCCTGGTCGACCTCCGCGACGCGCTCCACGCCGAGCTGTCGGCCTCCGGCAAGCTGGAGTGGGCGCTGGAGGAGTTCGCGTCGATCCTCACCACACCGCCCAAGCCGCCGCGCGCCGATCCCTGGCGCCGTACGTCCGGGATCCACCGCGTCCGCAACCGCCGCGCCCTCGCGGTCGTACGCGAGGTGTGGGAGACCCGCGACAGGATCGCCCAGGAACGCGACCTGTCCCCCGGCCGGGTGCTCCAGGACTCGGCGATCGTCGAGCTCGCGCTCCACGCGCCCAAGACCCCCGCCGACCTGCAGGCGCTGCCCGCCATGCGGGGCCGCGGCGCCCGCCGCCACCAGTCGGCCTGGCTGCGCGCGGTCTCGCGGGCCCGGGCGCTGCCCGACCGGTCCCTTCCCGAGTCCAACCTGCCCGGTGACGGCCCGCCGCCCGCGCACCGCTGGGCCGAACGCGACCCGGAGGCCGCCAAGCGCCTGGCCGCGGCCAAGGCCGTCGTCGCCGCCCTCGCGGACGAGCACACGATGCCGACCGAGAACCTCCTGCAGCCCGACTCCGTCCGCCGTCTCTCCTGGACGCCTCCGGCCGACTGCACGCCCGAGACGATCGCCGAGGTGCTCCGGGCGCTGGGCGCGAGGCCGTGGCAGGTGGACCTGGTGGCCAAGCCCTTGGCCAAGGCGTTCGTACGCCTCGAAGCCAAGGGCGACCTCTGACCTACCGGGAGCTGCGCGGCGGCCTTCAGAGATCCGGAAGCGGGTCGCGGGGCAGGCTGTCACGCGCGAAGACCTCCGCGTCCGCCGCGTTGATCACCGCCACGTACTCGTCGTCGACCTCGAACGAGGCCCCCGAGAACTCGAACGACGCCCCCGTCCCGGTCTCCACCGGGCCGATCCGCGTGCCGCGGGGATAACTGCCCCAGACGCTCTTGGGCTTGGTCCGGCTGAGCGCCCCGGTCGAGATCACCGCGACCTGGCTGTCGGTGACCACGAAGATGAACCCCGCTCCGCCGCCGTAACTGAACGCGGGGAAGATGTAGCGGATCTCGTCCTCGATGCCCAGGAACTCTCGGCAGCGGTCGCGAAGCGGACGTGGCACGGGCATGACGGCGGAAGCACCTCCCCCGGGGAACGGTCGTCGTTGCGCAAAAACCTACCCCGGCGAACCCACCTCGGCCGACCCCACCGCCAATCACGTTCCAACTGTTCCGATCTTGTCGTCCCCTCGCGCGCGCGGCCGGTCAGACGGTCGCGAGCGCCGCGGTCGGGGCGAGGCGGGCGGCGCGCATCGCGGGGTAGAGACCGGCGACCGTGCCGATGGCGAGGGTGGCCACCAGCGCGCCGCCGAGTGACCAGGACGGTACGACCGGCGGCCAGCCTCGATAGGCGGCGAATCCCACGGTGACGACGATGCCGAGGAGCACTCCCACGAGCCCGCCGAACGCCGACAGCAGGAGCGACTCGGCCAGGAACTGCACCCTCACCTGTCCTCTGGTCGCCCCCAGCGACCGGCGCAGCCCGATCTCGCGCCGCCGTTCGAGCACCGAGATCACCATCGTGTTGGCGACGCCCACCCCGCCCACCAGCAGGGCGACCGCGCCCAGCCCGAGCAGCAGGTTGGTGAACGCCCCGGCCGCGGCGGCCTTGGCCTCCAGCGCGTCCGACGGGCGGCTGACCTCGACCTCCTCCGGCTTCTCCGGGTTGACCGTCCGGGCGAGGACGTCCCGCACCTCCGGTACCGCGGCGTCCGCCGACCGCTCGTAGATCGTCGTCGGATGCCGGTCGAAGCCGAGGTACTGCTCGGCGGCGTCCCATCCCACCAGCGCCGAACGGTCGATCTCCGGCGCGAGTTCGGCCGGCTGGAGGATGCCGATCACGCTGAACCAGCGCCCGCCGATCCACACCTGGCCGCCGACCCGGTCGAAACCCATCCGCCGGGCCGCCTCCGAGCCCAGCACCACCGCCGGATAGCGCCCCGTTCCCGCGTTCAGCCACGTCCCCTTCCGCACCCGTACGTTCAGCGTGCCGAGCAGATCTCCCGACGCCGCCTGCACGGCGATGCCGCTCGTCACCTCCTCGGCGATCCGGTCGGTCCGCCGCATCGACGCGTCCACCGTGCCCGTCGCGGCCACCGACCTCACCGGCCCGATCCGCGCGACCATGCCGGGCGCGTTCTCGGGCAGCTTCGCGTTCTCCCCGAACAGCGTGTCGCCCGGCGAGACGGTCAGCAGGTTGGTGCCGAGCCGGTCGATGCGCCGCAGGAGTTCCTCCTTGCTCGACGACGAGATGCCGATGACCGACACCATCGTGGCGATCCCGATGGCGATCCCGAGCGCCGACAACACCACCCGGGTGGGCCGGGCCCTGAGCCCGCCCAGGCCGACCCGCACCACGTCCCGCCCGCTCAGCCGCGCCGGCGCCAGCCCGCTCATGACGCCTGCTCGTCGGCGACGATCAGGCCGTCCCGGACCCGCACCCGCCGCGGCGCCCACGCCGCGACCTCCATGTCGTGCGTGATGACCGCGACCGTCGTGCCGCCCCGGTACAGCTCGCCCAGCAGGTCCAGCACGCCCTCGCCCGCCGCCGAGTCCAGGTTGCCGGTCGGCTCGTCCGCCAGCAGCAGATCCGGCTCGCCGACCACGGCCCGCGCGATCGCGACCCGCTGCCGTTCCCCACCGGACAGCTCGTTCGGCCGATGCCGCACCCGTTCCCCGAGCCCGACGCGTTCCAGCGTGGCCTCGGCCCGGGCCCTGCGCTCCTTGAGCGGAACGCCCGAGTACAGGAGCCCGTCCGCCACGTTGTCGAGCGCGCTCACTCCATCGGCCAGATGGAACTGCTGGAACACGAATCCGATATGCCGTGCCCGCAGGGCCGACAGCTCCCGGTCGTTCAGCTCGGCGACCTCGTGCCCGGCGATGCGGACGGCCCCCGCGCTCGGCCGGTCCAGCGTCCCGATCATGTGCAGCAACGTGGACTTGCCCGACCCGGAGGGCCCCACGATCGCGGTCAGCTCGCCCCTCTCCACCACCAGATCGACTCCTCTGAGAGCGGCCACCCCGCCCGGATACTCCTTGGTCACGCCCCGGAGTTCGACGATCGTCATGAGGCCGGCACCCCGACCTTCATGCCCTCCTTGAGCCCGGCGCCCCGGATCTCCACACGCCCGCCCCCGAACGCCCCGGTGGTGACGGCCACGACGGATCTCGCGGCCCCCTCCACGACCTCGACGCCGAAGCCGCCCTCCTTCAACGCGAGCAGCGCCTCCACGGGCACCGACAACACGCCCTTCGTCCGTTCGCTCTCCAGCTCCACCGTCACCGGTGCCTGGTCCAGCCGGCCGGTCTTGGCGCCCCTGTCCAGCCCGATCTCGACATCCACGGTGGTCTTGGCGTTCTGCTCCGACCCCGTCTTCTCCGCGACGTTCCCCACCGTGGAGATCCGCCCCCGCACCACGCTCCCGTCCGGCAGCTCGACCTCCACCCGGGCGCCCTTCCGCGCGAGGTCCTGCTTGTCGGCCTCAAGGTCCACCCGAACGACCCGCCGCAGCCCGGTCACCGTCAGCACGGCCTGTCCCGCCGCCGTCCGCGAGCCCTCCGCCGCCTTCACGTCCTTGACCCGCGCGGCCCCCGGCAGAAAGACGACCTGACCAGCATCAACAGTCCCGGTCTCCGCAAGCCCCCGATCGTCCTGCCACTCCTCGACGGCCGCCGAGGTGGCCGCCGTGAAGTCCTTGTCCACCGTCACGTCGTACCCGAGCGCCTCCAGATTCCGCTCCAGCTGCTCGACGTCGTTCCCTTCGACCCCCTCCCCCAGAGTCCGGTACATCGGCTCATCCCCATACAACAGAGTCACGGGCTTCCCGTTCACCTTGAGCAGCGTCCTGCCCCTTTGCACGACACGCCCTTCCTCAGGCGCCGCGGTCACCACCCCCGACACCCCCACGCTGACGGCGCGCTCGTCCTCATAGGTGAGCGTCCCGTCCACCTTCTCGCTGTCCACCAGGTCGCCCCGCGTGATCGTCGCGGTCCCCATGGCCTGCGGCTCGGCGGCGGCCTCGCCGTCCCCCCGGCTGAGCCCGAACCCGAGCCCGCCCCCGGCGACGACGACCGCGGCCCCGATCACCAGTGCCCGCTTCACTTCCGCCCCGCCATGAGGTGCTTGCAGGCCTCCCGCGCCTTCCGCGCCTTGTCCGGGCTGACCTCCCCTTCGACCTTGAAGGCCCCGTCAGGCCCCGGGTCCTTCATGTCGACCCCGTTCTCCCGCATACATTGCGCGAACTTCGTCGCCTCGTCCCGGACCTTGGGGTCCTTCAGGTCGGGCATCTTCCCGCCCGCCTCCAGGAACGGCCGGCACTTCTTCATGGCCGCCTCCAACGCGCTCCGGTCCACCCCCTTGCCGCCCAGCCGGATGTCCCGCTTGTCGGTCCCCGGCTTCGGATCCGGAACGTTGACCCCGTTCTCCCGCATGCACTGCGCGAACTTGAGGTCCGCCTCCTCCGGCGAAAGCGACTTGGAGGGCGAAGCCGAAACGGCCTTCCCACCCCCCGCGGAGGCCACCCCTCCCTCACCCTCACTCCCACAAGCCGTGACGACCACGGCCAAGACCACCAGTCCCAAAACCCGGAACCCCATCTCGACGTCCTCCCCGCCAGGGCCACACACCCCAGCAAGCAGCCATGAGACAAACCACCCCGTTAAACCCGCATTAGCGCCCGGTCGCGGCCCATCGTCCCGGGCCGGTTTCAGGGTGGGCGGGTGGGCGGGACTGTCCCGGTCGGGTGGGCCGGTTCCTGGACGGGGGTGGTGGGCGGTCCACTGGGCGGGATCGGTCGCCGCGAGGGCGGCCCGGGTCTGAGAGGGAGCTCGAATGAGGACCATGACGAAGGTGTTCGTGCCGCTGATGGTGGCGGGGGCGACGCTGGTGCCGGCCACGACGGCGTCGGCCGCTCCGGTCGCGCGGGAGGCAGCGGCTCCGGCGTTCGCCGTCGACCGCGGGATCGGTGTCATCCCGGCACGCAACCTGATCAGTGGAGTCGGGAGGATCAGGGACCTCACGGCGGGGAACGACGCCGTCGCGGTCCAGACGTTCATCCAGCGCCGGGTCGGCAACCGGTGGGTGGACGTCGTGCGCGGCCGGCGGGTGGCCGGTAACAACGTCGCCACCAGCCGGATCGCCTGGCGCCGGTGCGCCAACGGGAAGGTCTACCGGGTCAAGGTGAACTTCAACTACAAGAACCGCGTCCGCGGAAGCCGGTTCACCGCCGCGGTGGTGTGCTGACTCAGAGGGACTCGGCGACGGTCTGAGCGATCACCGTGGTGTACCGGATCACTCCGGGCGAGCTGACCGTGCAGCGGTCGCGGATGGGACTGGTGCTGCGGCAGAGCTGACGGGCGTCGTGGTCAGGGTGCAGCTGGGCGACGCCGCCGAACGCGCGCGGGTGCGTGCAGAGGCCGTAGCGCCGTTCGGCGTCGTCGCAGGGCAGGAAGGCCGTCCAGCGGTAGCGGCCGTCGCGGACGGTCTCGTACACGTTGGCCGCCAGGCTGACCTGGTGTCCGGCGTCGGACACCAGGTCGCCGTACTCGTCGGCGACGGTCTGGTAGACGTCCTCGTTCAGGCGGCGGACCCGTTCGGGCCGGGCACGGTCCGGGCCTTGCAGGATCCACACGAGACGGGGACGGGGGATGCCGAGGCGTACCGACTGCTGGGTGATCTGCTGGGCGGCCTGGCGGGCGGCGGAGTGGTAGCGGGCGAAGTACTCCTCGCTGCCGGGGGCTCCGCCGCCCGTGCAGCCGGTGGAGGAATGGCCCCAGAACTGCAGGAGGACCAGGCGCGGTCTGGTGCGTGCGATCAGGGCCGACAGCCGGTCGGGTCGTAGGTAGTCGCACAGCGTGGCGCGTGGACGGGCGGTGGAGACGACTTTGGCTTTGCCGCTCCGGTGAACGAAATAGGTCAGCGCTCTGGAGGTCTCGGTGACGAGAGAGTCACCGACGTACAGCACCGTGGGCGCTCCGGCCGGGGCCGCGGGAAGCCTGCGCAACTGCGCCTCGGTCGGCGGCGGCACCTTGAGGGTCGCGGGAGGCGACGGCGGGGTGCCCCCCATCGACAGCGGCTGCCGTGTCGGTTCGTTCGCTGGGTCGTCCAGGATCACGGCGACACCGACGGCGATCAGTGCGGTGACCACGCCCAGTTCTGCCAGCAGTCGGATGCGCCGGGGATTTCTTGTCGGTTTGACGCTCGCGGGAGGTTCTGGCGGCGGTGGGTTCGGTGGTGCCACCTCTACCACGGCCACGCGCCTCCGCGCCGCGGCCCACTCCCGCACTTCGTCGTCATCGCAGCCACAGGCCCGGGCGAACGCGGTGACCAGATGCTCCTGCGGTACGCGGTCACGTGACAGCGCCGAGGTCACCGTCGTACGCGGCAACGCCTCGCCGGCCTGGGCCGCCCTTCTTTCCAGTTGCCGAAAGCTCAGTCCCGCCCAGCTCTTCAACTGCCGCATGGTGGCGACGAAGTCGGCGGGGGTCGCGGCATGGCGGGGCGTGGGCCGTTCCGACTCAGAGACCACTACGACACCTCCATCGTCAGGAGCAGACTAGGGAACGGTGAGTCACTCCGGCATCACAATGCCCGGTCCGCCGCCGGCCCTCGGGGCCTGGAGACGCAAGCGACCGGAAGCGGCCTCGTGGAACGCGCCACGGTTGACAGGAGCCGACGGCCATAGGAGCGCGGTGGCCGGGGAAGACCCCGACGTATGCTTATCGATCTTTCGGGGAAGACGGCGCTGGTCACGGGGTCCACGCAGGGCATCGGCGCGGCGATCGCGGCGGGGCTGGCGCGGGCCGGGGCGCGGGTGGCGGTGAACGGGCGCGGCGCGGAGAGCACGGAGGAGGCCGCCGGGCGGCTCGGGGCCGAGGTGCCGGGGGCGCAGGTGGTGCCGATCGCGGCGGATCTCGCGTCGGAGGACGGCGCCAGGAGGGTCGTGGAGGCGCTGCCGGACGTGGACATCCTGGTCAACAACCTCGGCATCTTCGAGTCGCGGCCCGCGCTGGAGATCTCCGATACCGAGTGGCGGCGGTTCTTCGAGGTGAACGTGCTGGCGGCCGTCCGGCTCACCCGTGCGTACCTGCCGAGGATGAAGGAACGGTCATGGGGGCGAATCCAGTACGTCGCCAGTGACTCGGCGGTGGCCGTGCCCGCGGAGATGATCCACTACGGCATGTCCAAGACGGCGCTGCTCGCCGTGTCCCGGGGCTTCGCCAAGGAGGCCGCCGGAACGGGCGTCACGGTCAACTCGGTCATCGCGGGGCCCACGCACACGGGCGGAGTCGAGGATTTCGTCTACCAGCTCGTCGACCGCGACCTGCCCTGGGAGCAGGCGCAGCGGGAGTTCATGCGCGAGCACCGGCCGCAGTCGCTCGTGCAGCGGCTGATCGAGCCCGAGGAGATCGCCAACATGGTGGTCTATCTCAGCTCGCCGTTCGCGTCGGCCACCACGGGCGGCGCGCTGAGGGTGGACGGCGGTTACGTCGACTCGATCCTTCCCTAGGCCCGGACCGCGACGGGCAGCCTGGCCGGTCCGCGAAGATTGATGCGCCCGTTCCACTCGACGTCGCCCGCGAAGGACAGGTCCGGGAAGCGCCGTACGAGGCGTTCGAACGCGACGCGGCCCTCCAGGCGGGCGAGTGCGGCGCCCAGGCAGTGGTGCGGGCCGACGCTGAACGCGACGTGCTGCCGCGCGTTCTCGCGGTCGATCCGCAGCGCGTCCGCGCCGGGTCCCCAGAACTTCTCGTCGCGGTTGGCCGACGCCAGGCACGCGATGACGAACGCCCCGGCCGGGATCTCGCGGCCCTGGGCGACGTGCGGCTTGAGGGTGATCCGCCGGGTCTGCTGCACCGGGCTGTCGTACCGCAGGAACTCCTCCACGGCGTTCCCCGTCAGCTCCGGGCGCTCGCGGAGCAGCGCCAGCTGGTCCGGGTGGCGCAGCAGCGCGATCGTGCCGTTGGCGATCAGGTTGACGGTCGTCTCGTGGCCCGCGACGTAGAGCAGGACCACCTGCGCGACCAGTTCGTCGTCGCTGAGCCGGTCACCGCCGTCCTCCGCGGCGATCAGTGCACTGAGCAGGTCGTCGGCCGGGTTCGCACGCTTCCACCCGATCAGCTCCCGGGTGATCGCGGTCATCTCGGCTCCGGCCTGGGAGATGTCGGTGAGCGCCTCCGGCTCGAAGACCGGTTCGAGGGACCGGACCAGCCTGCCGCTCAGGTCGCGGATGCGGACCTGGTCGGTGGGCGGCAGGCCCAGCATGTTCGAGATCACCGTGAACGGCAGCGGGAACGCCAGCTCCTCCACCAGGTCGGCGCGGCCCGCCGCCGCCATCCGGTCGAGCGCCGCGTCGACGAGCGCGGTGATCTCGGGTTCGAGCGCCGCGATCGAGCGGGGCGTGAACACCCTCGACACCAGCGAACGCAGGCGCGTGTGGTCCGGCGGGTCACGGTCGAGCATGGACCTGTTGAGGACGTTGAAACCGTCGCCCTCCAGCAGCTCGTACTGTTCCTGGGCCGCTCCGCCGAGGCTGGTGCGCCGCGCGTCGACCGAGTGCCCGGCGCGCAGCAGCGCCACGACGTCCGCGTGGTCGCTCAGGATCCAGAAGCCGAACGGATGCTCCTGCACCGGGTCGTGCTCGCGCAGCATGCGGTACGCCGGGTACGGGTCGTCGGTGAAGCCGGGCTCGAACGGGTTGAACAGCGTTTCCATCTCGGTCATCGGGTGCCCCTCAGAAGGCGGAGATCCAGCCGCATGGCAGGACCTTTCGGCGCCGGCGGGCGGAGGCCGCCGCGGGAGGAACAGCGTCCACCTGCGGCGCGGGACGGACGGCGTCCATCTGCGACTGTGCGGCGCCCGCGGGCGGCGGTGCGGGCCTAGGCCAGTCGTCGGGCTTCCGGTAGATCCCGGTCGCGGCGTACAGCATCAGCTGGTGGCGAGCGTGCAGCGACGCCAGTGCTGGATGGTCGAGGTGCGCGTCCAGCAGGAACCGCGCGGCCGGCATGGTGTCGGCTAGGCCGAGCCACAGCTTGTCGAGTGCGGCCGCCGGATCCGGCGGCCAGTCTTCGAGGATCGCGTCGAGACGCGCGTCGAAGGCCCGGTACCAGCGCACCTGGACCTCCATCAGAAATCCCTTGAATCCGCCGAACTCGGCGTCCACGTCCGCCTGCCACCGTGCCGGAAGCTCCGGACGGCCGCGGTCGGCGAGGTCCGCCAGTACCTCGTGAACGAGCTGGTGGCGGCGGTGTGATCGGCTCCACGACACTGTGAATACCTACTTTGTGTTGGAGACATACGCTGCGTATGTTCGTATACTCCACGTATGTCACCTGTCAAGAGCAGGCGCGAGCAGTACTCGGAAGAGACCAGGGCCGCGCTGCTCGACGCGGCCACCCGCCGGTTCGCCGAGCACGGCTTCGCCAAGACCTCTCTGGAGGACGTCGCCGCCGACATCCGGGCGACCCGCGGCGCCGTCTACCACCACTTCCCCAACAAGACGGCTCTCTTCCAGGCCGTGTTCGACGCCCTGGAGATCGAGATGATCCGCCGGGTGACCGAGGCCGCCGCGCGTGAGGCCGACCCGTGGCGGTCCGCGATGGCGGCCCTGGATCTGTTCCTCGACCACTGCTGCGACACCGTCTACGGGCGCATCGTGTGGCAGGAGGCGCCCATCGCGCTCGGCTGGCAGCGCTGGCACGAATGCGAGGCCGAGTACGCCCACGGCCTCATCGAGCAGCTGATCCAGGCCCTGATCGAGAGCGGCGACATGCCGCCGCTGCCGCTCGGGCCGGTGTCGCGCATCACGTTCCACATCTTCGGCGCCGCCGGGATGGCCCTCGCCGAGACCGCCCCGGAGGACAAGGCCCGCGTCCGCGGCGAATACGCGCTGGCCATCGGCCACCTCTTCGACGGCGCCCGGCTCCCGCGCTCCTGACCGTCCCGCCCGGCCACCGGCTTATCGGGGTTTAACGCTCCGGCGTGCATGCTCCGTGAGGGAGCGTGGCGGCACGCTCCTGGCGGGAGCGTGCGGCATGTTCCCGGTGGCAGGGGGTGGGGCACGCATGCGGGTGTTGATCGTCGAGGACGAGCGGCTGCTCGCGGACACGATCGCCGACGGGCTGCGCGAAGAGGCGATGGCCGTGGACGTGGTCTACGACGGGGACGTCGCCCTCGAACGGGCCTCGTACATCGAGTACGACGTGATCGTGCTGGACCGCGACCTGCCCACCGTGCACGGCGACGACGTGTGCCGCGAGCTGGTCGCCGGGCAGTCGGCGGACGGGCGGGCCGCCGGGCGCATCCTGATGCTGACGGCCGCCGGCGACGTCGAGGAACGGGTGGACGGGCTGCTCATGGGCGCCGACGACTACCTGCCCAAACCGTTCGTCTTCAGTGAGCTCGTCGCGCGGGTCCGGGCGCTGTCGCGCCGGTCGCTGCCGCCGGTGCCGCCGGTCCTGGAGAAGGCCGGGATCAGGCTCGACCCGTACCGGCACACGGTCGAACGGGACGGCCGGGAGCTCAAGCTCACCAAGAAGGAGTTCACCGTGCTGGAGGAACTGCTCAGGGCCGGCGGGGGCGTCGTGAGCGCGGAGCGGCTGCTCGACCGGGCGTGGGACGAGAACATCGACCCGTTCAGCAACATCGTGCGGGTCACCATGGCCACCCTCCGCAAGAAGCTGGGCGAGCCGGCGGTGATCGAGACGGTCACGGGCTCGGGGTACCGGCTGTGAAACGCCTGAGCGTGCGGGCGCGGTTGACGCTGGTGTACGGGACGTTGTTCCTGGTGACGTCCACGATGCTGGTCGGGGTGACCTATCTGCAGACCGTCAAGGCCATGGACAAGCGGTTCAACGTCGCGTTCCAGACGGAGAAGACACCGGCGATCCGGTCGCTCGAAGGGTTCGACCGGCTGCCGCCGGCGGAGCAGGTCCGGCGGTTCATCACCGCGCGCACGGAACTCCAAGCGCAGGTCGACAAACGCCTTCGGGAGCAGAAGCGGGACGTGCTGCGGCAGATGTTGCAGAACTCGGTGGTCACGCTGCTCTTCCTGGGGCTCGCGGGCATCGGGATCGGCTATCTGGTGGCGGGCCGTACGCTGCGGCCGATCCACATGGTGACGGCTACCGCGCGCCGCCTGTCGGAGAGCAATTTGCACGAACGGATCGCGCTGACCGGCCCGCAGGACGAGATCAAGGATCTCGCCGACACGTTCGACCGGATGCTGGACCGGCTGCACCGCGCGTTCGACGCCCAGCGCCGGTTCGTGGCGAACGCGTCGCACGAGCTGCGCACGCCGCTGACGATCAACCGGACGGTGCTGGAGGTGGCCATCGCGAGCCGCCGGAACCCGCCGGAGACCAAGGCGCTGGCCGACGTGCTGCTGGGCAACACGGCCCGGCACGAACGGCTGATCAACGGGCTGCTGCTGCTGGCACGGTCCGAACGCGAGCTGAACGCGCCGGCGCCGACGCCCCTGGAGGACGTGGTGCGCAGCGCGGCCGACCAGCTCGACGGGCTCGCGGGCGAGACGGACGTGGACGTGACCGTGGAGGCCGCGCCCGCGACGACGGTCGGCGATCCGGTGCTGCTGGAGCGGTGCGCGGTCAACCTGCTGGAGAACGCGCTGAAGTACAACGTGCCCGGCGGCAAGGTCTGGGTCAGGACGTGGCGGCGGCGTGACCAGGCGCTGTTGCGGGTCGAGAACACCGGGCGGCCGGTCCCCTCCTACGAGCTCGGCACGATCTACGAACCGTTCCGCAGGCTGGGCGCCGACCGGATCGGGTCGGCCGACGGGGCCGGGCTCGGCCTGTCGATCGTGCGGGCCGTGGTGCGGGCGCACGGCGGCACGATCGACACGGTGTCCCGCCCGGACGGCGGGCTCGCGATCACTGTGCGGCTGCCTGCGGCCCCTGCGGCCGCTCTTCCGCGGGCTCCGTGACGTACGGGGCGGCCAGCGGCGCCGGCTCGGGAACAGGCGGTGGCCACACGGAGGGCCAGCTGACCCGCCCTTCCAGGCTCAGCGCGCCCGGCTCGCTCCACCGACCCTCATCGTTGCGGTGGTCCTCGACATCCCACCGGCGACCGGAACCGGACGGTTCCGGGACGGCCGCGGCCCGCGCCCCATCGGCGGAAGGGTGCGAGAAGGCGCCGGGCGCACCGCTGTACGCCGCCGCACCGTCCGCCGTCGCCGTGCGCGCGGCCGCACCGCCCGCCGCCGCACCGCCTGCCGCCACATCGCCCGCCGCATCGCCCGCCGCCGCCGCACCGCCTGCCCTCGCCGCACCGCCCGCCGCCGCTGTACCGCCTGCCGTCGCCGTACTCGGCGTGGCGGTCAGCCAGCGGTGCACGACCTTGCCCGTCGCGTTGCGGGGAAGCTCGGCCAGGAAGTGCACGTCGCGCGGCACCGCGTAGCGCGCGACCTGGGCGTGCACGTATGAGCGGACGGCCTCCGGGTCGAGGTCCACGCCGGGCCGGGGCACGACGAACGCGGCGAGCCGCTGGCCCCACTCGTCGTCGGGCACGCCGACCACCGCGACCTCGTGCACGCCGGGCACCTTCAGGATGGCGTCCTCCACGTCGCGGGGCACCACGTTCTCGCCGCCCGACACCACCATGCCGTCGGCCCGGCCGTCCACGAACAGCAGTCCGCGATGGTCGATGTGGCCGAGGTCGCCGGTCGACAACAGCCCGTCCCGTACCTCGGTCGGCTCGCCGCCCGTGTAGCCCTCGAACAGCAGCTCGTTGGCGGCGAAGATCCGCCCGATCGTGGAGCGCCCGGCCGGGCGGTTCTGGTCGTCCAGGATGACCAGGCGGGTGTTGCGCGGCGGCCGTCCGGCCGTGCGCGGGTCGGCGCGCAGGTCGCGCGGCGTCGCGATCGACACCCAGGACGCCTCGGTGGACCCGTAGACGTTGTAGAGGACGTCACCGAAGGCGTCCATGAACCGGGTGGCCAGGTCGCCGGGCAACGCCGCGCCGGACAGCGCGACGATCCGCAGTGAGGACGTGTCGTACCTGCGCAGCACGTGCTCGGGCAGGTCCATGATGCGCTGGAGCATGACGGGCACCGCGAAGACCGTGACGTCGCGGTGCCCGGCGATCGCGCGCAGCGTTCCCTCGGCGTCGAACCTGCGCCGCAGCACCACCGGCGCGCGCAGCCCCCACGCCATCTGCAGCGCCGCGTACCCCCACGTGTGGAACAGCGGCGCCTCGATGATCATGGTCTGCCGGGAGCGCAGCGGGATGCGGGAGGTCATCGACGCCAGCGGCCACAGTCCGGGCCGCGGCGGGCGGCGAGCGCCCTTGGGGCGGCCCGTGGTGCCGGAGCTGAGCACGATCGTCCGGCTGTTGATCTGCGGTGGCCGCAGCGCGGGCGCCGGGCTGGCGTGCACGATCTGCTCGATCGTCCGGCCGGATCCGGCCGGGTCGCCGGGCCGGTCGGCCCACACGACCACGCGGCGCAGGGCCTGCGGCGAGGCGGCCAGCAGCGGCGCGAACTCGGCGTCGGCGACCACCAGGTCCATCCGCAGCTCGGTCAGCACGTTGCGCAGCTGCCCGCCGCCGAAGCCCGTGTTGAGCAGGACGACCTCCACGCCGCGCTTGCTGCAGGCGACCAGGGTCTCGACCATGCCGCGGTGGTTGCGGCACAGGACGCCGACGCGCGGGCGCGGGCCGTCCAGCGGCAGTCCGACGGCGAGCCGGGTGGTGCGGTCGTCGAGCTCGGCGAACGTCAGGACGCCCTGCTCGTCGATCACGGCGGGACGGCCGGGGCTGCGGGCGGCGCCGGAGACGACCGAGCCGGCCAGTGTCGTGCCCCACATCCGGAGCAGGCCGAGCTGCTGGAGCACCCGCTGCGGCGCGCCGCCGAACAGCAGGCCGGTGCGCGACAGCAGCATCGTGAGATCACGGACATGCCCGATCCGCTGCAGCGGTCCAGGGCGATAGGCGGGCCTGGCGTGCGCCAACGCATCCTCCTCCCCCGAATCCGGCGGGGCCGGCCGGGGGGCGTGCGTTCCCTTCGGGAGCGTCCCCCCACAGGGAACACTGAGCTTGCGGTCACGGTACCTACGGGCCGGTAGGTGAACAAGGGGGACACCTCGTTCTGACTGCTGGTCAGTGGTTACTGACGAGTAGTATTTCGGGTTACCAGCGAGTAGCATCGTCGGTGTGGGTACTCGTACCGCCAGGGCCCTCGACCCGGCAGGGCCATCGCCCGGGCGGTACGAGGCTCAACTCCATCGACTGCTCCGTCCAGCCGTGAAGCCAGCAGTTCGTCTGTAAAGCGAACAAGGAAGGACGACCCGTGCCCCGTACCGCACGCGACGTCGTGTTCGTCGACGGCGTCCGCACGCCGTTCGGCAAGGCGGGCCCCAAGGGCCTGTACGCGGAGACCCGCGCCGACGACATGGTCGTCCGCGCCATTCGCGAGCTGATGCGCCGCAACCCGTCGCTGCCGCCCGAGCGGGTCGACGAGGTCGCGATCGCCGCCACCACGCAGACCGGCGACCAGGGCCTGACCATCGGCCGGTCCGCCGCCGTGCTGGCGGGGCTGCCCAAGTCGGTCCCCGGCTACGCCGTCGACCGGATGTGCGCGGGCGCGATGACCGCCGTCGCCAACACCGGCGCGGGCATCTCCTTCGGCTCCTACGACGTGGCCATCGCGGGCGGTGTCGAGCACATGGGCCGCCACCCGATGGGCGAGGGCGTCGACCCCAACCCGCGCTTCCTGGCCGACAAGCTCGTCGACCCGTCCGCGCTGGTGATGGGCACGACCGCGGAGAACCTTCACGACCGGTTCCCGCAGATCACCAAGGAGCGCGCCGACGCCTACGCGGTGCGCAGCCAGCAGAAGGTCGCCGCCGCCTACGCCGCCGGCAAGATCCAGCCGGACCTGGTGCCGACCGCGATCCGCTCCGGCGAGAAGGGCTGGGGACTCGCCACCGAGGACGAGCCGCCGCGGCCCGGTACGACGCTGGACGACCTGGCCAAGCTCAAGACCCCGTTCCGGGTGCACGGCAACGTGACCGCGGGCAACGCGGCCGGCCTCAACGACGGCGCCACCGCCTGCCTGATGGTCGCCGAGGACGTCGCCCGCGAGCTCGGCCTCACCCCGAAGATGCGCCTGGTCGACTTCTCGTTCGCCGGCGTGGAGCCGGAGGTCATGGGCGTCGGCCCGGTGCCGGCCACCGAGAAGCTGCTGGCCCGCAACGCGCTGACCATGGACGACATCGGCCTCATCGAGATCAACGAGGCGTTCGCCGTGCAGGTGCTGGCGTTCCTGGAGCACTTCAAGATCGCTGACGACGACCCCCGCGTGAACCCGTGGGGCGGCGCGATCGCGTTCGGCCACCCGCTGGCCTCCTCGGGCGTGCGCCTGATGACCCAGCTCGCCCGGCAGTTCGAGGAGCGCGCCGACGTCCGCTACGGCCTCACCACGATGTGCGTCGGCATGGGCATGGGCGGCACCGTCCTCTGGGAGAACGTGAACTACGAGGGCGCCGAGCGGAGCGAGGCAAAGTGAGCACTGATATCAAGAGCATCTTCGCGGACGAGGTCGTCACGCACGCACGCGTACGCGACGTCGCGCTCCCCCACGGGGCCGGCACGCTGGCGCTGATCACGCTCGACAACGGCTTCGACCACACCAAGCCCAGCACCTTCGGGCCGAACGGCCTGACCGAGCTGAACGAGGCCATCGACTCCGTCGCCGCGCGCGACGACATCGTGGCCGTCGGCGTCACCGGCAAGCCGTTCATCTTCGCGGTCGGCGCCGACCTCAAGGGCGTGCCGCTCGTCCAGAAGCGCGAGGACGCCCTCGCCATCGGCAAGCTCGGCCACGACGTCTTCCGCCGTCTCGGCGAGCTCACGGTCCCGTCGTTCGCCTACGTCAACGGCGCGGCCATGGGCGGCGGCGTCGAGATCGCGCTGCACTGCTCGTACCGCACCATCTCCGCGGGCGTGCCCGCGCTGGCGCTGCCCGAGGCGTTCCTCGGCCTGGTGCCCGGCTGGGGCGGCACGTACCTGCTGCCCCACCTGATCGGCGCGGAGAAGGCCCTCAAGGTCATCATCGACAACCCGCTCGCGCAGAACCGCATGCTCAAGGGCAGGCAGGCCTACGACCTGGGCATCGCCGACGCGATCTTCGAGTCGGCCGACTTCCTGGAGGAGTCGCTCGCCTGGACCGCCCGCGTGCTCAACGGCGAGCTGGAGGTCAGGCGGCCCGAGGTCGACAAGGGTAAGGCGTGGGACGACGCGGTCGCGCTCGCCCGCTGGAACGTCGAGGGCAAGCTGCACGGCGCGGCGCCGTCCTACGTGCGCGCGCTGGACCTCGTGGCCGCCGCCAAGGACCGCACGCGCGACGAGGGCTTCGCCGCCGAGGACGAGGCGCTGGCCGACCTCATCATGAGCGACGAGCTGCGCGCCGGCCTGTACGCGTTCGACCTCACCCAGAAGCGCGCCAAGCGGCCCGCCGGCGCCCCGGACACGAGCCTGGCCCGCAAGGTCACCAAGGTCGGCGTCGTCGGCGCCGGCCTGATGGCCGGGCAGCTCGCGCTGCTGTTCGCCCGCCGCCTGGAGGTACCGGTCGTGCTGACCGACCTCGACCAGGACCGCCTCGACAAGGGCGTCGCCTACACCCACGGCGAGATCGACAAGCTGCTTGCCAAGGGCCGGGTGTCGGCCGACAAGGCCAACCGCCTCAAGACGCTGATCAGCGGCTCGCTCACCAAGGACGCCTTCGCCGACGCCGACTTCGTCATCGAGGCGGTCTTCGAGGAGATGTCGGTCAAGCAGAAGGTGTTCGCCGAGCTGGAGGAGTACGTCTCCGCCGAGTGCGTCCTGGCGACCAACACCTCCTCGCTGTCGGTGACGGAGATGGGCGCCAAGCTCAGGCACCCCGAGCGGGTCGTGGGCTTCCACTTCTTCAACCCGGTCGCGGTGCTGCCGCTGCTGGAGATCGTCCGTGGCGAGCGGACCGACGACGCGGCGCTGGCCACCGCGTTCGCGGTCGGCAAGCAGCTGAAGAAGTCGTGCGTGCTGGTCAAGGACGCCCCGGCGTTCGTGGTCAACCGCGTCCTGCTGCGCCTGATGGCCGAGATCATCCAGACGGTGGACGAGGGCACCCCGATCGAGGTGGCCGAGCGCGCCGCCGCGCCGCTGGGGCTGCCGATGCCGCCGTTCGTGCTGATGGGCCTGGTCGGCCCGGCGATCGCGCTGCACGTGAACGAGACGCTGCACGGCGCCTTCCCCGAGCGCTTCCCGCTCTCGGAGAAGTTCGCCAAGTTCGTCGCGGCAGGCAAGAAGGGCGTCTACCTGCCCGACTTCACCATCGACCCGGAGGCCGCCGAGATCTTCGGCGGCGGCACCAGCCCGTCCACGGAGGAGCAGGTGCTCGTCCGCGCCCTGGACGCGCTCGCGCAGGAGATCAGGCTCATGCTCGACGAGGGCGTGGTGCAGGCCGCGCAGGACATCGACCTGTGCATGATCCTCGGTGCCGGCTGGCCGTTCCACCTGGGCGGCATCACGCCGTACCTGGACCGCAGCGGCGTCGCGGAGAAGGTCAACGGCACCCGCTTCCTGGAGCCGGGCGTCGCCGGACTGCCGCGCTGACCGCGAGCCGCCGTCGGCCACCGCTGTCGCCGGTAACCGCTGTCGCCGGCGGCCGACGGCAGTGCCCGCCGCCTTCGGGCGGCACCCCTGAACGTCCGCGTGGGGACCCGGTAGCCGGTCTCCTGGCCCACGCGGCACCAACCCATCCCTCCGCGTGAACGCGCGAAGGGAGAAGAGAGGCGTCCCGGACTTTTCGGGGCGCCTCTTTTTCGCACTTACGGGGCCAAACCGGCGGCGGCGTGTTTCGGCCGCCCGGAAGAGGTGATGATCTTCCCGTCGTGTCACCCGGCGTGAAGGGGCCAGAACGGTGAGCCTGTTTCGCACCAAGTCCGTCGAGCAGTCGATCCAGGACACCGAGGATCCCGACCACCGGCTCCGCCGTGACCTCTCGGCGCGGGACCTGGTCGTCTTCGGCGTCGGAGTGATCATCGGAACGGGCATCTTCGTGCTCACCGGGCAGGTGGCCAAGGAGAAGGCCGGACCGGCGGTGGCCATCTCGTTCGTCCTCGCCGCCGTCGTCTGCGGCCTCGCGGCGCTGTGCTACGCCGAGTTCGCCTCGACCGTGCCGGTGGCGGGATCGGCCTACACGTTCGGGTACGCGACGCTCGGGGAGTTCCCGGCCTGGATCATCGGCTGGGACCTGATCCTGGAGCTGGCGCTCGGCGCCGCCGTGGTCTCGGTCGGCTGGGCGGGCTACGCCACGTCCCTGCTGGACGACATCGGCATCACACTGCCCGCGTCGATCAGCAATCCGCCGGGCGAGGGCGGCACCGTCAACATCCCGGCGATCCTGCTGGTGCTCGCGGTGACCACGGTGCTCGTGCTCGGCATCAAGATCACCTCCATGGTGACCAACGTGGTCGTGGCGATCAAGGTGGCGATCGTGCTGCTGGTCATCATCGCGGGCCTGTTCTTCATCAAGGGCGACAACTACACGCCGTTCATCCCGCCGGAGCAGTCCACCCCCTCGGTCGAAGGCATGCACGCCCCGCTCATGCAGGTGCTCTTCGGCATCACGCCGGTCAGTTTCGGGTGGCTCGGCATCTTCGCCGCCGTCGCGCTGGTCTTCTTCGCCTACATCGGGTTCGACATCGTCGCCACCGCGGCGGAGGAGGCCCGGCGCCCGCAGCGCGACATGCCGATCGGCCTCATCGGGTCGCTCGCCATCACGGCCACGCTCTACGCGGCGGTGTCCCTGGTCGTCGTGGGCATGCAGAACTACAAGCAGCTCAGCACGGACGCACCGCTGGCCGACGCGTTCAAGGCCGTGGGGCATTCGGCGTTCGCCACGGTCATCAGCATCGGCGCCGTCGTCGGCCTCACCACGGTGGTGCTGATCCTGCTGCTCGGCCAGAGCCGGGTCTTCTTCGCGATGAGCCGCGACGGCCTCCTGCCGCCCTGGTTGTCGGCCGTGCATCCGAGGTTCGGCACGCCGTACCGTTCGACCGTCATCATGGGCGTCATCGTGGCGGCGCTCGCCGGTTTCATCCCGCTCGCCAAGCTGGCGGAGCTGGTCAACATCGGCACACTGTTCGCCTTCCTGATCGTGTCGGTCGGCGTGGTGATCCTGCGGCGCACCCGGCCCGAGCTGCCCCGCGCGTTCCGTACCCCGATGGTGCCGCTGATCCCGATCCTGTCGGTGCTGGCCTGCCTCTTCGTGATGCTCAACCTGCCGGTCGACACCTGGCTGCGGTTCCTGGCGTGGATGGCGCTCGGCGTGCTGGTCTACTTCGGGTACAGCCGCCGCAACAGCCGCCTCGGCCTCGCCCGCACCCGCGCCGGAACACGCTGACCTCGGGCGGCGCGCCTGGCGGCGCCCGGTGACCGGAGCCGCTGTGTCCTTTTGCCGCGCGCCTGGGCACAATGGCGCCCATGGCAGCTCCTCTGCACGTCGCGGTGATCGGGTCAGGACCGGCGGGCCTCTACGCCGCCGAGGCACTGGTGAAGCAGGCCGAAGGCGAGGTGAAGGTCGACGTCTTCGACCGCCTCCCGACGCCGTACGGGCTGGTCAGATACGGGGTCGCCCCCGACCACAAGTCGATCAAGTCGATCGCCCGCTATCTGCAGCGGGTGCTGGAGGACCCGGGCGTGCGGTTCTTCGGCTGCGTGGAGCTCGGCCGCGACCTGACCCGCGCCGACCTCCTCGACTGCTACGACGCGGTCATCTACTCGACCGGCGCCATGGTCGACCGGCATCTCGGCATCCCCGGCGAGGACCTGCCGGGCAGCGTCGCCGCCACCGACTTCGTCAACTGGTACTGCGGCCATCCCGACGCCGCCGACCACACGTTCGACCTGTCGGTCGAGGAGGTCGCCGTCATCGGCGTCGGCAACGTGGCCGTCGACGTCGTGCGGATCCTGGCCAAGACCGCCGACGAGCTGCGCGAGACCGACGTGCCCGAGCAGGTGCTGGAGGCGCTGGCGGCGAGCCGCGTGCGCCGCATCCACATGATCGGGCGGCGCGGCCCGGCGCAGGCGAAGTTCACCACCAAGGAGGCCCGCGAGCTCGGCGACCTTCCGAACGCCGAGATCCACGTACGGCCCGAGGACATGGACCTCGACCCGGCGAGCGCCGAGATCGCCGAGAAGGACCGGCATGTGCGCGGCAACATCAAGGTGCTGAACGGCTGGACCGCGGAGCCCGCGGGCGACCGGCCGCGGCGGATCGACCTGCGGTTCTGGCTCGCCCCCCAGGAGATCATCGGCACCGGGCGGGTGGAGTCGCTGCGGCTCGAACGCACGCGCCTGGACGAGGCGACGGGCCGCGTGACGGGCACCGGGGAGTTCGAGACGCTCCCGGTCGGCATGGTGCTGCGCTCCGTCGGCTACCAGAGCGTGGCGCTGGAGGGCGTGCCGTTCGACGAACGGTCGTACGTGGTGCCGAACGAGGGCGGCCGCGTCCTCGGCCCCGACGGCGCGCAGGTCCCCCGGGAGTACGTGGCGGGCTGGATCAAGCGGGGTCCCACCGGCGTGGTCGGCACCAACAAGGCGGACGCCGCCGAGACCGTCCGGCACCTCCTCGCCGACCTCGCGGACCGGGACGAGCCGCCCGCCCACAAGATCGAGGAGCTGCTGGAGTCCCGCGGCCTGCCGATCGTCACCTACGCCGACTGGCTCAATCTGGACGCCGCCGAGATCGAGCTGGCGCGTTCGCTCGCCCGCGGCGAGCGGGTCAAGCTGGCCCGCTGGGAGGCGATGCGCAACGCCTGCCGTCCTTCCTGATCACGGGCGGGAAAGCGGGAACGAGCAGGTCGAAACCGCCAAAGGGCCGGTCTGTCCCGGGGCGGCCCGCCGATCGCGCGGTCGTGCGGCCCCTGCCCGCGACCGCCGCGGTAATCTCGCGGCAAGAGCGAGACATGCCGCCGCAAGGGGTGACGCGAGAGTGATCGGAGCGCTACCGTGCGCGTGTGACCGGCGGTCCAGAACTGTACGGATTCCCCCCGCCCGGCATGCTGCCCGACCTGCGGTGGCTCGGGCCGGACTACGTCTCCGTACTCGTCTACGAGCTGACGCGGGGCCTCCTGCGCCAGGACGCGGGCACGCTCGTGATGGGCGTCCGCTGCGAGGGCGAGCCCGAGCTGAAGGGCACCGTCGATCCGGCGGGCGTGATCAGGGCGCATGACGCGACCTTCGCATTGCAGGTCTTCGTCCGCGACGGCGCCGGCCGCCTCTGGAGGCTCACGGGCCGCTGGACCTACTCGGGCCGCGACCTCGGCACGCCGTCCGCGTCGATCACCCACTTCTGGCAGCTCCAGTCCGCCGACGTCGTCTGAGACGGGCGGACGGCGGGCCGCTCAGTCGGCGGGCCGCTCAGTCGGCGGGCCCGCTCAGTCGGCAGGGCCGCTCAGTCGGCGGGCGTCGGCTGCGGCACCTCGGTGTTGGTCACCTTGGCGACGGCCTCGGTGATGTCGCGGGCGAGGTCCTGCTCGTTCAGCCCGATGTCGGTGAGGATCTCGCCGCGCGAGGCGTGGTCGAGGAACTCCTGCGGGATGCCGAAGGTGCGCAGCGGGACGTCGACGGCGGCGTCGCGCAGCAGGCGCCCCACGGCGTCGCCCACGCCGCCGGTGCGGCCGTTGTCCTCGACCACGGCGACCATGCTGTGCCCGGCGGCCAGCCCGACCAGCGCGGGGTCGAGCGGCTTGACCCAGCGGGGGTCGACGACCGTGACGCCGATGCCCTGCGCCTGCAGCCGGTCGGCGGCGGCCACCGCGGCGGCGGCCATCGGGCCGACGGAGACGATGAGGACGCGGGCGCCGTTGGCGCCGTCGTGGCGGGCGAGCACGTCCATCCCGCCGGCCGTGTCGATGGCCTCCACGTCGGGACCGATCGGGCCCTTGGGGTAACGGATCGCACTCGGGCCGTCGGAGATCGCCACGCAGTCGCGCAGCAGCTCGCGCAGCCGGGCGCCGTCACGCGGCACGGCCAGGCGCAGGCCCGGCACCAGCTGCAGGATCGACAGGTCCCACATGCCGTTGTGGCTGGCGCCGTCGTTGCCCGTCACGCCGGAGCGGTCGAGGGCGAACGTCACCGGCAGGTTGTGCAGCGCGACGTCCATCAGGACCTGGTCGAACGCGCGGTTGAGGAACGTCGCGTACAGGGCGACCACCGGGTGCAGCCCGCCCATCGCCAGGCCGGCCGCCGAGGTGGCGGCGTGCTGCTCGGCGATGCCGACGTCGTAGATGCGGTCGGGGAAGGCGTGGGCGAACGGCGCCAGGCCGACCGGGTAGAGCATGGCGGCGGTGATGCCGACCACGTCGCGGCGTTCGCCGCCGATGGCGACCATCTCCTCGCCGAACACCTTGGTCCAGCTGGGCCCGCCGCCCTTGGCCTTGATCTCGCCCGTGACCGGGTCGAACGCGCCGGGACCGTGGAAGCAGTCCTCTTCGTGGTTCTCGGCGGGGGCGTAGCCGCGGCCCTTCTGGGTGATGCAGTGCACTATCACCGGGCCGCCGAACCCGCGGGCCTTGCGGAGGGCGCGCTCGACGGCCTCCTCGTCGTGGCCGTCGATGGGCCCGACGTACTTCATGCCGAGGTCCTCGAACATGGCCTGCGGCTGCAGGACGTCCTTGAGGCCCTTCTTGATGCCGTGCAGCGCCTCGTACGCGACGGTGCCGACGACCGGCGCCCTCGGCACGGTCTTCTTGATGAGGTCGAGCGCCTGCTCGTAGCCGGGCGTCACGCGCAGGTTGGCCAGGTGGCTGGCGAGCCCGCCGATCGTCGGCGAGTAGGACCGGCCGTTGTCGTTCACGACGATGATGACCGGGCGGTCCTTGCCCGCCGCGATGTTGTTGAGCGCCTCCCAGCACATGCCGCCGGTCAGCGCGCCGTCACCGACGACGGCGACGACGGCGCGGTCGTTCTCGCCGCGCAGCTGGTAGGCCTTGGCCAGCCCGTCGGCGTACGACAGGGCCGTGGAGGCGTGGGAGTTCTCGATCAGGTCGTGCTCGGACTCGGCGCGGCTCGGGTAGCCCGACAGCCCGCCGCGCTGGCGCAGCAGCGTCCAGTCGTGCCGGCCGGTGAGCATCTTGTGCACGTACGCCTGGTGGCCGGTGTCGAAGAGGATCTTGTCACGGGGCGAGGCGAACACCCGGTGCAGGGCGATGGTGAGCTCGACCACCCCCAGGCTGGGGCCCAGGTGGCCGCCGGTCTTGGAGACCGCGTCCACCATGAACTCCCGGAGCTCGTGCGCGAGCCGCGGCAGCTGCGCGGCGTCCAGTCGCTTGAGGTCCTCCGGACCCGAGATCGACTCCAGCAAGCTCACCCGACCTACCTCCCCTTCCCCCTTCAGGATCCTCCGTCGGGGACCCGCGTCCCAGGCTCCCCCGGGTCTTGCCGAGTTTAGTCCCGGTTTGCGGGCGATGGGCCTCGGGGCGGGGGACGGCGAGTTTCTCTCCACCGAATCTCCACAGACCCTGAGTGCTGTATTGGTAGAGACATGGGTGCCGAGGAGATAGTCCTGCTCAACGAGTCCGACGAAGCAATTGGTACTGCTCCGAAAGCGGAGAGTCACCATCGGGATACCCCTTATCACCTGGCCTTTTCCTGCTATTTGGTCGACCCGAACGGCAAGGTGCTGGTCACGCGGCGGGCACTGGACAAGCGGACCTTCCCCGGCGTGTGGACCGGCAGCTGCTGCGGGCATCCCGGACCGGGCGAGGGTCTGCGCGCGGCGGTGCGGCGGCGGCTGCGGACCGAGCTGGGCGTGGCGGCCGACACGATCACGTCCGTGCTGCCCGGATTCCACTATCGGGCCACGGCCGCGGACGGGGTCGTCGAGCACGAGCGCTGCCCGGTCGTCCGGGCGGTCACGGCGGACGCCGAGCCCCCCGTCACGCTCGACCCCGCCGAGGTGGCCGACGCCGGGTGGCGGACCTGGGCGGAGTGCCTGGAGCTCGTCCGGCACCCCGGCTCCTCTCCCTGGTACCGGCTGCAGCTCGCCGAGCTCGCGCCGCTCGGCGAGCCGCTCGACTGGCCGGACGCGGGCAGCGGCGGCCTGCCGCCCGCCCTCACCTGGTGATCTCCATCGCACGTCCGCGCGCCCGCGGCCGGCCCTCGGCCGGGGCCCTCGGCCGGGGCCGCGGAAACCCTTTCACCAGCCAGATAACCGGACGATTGCGGTTCGCTCACCGGTGTTGACCCGGCGCGCCCACCGAACGGACGCTTGTTCTTCCAGAAGATCCAACTGGACGGTCCGACCGGAGGGGCCGGGCGGGATGTCGGACGGGGTGTGCGGGGCCGGGCGAGATCGAACGGGGTGAGCCGGCCGGGGCGAGAGAGGACGGACGATGCGAGGACCTGCGGTCGAGATCCGATGGAAGGCGCTCGCCGCCGCGGCGGTCGGCGGCGCGCTGCTGCTGTCCGGCTGCGGCGGAGGCGACGACGACAAGGGCGGTGGAGACGCCTCGCAGGTCGAGGTCTTCTCCTGGTGGACCGGCCCCGGCGAGGCCGACGGCCTGAACGCCATGAAGGCCGACTTCGAGAAGAAGAACCCGGGGACCAAGTTCGTCAACGCCGCCATCGCGGGAGGCTCGGGCACGCAGGCTCAGGCCGTGCTGGCGAGCCGCCTCCAGAACCGCAAGCCCCCGGACTCCTTCCAGGGCCACGCGGGCGCCGAGCTCCTGGACTACATCAAACAAGGGCAGATCGAGCCGCTCGACTCGTTCTACGCCGACAACAACCTGCGCCAGGCCTACCCGCCGCAGCTGCTGGAGCAGATCTCCTACCAGGGCAAGATCTACTCGGTTCCGGTGAACATCCACCGCTCGAACATGCTCTGGTACAACCCGAAGATCGTTAAGGACGCCGGGCTGTCCGGCCCGCCCACGTCCGTCGCCGAGTTCATCACGGCGCTCAAGGCGGTCAAGGACAAGACCGGGAAGGTCCCGCTGTCGCTCGGCGCCCAGTGGACCGCCGACCACCTGCTGGAGAGCGTCCTGCTCGGCGACCTCGGCACCGACGCCTACAACGCGCTCTGGAAGCCGGGCGCCGACTGGAGCGGCCCCGCCGTCACCAAGGCGCTGACCGACTTCGCCGAGATCATGAAGTACACGACGGCCGAGGCCGCCTCCACCGACTGGCAGGGCGCGTCCAAGGCGGTCGTGGACGGCAAGGCCGCGTTCAACATCATGGGCGACTGGGCGTACGGCTACTTCACCGGCTCAGCGCCGAACGGGCTGGGCAAGAAGGACGGCACCGACTTCAAGTACGCGGCCTCCCCCGGCACCGACGGCACGTACATGTGGCTGTCCGACAGCTTCACCCTGCCCAAGGGCGCACCTCACCGGGGCGGCGCCATCGCGTGGCTGAAGGTCGCGGGCAGCAAGGAGGGCCAGGACCTCTTCAACCCCAAGAAGGGCTCCATCCCCGCCCGCAAGGACGCCGACAAGAGCCTCTACAAGGGCTACCTGGAGTACGCGCTCAACGAGTGGAACAAGCCGGGCATCAAGCTGGCGGGCTCGTTCTGGCACGGCGTCTACGCGAGCAAGCGCTGGCACGCCGACATCGACGCCGCGGTAGGCCTGTTCCTGCAGAGCAAGGACGTCGGCAAGCTGCAGAGCGCGCTGGTGACCGCCGCCAAGAACAACGCGCAGTGACGAGCACGGACGTCACGCCGCCCGTGGGCCGCGAGTCGTTCGCGGCCCGCGGGCGGCGCGTGTGGCGGCGCCGCGCGCCGCGCTGGCTCCCGGGACTGCTGCTGCTCTCGCCCTCCATCGTGGCGATCGGCGTGTTCGTGTACGGGCTGATCTTCTGGAACACGCGCGTCGCGGTCAGCGGCAAGCACGACATGGTGTCGCCGTACGGGTTCGACAAGGGCAAGAACTTCGTCGACCTGTGGGACGTGCCCAGCTGGCCCGGCGCGGTGCGGCACGCGCTGCTGTTCACCGCCGTGTTCGTGGTCGGCGCTCTGGTGCTGGGCTTCTTCCTGGCGTTCCTGATGGAGAAGGGCATCAAGGCCGAGGCCGGGTTCCGGGCGATCTACCTGTTCCCGATGGCGGTCTCGTTCATCGCGAGCGGTGTCGTCTGGCGGTGGCTGATGAACCCTGCGCCGCCGGAACGCGCGGTCGGGCTCAACCAGCTGTTCGACAAGCTCGGGCTGGGCGCGCTCGGCAACGACTGGTGGCAGAACCCCCGGCTCGGCATGGCGGCGATGGCGTTGCCGGCGATCTGGCAGATGTCCGGGTACGTGATGGCGCTGTACCTGGCGGGCTTCCGTGGCGTACCCGAAGACCTGCGGGAGGCGGCCCGGGTGGACGGCGCCTCCGAGTGGAAGGTCTACCGGTACGTGGTGCTGCCGCAGCTGCGGCCGGTCACGTTGTCGGCGCTCATCATCCTGGGGCACATCTCGCTGAAGGTGTTCGACCTCATCATGGCGATCGCGGGCAAGCAGATCATCACGTACGTGCCGGCGGTGGCCACCTACGTCGAGGTCTTCGACCGGGGCGACCCGGCCAACGGCGCGACCATCGCCACGTACCTGCTGCTGGCGGTCGGCCTGCTGGTGATCCCCTACCTCGTGTGGTCCGTACGGGCGGAGCGTGACCGATGACCGCGACGACGACCGCCACCCGCCCCCGGCGGCGCGTCCCCTTCCGCGCCATCCGCTTCACGGTGCTGCTGGCGTTCGTGGTGGTCTTCCTGATCCCGGTGTACGTGCTGGTCGTGACCAGCTTCAAGTCGCTGCAGGAGGCCGATCCGTCCACCGCGTGGAGCCTGCCGGACAACTGGAGCCTGGACGGCTGGCGGTCGGCCTGGGAGACGCTCAGGCCGGGGATCGAGAACAGCTTCAAGATCTCTGTCCCGGGCGCGCTCATCTCGGCGGTGCTCGGCTCGCTCAACGGCTACGTGCTGTCGAAGTGGCGCTTCCCCGGGGCGGACGCGGTCTTCACGCTGTTCCTGTTCGGGATGTTCATCCCGTACCAGGCCGTGATGATCCCGCTGCAGGGCCTGCTGACCGAGATGGAGCTGGTCGGCAGCATCCGCGGGCTGGTGCTGGCGCACGTGGTGTACGGCATCCCGATCTGCACGCTCATCTTCCGCAACTACTACGTCACGATCCCGAACGAGCTGATCGAGGCGGCCCGGGTGGACGGCGCCGGAATGCTCCGCACGTACCGTTCGATCGTTCTCCCCGTCTCAGGCCCCGCCTTCGCGGTCGTCCTCATCTGGCAGTTCACGTCGATGTGGAACGACTTCCTGTTCGCGGTCTTCCTGGGCTCGCAGGAGAGCTGGCCCGTCACGGTGCTGCTCAACAACACCGCGGGCTCGGGCGCGGTCGCCGTCCAGTACAACCAGCAGATGGCGTCGGCGCTGCTGGCGTCGCTGCCGACCCTGGTCGTCTACGTCCTGCTCGGCCGGTTCTTCATGCGCGGCCTGATGGCGGGAGCGCTCAAGGGGTGACCTGATTCGGCCAGGTAGTGACAATTGCCTCACACACGGTTACACTGCCCTTTCTATTGACATGCCCCCCAATAGTCCCCGCCAACCCCGAGGTGGTCCGAACCTCATGGGCAACACCCGAATCGTCGCCGTGGGCGCCGCCCTGACGGCCTTGGCGATCCCCGCCCCCGCGGCGTCCGCCGCCCCGCAGGACAAGCCGCAGGCCACCTACAGCCCGCAGCGGTTCACGCCAGGAGACAACCTCTGGGTGCGCGTCACCGGCTGTCTCGGCGAGCCCCGCGTGTCGGGCACCAACGAGGCGTTCGACGAAGGCGAGCCCGGCTCGTTCGAGAGGTCGGGCGACGCCTGGACCGGCATCGGCGGCACGCTGCGCACCCTCAAGTCCGGCAACTCCTACCTGACCCGGCTGGGCTGCGTGACCGGCAAGGGGTTCCAGACGTTCCCGCTGTGGGTCACGCCGCCCGACCGCATCCCGCCGGCACCACCGAGCCCGCCGGGCAAGCCGCGCCCTGAGCCGCCGCCCGGCGGCGGCTTCACGTTCGGCCACGACGACGTCGACCTGTCCACCCGCACCGTCATGCCCGGCGGCAGGCTCGGCATCCGCGTCACCTGCCCCGCCCCGGTGCGGGCGACGTCCGCGTCGTTCGTGTCCGAGCCGCGCTTCGAGCGGGTGGGCGAGGACGGGCACCGGGCCACCGCGCGCTTCGAGTCCACCCTGCCCTCGATCGTCAAGGTGCGGGTCGAGTGCCGCGGCTACGGCTCCGTCACGTTCAGCACCAGGCCCGGGCAGAAGCACGTCGACCCGGGCGACCAGAGCATCCCCCAGGGTTCGCCCAACACTGGCGACGGCTCTATGGCGGACACCGACAACAGCCCCGGCTACGCGTTGCCCGTCGCCGGGTCGCTGGTCCTGGTCGGCGTCTACGTGCTGCACCGCCGAAGGCGAGCGCGTGCGTAAGGCACCACTACTGCTGGCCGTCGCGTTCGCTCTCAGCGCCTGCGGCGGAGACGACTACAGCGGCGGCCCCATCGACCCCGGCTCCAGCCCGCGTGCCGCGAGCTTCGCCAAACCGCTCCCCCGTTCACTCCCCGCCACGATCAAGATCCCCAGGCTGGGCGTCACCGCGCCGGTGTCCGAGCTCGGCCTGCAGCCGAACGGGCGCATCGAAGAGCCTCCGCTCACACGGCCCGACCTCGCCGGCTGGTGGAAGAACGGGCCCACACCCGGCGAGGGCGGTCCTTCGGTGATCCTCGGCCATGTGGACGCCCGCGGGAAACACGCGGTGTTCCACCGGCTCAAGGACCTGCGTCCCGGCGATCGCGTCCAGGTCGTCCGCCGCGACGGCACCACGGCGACGTTCGCGGTGCAGAAAGTCGAGAACGTGCCCAAGGCGTCCTTCCCTGGCGAAAAAATCTACGCCGAGGACCTCGACTACGCCGCACTTCGCCTGGTCACCTGCGGTGGCACGTTCGACACCGGGGCGGGCCACTATTCGGAGAACGTCATCGCCTACACCCGCCTCGTGCGGGCCTGAGGCGGCGCGCCGATTTGCTTTTGCCCCGTTCTCATGAGAAATCACTCTTTGAACCTTTTGCCCATGCGCACCGTGCGCCTATCGTTGACCTTTCATCTAGCTCAACGGTTACCGCTGTCTGGCCTGCAGGCACGGGTCGCTCCGGCGGCAATCGGGCAGCAGGGCTCGAACGGTCCGGCCAAGATGGAGAACGGGAGGTGACCGCGTGCAGGCGATCAGCGTTCAGCAGCCATGGGCATTCGGGATAGCGAGAGGCGTCAAGGCCGTCTCCAACCAGAGCCTGCCCACCGCCTACCGCGGCCCCCTCCTGATCCACGCCTCGATGCGCGTCGACCTCAAGGCCTGCGACTCCCCCCAGATCCAGGCCGCCGGCTGGAACCCCCGCGACCCCCTCGCCACGATCGGCGCCGTCATCGCCATCGCCGAGCTCACCGACGTCTGCTCCGCCGCCGTCCGCGACGAGCCGTGCGACTGCGGCGCCTGGGCCGACCCGCGCTCCTACCACTGGCGCCTGACGTCCGTCCGGGCCCTCCCGCGCCCTATCGTCGCCCTGGGCAAACCCGACATCTGGGAGCCCAAGCCGAGCCTCGTCATCGAGGTCCAGGCCATGCTCGAAGCCGAAGCCGCCCGCCTAGTCCAACAAGACTGACCAACCCGCCACCCCATCGGCGACAAGACGCGCTTTGATCCGGGGGTGCTTACGGAGTTTTGAGGTCGGCGGCGGTGCGGAGGCGGGCGAACTCGGCGGCCAGTCTGTCGAGGGGCCAGCTCGCGTTGAGGCCGCTGGGGTTGGGGAGCACCCAGAGGTCGGAGGGGCCGATCTTCTCGGGTTGAGGGCCGATCTGGGTTCTGGGCTTGTCGAACGCGGTGCGGTAGGCGGTCACGCCTGCCACGGCCAGGTAGGCGGGGCGGAATCGTTCGATGAGGCGCCGGAGGCGTTCGCCGCCCTCGCGGAGTTCTTCGGCGGTGAGTTCGTCCGCGCGGGCCGTCGTGCGGGGCGCCAGGTTGGTGATGCCCAGGCCGAACGAGGGCAGCAGGTGTTGCTCGTCCGGGCTCAGCAGGCGGTCGGTGAAGCCGGAGCGGCAGAGGGCGGGCCAGAAGCGGTTGCCCGGACGGGCGAAGTGGTGACCGGTCGCACCCGAGTAGAGGCCCGGGTTGATCCCGCAGAAGAGCACGCGGAACGGTTCGCCGGGAGCCGGGAGCACGTCGGGGATCACGCGGTCGCGGGCGGCCTCCATGTCGGCCTTGGTGGGACGCATCAGATCAGGCTACGCACGATCAGACTTACCGCGGACGTCCCCACCACGAGGAGGATCGCGGTCCGCATGCGGCCGCCGTCCAGGTAGCGGCGCAGTGGGCCGGCCACCAGGAAGCCCGCGAGGACGAACGGGGTCAGCGCCAGGCCCGCGGTCACCTGGCGGAGCGGAAGCTGGTCCACCGCGGCCAGCGTGAGGAGGGACAGGAGGGCACCGACGGTGAAGAAGACCGCGAGGGTGGCGCGGACCCGGGGGCCGCTCTCCTTCTGGTAGAGCAGCGCGATGGGAGGGCCGCCGATCGAGGACGCGGTGCCCGTGGCTCCGGCGATGAGGCCCGCGGTGGCGAGCGTGCCCGGGTTGCGCGGGACGTTCGCCGACCAGGCACTGGCGCCGAGTGCGGCCAGGACGACGGCGCCCACCAGGACGCCGAGCGCGCGGGCGGGTACCGCCGCCACCACCCAGACGCCGATCGGCGTGCCGGCCACCCGGCCGCCGAAGGCCCAGCCGAGACCGCGCAGGTCGGCGTGCTTCATCTCCTGGGCCAGCGTCGCCAGGGGCAGCACGGTGGCCGCCACCAGGATCGACCCCGGCATCAGGGACGGGAAGAGCATGGTGACGACCGGCGCGGCCACGAGCCCGACGCCCAGGCCGACGCTGCTCTGCACGACGGCGCCGAGGAGGGCCGCCAGGCCGCTGATGATGAGGAATTCCAGATCTGGCATAACGGTGTGGAACGGTACATGTTCCTGTTCGTAGGATGAGCGCCGTGTTGACTGCATGCCTGGCCTTCGCCGCCGTTGCCGCACTGGTCACGATCACGCCTGGGATCGACACGATGCTGGTGCTGCGCACCACGGTGACGAGCGGGCGGCGGGCCGGTTACCTGGCCGCGACCGGCATCGGCGCGGGCTGTCTGGTGTGGGCCGTCGCCGGTGCGCTGGGGCTCACGGCCTTGCTGGCCGCTTCGGAGCTGGCGTTCGACATCGTGCGCGTCGCGGGTGCGTGCTATCTGTTCTGGCTTGGTGCCCAGGCCCTGTGGCAGGCCCGTCGGCGTACGGAGACCGTCGAGGAGCTTCCCGCCTCCTCTGGGACGCGCGCCTTCCGCACGGGCTTTGTGACGAATCTGCTCAATCCCAAGGCCGGTGTCTTCTACATGAGCCTGCTGCCGCAGTTCGTCCCGGACGGCGCTTCGATGTTGTGGACGAGCCTGGTCTTCGGCTTGATCCATGTCGCCGAGTGCCTGGGGTGGTACGCGCTGCTCGTGTTCGCGGCGGCCGCCGCGCGGCGTAGGCTGGCACGGCCATCGGTCAGGCGCCGCATCCAGCAGATCACCGGTCTGGCGTTCATCGGTTTCGGACTTCGCCTGGCCGCCGACCACTGACCATCGGGTTTTCACGATGAGCACACCAGGATGGACCCCCGCGCCGCATCCCTGGGCCGACCCCCGGTACGCGCCGCCCCCCGCCCCCCGCCCGGCCGACTTCGGCAAACGGTTCGCCGCCCGGCTTCTCGACCTGGTCTTCGCGGGCCTGCTCACGGTGATCGTCAATCTGGTCATCGTCGGCGTCGGCGAGGCGGCCGGCTTCGAGTGGGTCTACCTGCTGGCGGCCAACATGATCGTGCTGCCGATCCTGTACGAGGCGGTCCAGCTCGGCGCGTGGCACACCACGCTCGGCAAGCGGGTCGTCGGGCTCACCGTGGTGCGCACCGGCGACGGCGCCCCGGTCGGCTGGGCACGCGCGGGAGGCCGCGCACTGCTGATGTCTCCCTACTTCTCCCTGTTTCTCGCGCTGATGGTCATTCCGCTCGTCAGCCTTGTCTGGATGCTGGCCGACGCCCCGGAACGCCGGGGGCTCCATGGCCGCGCCACCGGGACGACCGTCCTGGACACGCGGCCTCCGCAGCCCGTGTACGCCTCGCCTGGATACTGAAAAGGGCCGCCTCCCTAGGGGAGACGGCCCTTTCTCAGGCCCTACCTACTTGCGCAGCAGGTTGCGCAGCACGTATTGCATGATGCCGCCGTTGCGGTAGTAGTCCGCCTCGCCTGGGGTGTCGATACGGACGACGGCCTTGAACTCCTTACCGTCGGCCTTCACCGTCACCTCGCGGGGGACCTCACCCTCGTTCAGCTTCTCGACGCCGACGACGTCGAAGGTCTCGGTGCCGGTGAGGCCGAGGGACTCGGCGCTCTCGCCGTCCTTGAACTGCAGCGGCAGCACGCCCATGCCGATGAGGTTCGAACGGTGGATGCGCTCGTACGACTCGGCGATGACGGCGCGGACGCCGAGGAGCGCGGTGCCCTTGGCGGCCCAGTCGCGCGACGAGCCGGAGCCGTACTCCTTGCCCGCGATGACCACCAGCGGGGTGCCCTGGGCGGCGTAGTTCTGCGCGGCGTCGTAGATGAACGACTGCGGCGCGCCCTCCTGGGTGAAGTCGCGGGTGTAGCCGCCCTCGACGTCGTCCAGCAGCTGGTTGCGCAGCCGGATGTTGGCGAACGTGCCGCGGATCATGACCTCGTGGTTGCCCCGGCGCGAGCCGTAGGAGTTGAAGTCCTTGATCGCGACGCCGTTCTCCTCCAGGTACTGCGCGGCGGGCGTGCCGGCCTTGATGGAGCCGGCCGGGGAGATGTGGTCGGTGGTGACCGAGTCGCCCAGCTTGGCCAGCACCCGGGCGCCGTGGACGTCGGTGACCGGGGCGGGCTCCATCTCCATGCCGTCGAAGTACGGGGCCTTGCGCACGTAGGTGGAGGACGGGTCCCACTCGAAGGTGTTGCCGGTGGGGATGTCCAGGCCGCGCCAGCGCTCGTCGCCCTTGAAGACGTCGGCGTAGTTGCGGACGTACATCTCCTGGCCGATGGAGGAGTTGACGATCTCGGCGACCTCCTCCGGCGCGGGCCAGATGTCCTTGAGGTAGACCGGGCCGTCGGTGCCCTCGGCGATCGGGTCGTTGAGGATGTCGATGTCCATCGTGCCCGCCAGCGCGTAGGCGATGACCAGCGGCGGCGAAGCGAGGTAGTTCATCTTCACGTCGGGGCTGATGCGGCCCTCGAAGTTGCGGTTGCCCGACAGCACGGCGGTGACGGCCAGGTCGTTGTCGTTGATGGCCTTGGAGATCTCCGGCTGCAGCGGGCCGGTGTTGCCGATGCAGGTGGTACAGCCGTAGCCGACCAGGTTGTAGCCGATCTTGTCGAGGTACGGGGTGAGGCCCGCGCGCTCGAGGTAGTCGGTGACGGCCTGGGAGCCGGGGGCCAGCGAGGTCTTCACCCACGGCTTGCGGGTGAGGCCCTTCTCCACCGCCTTCTTGGCGAGCATGCCCGCGCCGACCATGACGAACGGGTTGGAGGTGTTGGTGCAGGAGGTGATGGCGGCGACGGCCACGATGCCGTGGTCGATCTCGAAGGCGGAGCCGTCCTCCATGGTCACCGTGACCGGGTTGTGCGGCCGGTCGCCGTTGCCGGTGGCGTGCTCGCGCGGCTTGTCGCCGTTGCCGCCGCGGCTGATCGCCGGGGAGTCGGAGGCGGGGAACGACTCGTCGGACGCCTCGTCGGTCGGGCCCTGGACGCTGGTGGCGGCGTAGTTCTTGACGTCGCGGCGCCAGGTCTGCTTGGCCTCCGAGAGCGAGATGCGGTCCTGCGGGCGCTTGGGACCGGCCAGCGACGGCACGACCGTCGCCAGGTCGAGCTCCATGTATTCGGAGAACTCCGGCTCGACCGACGGGTCGAGCCACATGCCCTGCTCCTTGGCGTACGCCTCGACCAGCGCGATCTGCTCCTCGCTGCGGCCGGTGAGGCGCAGGTAGGTCAGGGTCTCGTCGTCGATCGGGAAGATGGCGCAGGTGGAGCCGAACTCGGGGCTCATGTTGCCGATGGTGGCGCGGTTGGCCAGCGGCAGCGCGTGCACGCCCTCGCCGTAGAACTCCACGAACTTGCCGACGACGCCGTGCTCGCGCAGCATCTCGGTGATGGTGAGCACCAGATCGGTGGCCGTGGTGCCCGGGTGCAGCTCGCCGGTCAGCTTGAAGCCGACGACGCGCGGGATGAGCATCGAGATCGGCTGGCCCAGCATGGCCGCCTCGGCCTCGATGCCGCCGACGCCCCAGCCGAGGACGCCGATGCCGTTCTCCATGGTGGTGTGGGAGTCGGTGCCGACGCACGAGTCGGGGTAGGCGACGCCGTCCCGGTCGAACACGACGCGGGCCAGGTGCTCGATGTTGACCTGGTGGACGATGCCGGTGCCGGGCGGGACGACCTTGAACTGGTCGAACGCGGTCTGGCCCCAGCGCAGGAACTGGTAGCGCTCCTTGTTGCGCTCGTACTCGACCTGGACGTTGCGCTCGAACGCCTGCGGCGTACCGAAGTAGTCGACGATGACGGAGTGGTCGATGACCATCTCGGCCGGGGCGAGCGGGTTGATCCTGGCCGGGTCGCCGCCGAGGTCGCGCACCGCCTCGCGCATGGTGGCGAGGTCGACCACACACGGCACGCCGGTGAAGTCCTGCATGATGACGCGGGCCGGGGTGAACTGGATCTCGTGGCTCGGCTGGGCATTGGCGTCCCAGCCGGCGAGCGTACGGATGTGGTCGGCGGTGACGTTGGCGCCGTCCTCGGTACGCAGCAGGTTCTCCAGGAGAACCTTGAGGCTGTACGGGAGACGGGCCGAGCCCTCGACTGCGTCCAGCCGGTAGATCTCGTACGACTTGTCGCCCACCTGCAGCGTGTTACGGCTGCCGAAGCTGTTCGCGGACACGGACTCCTCCTCCGTCAACACCGCACGTCCGGTCCGAGACGTGAGCGCACGGCGTTTCTCGCTGACCGTTCTTCACTGATCTGGTCGATCTCCTGCTCCCGGCTCCGCCGGCGCGGGGTGAGTCGCGCCGCAAGGTCCAGGGCGGGGGATTCATCCCCTCTGAATCCTGCCCTAGTCCAGACCCTGCTCAGGACTCAGGTTCGCCTAACTTCGTCAGGATTTCTCTCGACGTCAAGCTATCGCCGATTTATCTCGATATCAAGTTACCTGCGGGTAGTTCGATCGCCCGGCAGCGAGCCGGGAACCATCTGGCGCGACTCCACGTTGCCGATATATCGTTGTCCTATCGCGAGAGATCAAAGAGAGATCTCGGAAGGGTGTGAAGAACATGAGCGCGACACACCACGGCCCCGATCTGCGCTGGGCCTTCGCCGCCGCCGCTCTGGGCGCCAAGGCGGCGGCGTACGCGAGCCGTCACCATCAGCAGCACGGCTGCGGTCCCCGGTCGAGGCACGGCATGCCCGACTTCGGTTTCGTCTTCGGCGGCGGCCCAGGTCCCTGGGGTCCTCCCGGCGGCGGCGGCCCGTGGGGTCGCGGCCCGTGGGGGCGCGGCGGGCCGCCCTGGGCCAAGGCCCAGAAGGCACGCAAGGGGAACGTGCGCGCGGCGATCCTGGCGCTGCTCGCCGAGGAGCCGCGGAACGGCTACCAGATCATCCAGGAGATCAACGTCCGCAGCCAGGGCGCTTGGAAGCCGAGCCCCGGAGCGGTCTATCCGGCGCTCCAGCAACTGGCCGACGAGGGGCTGATCGTGGGCGAGGAGGGCGAGGGCCGCAAGACCTTCCGCCTCACCGACCAGGGCCGCGTCTACGTCGATGACCACGCCGACGAGCTGTCGGAGCCGTGGGCGGAGATGACGCCCGACTTCGGCGAGGGCGTGCCCGACCTCTTCAAGCAGGCCGCGCAGACGGGAGCCGCGGTCATGCAGCTCGTCCACTCCGGCTCACCCCAACAGGTCGCCCAGGCCAAGACCGTGCTGGCCGACACCCGCCGCAGGCTCTACCGCATCCTCGCCGAGGACGACCTCGACGGCGCACGTGACCCGGACGACACACCTGACGCATCCGAGGAGTAGTGGTGACACGGCCTGACGAGATCCGCATCGGGGACGCCGAGCGGGACACGGTGACCACCGCCCTGCACGACCACTTCGCGGCGGGACGGCTGGACCAGGCCGAGCTCGACGAGCGCCTGGACGCCGCCCTCGCCGCCAAGACCGAGGGCGACCTGCGTACCATCGTGCGCGACCTGCCCGGCCACAACGGTCTCCCCGAGGCCGTGCGCCCGTACCGCGGCGGCCACCCGTTCGCCCACCGGCATCCCGGCATGCGGCACGGCCATCCCGCCTGGGAGGGACACCATCCGGCCTGGGCCGCGCGCCGCCGTCCCGGGTTCCCGGCCTTCCCGATCCTGCTCGGCGTGTTCCTGATCGTCACGTTCACCGCCGGACCGGCCACCGCGTTCTTCGCGGTGTTCCAGCTCGCCCTGCTCGTCTGGGTCATCCGGGCGATCATGCTGACCGTGACCCACCGCCGCGCCCAGCGCAGATGACGGCGCCGCGGGACCACGGCCCGGGCCGTGGTCCCGCGGCCGCCACGCACCGCTCATGGACCCCTACACGAGGGTCGTGAAACCGTCTCAGGTATGCCCTCCGAGCGGTTCCTCCATCCGGTCTCGCCCGTGGCCCGGCCGGCCGAGGAGACGCTGCGCGCCACGGTGGAGCGGCTCGCGGCGATCGAACGGCCGCCCTGCTCGCCGGGCGAACGCGAGGCGGCGCACCTGATCGCCGACCGTCTCAACGCGCTGGGCCACACCGCCCATGTCCAGGAGGTCCCCGCGTACGGCTCGTACGCCTGGCCCGTCGGGGTCATCGCCGCGCTTTCGACGCTCGCGGGCCTGACCGGCAAGCGCCTGCGCTGGACCGGCACGCTCGCCGGGGCGGTCCTGACCGCCGCCCTGGCCGACGAGATCTCCTACGGCCGCCAGTTCGCCCGTACCGTGCTGAGTTCGCGCCGTACGGCCTGCAACGTCGTCGCCGACCTGACCCCGCCGCGCGCCCAGCGCCAGGCACCGCACCGGACGCTCGTCATCATGGCGCACCACGACGCCGCGCCGTCGGGCACCGTCTTCGACCAGACGCTGCCGCGCTGGTACGCGAGACGTTTCCCCCGCGCGGTCGAACGGACGAGGGAGAACCTCCCCGTCTGGTGGCCCGTGATCGCCGGGCCCGCCCTCGTCGCGTTCGGCAGTGCCACCCGCTCCCCCGCCGTGCGCCGCACCGGCACCGCGCTCAGCGCGCTCGCCGCCGCCGCGATGGCCGACATCGGCTCGCACAAGGCCGTGCCCGGCGCCAACGACAACCTCAGCGGCGTCGCCGTGCTGATCGCGCTGGCCGAGTCGCTGGCCCGCCGACCCGTTCCCGGCCTGCGCGTGCTCCTCTTCTCGGCGGGCGCCGAGGAGTCGCTCCAGGAGGGGGTACGGGGGTTCGCCCACCACTACTTCCCAGGGCTCGCCCGCGAGAGCACCTGGTTCCTCAACCTCGACACCGTGGGCTCCGGCAGGCTCGTCCTCCTCGACGGCGAGGGGCCGCTGCGCATCGAGACGTACGACACCGCCTTCGGCGACATGATCGCCCGTTGCGCCGTCGAGCAGGACATCGAGATCCGGCGCGGCCCGCGGTCACGCACGAGCACCGACGCGGTGGTCCCGCACCGCCACGGCTACCCCACCGCCTGCCTCGTCTCGGTCGACGACCAGAAGCTCATCCCGCACTACCACCTGCCCACCGACCTGCCCGAGCACGTCGACTACCGCTGCGTCGCCGACGCCGCCCAGTTGGCCGAGGCAGTGGCACGCGCTCTCGCCGCCCACTGAGCACGCCGCCCGTAAAGCGAGGACTGTCAGAGGCCTGCCTCGTGGGCGAGCAGCCCGGCCTGGGTGCGGTTGGCACAGCCCAGCTTGTCGAGCAGACGGGACACATAACCCTTGACGGTCGCCTCGCTGAGATGGAGGCGCTGTGCGATCTGAGCGTTGGACAGGCCCTCGCCGAGGCAGGTCAGCACCTCGGCCTCGCGTTCGGTCAGCTCACCGATCCGGGCGCGGTGCCGGTCGCGTTCGAGCGAACGGCCGGCGGCGGAGGCGACGAGCCGGCGGGTCGCGGCGGCCGACATGACCGTGTGCCCGTCGGCGGCGACGCGGACCAGCTCGACCAGGTCCTCGGGCGGCGTGGACTTCAACAGGAACCCGGCCGCGCCCGCGCGCAGCGCCCGGAGCACGTAGTGGTCGGCGTCGAACGTGGTGAGGGCCACGACGGCCGGCGACGACCCCGCCCGGGCGGGACGCAGGGCGGCGATGCGCTCGATGGCCGTCAGCCCGTCCACGCCGGGCATCCGGAGGTCCATGAGCACGACGTCGGGGTCGTGCCGGAGGACGGACTCGACGGCGGCGGCGCCGTCGTAGGCCTCGTCCACCACCTCGATGTCGTCCGCCGCGCCGAGGATGGTCCGCAGGTGCGCGCAGACCATGCGTTCGTCGTCGACCAGGAGGACCTTGATGCTCACCGGACGGCCTCGGGCGCGGGTGTCGGGACGAAGGCGGGCAGGGACGCGTGCACCCGGAAGCCGCCGTCGGGCATGGGATCGGCCGTGAACGTGCCGCCGATGAGGTCGACCCGCTGGCCCAGGCCCGACAGGCCGGTGCCCGAGCCGCTGGCGGCCAGATGGTGGTCGGCGGGCCGGGACGGTGCCGAGTTGAGCACGGTGAGGCGCACGCCGTCCGCGCGGTAGCGGATCTCCACGCGGACGCGGGCGCCGGGCGCGTGCTTGCGTACGTTGGTGAGGGCCTCCTGCACGATGCGGTACGCGGTCCGCCCGACGACCGGCGAGGCCAGGGGCGGGTCGCCCTCCTCCTCCAGGTCCACCGGCACGCCGACCGAGCCCGACTCGGCGATCAGCGTGGACAGGTCCGGCAGCGGGCCGTGCGCGCCGGCCTCGTCGTCCGGGCCCTCCTCCGTGCGGCGCAGGAGGCCGATCACGTCGCGCAGCTCTTCCAGTGCCCTGGCGCCCGTGCCGCGCAGTTCCTCGGCCGCCTGCCGCGTCTCGTCGTCGCGGGCGCGGACGCGCAGCGCGCCCGCCTGCAGGACCATGAGCGTCACGCGATGGGCCACGACGTCGTGCATCTCGGCGGCGAGCCGGGCCCGTTCCTCCGCCCGGGCCTGCTCGGCCGCCCGGTCCGCGCGTTCCCGCAGCCCGTCGAGCACCCGGCGGCGGGCGGACACGTACATGCCGAGCAGCGCGCCGCCGACGACCAGGACGATGCTGCGGAAGACCATCCCGGCCTCGGGGTCGCTGCCCTGGACCGCGACGTTCTGGAAGGCCACGTCGGAGATCACCTCCGGGGTGGCCGCGAGGACGAGCGCCAGGACGGCGATCGGCAGCCCCCGCAGCCAGGGAGGTTGATGCGCCTTGGGGAACGCCGTGACCGCGTACGCGGCGAACATCGCGCCCGGCGGCCACAGCGAGACCGAGTCCACGTCGATGTCGCCCCCGGTGAACAGCAGCGTCCCCGGCGCCAGGAACTCGACGACCAGCACCGCGGCCGGGACGGCGATGGTGATCCACGCGACCGTGAGCGGCGCCCGGCGGCGGACGGCCAGGGACAGGCCCGCCAGCACGAGCACGACCGCGGTCAGCCCGTGGAAGGGGCGCAGGATCGTCCGCTCGTCCAGCGTGGTCTGGACGCTGCCCGCCAGACCGATCGCGACCACGAGGGCGTCGGACACCACGGCGCGGACCGGCCGGGCCGGGAGGCTTGGTTGCACAACCAACACCGTACGCACCGGGACGGCCGCCGCCACCCTACGAAAGTCGCTACCGGACGCTACGTGCGTCGGTGCGGGTCCATCCGTTGCACGCTGCCGCGCGGCGGGCGCCGTGGGCTCGAATCGACGCATGGGGATCGCAGGAAAGCTGACACTTCGCGGCCTGGTCGCGCACAAGACCCGGCTGGCGCTGACGGTCGCGGCGGTGGTGGCCGGGGTCGCGTTCGTCTCGGGCACCCTGGTCTTCGCGGCCACGCTGGACCGCTCGTTCGACCGCGCCTTCGACGACCTCGGCCGCGGCACCGACACGGTCGTGCGGGCGAAGAAGGCGTTCGGCGCGGAGCTGGGCGGCCCGGATCCGGACCGGCCGCTGGACCGCTCCGTCCTGGCGGCGGTACGCAAAGCCGACGGCGTGGCCAAGGCCCGCGGGGAGGTCAGCGGGTTCGCCGCGGTCGTCGACCGGGCCGGCAAGCTCGTCGGCACGGAGCCGCGGACCGGGATGGACTGGAACGCCGATCCCGACCTGTCGCTCATGCGCCTGGAATCCGGGACGGCGCCCCGGCGGCCGGGCGAGGTCGTGATCGACGCGGCGAGCGCCCGGGCGGCCCGGTACGAGATCGGTGACCGGGTGCCGATGGCGCTCGCGTCCGGCAGCCGGACGTTCACCCTGACGGGCATCGTCCGGTACGGCGACGACGAGCTCTCCGGCGCGCTGACGGTCACGGCGTTCGAGCCCGGGACGGCGCAGCGGCTGCTCATGGAACGGCCCGGCTATACGCGGATCACCGTGCACGCCGCCGACGGCGTCCCGCAGGAACGGCTGCGCGACGCGGTCGGCCGGACGCTGCCGGACGGCCTGGAGGCCATCACCGGGCGGCAGGCCGTCGACGAGGTCGCCGAGCCGCTCCGGGAGATCCTCACGATGCTGCGGACGCTGCTCATGGTCTTCGCCGCGATCGCGGTGTTCGTCGGCTCGTTCATCATCTTCAACACGTTCTCGATGCTGGTGGCCCAGCGCACCCGCGAGATGGCGCTGCTGCGCGCGGTCGGGGCGGGCCGTCTCCAGGTGACCCGCGTGGTGCTCGGCGAGGCGGCCGGGGTCGGCCTGATCGGCGCGACCCTCGGGCTCGCGGCGGGCGGCGGGCTGGCGCTCGGGCTGGCCGAGCTGATGTCGCTCGTGGCCGGCGAGGCGCTGCCGTTCGGCGCCCCGGTGCTGCCCGCCTCGGCCGTCATCGCCGCGTACTCGGTGGGGCTCGGCGTCACGCTGGCCGCCGCGTACGTCCCGGCGCGGCGCGCGGCGCGGATCCCGCCCGTGGCCGCCCTCCGGGACGAGGTCATGCCGCCCGCCCGCTCGCTGCGCGTCCGCGCGTTCACCGGCGGCGCCGCGGTCGTGGCCGGTACGGCCGCGATGGCCGCCGGGCTGGTCGCCACGGACGGCAAGACCGCGCTCTACCTCGCGGGCGGCGGCGCCATGGCGTTCTTCGCGGGGGTCACGACGCTGAGCCCGCTCATCAGCCGGCCGCGGGCCTGGGTCGCCGGCTGGCCTCTCGCGCGCTTCGGCGGCATGGTCGGCCGGATGTCCCGGCAGAACGCGCTGCGCAACCCGCGCCAGACCGCCGCCACCGCCTCGGCCCTCATGATCGGACTCGCCCTGATCGGCACGGTCTCGGTCATCACCCGGTCGATGGCCGTCACCGTGGACAAGCAGCTGGAGACGGGCCTGACCGCCGACTACCGGGTCGTCGGAGCCAGCGAGATCACGCCGGTCGGGCCCGCGGCGTTCGACGCCGTGGCCAAGGTCCCGGGGGTGCGCGGCGCGGTCGCGATCCGGTCGGCGCGGATCAGGCTGGCCGGGAAGGTGCAGACCGTCACCGCCGGTCGTCCGCGGGAGCTCGCCGGCCACTTCCGGCTCCGGGTGACCGAGGGGACGGCGGCGGCCCGGGGCACCGATCTCCTCGTCAGCCGGACGACGGCCGCCGCCCGGGGGTGGCGGGCCGGGACCGTGGTGCCCGGCGAGTTCCAGGACGGCGCGAAGGCCACGTTCCGCGTCGCCGGCGTCTACGCCGACCAGAAGACGATCTCCCACCCGGCGCCCGGCATGATCATCGACGACACGGCGTACCGGCCGCACGCCGCCGACGCGACGATCGACCGGATCGAGCTCACCCTGGCCCCCGGCGCGGACGCCGCCGCGACCCGGCGCGGGCTGGAGTCCGCCCTCGCGCCGTGGCCGAGCCTGGTGGTCAAGGACCGCAAGACGATCAAGGCGGACGCGGCCGGGGACATCGACCTGTTCCTCCAGCTGATCCTGGCGCTGCTCGTGCTGTCGGTGGTCATCGCGGCGCTCGGCATCGTCAACACGCTCGCGCTGTCGGTCGTCGAGCGCACCCGTGAGATCGGCCTGCTCCGCGCGGTCGGCCTGCAGCGGCGGCAGCTGCGCCGGATGATCCGGTACGAGGCGGTCATCATCTCGGTCTTCGGCGCCCTGCTCGGCCTCGCCATCGGCGTCGTGTTCGGAGTCATCGTCCAGAACGCCATGGCGGAGGACGGTGTCACCGAGCTGGCCGTGCCCGTCGGGCGACTGCTGCTCTACGTCCCGGCAGCGGCCCTCATCGGCGTGCTCGCCGCCGTCTGGCCCGCCCGCCGTGCCGCCCGGCTGAACATCCTGGACGCCATCAAGACATCATGACCCAGATCAGGTCCGGGCTGACAACCGGCGGCGGAACTCGGCGTGCGCGGTCTGGATGATGCGGTCGAGCTGTTCGAGCTCGCCCTCCGTCGGCTCCCGGCGCAGCTCGACGTTCAGCTTGAAGTCACCGTCCACGATCTCCACGCTGAAGTCGAGCAGCAGGTCGCGGGGCAGCTGCCCGATCACGAACTGCCGGAACGCCTCGGCGACCGCGCCGCCGAGGTCACCGCACCCGCAGCCCTGTCCGCGTTCCATGGCGCCCAGGTGGCTGCTTCCCATGACGGCGTCCGGATGGGCGGGGTCCATGAGGGCCAGGCCCTCCCGGGTGACCGACATCGCCTCGGTCAGGCGTTCCTGGTGCTGCAGGAACAGGCCCAGCGCGATCAGCGCGCGGCCCAGCATCTCGGGATCGGCGCCCCGCCGGGCCTGCGTGACCGCGTCGGCGAGCCGCGGCTCGGCCTCGGCCGGGCGCTTGGCCTCCGACAGCGCCAGGCCCCAGTTGCGCAGGATCTGGGAGGTCAGTTCGGGACGGTCGACACGTTCGGCCAGCGCCAGCGCGTCGGCGTACGTGCGCAGCGCCGCCGCCTCGTCACCGGCGTCGCCGTAGGCCATCGCCAGGCCCTGGGCCGCCATGAGGGCGTCCTCCAGCCTGCCCTGCCGTTCGTACGACGTCATCACCCGCCGGATCGCCGCCACCCGGCCCGCCGGATCACCCGCGTCGCGCCCGAGGTTGGCCAGCATCGACAGCGCGTTCAGCGTCGCCTGGTGATCGGGGCCAAGCCGGGCCTCCAGCGCCGCGACCAAGTCCGTCACCACCGGCCAGAGCGCCCGCGGGTCGCCGCGTCCGGCGCGGTCCAGCACGGTGAGCGCGGTCTGCTCGACCAGCTCGTCCGGAAGTTGTTCGATGCCCTGGAACAGACCGCCCGGCACGCCCTCCGCGCTCATGATCTCGGCGCGCAGCGCCAGCGCGCTCGCGGTCCGCTCGTGGCCGTTGTTCCAGAAGTTGGCCAGGGCCTCGTCGGCGACCTGCCTGGCCTGCCCCGGGTCGCCGTTGGCCAGCAGCACGTCGGCCAGCGGCTCCAGGCCGAACGCGTAACCGGCGTGCTCCCGGCCGTAGAAGGCCAGGCGTTCCTCGGCACCGCGCCGCAGCTCCGCCTCGGCCTCGGCCGGCTGCCCCGCCGCCTGGAGCGCCAGGCCCAGGTTGAGCCGATAGGTCAGGTAGTCCTTGTGCTCCGCCGGATCGGCGGGCGGCGGCCCGGCGCAGGCGGCGCGGAAGCACTCGACGGCACGGCCGGGCTGGCCGGAGTTGATGAGGACGTTGCCGAGATCGCACTGCAGCGACGTCCACGCGGCGCCGCCGCGGCCCTGGCGCGCCTCGACGGCCTGCAGCTCGCGCACGATCAGCTCCTGGGCCTCGACCGCGCGGCCCTCCCGCAACAATGCGAACGCCATGTCCGCAGGGCTGGAAGTCATGGGCCGCGAGCCTACAGCGCCGCCTTCGCCTGGCAGGCGAAAGCGAATCAATTGGTCAAAGCGACCAGGTGCGTGGTCAGCGAGGGTGAATGCGGCGGGCCGGTCCGCCGGGCGCCAACTCGTCGGGCCGGCCCGTCGCAGCTTTGTGGGTTATGGAGCCGGGCGGAGGCTCGCGGCCTTCTGAGCCAGGGCTTCGACGCGCGCCCAGTCCTGGGCTCTGACGGCGTCGTCGGGGGTCAGCCACGTGCCGCCGACACAGCCGACGTTCGGCAACCGGAGGTAGCGCGGCGCGGTGTCGATCGTGATGCCGCCGGTCGGGCAGAACCGCACCTGCGGCAGCGGGCCGCCGAGCGACTTCAGGTAGGGCAGGCCGCCCGCCGCCTCGGCGGGGAAGAACTTCATCACGGTGATGCCGTGCTCCAGCAGCTCCATGGCCTCGGAGGCCGAGGAGACGCCGGGCAGGAACGGCAGACCGGTCGCGGCCATCGCCTCGCGGAGCCCGGGGGTGCACCCGGGGCTGACGAGGAAGCGCGACCCCGCGGCCTTGGCGTTCACCGCGTCCTCGGGACGCACGACCGTGCCCGCGCCGATCACGGCCTCCGGGACCTGCGCCGCGATGCGTTCGATCGCCGGGAGGGCGGCGGCGGTGCGGAGCGTGACCTCGATGACCGGCAGGCCGCCCGCCACGAGCGCGCGCGCCAGCGGCACGGCGGTCGCGGCGTCGTCCAGGACGACGACCGGGATGACCGGGGCGAGATCGAGCAGGTGGTCTGCGTTCACACGGGCTCCAAGAGCGTCTGGGCGAGGCGGGCGGTGGCTCCGACCAGCGCCGGGTTCGGATGGACGATCAGCGCGGTCGGGATGGCTCGAACGTACTCCTCCACCCGCGGCTTGGCCTCGAAGCGGCGGCGGAAGTCGCTGGTGTCCAGCACGTCGGCGATCCGGGGCAGGATGCCGCCGCCGAGATAGACGCCGCCCCGGGCTCCGAGGGTGAGCGCCGCGTTCCCGGCGAACGCGCCCAGCAGCGCGCAGAACATCTCGATGGCCTCGGCGCAGAGCCCGTCGCGGTGCACGGAGATCTCGGCGGCGGTGAGCGGCTCCGGGCGGACGCCGTGGATCATCCCCAGCAGGCGGTGGAGGCGTTCCAGCCCGTCGCCGGACAGCAGGAACTCGGCGTTCGCCGCGCCCTGCTCGGCGCGGAGCAGCCGCATCACCTCGACCTCGCGGTCGGTCGCGGCGGGGATGTCGACCTGGCCCCCCTCGCCGGGCAGCGGGATCCAGCCCGCCGGGGTGGGCAGGAGGGCCGCGACGCCGAGCCCGGTCCCCGGTCCGAGCACCGACAGCGGCGCCGAACCGTCCCGGGCGGGCAGCGCCGTACCGCCGACCGGCCGCAGATCGGCGTCGGTCAGGTGCGGCAGCGCGAGGGCCAGGGCCTCGAAGTCGTTGAGCACCTCGGCGTGGTCGAGGCCGAGGTGGGCGCGGACCCGTTCGGTGGTGTCCGCCGCCCAGTCCGCGTTGGTCAGCCGGAACCGGCCCTCGACCACCGGGCCCGCGACCGCGAGGCACGCCGCGCGCGGCCGCGCTCCCCCGGCGTGTTCGGCGAGGTAGGTCTCGGCCGCCTCCGCCAGCCCGGCGTGGTCGCGGCTGGCGAGCGTGCCGACGTGCTCCGGCGCCGCGCCCGGCTCCGCCACCAGCGCGAAGCGCGCGTTGGTGCCGCCGACGTCGGCGACCAGCCACGGATACGAGGCGTCGCCGGCCGCGGAGAGCAGCGCGCTCATCCGAACACCCCCGCGCCGCGCTCGGCCGGGCCGACGGCCTGGCGGAACGCGTGGAAGAGCTCGCGGCCCGTGCCCGTCCACTCGTCTTCGGCGGGCGCGCCGCCCATGGGCGCCCGCGCGGCGAACTCCTCGTCCGGCACCAGTACCTCCAGCAGTCCCTTGTCGGCGTCCAGCCTGATCACGTCGCCGTCGCGGACCCTGGCCAGCGGCCCGCCCGCGGCCGCCTCCGGGGAGACGTGGATGGCGGCGGGCACCGCGCCCGACGCGCCCGACATCCGCCCGTCGGTCACCAGCGCGACCCTGTGGCCCCGGTCCTGCAGCACGGCCAGCGGCGGGGTGAGCCGGTGCAGCTCGGGCATGCCGTTGGCGCGCGGACCCTGGTAGCGGACCACCGCGACCACGTCGCGGTCCAGCTCGCCCGCGGCGAACGCCTCCTGCAGCCGCTCCTGCGTCTCGAAGACCCGGGCGGGAGCCTCGATCAGGCGGCACTCCGGCGGTACGGCCGACACCTTGACCACGGCGCGGCCGAGGTTGCCGTTGACGGTGTGCAGGCCGCCGTGCTCGTCGAACGGCTCGCGCACCGGGCGCAGCACGCTCGTGTCACCCGAAAGGCGCGGGCCGCGCTGCCAGACCAGTCCCTGCTCGGCCAGCACCGGGGCCTCCCGGTAGGCGCCGAGGTCCGCGCCGCCGACCGTACGGGCGTCCTCGTGCAGCAGCCCGGCGTCCAGCAGTTCACCGATGAGGAACGCGGTGCCGCCCGCGGCGTGGAAGTGGTTCACGTCGGCGGTGCCGTTGGGGTACAGGCGGGTGAGCAGTGGCGTGACCGCGGACAGCTCGTCGAAGTCGTCCCAGGTCAGCTCGATGCCCGCGGCGGCGGCCATGGCGACCAGGTGCAGCGTGTGGTTGGTGGAGCCGCCGGTGGCGAGCAGCGCGACCACGCCGTTCACGAACGCCCGCTCGTCCAGCAGCTCGCCGATCGGGGTGTAGGCCTCGCCTCGCAGGTCGGTGAGCTCCAGCACCCGGCGCCCCGCCTCCGCCGTGAGGGCCTCACGCAGCTCGGTGCCTGGCGGGACGAAGCTGGCGCCCGGCAGGTGCAGGCCCATGACCTCCATGAGGAGCTGGTTGGAGTTGGCCGTTCCGTAGAACGTGCAGGTGCCGGCCGAGTGGTACGACGCGGCTTCCGCCTCCAGCAGCTCGTCCCGGCCGATCTCACCCGCCGCGTAGCGCTTGCGGACCTTGGCCTTCTCCGCGTTGGGCAGCCCGGAGTGCATCGGCCCGGCGGGCACCAGGATCACCGGCAGATGGCCGAACGACAGCGCCCCGATCACCAGGCCGGGCACGATCTTGTCGCACACGCCGAGCAGCAGCGCCCCGTCGAACATGTCGTGCGACAGCGCCACGGCCGTGGCCATCGCCACCACGTCGCGGCTGAACAGCGACAGCTCCATCCCGGCGCGGCCCTGCGTGATGCCGTCGCACATGGCGGGCACTCCCCCGGCGAACTGCGCCGTGCCGCCCGCCTCGGAGATCGCCGCCTTGAGGAGATCCGGGTAGTCCTTGAGCGGCTGGTGCGCCGAGAGCATGTCGTTGTACGCCGACACGATCGCCACGTTCGGCGTCACGCTCCCGCGGAGCTGGAGCTTCTCCGCCGGGCCGCACGCCGCGAACCCGTGCGCCAGGTTGGCGCAGCCGAGGCCGCCGCGAGCGGGGCCGGTCGTCCGCGCGTCGCGGATGCGCGCCAGATAGGACGCGCGCCGATCGGCACTGCGCTCAGCGATGCGCCGCGTGACCCGCTCGACCACCGGATGAAGGCTCATGAACCGGGAAACTACCGCCACTTCTGCCATCGAAACAACCCACTTACGAAAGTAAATTTACCTAAGTGACGAAGCTTGGTCGGCTCGACATACCGAAGTCGCCCGTGCTTCACTGATCCGATGCGCCGCCCCTCCACCAGCGGCGACGTGCTCCGGCTGATCCGCGAGGAGGGCGTCGACACCCGCGCCGAACTGGCCCGGCTGACCGGCCTGTCCCGCCCCGCCGTCGCCCTCCGGGTGAACGAGCTGATCGCGCGCGGCCTCCTGGTCGAACGCGCCGACGGCCCCTCGACCGGCGGCCGTCCACCGGCCCGCCTGGAGTTCAACGCCGCCGGCGGCGCCGTCCTCGTCGCCAACCTCGGCAAGTCCCGGGGCCAGGCCGCCGTCTGCGACCTGTCCGGCGAGGTGCTCGTCCAGGCTGAGGCCGCTCGCACCCTCTCCTCTCTCCTCGACCAGTGGGACGACCTGCTGGCCAAGGCGGACCTGCCCCGTGACACCGTCCGCGGCGCGGGCATCGGCATCCCCGGCACGGTCGAGTTCGCCGCCGCCGAATGGGACGGCGTCCCGATCCGTCCCGCCATCGCCGGCCGCTTCGGCGTCCCGGCGTTCCTGGACAACGAGGTCAACATCGCCGCCCTCGGCGAGCACCGCGCGGCCTATCCCGACCTCGGCGACCTGCTCTTCGTCAAGGTCTCCACCGGCATCGGCGCCGGTCTCATCACCGGCGGCCGGATCCAGCGCGGTGCCCTGGGCGCCGCCGGGGAGATCGGCCACATCCCCGTGCGGGCCGGCGAGGGCGTCCCCTGCCGCTGCGGCAACCTCGACTGCGTCGAGGCCGTCGCGGGCGGCGCCGCGCTGCTCGCCCGGTCCGGCGCCTCCGACCTCGCCGCGTTCGCCGCGCTGGCCCGCGACGGCGACCCCGGCACGGTCGCCCTGGTCCGCGACGCGGGCCGCCGCATCGGCGAGGTCATCGCCGCCGCCGTCAACCTCCTCAACCCCGCCGTCGTCGTCCTCGGCGGCGATCTCACCGGCGCCTACGAACCCCTCATCGCGGGTGTCCGCGAGGTCGTCTACCAGCGCGCGACCGCCCTGGCCACCCGCCGGCTGCGCATCGAGCCGAGCCGGCTCGGCGACCGTGCCGGGCTCACCGGCTGCGCCGCCATGGTGCTCGACCGCACCCTCGCCCCCGAGGCCGTCGACGCCACCCTCGCCGCCCCTGGCGATCGCGGCCACTAGGTAACGGTTACATTTCGAGGCATTGACAGTGACCTGGCTCACGGTCTTTCCTTCGTGGGAGCGCTCCCACAGTCGATCGAGCGAGAGGGGTCCGGTCATGAGACGCGGGCTGACAACACCGAGATCCGTCAAGGGGATCGCCGTCGTGCTGGCCGGGCTGCTGGCGGCGGTGACCGGGTGCGGCGGCGACGACGGCGAGTCGGGCGGCAAGGTCGAGCTGACCGTCGACGTCTTCGGCGAGTTCGGCTACGACCAGCTCTACAAGCAGTACGAGGCGGCACATCCGAACATCAAGATCAAGCAGCGCAAGGTCGACACGCTCGACAACTACAAGCCGCGGCTGCAGCAGTGGATCGCGACGGGCAGCGGCGCCGGTGACGTGGTCGCGCTCGAAGAGGGCATCCTGCCGCTCTACATGCAGCAGAGCGGCAAGTTCGTCAACCTCCTCGACCACGGCGCCGCGAGCATGCAGAGCGGCTTCCTGCCCTGGAAGTGGCAGATGGGCATGAGCCCGGACGGCAAGCAGCTCATCGGCCTGGGCACCGACATCGGGCCGCTCGGCATGTGCTACCGCAAGGACCTGTTCAAGAAGGCGGGTCTCCCGACCGAACGGGACGCGGTCTCCAAGCTCTGGCCGACCTGGGACGGCTACTACGAGACGGGCCAGAAGTTCCAGGGCAAGGTGTCCGGGACCAAGTGGCTCGACGGCCCGACCGCGGTCTTCCGTACCACCGTCCTGCAGAACGCGGGCTCGGGTCCGGGCTACAGCTTCTTCGACAAGAGCGACAACCTGGTCTTCGACACCAACCCCGCCATCAAGACCGCGTTCGACACGGCGCTGAAGTTCGAGGCCGCGAAGATGACCTCGGACATGTCGATCTTCACACCGCCGTGGCAGACCGCGCTGAAGCGCGACACGTTCGCCACGATCCCGTGCCCGTCATGGATGCTCGGCGGCATCGAGGAGTTCTCCGCGGGCTTCGGCAAGGGCAAGTGGGACGTCGCGACGGTACCGGGCGGCAGCGGCTACTGGGGCGGCTCGTGGCTGGCGGTGCCCAAGCAGTCCAAGCACGCCAAGGAGGCCGCCGACCTCGCGAAGTTCCTGACCAACCCGCAGGGGCAGGTCGCCGCCTACAAGGACAAGAACGTCTTCCCGTCGTCGCCGCAGGCCGCCCAGGACCCGGCGGTGGCCGGCAACACGAGCGCCTACTTCGGTGAAGCCCCGGTCGGCAAGATCTTCGGCGACATGGCCGCGCAGGTGAAGCCCGTCTACCTCGGCCCGAAGAACGAGGACGTGCGGTCGGCGGTCGAGAACATCCTGATCGCGGTCGGCCAGGGCAAGGTCAAGCCCGAGGAGGCCTGGGCCAAGGCGGTCGAGGCCGCCAGGAAGGCCGCCAGGTAGCCCGAGCCGGCGGCGGCGGTGCCGTGGTTCACAGGACGACCCGGCACCGCCGCCGCCCCACCAGCCCGAATTCCCAACAGTCAAGGAGGGCGCATGAGCGTGGACCTTCGCCCCGCCCGGGACGGCGGCCCGCCCAAGGCCGCCGAGCCGCAGGCCCCGCGCCGGTCATGGCGCTCCCGTCTCGCCCGGTTCGACCTGAAGGCCTCCCCCTATCTCTTCATCTCGCCGTTCTACCTGGTCTTCCTGGTCTTCGGCGCGTTCCCCCTCGTCTACACGCTGTGGGTCTCCCTGCACGACTGGGGCCTGGCGTCCGGGACACGCGAATGGGTCGGCCTGGACAACTACAGCTACCTCATCGGCGACGAGGACTTCTGGCACGCCGTGGTCAACACGGTCGGCATCTTCTTCCTGGCGACCGTTCCGCAGCTGCTGCTGGCGCTCTTCGTCGCGAACGCGCTCAACCGGCGGATGCGGTCGCCGACGCTGTTCCGCATCGGCATGGTCGCGCCGCTCATCACCTCGACCGCCGCCGTCGCGATCGTGTTCACCCAGCTCTTCGACCGCGACTACGGCTTCGTCAACTGGGGCCTGGACCTGGTCGGCATCGGCGCGATCGACTGGCAGGCGAGCCGCGGCTGGTCGTGGGTCGCGATCTCGGCGATGGTCAACTGGCGCTGGATCGGCTACAACGCGCTCATCTACCTGGCCGCGATGCAGGCGATCCCCAAGGACCTGTACGAGGCGGCGGCCCTCGACGGGGCCTCCCGGATCCGGCAGTTCTGGCAGATCACCGTGCCGATGCTGCGGCCGACGATCATCTTCACGGTCATCATCTCGACCATCGGCGGGCTGCAGCTGTTCACCGAGCCGGTGCTGTTCAGCGTGGGCACGCCCAACCGCATGGACGGCGGCCCGGTGCACCAGTTCCAGACCGTGACGATGTACATGTTCGACAACGCGTTCGGCCATGACCGGTACGGCTACGGCGCGACCGTGGCCTGGGCGCTCTTCCTCCTCATCATCGTCTTCTCGCTGCTCAACTTCCTGTTCGTGCGGCGCACCGGAGGTGTCAAATGACCACGCGCCTGCGCGGGCTCTGGGACGCCAGCCCGCTCACCTACCTCACGCTGATCGTGGCGCTGGCGCTGTCGGTCTTCCCCATCTACTGGATGATCGTCGTGGCGACGCGCACGAACGACGTCGTCTCGGACGTGCCGCCGCCGGTGCTGCCGGGCGGCAAGCTCGGCGAGAACGTGAGCCGGCTGTTCGGCACCGAGGACGTCTACTTCGCCAAGGGCCTGATCAACTCGTTCATCGCCTCCGGCGCGGTGACGATCTCGACGGTGTTCTTCGCCTCGCTCGCCGGGTTCGCGTTCGCCAAGCTGCGCTTCCGCGGCAAGAACGCGCTGCTGCTGACGGTCATCGCCACGATGATGATCCCGGTGCAGATGGGCATCGTCCCGCTCTACATGATCATGGTCGAGCTCGGCTGGCAGAACAGCCTGCAGGCGGTCATCGTCCCGTTCCTGGTCACCGGGTTCGGCGTCTTCATGATGCGGCAGTACGCCGACCAGGCGGTGCCCGACGAGCTCATCGAGGCGGCCCGCGTCGACGGCTGCTCGACGTTCGGCATCTACTGGCGCGTCGTGCTGCCCGCGCTGCGGCCCGCGGCGGGCGTGCTCGGGCTGTTCACGTTCATGCAGACCTGGAACGAGTTCATGTGGCCGCTCGCGGTGCTGACGCCCGACAACCCCACCGTGCAGCTGTCGATCAACAACCTGGCCAACGCCTACTTCAAGGACTACACGCTCATGTTCGCCGGGACGACCATCGCCATCCTCCCGCTCCTCGTCGTGTTCGTCGTGTTCGGCCGCCAGATCATCGGCGGCATCATGGAAGGTGCGATCAAGGCGTGACCACTCACCACACGTTCCCCGCGGACTTCCGCTGGGGCGCCGCCACCGCCGCGTACCAGATCGAGGGCGCCGCCGCCGAGGACGGGCGCGGCCCGTCGGTCTGGGACACCTTCGCCCGCACGCCCGGCAAGGTGCTCGGCGGCGACACCGGCGACGTGGCCGTCGACCACTACCACCGGTTCCGCGACGACGTGGCGCTGATGGCCGGGCTCGGCCTGCGCGCCTACCGCTTCTCGATCTCGTGGCCACGCGTGCAGCCGTACGGGTCCGGCCCGGCCAACCCGCGCGGCCTCGACTTCTACCGGCGCCTGGTGGACGAGCTGCTGGGCGCGGGCATCGAGCCGTGGCCGACGCTCTACCACTGGGACCTGCCGCAGACCCTCGAAGACGCCGGTGGCTGGCCGGAACGCGAGACCGCGCACCGCTTCGCCGACTACGCGACGCTCGTGCACGACGCCCTCGGCGACCGCGTCCGGCACTGGACGACCATCAACGAGCCGTGGTGCGCCGCGTTCCTCGGCTACGCCTCGGGCGAGCACGCGCCCGGCCGGCGCGAGCCCGCCGCCGCGCTGCGCGCCGCCCACCATCTGATGCTCGGGCACGGTCTCGCCGTCGAGGCGATGCGCGCCCGGCGCCCGGAGAACCGCTTCGGCGCCGCCGTCAACCTCTACGCCATCTCCCCCGCCAGCGCCGTCAACGCCGACCTGGACGCGGCGCGCCGCATCGACGGGATGCAGAACCGGTTCTTCCTCGACCCGCTCCTGCGCGGCGCCTACCCCGCCGACGTGCTGACGGACCTGGAGGGCTTCGGGCTCGACCTCGCCCTCAAGGACGGCGACCTGGCCACGGTCAACCAGCCGATCGACCAGCTCGGCGTCAACTACTACTCGCGGTTCACGGTGTCGGGGGTGCCGGGCGAGGCGACGCAGGCGGTGTCGTCCCCGTTCTCCTCGCACTCGCCCTGGGTCGGCAGCGACTTCGTGCGGTTCGTCGACGGCGGGCGGCCGGTCACCGGGATGGGCTGGGAAATCGACGAGAGCGGCCTGCACGAGGTGCTGACCCGGCTGCACACCGAGTACCCGCCGGTCGCGCTCTACATCACCGAGAACGGCGCGGGCTACGACGAGGCCCTGAACGGCGACGACACGGTCGACGACCACGAACGCGTCGCCTACCTCGACGCGCACCTTCGGGCCTGCCACGCCGCCATCAGCGAGGGTGTTCCGCTTCGTGGCTACTTCACATGGTCCTTGCTGGATAATTTCGAATGGGCATGGGGGTACTCCAAGCGTTTCGGCCTGGTCCACGTCGACTACGCCACGCAGCGGCGGGTGCCCAAGCAGAGCGCGCACTGGTACGCGGCGGTGATCCGGCAGGGCGGACTGCGCTGACGAGAGGGGCGGCAGAGCCGATGAAGGGCCGATGACGGTGCGGCGCGCGCGGCAGGCGCGCCCCACCCTGGAAGAAGTGGCGGCCCGGGCCGGGGTCGGGCGCGGCACCGTCTCGCGGGTCATCAACGGGTCGCCGCGGGTGAGCGAGCAGGCCCGGGAGGCGGTGCTCCAGGCGATCGACGAGCTGGGGTACGTGCCCAACCGGGCCGCCCGCACCCTGGTCACCCGGCGCACCGACACCGTGGCGCTGGTCGTCGCCGAGTCCGAGCAGCGGCTGTTCGACGAGCCGTTCTTCGCGGGCATCATCCGGGGGATCAGCTCCGAGCTCAACTCCACCGGCCTGCAGATGCTCCTCGCATTGGCCCAGTCTCCCGACGAGTACGCCAGGCTGGAGCACTACCTGACCGGCCAGCACGTCGACGGCGTGCTCCTGACCTCGCTGCACGGCGACGACCCGCTGCCCGCCAAGCTTGAGGCGGGCGGCGTGCCGACCGTGCTCGGCGGCTGCCCGCCGGGGCTGGCTCCGGTCAGCTACGTGGACGTCGACAACCGCAACGGCGCGCGCCAGGCCGTCGAGTACCTGGTCGGCCGGGGCCGCCGCCGGATCGCCACGGTGGCCGGGCCGCAGGACATGGGCGTGGGCATCGACCGCCTCGCGGGCTACCGCGAGGCGGTCGCCGCGGCCGGGCTGCCCGAGCTCATCGCCTACGGCGACTTCGGCGAGGCCAGCGGCGGCGCCGCGACCGAGGAACTGCTGGCCCGCGAGCCCGGGCTCGACGCGGTCTTCGCCGCCGACGACCCGATGGCGCTGGGCGCGATGCACGTCCTGCACAAGGCGGGCCGCCGCATCCCCGAGGACGTCGCCGTCATCGGCTTCGAGGACTCGGCCCGCGCGCCCCTGGCCGACCCGCCGCTGACCAGCGTCCATCAGTCGAACGAGGAGATGGGCAGGCAGATGGCCCGCCTACTTATCTCCCGCATCCAGGGCGAACAGGTGGCCGACCCGGTCGTCATCCTGGAGACTCACCTGGTACTCCGCGACTCAGCCTGAAAAAGATTTCGCCGGGGATGTCGAGGACCTGTCGCCGGCTCCGACCACGTTGTGAAGCGCAACGAGAGGAGACGGAAGCGATGAGCAAGGTGACCTGTGACATTTCGGCGTCGCTCGACGGGTTCGTGGCGGGGCCGCACCAGAGCCTGGAGAACCCGCTCGGTGAGGGGGCCGAGGGGCCGCTGCACCGGTGGATGTTCGAGCGGCCCGAGGCCAACGCCGAGGCCATCGAGGGCATCACGGACGCGGGGGCCTTCATCATGGGGCGCAACATGTTCACGCCCGGGCGCGGGGACTGGGACCTGGAGTGGACGGGCTGGTGGGGGGACGAGCCGCCCTATCACGCACCGGTCTTCGTCCTGACCCATCACGAGCGGGAGCCGCTGACCATGAAGGGCGGCACGACGTTCAACTTCGTGACGGAGGGGATCGAGGCGGCGCTGGAGCGGGCGCGGGCGGCCGCCGGCGACCGGAACGTGGCGATCGCGGGCGGGGCGCGGACGGTGAACCAGTACCTGGCTGCGGGGCTCATCGACGAGCTGCGGCTGCACGTGGCGCCGGTCGTGCTCGGCAAGGGCGAGCGCCTGTTCGAGGACGTCGGGGACCTGGAGCTTGAGCCGGTGAGCGTGGCGGGGACGAACCTCGTCACGCACGTGACGTATCGGGCTCGTTAGACGTACGGGATGCGGGCGCCCGGGGTGACCCGGGCGCCCGCCGCAGTTCAGCGGCCTCCCGTGAACGAGAAGGAGCTCAGCCGTACGTCACCGCCGAAGACGAGGTACACGTCCTGGCGCCCCGAGGCCCGCGCGATCCGGCCGGTGACGTCCTGGTAGGTGTACTTGCCGCCGGTGGACGGCACGGTCAGCGTGCCGAGCAGCCGCCCGCGCGGCCCGCCGGCGCGGACCTCGATCGTCGCGGTGCCCGCGCCCGCCTTCGCCACCCGGGCCCTGATCCCGGCCGGCCGGGACCGCAGGTCCGCGTCGGCGAACGAGATCCACGCGCCCGCCGCGCCGCCGACGGCCGTCCCGCTCGCCTTGGACTCGTCGACCAGCTTCGCGCGGGAGTAGTCGTCGAAGTTCACCGCGAGGGTGGTCGTGCCCAGGTCGCGGGCCGGAACGCGCTCCCCGGTCACCTTGATCGAGGCGCGCTGCCGGATGTCGCCCGCCGAGGCGCCGACCAGCAGGTCGTAGGTGGACGACTCGACGACCCGCCTGCCGCGCGTCACGTCCCAGTGCGCCAGGTCGGACTTGGCGAACGTCAGCCGCACGGTCGTGGTCCGGCCCGCGCCCAGGCGCACCTTCTGGAACGCGCGCAACTGCTTGAGCGGCTGCTTGACGCGCGAGGTCCGCTGGTGCGAGTAGAGCTGCACGACGTCCGCGCCGGTGACCTCGCCGGTGTTGGTCACGGGGACGCTGACCGTCACGTTCGCGCCCGACCCGCTGACCTTCGGCCTCCCGTACCGGAACGTGCTGTACGACAGGCCGTGGCCGAACGGGTAGAGCGGCTTGCCGCGGAAGTAGAGGTACGTCCGGTTCGACTTGATGATGTCGTAGTCGACGATGCTCGGCAGGTCGCGGTCGGACCGGTACCAGGTCTGGGTCAGGTGACCGGACGGGCCGGTGTCGCCGAACAGCACGTCGGCGAGGGCGTTGCCGGTCTCGGCTCCGGCGTGCGAGGTCCACACGATCGCCGGGACGTGCTCCTGCTCCCAGGTGATCGCGGTCGGGTAGCTGTTCTCCAGGACCAGGGTGGTCCTCGGGTTGGCCTTGAGCGCGGCCTTGATCAGCGTCCGCTGCCCGGCGGGCAGGTTCGTGGAGGGCCGGTCGTAGTTCTCGCGGCCGTTCACCGATGGGTTGCTGCCCGCCAGGAAGACGACCTGGTCGGCGTCCCCGGCCGCCTTGGCGACCACGTCGGCGCCGTTCACCAGGGTCTTCTTGCAGAAGACCGCGGCGTCGTCCTTGGTGGTGAGCTTCAGCCTGCCGTCCTCGCCGATGCCGACATAGTTGCCCGAGCCGAACCACGTCTCGTGGGTCTCGTAACCGGCGTAGCGCAGCTTGTAGTTGCCGTCGGCCTGCTTCTCCAGCGCGAACTGCTGCTGGACGAACCATCCGTTCGGCTCGGCCTGGTCGTTGGCGAAGCTCGACCAGTTCCAGCCGACGTACTTGCCGTTGGCGGCGTTCCGCAACGTCACGATGCCGTCGCCCCAGTCCGTGACGTCGAACTGCGAGGTGGCGGCGGGCACGGCGTCGCTCACGGCGAGGGGCGCGCCGGAGGCCCCTGATCCCCCGGTGACGTACTTGCCGCTCCTGACGTCCCTGAGGGTGATCCGGTCGTCGCCGCGCACGCCGGTGACCGTGGCGCCCGCGCCGAGCTTGGCCCTGATGCCGTCCACCGGCGTGACCTTGTACGGCATCTGCCCGGAGTACCAGTCGGTGTAGACGTCGTCGGCGAGAGGCCCGACGACGGCGACCTTCTTGGCGGCGCCCTTCTTCAGCGGCAGCGCCTTGCCGGAGTTCTTCAGCAGCACCATCGCCTCGGCGGCGGTGCGGCGGTTGAGCCGCTTGCTCGCGTCGGTGTTGAGCACCGAGGTGTCGATCTTCCCGTACGGGCCGCCGTCCGGGTCGAACTCGCCGAGCCGGACCCGGACCGACAGCGCGTGCCGGACCGCCGCGTCGATGTCCGAGACCTTCACCAGCCCCTTGGCCAGCGCGTCCTTGACAGCCGTGACGGTGATCGTGGCGTCGCGGTTGTTGGCGGTGAAGCTGTCGTTGCCCGCCTTGAGGATGGCCGCGTTGCCCTGGGTGAAGTCGGGGTAGTAGTTGGTGTTCCACCGCGGATCGGTGCCCGGACCGGCCAGGCTCTCGGGCAGCCCGGCGTCGGTGACGTTGAACAGGTCCTTCTTCGTCCACGACCGCACGAGGCCGCCGACGGCGAGATCGGGGTTGACCGCGCTGGGCCGCCCGTTGACGAGGTTGTAGGCCGACATCACGCCGGTCGCGCCGTCGGCGGCGATGATCGGCTTGAACGCCTGCCGGTCGTACTCGTTGAGCACCCGCTCGCGCAGCTGCACGTCGGTGGTCGAACGCAGCGTCTCGTTGTTGTTGCCCAGGTAGTGCTTGAGCGTGGGCGCGGTGAGCAGGTACTTGGGGTCGTCTCCCTGCATCCCCTTGCCGTAGGCGTTGGCGATCGCGGCGGTGAGCGTGGTGTCCTCGGAGTAGCCCTCCTCGTTGCGGCCCCACCGGGGGTCGCGCAGCAGGTTGGTCACCGGAGCCCACAGGTTGAGGCCCCAGTACATCCGCTCGTCGTTGGTGGAGTGGTAACCGCGGGCCTCGACGCCGGTCGTCTTCCCGACCTGCTTGACGAGATCGGGGTCCCAGGTGCTGGCAAGCCCGACTGCCTGCGGGAACACCGTGCCCCTGTCGGCGTCGATCTTCTGGTCGCCCCAGCTGGTCCAGGCGAGGCCGTGCACCGCCTCGGTGCCGGTCTTGAACGCCTTGACGCCGAGGCGCGGGATGGCGGGCTGGTACTGGTGGAGCAGCGAGATCTTCTCGTCGAGCGTCAGCCGACCGAGCAGGTCGGCGACCCGTGCGTCGAGCGACAGCGCCGGATCACGGAAGGGGAGGGTCTCCCGCGCGGCGGCGGGAGCGGCCAGGCCGACCGAGGCCGCGAGAGTCACCGATAGCAGGGGGATCAACGGCCGCCGAAGCCGGCCGGGGGAACGGGTGGATGCCACAACGATTCTCCTCTGATCGTCAAAGCCGTACATGTGACGGAAATGGCTTGCCCCCGAAATACGACTAATCGAAGCGCTTCGATTAGTACCGAGCGAAAACTGTGGACAGACGTCTCCTCGTCAGCCGGCGGGCGCGGTGCTGGCGCGTTCGGTCAGCCGCGGCGGCAGGAGCGTGGCGGGCGGCACCTCCGCGCCGTCGAGCTTGGCCATGAGCAGCTCCACCGACCGGCGCCCCACCTCCTCGGCCGGGATGGCGACCGACGTCAGCGGCAGTTCGGCGTGCTCGGCCAGCTCGTCGGGGCAGATCGCGACCACGGACAGGTCACCGGGCACGCGCCGGCCGGCGTCCTGGAACGCCTTGACGACCGGCGCCACGATCGGCTCGTTGTGGACCACTACGGCGGTCAGCTCCGGCTGCTCGGCGAGCAGCCGGCCGACCAGCGCGCGGGCCGCCTCGCCGGTGGCCTCGCACGGGTGGACGGTGCCCGTGACGCCGTGCCGCCCGGCGGCGGCCAGGAAGCCCTCGGCGGTGCGCTGGGCGTAACCGGTCTCCCGCTCGTACACCTCCGGCGGCGAGCCGACCAGGCCGACGACACGGTGGCCGAGCCCGGCCAGATGCTCCAGGCACGCCTCACCGGTCGCGCGGAAGTCCAGGTCGATGCAGGTCAGCCCCTCGGTGTCGGAGGGGAAGCCGATGAGCACCGAGGGCCGGTCCAGCGACCGCAGCATGGGCAGGCGCTCGTCGTGCAGCTGCACGTCCATCACGATCACCGCGTCGACCAGCGCGCTGTCGGAGACCCGGCGCACCCCCTCCTCGCCCTCCTCCTGGGTGAGCAGGAGAACGTCGTGGTCGTACCGCCGCGCGGTGGTGACGACCGAGACGGCGAACTGCATGACGACCGGCACGTGGATGCCGGTGCGCAGCGGGATCACCAGCGCCAGCACGTTGGACCGGCTGCTGGCGAGCGCGCGGGCGCCGGCGTGCGGCCGGTAGCCGAGCTCCCGGATGCTGGCCCGCACCCGGCGGACGGTCTCGGCGGAGATCGAGCGCTTGCCGCTCAGCACATAGGAGACCGTGCTGGGCGACACTCCCGCATGGCGCGCCACGTCGGTGATCTTGACCACGGACCGTCCCTAATTGAAGCGTTTCGATTAGGTAAATGATAAGTGCGTCACATCGCGGGCACAATGCCGTCGATCAGATCGCGGTACCAGTAGGCGCTGTCCTTCCAGGTGCGCGTGCCGGTCGCGTAGTCGACGTGGATGATGCCGAACCGCTTGGAGTAACCATAGGACCATTCGAAGTTGTCCATCAGCGACCAGGCGAAGTAGCCCCGCAGGTCCACCCCGGCCTCGATCGCCCGCTCGGCCGCCGCGACGTGCTCGCGCAGGTAGGCGATGCGCCGCTCGTCCCGGACCCGGCCGTCGCCGTCCACGGTGTCGTCGAACGCCGCGCCGTTCTCGGTGATCATCAGCGGCAGCCCGGGATGGTCGCGGTGCAGCCGCAGCAACAGCTCGTCCAGCCCGGACGCGTCGACGACCCAGCCCATCGCGGTGTGCTCGCCCTCCTGCGGCAGGAACGCGACGTCCTCGCAGCCGACGAACGGGGTGGCCGCGCCGACAGCGTGCCCGTCGGCCCCGGGCTCGGCGGCGGGCTCGGCGGCGGACACCGGCGCGACCAGCGTGGGCTGGTAGTAGTTCACGCCGAGGACGTCGATCAGGGCGGCGCAGGTCTCCACGTCCCCGTCCCGGACGAACGACCAGTCGGTGATCGACGAGGTGTCCTCCAGCAGGTCGGCGTGGTAGCCGGTGCCCAGCATCGGGCCGAGGAAGACCCGGTTGGCCACCGCGTCCACACGCCGCACGGCCTCCGGGTCCCCGCGCAGGTGGTGCAGGTTGAGCGTGACCGAGTGCCGTGCGTCCGGCGCCACCACTCCGCGCAGCGCGCGGACGCCCAGGCCGTGCGCGAGGTTGAGGTGGTGGGCGGCGGCGAGCGCGGCGGCCGGATCGGTGCGGCCCGGCGCGTGCACACCGGAGGCGTACCCGAGGAACGCCGAGCACCACGGCTCGTTCAACGTCGTCCACAGGTGCACGCGGTCGCCGAGCTCGCGCCCGATCCGTTCGGCGTACTCGGCGAAGCGGAACGCGGTGTCGCGCTCCGGCCAGCCGCCCGCGTCCTCCAGGTCCTGCGGCAGGTCCCAGTGGTAGAGGGTGGCGACCGGGGAGACGCCGTTCTCCAGCAGCCCGTCGACGAGCCGCGAGTAGAAGTCGACGCCCTTGCGGTTGAGCGGGCCGCCGGTGCCCTCGGGCAGCACGCGCGACCACGAGATCGAGAAGCGGTACGCGCCGAGCCCCAGCCCGGCCATGGACGCGAGGTCCTCCCGCCACCGCCGGTAGTGGCCGGCCGCCACGTCGCCGGTGTCGCCGTTCAGCACCCGCCCGGGCGTACGGCTGAACGTGTCCCAGATCGACGGCGCGCGCCCGTCCTCGGCCGCCGCGCCCTCGATCTGGTAGGCGGCGGTCGCCGCGCCCCAGAGAAAGCCGTCCGGGAAGCCCATCAGCCCTCCTCGGTCAGGCTGATCTCGACCGTGCCGCCGCTCGCGCGGATCACGGTGCCGTGCTCGTGCGCCTCGGCCGTCCCGCCGGACACCTCGGCCACCGAGCGAACGCCGACCAACAGAACGTTCCAATACTTCGCGCCGGCCGCCGTGATCTGGACCGCCGCGCCGTTCCGGGAGGTGGTGAACGACGCGGCGGTGGTCCCGTCCGCGGCGGGGATCACGGTGGTCACGGCCGCGCCGTCCGGCAGCTCGTACACCCGCAGCGTCACACCGTCGGCGTGGTCGTAGTCGGGCCGGTCGGCGACGGCTCCCTCGGGGATCACCGCCCCGGGCCGGACGAGCAGCGGCACGCTCTCGAAGCCGTGCCGTTCCCGCACCCACCGGCCGCCGCGCACCCGCTCGCCGGTGAGGTAGTGCGTCCAGATCCCGTCCGGCACGTAGTACGAGACCTCGCCGCTCGCGTCGAAGACGGGCGCCACGAGCAGGTCGTCGCCGAGCATGTACTGACGTTCCAGGTGCGTGCAGGCCGGATCGTCCGGGAACGCGAGGACCATCGCGCGCATCATCGGCGTGCCGTCCTCCTGCGCCTGCCGCGCGGCGCCGAGCAGGTAGGGCATCAGCCGCATCTTGAGCCTGGTGAACGTCCGCAGCACGTCCACCGACTCCTCGTCGAAGTGCCACGGCACCCGGTAGGAGTGGCTGCCGTGCAGGCGGCTGTGCGACGACAGCATGCCGAACGCGACCCACCGCTTGAACAGCGCCGGGTCCGGAGTGCCCTCGAACCCGCCGATGTCATGGCTCCAGTAGCCGAAGCCCGACATCCCCAGCGACAGCCCGCCGCGCAGGCTCTCGGCCATCGCCTCGAACGTCGACTCGCAGTCGCCGCCCCAGTGCACCGGGAAGCGCTGCGACCCGGCCGTGGCCGAGCGGGCGAACACGACCGCCTCGCCCTCGCCGCGCCGCTTACGCAGCAGCTCGAACACGGCCTGGTTGTAGAGGTGGGTGTAGTAGTTGTGCGCGCGTTCGGGATCCGAGCCGTCGTAGTAGACGACGTCGGTCGGGATGCGCTCGCCGAAGTCGGTCTTGAAGCTGTCGACGCCCATGTCCAGCAGCGCGTCCAGCTTGGCCACGTACCACTCGCGCGCCTCGGGGTTGGTGAAGTCGACGACCGCGCATCCCGGCTGCCACTTGTCCCACTGCCAGACGTCACCGTTCGGCCTCCGCAGCAGGTAGCCGCGGGCCTTGCCCTCGGCGAACAGCGGTGAGCGCTGCCCGATGTACGGGTTGATCCACAAGCAGACGCGCAGGCCACGGTCCTTGAGGCGGCGCAGCATCCCGGGTGGGTCGGGGAACACCCGCGGGTCCCACTCGAAGTCGCACCAGTTGTACTCGCGCATCCAGAAGCAGTCGAAGTGGAAGACGCTCAGCGGCAGGTCGCGTTCGGCCATGCCGTCGATGAACGACGAGACCGTCTCCTCGTCATAGGGGGTGGTGAACGAGGTCGAGAGCCACAGCCCGTATGACCAGTCCGGAAGCCGGGCCGGACGTCCCGTCAGCGCGGTGTACTTGCGCAGGATCTCCCTGGGCGTCGGGCCGTAGATGAAGTAGTAGCGGAGCGACTGCCCTTCGACGCTGAACTGGGTCCGGGTGACCACCTCCGACGCCACCTCGAACGACACCCGGCCCGGATGGTCGACGAAAACGCCGTAACCACCGTTGGTGAGGAAGAACGGGACGTTCTTGTAGGCCTGCTCGCTGTTGGTGCCGCCGTCGGCGTTCCAGATGTCCACGGCCTGGCCGTTCTTCACCAGCGGCCCGAACCGTTCGCCCAGCCCGTAGACATGGTGGTCCACGCCCAGGTCGAGCTGCTCGCGCACGTAATGGCGATCGTCGTCGGTGTCGATGACGGCCATCGCCTTGAACCCGCTGCCGGTGAGGCGGCGCCCCTCGGCCAAGAAGTCGACGCGCCAGTCCTCACCGCGGTTCACCCGTACGGTCAACGCGCCCGAGGTCAGCGTCACCGCGTCGTCGGCCAGTTCGGCGGTCACCCCGCTCGCCCCGTCGGCGAGGAGCTCGAACTCCGGCCGGAGCCGCCGCTCGCCCGCGAAGTGCGTGATGGTGACGCCGATGACGTCGGGCATGGGCGACGCGCACGAGAGCGTGACGACCGGTCCCTTGAGCAGGTCGCCGCGGTGGCGGATCCGCTCGGCGGGCGCGTGCACGGTGAACGAGCCGGGCCCGGTCACGCAGTCGAACGCCTCGGCCGGGAACACCGCGTGCACGCCCTCGCGCATCATCCAGTAGCCGTCGCTGAACTTCATTTACTTGATGGCTCCTGCCGTGAGGCCGCGGGACAGCGTGCGCTGGAAGATCAGGAAGAACGCGACGGTCGGGATCAGCCCGAGCAGCGACGCGGCGCTCGACATCGTGGCGTCCATCATCCGCTGGCCCTGGAGCACGCCGAGGGCCACCGAGACGGTCTGGTTGTCCTGGGAGATCAGGAAGACCAGCGGGATGAGGAACTCGTTCCAGGTCCAGATGAAGAAGAAGACCAGCAGCACCGACATCGTCGGGCGGACGACCGGGAAGACGACGCGCCACAGGATCTGCCACCGGTTCGCGCCGTCGATGCGGGCGGCCTCCAGCAGCGGTCGCGGGAACGTGGCGAGCACCGACGACAGCAGGTAGGTGCCGAACGCGCTCTGGATGACCGTGAAGACGATGATGACGCTGATCCGGGTGTCGTACAGGTTCAGCTGCTTGGCCAGGTAGTAGAGCGGATAGACCAGCGCCTCCTGCGGCAGCGTGTTGGCCAGCAGCAGCAGCGCCAGCATCCACGTCCGGCCCTTGATCCGGCCGATGCCGAGCGCGTACGCGTTCAGCACCGACAGCAGCACGGCGAGCACCGCCACCGAACCGCTGATCAGCGCGCTGTTGAGCAGCACCTGGCCGAAGCCGACGCGTTCCCAGAAGTCGGTGATCCCGTCGAGGTGGACGCCGCCGGGCGGGGCGAGCGGCCCGTCCTCGGCGTACTCGGCCGGGGTCTTCAGCGCGTTGAAGACGACCACGACGAACGGGATCAGCATGATGCCGGCGAGCGCCGCGAGGGCGGCCAGCACCGCGTAGGCGGACGGCCCGCGCCGGCGCCGCCGCCCCCGGCGCGGGTCGCGGCGCGGGCCGCGCGACGAGGCGGCCCGGTCCGGCGCGGGCTCGGCGATGATCGCGGTCATCGCTCCTCCTCCCCGAGGTCACGATGCTGGAAGCGCAGGAAGACGACCGTGAGCGCGATGATGACCAGAGTCAGCACGGTGGAGATCGCCGAGCCGTAGCCGACCTCGGTCTTGTCGAAGAAGTTCTGGTACGAGTAGTACGACGGCACGCTCGTGGCGCCGCCCGGCCCGCCCTTGGTGAGAACGTAGATCGGCCCGAACACCTTGAGCGCCGCGATCGTCGTCCACAGCAGCACGACGAAGATCTCCGGCCGGATCTGCGGCAGCGTGATGTGCCAGAACCGCCGGGCCCACGAGGCGCCGTCCATCTCGGCCGCCTCGTAGAGCGACGGCTCGACCCGCTGCAGGCCCGACATGAACACCACCAGCGGGAAGCCGATCTGGATCCAGACCATGACCACCAGCACGCTGGGCAGCGCCGTGCTCGGGTCGCCCAGCCAGTCGTGCGCCAGCGAGCCGAGCCCGGCCGCCTCCAGCAGCTCGTTCACCGCGCCGTTGTCGGGCGCCAGCAGCCAGCTCCAGACGATGCCGCCGATGACGATGGGCAGCACCTGCGGCAGGTAGAGGCACGCGCGCAGCACGCTGGCCACGCGCGGGCCGAAGTGCCGCTGGATCAGGTCGGTGAGCGCGGCGGCCAGCACCAGGCCCATCACCGTCGGGACGATCGCCATGCCGACGATGACCAGCGCGTTGTGCCGGAACGAGGCCCAGAACTCGCCGTCCTCCGCCAGCTTGGCGTAGTTGTCCAGGCCGACCCATTCGGGCGTCCCCACACCCGGCCATTCGGTGAAGCTCGTGTAGATGTTCATCAGGAAGGGGATCCCGATGACACCGGTGAACAGCACCAGGCCGGGCGCGAGGTACGGCAGGTAGGCGACCTTGCGATCAGTCCTCACTTGGGCAGGCCGTTGTCGTAGAACCGCTGGAGCGTGCCGAGGACCTCGTCGGGCGAGCCGCTGCCGTTCATGAGCTTCTGCGTCTCCGACACCCACTTGTCGTAGAAGCCGGTCACCGGCCAGTCGGAGTAGAACGCCAGCCCGTCGTTCTGGGCGAGGGTGGTGAAGTTCTCGATGAGTTTCCTGGCCTTGGCGTCGGTGATGGCCGAGGTGTCGGCCGCGACCGGGATGCCGCCCGCGTTGCCGAGCGCGTTCTGGGTGCCCTTCTTCATCGTGATGTCGATGAAGTCGTAGGCGAGGTCCTTGTTCTTGGAGCCCTTGGGCACCACCCAGAGGTTGCCGCTGGAACCAGGCGACATCTTGGCCTCGGGCCAGGTCGAGACGTCCCAGTCGAACTTGGCGTCGGACTTGACGCGGCCGAACCACCAGCTGCCCGAGAACATGATGGGGAACTTGCCGGAGATGAAGTCGGTGCCGGCGTTCTCGACCTTGAGGCCGACGGAGTTCTTGGCGATGTAGCCCTTCTTCACCCAGTCGGCGAAGGTGGTGGCCCCGTACGTCCAGGCCGCGTCCTTGAGGTTCGCCTTGGCGGTGTAGCGCTCGAACGCGTCCACCCACGAGCGGTCGGCCTTGGTGAGGGCGAGCTGGTAGAGGTACTGGTGGGCCATGTACTCGGCGCCGGCGTTGGTGAGCGGGGTGACGCCCTTGGCGACGAACGCGTCCAGCGCGGCGGTGAACTCGGCGAACGTGGCCGGGACCTTGACTCCGTGCTTCTTGAAGAGGTCCTTGTTGTAGTAGACGAGCAGGTATTCGGCGTAGTTGGGGACGCCGAACCACTTGTCGCCGCCCATCGTGCCCTTGGCGTCGTACTTGGCCGTGGTCTGCACGCCGGGGCCGAGCAGCTTGTCCCAGCCGCGCTCGGTGACCTCGGAGCTGATGTCGGTGAGCAGCCCCTGCCTGGAGAGCAGCCCGGCGGTCGCGTTGCCCTTGTTGTACTCCAGGAGGTCCGGCGCGTCCTTGGAGTTGAGCACCATCGGCGCCGTCTTCTGGATCTGCTCGAAGCCCTTCTCCTCGAACTTCACCTTCACGCCGGGGTGGGTGGCCTCGAACTCCTTGATGGCCTGGCTCCAGGCGACGCCCATGGCGCTGTCCGGCGTCTCGTAGTGCCAGAGCCGCAGCTCCTTGGCGTCCGATCCGCCGCCGTCGTCTCCGCCGCACGCCGCCAGCGTCAGCGACGCCGCGGCCAGAGCCGCGAGCAGAGCCGTTCCCTTACCTCTGAACATGGGGTCCTCCAGGGGGGTGGGTCGTATCCCCGGTGTGCCGCGCCCCGCGACCTCCCTGGCGGGCTGTCGAAGCGCTTCGATTGCGGGAATGCTACGGCCGGAGTGACCCGGCACACAATAGGGACGCCGAAGATCGTTCGAGCGCATGCCGTCCGACCAGGCATGACGTCATGGGAACGCTCCCACAGAGTCGCCGATCAGCCCAGGCCGCAGTCGGTGCCGTTCAGCGTGAACCGGTCCGGCCTGCCGCCCCGGTCACCGTCACCGGCCCGGCCGAGGAAGCCGAACTGGGCCGTGCCGTTCGGCCCGAGCCTGCGGTTCCAGTCGGCGGCGGTCACGGTCACCTCCGCGCCGTGCTGGACCTGGGCGCCGTTCCAGAGCTGGGTGATCCGCTGGTCGCCAGGGAACGTCCAGGTGAGCCGCCACCCGTCGATCGCGGACGTGCCGAGGTTGGTGATCCGCACGTCGGCCTGGAAGCCGCCCGGCCACTGCCCGGTGACCGCGTACGCCACGGCGCAGCTCGTGGAGCCGGCGGCTGACGTGGACGGCGACGGTGTGCGGGGCGTGGCCCCCGTACGTCCGGCGCCGGTCTGGAGCAGTCCGACGACCAGCGCAGACAGGCCCAGCGCGGCGACGGCACCGCAGGCGATCAGGACCGGTCGCCGCCTCGCCGCCGGTCCGGCGAGGACTTTGGTCGGCGGGTCGAGGGGCGGTGCCGGCGCCTCCGCTCCGTCCCGTCCACGCGGCGTCTCGGCCACCGGGAGCCCTGCCGCGCGCCGCAGCTGCGCCGCCACCTCCGCCGCCGTGGGACGTTTCCGTGGATCATCGGCCAGGCAGCCGGTGAGCAGGTCGGTGATCCGCGCGGGCACGTCGAGCGGGCGGGCATCCGTCGTGGTCCCGGCGGGCTCGCCGGTGAGCGCGGCCATCAGCGTCACGCCGAGCGAGTAGACGTCGGCGCTCGGCGTAGGGTCCGCACCGGTCCGCAGCTCCGGCGCGACGAACGCGGGCGTGCCGAGCAGCGGGCCGTCATGGCGCGCCGATGCGGTGAAGGCGATGCCGAAGTCCAGGACCTTGACCCCGGTGGGCGTGAGGAAGACGTTCGCGGGCTTGACGTCGCGATGGACCACGCCGAGCGCGTGCGCCGCCGCCAGGGCGTCCGCGAGCTGGGCGCCGACGGCCGCCGCCTCCGGCCAGGGCAGCGGCCCGGCCGCCAGCCGGGCCGCCAGGCTCCCGCCGTCGAGCAGCTCCATCACCACGTACGGCAGGCCGCCCTCCTCGCCGTAGTCGTAGACACCGGTGATGTTGGGATGGGCCAGCCGGGCGGCGGCCTTCGCCTCAAGCCGGAGCCGCCGCGTGAACTCCTCCGGCCAGCCCTCACGCGGCACCTTGACCGCGACGGCGCGTTCCAGGACGACGTCGTCCGCGCGCCAGACGGTCGCCATGCCCCCGGATCCGAGGGGGGCGACCAGCCGGTAGCGTTCGCCGAGAGTCTGGCCGGAGATGAGCATGAACGGGAGCCTATGCCCGGAGCCTCCCGAGGGCAGAGCGCCGTTCCAGCTCGATGTCAGCGCACGCCGTAGAGGTGTTCCAGCGCGAGCTGGTCGAGCCGTTCGAACGCGGCTCCCCGGGCGGCGAGCGTGTCGATGTCCGGCGTGAAGTCGCGGACCGCACGCCAGCCCTCCCCCTCTGTGAGGGTCGGCGTGGCCAGCTCGTCCACCCGCGCGGCGCGCAGCGCCTCGTCGACCTCGGGGTCGGCGCGGAACGCCCGGACCTTCTCGCGCAGGATCAGCCAGTTGCGCATGCAGGCCCGCGCCGACTCCCAGACGCCCGCGTCGTCCTCGGTGCGCGGCGGCTTGAAGTCGAAGTGGATCGGCCCGTCGTAGTCGCTGCCGTCGATGAGGTCGGCCACCCAGAACGCGCCCCGGGCGTTGCCCGCGCCGAAGCGCAGGTCCTGGTCGTAGCGCGGGCCGGTCTGGCCGTTGAGGTCGATGTGGAAGAGCTTGCCCTGCCACAGCGCCTGCGCGAGGCCGTGCGCGTAGTTGAGGCCCGCCATCTCCTCGTGGCCGACCTCGGGGTTGACGCCGACGAGTTCGGGCCGTTCGAGCCGTTCGATGAACGCCAGCGCGTGGCCGACCGTGGGCAGCAGGATGTCGCCGCGCGGCTCGTTCGGCTTGGGCTCGATGGCGAACCGCAGGTCGTGTCCCTGGTCGGTGACGTACTGCCCGAGCACGTCGAAGGCTTCCTTGTAACGGTCCAACGCCACCTGGACGTCCTTGGCCGCGCCGGACTCGGCCCCCTCCCTGCCTCCCCAGCAGACGTACGTCCGGGCCCCCAGCTCGGCGGTCAGGTCGAGGTTGTCCATCACCTTGCGCAGCGCGAAGCGCCGGACGTCGCGGTCGTTGGCGGTGAACGCGCCGTCCTTGAAGATCGGATGCGAGAAGAGGTTGGTGGTGGCCGTGGTGACGACCAGCCCGGTCTCGTCCAGCGCCTTGCGGAAGGCGCTGATCCGCTCGTCGCGTTCGGCGGCGGACGCCTCGAAGGCGAACACGTCGTTGTCGTGGAAGTTGACGCCGTACGCGCCGAGCCCGGCCAGCTCGCGCACCGCGCGTTCGGCGGGCATCGGCGCCCGCGTGCCGGGGCCGAACACGTCGGCTCCCTGCCAGCCCACCGTCCAGATGCCGAACGAGAACCTGTCCTCCGGCCGCGGGGTGTAGTCGTTCACCGGTCTTCTCCTTCAGGTAGACGCGTCGCGGAGCGCCGCGTATCGGGCTCGGACGTCGGAGGCGTCCGCCGGGCCGGCGATGTGCCGGGTCGAGGGCGCCTCCGGCCAGTCCGGCGGCTCGGCCGTCCCGGCCAGCACCCAGGCGGCCTGCCGGGCGGCGCCGAGCGCCACGTACTCCTCGGGCTCGGGAACGATCACGGGCGTCCCCAGGATCGCCGGCGCCAGCGCCCGGACCGCCGCCGACCGTGCGCCGCCACCGATCAGCAACGTCCGCCGCGGCCGTACGCCCTGCCCGGCAAGGTGATCGACCGCATCCGCCAGCGAGCACAGCAACGCCTCGACCGCGGCGCGCGCGAGATTCTCCCGGGTGGCGTTCGCGGTGGTGAGACCGGCCAGCACACCGGTGGCGTCAGGCCGGTCAGGAGTCCGCTCGCCGTCCAGGTAGGGGAGCATCGTCAGCCCGCCCGCCCCGGCCTCGGCCGCCAAGGCCGCCGCCGAAAGCCCGTCCAGGTCGGTGCCGGTGAGCTCGGCCGCCGAAGACAACACCCGCGCCGCGTTCAGCGTGCACACCAGAGGCAGGAACCGCCCGGTCGCGTCGGCGAACCCGGCCACGAACCCACCAGGATCGGCCGCGGGCTTCCCTGCGACCGCGAAGGCCGTCCCCGAGGTCCCGATCGACACGGCCACGTCTCCGTCCCGCAGGCCCAGCCCCAGGGCAGCGCCCATGTTGTCGCCGGTGCCCGGCGCCAGGAGTGCGCCCCACCCGGTCTCCCCCACCGCTTCGCCGGGCGCCGCGACCCTCGGCAACCGAGGCTCGTGGCCCAGTGCGGCGCCCGCCAACTCCGGCAGGTAGCCGCCCGGTGACCAGTACCCCGTCCCGGACGCGTCACCTCGATCGGTGACGTACTCGGACGCGCCGAGCCTCCAGGTCAGCCAGTCGTGCGGGAGCAGCACCGCCGCCGTGCGCCGCGCGTTCTCCGGCTCGTGCTCGGCCATCCAGCGCAGCTTCGTCACCGTGAACGAGGCGACCGGCACGCTCCCCACCCGTTCGGCCCAGAACCGGCGCCCGAACTCCTCCCGAAGGGCGAGGGCCTGCGGAGCCGACCGGGTGTCGTTCCACAACAACGCGGGCCGCACCACCGCGCCGCCCTCGTCCAGCGCGACCATCCCGTGCTGCTGGGCCGCCACTGACACCGCGTCCGCGCGTTCGAGCAGCTCCCGCGCCCGGCCGAGCGCCTCCCACCAGTGCCGGGGATCGCATTCGGTGCCCTCCGGATGCGGCGCCGACGCCCGCGCGACCACGGCGCCGTCCTCGGCGCGGCAGAGCACGACCTTCGTCGACTGCGTGGACGAGTCGACCCCGGCGACCAGCATGACCCTCTCCGATCTGTCGAAGCGCTTCGACTCTAGTCCCGGCGTGACCCACGACACAACAGGTGGAGCTATCCCCACCCCGCCTCCTGGGCTCACCCTCCCGCATCAGGCGGGCTGGGCCCAATGTCCGAGGCACCTGATTCGATCAAGGTTGTGTTCAGCGGCCGAACACGGAGGACGAGGACATGGCGAACCTGACGATCCGCATCCCACGATCCGGGGTGCACCCCCTCCTCACCGAGGTGACGCTCCTGCTCGTGCTGTTCGCCGCGTACAAGTGGGGCCGGACGCTGGTCGAGACCGGGGTCGCCCAGGCCATGGCCAACGCCTCCGGCCTCTGGGACCTGGAACGCACGCTCCGTCTGCCCAACGAGCAGACCCTGCAGAACCTCGTCCTCCACTGGGAGCACACCGCGCTCCTGTCCAACCTCTACTACGTCGGCGTGCACTTCCCCGGCACCGCGGCCCTCCTCGTCTGGCTGTGGATCCGCCACCGCGACCACTACAAGCGCATCCGCACCGAGCTCGTCCTGCTCACCGCCGCGGGCATGGCCGTCCACGTCCTCTTCCCCCTGGCCCCGCCCCGCCTGGCGGGCCTCGGCATGACCGACACCATGCTCACCGTCGGCCCCTCCGCCTACCCGGCCGCCGCCGACGGCATCGCCAACCAGTACGCCGCCATGCCGTCCCTCCACGTCGGCTGGGCCCTCCTGGTCTCGCTCGCCGTCCTGCGCGTCTCCTCCAGCCGCTGGCGCTGGCTCGTCGCGGCGCACGCCCCCGTCACCCTCTTCGTGGTCGTCGTCACCGCCAACCACTACTGGCTGGACGCCCTGGTGGCCGCCGCCCTCCTCACCGCCGCGATGCTCACCACCACCCTGATCCAAGCCCGCCGCCCCGCCCGAGCCACCGACCCCTACACCCTCGCCGCCTGACCCCGACGCCCTACGCTTGGCCCATGAGCGCCCAGCCCCCTCATGCCGAGGATCCGCAGGATCCACAGGTGATCATGCGGCATCTGCCTGAGCGGGAACGCCCCGTGTTCCTGAGGCAGTACCAGGAAGCCGTCGCGGCAGCACGGGACGATCTGGGCGAGTACAAAAAGCTCAAGCGCCTACTCCATCGGTGGAGCCTGGCCGTGGTCGCCACCAATCAACCCGGCTACTACGAGGCCATCGAGGCAGCCAAGTCCGATGCCGGCGCAGCCGACACCGCGGCGTCATCGTCTGAGCGTGGGAATCGTTAGCCTGACGGCATGATCTCTGAGATTGAGCTGGGGCATTTGCGGCGGGCGGTGGAGCTGGCCGGGGAGGCGCTCGCGGCTGGGGACGAGCCGTTCGGATCCGTGCTCGTCTCCGGGGCGGGTGAACGGCTGGCGGAGGACCGTAACCGGGTCGCGGACGGGGATCGGACGCGGCATCCCGAGTTCGAGCTGGCTCGGTGGGCGGCGGCGAACCTGACGCCCGGGGAACGGGCGGAGGCGACGGTTTTCACGTCGGGTGAGCATTGCCCGATGTGCGCGGCCGCTCATGGATGGGTCGGGCTGGGACGCATCGTGTACGCGGCCTCGTCGGCGCAGTTGATGGCATGGCTGGAAGAGATCGGGGTGGGGCCGCCGCCCGTCCGGCCGTTGCCGGTGCGGGAGGTCGCACCGCAGGTGGTCGTCGAAGGGCCGGTCGAGGAGTTCGCGGAGCGGTTGCGGGAGATGCATCGGGCTTGCTTCTCGCGTTAGGCGTGGAAGCGGAGGCGCTGGCCGGGGCGGGCCTGGGCGGCGCGGCCGATGTCGGGGATCGTCACGACCGCTATGACCGGATAGCCGCCGGTCAGGGGGTGGTCGGCCAGGAAGAGCACGGGCGTTCCGGACGGCGGGACCTGGAGGGCGCCGGTGACCATGCCCTCGCTGGGGAGCTCGCCGGTGCGGGCGCGGGTCAGCGGCGGGCCGGTCAGGCGCATGCCCACGCGGTCGATCTGGGCGGTCACCTCGTAGGGGTGCGAGGTGAGGGTGCGGAGGGCTTCTTCGGTGAACCAGTCGGCGCGGGGGCCGAGGGTGATGTGGAGGTCGAGGTCTCCTGCGGGCGGGGGCTGGACGGGGAGGACGTCGATGTTCGGGGGGATGGCCGCTTTGCCTGTGGGGAGGACCGTTCCAGGGGCGAGCGGGGTTCCGAGTTTGGCGAGCGTGTCGGTGGAACGGGAGCCGAGGATGCGCGGTGTTTCGATGCCGCCGCGTACGGCCAGGTAGCTGCGCAGGCCGGTCGGCGGTGTCGCGAGATGGACTTCCGCGCCTTTCGGGATGAAGAACGGGGCGTACGGGGGTTCGGCGCGGCCGTTCACGGTGATGGGGGCCGGGGCGCCTGTCACGATCGCGTAGACGGCGATGTGAGAGTGGAGCGTCAGGCCGCCGAGCGTCACTTCCAGGGCGGCTGCGTCTTCCGCGTTGCCCAGGGCTCGGTTGGCTAGGCGGAGGGCAGCGGGGTCGGCTGCGCCTGAGGCGCCGACACCGAGGGCGGCGTGGCCGGGGCGTCCCAGGTCCTGGACGGTCGAGAACGGACCTGCGGCGATCACTTCGAGGGTCATGCGGCCACGAAGCGCACGCGCGTGCCGGGTCGGAGCAGGGCGGGCGGGTCACGGTCCAGGTCCCAGAGGACGGCGCCGGTACGGCCGATCAGCTGCCAGCCGCCGGGCGAGTCCACGGGGTAGACGCCCGTGAACTCGCCCGCGAGGGCGACCGACCCGGCGGGGACGCGGACACGCGGGGTGGGGCGGCGCGGCACGTTCAGGCCGCCTCCGACGAGGTAGCCGAAGCCCGGCGCGAAACCGGTGAAGGCCACCTGCCAGACGGTGCCGGAGTGAGCCGCGACCAGCTGTTCGGGGGTCAGGCCGGTCAGCTCGGCCACGTCGGCCAGGTCCTCGCCGTCATAGACGACGGGGATCTCGACCGTGCCCGCGGACGTCGCCCCCGAGGGACGTCCGCGGGCCGAACGGATCGCGGCGGTGACGGCCTCGCGGTCCGCCTCCGGCGCCAGGTGAAGGGTCAGCGTGCGGGCCGCCGGGACCAGGTCCACGACGCCGGGCGGCGGGCCGGCCGCCAGGGCGTGGTAGAGGCCGAGCATCTCGTCGAGGCCCGGCAGCTCGACGAGCAGGGCCGCGTCCCCGTTGGGCAGGATGCGCATTCTCAGACCGGTGCCAGGGCGAACGGGGCGATCGTGACGCCCGCCTCGGTCAGCGCCGTGCGGACGGCTCGCGCCAGGTCGACCGCGCCCTGGGTGTCCCCGTGCACGCAGATGGAGTCGGCTCGCACGGGCAGGACGGTGCCGTCGATCGCGACGATCTCGCCCTCGGTGGCCATGCGCAGGCAGCGTTCGGCCACTTCGGCGGGGTCGTGCAGCACAGCGCCCGGCAGCCGGCGCGAGACCAGCGTGCCCTGCGGTGTGTACGCGCGGTCGGCGAAGACCTCGTGCATGACGGGCAGGCCCGCCTGGGCCGCCAGGCGGAGCCACGCCGAGCCGGGCAGGCCGAGCGCGGTCAGGCCGGGCTCGAAGTCGAGCACCGCGTCCACCACCGCCTCGGCCTGCCGCTTGTCGTGGACGATCGCGTTGTAGAGCGCGCCGTGCGGCTTGATGTAGGCGACGCGCGTGCCCGCGACGTCGGCGAACTGCCGGAGGGCGCCGAGCTGGTAGAGCACGTCGTTGGCGAGCTCCGCCGGCGGCACGTCCACGTAACGCCGCCCGAAGCCCGCGAGGTCGCGGTAGCCGGTGTGGGCACCGATCACCACGCCGCGCCGGGCGGCGAGATTGCAGGTGCGGCGCAGGATGGTCGGGTCGCCCGCGTGGAAGCCGCACGCCACGTTTGCGCTGCTCACCACGTCGAGGAGGGCCTCGTCGTCGCCGAGTTCCCAGCGGCCGAAGCTCTCGCCGAGGTCGGCGTTCAGGTCGATGCGCACGGTCACTCCCAGAGGTCGGCGATGCCGGACAGGGCGTTCCAGCCGAGGTAGAGCGAGAGGCACCAGGCCGCGACACCTATGCCGAGCAGCCAGAGCGGGTAGCGGTAGCCGCCGAGCAGGTCGCGGCGCCGGGCGGCCACCCAGAGGATCAGGCCGAGCCCGAAGGGCAGGATCAGGCCGTTGAACGCGCCCGCGAGGATCAGCAGGGTGACGGGCGCCTTGCCGATGGCCAGGTAGATGGCGGTGGAGACCACGATGAACGCGACCACCAGCCAGTTGCGGTTGCGCTCGATCCAGGTGGAGAACGACACCAGGAACGAGACGGAGGTGTACGAGGCGCCGATCACCGACGTGATGGCCGCCGACCACATGATGAGGCCGAAGACGCGCAGCCCGACCTCGCCGCCCGCGTGCTCGAAGGCGGAGGGCGCCGGGTTGGACGCGGCGAGCTTCACGCCGCCCGCCACCACGCCGAGCACCGCCAGGAACAGCAGCACCCGCATCACCGCGGTGATCAGGATGCCGTTGATCGAGCTGCGGGTGATCTGCGCGACGTTCTCCTCGCCCCGTACGCCGGACTCGATCATGCGGTGCGCTCCGGCGTAGACGATGTAGCCGCCGACGGTGCCGCCGATCAGCGTGGTGATGACCAGGAAGTCGACCTCCTCCGGCAGCACGGTCTGGGTGAGCGCGTCGCCGAGCGGCGGCCCGGACACGATCGCCACGTACAGCGTCATGAGGATCATCAGCACGCCGAGCGCGATCACGATCCGGTCCATGGCGACCCCGGCCCGCCGGATCAGGAAGATCGCGACCGCGAACGCCGCGGAGACCGTTCCACCGATCTTGACGTCCAGCCCGAGCAGCGCGTTCAGCCCGAGCGCGCAGCCGGCCACGTTCCCGATGTTGAAGACGATGCCGCCGAAGACGTCGAGCACGGCGAGCAGGTAGCCCGCCCCGGGCAGCACGCTGTTGCCGAGGTCCTGGGCGCGGCGGCCGGACACGCCGACCACGCGCCACACGTTCATCTGGATGGCGATGTCGACCAGCACCGACACCAGGATCGCGAACGCCATGGCGGCGCCCAGCTTGGCGGTGAAGACGGTCGTCTGGGTGATGAAGCCCGGGCCGATGGCGCTGGTGGCCATCAGGAACATGGCGCCGAGCAGCGCGGCACGAGGCGCGGCCGAAGGCGGCTTGACCTGTTCCTTGGTGGTTCCGTCCGTCATGGCTGCTCCTTGGTGGAGAGTCGCGGCCTTTCGCACAGAGTAGGGATTGTTCAACAATCCATCAATCCCCTTGTTGATACATTTTTCGGCCAAAGAGGACTACGCTGGCGGGACACCTTGTCTGACCGGGGGGAAGGAAGGCCGATGACGGCGGCGCCGGAGGCATGGCTCGACAGGATCGCGGCGGCCCGGGACGACCTCGACCGGTCGAGCACGGCCGCGCGTGTCGCCGACCTCCTGCGCGACCAGATCACCGCCGGGCTCCTCGTGCCGGGCGCCCGCCTCCCCGAGGAGGAACTGGGCAAGGCCGCCGGTGTCTCCCGCAACACCCTGCGCGAGTCGTTCCGCCTGCTCGTCAAGGAACGGCTGCTCGTGCACGAGTTCAACCGGGGCGTGTTCGTGCGCACCCTGACCGCCGGCGACGTCGCCGACATCTACCGCGCCCGCCGCATCCTCGAATGCGAGGGCCTCCGGAACGCTGCCACGGCTCCACCCGAAGCTCTGGCACGCCTGGACGCGGCGGTCACCGCGGGCGAACGGGCCGCGGCGGCCGGCGACTGGCCCGAAGTCGGCACGGCCGACATCCGGTTCCACAAGGCGATCGCCGCGCTGTGCGGCAGCCCCCGGGTGGACGAGATGGTGCGCCACCTCCTGGCCGAGCTGCGCCTGGCCTTCCACCAGATGGTCTCGCCACGCGACTTCCACGAGCCGTACCTGGCCCGCAACCGCCAGCTCGTCGACCTCGTCCAGCGTGGCGACACCACCGCCGCCGAACGCGAGCTGCGCGCCTACCTCGACACCGCCGAAGCCCAGCTCATCCGCGCCTACGGCACCTGAGCCGGTCCATCCGGCCCGCTCAGTCCGGGAGGGCGGCCAGGTGGGCACGGATCTCGTCGGCGCTGATCTCTTCGGTCTGGGCGACGGGCAGGTCGCCCAGGAGGACGAGAGCCTGTCGCCACAGGGCTCGGGCCTGCTGATGGTCTCCGAGGTCGCGGTGCGTCCGCGCAAGACCGTGCAGGACATTGACCTCGTCGCTGGGGTGGGCCAGTTCGCGGGCCAGGTCGAGTGCGGCCTGGTGATGGGCCAACGCCTCGTCCGGCTTCCCGTGCGCCTGGCAACTGAGGCCAAGAGCGTGCTGGGCCAGCAGCCGCCCGTTGAGGTCGCCCATGATGAGCGCCAGGTCGAGCGAGCGCCGGAAATCGTCCTCGGCCTTGTCGTGAAGGCCCTGCCTAAGGTGAGCGTGGCCTAGCCCGCGCAGCGCGTTGACCTCACTGAACCGATGGCCGGTGGCCCGAGCGGCGTCCAGAGCACGCTCGTAGGAGTCCGCGGCTCGGCCGTGGAGGCCCTGCTTGAGCTGGATGTGACCGAGGCCCCGGAGCGCGGTGGCTTCTCCTACCCGGTCGCCTGTGGCGTAGGCGATGTCCAGGGCTTGCTGGTAGCAGTCCAGTGCGGCGTCGTTCCTGGCCTGGAGGCGGCGGACGTGCCCGAGGCCGTACAGGGCGTTGAGTTCTCCTTCGTGGTGGCCGATGGTGCGCGCGATCTGCACGGCGCGCTCGAAGTGCTCGGCGGCCTCGTCCGGGAGCACCAGGAGGCGATGTATGTGGCCGAGACCCCACCGTGCCTCCAGTTCGCCCGCTTGGTGACCGATGCCGCGGGCGTGTTCGAGGGCTTGCCGGTAGCAGTCCGCCGCTGTCTCATGCTGGCCCTGCATGAGGTAGATGTGGCCCAGCCCGTGGAGCGCGTTGAGCGCTCCGGTGCGGTGGCCGGTGGCGTCCGCCGTTTCCAACGCCTGCCGGAACGAGGCTTCGGCGAGGGCGTAGTTGCCCTTGAACCATTCGGCGTAACCGAGGCGCCACGACGCTTCGATCTCGCCGGTGCGGTCACCCATCTCCCGGGCCGTCCGGAGAGCGTGGGAGTGGAGTTCGGCCGCCCGGGTGTAGTCGGCGCGGGTTCGCAGGTGGCGATGCAGGATCGTGGACAGCCGAAGGGTGTGGTGCGGCTTGCCGTGGCCGGAGCAGTGCGCCGCCGCCAGCAGGTTGGTGAGCTCGTCGTCCAGCCACGCCGCCGCTCGCGGCTTCTCGCCGATGTCCGGTGTCGGTCCTGGGGCGTCGCACACGCGCGGCAGGTTGTCGGCGTCGTGCGGGTAGACGACGTTCATCGCGAACGAGGCGGTGTGGGTGTAGTGGTCGAGGAGCCGGGTCAGCGCGGCCCGCCGTTCGGGTTCGGTCTCCTCGCGGGCGGCGGCCTGAGCGGCGTGGGCCCGCAGCAGGTCGTGGAAGCGAAACCGGCCGGCCGCCGGCTCCTCAAGCAGATGCTCGTCGACGAGGTCGTCCAGCAGCCGCACTGTCTCGGCCAAGGCGGTGCCGGCGAGGGCAGCGGCGGCGTAGGCGTCGATGTCCGGCCCGGGAGGCAGGCTCAGAAACCGGTAAAGGCGCTGCCGAGGCGGGTCGAGCTGGTGGTAGGAGAGGTCGATGGCGACGCTGACGCTGCGCCGGCCCGCATGCAACTCGGCCAGCCGGTGCTCGTGGTCGCGCAGCCGCTGCGCCAGATGGGCGGCGGTCCACCCGGGCCGCGACCGGAGCCGGGCCGCCGCGGTGCGCACGGCCAGCGGGAGCCGGCCGCACAACTCGGCGATCTCAGCGACGAGGTGGCGCGGGTGGTCGTGGCCGGCGATCCGGGTGAACAGGATCACCGCGTCCTCCAGCGGCAGCACGTCCAGCGACAGCGGCCGTACGTCGTCGAGGTCGGTCAGGCGGACCCGGCTGGTGATGAGCACGAGACAGCCGGGGGCGCCCGGCAGCAGCGGCCGGACCTGTCCTTCGGAGACGGCGTTGTCCAGCAGGATCAACATGCGCTTGTCGGCCAGCCGGGTGCGGTACAGGGCGGCACGGCCCTCGCCGGAGGGCGGGATCTGCTCGCCCGGCACTCCCAGTCCGCGCAGCATCCCGTCGAGCGCGTCGACGGGGTCGACCGGCGCCATGCCCTGGGTGAAGCCGTGCAGGTCCACGAAGAGCTGCCCGTCGGGGAACCGGGAGGCCAGCCGGTGGGCGGCATGGACGGCCAGGGCGGTCTTGCCGACACCGGCCATACCGTCGATCGCGCTGATCACCACCGCGGGCGGCGCGTCACCGGCGAGGCTGTCGCGTTCGAGCTGGTCGAGCTCGGTGTTCCGCCCGGTGAAGGTGGTCAGATCGGCCGGCAGCTGCCGGGGCGCGGGCTCGGCGGGGCCCGTGCCCGGGCCTGGGCCCGCGCCCTGCCCGGCCGCCAGGCCGGGATCGCCGCGAAGCATGGCGACGTGCAGTTCCCGCAGCTCGGGCGGCGGATCCAGGCCGAGGTCCTCGCGCAGCCGCCGCCGCATCGCCTGGTAGACCTCCAGGGCATCGGCGGTACGACCGGCGCGATGCAACGCGAGCATCAGCGCACCGGTCAGGCGGGGCCGGTTCGGATGCTCGGCGACGAGCGCGAGCAGCTCGTGCAGGACCGCGTGATGGCGGCCGAGGCGTAGCCGTGCCTCCACCAGGTCCTCCGTGGCGTTCAGCCGCGACTCTTCCAGACCACCGGCGAGCTGGGCACGCGCCTGCTCGTCGCCGGCGCCGGTCAGAGCCGGGCCGCGCCACAGCGCCAGCGCCCGGCCGAGCAGCGTCACCCGGTGCTCGTCGTCGGAGCCGGCGCGCGCCTCGGCGGCCAGTGCCCGGAACCGGTGCACGTCGATGCGCCCGGGGTCGCAGCGCAGGACATAGCCCGAGCGCCCGCGCTCGATCCTGATCCCGTGGTCGGCCGCACCTGTCTTGGCCAGCGTGGTCCGCAGGCCGCTGACATACGTGTGGACCATCCCGCGGGCCGTCGGGGGCGGGCCCTGCGGCCACAGCAGCCGGATCAGCCGCTCGGTGCCCACCTCCTGGTTCACCTCAAGGCAGAGCACGGCCAGCAGGAGCCGCTGCTTGCGCACACCGATGTTGACCGGTCGGCCGGCGACGCTCGCGCGTACGGGTCCCAGCAGAAAGAACTCCATCCGGACCTCCCCGGGGGGCCGGGCGCGTTCCGCCCGCAGGCGGGCAACGGATCTTCCCAGTGAACCATGGGAAGAATTGATCGCAAGGCAACGTAAAGATCGATGTTGAGAACGCCCGGCCACTATGGGGCCTGAGCAGATTTCGGCTCGTACGCCAAGCGATGATGGGGCACCGAAATGTCGTTCGTCGGCCGCGGTCCCGAGCTTTCCTTTCTAGGGGCGCAGCTGGAGCCGGCTCGCCTGGGCGAACCGCGGCTGGTGTCGGTCGAAGGGCCGCCGGGGATCGGTAAAACCGCGTTGGTCCAGCACTTTCTTCGTACGGCCGAAGAGGTTCGCGTGCTGCGTGCGGTCGGCGATGAGAACGAGACGTCGCTGGATTATGGCGTGCTGGCCCAGCTCGCCGGTCAGCTTCCGGCGGCGGTGTCCGGCTCGCTTGCGGCGCTCACGGCGCCCTACCGCGATGACGCCGAGGGGACCAGCCCGATATCGGCGGGCTGGGCTCTGCTGGAGATGCTCGGCGACGTCCAGGGCGACCGTCCGATCGTCGTGGTGGTCGATGACGCGCACTGGGCCGACGCCGCCTCCGTGCAGGCCCTGACCTTCGCGTTCCGGCGGAGCCCGGCCGGCCGGGTCCTCGCGATCGTCATCACCCGAGGCGCGACCGGCCCGCCCCCGCCGGCGGCGCTGCGCCGGCTGATGACCAATGACAGCGCGTTGCGGCTCCGCCTGGGCGGTCTCGGGCCTGCCGACGTTCGCGCGCTGAGCGGCCACCTCGGCGGGACGGCGCTGTCCCCGCACGCGGCGTCCAGGCTGCACGCGCATACCGGCGGGCATCCGCTCCATGTCCGCAGCCTGCTGGAGGAGAATCCGGCAGAGGTGCTCGGCGACCTGTCCGTGCCGTTGCCGGCGCCGCGTTCGTACGCACGGCGTGTACTCGGACGTCTGGCGGACCTCCACGAGGATTCCCGCGACCTCGTGGTGGCGGCGAGCGTTCTGGGGTTGGCGTCCTCGCTCTCGGCAGCCGCCGATCTCGCAGGGGTCGACGATCCGCTGCACGCCCTTGAGAACGCCGTGGTGGCCGGGCTGCTGACCGAGCGGCCTGCACGCGGCGGCCTTGAGATCTGTTTCGCGCATCCGCTGACGCATGCCGCGGTGTACCACGGCCTCGGTCCGGCCCAGCGCGTCCAGCTCCATCTCCTGGCGGCGAAGCTGGCCGGTGGCGAGGCGGACCGGTTGCGCCATCGCGTACGGGCGGCCGACCTGCCCGATCAGGGCCTGGTGTCCGAGCTCGTCGAGGCGGGCCGGGGCGCCGCGGCCACCGGCCGGTGGGCGGAGGCCGCGGAGCGGCTGTCGCACGCGGCCCGGCTCGCCGTCACCGATGAGCAACGGGCACGGCTGACCGCGGAGGCCGTGGAGGCGTCGCTGTGCGACGGCCGGATCGCCGAGGCGACCGCGCTGATCGCCGGCCTGGACCTCGATGCCGACTCCTGCGTGCGCCGGTACGCGCTGGGCGCTCTGGCCACCGCCACCGGGCGGGCACGCGAGGCGGCGACCCTGCTGGCCGACGCCTGGGAACGCTGCGACCCGGACGAGGACCCGGAGCCGGCGGCGCGGATCGCCGAACAGCGGACGTTCACCTCGCTCATGCGGGGCCACGGCGAGGACGGCCTGCGCTGGGCCGAACGGTCGCGCGCCCTCGCGCCGAAGCGCCGGGCCGCCGATCTCTTCGCGACCGGTCATCTCCTCTGCCTGGTCGGACGCGGCGAGATCGAGCGTGCGTTGCGGATCACCGCGTGCCTGCCCGCCCCGGCCGTGGCGACCGCCGAGGAACTGGACGCGCTGCTCGGCCGTGGCCTGCTCCTGGCGCTGACCGATGACCTGGAGCGGGCCGTGTACGAGCTCTCCGATGTCGTGGCCGCGTCCGCCCAGCGGTCGGCGCCGTTCCGGCTGGCGGCCACGGCCTTGCTCGGCTTCGCCGAATACCGCCTCGGCCGCTGGGACGACGCCGCCGTGCACGCCGAGACGGCGACCTCGCTCGCCGGCGACATGGGCCGGATCTGGGTCACCGCCGTCGCGCACGGGATCGCCGCACTGGTGCCCGCCGCCCGTGGTCAGGACGAACAAGCCGCCGCTCACCTCCGCGCCGCGCGCGACATGGCCGATCACGGCGTGAGCGTCGGTATGCTCGCCGCGGCCACCGGACAGGCGCACCTCGCCGCCGCCCACGGCGACGCCCACGGTCTCGCGACCGAGCTGGCGCCCTTGCTCGAACTGGGCGAGCGAGCCCTCGATCCCGCGGTCCTGCCTTGGCATGACCTCGTCGTCGACGGTCTCATCACCATGGGGCAGCTCGATCGTGCCGAGGCCGCGCTCGTTCCCTACGAGAAACTGGCCGCCGCCCATCAACGCCGCTCCGCACTGGCCGCCGCGATGCGCGTACGGGGCAACCTGGAGGCAGCACGCAACGCCCCCGAGGCGGCGGCGGCCGCGTACCGTTCAGGCCTTCAGCACGCGGCGTCCGTGCCCTGCCCCTTCGACAGAGCGCGGCTCGACCTGGACTACGGCGCGTTTCTCCGCCGCCGCGGGAAGCGCACTATCGCGGCCGAACGGCTCCAGGCGGCGAGGGTGAGCCTCGAACTTCTGGACGCCGCGCCCTATCTGGAACGCTGTGACAGGGAACTCGCCGCCTGCGGGCAACGCCGGTCCGGCGGCGCGGGGGCGCACCCGGCGCGGCTGACCGCCCGGGAACGCGCGGTCGCCCGCCTCGTCGCGGACGGGATGACCAACCAGCAGGTCGCCAGGAGGCTGGTGGTCAGCGTCAAGACCATCGAATACCACCTCGGCAACGTGTACACCAAGCTCGACGTGCACTCGCGCGCCGGCCTCGCCGCCAAACTGACGGCGAGCATCCGAGCCGATGAATGCTAGGCGACTCCCATGTAGGTCAGATAGGAGTCGCGCATGACGCGGCGGCGCAGCTTTCCGCTGGTCGTCTTCTCGATGGAACCGCGCGGGACGATACGAACGTCTCTCAGCCCGATACGGCAGCTCTCCGCCACGGCGTCCCTGATGGCGCGTTCAAGCCCCGGTACGGCATCGGCATGGTCGCCGGCCGCGCCGGCCGGCTCGGCCATGACGACGACGCGCTCTCTTCCTCCCGCGTCGTCCACTCTGAACGCGACCACCCGGCCTCGCCGTACACCGGCGACATTCGCGACGACGTCCTCGACATCCTCCGGCGGGATATTGCGCCCAGCGACGTTGAGCATGTCCTTACTCCGGCCGCGCAGATACAACTCTCCGTTGTGGAGGTAGCCGATATCGCCGGTAGCCAGCCAGCCGGAATCGAGAAACTCCTCCGCCTTCATGGTCTCGGCGCCGTACGCCTCCCGGAACAGCGACGGCGACTTGACGTAGACCTCGCCAATGCCGTCGCCGGGGCCGGCGGAGGGCCGATCCGGCTTGCCCACGCGGACGTCAACGCCATCGAGCGGCGGACCGCAGCTGACGTCGAGGCGCTCGCCCGTCCGCCGCACCGCCGCCAGTCCGCTGCCCGGCCGGCACATCGTCACGGCTAGGGTCGCCTCAGCGAGTCCGTAGCACCCGGAGACGACGTCGGGGTCAAGCCCGAGCGGCGCGGCGGCGGCCGTGAAGCTCGTCAGGTCCCCGGCCCGCACCAGCTCGGCACCGCAGAACGCGGCGCGCACCGAGCCGAGATCGATGCCGTCGTCCCTGCTGAGGCATCGCGCCGCCGCCCGGTACGCGGCGTTCGGCGCGCACAGCAGGGTCCCGCCGTACCGCCCTGCCGCCGCCATCCAGAGATGCGGTCTGCTCGCGTACACCTCGGTCGGCACGTAGACGGCGTCGGCCCCGAGCAGCGCGGGCAGGAGCAGCATGCCGAAGAGCCCCATGTCGTGATAGAGGGGCAACCACGAGACGAACCGGTCATGGCGGTGCGCACCGATCCGCGTGCTGATCGCCCGGAGGTTGGCCTCGATGCCGCCGCTGCCGAGGCCCAGCACCTTCTGCCCGCCCGTGGTGCCGGAACTCAGCTGCAGCACGGCGATCTCAGAAGCGGCGGCGGGCTCGACGGTGCGCACGCCAGAGGCCGCGTTCTCCAGTGCGGCCACGGTCGTTGTACGGATTCCAGATGCCCGGCCGAAGGGCTCCGCGCTGGGCTCGGCCATGATGACCAGCCCCGCCCTGCTGAGGAGATGCTCGTTCGCCGGCACCGGGCCTTTGCGGCGTCGATGGTGCGCCGGTGGCACGACCGCGACAGGGCGGCCGGTGAAGAGCACCGCGAATATGGCCACGATGGTCTCTGGTGAAAGGGAGCCGACGACCGCCACCGGGCGCCGGTACGGGCCGGTCAAGGCTCGCAGGCCGCAGGCGGCTCGTTCGGCCCGGTCAAAGAGGTGGCGCCACGGCACCGCGAGCGCCACTTCTCCCCGCTCGCCGACAAATGACACGCGCCCCTCGGACTCGCGAGCCGTCTCCGCCAGCGAGAGCCCGATGCCCTTGAGCGCGGACGCGGACCTGCCCTCCATTCCCCGCCTTCATTCCCGGCCGGGTCGCCGGACCGCGCTCGTCGCCGAGACGTACTGATCGAACAGATCGTGCAGCGTGCTGTCCGGACCGAGTTCCAGCCTCTCCACGCAGGTGCCGAGGTCGGCGAGAATCGCGCTGATCTCGACGAGGTCGAACGAGTCCAGGCCGAGATCCTCGACCAGCCGGTCCGACAGCCGCCATTCCCGGATCGGCTCGATGCTCATTCCGCGGAACAGCCACGCCACGAACGTCTCGGCCTGTGCCAGGTCCCCGTTGAGCGTCGTCATGACCCGACCTCCGCCTTCTCCGCGTCGCCCAGCCTGCGCAGCAGCGGGCGCCCGAACTCCGTCCACGCCTCCCGGTAGATGGCGATGATGTACTGGTGCCAGTACGTGCCGTCGTAGTAGTGGTGATCCCGGAGAACACCCTCGACCTCGAACGCCGAGGTCCCGAGATGCGCGAACGTGGCGAAGCTGAACTCGACCGACTCCAGGTAGATCTTGCGGAACCGCCACACCCGGAAGCAGTAGTCGATGAGCAGGGCCGTCGCTTCCAGCCCCGTCCCGTTGTGCCGGTGTTCCGGCAGCATCGTCACGCCGACCCCCGCATGCCCGCTGTGCTGGTCGGGGTTCAGCGCGACCACCCAGCCGATCGCCTCCTGCGTCGGGCGGTGCACGGCGACGAACTGGACGAGCACTCCCTCCCAGAGCTGGTTGCGGAAGTGCTCGAACGGAGGCACCACCCCGGAGAACCTCCATCGGTAACCCGACGCCGGATCGGTCGACAGGTGATAAAGGAGGGGAAGGTCACCGTCGTTCACCGGCCGCAGCAGGATCCGCGAGGTGGCCATGGAGTCGGTGAGCGACGAGGCATGGCGCGGAGTCGGCATCGTCATCCCGATGCCCCCTTCCCGGCGGTGGCCGCCAGCTCGCTGACCTCGCTGACGATGACGTCGAGCTCGTACGACGACTCCACCGGCCCGGCCGCGACCACCGTGCCGTCGGGCGAGATGATCGCCGCGGCCGGGGTCGGGATCGTCGCGAGGGCGCCGGGGCCGAGTCGCACGCCGGCGTCCTCGGGCAGCCGGGCCCACGCGGGGTCCTCCGCGGGCCAGACATCGGTGATGACCATCGCGTGCGCCGGGCCGGCCTCCTCGGCGAGATCCTTCCAGCGCTCGACGGTGCCCCGGCAGAACGCGCAGTCCGCGTCGAGGGCGAGCGCCAGGGTCCAGGTGCCGGCGGGGATCAGGGGCGCGAACTCGGCCGGCACGGGCTCGCCGGCCTTCAGCCCGGCCAGGCCGTCGTGAGAGTGGTCCGCGTGGTCCCGGGCATGCTCCGCGGCCATCGAGGTCTTGATCAGCCGCGCCTCGTCCTCGACCTCGGTGAGCCGCTTGCCCAGGCGCAGCACCGCGCCGATGGCCACGACCACGCCTATGCCCAGGATGATCAGCGTAACTTCAGTCACGTACGAACACCTTCCGCACGCCTGCCAAGGCGATGTAGGTCGCGGCGACGGCGATACTCAGGCTCACCGGCCAGGCCTGTTCCCGCCATGGCCCGGGCGCGACGACGGCGCCCGTGGCCCAGGCCAGGATCACGCCGGCCAGCGCGGCGTTCCTCCAGCTGCTCGTCAGATACGAATCGGTTCGCTTCCCGAAGCAGCTGCAGCCGGTGCCGACGGCCCGGCCGCGCGCGATGAATGGAATGGACGCCAGAAGATAGGCGAGCGCCAATGCGGCACCCAGCCGGGGGGCGGCGATCAGCGCCCCGGCCACGAGCAGATCGGCGCCGATTATCAGCCGCACGAATCTGCGCGTCGCCCAGATGAATCCGAGATCCGCCAGCCATTGTTCGGTTTCTCCCGGATCCATGATCTTGCGGATCGCCGCCCAGCCGAACACGATGGCCGGTACGATCACCAGAATCGCGCTCAATTGCCGAACACCTCCGCCGTGGCCCCTGAGGCCGCCAGGACGTCCTCGATTCTGACGGCCTCGCCGCGGATCAGTGATCTGCGCAGCGGGGCTGTCAGGCCGTCCGGCCTGATGACCAGATGACCGTCCGCCAAGACCAGCCAGAGACGCCTGCTGTATCTGCCCGAATGCGACAGCGCCTCGATGAGGAAGCAGAAAGTCTCGAAAGGCGGCTTGGCCCGGTAGACCGCGATTCGCCCATGCTCACTGACCCAGGAGTCATAGAGGCTGTCGCGGTCCGGCGCCGGCCGTCCGGCCCGGCGCGGCCACCCGGCCGGTGGCGCGAGAAGGTTGCGCATGGCCATGACAGTCGGCCTCAGGTGCAGGCACAGGCGTCGCAGCCGGCGTATTGGTTGCGCTTGGCGTCAAGCCTGTTGCGCATATCGATTCCGGCCTGGTTGAAATAGTCGCTGGCCGCGCCGCCATTGCCGGTGAGATTCGTGCCCGGGCACACGGTGCTCGTTCCCGGGGTGTCGCAGGGCGTTTCGAAGGCGCACCAGCGATGTGGCTTGATCTTCCCCGGACCCGACGGAATTCCCGTGTGCGCCCAGATGTAACCGACGGCGCATTCCTGGGCCGTCGTCGGGTAGGCGTTCCCGGTATTGCCGCTGCAGCCGCCGAAGCATCCGGTCAGGGCGATTCCCGTCGAATTGCAGTTGCAGGATCGTCCGTGGCAGCCGGGAGATTCGAACTTCCTCCCGCCCGGATAGATGGTGCCGTCCGCGAGGACCTGGAAGTCGTACCCGATCGTCGAGCAGTCCGACGGCGCGGTGTGGTTGGTCGTGTCGCTGCTGGCCGTGGCCGTGTGGTGCAGGGTGATGTAGCCCTTGCGCGCTATCCCGTCCCAGTGGGTCATCGTCAGTTCCGTCCTGCTTGTGCCCTATAGCGAGCGATCTGGTTGGGTACGGGTACATCTCCCCAGGTGGCGATCTCCTTTCGCTGGGCAGTCGACAGCCGGGCCATCCCGCGCTTCAGCCGCGGCGCCCGCTCGACTTTCTCGGGCCTGCCGTTGTGCGGTGCGGTCTTCTGCCCGCTCATGACCATCGAGTCCTCACACGGAATGAGGCCCTTCATATACCGGTCAGGGTCCTTCGACGTGGCCGGGGACGCCTGCGCGGTGCCGGTGTGCGCGTGCAGCGCGACAGCGGCGGGTGCGAAGGCGGCGAAGGCCAGGAGCCGTCGCCTGGTGGCTCGATCAGCGTCCGACATGGTTCCCTTCCTGTTCTTGTCCGTTGGGTCGCCCGCCCAGGACCGAGTCGAGATGGACCAGGGTCGGAATGAACGCCGACACCTTGCCCTGAAGAGCGATGCGACCCTCGTCGATAAATGACTCCGCGCTTGAGAAATCGCCTCCTGTCAGCAGGTCTTCGAGAGCTGCGGCGTCCCCCGTTATGGAGAGGTCGGCGAACAGGCCACGGCCTCTGCTGAGTCGCACCCGGCCACGGCGATCGACCTTGAGCCGGCCTTTGACTTCGCCGTCGGGAGAACTGAAGCGGATGCGGAGCGGTGGAACGGGCTGCGGTGGCCGTCCGCTCAACGCGCGGTTCACGCCGCGGAGCCGGCGTCTCGTGAACGCCCCCGAAGAAGCGGTTGCAGATCGCCAGGTCACGAGGCTCGCACCCCCATTTCCAGGTGGCCGTATGCGCAGTCACGCTACGCGTACGGACCTGGGGGCGGCCCCAGGGACGAGCCCAGGGATTGCCCTAGCCGGTCCCGTATGGAAACAACGGAAACTCGCCCGGGTGCTTATGGGGCGTAGTTCATGACGTGGTCGTGGAGCAGCTGGGGGGCGGCGGGGTCGCCGCGGCGGAAGGCCTCGATGAGCTGGGCGTGCTCGGCGGATTTGGAATAGATCTCGGTGCGGTGGATGCGCAGGGAGAGGGTCGTCCAGAGTTCGATGCCCAGGGACTCCCAGACCGAGATCAGGAGGCGGTTGCCCGCGGCTTCGACGATCTCGCGGTGGAAGTCGATCGACAGGCGCATCTGGGCTTGGAGATCGTCGGTCTCCGCCGCTTCGGCCAGGCGCTGGTTCTGGGCTTCCAGGGCGTCGAGGCGTCCGGCGAGGTGCGGGAGGGCCAGTTCGACGGCGGTGCGCTCCAGGCCGGCGCGGACGGGGAAGATCTCGGCAAGGTCCTCTTCGGTGAACGCGCGGACCCGGGCGCCGCGGTTGGGCAGCGACTCGATCAGGCGGAGGGCCTCAAGCTGGCGGAGGGCCTCGCGAACCGGGCCCTGGCTGACCCCGAGCTCGGTGGCGATGCGGCGTTCGACGATGCGCTCACCGGGCGCCCAGCGGCCCGTGGAGATCCCGTCCACGATGAATTCGCGGATCTGGTGGGAGAGTCCTGCGCGCAGCAGCGGAGCGTCGGTCGCGGCGTTCACGCAGTACATCGTAGAGGTACGGCCAGAAGTGACTCTTGACACACGGGGTTAGAATCATATGATCGATCATTGATCAATGATGATCGATGAGTGGCCGGTGATCCCGCGCCACGCCCCTCGCAGGAAGAGACGATCCGATGGCTGAGATCACGAAGGCGAAGCCCGCGCGCGCGAGGAGCCGCACCAAGGCTCCGCGGAAGACGGCGCAGGGCGCCGAGCTCGTCGGCTACTACCGGCAGATGCTGCTGATTCGGCGGTTCGAGGAACGCGCGGCGCGCGCCTACACCGAGGCCAAGATCGGCGGCTACTGCCACCTGAACCTGGGTGAGGAGGCCACTGTGGTCGGTCTCATGTCGGCGCTGCGGCCTACGGACTACCTGTTCACCAACTACCGCGAGCACGGCTATGCCCTCTCGAAGGGCATCGAGGCGCGGCGGGTGATGGCCGAGCTGTACGGGCGTTCGACCGGCGTGTCCAAGGGCTGGGGCGGGTCGATGCACATGTTCGACGCCGAGGCCCGGCTGCTGGGCGGCTACGGGATCGTCGGCGGGCAGCTGCCCTTGGCCACGGGAGCGGCTCTGGCGGTCTCGTACAAGGGCGGCGACGACGTGGTCATGTGCCACATGGGTGAGGGAACGGCCGCCATCGGCGCCTTCCACGAGTCGCTCAACATGGCCGCGCTCTGGGACCTGCCGGTCGTCTTCGTGATCGTCAACAACGGGCTCGGCATGGGGACGACGGTGGAGAACTCCGCCGCCGAGCCCGAGCTGTGGCGGCGCGGCGCGGCCTACCGCATGGAGAGCTCGCGAGTGGACGGCAACGACGTGGTCGCCGTGCACGAGGCCGCCAAGGTCGCTGTGGAGCGGGCTCGGCGGGAGAGCAAGCCCTACCTGCTGGAGACGACCAGCCTGCGGCTCAAGGGTCACTCCGTCGTCGACCCCGCGCGGTACCGGTCCAAGGAGGAGAAGGAGGCCCTCAAGGCCGCCGATCCGCTGGCGCGCATGGCGCTGGAGCTGGAGGAGGCCGGGCTGCTCGGCCATGAGGAGCGCGACAGACTGGACGTGGAGGTGACCGCCGAGGTCGAGGACGCCGCCGCGTTCGCCGACCAGAGCCCGCACCCGGACGTGTCGACGCTGTTCGACTACACCTACGCGACGCCGGTCGAGGGCGAGCTGCGCCGGCTTCCCGCCGACCCCGTTTTCCAGGCCTGAGGAGGGCGACTTATGGCAACGACGAGTTACCGCCAGGCTCTCCGGGAGACCCTGCGCGCCGAGATGCTCCGCGACGAGAACGTCTTCCTCCTGGGCGAGGAGATCGGCGTCTTCGAGGGCTCGTACAAGATCACCGAAGGGCTGCTCAAGGAGTTCGGGCCGCGCCGGGTGAGGGACACACCGATCGCCGAGGAGGGCTTCGTCGGCGCGGCGATCGGGGCGGCCATGCTCGGCCTGCGCCCGGTCGTGGAGATCATGACGATCAACTTCTCGCTGCTGGCGCTGGACCAGATCGTCAACCACGCGGCGAAGATCTACGGGATGTTCGGCGGCCAGGCGAGCGTGCCGATGGTCATCCGGACGCCCGGTGGCGGCGGTCAGCAGCTGGGCGCCACGCACTCGCAGAACGTCGAGCTGTTCTACTCGTTCATCCCCGGGCTGAAGGTGCTGGCGCCGAGCACCCCGGCGGAGGCGTCCGCGATGCTGAAGGCCGCGATCCGCGACGACGACCCGGTGCTGTTCCTGGAGAACCTCGCGCTCTACAACACCAAGGGCGAGCTGCCCGCCGACATCCCCGACATCGCGCCCGCCGAGATCGGCAAGGCCGCCGTGACCCGCCCGGGCACCGACATCACGATCGTCGCCTACTCGCGGATGGCCCATGTGGCCACCGAGGTCGCCGAGACGCTGGCCGCCGACGGCATCTCCGCCGAGGTCGTCGACCTGCGCAGCCTGCGCCCGCTCGACCGGCGGACGGTCGTCGACTCGGTGCGCCGCACCGGCTGCGCCGTGGTCGCCGAGGACGACTGGCTGACGTACGGCATCGGCGCGGAGATCGCCGCCAGCATCCAGGAGGGCGCCTTCGACTGGCTCGACGCCCCCGTGCGCCGCGTGGCCATGGCCGAGGTGCCGCTCCCCTACGCCAAGCCGCTGGAGTCGGCCGCGCTGCCCTCCGCCGATTCACTGATCACCGCCGTGCGCGACACTCTCCGCGCGCGCGGCCGCCGTCTGCAGGAGACCGCCCGATGACCGAGATCCTCATGCCCCGCCTCTCCGACACGATGGAGGAGGGCGTCATCAGTTCCTGGCAGAAGCAGCCGGGCGACGAGGTCGCCGTGGGCGACGTCATCGTCGACATCGAGACCGACAAGGCGGTCATGGAGTACGAGGCGTACGAGGCCGGCGTGCTCGAGAAGATCCTCGTCCCCGAGGGCGAGACCGCCGCGATCGGCGCCCCGATCGCCGTCATCGCCCCGAAGGGAGCGACGGCCGCTCCAGCCCCAGCTCCAGCCGCTGCTCCGGCCGAGGCGAAGCCCGCTCCCGCGGCGGCCCCCGAGCCCGAGCCGGTCGCTGCTCCGGTTGCGGCCGCCCCGGCGCCGAACGGCTCGTCCGAGGCGCCGCGTTCCCGGCCGCCGTCGTCACCGCTCGCGCGCAGGCTGGCCCGCGACCATGGCCTCGACCTCACGGCCATCACCGGCACCGGCCCCGGCGGCCGTATCGTGCGCGCCGACATCGAGGCCGCGATCCGGGACGTCCCCGCCGCCGCGCCCGCCCCGGCGGCGGCACCCGCCGTGCCCGCTCCGGCGGCTCCCGCCAAGACGGCGGCGCCCAAGGTGGACGAGGACACCGAGGCGGTGCCGCTCACCAGGTTCCGCAAGGTGGCCGCCCGCAGGCTCAGCGAGAGCAAGCGCAACGCGCCGCACTTCTACCTGACGCGCGACGTGGACGCCGAGGCGCTGGTGGCGTTCCGGGCGACGCTGAACGAGGCGCTCGCGCCCGCGAAGATCAGCGTGAACGATCTGATCGTCAAGGCGTGCGCCACCGCGCTGCGCGAGCACCCCGAGATCAACGTCTCGTTCACCGAGGACAGCCTGCTCGTCCACCGGCGGGTGCACGTCGGCATCGCGGTCGCCGTGGACGACGGCCTGCTGGTCCCGGTCATCCGCGACACCGACCGCAAGGGCGTGGCGGAGATCGGCGCGGAGACCCGCGCGCTGGCCGCCAAGGCCCGGGACGGCAAGCTCGGCGCGAACGAGATGAGCGGCGGCACGTTCAGCGTCAGCAACCTCGGCATGTTCGGGATCGACTCCTTCTCGGCGGTCATCAACCCGCCGGAGTCGGCCATCCTCGCCGTGGGAGCCGTCCGCGACGAGCCGGTCGTCCGCGACGGCCAGATCGTGCCGGGCAAGCGCATGGCGGTGACCGCCTCGTTCGACCACCGCGCCATCGACGGCGCGACCGGCGCCAAGTTCCTGGCCCGGCTGGTCGAGCTCCTGGAGCGGCCCCTGCTCATCGTCGCCTGACGACGACCTGTGTGCCCGCCGCCGGTGTAGGGCGGCGGGCACACGCGCGTCCGGGGCCCTATTGATCCCGAACGGGATTCGGTATCGTCCCTGTGATGGACGTTTTCGCGGATCTCCGCAGCGAGTACGAGGCACTCGACGCCGTGCTCGGCGCGCTCTCACCCGAACAGTGGTCGCACCCGTCGACGGCCGAGGGCTGGACCGTCTCGGACGTGGTCCTGCACCTCACCCAGACCGAAGAGCTCGCCGCCGCCTCCATCGCGGGCGAGGAGTCGCTGTTCGAGGTCATGCGGCCGGGCGAGGTCGACAGCCGGGCCGCCGAGATCGTGGCGGCGGAGCGCGACATAGCGCCCGCCGACCTGCTGGCCCGCTGGCGCGCCGTCGCCCTCACCACGCCGGGCGCGCTGGCCGCGGTGCCCAAAGGCACGCGGCTGCGCTGGATCACGGGCCGCCTGTCCCCCGCGGCGCTCGCCACGACGCGCCTGGCGGAGCACTGGGCGCACGCACACGACATCACCGACGCGCTCGGCATCCCCTATCCCGACACCGCGCGGCTCCGTCACATCGCCTGGCTCGGCCACCGCACGCTTCCGTACGCCTTCGGCGCCGAGGGGATCGAGGGCGGTCCCGTCCGGTGCGAGCTCACGGCACCGGACGGCGAGACCTGGTCCTACGGCGAGCCGGGCGCCCCCTCGTCCATCACCGGGCCCGCCGGTGACTTCTGCCGGGTCGGCGCCCGCCGCCTCGACCCCGAGGCCTCCAGACTGAAGGCCTCGGGGCCGCACGGCGCGCAGGCGCTCGCCGTTCTTCGCAACTACGCCATCTGACGGTCAGCGGCGCTGCTTGGGCGGGAAGCGGACCACCCGGTCGTCCTGAGGAGTGGGGTTGCCGCGGCCGTCACGGTTGCTGGTGACGATCCACAGCCAGCCGTCCGGGCCCACGGCGACCTCGCGGAGGCGGCCGTAGGTGCCGGGCAGCACGGCGGTGGGCGAGCCGGACGTGCCGCCCTGGCCGTCCAGCGGGACCTGCCACAGGCGGGTGCCGCGCAGCGCTGCCGCGTAGAAGGTGTCGCCCGCGACGGTGCCGCCGCTGGGTGACGATTCCGAGGTCCGCCAGATGACGATGGGATCGCGGTAGGTCGGCTCACCGCCCCGGCCCTCCACACGGGGCCAGCCGTAGTTGGCACCGGCCCTGATGTGGTTGACCTCGTCCCAGGTGTTCTGGCCGAACTCGGTGGCGTACATGTGGCCGCCGCCCCAGCCGAAGCCCTGCACGTTGCGGTGCCCGAGCGTGTAGACGAGAGAGGACGGGTTGGGATTGTCCGGCGGCGCGGTGCCGTCGGGGCGCATCCGCAGGATCTTGCCGCCGAGGCTGGCAGGGTTCTGGGCGTTGCCGGTCTGGGCGGCGTCGCCTGTTCCGGCGTAGAGCATCCCGTCGGGACCGAAGTGGATGCGCCCGCCGTTGTGGATGGACGCCTTGGGGATACCGGACCGCACCACCTGCTGTTGCGGCGTCGGCGCAAGCCTGAAGCGGACGATTCGGTTGTCGCTCGCGGCGGTGTAGTAGGCGTAGACGTATCCGTCCTGGGCGTAGGTGGGGCTGACGGCCAGGCCCAGCAGACCACCTTCGCCTGCGGGCCGCACGCCGGTGAGGCGCGCTACCTCGGTGGGCGGCGAGCCGGCGCGCAGACGGACGATGCGGGAGCTGTTGCGCTCCGAGACCAGAGCGCTGCCATCCGGCAGGAACGCCAGGCCCCAGGGAATGGCGAGGCCGGTGGCCACGACGCTGGGGCTGGTGAAGTCGAACTCGGGCTCGGCGGCGGGCTCGGCGGCCGGTGTGGCCGAGGCGGCGGACAGGGGTAGTGCGGACAGGGGTGTGGCGGACAGGGCAATTCCGAGGATGAGCGCGCGGAGTCTCATGTCGGTCCTCGAATCTTCAGCGGGGGGCGGACTCCTGGGTCACCGGCCGGATCACGACGGAGTAGCTGTGGTCACGGTCCGGCCGGACCTGGTATTCGGGGCGTACGGGGTTGGGAGTGTCCCCGACGCCGGTGACGGCGTGGTTCACGTGGAAGGTGTTCCAGCCTGGGTTGCGTACGCGGGCGAAGGGATAGAGGGCGCGGTCCAGGTCGTCGTAGGGCGTGACCGATGCTTCGAGGTCACCGCCTACGAGGAGACCCCTGCCGCGGGTGTCCGTGAGCATGGCCCAGCGGACGTCATCGTGATTGCCATAATCCTGCGGCCGATAGTACGAGACGTACTGGTCGTCTACGGAGGACGACCAGACGCCCATGCGAGTACCGTCCTTTCGGTCGTTGTAGTTCTCGACGGGCCCCCGTCCGTACCACGAGAAACGGTTGAACGTGTCGGGCATCTTCAGTGTGAAACCCACCCGGGCCAGGTAGGGAACGGTTCGGACGCGGCCCTGCGGACTGACCCGGTGGCTCAGCTCGATCTGCCCTCCGCCGTCCACCACGTACGTCGTGGTCTGGTCGAGCCAGGCGTCGGCGTGGCCGGGGGCCGACACCCTGCTGGTGATCCCGATCGTGGTCTTCTCGCCGGGGGTGACCGTGATCGAGGTCGGGGTGGTGACGAGCCGGTCCAGTCCGGCCAGGCGCCAGTCCTCGCCCTCGGCGCGGCCCCACGTGTAGGTCTCGTTGCTGATCGGCGCACGCCATACGTCGAGCTCGGGGCCTGTGCGGAGGAGCTCGGCGCCCTGGTGGCGCATGGACGTCAGGGTGCCCGTGGCCCGGTCGAACACGTACCGGAAGTCGCGGCCGGACACGACGATCTCCTTGCCGTTCTGCGTCGTCTCGGCCTTCCCGTTCGACGGCGTCGCAACCCCCGGCACCGCCGTTCCGCCCGCCGCGAACTGCCCGAAGCCGACCACATGCCCGGCCGGGGCGTACCAGGTCCGCTTCGCCAGCACGGCCTCGACCGTGAGCCACCGTTCGTTCGAGGTGGGCGGCAGGGCGGGAACCGCCACGGGACCGGGTTTCAGCGGGAGTGTGCCGGAACGGATCGTGCGGCGGCCCTCGGTGTAGCGCCAGCGCAGCTTGAGATCGCGGGTGTCGGCGAACGCGCGCTCGCTGGCGACCGAGACCTGCTCGCCGGTACGGGTGATGCGGATCGGTGACTGTACCCAGGCCAGCTGTGCCAGCTCGGGCTGGAGGTATCGGTCCGAGCCCACCAGTCCGTCCACGCCGGACAGGCTCTGGCCGTTCGACAGGAACGAGCCCTTGCGGTCGAAGTCGTCGAAGTTCAGCGCGAGCAGCGCGTCCTTCGTCGGATCGGCTCCCGAGCCGAGCTCGGCGGGGGTCAGCGCGCGGCCGTAGACGCGTACGTCGTCGATCGTGCCGTGGGCCATCCGGCCGCTGTAGTTGTCCTGCATGCGTTCGGAGTTGCGGCCCACGTTGACGTCCCAGGACGACCAGGCGATGGTGCCGCTGTACGGGACGTTCGCGGCCTCCTTGCCGTCCACGTACAACTGCAGCGCGCCGCCGTCGTAGACGCCGGTGACCCGGTGCCACCGGTCGTGCCAGTCGCCGGGCACCGGCGCCCGCACGGTCCGCCAGGCGCCGCCGCTGAAGATGAAGAACTCCAGCGTGGTCTCGTTCGACATCTTCAGGCCGTACTGGTGGTCGCCCTTGGTGACGATCGTGAAGTCGCCCGTCCACGGCCGCGCGGGCTTCACCCACGAGTCGAGCGTGACCTTGTCACCGGTGAGGTCGAGGCGCCGGTCCCGGTAGACCTCCACGAAGTCGTCCAGCCCGGAGAGATACAGCGCCTTTCCCCGATGCCCCGGGACGGTCTTCGGCAGGCCCTGCAGCCAGGTCTTGATCTTGTTCGGTGAGCCGTCCGGGGTGGTGATCAGGGGATGCCGGAGGTTGGCCTCGGCCCAGTCCCAGATGAAGCCGCCCTGGACCTGCGGGTACTTGCGGACGACCTCCCAGAACTCGCGGAAGTTGCCGAGGCTGTTGCCCATCGCGTGGGCGTACTCCCCCATGATGATCGGTTTGGTGGTGACCTGCGCCTGCGCCGCCAGCCGCGCCGGGGTCGGGTAGCGCGGCCCCCAGACGTGGGCGAACGGGGCGTCGCCGTCCGGCGAGTTGGACTGGTGGTAGAGCGGCCGGGTGGGATCGGCGGCCCGCGCCCATTCGGCCATCTTGTGGTGGGCGACGCCGAGGCCCGCCTCGTTGCCGGTGTCCCACAGGAAGACGCTGGGGTGGTTCTTGTCGCGCGCCACCATCGCCTGGAACCGTTCGAGGAACGCCTTCTGCCATTCGGGGCGGTCGGCGAGGCAGTCACGCGGATGGCCCGCCGGCAGCGCGCAGTTCTCCAGGTTGTGGGTCTCGATGTCGACCTCGTCGTCGACCCACAGCCCGCGGCGGTCGGCCAGCTCGTAGAGGTAGGGGTCGGACGGGTAGTGCGAGGTGCGGACGGCGTTGACGTTGAGCCGCTTCATCAGCGCGACGTCGGACTCCTGCCGCGCCCTGGTCTGGTGCCGTCCGGTGCGCGGGTCGGTCTCGGCGCGGTTGACGCCCTTGATCAGAATGCGCTTCCCGTTGGCCAGCAGCCGCCGGTCCCTGACCTCGATCTCGCGGAAGCCGACCGTCTCGCCCGTGGTCTGGGTGACGCGTCCGCCGGGATCGACGAGTTCGAGCGCCAGCCGGTAGAGGTCCGGGGTCTCGTCCGACCACTTGGCCGGGTTCGTGACCGGCGTGGACAGCCGCAGGGTGGCCGTGTCGCCGGTCACCGCGACCTTGCCCGCGAAGCGCCGCACCGGCTTGCCGCGCGGGTCGAGCAGGGTCGCGCGTACGGTGTGCTCACCCTTGGCGCCGCCCGCGCCGGCGAGGGTCAGCGAGGCGGTGAGCGTGGCGTCGCGGTACGAGGCGTCCAGGTCGGTCGTGATGTAGGCGTCCCGGACGAACGTCTTGGGAGTCGAGTACGCCCATACCGAACGGAAGATGCCGCTGTAGCGCCACTGGTCGACGTCTTCGAGGTACGAGCCCGAACTCCACCGGTGCACCTGCACGGCGACGGTGTTGGCTCCTTCGCGCACATGGGCGCTCACATCGAACTCAGCCGGCGTGTAACCGCCCTGGTCGTAGCCGACGTACTTCCCGTTCACCCACAAGAAGTAGGCGCTGGTCACGCCCTCGAACCGCAGGACCGTACGCCGGTCGCCCCAGCCCGCGGGCAGCTCCAGGCGCTTGACGTACGCGCCGGTCGGGTTGATGTCGCGCGGCGTCTTCGGCGGGTCGTCCGGCCAGACCTCGGTGGGGATGTTGCGGAAGACCGGATGGTCCAGACGGTCGCTCTGCCAGGTGTGCGGCACCTTCACCCTCGGCCAACGGGACGTGTCGTACCCCTGGCGGTAGAACCCCGCGGGCACCTCACCGGGCCGTTCGGCCATCCGGAGCCGCCACTCCCCGTCCAGCGACCGCGTCCAGCGCCGATCGCTCGGCCGGAGCATCGCGTGCGGTGGCTCCTGCCCTTCCGCCACCATCTGCGGGTCGTCAAGGTAGGTGTAGACGTCCGACGGTTGCGCGGGCGCACCGGCCGAGACGGAACGCGGCCAGGCGGAACGCGGCCAGGCGGCGAGCAATCCCAAGGCGACGACGACGACCAGGCAGCCGGTCAGCAAGCGGGAGCGGAAGCAGGGACGTAGCGCCATTACGCGCCTCCTAGTGGGCGCCCCCTGACTTTGCCCGGCACAGGATTCGACCGTCGTGGTGAAGGAGTACGTCTGGGACGCTAGATCGACGACGCGCCGCCGTCAACGGCGCCGAGCCCTTGATCCTATTGGACCGTCTCGATGCTGAAGAGGCGTTCGTCGATGTGGTCCAGGGCGAGGCGCACGGCGCCCAGGCCCACCGCCTCCTCGCCCAGCGCCGAGGCCTCGATCCGGGTGGGGCCGAGGCACAGCGGGCGGATGTGCCGCCGCAGTTCCTCGACGAGCCGGTCCCCGGCGTGGGTCAGCTCGCCGCCGATCACGATCATCTCGGGGTCCAGGGCGAGCGCCATGGCGGCGATGCCGCGCGCCATGCGGGCGGCGAGCCGCTCCACCAGCGCGACCGCCTCGGGGTCGCCGCTCATGGCCGCGTCCAGAACGCGTCCGGCGCCCTCGTCGCGGGTCCCGCCGGGGCCCGCGGGCGTCATCGCGCCGGACAGGGCGGCGGTGGTGTCGCGCAGGCCCAGCTCGGGCAGCATGCCGACCTCGCCGGCCGCGCCCCAGCGGCCCCGGTGCAGCCGGCCGTTGATGATCGCGCCCATGCCGGTGTGCAGCTGGGCCAGCACGTAGATCACGTCGTCGACGTCCTTGGCCACCCCGCGCCAGCGTTCGGCGACGGTGGCCAGGTTGGCGTCGTTCTCGACGTACACCGGGCAGGAGAACGACCGGCCGAGCTCGCGGGCCAGGTGCAGCCCCTGCCAGCCCGGCACGACCGTGCAGATCGCCACGGTGCCGTCCGGGGCGATCACGCCCGGGGTCCCGGCGGCCACGGCCCACAGCGCCGAGCGTTCGACCCCGGCCCGCGCCAGGCAGGTCTTCACCGCGGCACGGACGGCCGCGAGCCGCTCGGGCGGCTCCCAGCCCACGTCCAGGTCCACGCTGTGCCCGCCGACGACCTCGCCGTCGAGGTCGGCGACGAAGATCCGGGCGCGGTGCGACTCGATCTCCATGCCGAGCGCGTGGCCGGCCTCGGCGCGGAAGCGGTAGCGCCGCGCGGGACGGCCGAGGCCGGCCGAACGCGGCGCGACCTCCTCGACCAGCCCGCGCTCCACCAGCTCGCCGAGCACGCCCTCGGTGGTGGGCCGGGACAGCCCGACCTGCCTGGCGAGCTCGGACAGCGTCGGCTCGAACGGCGCGGGCTCGCCGCCACCGCGCAGCGCGCGGAGGGTGGCCACGGAGTTGAGCCGCCGCAGCACGGACGGGTCTCCCCCGTGGAGAGAGATGTCGGACACGCGAACCTCTTGACAGGGATCAGGGGTACGAGGACATTATTGCGCAACCTACTTACGAAATGAACTTTCGTAAATACCGGCGCAGGTCAGGAGGCACGACGCGATGAGAGCATCGGGGGTCACGCTCGCCGTGGCGGGGGCCGGGATCCGGGGCGCCACGTACGCGCGCCGCGCCCTGGCCACCGCGCACCGCGGCGACGCAGCCCCGGGGAGCCCTGGGGATCGTCCTCCCTCGGGCGAGCACAGCGGCGAAGCCGCGACGGGGGGCGTGGGGGGGCGTCCCCCCTCGGGCGAGCACAGCGCGACGGTGGTCGCGGTCGCCGAGCCCGACCCGGTGCGGCGCGCGCGGTTCGCCGCCGAGCACGGCATCCCGCCCGAGCGGGTCTTCGCCGACTGGCGCGAGATGGCCGCCGCCGGGCGGCTCGCGGACGGCGTGATCATCGCGACGCAGGACGCCGAGCACGCCGAGCCGGCGATCCGGTTCGCCGACCTCGGCTACCACATCCTGCTGGAGAAGCCGATGGCCACCAACGAGCCGGACGCGGCCGCGATCCTGGAGGCCGTCGAGCGGAACGGCTCCACGCTCGCGGTCTGTCACGTGCTCCGTTATACGCCCTACACGGCAGCGATCAGGGAACTGATCGCGGCGGGGCGGATCGGCACCCCGATCAGCATCCAGCACCTGGAGCCGGTCGGCTGGTGGCACCAGGCCCACTCGTACGTGCGCGGCAACTGGCGGCGCGAGGACGAGTCCGGCCCGATGCTGATGACCAAGTCGTGCCACGACATCGACTGGATCATCCACGTGATGGGCGAGGTCCCGGCCCGGGTCTCCTCGTTCGGCCGGCTGTCGCACTTCCGGCCGGAGAACCGGCCGCCCGGCGCCGCCGACCGCTGCCTGGACTGCAAGGTCGAGTCGTCCTGCCCCTATTCGGCCAAGCGGCTCTACCTGTCCTGCCTGGACGACCCCGACCTGCGGGCCTGGCCGCTGAGCGTGGTGACCACCGACCACACCGAGGCCGGGGTCACCGAGGCCCTCCGCGAGGGGCCGTACGGGCGGTGCGTGTACGCCGCCGACAACGACGTGGTCGATCACCAGGTCGTCAATCTGGAGTTCCCGTCCGGGGCGACGGCGGCGTTCACCATGACGGCGTTCACCCCGTACGTGCAGCGCCAGACCCGCATCTTCGGCACCGCGGGCTTCATCGAGGGCGACGGCGCGCGGCTGACCCTGCGCGACTTCGTCACCGGCGAGGAGGAGGTGGTCGAGACGGCCGACGACCACCGTTCGCCCGACGGCCGCCACGACGACGCCGACGACGCCCTCGCCGACGCGTTCATCGCCGCGATCGCCACCGGCGACCCCTCCCTCCTGCCCTCCGACGCGCGCGAGAGCCTGGCCGCCCACCGGGTGGTCTGGGCGGCCGAACGAGCACGTCGATCCGGCACGGTAGTAGACATAACACCCTCCCTTCCCTCCGCATCCCCCGCGAAAGGCACGGCCCAATGAACACCAATCGACTCACGGGTACCGCGGCCACCGCGATCGCCCTGGCGCTGGCCCTCGGCGCGTGTGGATCCGGGAGCGACGACAAGGGCTCCTCGTCCCCGGCGACGAACGACGCGCGCGGCCCCATCACGTTCGCCACCGGCAAGGACCTGACCGGCACCATCCAGAAACTGGTCGCCAAGTGGAACACCGCGCACCCGAGCGAGAAGGTGCGGATCATCGAGCTGCCCGAGGACGGTGACCAGACCCGGCAGCAGCTGGTCCAGAACGCGCAGATCAAGTCCAACGCCTACGACGTGATCCGGCTGGACGCGGTGTGGACGGCCGAGTTCGCGGCGCGCCGCTGGGTGCTGCCGCTGGACGAGTCCAAGCTCGACCCGTCCACGTTCCTGCCGACCGCGCTGGAGACCGGCAAGTACCGCGGCAAGCTGTACGCCGCGCCGTGGCTCACCGGCACCGGCATCCTCTACTACCGCACGGACCTGCTGAAGGCGGCCGGGGTGAAGAGCCCGCCCAAGACGTGGGCCGAGCTGTCCGACGCCTGCGCCAAGGTGAAGAAGACCTCCCAGGGCAAGGGCGTCGACTGCTACGCCGGCCAGCACGACAAGTACGAGGGCCTCGCGGTCAACTACTCCGAGGCGGTCCAGTCGGCGGGCGGGCGGGTCTTCGACGACTCCGGCAAGCCGCAGGTGGCGACCCCGCAGGCCAAGGCCGGTCTGCAGTTCCTCGTGGACGGCTTCAAGCAGGGCACCATCCCCTCCAAGAGCGTGACGTTCAAGGAGGAGGAGGGCCGCCGCGCGTTCCAGGACGGCAAGCTCGTCTTCCACCGCAACTGGGCGTACGTGTACGCGATGGCCTCGGCCAAGGACGGCTCGTCCAAGGTGAACGGCAAGTTCGACGTCGTCCCGCTGCCCGGCAAGGACGGCCCGGGCTCGGGCACGCTCGGCGGCAACAACCTGTCGGTGTCGGCGTTCTCCAAGCACCAGGCCACCGCGCGTGACTTCATCGCCTACATCGTGAGCCTGGACATCCAGCGCGAGTACGGCAAGGAGCAGTCGTTCCCGCTGTCGCGCGCCGCGCTCTACGACGACCCCGAGATGATCAAGCTCTACCCGTACCTCCCCGTCCTGAAGAAGGGGCTGGAGGCCGCCGGGTCGCGCCCGGTCGCGGTGAAGTACAGCGAGGTCAGCGCGGCGATCCAGGACCACGTCACCGCGGCGATCAGCGGTAAGAAGACCGTCGACCAGGCCTCGGCCGACCTGCAGACGGCGCTGTCCGGCCTGACCGACTGACCCGCGGCCACCGTCACCGGACGCGGACCACAGGAGCCCAGTTGACCTCCAAGAGCACGGGGCCGGCCCCCACGAGCACGGGGCCGACCTCCACGAGCACCGGCGCCGGCCCCACCGGGTCGCCGCCGGAGCGGTCCCCCGCCGGGCCTGCCCGCGCCATCCGCGGGCGGCCCGGCAGGGGACGATCCCGCCCCAGGGACGGCCAGGGGCGGCTGGCGGCCGCCCTGCTGTCGCCGACCCTCGCGGTGCTCGGCGTCGTGATCGTCTTCCCGATCGCGGTGGCCGTGTGGGACTCGCTGCACACCACGAGCGAGGAGCTCGACGCGGACGGCCTGCTGGTCGAGGGCACCCGCTTCAGCGGCGCGCGCAACTACACCGACCTGTTCCGGGGCGAGACCGGCGACCGGTTCCTGAACGCGCTCTGGAACACCTCGTTCTTCACCGTCACGACCGTCGTGCTGGAGACCCTCCTCGGGCTGGGCATGGCGCTGCTGATGCACCGGGCGTTCCGCGGCAGGGCGCTGTTCCGGGCGAGCGTGCTGGTGCCGTGGGCGATCCCCACGGCCATCTCCGCGCTGCTGTGGCGGTGGATCTTCTCGGCGGACGGGGTGGCCAACGCCGTGCTCGGCCGCGAGGTGCTCTGGACGGCCGACGGCGCCGCCGCCAAGTACGCGGTGATCCTGGCCGACACCTGGAAGACCGCGCCGTTCGTCGCGCTGCTCGTCCTGGCGGGGCTGCAGATCATCCCGCAGGAGGTGTACGAGGCGGCGCGGGTGGACGGGGCGAACGCGTGGCAGCGCCTCTGGAACATCACGCTGCCCATGGTCAAACCGGCCCTGCTGGTGGCGGTGATGTTCCGGATGCTGGACTCGCTCCGCATGTTCGACGTGCCGCAGGTGCTCATCGGCACCCGCAAGCCGTCGGTGGAGACGCTGTCGCAGCTGGCCTGGGACGAGGCGATGAACCTGCGGTTCGGCCCGGCTGCGGCCTGCGCGATCGCCCTGTTCGTCTACATCATCTTCGCCGCGTACGTCTTCGTCCGCCTACTCGGCGCGGACTTTATCCCCCGAGGGGGGACAACCCCCCACACCTCCCGACGTACAGCCCGATTCGGAAGGGGCACCGCGAAATGAGCCGCAGGGAAGGACAGCGCGGGCTGAAGCGGCTCACCGACCCGCTGACCATGATCGCCGTCGTGGTGTTCTGCCTCGCGCCGTTCTACTGGATGGTCGTCTCCAGCCTCCGCCGCACCAACGACATCCTCGACATGTCGCCGCTGCCGCGGCCGTGGTCGCTGGAGAACTACCGGGCGGTGTTCGACGCCGACAACGGCTTCGTCCGGGCGCTCGTCAACAGCCTCGTCGTGGCCGGGCTGACCACCGTGCTCACCCTGATCGTCGGGGTGTCGGCCGCGTACGCGCTGGCCCGGCTGGAGTTCCCGTTCAAGCGGCTGGTGCTGGCGCTGATCGTGTCGACCTCGATGTTCCCGGTGAGCCTGCTCATCGTGCCGCTGCTGAGGTTGTTCACCGACATCGGCTGGATCAACACCTACCAGGCGATGATCGTGCCCAACCTGTCGTTCGCGCTGCCGCTCGCGGTGTGGAACCTGACCGTCTTCTTCCGGCAGCTCCCGTTCGAGCTGGAGCAGGCGGCGATGGTGGACGGCTGCACGGCGGGCCAGGCGTTCCGGCGGGTCATCCTGCCACTGGCCGCGCCGGGCGTCTTCACCACCGCGATCATCACGTTCGTGGTGGCCTGGAACGAGTACATGATCGCGGTGAGCATGGTCAACGAGCAGTCCACCAAGACCGCCAACGTGATCGTGGCCCAGTTCACCGGCCAGCACGGCTTCGACCAGCCGTTCGGGACGCAGATGGCGGCCGGGGTCATCGTGACCGTGCCGCTGGTGGCGCTCGTCCTGGTCTTCCAGCGCCGCATCGTCGCCGGGCTCACCTCCGGCGGCCTCAAGTGATCATTTTCCGCTAGACCCGGCTTCACCTGTCGTTTCATCGTTCCCTCCAGGCTGCCTTGATCGGGCCCAATCCCCTCTGGAGTACCACGCATGAGATCACCCCTGCCCGCCCCCGGGCGCCGTTCGTTCCTCGCGATGACCGGCGTCAGCGGCGCCGCGTTCGCGCTCGGCACCGGGCACGCCGCCGCCGACGAGAACGTCGGCGGCAAGGTACCGAGCGATCCGTTCGGCCTCGGCGTCGCGTCCGGCGACCCGTGGCCCGACGGCGTCGTCCTGTGGACACGGCTCGCGCCCAAGCCGCTCGAAGCCGACGGCCACGGCGGGATGCCCCGGCGTCCCTACACCGTGCGGTACGAGGTCGCGGAGGACGCGGCGTTCACGAAAGTGGTCAAGCGGGGCCAGGCTCTCGCCACGCCGGAGCTGGCCCACTCGGTGCACGCCGAGGTGCACGGGCTGCGGCCTGGCCGCGAGTACTTCTACCGCTTCCGCGCCGGCAACGAGATCAGCCCGGTCGGCCGCACCCGCACCGCGCCCGACCCCCGTTCCATGCCCACCGAGCTGCGCTTCGGCTCGGCGTCCTGCGCCGCCTGGTACCACGGGCACTTCACCGCCTACCAGGACATGGCCAAGCAGGATCTCGACCTGGTCCTCTTCCTCGGCGACTACATCTACGAGTACGGCATCACCAAGACCAACTGGTGGCGCCAGGAGCCGCTGCCGCTCGGGCCCGAGCACGGCACCGAGATCGTGACGCTGGAGCAGTACCGGCTCCGCTACTCGCTCTTCAAGGCCGACGCCCATCTGCAGGCCGCGCACGCCGCCGCGCCGTGGGTGTTCACCACCGACGACCACGAGGTCCAGAACAACCACGCCGACGAGTGGTCGGAGACGGGCATCCCGCCCGCCGACTTCCTGCGCCGCCGCGCCGTCGCCTACCGGGCGTTCTACGAGAACCTCCCGCTGCGCAGCACGGTCAAGCCGCACGGCCCCGACCTCGCGCTGTACCAGCGGTTCAGGTGGGGACGGCTCGCCCAGATCGACATGCTCGACAACCGGCAGTACCGCGACGTCTACCCGGCGGGCGCCGTGATCGACGACTCGCCGGAGCGGCACGACCCGAAGCGCTCGATCCTGGGCGCGAAGCAGGAGAAGTGGCTCTACGACGGCCTCGGCAGGTCGAACGCCACCTGGAACATCCTCGCCACCGGCGTCGTCATGGCCGAGATCGACCGTGACACCGGCCCGGGGCAGCTCTACAGCAACGACATGTGGGACGGCTTCCCGGCCAACCGCGACCGCCTGTGGAACGCGTTCCGCAAGCACAAGATCGCCAACCCGGTGGTGCTGTCGGGCGACATCCACCGCGCGGTCGCCGCCGAGCTCAAGGCCGACTGGAAGAACCCCGACTCCCCCGCCATCGGCACCGAACTGGTCTGCAGCTCGGTCGGCTCCGACGGCGACGGCGCCGAGAGCGACGCCTACGCCAAGCTGTGGCTGGCCAACCCGCACGTGAAGTTCTACAACGCCCGCCGCGGCTACGTCACCGGCCGCATGACGCCGACGACCCTCACCTCGGAGTTCCGTCGCGTCGAGTTCGTCAGCCGTCCCGGCGCCCCGGTCACCACCGCGGCCCGCTTCGTCACCGAGGCCGGCAAGCCCGGCCTGACGCGAGAGGTGTGATGAGATGACCGAGAACAAGCGGAACAAGCCCTTGGCCCGCCGTACGGCCCTCGGCCTCGCCGCCACCGCCGTCACAGCGGCGCCCCTCGCCGTCCTGCCCGCCGAGGCCTCCGCCGCGGCCGGTCCCCGGCCCGTCCGGCGGCTCCGCGCCAGAAGCGAGATCGGCCGCGTCCGGCTGAGCTGGGAAGGCGACCCCTACAAGCCGTTCGTCGACCACTACGCCATCTACGGCGCGCGTACCCGGGGATTCAAGGTCGGTCCCGAGACGCTCATCGCCAAGACCGTCTACGCCTCGTTCGCCCACGACCGCATGGGCGGCCGCCGCCAGGACTGGTACTACCGGATCGTGGTGGTCGACGCCGCGGGCAACCGCAGCCGCCCGTCCGCCGAGGTCGCCGGGCACAGCACCGAATCGGTCACCGTCTCCGGCACGGCGCTCGCGACCGTCGGCGCGTTCGACCACAAGAGCCTGGAGCTGGCGCTCGCGCCCAACCTGTCGGCGCAGTACCGCACCAGGTTCCCCAACGGCGTGGACTACACGTTCGGCACGAGCAAGCCCGGGACGGACTGGTGCTACATCCAGCCCGGCCCGTCCGACTCCTGGGGCGGAAGCAAGCCGAGCCGGGCGACCTTCCGCTTCACCCTGGACGCCGTGCCGGCCGCCGAGACCTGGCTGGCGATCTGGCTGCTGGACACGCACGCCTCCCTCGCCGGAACGATCACGCTCGGCCTCAACGGCACCCAGATCAAGGAGGTGCCGCTGGAACGGGGCGCCACGCGGGGTTCGGTGGAAGGCGACGCCACCGTGCCCGGCACCACCCTCAAGCCGTCGTATGTGGAGCTCGTGCTGCCGGCCTCCGCGCTCAAGGCCGGCGAGAACGTCCTCACCGTCGACAAGAAGATCGGCTCCTGGCACGTCTACGACGCCCTGGGCGTCTTCACCCGCTGAACGAACCCGTCCGTGGTGGCCGCCGCTCTGCCCGCGGCCACCACGGCGCGCGGCCGGATTGCGCTTCAGAGGGCGCTGTATAGGCTGCATTGCTGTGGGGCTCATGGACGATACTTCCGCACGGGCGCGTCTAGTCACCGACCTGACTCCGGCGCGATGGCTCGAACAGGGCATCGGTGAGCTGGAGATGCCCGAGGTGTTCGACGCCTACGCCCGCGTTGTGCACCCGGCGCTGGACGAGTCGGAGCAGCCTGTCCGGTGGGCGGGCGTGGCCGAATGGGCGGGGCGCGAACTGCATGCGCGTTCGTACTTCGAGGAGATCTCCAAGCCCGTTCGCGGCGGCGGGACGGGACCCAGGCCATGGGACGAACCCCCGGAGAACGGGTCCTTCCCGATGGAGCTGTTGCCGCACCTGTGCGAGGTGCTGGCCGCGCACACCACGACGTCCGAACGGTGCTGGTTCTGCCTGTGGGATGGCTTCGGCTGGCTGAACGATGAGGACGCCGGCTCGTCCGTCGTGTCCATCGCGAGCGAGGAGGGCGATCCGGTGCAGGTGCCCGCGCCGGACCCGGACCCGCTTCGCGTGACGTTCGAGGGCGACCTGCGAAGCGCCCCCCTGATCCAGGTGCCGACGCGCGACTATTACGTGCTCACCGGCCCGCTGGAGGCGGCGCGGACGCTGGGGGCGGCCACCCGAAGCCACTTCTTCTTCCCCCAGTCGCCGAACCTCTTCTGGCCGGACGACCGCGCCTGGTGCGTGGCGACCGACATCGACCTGGACTGGACGTATGTGGGCGGCAGCGCCGAGCTGATCCGTACTCTGGTCGCCGACTCGCGGTGGGAAGCGTTCCCGATCGAGCCGAGCTGACGCGCGGCCACGATGACCGTCACGTCGCAAGCGCCTGCTGGATCTCCTCGTCGCCCGGCGCCAGTTTGCCGGCCCGTTCCAGATCGGCCCGCGCCTCGTCCTCCCGGCCCGCGGCGCGCAGTGCCAGCGCGCGGTTGAACAGCAGCGCCGGCGTCTCGGCGTCCGCCTCGTCGGTGAGCTCCAGGGCCCGGCTCAGATCGCGCACGGCGGCGGCGGAGTCGCCCGTCGCGAACGCGAGCACGCCCCGGCACGCCCACGCGGCGGCCATCGCCGCGTCCTGCGCGAGCGCCCGGTCGAGGGCCTCGCGGGCCGGCCCGTGGCGGCCCGCCGCGGTCTCCACTTGGCCGAGCGCGCAGAGCAGGTAGGGGTCGTCCGGGGTGACGGCCAGCCCCGCGTCGCAGGCCGCCCGCGCCTCGTCGTACCGGTCGAGCGCGACCAGGATGCCGGCCCGGTTGGGATGCGCCTCGGCGAATCCGGGGTCGAGTTCGAGGGCATGGTCGAGGTCGGCGAGCGCACCGGTGAGGTCGCCCGCGGCGAACCTGGCCTGCGAACGGTTGAAGTAGGGCTCGGGAAACGGCGGCCCGGCCTCCATCGCCGTCTCGTAGTCGGCGACCGCCTCGGCCACGCGGCCGAGCTTGTAGAGCAGGTTGCCGCGGTCGATGTAGTAGTCGGGGTACGCCGGGTCGGCGGCGATCACCGCGTCCCACTCGCGCAGGCCGTCGGCGGTCCGCCCGAGCAGGTCGTACAGCTGGGCCCGGTTGGCCCGCAGCACCATCTTGTGGACCGGCTGGGCGTCGTCCGGCAGGTCGCGGCCGGCCAGGTCGATGGCCTCCTCGACCAGGTCCAGCGCGCACTCGGGACGGCCGCGCCGTGTCTCGATCAGTGCCTTGCCGTTGAGATCGAAGCCGAGCTTGACCGCGCGCTCGGCCGGGCCCGGCAGCAGGCCGCACAGCGCGATGCCCGTGTTGATCCAGCCGAGCGCGGCGTCGAGGTCGCGGCACGCCGGGTCGTGGTGGCGCGTGGCGTGCATCGCCAGCGTGTAGGCGATCGTGGAATGCCACAGCGGCGAGGTGGTACGTTCCCGGGCCTCCATCAGGATCCGTTCCGCCTCGTCCTCACGGCCCAGCGCACCGAGCGCGATGGCGGTGTCGTGCACCAGGCCCCACCAGGTCTCGGGCGCGTCGTCGGGGTCCGCGAGCGCGAGGCCGCGCAGTCCGAGTTCGGCGACCGAGTGATGGCATCCCTGCTCCAGACACCACTCAGTGGCGAATCGGTAAGCCTCGGCCGCGCGCCGTGGATCGGTCCCGCGTTCGCGGTGCCACGGCACGGCGCCGAGCCTCGGTCCGATCAGGCCCTGCGCGACCAGCCCGTCCGCCCGCAGGTCATGCTCGCGGGGGGTCGGCTCCGGGCCGGGCGGGGCGCCGGTGCGCCGCAACGTGGTGATCGTGAGCAGTTCGGACGGGACGCGGCGGCGCAGCACGGCGACGAGCTCGCGGTCGGCCGGGTCGGCCTCGGCGTGGTCCAGCAGCTCGACGGTCAGCGGACCGGACCGGGCCAGGTGGTCACGGACGAACTCGGCGACGCCGTTGGCGACGCGCAACGTCCGGCGCGGCGCGGGGACCAGGATGCGCTCGGCCCGCGGCCGGTGCGCGGAGATCGGCTGCCGCCGGGCGTGCACACGGTCGCGCAGGTCAGGGGCCACCGTGCGGATCTCGATGTCGTGCTCGGCCACCGCCGCCGGCGCGATGTCGAGCGCCTCGGGCACGAGGGTGTGCAACAGGGCGCCGCCTGCCGTGTACGGGCCGCGCAACCGGCGGTCGGCGCTGATCCTGACGACACGATCGCGGTTCACGCGAAAGCCTCCACAGGTACGGAACGGGAAGGCTTCCGCGGCGCGGCCCAACCACGCGCCGCGGAAGCCGGTCTCGCGGATGCGGTCAGCCGAAGTGCTTGGCGCTGGCCGGCCCCCTCATCGCGACGGTGCCCGTGCGGTGCACGATGATCTTCTTCACCCGCAGCCCCTCCCTGGTGGATAACTTGCGAACGCAGACCATCATGCGTGAACACCTGCCACATTCAGTAACCGGTCATGTGGCCTGATTCGGACACCAGGAGGGCCTTGACAGAAAAGTTGACGATCGCTCCGCCCACGAGTGTTAAGAGCAGGTTAGATCTGGCCGCCTGCGCTTGTACGGGCCTTGTGACCTCGGTGAAGCTGCGGTGTCCTCTGGTGACGCAGGTCACTCCAGCCCACCCCGAGAACAGCAGGAGGAGCCCGGTGACGACGACGCTCTCCGGTACCCCGAACGACCGCCCGAGACCGGCGCGCAGCCCGTGGAGGGCGCTCGTCGGCGGCTCGATCGGCAACCTCGTCGAGTGGTACGACTGGTTCGTCTACTCCAGCTTCGCCGTCTACTTCGCCTCGGCGTTCTTCCCCAAAGGCAACTCCACCGCGCAACTCCTCAACACGATGGGCATCTTCGCGGTCGGCTTCTTCATGCGGCCGGTGGGCGGCTGGCTGCTGGGCCGGCTGGGCGACCGCAAGGGCCGCAAGGCCGCCCTGACCGCGACGGTCACGCTGATGTCGGCCAGCGCGCTGCTCATCGCCGTCGCGCCGACGTACGCGCAGGTCGGCTACTTCGGCGCCGCCGTACTGCTGGTGGCGCGGCTGCTGCAGGGCCTGTCGGTCGGCGGCGAGTACGCGGCGAGCGCCACCTACCTCACCGAGACGTCGGCTCCGGGCAAGCCGACCTGGCCATGGGGCTGGGCGACAGCGCGGCGGACGCGGACGCGGTCGTGGGTCTCGGCCCGTTCCCGTCGCCGCAGCCGGTCACGGCGTTGGCGCGCGTCTACCTCAACTACACCCATCTCGTCGTGGCCGCGCTCGCCGACGTGGTGCGGACCTGGAGGACGATCCCGTCGCCGCGCCGCTTCAGCACGTCCGCGAGCCGTTGGCCGAAGACGGCGTGCGGCCCGTTCACCGGCCCGCTCGCGAGCGTGAGCCGGCGCGGCTCCGAGTCGCCCGAACATCCGGGGAGCAGCGGAAGCACCGCGGCGAGCCCGAGGACCTGACGACGGCCGGGCGTCTTCATTCCAGGACGTCCTGGAGCGTGCTCACCGCGTGGGCGCGGTGGCGGTCGAGCCAGGTGACGGCGGCGTCGGCGTCGCCGTCGCGGATGGCGGCGAGCACGGCGCGGTGCTCGTGGACGACGCGTTCGCGGTTGGGCGTGCCGCCGTAGTAGAGCGACCGGTAGGCGTCGGTCGAGTCCCACAGCGTCGTGATCAGGCGGACGAGGCGCGGCATGCCCGCACGTTCGAAGAGCAGGAAGTGGAAACGCCGGTTGGCGGCGGCCATCGCGGCGACGTCCCCGGCCTCCCCGGCCCGTTCGACCTCGTCCTGGGCGGCCTCCAGCGCGGCGAGGACCTCCGGGGTCAGGTGGGCGGCGGCGACGCGGACCGCCTCGGCCTCCAGCAGCTCGCGGATGCGGTAGATCTCCCGCAGGTCGGCCATGGACAGCACGGCGACGAAGTAGCCCCGGTGTGCCTCGTGCACGACCAGGCCCTCGCCTTCGAGGATCTTGAGCGCCTCGCGCAGCGGCACCCGGCTCACCTCCAGCCGCTCGGCCAGCGCGTCCTGGCGGATCGGCGCGCCCGGCCGCAGCTCGCCGGTGGTGATCGCGCGGCGCAGCTCGGCCAGCACGAACTGCTGCGCGGTCGGCGGCCGCCGGGGCCGCGAGGCCAGGCTCGCCGGACGGGTCAGGTCGGAGGTCATCGCGGCGGCCCTTCGAGTTCGGCGAGCACGTCCCCGGTATCCTCGCCCAGCCTCGGCGGCGCGGTCCGGTAGACGGGCGGCGTGGCACTCATCGTGATCGGGTTGGCGACCTGGCCGACGGGTTCGTCCCGGCGGGGGTCGGCGAGGCGGAGCGCGGCGTCCAGGCCGAGCCGGCCGGCCAGCTCGAACGCGGCGGCGAGATCGTTGATCGGCCCGCACGGCACCCCGGCCCCGGTCAGCTCGGTGAACCACTCATCCGCCGTCCGGGCGGCCAGCGGCCCCGACAGCGCGGCCACCAGCTCCTCCCTGTGGGCGACGCGCGCGGAGTTGGTGGCGAAACGTTCGTCGGAGGCCAGCCCGGGAAGGCCGAGCCGCTCGCACAGCACGCCGAACTGCCGGTCGTTGCCGACGGCCAGGACGAGCGGCCGGTCTTTGGCCGAGAACACCTCGTACGGCGCGACGCTCGGATGGCCGTTGCCCATGGCCTGCGGCACGACTCCGGCCGCCACGTACGCCGACGCCTGGTTGGTGAGCGCTGACAGGAGCGAGGTGAGCAGGGCCACCTCCACCCGCTGGCCCTCTCCCGTCCGGTCCCGGTGCCGGAGCGCGGCCAGGATGCCGAGGCCCGCGTGCAGACCGGTGATCACGTCGACCAGCGCGACGCCCGCCTTGGTGCCGTCGCCGCCGGGCTCGCCGGTCACGCTCATCAGGCCGCCCATGGCCTGCACGAGCAGGTCGTAGCCGGCGAGCCGGGCGCCCTCGGCGGCGCCGAAGCCGGTCACCGAGCAGTAGACGAGCCCGGGGTGGGACGTGCGGAGCCGCTCGTAGCCGAAGCCGAGCCGGTCCATCGTGCCCGGCCGGAAGTTCTCGATCAGGACGTCGGCGCGGGCGACGATGGCGTGCGCGGTCGCGCGGTCGCGCTCGTCGCGCAGATCGAGGGTGATCGACCGTTTGTTGCGGTTGACGGCCAGGAAGTAGGTCGCCTCCCCGGCGGCGCGCGGCGGCCCCCAGGCGCGGGTGTCGTCCCCGGTACCGGGCCGTTCGATCTTGATCACGTCGGCGCCGAGGTCGGCGAGCAGCATGGTCGCGTACGGCCCGGCCAGCACGCGGCTGAAGTCGGCGACGACGATGCCGTCCAGTGATCCCATCAGGCCTCCGCAGGGTCGACGCGCGGTCCCGCGTCATTCTAATATCCAATACTGGATCCAAAATAAGCCGAGGAGGCATCCGATGACGTCGTCGCCTGTCCACCCGTTCGAGCTCTTCGGGATCGGCGGGCTGCTGTCCGGCGAGGAGCTGGAGATCCAGCGCACCGTGCGCACGATGGGCGAACGCGAGCTGCGCCCCCACGTCGCGGACTGGTTCGAGGAGGGCGCCATCCCCGCGCGAGAGCTGGCGAAGCGGCTAGGCGAGATCGGTGTCCTCGGCATGCACCTGGAGGGCTACGGCTGCGCGGGCACCAACGCCGTCTCGTACGGGCTGGCCTGCCTCGAACTGGAGGCCGTCGACTCGGGTCTGCGCAGCCTGGTGTCGGTGCAGGGCTCGCTCGCCATGTACGCGATCTGGAAGTACGGATCGGAGGAGCAGAAGCGCCAGTGGCTTCCCGGCATGGCGGCCGGAGACACGATCGGCTGCTTCGGGCTGACCGAGCCGGACGCGGGCTCCGACCCCGGCTCGATGCGCACGACCGCCAAGCGCCAGGGCACCGACTGGGTGCTGAACGGCACCAAGATGTGGATCACGAACGGCTCGGTGGCCGACGTCGCGGTCGTCTGGGCGCGGACCGACAAGGGCGTGCGCGGCTTCCTGGTGCCCACCGGCACCCCGGGCTTCTCCGCTCCCGACATCAAGAAGAAGCTGTCGCTGCGCGCCAGCGTGACCAGCGAGCTCGTGCTCGACGCGGTCCGGCTCCCCGCCGACGCGATGCTGCCCGAGGCGCGCGGCCTGTCCGGCCCGCTCGGCTGCCTCAACGAGGCCCGCTTCGGCATCATCTTCGGCGCGATCGGCGCGGCCCGCGACTGCCTGGAGACCGCGCTGTCGTACGCCGCCGAACGCGAGGTGTTCGCCCGTTCGCTCTCCTCGTACCAGCTCACTCAGCAGAAGCTGGCCGACATGACGCTGGAGCTCGGCAAGGGCATGCTCCTCGCGCTTCACCTGGGGCGGCTCAAGGACTCCGGCGAGCTCTCGCCCGAACGGGTCAGCCTGGGCAAGCTCAACAACGTGCGCGAGGCCCTCGACATCGCCCGCCAGTGCCGCACGATCCTGGGCGCCAACGGGATCACGCTCGAATATCCCGTCCTGCGGCACGCCAACAACCTGGAGTCGGTGCTGACGTACGAGGGCACCAGCGAGGTGCACACCCTCGTGATCGGCCGCACGCTGACGGGCGAGGCGGCCTTCCGCTGACGCGAGCCCTCGCCGTGCCGGCTTCGACGGCACGGCGAGGGTGTTCGCGCGTTCATCGTGTTCGCGCGTTCATCGTGTTCGCGTGTTTGCCGTGTTCGCGTGTCAGCGCCTGTAGGTGAGCCCGTAGCCGAACGGGAACAGCGGGTCCTTGCCGTCGCCCCGGTTGATGGGCTGCTGGCCGGCGCTCTTCATCCAGGTCACCGGCAGCTTGCCGGTCGGCCGCGCGAGGCCGAACAGCACGTCCGCGACGCCGCGTCCCTCGGTGCCCGGCAGCCATGCCTCCAGCAACGCGTTCCACTTCGGCAGCTCGGCGGCGATGTCGAGCGGCCGTCCTGACACGAGGACCACGATCACCGGCACGCCGGACGCGCGCAGCTTGGCGATCGCCGCCAGGTCGGCGTCGTCGAGACCCATCGCGCCGGGCCGGTCGCCCATGAACTCCGCGTACGGCAGTTCGCCGACGACCGCGACCGCCGCCTTGTAGGAGCCGTCGATGCCGTCGCCTTCCTTGTCATAGGTCACCGTGGTGTTCCGTCCGGCGTTCTGGCGGATGCCCTGCAGGATCGTGGTCCCCGGCGTGATCGCGCCGGGCGCGCCCTGCCACGTGATCGTCCAGCCGCCGGTCTGGATGCCGATGTCGTCCGCGCTCTTGCCCGCCACGAAGATCTTGTTGTTGTTCCGCCTCAGCGGCAGCACGTTCCCCGCGTTCTTGAGCAGCACCTGCGACCTGGCCGCCGCGTGCCGCGCGAGCGCCCGGTGCCGGTCACTGCCGACCGTGTCCAGGTACCGCCGGTCGGCGAGCGGCCGCTCGAACAGGCCGAGCTCGAACTTCTTGGTGAGGATGCGCCGGTTGGCGTCGTCGATGCGGGCCATCGGGACCCGTCCCGCCTGCACCTCGCCGCGCAGGACCTCGATGAAGCGCTTCCAGTCGTACGGCACCATGATCATGTCGAGTCCGGCGTTGATCGCCGTGGTGACCTCGGCCGCGGTGAATCCGGGCTGCCCGTCGATCTGGTCGATGCCGTTCCAGTCGGAGATCACGAACCCGGAGAAGCCCAGCTCCCGCTTGAGCACATCGGTGATGAGGTAGCGGTGCCCGTGCAGCTTCACGCCGTTCCACGAGTTGAACGAGATCATCACCGACCCGACCCCGCGGCGCACCGCGGCCCGGAACGGCGGCAGGTGGACCCGCCGCAGCTCGGCCTCGGACACCTGCGTGTCGCCCTGGTCGACGCCCCCGGTCGTCCCGCCGTCACCCACATAGTGCTTGGCCGTCGCCAGGATGGAGGCACGGCCGTCCAGCCGCCGCCCCTGGAACCCCTCCACGATCGTCGACATCGCCGACGGCAGCTCCGGCACCTCGCCGAACGACTCGTACGTCCGCCCCCACCGGTCGTTGCGCGCCACGCACAGGCACGGCGCGAACGTCCAGTCCGGCCCCGTCCCGGTGACCTCCTCCGCGGTGGCCCGCCCGATCCTGCGCACGAGCCCGGGATCGCGCGTCGCGCCGAGCCCGATGTTGTGCGGGAAGATCGTCGCGCCGACCACGTTGTTGTGCCCGTGCACCGCGTCCACGCCGTAGATCAGCGGCACCTTCAGCGGTGTGGCGAGCGCCTGCCGCTGGAACGCGTCGGTCATGTCGGCCCACGCCTCGGGCGTGTTGGGCGTCGGCGTGGACCCGCCGCCCGACAGCAGCGAGCCGATGCGGTAGCGGGTGATGTCGTCGCCGGTGACGGCCTGCCGCTCGGGCTGCGTCATCTGGCCGATCTTCTCGTCCAGGCTCATCCGCTTGAGCAGCGCCTCGACCCGTTCCCGTACGGGCTTGCGCGTGTCGAAGTGGGTCGCCGCACCCGCCGCCCGAACCCCCGTGACGGCACCACCGCCCAGGAGGAACGTCGTCATCAGGCCGACCGTGAGCGTCCGGGATGGTCTGCGGTGCATCGTCGCCTCCGGCTCCGGAATACGTTGTCCCACTCAACAAAAGGAACGTAAGTCGATCGCCGCGACCGTGCAATGGCCGCATCCGGACACGCTCGCCGCCTCGCTTCCACGAATGCGTAACTCATGGGTTACGCTTTCTCCATGGACGAGGTGATGAACGCGATCGCCGACCCGGTGCGCCGGGAGATCTTGAGCCTGCTCCACGGAGAGCCCCGCACGGCCGGTGACCTGGCGTCGCGGTTTCCGATCAGCCGCCCGGCGGTCAGCCGTCACCTGCGCGTGCTGCGCGAGAGCGGGCTCGTCCATGACCGGCTGGTGGGCAGGCAGCGCGTGTACAGCCTCGACCCCGCACCCCTCACCGGGCTCGCCGAGTGGATCGCCCTGCTGCGCTCCCCCACCGGCTGGCACCACCGCCTGGACGCGCTGGAGACCGAGGTCCGGCGCACGACCCGGGAGCGCACCCGTCGCACACCCAAGGAGAACAGCGCATGAGACCCACCGCACGGCTCCTCCGCACGGACGCCGGCAGCGACCTCGTCTTCACCCGCACGTTCAAGGCGCCCATCGACGACGTCTGGGCCAGCGTCACCGAGCCCGAGCGAACGGCCCGCTGGTTCGGCCCCTGGGAAGGCGACGCCGGACCCGGCCGCACCATCAAAGTCCGCATGAGTTTCGAAGATGGCGCACCATGGAGCGACATGCGCATCGAGGCCTGCGAACCACCCGAACGCCTTGAGGTCACCGCCGCCGACGAGGCGGGTCACTGGCGCCTCGAACTGCGGCTGTCAGAAGACAACGGCGTCACCGAACTGCAGCTGATCCACCACCTCACCACCGAGGAAGGAATGGGCGAGACGGGTCCGGGCTGGGAGTACTACCTCGATCTTCTCGTGGCTTACCGCGAAGGCACTCCGAAGCCGGATTTCGACGACTATTACCCGGCCCAGAAGGCCTACTTCGAGCAACTCCGATAAGGGCGATCGCCCGGGATCGAACCGGGACCTCCAGGACCACGACCTGGCGTGCAGACCGACTACACCACGAACGCCGTACCGGATGCAGGAATCGAACCTGCCTGGGGATGGCTTATGAGACCACCGGAAGCACCAGCTTCCCTATCCGGCGCGGAGGGTGTGAGGATCGAACTCACGCAGGGGATGACCCTGACGACGGCTTAGCAAGCCGCTGCCTTACCACTCGGCCAACCCTCCAAAACGAAAAACCGCCCGTACGGACTCCGAGTCCGCGGGCGGTGGGCACGCCAGAACGTCACGTTCGGCGGCGACTCCCGGGACTGGAGAGACGACTGCTATGCATTCGCATGGTGCGCTCTCCTCCCGGTCGGTATTTGCTGCGTTCGACGTTCACTTTGCCAAAGCGGTTCCCTGACGGCAACACATTTAAGCGGCGGGGGCACGCGTGCCGAATGCGAAGACCGCGCCGCAGCGGGATGCTGCGGCGCGGCCCGGTGCTCACTACTTCAGGGCCCAGAGCTGGTAGCTGGACCAGGGCGCGGAGCTGCCCTTGCAGTCCCAGGCCTCCCAGCCGTCGTTGCGGACGCCTGCCTCGCCGGCCGTGCGGCAGCTCTCGTACCAGTAGAACCGGGCGCCGGTGTCGCGCCAGGTCGCGCGCTGCTCCGCGGTGGCGGTGGGCACCAGGCAGGTCATGAACGCCAGTGCGGCACCACTGACGCCGAGCACCAGGTGCGTACGGGACTTCATCGCATCGCCTCGCTTCTGGGGGAAGGTTACGGTGTGCGACAGATTCTTACGTGCCGTAATCAATGGCGGGGTCAGGGAACCCCCACGTTTGGGTAGATCTCAAGTGGTGATCGCCAGTGCCTGCGTGGCGATCTCCAGTTCCTCGTTGGTGGGGATCACGAGGACCTGCACGTCGGCGTCCGGAGGCGAGATGGTTCGTTCGGCGCGGGAGCCGGTTTCGTTGCGGGCGGGATCGATTTCTATGCCCAGGCGGTCGAGGCCGGAGAGGGCGCGGGAGCGGACGCGGGCGTCGTTCTCGCCCACTCCGGCGGTGAAGACGATCGCGTCCACACGGCCGAGAACGGCGTAGTAGGCGCCGACGTACTTGCGGATGCGGTGGCAGTAGACGTCCAGGGCCTCGGCGGCCTGGGCGTCGCCGGCGTCGGCGCGGCGCCAGACCTCGCGGAGGTCGCCCGCGCCGGCCAGGCCCAGCATGCCGCTGTGCTTGTTGAGGGCGGCGTCGATCTCCATCAGGCTCAGGCCGGCGACGCGCGCCAGGTAGGCGGGCAGGGCCGGGTCGATGTCGCCGGAACGGGTGCCCATCACGAGGCCTTCGAGCGGGGTCAGCCCCATGGACGTGTCGACCGAGCGGCCTCCGGAGACGGCGGTCGCGCTGGCGCCGTTGCCCAGGTGCAGGACGATGGTGCTGGTCTCGGCGTACGGCTTGCCGAGCATCTCGGCCGCCCTGCGGGAGACGTACGCGCAGGACGTTCCGTGGAAGCCGTAGCGGCGCACGCCCAGGTCGGCCGCCCACGACCGGGGAACGGCGTAGGTGTGGGCGTGCGGCGGCACCGTCTGGTGGAAGGCGGTGTCGAAGACGGCCACGTTCGGCAGGTCCGGGAAGGCCGCGCGGGCCACGCGGATGCCTTCGAGGTTGGCGGGGTTGTGGAGCGGCGCGAGCGGGCTCAGTTCCTCGACGGCCTTCTCGACGGCGTCGTCGACCACGACCGGATCGCTGAAGCGGTCACCGCCGTGGACGACGCGGTGGCCCACGGCGACGACGCCGGCGAGGGACGGGCCGTGCTCGTCGAAGGCGTCCATGACGGCGCGCAGGCCCGCCTCGTGGTCGGGGTAGTGGGCTTCGGTCTTGCGCGAGCCGTGGGTGAGGGTGCCGGTCTCCTCGCCGATGCGTTCCAGCAGGCCGGACGCGAGCGCGCCCGTCCGGTCGAGGAGCTGGTACTTGATCGAGGAGGAGCCGCAGTTGAGGACCAGGACGTTCACGGGCTGTCTTCCTGCGCCTGGATGGCGGTGATGGCGACGGTGTTGACGATGTCCTGCACGGTCGCGCCTCGGGAGAGGTCGTTGACGGGCTTGCGCAGGCCCTGCAGAACCGGGCCGACGGCGACGGCCCCGGCACTGCGCTGGACGGCCTTGTAGAGGTTGTTGCCGGTGTTGAGGTCGGGAACGACGAACACGGTGGCGCGGCCCGCGACCGGGTTGTCCGGGAGCTTGGTACGGGCGACGCCGGGGTCGATCGCCGCGTCGTACTGGATCGGCCCCTCGATGAGCAGGTCGGGACGGCGTTCGCGGACGATGGCGGTGGCGGCGCGGACCTTGTCGACGTCGCCGCCGTGGCCGGAGTCGCCGGTGGAGTACGACAGCATCGCTACGCGGGGGTCCACGCCGAACCGCGCGGCGGTCGCGGCCGCGGAGATCGCGATGGCGGCGAGCTGCCCGGTGCCGGGCTCGGGGTTGATCGCGCAATCGCCGTAGACGAGCACCCGGTCGGGCAGGCACATGAAGAAGACGCTGGACACGAGCTCGGTGCCGGGTTCGGTCTTGATGATCTCGAACGCGGGCCGGATCGTGTGGGCGGTGGTGTGCGCGGCGCCCGACACCATGCCGTCGGCCAGGCCCAGGTGCACCATGAGCGTGCCGAAGTAGGACACGTCGGTGACCGTGTCGCGGGCCAGGTCCAGGTTGACGCCCTTGTGGGCGCGGACACGGGCGTACTCCTCGGCGAAGCGTTCGCGCAGCGCCGGGTCGAACGGGCTCAGTACGCGGGCGCCGCCGACGTCGAGCCCGAGCACGGCGGCGCGGCGCTCGATCTCGGCGGCGTCCCCCAGCAGGGTCAGCTCGGCGACGCCGCGGCGCAGCAGAAGGTCGGTCGCGCGCAGGATGCGTTCGTCCTCGCCCTCGGGGAGCACGATGTGACGGCGGGCGGCGCGGGCGCGTTCGAGCAGGTCGTACTCGAACATCAGCGGCGTGACCGCGGTCTTGCTCACCTGCAGCCGGTCGAGCAGCGCGTCACCGTCCACGTACCCGTCGAACAGCCCGAGCGCCGTCTCGATCTTCCCGTCGGCCTCCGGGGTGAACCTGCCCTCGACCTTCGACAGCAGGGTGGCGGTCTCGAACGTGTCCTCCTCGGTGATGACCACCGGGAGCCGGGCCGACATGCCGTCCAGCAGCTGGGCGACCGGTTCGGGGAGCTCCATCCCGCCGCTCATCACGATCCCCGACAGCGCGGGGAACGTGGGCGCGGTGTGCGCGACCAGCAGCCCGGGCAGCAGCCCCGCGGCCCGGTCGGACGGGATGATGATCGCGGCGCCCTCGGTCAGCCGGGTGAGGATGTTCGGCAGCGACATCGCGCCGACCAGGATCGCGCCGACCTCGCGGCCGAGCAGCCGTTCCTCGCCGAGCAGCAGCTGCCCGGCGCACGCCTCCATCAGGTCGTGCACGGTCGGCGCCGACAGCCGGGCCACCTCGGGCAGCGCGAACAGCAGCCGGTCGGGCCGCGCCACCGCCGGGACGTCGGCCGGGTCGACACGGGTGACGACGGTGGCCAGCTCGGTGGCGTGCTCGGCCTTGATCTCGGTCAGCGCCAGGTCGACGGCGACGCCGTTCTCCGCCGGGGTGCGGCCGCGGCCGTTCACCACGAGGAGCACGGGGGCGCCGAGGTGGGCGGCGAGCTCGGCGTTGAACTCGAACTCCGTGGGCGCGCCTACGTCGGTGTAGTCGGTGCCGACGATGACGACCGCGTCGACCTGGTCGGCGAGGCCCCGGTAGCGGGCGACGATGTCCGCCGTAGCTCGCCGTACGTCGGCGTGCACCTCCTCGTAGGTCACGCCGGTGGCGGTGTGGGCGAGGCGGAAGCGGGTCCGCAGCGTCTCCACCAGGTGGTCCGGGCGTCCGGCTCGTACGACGGGCCGGAAGACGCCGACCCGTCCGACCCGGCGTGAGAGCAGTTCGGTCATGCCCACCGCGATCGCGGCTTTCTTGGTAGCGGCGTCACTGGCCGCGATGTACACCGCGTGCGTCACCTGATCGATCGTACGGGACGGTTCGTGAGCCCTCCTTACCAGGAGGTGCGGTTCCGGAAGAGCACAGCGGCGGCCACGATGGCGAACGCCAGGATGCCACCGCACCAGGCCAGCGCGTGCCAGGGAGCCGAACCCACCGGCCGGTCGAGCAGGAGGCCGCGCACCGTCTCGATGACCGGGCTGATCGGCTGGTGCTCGGCGAACGGCCGCAACCAGCCGGGCATGGTCTCGGTCGGCACGAACGCGCTGCTCGGATAGGGCAGGAACATCATCAGGAACGTGAAGCCGCCCGCCGTCTCGGGAGACCGGGCCAGCAGGCCGAACGCCGCCGACAGCCACGAGATCGCCACGATGTACGCCAGCAGCACGCCCGCCGCGGCCAGCCAGCCCGCCACGGTCGCCCCGGGCCGGAACCCGATCAGCAGCGCGGCACCGAGGACCAGCACGGTGGAGGCCAGGTTGCGGGCAGTGGAGGCGAGGACGTGGCTGGCCAGGATCGGCGTGCCGCCGATGTCGAGCGAGCGGAAGCGGTCGATGACGCCCTGCTTCATGTCCTCGACGACCGTCACGGCGGTGGTCGCGGAGCCGAAGCCCGCGCACAGCAGCAGGACGCCCGGCGTGACGTACATGACGTACTGGTCGCGCGTGTATCCGGCACCGGTGTCGATGGCCCCGCCGAAGAAGTAGACGAACACCAGCATCAGCAGGACGGGCAGGATCATCGCCGTGAGCACGGCGTCCGGCTGGCGGCGCGAGAGGCGCAGCGTCCGGCCCGTAAGGATCAGTGCCTCAGACATGGGCTGACTCCGCGGCGGTGAGGGTGAGGAAGACGTCGTCGAGCGTGGCGCTGTGGACGCTGAAGCGCTCGACCCTCGTCCGGTCCGGGTCGAACTCGTCCAGCAGGGCGCGGACATGCGCCCCGCTGCCGTCGGTGGGCATCCCCACCGTCAGCGTGCCGGCGTCGGTGTACGTGGCGTGCGGCGCGAGCCGTTCGTAGGCCTCGGCATCGGCCAGTACCAGGTCGAGACGGTGCCCCGCGACGATCCGCTTGAGCTCGTCGGCCGTGCCCTCGGCGACGATCCGCCCGCCGTTCAGCACCGCGACCCGGTCGGCGAGCCGGTCGGCCTCCTCCAGGTACTGCGTGGTGAGGAAGACCGTGGTGCCCCGCGCCGACAGCTCGCGCACCAGTGCCCACAGCTCCGTGCGGCTGCGCGGGTCGAGCCCGGTCGTCGGCTCGTCCAGGAAGATGACCTCGGGGTCGCCGACCAGCGACGCGGCCAGGTCGAGCCTGCGGCGCATGCCTCCCGAGTACGTGCGGACGAGCCGGCCGCCCGCGCCGGTGAGGTCGAAACGTTCGAGCAGCTCCGCCGTGCGCGAGCGGGCCGCCGATCGGGAGAGCCCGGCGAGCCGCGCCATCATGCGCACGTTCTCGGCACCGGTCTGCAGCTCGTCGATCGCGGCGAACTGCCCGGTGAGGCTGATCGCACGCCGTACCCGCGAACGTTCGGCGACGACATCGTGTCCAGCGACACGCGCCACTCCCCCGTCGGCGGTCGTCAGCGTCGCGAGGACGCGCACGGTCGTGGTCTTGCCCGCGCCGTTGGGCCCGAGCAAGGCGAAGACCGAACCCCTGGCGACGTCCAGCTCGATGCCCTTGAGCACCTCCAGCTCCTTGTAGGACTTCCGCAACCCGATGGCCTCGATCATCACACCTCCACTGCGTAACCCATACGCGCTACTATTTAACTCTCACGCAGAACTAGGATGTCAAGACATGAGCGACACGGGTCTGCCCGCAAGCCTCGAAATGGCCTGGGGCCTGCGCGAACGCCCGTCCAAAGGGCCCAAGCCGGGGCTGACGCTGGACGCCATCGTCACCACCGCGGTCCAGCTCGCCTCCACCGAGGGCCTCGCCGCGGTGTCGATGGTCCGCGTGGCCAAGGCCCTGGGCGTCTCAACGATGTCGCTCTACCGGTACGTCGGCGCCCGCGACGAGCTCTACATCCTCATGCAGGAGGCCGTAACGCCACCTCCCCCGGAGCCCGACCCCACCGCCGGCTGGCGCGCCTCCCTGACCCGCTGGGCCCACGCCCAGCGCGCCGCGTTCCACCGCAATCTCTGGCTGCTGCGCATCCCGATCTCCGGCCCGCCCGCCACGCCCAGATCGGTCGAGTGGATGGAGAGCGGCCTCTCCGCCCTCTCCGGCACGGGACTCGACGAGCCCACCAAGCTCGGCGTGATCATGCTGGTGTCCGGCCACGTCCGGAGCGAGGCCATGCTGATGTCAGACCTGGACGCCGCCTACACCGCGCGTGGCCTGGCCCCCGACGACGTACTCCGGCGCTACACCCGCACGCTCGCGCACCTGACCGACCCCGAGCGTCACCCGGCGGTGACCCGCCTCCTCGACTCAGGCGAGCTCACCGGCACCGAAGACCCCGACGCCGACTTCGAGTTCGGCCTCGGCCTCATCCTCGACGGCATCGAGGCCCTCATCAGCCGAGGGCCGTCCGCAGGGCGCACAAAGCCTGATAAACGCGCACCTTGACCTCGTCCACCGAAAGCCCCAACGTCACCGCGGCCTCGTTCACCGACCGCTCCCGAAAGACCGTCTCGGTGAGGATCTCGCGATGGACCGGAGCGAGCGCCCGGTACGCCCGCGCGACCACTGCCGGGCGGAGCCCACCATCCGCCACGCCGGGAACATACGCCTGCACGACGGTCTCATCGACCACGCTCTTGCCGTATCGCAGTGTCACGCCACGAATCTCGCACCATAACGCCCCCACAACCCCTCCCTTAGGCCCCGCTTAAGGAACCGCTCAGGAGGGCTTAGGCGGCGGGTCTTGGCGGTCAGGGTTCGGTGCGGCCTAGCTCGGCGGCGTTGAGGAAGGCGGTGCGTAGTTCGCCGGCGCGTTCTCGGGGTGGGTGGGTGGAGGGTTGGGCCAGGTTGACCTGGCTTAGCGTTCCGGCCACCTTGTCGGCTAGCTGGACGTAGGGCGCGTAGTGGTCGGGCACCTCTTGCGTCGTGCCGGCTGGTGCCAGCGGTGTCACGGGTGTCGTTGTGTGCTCTGACAGGTCGGGGAGGTCGCGGCGTGGCTCGGGCAGGGTCAGAAGTGTGTCGAACCGGGGGGCGGCGGCGTCTCGGGGGGTCAGCGGCTCTGCTGCGGGGGCGAAGAGGGCGCGCAATGTCGCGGGCACGCTCGCGTGGTCGCGGGGCTCGGTGTCGACCGCCCCTTCGGGGATGTACGGAGAGACCGCGACGGCGGGGACCCGGCCGCCGGTCATCGTGAAGTCGAACGCGGCGCTCTTGCGATGGAGGAGGAAGCGGAGCGCGGCGGTCATCGGGTCGGGGTCGTGTCCCGGGTCGGCCATGCCGCGTTCGGGGGGCACGTGGTCGTAGAAGCCGCCGTTCTCGTCGTAGGTGATGAGCAGGAGGGTCTTGTCGAAGACCTCCGGACGCGCGCGCAGCGTCTCGTACACGTGGGCGATGAGCGCCTCGGCACGGGCGAAGTCTCCCGTGGCGTCGTCGCAGTCGTCGTACTCCTCGTCGGGGACCAGAGCGTTGCCCGGGTGCTGGCTGTTGCTCGGATGCCCGGCCGTGAGGCGCACGGGAGGCCGGTGGTTGGGTTCGATGAACGAGTAGGCGGGGAGCGCCCCGGCCTCCACGTGGCGTGCGAACTCCTCCATCGCGTACCAGCGGGCCAGGCGCTCGGGTCGTGTCCACAGTTCGGTGAACGCCATCACCTGCGGGACGTCGTCGAAGTAGATGTGCCAGCCGGCCCCGGCCTCTTCCAGCACCTCGAAGATCGTGGTGTTGGTGTAGAAGCGCGGCTGGATCTCGGTGTCGCCGTCGGACGTCGCGGCGTGCAGGAAGTTGCGGTTGGGCCAGGTCTCGCCGGGAACCGAGCAGAACCACCTGCTGAACGTGCCGAACCGCGTGGCCAGCGTGGCGAGCACCGGCACGTTCTCCGGCGGCTGGCACCGCATGATGAGCGGCCCCCGGCCTTTGATCTTGGGCTGGCCGCGGCGGTGGCTGAGGCGGACGGCGAGGTTGACGACCGGCCCGAGCAGGCCGCCCCACGCGCCTGGTTGCTTGCCGCGTCCCTGCTTCTCGTACGACCGGACGAACCCGGCGTTGTCCTTCAGCTGCTCCAGCATCGCCTGGTGCGAATGGTCGGGGTCTATGGGCAGCACGCGTTTCGCGTCGGGGGTCGCCGGGATCGTCTCCCCCCGCCCGGGGTTGGTGTAGGGCCCGCCGTCGAGCAGACCGTCGAACGCGGGGTCCGGATGCCGGACGAATCCGAGCAGGTGGTCGAACGAGCGGTTCTCCAGGGCGAGAACGACGACATGCTGGATGTCCGCGGTCATGGTCACTCCCTGCGACTGGGGGTGTCCTCGACGTTAGGCCGCTCCCGGTCCCTGGTGGGCCATCGGCCGGATCAGGCCACGGTGTCGACCACGACGGTGAAGTGCGTGACGGTGTCGTCGAAGCCGGTGAGCGCCGCGCGGGCGGCCGGTTCGACCACGGCCGTGTCGACGTCCGGCCCGGCGAAGGCGCGGATCGCGGCCATCGACTCCCACAGGGTGACGACCTCGATCTCGACCGAGCCCTCCGTCTCCCGCTCCATCAGGTAGGCGCCGCGGTGGCCCTCGACTCGCCGCAGGGCCGGCACGACCTCGCCTTCGAAATGGCTTCGATAGGCGTCCGCGCCCTTCTCTGTGGCGAGGGCGCCCCAGACTCTCGCGATCATTCCGGTTCCTCCCGTCCGCTTCGGCGGACAGGATGACACGAACCGATGAGTTTCGGCCCGCCGGCGGGTCTACCGGCACATGAGCATCGACACGCCTGAGATCAAGGAACGCGGCGAGCAGCCGTACGTGGCCGTCAAGCGGTGGATCTCCTGGACGGAGTTCCCAGTGATCGCCGACCGGCTGCCGGAGATCATCGGCTGGCTGGCGGCCCGCGGCGTCCGGCCCGCCGGCGCCCCGTTCTTCCGGTACGTCACGATCGGCGGCGACCAGAACGGCGAGGTGGAGGCGGGCGTGCCCGTCCCGGCGCCGATGGAGGGCGAGGGCGACATCCACTCCGGGGTCCTGCCCGCCGGACGGTACGCGTCGGTGGCCCATGTCGGCCATCCCGACCAGCTCGTCGCCGTCACCACCGACCTGCTCGGCTGGGCGGCCAAGGAAGGCCTCACCTGGGACATGTACGAGGACGACGAGGGCGAGCACTGGGCCTGCCGCCTGGAGCTCTATCACTCCGACCCGGCCGTTCAGCCGGACATGGGCAAATGGGAGACCGAGCTGGCCTTCAAACTCGCCGGCTGAAATTCGCTGGCCTCCCGGACGGCCGTGCGCGACGCTGGGTGCGGTCATCTCGGGGGAGCCGAACACGTGGAACCGCACGAATACGCCAGTCAAGACGCCGTGGGCCTGCTGGGGCTGATGCGGTCGGGTGCCGTGACGGCGGACGAGGTCGAGGCGGCGGCGCGGCGCGCGATCGAGGCCGTCAACGCCGAGCTGAACGCGCTGACGCTGCCGCTGTTCGAGCCCGCCCTCGGCCACGATCCGCGCGGGCCGCTGGCGGGCGTGCCGTTCCTGATCAAGGACAGCCAGCCGTTCGCGCGCGGCGTCCCGTTCGCCATCGGCAGCCGCGCCATCCGCGGCGCCGTGGCCTCGGCCGACCATGAGCTCATGGCCCGGTTCCGCGCCGCCGGGCTGGTCACGCTCGGGCAGACGACGACGCCGGAGATGGCGCTCAGCTTCGCGACCGAGTCGGTGCGGTACGGCTTCACCCGCAACCCCTGGGACCTGGAACGGGGCGTCGGCGGGTCGAGCGGCGGAGCGGCCGCGCTCGTCGCGGCCGGGGCCGTGCCGGTCGCGCACGCCAACGACGGCGCCGGGTCGATCCGCGTCCCGGCGGCGGCCTGCGGGCTCGTCGGGCTGAAGCCGAGCCGCGGCCGCACCCCGTGCGGGCCGCTGATCGGCGAGGCCGCGTTCGGGCACTCGGCCGAGTTCGCCCTCACGCGGACCGTACGCGACGCCGCGCACCTGCTCGACGCCGTCGGCGGTGCGCCGCCGGTGGGTGAGAAGTACGCGGCGCCGCCTCCGCCTCGCCCGTACGCCGACGAGCCGCGCGCCGACCCCGGCCGCCTGCGCGTCGCGCTCACCACGGCCGCGTGGTCGGGCGTGCCCGTCGATCCCCAGGTGGCGGCCGTCACGGTGAACGCGGGCCAGGTCCTGGAATGGATCGGGCACACGGTGACCGAGGCGAGCCCCGCCGTCGATCCCGACCTGCTCGTCGAGGCGATGATGCTCGGCGCGATCGCGGCGGGGGCCGCGCTGCTGCGGGCGCGGCGCAGGCCCGACCCGGCGTTGCTGGAGGCCGTCACGCGCCGGCTCATCGCCGAGACCCAGGCGTTCACCGCGCTCGACATGATGGCCGCGGTCGACGCCCAGCATCAGGTGACCCGGCCCGTCGGCCTGTTCTTCGAGGAGTACGACCTGCTGGTGACGCCGACGCTCGGCCACTTGCCCGCCCGGCATGGCGCGCTCGACTACGACGATCCGGACTACTCGATGCGCTCCTGGCTGCGCCGCATCTTCGAGTACGGGCCGTTCACCGCGCCGTTCAACGTCTCGGGCAACCCGGCGATCAGCCTGCCGCTCGGGCACAGCCGCGAGGGCCTGCCGATCGGCGTGCAGCTGGTCGCGGCGCGGGACCGGGAGGACCTGCTCCTGCGGGTGGCCGCGCAACTGGAGCAGGCCGTGCCCTGGCACGACCGCAAGCCTCCCGTCCACGCCGATTAGCGATCCTCATCGATCCATGAGAAATACTCATTAAAATGGCTCGACGTCGCCTTGAACGGCATGTCGCGCGATTTTATAGGGCCATGCCGATGCCACTCTGTCATTGTGGATTGAAACGCCTGTCCGGGATTGTCAACCGGTGATAATGACAGCTTCTGATCTGCTGTTTTAGCAGTCACGGCAGTTCCGGCCGCAACAGGACAGAGCCAGAAGTTGATCTCTGGTGAAGTCAAGTCCCAGACTTTTACGTGTATGAATTCGGGCTTTTTCCGCCCCTATTTCACTGGAGGTCTGGTGGCCAGTATTCGCAGGCCGCACAGAAAGTGGCGGGCCGTGTCCGGCGCCGCCGTGGCGATGGCCCTTCCGTTGACGCTGGCGGTCGCTCCGCCCGCCGGCGCCGGGGCCGGAGCCGCCCCGAAGAGCCGTCCCGACTCGTCCAGCAAGGCCGTCTCGCTCATCACCGGCGACACGGTCCTGTACGGCAAGGCGCGAGGCTCGGTCGTGCTGCTCAAGGGCAGGCCGGGGATCAGTTACAGCGTCACCCAGCAGGGCGCCGACCGGTACGTCGTGCCGAGCGACGCCCTGCCGCTGGTGACGGCCAAGCAGGTCGACAAAGAACTCTTCAACGTCAGCCGGCTCGTGAACGAGGGGCTCGCCGACGCCGGCGAACCTCTTCCCGTCATCGTGGGGTACGGGAAGAAGGGCACCCGCCTCTCGCGCGGCACGTTGAAGAGCCGGGCGGACGCGCTTCCCGGCAGCGCGCCCGGCAAGGTCCTCGACACCATTGACGCGGTCGCCCTCAAGGTCGACCGCAAGAAGCGCGGCGCGCTCTGGTCGGCGCTCGCGCGGACGGGCACGAGACCCGGGCTGAAGGCGAACGCGCGGCGGCTCGTCCTCGACGCGCGGGTCCGGGCGACGCTCGACACGAGCGTGCCGCAGATCGGCGCGCCGCAGGCGTGGCAGGCCGGGTTCGACGGCAGGAACGTGAAGGTCGCCGTTCTCGACACCGGCATCCAGGCGCATCCCGACACCGACGGCACGTCGATCGCGTGGCGCAGCTTCGTCCCCGGCGAGGAGTCGATCCTCGACGAGAACGGCCACGGCACCCATGTCGCCTCGACCATCACGAGCCAGGGCACGGGCGGCACGCCCGCGCGCAAGGGCGTGGCACCGGGCGCCAAGCTGATCATCGGCAAGGTGCTCGGCAAGGACGGCAGCGGATCGGTGTCCGGCATCATCGACGCGATGCACTGGGCCACCGAGGAGCAGGCGGCCGACATCGTGAGCATGAGCCTCGGCGCCGCGCCGGGCTCGGCGGCCGACCTGATGGACCAGGCCGTGAACGAGCTGTCACGGTCCACCGGCGCCCTGTTCGTCATCGCGGCCGGCAACAGCGGCCCGAAGGCGCGGACGCTGAACTCCCCCGGCACCGCCGACGAGGCCCTGACCGTCGGAGCCGTCGACAAGGCCGACAAGCTCGCGGCGTTCTCCTCCCGCGGCCCGCGAAAGGCCGACGGCGCCCTCAAGCCCGACCTCGCGGCGCCGGGCGTGGGCATCGTCGCCGCCCGCGCCTCCGGAACGTCGATGGGCAAGCCCGTCAACGACCTGTACACCTCGGCCGACGGCACCTCGATGGCCACGCCGCACGTGGCCGGTGCCGCCGCGATCCTCAAGCAGAAGCACCCCACCTGGAAGGGCCCCCAGCTCAAGGCCGCGCTCATCGGCTCGGCCAAGGACGTCGGCGCCCAGGCGTTCCAGGTCGGCGCGGGCAGGGTCCAGGCCGACAAGGCCATCGCGCAGACCGTGACCGCAGACCCGCCGAGCCTCGGTTTCGGCAAGCTGACACCCGACCAGGGCCACCAGGTGAGCAAGACGATCACCTACGCCAACACCGGGACCGCTCCGGTGACGCTCACCCTGGCCGCCAAGGTCAACGCTCCCGACGGCACGCCGCTGCCCGCCGACGCGGCCCGGCTGTCCACGTCCAGCCTGACCATCGCCGCCGGTCAGACCGGGCAGGCCACCCTCACGCTCAAGACCTCCGCCGACGCGCGCGGCCTGTACACCGGCGCCGTCACCGCGACGGCCGGCGCGCAGACCGTCCGCACGGCGGTGGGGCTGGAGCAGACGGGACCGCTCCGCAAGGTCACGTTCAAGACGGTCGACCGTGACGGCACCACGCTCGACGTGCCGCGTACCCTCCGCGTCGGCTCCAACGACGACGCGAGCCAGGACTGGACCGACTACCGGCTCATCGGCGGCGGGACGCTGGAGCTGCCCGACGGGTCCTACACGTTCGTCCTCGAAGGTCCCGCGTCCGACGCCGACGACCGCAACGGCATGAACCCCGAGTCGATGCTGGCCGTCCAGCCGCAGGTGGAGGTCAGGAGCGACACCACCGTCACGTTCGACGCGCGGCAACTGCGGCCGATCAACGTCACCACACCGGCGACCGGCTACGACGCGGCCACGTCGGTCAACTGGTTCCGCGCGCCGCGCGCCGTGCCCGCACGCGGCGGGGCGCAGATCTTCTACGACCCGGCCAAGGTCTACGTGCTGCCCACCCCGCAGCCGGTGACCGACGGCACGTTCTCGACGGGCTACATGGGCCAGCGCATCGCGCCGCAGGTCGTCGTGGAGGCGGGGCAGACGCGGGTCGAGGCCCGCTACCTGGAGCACGACCGTGAACGCGCCACCGAGGACGCGACCAAGCTGGAGATGTTCCCGGCGGGCAGCAGCGACGCCACCATGGTGTACGCGGGCGACGGCAGCGCCGCCGAATTGGCGAAGGTGCCGGTACGGGGCAACCTGGTCCTCGTCGCACGTGACACCTACAACCTCGCCGAGGGCGTGGCCCTCGGGCAGCGGCTCGCCGACGCGGGCGCCAAGGGCGCCATCGTGTACGAGGCGCGCGACGGCTACGAGACGAGCACCATCGTGCTGCACGGCGGCGAGAAGGCCGTGCTCGCCGCGGTCACCAAGGCCGACGGCGCACGTCTCCGGCAGGCGATCGGCACCCAGCCCGCCCAGGTGAAGCTGGGCAGCCAGCCGCGGTCCGGATGGGTCTACAACCCGGCCAAGTACTGGAAGGGGCAGATCCCCGCCGACCCGAGCATCACCATGACGCCCGCCACCATGACGGTCGTCGACACCGCCTACCCCGCCACCGAGGACAAGCTCTACCTCACGGCGAACTCGGCCTCACCGCGCGACCACGTCCAGGCCCTCTACACCGCCTCGCTCTCGTCCTGGGTCCCGGTCAACCGGCTGGAGGTCTATCCGGTGGACAACGACCTGCGCTGGCAGCGGATGGCGATCCCTGACGGGGACAAGGCGTGGTTCTTCTCGCCCACCTGGTCGCGCTGGGACTACTTCACCGGCAACACGCCCCGCAAGGAGACCCGCGCCCGTACCCCCATCCGGCTCGGCCAGCTCGCCCGCACCAACCAGCCCGCACCGGAGTTCGGCGGTCCCGGCCTGACGCCGCTCTTCGCTGCCCGGCGCGGCAACACGCTCTACCCGGCGCCGCACCTGATCTCCGGCGACGGCCACAGCGAATACCTGCATCCGCTCCTGGCCGACGGCCTGCTTCCCTGGCCGGACGGGCAGGTCGTCACCAGCACCCTCACCCGCGGCGGCACCGAGGTCCCGGGCCGCAAGGAAGGATCGATGACCGTCTACGACGTCCCCGAAGCCTCCGCCCGCTACGACCTGCGCCTGGTCTACAAGTCCGACCTGCTCGGGTACGAGGGCTACAAGGTCGACACGACCTGGGGCTTCACCTCGGCCAAACCAACCGCCTCCAACGTGCCCGCTGGCTACATCTGCGGAGACACCAAACCCGATTGCGCGTCCACCCCGGCCCTCCTCCTGGACTACGACATCCCGCTCGACCTCAAGAACACCGCCGCCCCCGGCGCGTTCACCATGACCGTCAACGGCCACCACCAGCCGGGCGCCGCCGACCCGAACCTGACGAACCTCCAGGCCTCGGTCTCCTACGACGGAGGAACGACCTGGCAGCAGATCACCACGACCAAAAAGGATGACAAGTCCTACACGGCCAACGTCACCCTGCCGACCACCAAGACCGTGTCGCTGCGCTTCCAGGCCCAGGACGCCGACGGCAACACCGTGAACCAGACGTTCCACCAGATGTTCAAGACACGCAGCTAACCCATCAGACCCCCGGCCGGACCCCCCGGCCGGGGGTCGCTTCCAGCGTCGCCCTGACAGCGGCCAATCCCCGCCTCATGTAGTCGTCAACAACCCCGGCCGCCTCGTCCGGCAGGCAGTCGGTAATCCACACGAACCTGGCCCCTCCCCCTCGGCGACGATCTGCGCCGAAGCCATATGGTGCGTGAACCCCATCGGCGACTCCGTCACCGAATAGGCGATCCGCCAGGCCGCCTCATCGATCCCCACAAGCCGCTCCCGCGCCTCCACCCCGCTGAAGAACGTGACGACCCGATCAGCACCCTCCATACGCACGTCCGCCACAAACCCCGCCGCCAGCCTCTCGTGCAACGCCCCATAATCCTTCAGCGCGTCCCAGACCACCTCCGGAGCCGCGTCCACCACAATTTCCCTACGAACCGTCACCATGCCCCAACCATCCTCGCCCCGTCTCGAACGGTATTGAACTTCCTTGCGCATCCACGCCCACCTCGACGACCCCATGCCGTGACCAAGGCGCGAGACGACGAGCCGAGCCCCACACCGCCCTGACAGCACCCCGCCCCCCAAACCCCGCCGCCCCACACCACATCCGTGCCCCATCACGCCCCGCACCACAGCCGCGCCGCACCACACCACGACCCGCATCGCACTACATCCGCGCCACACCGGCACCGCCCCCGCGTGCACCGCCGCCGCACCGCGCCGCACCACATCCGCACCGCACCACGCCCGCACCGCACCACGCCCGCGCCACGCCCGCGCCACGCCACGCCTGCACCGCGCCGCACCCTCCGCACCGCACCGCACCCTCCGCACCGCACCACACACCGCACCACACACCCGCACCACAGCCGCGCCGCACCACGCCCGCATCGCACTACATCCGCACCGCAGCCGCCCGCACCGCAGCCGCGCCGCATCACCCTCGCGCCACGCCACGCCCGCACCACACCACGCCCGCATCGCACTACATCCGCACCGCAGCCGCCTGCACCGCAGCCGCGCCGCACCACGCCCGCATCGCACTACATCCGCACCGCAGCCGCCCGCACCGCAGCCGCGCCGCATCACCCTCGCGCCACGCCACGCCCGCACCACACCACGCCCGCACCACGCCGCACCGCACCGCACCGCACCGCAGCCGCGCTGGCATCACCCCGCACCGCACCACACCACGCTCCGCATGGCACTACATTCGCGCCACGCTCGCACCACACCACACCACACCACGCCCGCACCCCACCACGCCCGCATCGCAGCCGCGCCGCACCACACCGCATCCACACCCCCCGCACCGCAACACCCCCACACCACAGCCGCGCCCGCACCACATCCGCACCACACCACGCCCGCACCACCCCCCGCACCGCACTACATTCCGCACGAAACCATGCCTGCGCCGCATCACACCCGCGCCGCACTACGTCGTCCCGGTGATACGTCCGCACCGCGATATAGCCACACCGCGATATGGCCAAACCGTGCCGCTGATGCGCTATGTCGCGCCACTGCCGCCTACTTCACGGCCTGATGCGCTTCGCGGGTTTGCGGCAGCGGTCACCCCTTTGGTCGAGCATTTCGCCCGGCAGGCGGGCGGGACGGGGCTGAAGGCCTAAAAGCGGCAGCGACAAAGAGGTGGGTGGCGGGCGTGGTCTCGTTCGGTTGCGCGGCCTTTCCTGTGGCTGATGTTCGATCTTCAGCCGCGCGGAGCGCGGGTTTAGCGCCACCCCAGGTAGCAGCCCTACCACTCCCTCGCGCATGGCCTAGCTCCCGCAACCTCAAGCAACGTGACAGCACCCACGAAAGCCCGCACGAACGCACAATGGGTCATTTCGGCACCGCTCAACCGTCATCCCAGATCAGCCGACTTAATCTCCGACTCACCCGCCCTCAACCAACGACGAGCGTGGGACGACAACCCGCCTCACGCCAATAAACCGATGGCCAGATACGGCCATTGACAGCCATTCAATTGATCACTGTATGGCCGTGTGTGGCGATACAATAACTGTATGCGTTCGATCGTGGCGGATCCCCATTCCGCTTCTACCGATGAATTGGTGGAAGCGGCGGCTGCGATCGCCACCGAACTCGCCCAGCGTGCCGCACCCGATTCCGGGGCGGCGTGCATGGAGCTGGCCGAGAAGCTCGCCACCTCCCTCGATCAAGCGGAACTCGCACTGGCCGGGCTGATCGCGGTCGTCGACCGGACCGGTGAGATGAAGCAGTGGGGGCTGCCGTCCACCCAGGCATGGCTGCGCTGCCACATGGGGATGCGTGAAGGCCGCGCGAAAGAACGCATCGCCCTGGCCCGCCAACTGCCTCGTTTGGAGCAGGTGAAGGCAGAGTTGGCCACCGGCGCACTGTCTTACGGATATGCCGCCACCATCGCCGACGCCGTGCAACGACTCAGCGAACAGGACTGCGCCGCAGCCGAAGACATCCTGTTGAAGGCCGCCGGTGAGGGATTGTCGGCGGGCAAGGTCGCGCGCCTCGGCAGCAAGATTCATGACCTGGTCGCCGAACGCAACGGCGACGACCAGCCGCCGCAGGATGTGCGACGCGGGTATGAACGCTCGTGGCTGACCGTCAGCCGGTCGCTGGATGGCGGCTGCTACCTCAACGGCTGGCTCAACCCCGAAGACACCGCCATCCTGGACGGCACCCTGGCGCCGTTGGCCAAACCCGCCGGCACCGACGACCGGCGCGACCTGGGTGAACGCACCGCTGCCGCGCTGTCCAGTGTGCTGGCGGGCGGCCACAAGGCCACCCGCGTGACCGTCATCGCCCACATCGACACCCTCACCGGTGATGACACTCCGGGCCGGTTGCGCGATGGCACACCGGTGCCCGCAGAGCAGGTGCGGCGCCTGGCGCTGACCGCCGGAATCTCACCGCTGATCCTGGGTAAGGGAAACGAACCGCTGTACCTGGGACACACCGTCCGCATCGCCAGCCCTGGGCAGCGCCGCGTACTGGAGACCCTGTACGACACCTGCGCCGTGCAGGGTTGTGAGGTGCCCGGCTTGCTGTGCGAGGTCGACCACGTCGACGGGTGGGCGTTGGGCAACAGCCCCACCGACATCGACAAACTGACTTTGTGCTGCGGCTGGCACAACCGCTGGAAACACACCCACCCTGACCAGATTCAGATCACCAAAGCCGACGGACGCTATCTCTATCGGGCACTGCCGCCCAACGGCATCACCCGATCAAGGCGCAGCCGATCACCCGATGATCGCCTCGACCCCTGGCACGACCAACAACTCGCAGCCTGATCCCGCCAATGCCAGCCCGGCGCCCCACCGCACCGGGCCCACAGGCACGCCCACGGCAACTGATCGACCGTTGACCTTGCTACGAGGGGAAGCCCAGACCAATGAGGTCCCCAGTTGCGCGGACGATGGGACCGTCTGGCGCGGTGATCGCCGTCAGTTCAGGGTGAGGTGGTTTTGCGCCTCCGGTCCTGCGTCTCCTTCATGGCGAGCAGGCCCCGGCCCATGGAGTCGTCGACGGCCCTGGCCGCCTCATACGGCAGGCCATCAGTGATCCACACGAACCTGGCCCCCTTCAGCGACGACCTGCGCCGGGGCGCGAATCCCACCGGCGACTCGGGTACCGAGCAGGCGGGCCGACGAGCCGCTCTCGCGCCCCCACCCCGTTGAAGAACGTGATGACCCGGTCAGCGCCCTCCATGCGCGCGTCCGTCACTCTCGTGCAATGCCCCCAGCGCGTCCCAGACCGCCTCCCTGCGGGTCGTCGCCATGACGGGTCCATGTTCACGCGGTCTCCGGGGTACTGAACTTCCCTGCCATCCGTCACGGCGCACCACCTTGCCCTGGCCGCCCTCGATCGGCAGCAGATCCGCCATGAGGTAGTCGACGATGAGCAGACCCCGTGATGTCTTCCGGCCCCGCGTGGTGGAACGCGGGGAGCTCTGGGCGGGAGTCCTGATCCCCGACGGGTTTCAGCCGGGACGCGTTCGCCGGCTGGCACCTAGGGCTGTAGGTCGCGGAGTTTGGCGCGGATCGCGTCCGGGTCGGCGTAGCCGGTTCCCAGGCGGGGGACGAGTTGGAGCAGGTCCAGCATGTCGATGGCCTGCTGCCAGGCGGTGCGGGCGGCGGCGTGGTCGCCTCCGGCCTGATGGGCGTCGCCTAGATGGTCGAGCTTGGTGGCCTGGCGGTGCAGGTCACCGAGTTCTCGTTGCAGTGCGGCGGCCCGTTCGAGACAGGTAATGGCCTCTTGGTGATGGCCGAGCAGGTGGTGGGCGTAGCCGATGCTGTCGAGCGTGTTGGCCTCGCCCTGCCGGTCGCCTAGTTCGCGCTGGAGGGTGAGGGCTTGTCGGCAGTAGTTGAGGGCCTGGTGAGGTTCCCCGAGCAGGACGTGGAACCAGCCGAGGTTGTTGAGGGTGCCTGCCTGCCCATGGCGATGGCCGGTGGCACGGGACAGGGCGAGTGCCTGCCGGGTGTGGGCCATCGCCTCCTCGTAGCTGTCCTGGAATTCGGCCAGTATGCCGAGTTTGTGGTGGGCCTCGACCTGACCGTTCGCGTCGTCGAGGTCGTCGAAGAGGGCGAGAGCCTGTCGCAGGTGGAACTGGGCCTCGTCGTAGCGGCCGAGCAGCGCGCACGCATGGCCGACGCCGAGGCGAGTGTGGGCCTGTCCGTACGGGTCGTGGTGGTGGGTGGCGGTCAGGGCGGTGTGGTGACTGGCGATCCAGTCGTGCCAGTGTTCCTTCAGCCTGAAATAGATCCTGAGGGCCCAGGGGATCTGCCAGGCGTGAACTGTGTGGCCGTCGGCTGCGGCCTGCTCGATGGCGGCTAGCAGCACCGGGTATTCGGCGTCGAACCACGTTCGTGCCGCCGTATGGTCGGGGGGCTTCTCGGGCACCACGCCGGGCTGAGGCGGGGTGAGGGTGATGTGGGGCACGCCCGGATACATCAGCAGGGTGGCGGCATGGGCGCTGTGCAGGTAGTGGTCGAGCATCCGGTGGACGGCGGCGCGCCGTTCGGGTTCGGGGTCATGGGTATGGGCCTGCTCGTTGGCGTAGAGGCGGAGCAGGTCGTGGAAGGCGAACCGGCCGGGGGCGGATTCGGCGAGCAGGTGTGCGCGGGCCAGCTCGCTCAGCAGGCTCCTCGCCTGTGCGCCCGCCAGGCTTGCGGCGGCGGGAACGCTGACCTCTGGGCCGGGATGAAGGCCCAGCAGCCGGAACAGCCGTGCGGCCTCGGGCGTGAGCTGGTCGTACGACCAGGAGAAGACGGTCCGGGTGTCGGTGGCGGCCTCGCCGCTGTCGAGGGTCTCCAGGCGTTGGTGAACGTCGCGCAGCTCGTCGGCCAGTGCGGTCAGTGGGAAGCTCGGATGGGTGGCGGCGCGGGCGGCCACGATCGACAGGGCCAGCGGCAACCGGGCGCACCGGTTGATGATCTCTTCTGTGGCCTTGGGGTGGGTCGTCACCTGTTCCGTGCCCACGCGGCGGGCCAGGAGCTGGTGGGCGTCGGCCCTGGGGAGCACATCGAGGGTGAGGGGGCGGGCGCCCTGCGCGATGAGGCTCGGCAGGCGGTTGCGGCTGGTCACCATCACCACGCAGCCGGGCGAGCCGGGAAGCAGCGGATTGATCTGGTCGATGTCGCGGGCGTTGTCGAGGACGACGAGGATTCGCCGACCGGCCAGCAGGCTGCGGTACAGGGCGGCCTGGGCCTCCAGGTTGACCGGGATCTGCTCCGGGGGCACCTGGAAGGCGTCGAGGAACACGCGGATCGCCTCGGCGGAGGCGACCGGCGGCCCGGCCGGGTCGAAGCCGCGGAGGTTGACGTACAGCTGGCCGTCGGGGAACCGCGCGGCGACCTGGTGCGCCCAGTGCACCGCCAGCGCGGTCTTGCCGATGCCCGCCGTCCCGCCGATCGCGGAGATCAGTACCGTGCTGGTCTCCTCCAGCATGGCGGTCAGCGCGCGCAGTTCGGCCCGGCGGCCGGTGAACCCGGCGATCGCGGCGGGCAGTTGCCGTGGCACCGCCACGTCCGGCATCGGCTGACGGGGCGGGTACGGGTCGTCCGGCAGGCAGATCCACGCGCTGGTCCGGGTCTGTTTCACTGAGATCCGCACCCGCCGGTAGGTGGCCGGACGGGCGTCCGCGTCGTGACGGACGACCTCGTCGTAGAACCACTGCGAAGCGATCACAGCGAGCGTCCCCGCCGAGCCGACCAGGGCGCGCCTGAGCGGCTCGGCGTCCAGCAGCCGGAACGCCAGGTCGATGGCGGACCCGGCCACCCCATGGGCGTCGTGGCAGACCTCCCCGGCGTGCAGCGCCAGCCGTAGCCGGATGCGCGCCTGCCGGTCGCAGCCCTCGTTGTGGTCAGCCAGCGCCAGGGCCAGTTCGCCGAGGACCTTGGTCACCAGCAGGGTCTTGGGCACCTCGGACGGCACCAGGACGAACACCCCATCGCCCCGGTCCTCGTGGTAGCAGTCCCGCCAAGGCACTCCCGAACGGGTGAACGCGGCACGCAGCGACCGGTACACGCCATCGCGTACCGCGAGCTGATGGGGGCGGTGCCGATCGGTGAACCTCTCGACATCGACACAGAGGATCGTCCGGTGCACCGCGGGTGGAAGCGCGCTCATCCCTTTCCTCGCTCAGGCCGTAACGGCATCATCGGCCGAACGGTTCGGTCACGCAATGTGATCACGTGAACCAGCGGGTGTGGGCCTCACAGAACGTCTGCGGGTCGTCCGGACGACCCACGTCGTAGGTGATGTCCAGGCCACTGATCATGCCGCCGAGATAGGCGTTGACCTGGTCGAGGTGTATGAGCTCACGCAGTGCGACGCGTGCGGCCGGGCCATGCGGACTTGCCCGCGATGTACTCGGCCGTCGTGCGTGCTGTGCAGGGGCCGTCACGTCGTCGAGGGAGCCGCGCCGGTCGAGTGTCCACCCCACCTGTCAGTCTTCGATGAGGACGGGTTCGGGTGCGAGGGGGGCGCGATCCGGCTCGCGTGTGTGCCGCTTCAGGGCGAGGGTGATGAACGCGCCCAGCAGGATGGCGGCGGCCGCGGCGTAGGTCGCTGTGCGGATGCCGTCGGCCAGTTCGGCGCGCAGCGCCTCACCGGTGAGGCCGTCCAGGCCCGAGTTGGTGAGCGCGACGAGGACGGCTAGGCCGACGGCGCCGCCGACCTGCTGCGCGGTGGAGGCCATGCCGGAGGCGACGCCCTGCTCGCTCGCGGCGACGCCGGACGCCGCCGCGATCCACATCCCGGTCCAGGTGACGCCCTGGCCGATCCCGGAGATCAGGATCCCGGGCAGCAGCGCGGCGTACGAGCCGTCGGCGGTGACCGCGTACGCCATCAGGGCGGTGCCGGGCGCGCCCGCGACCAGGCCGCTGAGGAGCGTGGCGCGCAGGCCGACCCGGCCGACCATCCGCTCGCCGAGCTGGGTGCCCGCCGCGATCGCGAGCGACGGCACCAGGAACGCCAGGCCGGTGGCGAGCGGGCTGTAGCCGTGCACGCTCTGCAGGTAGATGGTCAGGAAGTACGGCAGGGCGCCGAACGTGCCCATGAAGGTGAACGTGATCGCCATCCCCGCGCTCAGGCTCCGGTTGGTGAACAGCCGCAGCGGCATCAACGGGTCCGCGGCCCGCCCCTCGATCCAGGCGAACACCGCGAGCAGCGCGGCGGACGCGCCGAAGGCGGCGAGGATCTCCGGCGCGGCCCAGCCGGCCTCGGGGCCCTGGACGAGCGCGAAGACGAACAACGTCACGCCCGCGGTCACGGTCAGCGCGCCGGGCAGGTCGAAGCCGCGGCCCCGCTCGCGCCGCCCGTCGCGGGCCAGGAGCGCGAAGGCGAGCAGCGCGGCGCCGCCCGCCAGCGGCACGTTGACGTAGAACACCGACTCCCAGCCGAACGCGTCGGTCAGCACGCCGCCGAGCAGCGAGCCGAGCGACAGCCCGCTCGCGCCGGCACCGCCCCAGATCGCCAGCGCGCGGTTGCGTTCCCTGCCTTCGGCGAACATGGTGTTGACCAAGGAGAGCGTGGCCGGGAAGAGCAGCGCGCCGCCGAACCCCTGCACGGCGCGGGCGGCGATCAGCAACCCGGGTCCATCGGCCAGCCCGCCCGCCAGCGACGATCCGGCGTAGAGCACGAGCGCCAGGGCGAACATGCGGCGGCGCCCCAGCAGGTCGGACGCGCGGCCACCAAGCAGCAGGAAACCACCGAAGACCACCGCGTAGGCGCTGACGACCCATTGCAGGCCCTGTTCGGAGAAGCTCAGCTCGCGGCCGATCTCCGGGAGCGCCACGTAGACGATGTTGAAGTCCAGGGCGATGATGAGCTGGGCGAACGCAAGAAGCGCCAAGGCCCAGCCCTGGCGCGAACGCGCTGCGGGCATGAGGGTCCCCTCGTATCGTTACGACCGTCCGGGAAGCCCGAACAGTTTGACCGTACGAGACTTTCGTACAATTCGGGCGTGAAGTCAACCGACCGTACGGCTATCCCGTACAGTGGTACGCATGGCGGCACTCCTGCACCCCGAGCGCGACGCGATCCAGCTCGTGGACGTGATGCACGCCCTCGGCCACCCGGTCCGGCACAAGATCGTTCAAGAGATCGCCTCGGGTGAGGAGAAGTGGTGCGGCGACATCGACGTGGGCGCGCCCAAGTCGACGCTCACCGGCCACTGGCGCGTGCTGCGCGAGAGCGGGGTCATCTTCCAGCGCCCCGAGGGCCGCAACCTCTACATCACGTTGCGCCGCGATGATCTGGAGGCCCGCTTTCCCGGTCTGCTGGACCTGGTACTCGGCGACACGTGACCGTCACGCCTCTTCGTGCAGCAGCAGGAGGGTGTACGCGGCGACCGTCGAGTCGTCGGTGATGAGGCCGTCCCGCACCATCCGCCTGAACTCCGCGCGCGTGACGAATCGCTGCCGCATGTCCTGCTCTTCGAGCTCGCGGTCGGTCTCGCCCTGCGTCAGGCCGGTGGCGAGGAAGACGTGGAACCCCTGGCTGCTGCTGCCGTGCGAGCTGTTGAGGTAGCCGAGCGGAGTCATGGACGCGGCGCGCAGGCCGGTCTCCTCCGCCAGCTCGTGCCGGGCGAGGATCTCCGGGTCGTCGGCGGGCTTCCGGTCGGGATAGGAGCCCTGCGGGAAGTTCCACGTCCGGCGGCCGATCGCGTAGCGGTACTCCTCGACGAGATGGAAACCGTCACGTTCGGCGGGGACCACCAGCGCGTAGTCGGACTTGTCGACGACGCCGAAGACGCCGCGCGAGCCGTCGGGGCGTTCGACCTGGTCCTCGCGCACGGTCATCCAGCGGTTCTCGTACACGACACGCGACGACAACGTTCTGATCGTCTGCTCGTCGGCCATGCCGCAACCCTAGCGACACCCATCCGTGGTTGAATCCACGGATATGTGGCCGTCGTCACACATTTCCCGTCCGTGGCTGCGCTGGTACGAGCCCGGTGTCCCGGCCGAGCTCGAGATCCCGGAGATCCCGGTCACCCGGCTGCTCGACGACGCGGCGGGGCGGCGGCCACGCGGCACCGCACTGATCTTCTTCGGCCGCCGGATCCGGTACCGGCAGCTGCGCACGGCGGCCGACCGGTTCGCGGCGGGCCTGCACCGGTTCGGCGTCCAGCCCGGCGACCGCGTCGCGCTCATCCTGCCCAACTGCCCGCAGCTGGTGATCGCGTTCTTCGGCACGCTGCGGCGCGGCGCCATCCCGGTGCCGCTGAACCCCCTCCACACCGAGGAGGAGCTGCGCCACCAGCTCGCCGACTGCGAGGCCCGGCTCGCCGTCGTGCTGGATCGTTCCTACGCCGCCCTCGACGCGATCGGCGACAAGGTCTCGGTGGAGCACGTCGTCGTCACGTCCCTGCTGGACTTCCTGCCGCCGCTGAAACGGCTCGCGCTCCGGCTGCCGCTCGTGCAGACCCAGCGGCGGCGGGCCAGGCTCACCGCCGAGGTGCCGTCCGACGCCGGGCTGCTGCGGTTCGCCGAGCTCCAGCGGCCGGCGCAGCGCCGCGTCCGGCAGTACCGGCTCGACCCCGCCAAGCACCTCGCCGCGATCCAGTACACCGGCGGCACCGGCGGGCTGCCCAAGGGCGCCATGCTGACCCACCGCAACCTCATCGCCAACGCGTGCCAGCAGCAGGCCTGGGACACCGGCTGCCGGGACGGCGGTGAGGTGACCCTGGCGGTCCTGCCGCTCTTCCACTCGTTCGGCATGCTGAGCTGCATGATCGCACCGGTGATGCGCGCCGGTGCTGTGGTGCTGCTGCCCCGCTTCGACGGCGAGCAGGTGATCAAGGCGCTGCGCCGGCACAAGCCCACGATCTTCCCCGGCGTGCCGACGCTGTACGACCACGTGCTGGACAGCCCCCGCCTGGCCCCCGGCGACCTCGACTCGGTACGGATCTTCCTGTCCGGCGGCGTCGAGCTCCCGCCGGACACGGCCGCCCGGCTGGAGGCGCTCGGCGGCGACCGGCTCATCCAGTGCTACGGGCTGACCGAGGCGTCGCCCGCCGTCACCGGCAACCCCCTCGGCGGCGGCGCCCGCAACACCACCATGGGCGTCCCGCTGCCGATGACGGACGCGCTCATCGTCGATCCCGACGAGCCGACCAGGGTGCTGCCGTACGGGGAGCCGGGCGAACTGGTCGTGCGCGGTCCCCAGGTGTTCGCCGGCTACTGGAACGCACCACTCGAAACCGCGCAGGTGCTCTCCAAGGGATGGCTCCGCACCGGCGACATGGCGGTCATGGACGAGATCGGCTTCGTCACGATCCTGGAACGCCGGCGCGACGTGATCAAGGTAAGCGGCTTCAGCGTCTTCCCGTCCGAAGTTGAGGAGGTGCTGCGCCGCCACCCCGCGGTGTTCGACTGCGCCGTCGCGGGCGTGCGCGACGAACGCCGCCGCGGCGAACGGGTCGTCGCCTACGTCGTCGAGCATCCCGCCTACCCGTTCTCTGCCGACGAGCTGCACCGCCACTGCGAACGCTTTCTCAGCCACTACAAGGTCCCCGCCGCGTTCGTCCCCTGCACCGACCTGCCGCGCACGATGCTCGGCAAGCTGCAGCGGCACGAGCTCCGCGAACGCACTCCCAGCCCCGAGCCGTCGCCCTAGGCGGACCGCGTGGCACGGTCCACGTCGTTCGATCACGCTAATCGGTTGACATGGTGACCGATTGTGGATGAAGCCCTGGCCAGTTGAGGTCCGGCCCGTCCCCACAGCCCGAAGTTCATTCATCTTCAAGGCAGAGCGCCACATCGCTGTGGTCTCTACGGGGCACAGAAGGGGGCCATCCGTGGTTGCACGCACGTCACCCGGATTCATCCGACATCACCATCCCTTCCTCGCGGGCCTGCTCGCCCTGACGCTGGTCGTCACGCTGACGGCCGCCTCGTGGCAGCCGCCCGCCGACGCGACCACACGGGCCGCCGCCGCCGCGCTGCCGGCCAACTTCCAGGAGAGGGCGGTGCTCAGCGGCTTGACGGCGCCGACGAACGTGGAGTTCGCGGCGGACGGGAGGATCTTCGTCGCGGAGAAGAGCGGCATCATCAAGGTGTTCGACTCGCTCAGCGACACCACCGCCGAGGTCTACGCCGACCTGCGGCAGGAGACGTTCAACAACTGGGACCGCGGGATGCTCGGCCTCGCGCTGCACCCGAACTTCCCGAGCGACCCAAGGGTGTACGTGATGTACACCTACAACGGCGTGCTCGGCGGCACGTACCCGCGGTGGCCCTCCTCCGACGGCTCCAACGACCAGTGCCCCGATCCCCCTGGCGCCACCAACGAGGGCTGTGTCGTGGCCGGGCGCATCTCGGTGCTGACTCCGGGCGTCCAGGCGGCGGGCGCGCTGGCCACGAAGGCGGCGGCCGGGCCGGTCACCGAACGGGTCCTGGTCGAGGACTGGTGCCAGCAGTTCCCCAGCCACTCGGTCGGCACGCTGGCGTTCGGCAAGGACGGCATGTTGTACGCGGGCGGCGGCGACGGCGCCAGCTTCAACTACGCCGACTACGGCCAGAAGAACAACGCGTGCGGCGACCCGCCCGGGACGGCAGGCACACCGCTGACCGCGCCGACCGCCGAGGGCGGCGCGCTGCGTTCGCAGGACCTGCGCACCCGGACCGACCCGACGACGCTCGACGGCACCATCATCCGGGTCGACCCCGACACCGGCGCGGGCGCGCCGGGCAACCCGCTGGCCACCGGCAACGTCAACGAGAAGCGCGTCATCGCCTACGGCCTGCGCAACCAGTTCCGGTTCACCATCAAGCCGGGCACCAACGAGATCTGGGCCGGTGACGTCGGCTACACGACCTGGGAGGAGATCAACCGCCTGACCGAGCCGTTCACCACCCTGCGCAACTTCGGCTGGCCCTGCTACGAGGGCACGCCGCGCACGACCTCCTACGACGCGGCCAACCTCGACCTCTGCGAGAACCTGTACGCGGCGGGCGCGAGCGCGGTGACGCCGCCGCACTTCGCCTGGAACCACAGCGCCAAGATCGTGCCGGGCGAGACCTGCACCACGGGAAGCTCCTCCAGCAGCGGCGTCGCGTTCTACGCGGGCAGCGTCTACCCGGCGCAGTACCGGAACGGCCTGTTCTTCACCGACTACTCGCGCAAGTGCGTGTGGGTGATGAAGGCGGGCACCGACGGGCTGCCCGACCCGGCGCAGATCGAGACGTTCGCGACCCGTTCGGGCGGCCTGGTCGAGCTGCAGGCGGGGCCGAACGGCGACATCTTCGGCGTCGACATCGGCGCGGGATCGATCGTCCGCTACACCTACCACGGCGTCAACAACCCGCCGGTCGCGGCCATCAAGACCGACGTGACCAGCGGCGCCGTGCCGCTGACCGTGCAGTTCGACGGCACCACCTCCAGCGACGCCGACGGCAACGTGCCGCTGACGTACGCCTGGGACCTCAACGGCGACGGCACGTTCACCGACTCGACCGCCGCCAGGCCGGCGTACACCTACACGGCCGCGGGGCGCTACACCGTCGGCCTGCGGGTCACCGACACACGCGGCGCGAGCGACACCGCGACCCAGCAGATCGTGGCCGGGTCCACCCCGCCGACGGCGACGATCAACACCCCCGCCGCGGGGCTGACGTGGAAGGTCGGCGACCGGATCGACTTCTCCGGCTCGGCGACCGACGCCGAGGACGGCGCCCTCACCGGCGCCTCCCTCAAGTGGCAGACGATCATGCACCACTGCCCGAGCGACTGCCACACCCACACCATCACCGGCCAGGACGGCGCGTCCGGCTCGTTCGTCGCGCCGGACCACGAGTACCCGTCGTGGATCGAGCTGCGGCTCACCGCGACCGACTCCGGCGGGCTGTCCGACACCAAGAGCGTCGCGCTGCAGCCCAAGACCACGCAGATCACGCTGGCGTCCAACCCGCCCGGCATCCCGCTGACCCTGCTGCAGACGACCAGGGCGGCACCGTTCACCAGCACCGTGATCAACGGGTCCACGGTCTCGATCTCGGCGCCCACGGCGACGCAGATCGTCAACCGCAAGGGCTACGAGTTCGTGGGCTGGTCCGACGGCGGCGCGTCCGCCCACAACATCACGGCCCCGGCCACCAACACGACGCTGACCGCCAACTACCGCCTGAAGACCAACCTGGCGCTCAACCGGCCGACGAAGGTGTCCAGCGTCGAGAAGGCCGGGACCGAAGGCCCGAAGGCGGTCGACGGCAGCATGTCGACCCGCTGGTCCAGCAAGCGGACGGACCCGCAGTGGATCGAGGTGGACCTCGGTACCGCCAAGCAGGTCGGTTTCGTCAACCTGAAGTGGGAGGTGGCCTACGCCACCGAGTACCGGATCCAGACCTCCACGGGTGGCGGAGTCTGGACGACCGTCCATACCCGCACGGGCGGCAACGGCGCCGACGACTGGGTGCAGTTCACTCCGGTCAACGCGCGGTGGGTCCGCATGTACGGCGTCAAACGGGCGACGCAGTACGGCTACTCGCTCTGGGAGATGGAGATCTACAACAGATAGGGCCGATGGGCTGATGGTTAACTGATCGGATGCTTTCCGACAGGTCCGGCCTCCTGGCCTCGCTCGCCGACCTCGGCCGCGCCGCGGCCGGGTCGGCGGGCGCACCGGCGGGCGCACCGGCGGGCGCACCGGCGGGCGCACCGGCGGGCGCGCTGGCGGAGCCGGAGGTGCTGTACGACCGGCACTCGGTGCTGGTCGTACGGCTCGGTGACGTGGTCGTCAAGGCCCACCAGCCGGACCGGGACGGCGGCCCGCTGCTGGAACGGCGGATGGAGATCGCCGCCGGCCTGCCGGCCCTCCTCCTCCGGCCGCTCGGACCCCGGCGCGAGATCGGCGGCCGGGTGGTCACGGTCTGGCCGTACGGGACTCCGGTCGACCCGGCCGGCCCGCTGCCCTGGGAGGACGGCGGACGGTTGCTCGCGGAGCTCCATGCCGTGCCCGTGCCCCCGCGGGCACCGGGCTGGGGCCGCCCGGCGCGGGTCGCGCGGCTGGTCTCCCGGCTGGAGGACGGCCCGGCGGCGGTCGAGATCCGTCGCGCGTTCGCCACCCTTCCCTCCTGGATTCGCGGCGAGGCCGACGAGCCCGCGGGTGGTGCCCGGTGCCTGATCCATGGCGACTGGCACCTGGGGCAGATGGTCCAGGACGCCTCCGGGGCCTGGCGGCTCATCGATGTGGAAGATCTCGGAGCGGGCGATCCGGCCTGGGACCTCGCCCGGCCCGCCGCGCTCTACTCGGCGGGCGTGCTGCCGCCGGACGACTGGGAACGCCTGCTGGGGGCCTACCAGGCGGCGGGAGGGCCCGCGGTGCCGCCGCACGCGAACCCATGGACGACCTTGGACGTACCGGCCCGAACTCTCGTGATCCAAATCGCCGCCACGTGCGTCATATCCGCGCGGGAGGGGGACCGACCGCTCGAAGAGCCGGAACGCGCGCTCGTCGATGCCTGCCGCAGAATCTCCACCGCGGGCATTCCGGCATGACGTGACGTGGGGACTGCTCTAGATTTAGCCTCTACCTGGGGATTCCATACCGGAAGGACAAGAAGGCATGCACTGCCCTAAGTGTCGTGGCGTGATGCGGACGTACACCCGCAACGGCGTTCACATCGAGCAATGTGACAACTGCCGGGGCATCTTCCTCGACTACGGCGAGCTCGAGGCCCTCAGCAACATGGCGGCCAACTTCCACGCGCCGCCCGCCGCTCCCGCCGCCCCCGCGGCTCCGGCCTGGGGCGCACCCGCGGCGGTCCATCACCATCACCACGGTGGGCACCACCACCGCCCCCACCACGGGAGCGTCTTCCACATGCTCTTCACCACCTGAGGCCGCGGGCGGTCGCTCCTTCGCCACAGACGGAGAAGCGACCGCCTTGACATGACCCGGCGGCACCGCGCCGGTGATTACAGGCGCGGGTCGACGGGCTCGGACTCCAGCGCGAGGACGGCGAACACCGCCTGGTGCACGCGCCAGAGCGGCTCCCCGGCGGTGAGGCGGTCGAGCGCCTCCAGGCCGAGCGCGTGCTCGCGCATCGCGAGCGAGCGCTTGCGCCCGAGCGAGCGGTTGCGGAGCCGGCCGAGGTTCTCCGGCTCGGTGTAGTCCGGTCCGTAGATGATCCGCAGGTACTCGCGGCCCCGGCACTTGATGCCGGGCTGCACCTTCCGGTCCTCGGGCGGCGGGCCGAGCGGCTTGACCACCATGCCCTCTCCCCCGGCCTCGGTCCGCTCCGTCCACCAGTCCGTGGCGGCGGTCACCGACGCCGGCGAGCCCAGGTCGACGACCAGGGAGCCGGTGCCGGTGATCAGCCCGGCCGGGTCGGTCCCGGCCAGCCGCCCCGTGATCTCCATGTGCCAGTCGTGCTCGCGGGACGTGGCCCACGTGCGCCGCTCGCCCGCCAGCACCTGGAACGGCGCCAGCTTCAGCCCGGTCAGGCCGTCCACCTGCCAGCAGTAGCGGGCGTACGCCTCGCGGAACAGCGCCGCGTTCGCGGTGCGCCGGTCGACGCGCTCGCGCAGGCCGCCGACGTCCAGGCCGCGGGCGGCGGCGCGGGCGAGGGCGTCCGACGCCATCGGCAGCGCCGCCCGGGCGGCCGCGCCGGTCGCCGCGTACTGCGTCCGGATCAGGTCCATGGCCTTGGCCGACCACGGCAGCAGCTCGCAGTCCAGAACGAGCCAGCCGGTCTCCAGCTCGTCCCAGAGCCCGGCACCGGCGATCGCCGTCCGGACGCGGTCGAGGACCTCGGCGGTGCGCGCCGGGTCACGGAAGAACGCGCGCCCCGTCCGGGTGAAGATCGCGCCGGTGGTGCCGTCGGTCACGCCGAAACGGCCGGCCGCCACCTCGGCGTCGCGCGCCGCGACCACCACGGCCCGCGATCCCATGTGCTTCTCCTCGCAGATCACGCGGTCGAGACCCTGCTCGCGGTACGCGGCGAACGCCTCGGCCGGGTGCTCCAGGTAGCCGGGCAGGGACGAGGTCGCGGGCGGCGCCATCGTCGGCGGCAGGTAGACCAGCCAGCGCGGGTCGATCGCGAACCGGCTCATCACCTCCAGGGCCGCGAGCGCGTTCTCGTGCCGGACCGAGACCCGGCCCATCAGGGTCGTCTCGACCCCCTCGTTCCCCAGCACATCCTCGATCTTGAGGACGTCGGACTCGCGGTGCCCGCCCGCCTTCATGGCCGGGACGGGCACGAGCGGCCGCGTCGGCTCGTACCAGACCTGCTTGGCGGGCACGGCGGCCAGCTCGCGCTCCGGATACCGGAGCGCGGTCAGCTTCCCGCCGAACACCACTCCGGTGTCCAGGCAGATCGTGTTGTTGATCCACTCCGGCTCGGGAACGGGCGTGTGCCCGTACACGACCATCGCCTTGCCGCGGTAGTCGTTGGCCCACGGGTAGCGCACCGGCAGCCCGTACTCGTCGGTCTCCCCGGTCGTGTCGCCGTAGAGGGCGAACGAGCGGACACGTCCCGAGGCACGTCCGTGGTAGTCCTCCTTCAGCCCGGCGTGCGCGACGACCAGACGTCCCTCGTCCAGCACGTAGTGGCTGATGAGGCCGTCCATGAACCCCAGGGCACGGTCGCGGAAGTCGTCCGGCTCGGCGGCCAGCTGGTCGAGCGACTCGGCCAGGCCGTGCGCGACGCGCACCTTCTTGCCGCGCATGGCCCGCACCAGTTTGCTCTCGTGGTTGCCGGAGACGCACAGCGCCTGACCCGCCTCGACCATGCCCATGACCAGGCGCAGCACGCCCGGCGTGTCCGGCCCTCGGTCGACCAGGTCGCCGACGAAGACGGCGGTGCGTCCGCCGGGGTGGTTGGCTCCCGCGGCGCGGCCGAGCGCGTCGCGCTCGATCTCGTAGCCCAGCTCGCCGAGCAGTTCCTCCAGCTCGGCGCGGCAGCCGTGGACGTCGCCGATGATGTCGAACGGCCCGGTGAGCTCGCGCTTGTCCGTCCACGCCTTCTCGTACGTGATCGTCGCGGCGTCGATCTCGTCCACGCCGGTCAGAACGTACGAGCGCTTGAACTCGCGGCCCAGCGACCGCAGGCCGCGCCGCAGCTCGCGGCGCTGGCGCGGGATCACGTGATCGGGCAGGTCGCGGTCGGGGCGAGCGGCGTTACGCTCGGCGGCGACGTGCTCGGGCACGTCCAGGACGATCGCCACGGACAGCACGTCGTGGTCCTTGGCGATCTGGAGCAGCGACTGGCGGGCCTTCTGCTGCACGTTGGTGGCGTCCACGACGGTCAGCAGCCCACGCCGCAGCCGTTTGCGGACGATGTAGTTGAGCAGGTCGAACGCGTCGCCAGTCGCGGCCTGGTCGTTCTCGTCGTCGGCCACCACGAGCCGGCAGTAGTCCGACGACACCACCTGGCTCGGCTTGAAGTGCCTGCGGGCGAAGTGCGACTTGCCGGAGCCGGAGACGCCGACGAGCACGACGAGCCCCATCTCGGGCAGGCGGATCTCGGTGGGGGTGGTCTCGGTGATCTCGGTCATCGGGCGAACACTCCCAGCTGGGTCGGGGCCCCGACCTCAGGATCGTCGTCGCCCACGGGCACGTAGCGGACCTGATAGCCGTGGTCGGCGGCGACCCGCTCGGCCCATCGGCGGAACTCCGCGCGGGTCCATTCGAAACGGTGGTCGGGGTGGCGCATCGCGCCCGGCGCCAGCCCCTCGTACCGCACGTTGTATTCGGAGTTGGGCGTCGTGACGACCACCACGCGGGGCTTGGCGTCGCCGAACACCACCCGTTCCACGGCGGGCAGCCGCGGCGGGTCGATGTGCTCGATGACCTCCATCAGCACGGCCGCGTCGTAGCCGCGGAAACGTTCGTCGGCGTACGTCAGCGCGCCCTGGAACACCTCCACCCGCGGCGGCCGGTCGGACCGGGATTCATCGGGCTCCCCGCGGCGGCGGGCACCGTGCAGCGCGCGGTCGGACACGTCGACGCCCACGATCCGCTGGAAGTAGGCGTCCTGCTTGAGCCGCGCGACCAGCTTGCCCGAGCCGCAGCCGAGATCGATGACGCGCGGCGCCCGCTGCGCGTGCAGCGTCTCCAGCACGGCCTGGATGCGCCGTTCGGCGAGCGGCACCGGCGGCGCGGCGGCCGTGGACTCGGCCTCCGGCGCGGCGCCGGGCTCGGCCGCCGTGGGGTCGACCGCGGGCGGCTCCTCCTCGATCGGGTCGCGGTCGAGCTCGTCCTCGGGCGCGCCGTCGGAGTCGGCGAGCCGGGCGAGCGCGGTCCGGACGAGCCCGCGCCGGTTGGCGAGGTAGCGGCGGGTGATGTCGGCCCGGTCCGGGTGCGCGGCCAGCCAGCCCTCACCGGCCCGGATCAGCTTGTCGACCTCGTCAGACGCGATCCAGTAGTGCTTGGCGTCGTCCAGCACCGGCAGCAGCACGTACAGCTGGTTGAGGGCCTCGGAGAGCTTCAGCCGTCCCGTCAGCGTCAGCGAGACGTACCGCGAGTCGCCCCAGTCCGCGAACTCCGGGTCGAGCGGCACCCGGGTCGCCGTGACCTGCCAGCCGAGCGGCGCGAAGTAGCGTTCGGCGCGGGCCGGGCCGCCCCGGCAGGGCAGCGCGGGCAGCGTGATCTCCAAGGGCAGCGCCGTCTCCGCGAGCTCGGGCCGCAGGTCGCAGCGGCCGCGCATCGCGGTGCGGAAGACGCCCGCCATCGCCGACGCCAGCAGCGACGACGCGGCGTAGGGCCGGTCGTTCACGTACTGGCCGAGCGAGAAGTCGGGCGTGCCCCTGCCACGCGTGCGCACCAGCTTGACCGGGTCGACGTCGAGGAGCAGCGCGGCCGTGCAGCGGTCGGCGTCCGCGTCCGGGTAGAAGACGTGCGCGGTGCCGAAGGCCTGCTCGAACGGCTGCACCCGATCGGGATGCTTGTGCAGCAGAAAGCCCAGGTCGGTGGCAGGGGACAAGGTCGTCGTGATGGTAAGCAGCACGCCTCAAGGATGGCGGACCGGGCCGCCGCGTTCCCAGCGCATTTCCGCTGGAACGATCTAGGGAACGGCCGGGCCGGTGACGAACCGGCCTCGCCGGTCGTACGGCCAGCCGTTGATCCGGCACCCCTTCAGCCCGAAGATCTGCTGCTGCATGACCGGCGCGAGACGGCCCTTCCCGGCGCAGGTCATGTGGTCGTAACCCAGCCTGTGGCCGACCTCGTGGTTGATGACGAGCGCGTGGTAGTGGTCCGGCTGGCCCTTGTAGTAGGTGGTCAGCAGGAGCCAGCGCCGGAGGTTGACCACGACCTGCTTGCCGCCGCTGCAGTTGACCTGCCCCTTGGTCTCCAGGCCGTACGCGCCGCACAGCTTGTCGACCGTTCCAGGCGAGGCCAGCCGCACCACGAAGTCGTACTGGCCGGAGGACACCCGCTGGAACCCCCATTTGCCCCCGGAGGTCCAGCCGCGCGGGTCGGCGAGGATCCTGTCGACGCTCTGCGCGAAGACCACGGGCCGCTGGCGGATGCCGCCCTCCACCTCGACCATGTAGCGCAGCACCTTGCCGCGGCCGTGGACGCGGCCCGTCCCCACCGCCGGGCGGAGGAAACGACCGGTCCCGCGCACCGGGATGTAGAGCGGGCGCCGCGGGGTGATGACGGGCGGGGCGTCGGGAGCCGAGTCGACGTGCCCTTTCGGGCTGTTCTTCGGTCCGGGGTCGGTGCGCGGCGCGGCCAGGCCGCCCGAGCCGCCGGGCGACCCGAAGATGAGGAACCCGAACGCGCCGATCCCGGCCAGCAGGATCAGCCCGACGACGATCACCACCATGATGCGGAACAGCCGGCGGCTGCGCGACGCGCCCACGAACGCCCGGTCCAGGTCCTGTCCCATCCCGCTGGAGCCCTGGTAGGGATCGCGCCGGCGGGGCGGGCCGCCGTAGGTGTCGGTGCCGTAGACATCCGGCCCGTAGGTGTCGGGCCCGTACGTGCTGGACCCGTAACTGTCGGACCCGTACGGCTCGGACCCATACGGGTCGGGTCCGTACGGGTCGGGCCCAGAGGGCTCGGGGCCGCTCTGCTGCCGGCCGGGCCCGGGGGGCGCGGGGTGCCGCCGTGGGGGTTCGGGTCGGCGCCGGCGCCGGCCCGGGCGGGAACGTGGGGGCTGCATGACGCTGGAAAGCATGCCAGAAAGACGCGCCCATTTGATCATTTCGCAACATGCACCCGCCCCCGGGTGCCGGAAATCTACCCGTTAGGGGCGCGACACCACGTTCATCGGCCTCGTGATCGTGACCGGTACGTCGAACCGGTCGAAGTCCAGGAACTGCCGCCCGCCCCGCTCCTGGACGCGCAGCGGGTACGGCTTGCCGGTCGCGGCGACGAAGAGCACCGAGCGGTCGGACATGTCCATCAGCCGGATCACCCGCTGTCCGCGCAGCGTCGCGGGCGCGAGCTTGACCACCCGCCCGCCCGGCTTGAGCGCCCTGGCGAACCCCTTCAGGCTGAGGTTTCCGCCGGCCGGCTGCCGCTTGCCGGGCACGACCATCCACTTGGAGCCCATGCGCCGTGCCGCGGCCTGCCCGCCCGCCGCCAGCCAGAACTGACGGCCCCGCAGGTAGGCCTTGCCGTTGAGGACGATGACCTCAAGGGTGATGTTCTTGCCCCGGATCGGCCCGCGGATCCTGCCCTTGGCGGCGCCCTGCCGGGTGAACGCCATGTCGAAGGCGATCAGGTCACGGCCGTCCTTCATGCTGCCCTTGGCGTGCAGGGCGGTGGCGCCGCGCAGCGCGGCGGAGACCCGGGCGAGGATCACGTTCGGCGGCTTGTTCGCCAGGCCGTTGTCGGCCTCGGCCGGCGTGGTCGTCGCGGGCGTGGCCGCGGGCGACTGCGTGGTCGCGATCCCGTGGGAGCTGGACTTGCGCTTCTTCTTCCCTGCCTTGCAGGCCCCCGTTCCGAGCGACGACACGACGAGGACGACGGCGAGGCCCAGGTACTGAACGCGGCGTACGGATGAGTATTCAGGCATTTCCCGGTATCTACACCACTCCATCCCGCCCGTGCAGGCATATCCGGCATTTCTACTTGAAGGTGATATTGCGTTGTCGCCGGTCGCGGGACGGCGAGACACTCTGCGGGAAATGAGCAGACATCCCAGGCGGCAGACCGCCCAAGAGACCGTGGCCATCCTCGATCGCGGCGGCTACGTCGCGCCGTCGGGCCGCACGGTGACCGTCGCCGGCGCCGTGGACGCGACCGTGCGCGGCACCGTCCTGCACCGGCCTGAAGAGCTGGACGCCCTGCTCGCCGGGCTCCCCGCGTCACCGGGCCTGGAGACCCGTGTCGAGGTCACCGGCGAGACGACCCTGGCCGCGGCGCGGCGGCTGCGCGGTCCGTGCGGCATGCCGGGAAGTGCTCCGGAGGGTGTGCCGCTGGCGCTCAACTTCGCGTCCGCGAAGAACCCGGGCGGCGGCTTCCTGAACGGCGCGCACGCCCAGGAGGAGGGGCTGGCCCGGTCGTCGGCCCTGTACGCGTCGCTGCGCGCGGCCCGCGAGTTCTACGACTTCCACCGCGCGCAGGGCGACCTGCTCTACAGCGACCACATGATCTACTCCCCCGCCGTCCCGGTGTTCCGCGACGACGCGGGGCGGTTGCTGGAGGAGCCGTACGACGTGGCCTTCCTGACCTCGCCGGCGCCCAACCGGGGGGCGATCCGCGACGAGGCCCGGGCCGCCCGGATTCCCGAAGTGCTGCGGCTGCGTGCGCGCAAGGTGCTCGCCGCGGCCGTCGGGCACGGGCACCGGCGGCTGGTGCTGGGCGCGTGGGGGTGCGGCGTCTTCCGCAACGATCCCGCCGAGGTCGCTGAGGCCTTCGCCGAGCCGCTGCGCCCCGGCGGCGAGTTCGCCGGTCGGTTCGAGCACGTCGTCTTCGCGGTCTGGGACACCGCCAAGGGTGCCCCGCGCCACGCCGCGTTCGACCGCGTCCTGGGCTAGCGGGCCGTCAGTCCTTCCCAGCACCCCGCACGTACGACTCCAGGCCGCGCACGAGCAGTTCCAGGCCGAACTCGAACCGGTCCTCGCCGTCGCCGGACATGAGCTCGGGCGCGTGCCGCACGGTCGCCGGGAAACGGTCGGCGGGCAGGCTCGTGAAGAACTCGCGGACCTGGCCGAGGAATCCCGCCATGTACTCCGCGGGCTCCAGGCCACTGGCGCGCTGCTTGGTCACGTGGATGGAGCCCTCGTAGGCGTCGGAGTTGACGTAGAGGTAGATGCGGTCCACCGCCCACGCCGCGATCTGAGGCGGAACCCCGCCCGCCAGCAGGACGCCGAGCAGCCGCTCGTTGAGGCGCAGCGCGTTGGGGCCGGTGGGGATCATGCCGAGCGGCACCCGGGCGATGTCGGCGTGGGCGCTCAGCACCTGGTGGATCTCGTGAGCGACCTCCTTGACCTGCTCGCGCCAGCGCGCGGGGTCAGGCTCGGGCAGGCTCACCTCACCTGACACCCGGTCGAGCAGGAGCTCCAGGAGCTCCTCCTTGTTGGAGACGTGCGCGTACAGCGACGCGGGACCGGTGCCGAGCTCCTGGGCGACCCGGCGCATGCTGACCGCGTCGAGCCCCTCGGCGTCCAGCACCCGCAGCGCGGTGTCGACGATCAGATCCTGGCTGAGCGGCTGCCTGGCCTTCGCCGGGGGGCGGCGGCGCTTCCACGGGGGCGCGGGGATCTCCGCGTCCGGGCCCTGATCGACCGTTGCCATGCGCCCTCCGGCTTCTCTCGTCGTCCTGCGGCACGAACATCGTACTTGACACGAACGCTGTTCGTCCGTAGAACGGTGTTCGTAGCGACGAATGCCGTTCCCTCCCCCTTGGAGCCTCCGATGACCGCCACCGCCGACGCGAACCCCGGAGCCGGGGCCGCGCAGACGCTCTACCGCTGGCGCTGGGCCGCGCTTTTCGTGATCCTGGCCGGCGAGATCCTCGACCTGCTGGACGCGCTGATCACCACGATCGCCGCGCCGACCATCCGCGCCGACATCGGCGGCTCGGCGGGCATGATCCAGTGGCTGGCCGCCGGATACACCCTCGCCATGGCGGTCGGCCTCATCACCGGCGGCCGGCTCGGCGATCTCTACGGCCGCAAACGCATGTTCCTGATCGGCGCGGCCGGCTTCACGGCCGGCTCGCTGCTGTGCGGGCTCGCGGTGTCGCCCGGGATGCTGGTCGGCGCGCGGGTGCTGCAGGGCCTGTTCGGCGCCGTGATGCTGCCCCAGGGCATCGGCATGATCAAGGAGATGTTCCCGCCCAAGGAGATGGGTGCCGCGTTCGGCGCGTTCGGCCCGGTCATGGGCCTGTCGTCGGTCGGCGGCCCGGTGCTGGCGGGCTGGCTCATCGACGCCGACCTCTTCGGCACCGGCTGGCGCATGATCTTTCTGATCAACCTGCCGGTCGGGATCGCCGCCCTGCTGGCCGGGCTGAAGTTCCTGCCCGAGTCGAAGGCGCGGCGCGCCGACCGCCTGGACGTCGTCGGCGCCGCGCTGGCCGCGATCGGCGCCGGCCTGCTGGTCTACCCGCTCGTACAGGGCCGCGAGCTGGGCTGGCCGGCCTGGATGTTCGCCCTGTTCGCCAGCTCGGCCGCGGTGTTCGCCGTCTTCGTCTGGTACGAGCTGCGCAAGCAGCGCGCCGGGGGCGACCCGCTGATCATGCCGAGCCTCTTCCGCAAGCGCGGCTTCAGCGGCGGCCTGGCCGTCGGCATCGTGTTCTTCTCCGGCATGGCCGGCTTCGCCCTCGTCTTCGGGCTCTACACCCAGCTGGGGCTCGGCTACTCGCCCTTCAAGGCGGGTATGGCGCAGATCCCCTGGTCACTGGGCATCGTGGTCGGCTTCGGCCTCGCCCAGGCGGTGACCCGGTTCGGCCGCAAGGTCATCCACGGCGGCACCGTCATCATGGCCGGCGGCGTCCTCGGCGTCGCCGCGACCCTTCAGGCGGCCGGGGTGGGCGTCACCCCGTGGCAGCTCGCCCCCGCCCTCGTCGTCACCGGGATCGGCATGGGCCTGCTGATGGCCCCGTTCTTCGACACCGTCCTCGCCGGGGTCGAGCCGCACGAGACCGGCGCCGCGGGCGGCACGCTCACCGCCGTCCAGCAGCTCGGCAGCGCCCTCGGCGCCGCCGTGCTGGGCACGATCTTCTTCCAGCTGCTCGGCGATCACCTCGCGGCGTCCGGCGCGAACTTCGAGCACGCCATGGACGTGACGCTCTGGGTGGTGGCCGGCATGCTCGCGCTGAGCTTCGCCGTCACGTTCCTGCTGCCGAAACACCCCCGCCCCGATCAGGAGCCCGTCCACTAGCGACGGGCCTGCACGCGGACGAGTCCCGCTCCCGGAGCTCCGGGAGCGGGACTCGTCCGTGGTCAGAGCCGGTTGAGCACCTCGAAGGCCAGCAGCTCCAGGTGGTTGAGGTCGTCCAGGTCGAGCACCTGGAGGTAGACGCACTCGGTCCCGAGCTCGGCGAATCGGCCGATCTTGTCGACCAGCTCGGCGGGCGAACCGGCCAGGCCGTTCTCGCGCAGCTCCGCCACGTCCCGCCCGATGGCGTCGGCGCGGCGTTTGAGCTCCGCCTCGTCGCGGCCGCAGCACACCACCTGGGCGGCGGAGTAGACCATGGGCTTGGTGCGGCCGGCCTCCTCGCAGGCCTTGCGGACCCGCCCGAACGCCGCCTCCGTGTCCTCGATCTTGTGGAACGGCAGGTTGTACTCGTCGGCGAACCGGGCCGCCAGCCGTGGCGTGCGCTTCGCGCCGAAACCGCCGATGATCACCGGCGGGCCGCCGGGCCGTGCCGGCTTGGGCAGCGCGGGCGAACCGGCCAGCCGGTAGTGCGTGCCCTCGAAGTCGTACGTCGCGCCCTGCGGTGTCCCCCAGAGCCCGGTGAGGATCTCCAGCTGCTCCTCCAGCCGTTCGAACCGCTCGTTCAGGCTCGGGAACGGGATGCCGTACGCGGCGTGCTCCTCCTCGAACCAGCCGGTGCCGATGCCGAAGTCGACGCGGCCACCGCTCATCCGGTCCACCTGCGCCACCGAGACGGCGAGCGGGCCGGGCAGCCGGAACGTGGCCGCCGTCATCAGCGTGCCGAGCCGGATGCGGCTGGTCTCGCGGGCCAGCGCGGCCAGCGTGATCCAGGCGTCCGTCGGGCCGGGCTCGCCGGACACGTCGCCCATCTTCAGGTAGTGATCGGACCGGAAGAACCCGTCGAACCCCAGGTCCTCCGTGGCTCTGGCCACTGACGACAATGTCTCGTAACTCGCCCCCTGCTGGGGCTCGGTGAAGATCCGAAGACGCATGGCCCCATCCTCGTACGCGCGTCCGGACGGCGCGACGACGGGTCCCCCGCAGGGACATGAACACCTCCCTGTGGGGCATGCCGTGTGGGCACATATCCCCTACGACTCGAAAATCAGCATCTGTTGCGAATCGGCTGCGTCAGAGCGGACGCACGTGTTGAATCGTCCAGACGAACGGAGCCCGAGATGGCAGTTTTCGGCGTCGACTACGCGTGGGGACGGCCCGGTCCGGCCGCCCTGAAGCGCGCCGGCGCGAAGTTCGTGTGCCGCTATCTCTCGCACGACACCACCGGAAAGAACCTCACCAGGGCCGAAGCCGACCAGCTCTCCGACGCCGGCCTGTGGCTGGTCGTCGTGTGGGAGACCACGGCGTCCCGCGCGCTGTCCGGCAGGACGGGCGGGATCGCCGACGCCCGCGACGCCGACCGGCAGGCCCTCGCGGTCGGCATGCCGTCCGGGCGGCCGATCTACTTCGCCGTCGACTTCGACGCCTCCGCCTCCCAGCAGGCCGCGATCAACGCCTATCTCGACGGCGCGGCGAGCGTCATCGGCCGCGGGCGCGTGGGCGTCTACGCCGGATACGGCCCGCTCAAGCGCGCGTTCGACGCGAAGAAGGTCACCTACGGCTGGCAGACCTACGCCTGGTCGGGTGGCCGCTGGGACGCGCGGGCCCAGCTCCAGCAGTACTCCAACGACCATCAGCTCAACGGCGTGACCGTCGACTACGACCGCGCCGTGAAAGCCGACTACGGGCAGTGGCGCGTCGGCGTCTCACCCGTGGAGGACGATATGCCCGAGTACGTGTCCGTCGGAGCCACCGAGCAGGACCTTCCCCCCGGGGTGTGGACCACCGTCAGGTGGAACGTCGAATACTCCGACACCGAGCACCAGCACGCCGATGAAGGCGGCCCCAGCGTCCTGAACGGGCCGGCCTACTACTCCCTCAGCGCGAACATCAAGCTGCGGGGCGTCCCCTCCGGTACCCGTATCCAGGCACGCGCCATCGAGGTCGAGAACGCCGACCCCGCCAAGTTCGAGAGCGGCGCCGTCCAGGACTTCGCCTCCGTGGGCGACGAGACCAACCTGCTCTACGGCGCCTCGGCCGACTGGATCGGCAAGGATCGCCGGGTCCGCTTCCAGCTCATCCAGCACGGGGCCGCTCCCGCGACCGTCGCCAGCGGGACCGCCAAGCTCCTCTACTGGAGATAGCCGGGCGCGCCGGGGCCGCCCACACCGCGCCGGCAAGACCGGGCGGCCCCGGCCCGCCCACCCGTTCGGTCCTTGGTCTCGCCGAGGCGTTCAGTCCTCAGCCGGGACGTTCAGTCCTTGGTCTCGTCGAGGCGTTCGGCGGCCAGGCGGGCGGCGTTGTGCACGACCCGTGTCTGGATCTCCAGTTGCCGGATGATGCGGCGCTGCTGCTCGCGGATCTCCCGGGACACCCGCACGGCACCGAGGCCGAACACCACGACGGTGAGGACCAGCGCCGCGTCGACGGCGATCGCGAGAACGCCGGTCCGGCCGTGGACGGCGTAGGCCAGCCCGGCGGCCGCCACAAGCAGGAGACACGCCGCGCGTCGCACTGCGCGCATGTGCCGTCCCTCCTTCGCGAACGCTCTTGACCTGGACGGGCACAACCAGTGTGCCCGTTAGTCAGCAGCCGCAACAACCAGTCAGACCCGGAAATCTTTCAGACTTCGACAATCAGCGTCCGTCGGGCTCGCCGTACAGGGCGCGCAGGAAGGCCAGCGCCATCCGGCGCTTGTCGCCCGAGTCGGCCTGCAGGTCGGCGAAGTAGGCGTTGAGCTCCTCCAGCTCGCGCAGCACCACGGTCATGTCGGTCTCCTGCCGCGCCGGCTCCAGCCCCTCGCCCACGCGCACGAGATCACCGGACCGCCACTCCAGCGCGGTCTCGATCGCGCTGCGCGTGCGAGCCTGCGGCCACCGCTCGCCCGCCTCCAGGTTGTAGATCGTCTTGACCGTGACCCCGGCCCGCTCGGCCAGCTGCTCCTGGGTGAGCCCGAGCGATCCACGACGGGCCACCACGTACTTGGCGATCCGTTCCCTGTCCAGCTCTCCAGCCATGCGACCAGCATGACGGAAACATTAAGGAACATCCAGTAACCGGAGGTCGGTGATTTCCTTCAAGCGCGTTACCTGCTCTTACCGCTTAGTCCTTGAAGTATTACCGATACGTACCTATTGTGAGAAACGCACACGTAAGGATGTGGTTCCCCGTGACCGAGGACGGCGCGTTCACCCTGGAGCTCGCCATCTCCGAGCTCCGCCGCGGCATCGATGTCCGGTTGGCGACCCAGGAGGGACAGCTCGCGCTGCTGTGCCAGCGCGACGAATCGCACGAACGCCGGGCCGACGAGCAGGCCAGGCTCATCGAGGACATCGACGCCCGGCTCAGCGCCGCCGAACGCGAGCAGGTGACCCGGGCGCACCTCGACAACCGCTTCCGGCACACCATCGCCCTGCTCTCCCTCCTCGCCGCCACCGCCTCCGTCGCGGCTGGAATCCTCATCGCCCTTCTGGGACGCTGAAACGAGCCGCTCCCGTGGGAACGGCGGGCATTTCACGATCTTGATCTGAGAATTCCGAACGAACACGGTGTTCAGAACGATCTTTAAGAACGAAGGCTTGCCTGCCGGAGGCGGGAGGTCTTCACTGGGGCGATGGTTTCCAAGAATCGTGCGAGCCTCGCGCACAAGGTCCGTTATGCGGCGCGCAATCCGCGGAAGGTCGCGCCGTACGCCCGCCGTCTCGCCCGGGACGCGTGGCTGCGGGTGAAGACGCGTGACCATGTGGGTTACTACCGCGCGGTCATGCGTTCGGACGCCTCGCGCACGCCGTTCGGCGCGGTCGGGACGCCGTCGGAGAGGCGCTGGCTGGCGCTGGGCGAGCTGCAGTTCGAGTACCTGGTCAAACACGGGCTCAAGCCCGGCGACCGGATGCTGGAGATCGGCTGCGGCAACCTGCGGGCGGGCCGGCTGTTCATCGACCATCTGAACCCCGGCGACTACTACGGGATCGACATCTCGCCCGACATTCTGTTCGCGGCCGAGGAGACGATCGTCCGTTTCGACCTTCAGGCGAAGGTGCCGCACCTGACGCCCGTGCGCGATCTGCGGCTGGAGTTCCTGCCGGCGGAGCATTTCAACGTCGTGCACGCGCACAGTGTCTTCTCGCATTCGCCGCTGGACGTCATCGACGAATGTTTCGCCCATATCGGGCGCGTGCTCGCGCCGGGCGGGTTTTTCGACTTCACGTTCAACCGCACCGAGGGCAAAGAGCATCAGGTGCTGCGGGAGGACTTCTACTATCGGACCGAGACGCTCGTCGCCCTGGCCGCCAAGCACAAGCTCGACGCCACGTTCATGGACGACTGGGAGACGGGCGCCCACAAGCAGTCTAAAATCCGCATCACCGCCTGAGGCGCCGCACGACTTTGTCACTGGCGACCAAGGCTCTGGCGCGCACGTACAAGACCGGGCGCGTCCCCGGCTCCCAGACTGAGATCACGCACTCGTCAGGGAGCATCCATGGGCAAGCTCGTCGTCTCCGTCTTCGTCACCATCGACGGCGTCATCGAGCGGCCGGACCGCTGGGCGTTCCAGTACGTCAGCGGCGACTCGGTGGAGCACAGCCTGAAGCAGATCCGGCAAGCCGAGGCGTTACTGCTGGGCCGCTTCACCTACGAGGGTTTCGCTGCGGCGTGGCCATACCTGTCCGACGACGCCGGCTACGCCGACAAGCTGAACGCGATGCCCAAGTACGCCGTCTCGGCCACGCTGGAGCGGGCCGAGTGGAACAACACCACCGTCATCCGCGAGAACGTGCTGCACGAGATCGGCAAGCTCAAGGCCGAGCTGTCCGGTGACCTGCTCGTCTTCGGCAGCGGCGAGCTGGTGCGCCGGCTGCTGCCGCACGACGTCATCGACGAGATCCGCCTGATCACCTGTCCCGTCGTGATGGGCGAGGGCGAGCGCCTCTTCGACGGCGGGATGCCGACGACGTTCGACCTGGTCGACGTCACGGCGTTCCGGTCGGGCGCGATCGTCCTCACCTACGCGCCGACCGGCCACGACCCAGCGCTCCCCTAGCCGCCCTAGCCGCGGACGAGGGTCGCGAGGCACTCCACATGGTGAGTTTGCGGGAAGGCGTCGAAGGCGCGCAGCGACTCCAGCGTCCAGCCGCGCTCGCTGAAGTAGGCCAGGTCGCGGGCCAGCGTGGCGGGGTCGCACGAGACGTAGGCGATCTTGCGGCCCGCCAGCTTGGCGACGCGGTCGACGACCTCCTTGCCCGCGCCCGCCCTGGGCGGGTCGAGGACGACGATGTCGGCGCCGCGGGCGCGGGCGCCGCCGCGGTGGCCCGTGGTGCGCTTGTTCTGGGAACGCTCGGAGCCGTCGGCGCGACCGAACTCCAGGTCGCCGAGGACCTCCTCGACCGGGCCGCGCTCGATGGCGACATTGGGCAGGTCGCGCAGGTTGAACTTGGCGTCGCGGACGGCCTGGGCGTCGGACTCGATGCCGACGACGAGGCCCTCGCGGCCGACCCGTTCGGCGAGACCGGCGGCGAAGAGGCCGACGCCGCAGTAGAGGTCGAGCGCGATCTCGCCCGGCTTGGGTTCGAGGGCTTCGAGAACGGCGTCGAACAGGAGCCGGGCGGCGCCCGGGTGCACCTGCCAGAAGCCGCTGCCGCTGACCTGGAACAACCGGCCCGCGACCTCTTCGCGGACGTAGGGCAGCGACTTGCCGGGCTCGGGCTTGCCGCGCACCAGGCGGACGGGCACCTCCAGGCGGGGCACGCGGGCCCGCTTGCGGCCGCGTTCGCGCAGGACGACGAGGCGGTCGCCGGTGGAGGCCGACACGATGCCCTCGACCGAGGACGCGCCGGGCCAGCGGTGCCGCTCGATGCCCATCAGCTCCACGCCGGGGTGGGCGATCAGGCACTCGTCGACCGGCTCGATGTCGTGGGAGCGGTGCTTGCGGAGCCCGACGACCCCTTCCGACACCGTGAACTGGACGCGGGTGCGCCAGCCGAGGCCCGGGCCGCGGACGTACGCCTCGTCCTCGACCGGCTGCGGCACCTCCTCGACCACGACCGAACGGGTGATCCCGGCGACGCGTTCGAGCTGCTCGGCGACCACCGCCGCCTTCAGCCGGCGCTGGGCGGGCAGGGAGGCGTGCTGCCAGTCGCAGCCGCCGCAGCGGCCGGGACCGGCGAACGGGCAGGGCGCCAGGACCCGGTCCGCGGACGGCTCGATGATCTCGATCGCGTCGGCGCGCAGGAAGTTCTTGGTGCGGTCGGTGACCCAGGCCCGCACCCGCTCGCCCGGCAGGGCGTGCCGCACGAACACCACCCGGCCCTCGTGGCGGGCCACGCAGAAGCCGCCGTTGGCGACGTTGCCGACCTCCAGCTCGAGGTACTCGTCTTCAGATCCGGGATCAGTCACGTTCCGAAACGATACCGCCACCAGCGCGTGCTCCCTCATCTTCGGGGGCCAGCCGCGGCGGGCGGCGGGACGCGCCGGGGCCGAGCGGCTCCGCCCGGCCCTTGAGCCGGTCGGAGGAGTGCAGCTGCCAGGCCACGCTGGTGACCATCACGCCGGGCTGGAAGAGCAGCCGGCCCTTGAGCCGCAGGGCGCTCTGGTTGTGCAGCAGATGCTCCCACCAGTGCCCCACCACGTACTCGGGGATGAAGACGGTGACCACGTCACGCGGGCTCCTGCGGCGCACGCCCTTGACGTAGTCGAGCACCGGCCGCGTGATCTCCCGGTACGGCGAGTCGAGGATCTTGAGCGGCACCGGCACGTCCAGCGCGTCCCACTCGTCCTGGAGCCGCTGGGACTCCTCGGCGTCCACCGCGACCGTGACCGCCTCCAGGGTCGACGGCCGGGTGGCGCGGGCGTAGGCGAGGGCCCGGAGGGTGGGCTTGTGGATCTTGGAGACGAGGACGATGCCGTGGTTGCGGGCGGGCAGCGCCACGTCCTCGCCGGAGGGCACCAGCTCCTCGGCGACCCGGTCGTAGTGCCGCCGGATGCCCTTCATCAGCAGGAAGAGGATCGGCATCGCGATGCAGACGATGTACGCGCCGTGCGTGAACTTGGTGATCAGCACGACGATCAGGACGGTGCCGGTCATGAACAGGCCGAAGGTGTTGATCGCCCGGGCGCGGTGCATCTCGCGCCGCCGCGCCGGGTCGTCCTCGGTCCGCAGCAGCCGGTTCCAGTGCCGGACCATGCCGGTCTGGCTGACGGTGAACGAGACGAACACGCCCACGATGTAGAGCTGGATCAGCTTGGAGACGTCCGCCCCGTACGCGTAGATCAGTAGCCCGGCCGCCGTGGCGAGGATGATGATGCCGTTGCTGAACGCCAGCCGGTCGCCCCGGGTGTGCAGCTGGCGGGGCAGGTAGCGGTTCTGTGCCAGCACCGAGCCGAGCACCGGGAAGCCGTTGTAGGCGGTGTTGGCGGCCAGCACCAGGATCAGGGCCGTCATCAGCGTCACGAAGCCGAACATCGGCGTGAAGTTGCTGAACACCGTGTGCGCGACCTGGGCCACCACCGGATCCTGCTCGGACACGTCCTGGCCGGTCTTGGGGTCGATCAGCGCGCTGCCGTGCGTCGGGTCGGCGAACTTGGCGTCGGTGATGTAGGCCATGGCGGTGACGCCGGCGAACATCGTCATCGCGATCACGCCCAGCGCCAGCAGCGTGGTCGCCGCGTTCTGCCCCTTGGGCTTCTTGAACGCCGGCACGCCGTTGCTGATCGCCTCGACACCGGTCAGCGCGGCGCAGCCGGAGGCGAACGCGCGCATCAGCAGGAACGCCAGCGCGATGCCGCCGACCCCCATGTCCTCGCCGTGCACCTGGAGGTGGGCGGTGTCGGCGCGGAGCTCGGTGCCGAAGGCCATCCGGGTGAAGCCCCAGATCAGCATGCTGAAGATGCCGAACATGAACAGGTAGGTCGGGATCGCGAAGGCGACGCCCGACTCCTTCAGGCCGCGCAGGTTCAGCACGGTCAGGATGGTGACGATGATGATGGCCGAGGCGACCTTGTGGTCGCCCACGAAGCCGACGAAGGCCCCCAGGTTGTCGACGGCCGACGAGACCGACACCGCCACGGTGAGGACGTAGTCGACCAGCAGGGCGCTGGCCACGACCACGCCCCAGTTGCCGCCCAGGTTCTCGGTGGCGACCTCGAAGTCGCCACCGCCGCTCTGGTAGGCGCGGACGTTCTGCCGGTACGAGGCGACGACGGTCAGCAGGATCACCACGACGGCGGCGGCGACCCACGGCGTGTACTGGTAGGCGGCCAGCCCGGCGATGCCGAGCGTGATCAGGATCTCCTGCGGCGCGTACGCGACCGAGGACAGTGCGTCGCTGGCGAAGACCGGGAGCGCGATCCTCTTGGGGAGCAGTTGCTCGTGCTGCTGGGCGCTGCGCAGCGCCCGGCCGAGCAGCAGCCGTTTGACAAGGTCCGAAGCCTTCGACACGGAAGGAGACTCTAGCCCTTCGGTGTGACGGGCCATCGACGCCCCCGGCCGCCTCGCGCGCCGTCGCCGCCCCACGGCCGCTCCAGCAGGTTGATCTTCTGGCCGGAGAAATCTGGGGACCTGCCGGAAACCTCCCCGGGGCTGGACTCGTTGCCGCTTGGGTAGTACTTGCCTGGGCGGATGTGTAGTTTTGCAGCCCGGCAAGGATCTTTCGCAGACGATCCTCGGGCCCCGGGGAAGGATTGGCCGTGCATATCGTGATCATGGGCTGTGGGCGGGTCGGCTCGACACTCGCCCACATCCTTGAGGACAAAGGACATTCGGTGGCCATCATCGACCAGAGCCCCGAAGCCTTCCGCCGGCTCCGGGGCGGGTTCAGGGGCCGCCGCATCACCGGGTTCGGGTTCGACCGCGACGTCATCGCCGAGGCGGGCATCGAGCAGGCGTCCGCCTTCGTGGCCGTGAGCAGCGGCGACAACTCCAACATCATCTCGGCCCGGGTCGCCCGCGAGACGTTCGGCGTCGACAACGTCGTCGCCCGCATCTACGACCCCCGCCGTGCCGAGGTCTACCAGCGCCTGGGCATCCCCACGGTGGCCACCGTGCGCTGGACGGCCGACCAGATCCTGCGGCGCCTGCTTCCCGAGGGCGCCGAGCCGCTGTGGCGCGACCCCACCGGCGAGGTCGTGCTCGCCGAGCTGGAGACGGGCTCGATCTGGGTGGGCGAGAAGGTCGCCCGCCTGGAGGAGGCCGCCGCCACGCGCGTGGCGTTCCTGTCGCGCATGGGCGAGGCGCTCGTGCCGCAGCCCGACACGGTCGTCCAGGACGGCGACATCGTGCACATCATGGCCCGCGCCGACGACCTGGAGCGCATCCACGACGCCGTGGCCACCAGGATCGAGGAGAACCACTGATGCGGGTCGCGATCGCTGGAGCCGGCGCGGTCGGCCGCTCCATCGCGCAGGAACTGCTGGAGAACGGCCACGAGGTGCTCCTCATCGACAAGAGCCCCAAGGCCATCAAGGTCGAGATGGTCCCCCGCGCGGAGTGGCTGCTGGCCGACGCCTGCGAGATCTCCTCACTGGACGACGCCGCGCTCGAACGCTGCCAGGTCGTCGTCGCCTCCTCCGGCGACGACAAGGTCAACCTGGTGGTCTCCCTGCTGGCCAAGACCGAGTACGGCGTGCCGCGCGTGGTCGCCCGCATCAACCACCCCAAGAACGAGTGGCTGTTCAACGAGTCGTGGGGCGTCGACGTGGCCGTGTCGACGCCGCGCCTGCTGTCGGCCCTGGTCGAGGAGGCCGTCAGCGTCGGTGACCTGGTGCGGCTGATGACGTTCCGCCAGGGCGAGGCCAACCTGGTCGAGCTCACGCTCCCCGAGGACGCCCCGCTGGGCGGCGAACGGGTGGGATCGGTCAGCTGGCCCCGCGACACCGCGCTCGTGGCCATCCTGCGCGAGGGCCGGGTGCTGGTGCCCGCCGACGACGACACCCTGGAGCCCGGCGACGAGCTCATGTTCGTGGCCAGCCAGGACGTGGAGGACGAGCTGGCCGAGCTCCTCAGCGCCCGCTGACGGGCCGCGGCGGGCCGGGTGCCTTACGAGGCGGGGGCGGACGATCTCGCGGTGGCGATGGGCGTCCGGCCCCGGGCGAGCAGCCAGGCCATCCCGGCGAACGCGGCGACCTGGAGCGGCCAGCCCATGAAGATCTTGCTCGCGCCGAGCCAGCCGACCTGGCCCGCCAGGTAGAGCGGGTACTGGACCACCACGCGCACGATGCACGGCAGGACCAGCAGCCAGGTGAGGCGCGAGCAGAGCTTGACGATCCCGGGGTCGGCGCGCCACGCGGTGGGGTCGCCGGTGACCGAGCCGATGATGAAGCCCACCACCGGCCAGCGGACCACGATCGAGAAGATCATGGCGACCGCGTAGCCGGAGTTGTAGAGGATGCCGGGCAGGAAGGCGTCCTCGGCCTTGCCCGAGCGCATGGCGAAGAACGCGGCGATCGCGATGCCGAACAGGCTGTTGAGCACGAACTGCGGGTTGGACTTCTGCGCCACCCGGACGATCAGCAGCACCACGGCGGCGGCGACGGCGATGACCAGCGAGAGCTTGAGCTGGTCGGTCAGCAGGTAGGCGAGCGTGAACCCCGCCGTGGGCACGGCGGCCTCGATCACGCCGCGCACGCCGCCCAGCGCCTTGGACAGCTGCTCCCGGACCGCGGCCTCGACGGTCTCGTGAGCGCCCGCGGCGCCGTCCGCGGCCTCGGCGCCGTCGGCGGCGCCCTCTGCGGCATCCGCGGCGTCCGCGGCACCGTCGGGCTTGAGCGCGGCGTCGCCGGCCGCCGATCGGTTCGTCTCAGCGCCCACGCCGTTCGTCTCCAGTTCTCTCACCTGAGGCCTTTCGCCCGCGCCGCATCGGTCCCCGCCGCCGCGAAGGCGTCCGCGTCAGGAGCCACGCAGCTCGTAGCGGGGATTGAACATGACCTTGCGCCCGTCCTGCACGCTCACCAGGCCCTCGGCGCGCAACCGGCGGCCCGGGTCGATCCCGGCGATCTTGCGCCGGCCCAGCCACACCAGGTTGATCACGTCGGTGCCGTCGGAGAGCTCGGCCTCCAGAGCCGGCGCTCCACCACGGGGGCGCAGCGTCACGGTCCGTAGCGTACCCGCGACGCAGTGCCGCTTGCGAGCGGCGCAGGCGGTGATGGGGGTCGCCCCCTCCTCGCCGGAGGTCTTCTGGAGATCCTCGGCCTCCAGCTCGGCCTTGCTCGACGCCATGCGGCGCAGGAAACGCCGCAGGCCACCGCGCTCTTGATGGGGCTCGGAACCGTCACCGCTCTCCGGTGACGCGCCGGCCTGCACCTCGTCCATGATTCGAAGACTAAGGCATCCCGAAGCGAAACGAACCGCCCGGGAATGAACCAATCAGCCCAAGTCCCATCACTTCAGGCGATCACGGGATGTGAGGGATGTCAGCCGCGCGGCGCGTACATGATCAGGAGTACCCCGAGCAGGCATACGGCGGCGCCGGCGACGTCCCACCGGTCCGGCCGGAAGCCGTCCACTAGCATCCCCCACGCCAGCGAACCCGCGACGAAGACGCCACCGTAAGCGGCGAGGACGCGGCCGAAGTTCGGGTCCGGCTGGAAGGTGGCCACGAAGCCGTACGCGCCGAGCGCCAGCACCCCCGCGCCGATGAAGATCACGCCGCGGTGCTCGCGCAGCCCCTGCCAGACGAGCCAGGCGCCACCGATCTCGGCCAGCGCGGCCAGCGCGAACAGCAGGAGCGAACGGAGCACGGTCATGGCCGTGACCGTACCGGCCCGGATCAGACCTCGAACCGGTAGCCCATGCCCGGCTCGGTGATCAGGTGGCGGGGGTGCGCCGGGTCCGGCTCCAGCTTGCGGCGCAGCTGTGCGAGGTAGACGCGCAGGTAGTTGGTCTCCTTCTCGTACGAGGGCCCCCAGACCTCCCGCAGCAGCTGCCGTTGCCCGACCAGGCGCCCGGCCTCGCGGACGAGCACCTCCAGGACGTGCCACTCGGTCGGGGTGAGCCGCACGTCGCGGCCGTCGCGGACCACCTTCCTGGCGGCCAGGTCCACCGAGAACGCCGCCGTCTCGACCACCGCCGCCTCCTCGGCGGGCGTGGCGCGACGGACGGCGGCGCGCAGCCGGGCGAGCAGCTCGTCCATGCCGAACGGCTTGGTCACGTAGTCGTCGGCGCCCTCGTCCAGCGCCTGGACCTTCTCGGCGGAGGCGTGGCGGGCGGACAGGACGATGATCGGCACGCTGAGCCAGCCGCGCAGGCCCCGGATGACGTCGGTGCCGTCCATGTCGGGCAGGCCGAGGTCCAGCAGCACCACGTCGGGACGGTGCCGGGCCGCCAGGTCGAGGGCGGTGCGGCCGTCCGCCGCCGCGTCCACGTCGTAGCCGCGGGCCCGCAGGTTGACCCGCAGTGCCCGCACGAGCTGCGGCTCGTCGTCGACGACCAGGACGCGCGTCACGCCTTCTCCTCGCACGGCAGCGCGAAGACCATCGTCAGCCCTCCCCCGGGTGTGTCCTCGGGCGTCAGCGTCCCGCCCATGGCGTCGGCGAAGCCGCGGGCCACCGCGAGGCCGAGGCCGACCCCGGCGCCCTTCGGCGCGTCGCCGAGCCGCTGGAACGGGGCGAACATGTGATCCTTCATAGTGTCCGGCACGCCGGGCCCTTGATCGACCACCCGGATCTCCACCCGTCCCGGCTCCGCCGCCGGGCGGACCACGCCCGCGGTGACGACGACCTCCGCGCCGCCATGCCGCACCGCGTTCTCGATCACGTTGGCGAGCGCGCGCTCCAGCAGCCCGGCGTCCGCCAGCACCGGCGGCAGCGACTCGGGCACCTCGATCCTGACCTTCGCGCCGGGCACCCCGGCGAGCGCGCCCGGCAGCACCTCCGGCACCGCGACCGCCCGGATCAGCGGCGTGACCACGCCGGTCCGCAGGCGGCTCATGTCGAGCAGGTCGCCGATGAGGCCGTCGAGCCGGTCGGCCGACTCCTCGATGGTGGCCAGCAGCTCGGCCTCGTCCTCGGGCGCCCACGTCACGTCGGTGGCGCGCAGGCCGCTGACCCCGGCCTTGATCGAGGCCAGCGGCGTGCGCAGGTCGTGCGAGACGGCGGCGAGCAGCGCGGTCCGGACCCGGTCGCCCTCGGCCAGGCGCCGCGCCTGCGCGGCCTCCTCGGCGAGCCGCCGCCACTCCAGGACCGTCCCGGCGTGTGAGGCGAAGGCCGAGAGCATGCGGCGGTCGGCGGCCGGCAGGACCCGGCCGCTCAGCGCCAGCACCGAGTTGTCCCCGGCGGGCGCGGTGACCTCGGCGTCGCCCGGGTGCCCGGCCGGCTCGGCGCCGGTCTCGCCGACCGTGCGCCAGCCCTCGCCGGTACGTTCCAGCAGCGCCACCGCCCGTACCCCGAAGGTCTCCCGGACGCGGGCGAGCAGCGCGGGCAGCGCCTGCTCGCCGCGCAGCACGCTGGTCGCGAGCATGCTGAGCGTCTCGGCCTCGGCGTTGCCGCGCGCCGCCTGCCTGCTGCGCCGCGCGGCGAGGTCCACCACCGAGGAGACGGCGACCGCCACCGCGACGAACACCGCCAAGGTGAGGGCGTTCTCCGGCTCAGCGATCGTGAACGTGTGGAGCGGCGGGGTGAAGAACCAGTTGAGCAGCAGGAATCCCGCGACCGCCGCGGCCACCGCGGGCCAGAGCCCGCCGACGAGCGCGACGGCGACCGTGAGCGCCAGGAAGAGCAGCACGTCGGTGCTCAGCCCGGGGTGCGCGCCGCCGGCCTTGAGGGCGAACGTGGCGAGCGTGGGCGCGAGCAGCGCCAGGGCCCAGCCGCACGCACGGCGCCGGACGCTCAGAGGGCTGCCCGCGACCTGGACGAGCCCGCGCCCCTTGCCCGCCCGTTCGTGCGTGACGAGGTGAACGTCGATGTCGCCGGCCTCGCGGGCCACGGTGGCGCCGACGCCCGGCCCGAGGACGAACTGCCGGCCGCGCCGCCGGCTGGAGCCGAGCACGAGCTGGCTCGCGTTGACGCCCCGGGCGAACTCCAGGAGCGCGGTGGCCACATCGTCGCCGATCACCTGGTGGTAGCTGCCGCCGACGCTCTCCACGAGGGTCCGCTGTCGCGCCTGCTCGTGCGGTGAGGTGCCGTCGGCCAGGCCGTCGCTCCTGGCGACGTGGACCGCGAGCAGGTCGGCGTGCCCGGCGCGGGCGGCGATACGGGCGGCGCGCCGGATCAGTGTCTCGCCTTCGGGACCCCCGGTGAGCGCCACGACGACGCGTTCGCGGGCCTCCCAGGGCTCGGTGATGCCGTGCTGCTCGCGGTACTGGGCGAGCCCCTCGTCCACCCGGTCGGCCACCCACAGCAGGGCCAGCTCGCGCAGCGCGGTGAGGTTGCCGACGCGGAAGTAGTCGGCCAGGGCGGCGTCGGTCTTCTCGGGGCCGTAGACGTTGCCGTGCGCCATCCGGCGGCGCAGCGCCTCCGGCGTCATGTCGACGAGCTCGACCTGCTCGGCGCGGCGCACCACCTCGTCGGGGACGGTCTCGCGCTGCGGGACGCCCGCGATCCGTTCGACGACGTCGTTCAGCGACTCCAGGTGCTGGATGTTGACGGTGGAGACGACGTCGATGCCCGCGTCGAGGATCTCCTCGACGTCCTGCCAGCGCTTCTCGTTGCGGCTGCCCGGCACGTTGGTGTGCGCCAGCTCGTCCACCAGCGCCACCCGCGGACGGCGCGCGATCACCTCGTCGACGTCCATCTCCGTGAAGTCGCGGTCCCGGTACGTCAGCGCGCGGCGCGGGACGATCTCCAGTCCCTCCGCCTGCTCGGCGGTCCGGACCCGGCCGTGGGTCTCGACGTAGCCGATGACCACGTCGGTGCCCCGGCCGGCGCGGCGGCGGCCCTCGGCGAGCATCGCGTAGGTCTTGCCCACGCCGGGCGCCGCGCCCAGGTAGACGCGCAGCCTGCCGCGTGCCCCCACAGTGATCATCCTCCTCCGTCATGGACGATGCCCTTCCCGCGCCGCCCGGAATCGCTCGTGACGCCCAATCGAGACATCTCAATTTTCCAAGCCCGGCCCGCGCCGACCGGCGGGCGTCTACTTTGCCGAAGACGAGTCACCGTCCGTAGGCGATCGCTTACGCAGGGAAGGACCACCATGCGGCGCAAGCACAGCGCACAGAACTCCGGAGGGCGGCGCCTCGCCGCGGTCGCCGCGGCGGGGACCGTGGCGCTCACCGCCGCGGGCGCCGCGCTGGTGGCCTGCGGGACCGGCCGCGCGCGTCCCGGCGCCGCACCGGGGCTCGGCGCCGGCGACCAGCCCGGCCCGACGCGGCGGCCCGACGCGATCAGGATCGCGCCGGTCGACGGCGCGGGGCGGGCCCGGCCGGACCGGGGCGTGACCGTCGTCGCCACGCGCGGCACGCTCACCAGGGTCGTCGTCCGCGCGAAGGGCGACGCGACCGCCGAGCCCGGCCGGTTCTCTCCCGACCGGCGGAGCTGGCGGACGCGCTGGCCGCTCCGTCCGGCCACCGCCTACACCGTCGTCGGCACCGGGACGGGCGACGCGGGCGAGCCCACGACGGCGGTCAGCCGGTTCCGGACGCTGAGCCCCGCCGCCACGTTCGCGATCACCGAGGTCACGCCGCGGCCCGGCGAGCGGGTCGGCGTCGGCATGCCGCTCATCGTCACATTCGACCGGGCGATCACCGATCGGGCCGCCGTCGAACGGTCCCTCCGGCTCCGCATGAGCAGGCGCGTGACGGGCGCCTGGAACTGGACCAGCGGACGGCAGGTCGTCTTCAGGCCGCGCCGCTACTGGCCGGCGGGCCATCGGGTCACCCTCGTCGCGCGCACCACCGGCGTACGGGCCGCACCCGGTGTGTACGGGGCCGCCACGGGCACCGGCGACGCGTACACCAGCGAGTTCAGCGTCGGAGCCGCCCGCGTCAGCACCGTCGACGTACGCCGCCACCGCATGTCCGTCCGCGTCAACGGAGTGCTCGTGCGCAAGGCGGGCATCAGCGCGGGCAAGGGTGGGAAGCGCGCCTACACCACCACCAGCGGCGTGCACCTGGCGATGGGGAAGGGCGACCCGGTCGTCATGACATCGGGGTGGATGGGCGTCACCGACCGCAGCGACCCGCGCTACTACAAGCTCAAGGTGCGCCACGCGGTGCAGATCTCCGGCAGCGGCGAGTACGTGCACTCGGCGCCGTGGTCAATCCGCTCGCAGGGACGCGAGAACGTGAGCCACGGCTGCGTGAACGCGCCGCCGTCGTTCGCCCGGTGGTTCTACGATCAGTCACTTCGCGGCGACGTCATCAGCGTGAGCGGCACCGACCGCCCGCTGGAGCCGACGAACGGCTGGGGTTTCTGGCAGGTTCCCTGGAGCCGCTGGGTCGCGGGCAGCGCGCTCAAACGCCCGGCGCCCGTCGAGCGGTCGCGCTGAGGCTGTCAGACGATCGGGCGGCCCGTGCGGATGCGGCGACGCACGTCCCAGCGGTAGACGTTCCAGGGAAACTCGCGCACCGGGCGCGGAAGCACCCGGTTGACCCGGGCGGTCGTACGGACGTACCGGTCGAAACGGGCCTGGTCGCGGGCCGTCCACGGCGCGCCGAGCTCGTCGCGGAACACCTGCGGCAGGAACCCCAGGGTCAGGAGCCGGTTGAGCGGCCCGAGCACCGTCCGCACCGGAGCCGGGAGGAACGCCATGTCGGTGAGGTCCAGCAGATACCGGCGGGTGACCTCGTCCATCCGCACCCGCGCGAGCCCCTCTTGCCAGTACTCCTCGAACGCGGCGCGGTCGGCCGGCCACATGTCCTCGGTGACCTGGAGCGTGGTGCCGAACCGGGCGCCGTGCCGGTAGAACTCGTCCCTCATCCGGGCGCTCGGCTGGCCGTACAGCTTGATGTAGACGTCCTCGGTGCCCCAGTACAGGCAGGCGGCGACCCACAGCTGCAGGTCACGGCTGAACGCGTTGTACTTGACCGGGGCGCCCGGCTCCGACCGCACCTGCCGGTGGGCCTTGTCGACCTCCAGGCGCATCGCCTCGCGCTCGGCCTCGGTGCCCTGCATCGCGATCATGATGTAGCTGAGGGTGGTGCGCAGGCGCTTGACCGGATGCTTGTCCACCCGCCCGCTGTCGACCTTGCTCTCGGCCACGCCGCGGCCGACCGGCAACCGCGACAGCTGCATGATCACATTGGCGTTGGCCGCCGCGAGCGCGAAGCCGTTGACGGCCTCGCGGGCGATCTCCGGGATCTCGGGCACCGCGTGGCGGTGGGTCGCCGCGCCGGTCACTGCCATCGGGCCCTCACTTCCGTTGGGTTGGACGGGCCCACTCTTCCAAAGTAAGTGCTTGCTTGCAAGTCGCCCCGCCGATCGTCTTTCCTCGCCGCGGTCGATGAGTTTCGCTGTCCGGGGAGGTCCACCCCAAGGAAACTCTCCACGCGTCTCCACGCGTCTCTCGCCAAGGAGTGCGACATGAAGCTGGGCCTGCATCTGCCGATCTACGGGAACGACACGTCCCCCGAGGTCATCGCGCATACCGCCGAAGAAGCCGAACGGATCGGGCTCGACTCGGTCTGGACCTGGGAGCGCCTGCTACGGCCGACCGTGCCGATCGCCATGGGCGGCCCGGGCGGCCCCGTGATGGACCCGCCCGAAGCGTTCGGCAGCGTCTACGACGCCCTGGACACGCTCGCGTACGTCGCGGCACGCACCACGCGCGTCACCCTCGGCACCAGCGTGCTGGTCTCGCTCTTCCAGAACCCCGTCATCCTCGCCCGCCGGATCGCCACGATCGACCGGCTCAGCGGCGGCCGCCTCCTGCCCGGCATCGGCCAGGGCTGGATGGAGCAGGAGTTCACGGCCTCCGGCGTGCCGATGAGCCGGCGCGGCGCGGGCTTCGAGGAGCACGTCGCGGCCATGCGCGCCGTCTGGGGTCCGAACCCGGTCCGCTTCGACGGCCGCCGGTACCAGATCCCCGAGTCCGAGATCGGCCCGAAGCCGGTGCGGCCCGGCGGCCCGACGCTGCTGTTCGGAGCCGCCGTGCCGGCCTCGGTCGAACGCGCCGCGCGGCTCGGCGCCGGACTGACCCTCGTGATCTTCGACTGGGACACCATCCGCGAGACGATCGCCGCGTTCCGCCGCGCCGCGGAGGCCGCCGGCCACGATCCGGCCGCACTGCCCATCGCCATCCAGGTGAACGGCAGCATCTCGGCGCGGCCCGTCGACGAACGCGCGCCGGTCACCGGATCGCCCGAACAGGTCGCGACCGACCTGGCGGAGCTGGAAGCGCTGAACGTCGACCATGTCTTCTGGAACGACCCCGTGCAGTCCACGGAGGAACAACTCCACAATCTCCAACAATTGATAGCAAAATAGACAATTCAGACGGCCAACGCGCACATTTTCCGCGATCCGGATAACCGTGTGCAGGTCGTAATAGCGAAAGGCCACGAGACGGCACAGGAATAGGTAGTCTCCCCCATCGATCGCCCAGGCTTGAGTGAGGCAATGAGGGGGAAACGCCGCATGACCGCCGCCAGCCGAGCACAGTCCATCACGCGTTGGTCAGCCATAGCGTTCATGGCCGCCGCCGTCCTGACCGCCACCGCCGGAGGCTTCGCCCAGTCCTACGCCGGCCTCTACCACTGGGCGCTGGAGCACGGGCTGAGCGGCTGGAAGGCCGAGTCCTTCCCCCTGCTCGTCGACCTGTTCATCATCGTCGGCGAGCTGGGGCTGTTCCTGCTGGCAATCGACGCCTTCGTGCTCCACCGCCGCCGGTTCCTGAGCTGGCTCGACTTCGGCCTCCCGCTGTCGATCGCCCTCGCGGGCTGGACGGCCAGCCTGATCTTCAACGTCGGCCACGTCGGCGAGCGGGCGTTCTCGTACCAGGCCACCGCCGCCGTCCCGCCCATCGTCTCGATGCTCGGCCTCTTCGTCCTTCTGCGGACGCTCCATCGCTACGTCGCCGACGAGGACGGTGACGCCGAGCCGAAGCGCGACACTCCCGACATCCGCGCGGTGGCCCTGCACCAGGTCACCCTCACCCCGATCCGCAACACCGGCCCGTTCCTCCAGGTGCGCGCCCGTCCAGAACCCGCTCTGGAGCCAGGTACCTCCAGGCCGGACCAGAACGGCGCCACCGAAGCGAGCACGCCGGAAGAGCCGACCGGACCGGCAGCAACCGCCTCGACCGCAACGACCGCAGCGCCGGCCGCCGCACCGGAGAAGATCACGCCCACGGCCGAGAGTGCCCCGGCCCGGCCGGTCAACGGCACGGGCGCGGCCGTCCTGGCCCCGTCCGTCGTCATGAGCAGCACGAACGGTACGCCCGACGTGGCCGCCCCACAGGTCGATCAGGATGCGCTGCGCGGGGTCGTGATCGAGTCGCTGGAGCGCCACGACGGCGATGTCCCGAGCACGCTGGCCGAGGTCACGGGCAAGGGTTACCGCTGCGACGAGGCCGACGTACGCCGGATCAGCGCGAACCACTGGTTCCCCTACACCGTCTACCGGCTGCTCGCCCGGCACGATGGCGACGGCGACCTTGTCGCAGGCGTGCTCGCCGAGCGCGGTGTCGACTTCGACAAGGCCGCGCTCGACGAACTCGTCCGTTCCTGGCGGGTCTAGGGCGTGCCGCCTTGGCCGCGGCCGGGGAGGCGGGCGCGCGCCAGGTCGTAGAAGTAGCCGAGCTCGGCGATCCTCATGAGCCGGGCGGTGAGGACGTAGAGGAGCCCGCCGCCGATCCCGCCGATGAGCAGGGCCAGGAGCGCCGGCAACTGCTCGCCCGGGAGCCGGCTTGCGGCGAGGACGGTGGCGCCCGCGAACGCCAGGGCGGGCAGGGCCGCCAGGTGCAGCCGGACCAGGGCGCGCATGATCCGGCGGCCGTCCATGCCGCCCAGTCTCCGGCGCAGCACCAGGGCCGCACCCAGGCCTGCGACCAGGTAGAAGAGGCCGTACGACAGAGGCAGGCCGATCACCACCTGGTGGGGCGGGACGAACGCCAGGAGGGCGAAGGCGGTGGCGATCTGGGCGATGCCGGCCGGGACGGCGATCAGGCCGGGCGTCCGGGTGTCGCCGAGCGCGTAGAAGACGCGCATCAGCAGCTGGTGGAACGTGAACGGCAGCACCATCACCGCGAACACCATGAGGATCACGCCGATCCGGCGGGCGCCGTCCGGGGTGGTGCTGCCGTGCGAGAAGATCGCGACCGCGCCCGGGATGCCGAAGGCGAGCATGCCGAGCGACAGCGGCACCAGCAGCGCGCAGGCGAGGCGGAAGCCGCGTGACAGGTCGGCGCGCACGAGGTCGCGGCGCCCGTCGGTCACGTGGGAGCTCATCCGCGGCAGCAGCGCCGTGATCACCGAGACCGCGATGACCGCGTACGGCAGCTGGAAGACGACCAGGGCGAACTTGTAGACCGCCAGGCCGCTGCCCTCCACCTGATGCCCGGCCTCCGCGGCGGCACGTTTGCCGGCCCGCGTCGCCACGTTCGCCGTCACGAGCACCCCGGCCTGCACGACGGCCACGTACACCATCATCCAGACGGCGGTGCGCGCCGCCTCGCCGAAGCCCGACCCTCGCAGGTCCAGCCGGGGCCGCCAGCGGAATCCGGCGGTCCAGAGCGTCCAGCCGAGGATCGCGCTCTGCGCCATCGTGCCGAAGGCCGAGCCCAGCGCCAGCACGGTCAGCTGGCCGTCGGTGACGGTCGCCGCGGTCCGGCCCGCCCCGGCGAGCCACAGGTAGAACAGCGCCGCCGCCATCGTGAGGAGGTTGTTGGCGACCGGCGCCCACATCGCCGCGCCGAACCGGTGCCGGACGTTCAGCATCGTGCCGCTGACGCCGCTCACGCCGATGAAGAAGACCTGGATCAGCAGCAGCCGCGTGAGCAGCACCGTGACCTCGCGCTGGCGCCCCTCGTACTCGCCCGCGTACAACGAGATCAGCCAGTCGGCGGCGAGCACGGCGGCCACCGTCAGCACGAGCAGCGCGAGCAGGACGGCCGTGAAAAGCCGCTGCTCGGTGGCGTCGCCGCCGTCCTGGTCGAGCTTGCGCCGTTTGACGAGGAACGGAACGAAGACGCTGGCCAGCATGCCGCCGAGCAGCAGTTCGTAGACCGTGTAGGGGATCATCTCGGCGGCCTGGTAGGCGTCGCCCAGCAGCGTCGTGCCCAGCGCCGCGCCGATCGTGACCGTGCGCAGGAAGCCGGTGGCGCGGGAGAAGACCGTGCCGATCGCCATGACGGCGCCGGAGTGGGCGACGCCGGGCGGGGGCCGCTGGGCGACGGTGCCGATCTCGTCGCCCTCGGAGCCGGGCCGGTCCGCGGTGCCCGGATCGCCGACGTCGGCGGGATCGTGGACGGTGGTCAGGCCGGACTCGGGCTCGGTGGGAGGCTCCGCGCGTTCGGCCGCGTCCAGGATCTCCGGCATCCGCTGCCGATCGCCGTTCGCACCCCGCACCGGCATCACCCCATAAGCCCGAAAAGCTGAAGTATGCCGGACCGGGTCAGGACTCGGGGGGCAGCGGGGCCGCCAGTATCCCGAGCAGGATCTCGGTGAGCGGGTCCTGAAGTGCCGGGAGGCTCGCGGCGTCGCCCCTGCTCACGTACGAGAGGATCACCTCCGCGACGGCACCGACGGCGGCCAGATAGGTCTGTCGCGGGACGTCCGGCCATTCGGGGTGGCTCTTGGCGGCGTGCTCGCGCCAGCCGCGCATCAGGTCGGCGACCATGCCGTACCCCCGGTTGCGTCCCTTCAGCGCCTTCGAGCCGACGGCGGGCAGCTCGACCAGGATGCAGCGTGCGTACTCGGGCTCCTGCGCGCACAATTCCAGATAGCCGCCCACGCTCCTGCGGAGCAGCTCGCGCGGGGACGAGGCTCCCGGGAGCTTGCCCCGGGGCGACGTCATCAACTCGCGGACGATCGCCTTCTGGGCCTCGGCCATGGCGGCGAGGAAACAGTCCTGCAGATCGGTGAAGTGGTCGTAGAACGCCTTGCGGGACACCCGGGCGCGCGCGACGACCTGTGCGACGGTCGTGTTGGCGTATCCCTTCTCGGCGACCGCGGCGATCACCGCGCGAAGTAGCCGCTGCCGCTGCGCCTCCCGGACGACCGGGGCGGGCAGGCTGCTGCGGCCACGCGGGAGGCCGGGCCGGTTCGGGCCGTAGACCTCGGCGAGGCGCAGCCCGCCGGGTTCCGGTCCGTTAGAAGACGAACCCAGGTCGTCCACCCCCGCACTCAGCTCCCCGCGCTCGCGGCGCCTCCGGTCGGCCATGGCCCATGTCAGGAAAATCCTAGTCGGGCGCGCTCCGCCGGGCCGGTCCGCGATCTTCAGACTGTCGTGAAGCTCCTGAATTTCATTGAGTTGATAGGGTTTTGTAACTTCGCTCGACTCGACCGGCCTTCGGAGGCGCCGCGTGACGACGCCGTCAGATCCGTACGACGAGGCGCTGCTGCGGTTCGTCGAACGGTTCGCGATCGTGCTGGGCGAGAGCGGGATACCGCGCATGCCCGCCCGCGTCTTCGCCTTCGTGCTCGCCGACGACGCCGAGACCTACACCGCCGCCGAACTGGCCGCCGGCCTGCGGGTCAGCTCGGCCGCGATCTCCAGCGCCGTCCGCTACCTGGTGCAGACGGGGCTGCTCGGCCGCGAACGCCGCCCCGGGGAACGCGTCGACCACTACCGGGTCTACGACGACGATGTCTGGTCCGCGATCCTCCGGCAGCGCGAGCCCCTGCTCCGCCGGCACGAGGAGTTCCTGACCGAGGGCGCCGAGATGCTCGATCCGCAACGGCCGGGCGGGCAGCGGGTCCGCGAGACGCTGGAGTTCTACCGGTTCATGCGGGCCGAGTCGCCGCGCATGATCGAGCGCTGGCAGGAGCACCGGCGGCGGCACCGGCTGGGTCCCGAACACCACCACGACCGGCAGGACTCCGCCTGAGCGCATGGCGAGGGCGGGGCGGCCACGGCCGCCCCGCCCTCGTCAGCTCCGCTCAGGTCGCCACCGCCGCGACCGCGGGGGTACGCACCGCGCGGCGGGCGGCGCCGAGGGCCGTCCCCAAGGTCAGTGCCACCGCCAGCGCGACCACCCCGGCGTACACGGCGGGGCCGCCGTCGGGCAGCGCGGAGCCGAGCCGCACACTGGCGTACGGGAGGATCGTGAAGAGCGAGGCCACCGTTCCCAGCAGCACGCCCGTCACCGTCAGCACCGCGCCCTCCAGCGCCACCATGCCCAGCACCTGCCCCGGCGTGGCGCCCGCCAGCCGCTGCTGGCCGAACTCCCGGCCGCGGTACGCGGTGGCCGCGAGCAGCGTGTTGACCAGCATGATCGCGGCGAAGACCACGATCATCCCGATGACCACGAGGTTGAGCGTCTCGATGTTCTTCTGCTCGACGCTCTTGGCCAGGCCCGCGGCCTCCAGCGCGGCGTTCTCGGTGCTCTGCATGTAGAGCGTGCCCGTCGCGATGGCCGTGAACAGGACGATCGGCGTGAGCGCACCGGCCAGCCGGCCCGTCTGGCCGCGCAGGTTGCACACCGCGAGCTGGCCCGTCACCCCGCCCACCCGTTCGACCGTCCCCGCCAGCAGGGCGACGACCCGGCGGATCATGAACGGGCCGAGCAGCGCCAAGCCGACGGCGGCGTAGATGCTGGCCTGCCCGGCGGTGGACATCGCGTCGCTGCCCGCGCCGCGCATCACGGTCGCGGTCACGATCGCCAGGTCGAGCCCGAGGAGCAGGAACACCACCGCGCCGGCGACGCGCTTCCTGCTCATCCGGCCCGGGTCGACTGCCGCGTCCGCCAGCGACTCGGTCACCCGGACCCGGGCCGCCCGCCGCACCGCGACCAGTGCCGCGCCGACGGCCGCGACGAACGTGATGACCAGCCCCATCGGGACCGCGATCGGGCCGTACACGTACGAGACGTCCGCGTTCACCTGACCGGTCGACATCAGCAGCTCCAGCAGGCCGCGGCCCGCCAGCGCGCCCGGCACGACCGCGCACGCGACCGCCGCCACCGCCAGCAGCGCCGCCTCGCCGACGATCATCCGGCGCAGCTGCCCCGGCGTGGCGCCGACGCTCTTCAGCAGGGCGATCTCCTCGGCCCGCTGCCGGACCGACAGCGTCAGCGTGGAGGCGACGGCGAAGACGACCAGCAGCAGGCCCCACCCGCCGACCACGCTCGCCATCGTGACCATCGTCTCCCGCCCGGTCCCCGACGCCCCGCCGAGCAGCGCGGTGTCGTACATCGAGCCGAACGTCATGAGGATCGACGCGCCGAGGAACATCGACAGGAAGGCGGCGGCGAAACCGCCCGCGCGGAACCGCAGCGTCCGCAAGGCCAGTCCGAACATGTCACGCCACCGCCGGAACGAGCCGGTCGGACAGGTGGGTCATGCTCTCGGCGACCGCCTCGGCGGTAGGCGCGGTCATCCGGCCGACGATCCGGCCGTCTGCGAGGAACACCACGGAGTCGGCGTACGAGGCGGCCACCGGGTCGTGGGTCACCATCACCACGGTCTGCCCGTACATGTGCACGGCCTCCCGCAGCAGCGCCAGCACGTCCCGCGCGCTCCGCGTGTCGAGCGCCCCGGTCGGCTCGTCACCGAAGAGCACGCTCGGCCGCGTCACCAGGGCCCGCGCGATCGCCACCCGCTGCTGCTGACCGCCCGACAACTCCGATGGCCGATGGTGCAGCCGCTCCCCCAGCCCCACCCGCGTCAGTACGGCACGGGCCTGCTCAGGGTCGGCCTTGCGCCCGGCCAGTTTCAGCGGCAATGTCACGTTCTGCATGACCGTCAGCGCGGGCAAAAGGTTGAACTGCTGGAAGACGAAGCCGATCCGTGCCCGCCGGAACTTGGTCAGCGCCGCCTCGTTCCGCCCGGCCAGTTCCTCGCCGTCCACGAACACCCGGCCCGCGGTCGGCTGGTCCAGCCCCGCCGCGCAGTGCAGGAACGTGCTCTTGCCCGAGCCGGACGGGCCCATGACCGCCGTGAACGAACCCTTTGGCAGGGCCAGCGAAACGCCGTCGAGCGCGTTCACCCGGTTGCCCTCGGTGCCGTAGACCTTGCGCACCGACTCCAGCCGGAGCGCCTCCGGCGATCCGGTGCGCTCCTCTCCCTTTTGCCTGAACATCCCATACCTCCGAGCCGTCCCGCGCGCCTCTCGCGCCGTCAGGTACGAAGCTATGAGCGGGACAAGCCCGGGCACATGGACCCACCACGCCAATCGGGGTAGGCAAAACCCCACCTCAGGAAAGCACGCGCATCCGGCTCGGGAGCCGCTCGGCCGCACGGCCCGCCCGGCGCCGGTCTTCGGCGAAACGGTGGGCGTTGAGCACCGACAGCACGATGATCGTCGTGTTGCGGAGGGCGTCGCGCGTGGTGGCGCACGCGGCGCTGCCGCAGGTGCCGGGACTCCGGGCCGCGGTGCAGGTCCCGCAGCCCTCGGCCGTGTATTCGATGTTGAGGGCGAGCCTCAGGGCCATCTCGGCGAGAAGGTGCCGGCGTTCCCAGGCCAGCGGCGGCGTTCCGGCGCTGTGCAGGATGACGCGCTGAGCGATCTCACGGCACTCATGAGCGATCTCCAGCAGCTGCCGCGCCGCGACGGCCGAGGTCGCTCCGGTCGGGTGCCCGTCCACGCAGGCCAGCAGCGCCTGTCCAAGATCAGCAAGAGCGAGGGCCTGAGCTTGCTCGTTCATGGCGCCGTCTCCGAATCCTCCCGACACGGCCTGCGAGAGCAGCCTTCCCCGAAAGGTTCTCACACAACCCCGCACCGCGCGGCCCCCAATCATGAACGCTCCGATCGCCCAGCGCCCGGCGCCCGCCGCCCCGGTGAACGCCGACCTGCATGATTGCTGGATACCGGTGGTCATCCCGGAACTCCCCGGTATCGCCGCCGCCACGAAAATGGCGCCGCCCACTCCGCCATTGGCCGGTTCCCAACCGCCCAACGACGGGGACCCGCTGGTCCAAGACGAGGCCGAACCCCAAGACGTCGGCGCTCAAGCCTTCGCAAGATCGGGGAGAATGGGGGCATGGAGGCGGTACCGGAGGACTGGCAGCGGGCGCTGGCGATCGTGGCGCATCCCGACGATCTGGAGTACGGGGCGTCGGCGGCGGTCGCCAGATGGACCGCGCAGGGCAAGACCGTGGCGGAGGTGCTGGCCACGCGCGGCGAGGCCGGGATCGACTCCATGGACGCCGATGACGTGCGCGCCGTACGGACCGAGGAGCAGATCGAGGCGGCCCGGCGGGTCGGCGTCGACACGGTGGAGTTCCTCGATCTGGCCGACGGCATGCTGGAGTACGGGTTGCCGCTGCGGCGCGAGGTCGCCCGCGCGATCCGGCGCCACCGGCCGGACGTGGTGGTCTCGATGAACTTCCGCGAGACCTGGTCCGGCGGCGAGGGCTTCAACATGGCCGACCACCGGGCGCTCGGCCTGGCCGTGGCCGACGGCGTGCGGGACGCGGCCAACCGATGGGTGTTCCGCGACCTCGGCCTGGAGCCCTGGCAGGGGGTGCGCTTCGCGCTGTTCGGCGGTTCGCCGCAGGCCACGCACTACGTGGACGTCACCGGCCATCTCGAGGCGGGCATCGCCTCACTCCAGGCCCACAAGGTCTACTTCGACAACCTGGGCGCCGAGTTCGACGCGGCGGCGTTCCTCACCGAGATGGCCTCGGATCAGGTGGACGGCGTGACCCACGCGATCAGATTCGAGCTCATCGAGCTGTGAGGTCAGTGCCGGGCCATCGGCCCGGCACGGTCAGTGCCGGGCCGTCGGCCGCCGGCCCTTGTTGGACTTGTTGCGCTTGCGGCCACGGCGTTTGCGGGTGCGCTTCGACATGGCTCGATTGAGCACCTGTGCGGCCCGTCCGGCAAGACCCAAATGTGAGGTGGATCACTCTCAGGCCGCGACCAGCCGGGTCAGGGCGGTGACCGCGGCCGCGGCCACCAGCACGACGATCATCGGTGCCCGGAGCGCGACCGCGGCGAGGGCTGCTCCCACGCCGGCCAGCTTGGCGTCGACGTGAAAGCCCTCGGCGCCGCCGAACGTGTCATAGGCCACCAGGGCCGACAACAGCACCGCCGGCAGCAGCGCGATCACCGGCAGGGCCCACCGCGGCAGGTCGTGGCGGCCCAGCGCGGCGGGTCCCGCGCCCTTGATGACGAACGTGCCCACGGTCAGCAGCGCGATGGTCAGCCACACGGTCATCTGGCCGTCTCCTCCTTCTTCTTCCGTGCTCCGGAGTCCTCGCCGGGGATGAGGCCGATCAACGCGACGGCGGACGCCGCGATCACCGGCACGCCGGGCGGCAGGAACGACGCGCCCGCGAGGACGATCCCCACGGCCAGCAGGGCGGCGATCCGCGCCCGGCCGTCGCGCAGTTCCCCGCCGAGCAGCGCGATGTAGAACGCGGGGAAGATCGCGTCGATCCCGAACGCGTCCGGGTCGGGCAGCGCGCTCCCCGCGAGCACGCCCACCGCCGTGCCGCCGACCCAGGCCACGAACTGGACCGCCGTGGAGCCGAAGAGCAGGTTCCGGTCGTAGGTGCCGTCGTCGGCGCGGGCCAGCACGAGCCCCGCGTCCACGATCGCCTGGCCCTGCGCCGCCCGCCACAGCCGTCCGCCCCGGAACGCGGGCGCGAAGCCGAAGCCCATCGGCAGGAACCGGGCGTTCATCAGCAGTCCGGCGCCCGTCGCGGCCAGCGCCCCGCCGCCGCCCGCCAGCACCCCGAGCGCGGCGAACTGCGATCCGCCCGCGAAGACGATCGCGGACATCGCCACGGCGGCGACGCCTCCGATGATGGGCGCGGCCAGCACGCCGAACGAGACCCCGAGCGCCAGGGTCGCCGGGAACACCGGAACGGCGCGGCATGCCCCGCCTCGCAGCGTCGCGGACATGGAAGAGACCTCCGTAACCGGTCATCGCCGATAGGCGGTTATGGTCCCATACTTCCCGCTACGCCCAGAACATGCAAAAAGACCGCCCCCTTTCCGGCGGGCGGTCCGACATCACAAAACGTCACGGCCCGCCACGGGAACGCGGCGGGCCGTGCGAGTCAAGCGGTCGTGCGGTCAGCGCACCTCGGTGATCTCCGGGCCGCGCTCGAAGGGGTTGAAGGTCTCGACGGCCCCCTCGTCCTCATCCTCGCCCGCCTCGGAGAACTCCTTGGGGATCTCCAGCGGCAGCAGGTCACGGGGCGGCATCGGCGACTCGCCGCGGACCACGACGATGTTGCGGAACACGTCCTCCAGGACCTGCCACTGCTCCTCGTCCTCGACCGCGGCGCCCTGCACCACGGCCTGGAGGAACCAGCGGGGGCCGTCCACCCCGATGAAGCGGATCAGCTGCGGGGCCCAGCCCTGCTCGATGAACTCGGCCGGGATCTGTTCCTTGACCTCGTCCGGCATCTCCGCCAGGACCTCTTCGGTCAGCGCCGCGGGGACCATGGCGACGAGCTCGGGACCGAACGGCCCCTCGCCCTCCTGGGTCTGCCCCTGCGCCTCCTCCTCGATGTCCTTGGCGGTCTCGCGCCGGACGTCCTCCCAGATCCCGCTGCGCTTGGGAGCGGCGAACGCCTGCAGCTGCATGGCGCTCTCCTCGTACTGCACCAGGACCGCGACGGGCCGGCCGTCGAGGGGGTTGCCCTCCTCGTCGACCTCGGTGGCCTCGAAGTTGACCTGGAAACCGAGGCCGGGCGCGACCGGGACCTGCATGCACCCGAAGTCCAGGCGCTGCAGCTCGGGGAAGGACTCCTCGGAGTCCCACGGGCCGCCGTCACCCGGCGCGGTGCTCTCGGAAGCCTCAGCCTCGGCCTCGGCGGTCTCGTCCGCCTGCTCGTCGGTCAGCTCGGGCTCCTTAGCGGGCTCCTCAGCCTGCCGGCGACGTCCAAAAGCCACGACTCACGCTCCTTCTTCCCTGTGCTCATTATCCGCGAATCCCCCCGTGGAGCCGAACCCGTCGACTCCGCGGGCCGATCCGGGAAGCTCGGTGACCTCGTGGAACACCGCCTGCTCCACACGCTGCACGACCATCTGCGCGATGCGGTCGCCGCGCCGCAGCCTGACCGTGACGCGGGGGTCGGTGTTCAGCAGGGTCACCTTGATCTCACCCCGATAGCCGGCATCGACCGTACCGGGTGCATTGACAATGGTCACCCCAAACTTAGCGCCCAAACCGGACCGGGGGTGAATGAAAGCGGCATAGCCGTCCGGCAGCGCGATCGAGACCCCGGTCGGGACCACCGCGCGCTCTCCCGGCGGGAGCTCGACGTCGACGGCGGCGACCAGATCCGCGCCCGCGTCACCGGCGTGCGCGTACGACGGTACCGGCAATTCCGGATCGAGGCGCTTGATCAGCACATCCACCTTGCTCACGGTTCACCTCACGGGCTGACTGCAGGGTTGGAGCCGTTGACTGCACGGGCTGCCCGACCCTACCGAGAGCCTGGTGCTTCGCCGGGCCAAAACCGCCGCCGTGGGCGAGTCCGGGCGCCGCCCGGCGCACGTCTTCCTCGCCGTGACCCTACCTTGTCGTCGCAGGTGACCGGATGCGGCATGTTTAGCTGTGCGCAGGCACCGAAGCGCGTAGCGTCACTAGTGTCACTGCTCGTACATCCTGTACGAAGGGGCGCCGCGATGCCGCGTCAGGTCACCCATCGGTCCCTCGACGGCATCCGGGTTCGAATGTCCGGTTCGCACGATCTATCCCGCCCGTACACGTCGGTGGCCAGGATCGCCGTCGGCGACCGCCTGCACGAGATCTCCAGTGGCGGGCGCGCGGACGCCCGCGCGTGGGCGGCGGACCTCGGGGTCCGCGCGTTCGACCAGGAGTTCACGATCCACGGCGGCGTGCTCCGGGTCGGCCGGACCAGCGTCGCCGATCCCGACACCCGGGTCGCCGACGAGATGCTCGCGGCCGTCTGGGAAGGCCGCCGCCACGCGGTCTTCACGCACCTCTACCACGCGCGCCCGGCCGACGCGGTGGTGTTCTTCGCCGGACTGCGCCTGACCGAGCACGCCGACGGCGTCGTGGCGGTGCCGCGCGGGCGGCGCGTGCGCCGGCCCGAGCCCGCCGAGCTGGTCAAGGAGGTCCCGGGCGTGGGCCTCCTGGAGATCACCGCGCTGACCGCGCGGACCCGCGGGCGGCTGCCCAAGTGGCGCGGCGCGCAGGTGGCGAGCGGTGAGCTCTTCCGCGACGACATCGACGGCCAGGGGCCCTACTTCCTGCTGGCCACGCGCTCCCTGCTGGTGACCGTGCTGCCCGACGACGAGCGGGCCCCCGAGGTGCCCCGGCGGCTGGCCGGGCTGTCGATCGAGGCGATCCGCTGATGGGCGATCTGCTGGCCGTCATCGCGCTGGTCGCCGTTCCGCTCGTGCTGCTCGGCTCGCTGGCCGGGCACGTCGCGCGACCCGGCGTGCTCGCCGCCGCGCTGCGCGCGCACCGCACCGTGCCCGGTGCCATGGTCGTCGCGGTCGCGGGGCTGGTGGGGTTGACCGAGGCCCTCCTGCTCGGCGAGGTGGTCGTCGCCCTGGTCTGGTGGGAACCGGCGCTCCTGCGCGCCGGGATGGTGTCGGCAGCGGCGCTGCTGGCCGTCTACGGGTCGTATTCGGCCTTCGTGACGCGCAGAAGGCCCCCCGGGGTGCCGTGCGGCTGTGCGGGGAAAGAGACGCCGATGACGGGCTGGGTCACGGCACGCGCGGTGATGCTGGGTCTCATCGCGGTGGCCGGGGCCGTCTTCGGGCCGCCACAGGAGCTCCAGCCCTACCAGGTCGTCATCGGCTGCTTCGCGGGCCTGGCGTTCACAGTGATCGCGTCGGTCGTGTCGGAGGCCATGATCTACGAAGGAGGCACGGGCCGGTGAGCTTCCAGGACAGCGCCCTGCTGCTCTCGTGGGTGGCGATCGTGCTGCTCGCGCTCGTCGTCGCCGGGCTCGTCCGGCAGGTGCACGCGCTCGGCCAGGCCCGGCCCGTGCCGGGCGGCCGGAGCCCGCTCGGCCTCGCGGCCGGCACCCGGGCGTCCGGCTTCGACCGGCTCGGCCCCGGGCTGATGCTCTTCCTCGACACCGGCTGCGGGGTCTGCGCGAAGGTGCTCGACGCGGCCGGGGCGCTGGACCGCCCCGTACACGCGGTCTTCGCGGGTGCCGCGCCGGCGCCGGCGGCGCCCGGGATCACGGTGCTCACGGACGAACGGGACGGGCTCTTCCTCGACCACGCCGTCCCGGCCACGCCGTTCGCCGTGCTCGTCGACGCGGGCGGCCGGGTGCGCGCCGCGGAGCCGGTCGGCTCCGCCGAGGCGCTGTGCGAGCTGCTGAGCGACAGCGACACGGAGGTGCCACGATGACCGTCGCCGACCTCGACACGTTGCGGCTGGAAGACATCCCGCCGCTGCGCGGGCCGCGGCCGGAGGGCGCCGAACGGGTCCGCCGCCGCGCGCCGCGCGCCGCCGGCGCCGACACCGCCGGGCCGGGCCGTCGCGCCATCCTGCGCGGGCTGGCCGCCACGGGCGCGTCGCTGGGACTGGCCGTGCTCGGGATCTTCCCGCAGGCGCGGCAGGCGATCGCCGCCGGATTCAGCCTCGGCGGCGGCTACCACATCTACGGCCGCTGCCCCTCCTACGCGGCCAACCACAACTGTTCCCCCGGCTGCGGCCCGAGCGTCGTGTGCCCGACCTGCTGCCGTACGTCCGGGCGATACAAGGGCTACCACAAGTCCGGCAAGTCCCACCCCGGCTACTACCGGCTCCGCCCCAACCAGTGTTACCGGGGAACCTGGGACGGCTGGCTCTGGTCGTACTCCAGGCGCTGCGGCAACTGCCGCCGGGGCGTCACCTGGCGCTGCCACGACGGGTGGAAGAAGTCCCGGCGCGGCGCCTGGTACAAGACGATCTGCCGTAAGGCCACGAGTTGCCGCAACTGACGGGCACCCGCCGCGTCCGCGCCGCGTTCACCGACCCGCTGCCGGCCGTCGCGGCACTGGCGCTGCTCGCGGTCGCGGCCGCCGCCCTGCAGGCCACGGTGCTGTGCTGGGCCTCGGTCGGCGCGCTGGCGGGCTTCGCGCTGTCCGGCTCGGTTTGAACCCGCAACTCGGAGGCCGTCCTCTTCTCGCCAGGTTGGCGGGGTCCGGCACGGCAGGGCGAGGTCCTTGCCGTCTTCACCCTCGGGCTGCTGCTCGGGGGCACCGTCAGCGCCCTGGTCGTGTGGCTGCTGTCCGGTCTGGCCGCGCCGTTGCCGCCGCCGGCCCGGACGGCGCTGATCATCATGGTCGCCGCCGTCGGCGCCGCGCGCGAACTCGGCCTGGTGTCCGTCCCGCTGCCGCAGAACGCCCGGCAGATCCCGCAGGAGGTGCTCCGGCTCCGGCTGCGGCGCGGCTCGCTGCGCTTCGGCTTCGAGCTGGGCACCGGCATCCGTACCTACGTCTCGGCGAGCACGCCGTACGTCCTGGCCCTCGGCCTGCTGCTCAGCCGGCAGGACCCGCTCCCGACCGTCCTGGCCGGAACGGCGTTCGGAGCCGGCCGGGCGCTCAGCGCGGCGCTCACGCTCTGGTCGGGCGACCCCGAGCGCGCCGCCACGATCGCCGCCCGGATGCCCTGGATCAAGAACACCGCCGCCCTGACCACCGTGGCCGCCCTCGCCGTCCTTCTGCTCACCTGACGTTCAGCACCGCCTGACGTTCAGCACCGCCTGATGTTCAGCACCGCCTGACGTCCGGCATCGCCTGACGGGAACCTCTGGGCGCTCCCGCCCGTCAACAGAGCGAGAAGGCCGCCGAGAGAGGTCCGCCCGTGTTCTGGTCGCTGCTGGTCGCCGTGCTGCCGCGGCTCCTCGGCATGGCCGACACCGGCGGCGGGCTGCTCACGCTGGCGACGGTCACCGTCGCGGCGTTGCTCCTGCTGGCCGCGGCGCAGATCCCGGCGGCCCGCCGCCACTCCCGCGCGTCCCTGGCCAGGGTCCGTACGACGCTGCGCGAACGTACCCTGCGCACGGCCTTTCTGCCCCAGCGCGACCCCGACGCGGCGGGCCGTCCCCGCCCCCGAGCCCCCGGCTTGAAGATCACTCTCGCTCGTTGATCTTCATTTCTTTCCTGCCGGAGGGTCTTCTCCCATGTTCCTGCTCGACGTACCCGTCTCCGTCGCCTACGACCTCGTCACCGGGCTGGCCGACGCCCTGTCCCCCGTCACCGGCGACCTCGCGACCGTCGCCGCGATCGTCGTCTTCACCGCCGCCGTACGGCTCGTCCTGCTGCCCCTCGCGGTCGCGGCGGCACGCGGCGAACGCACCCGGATGCGCCTCATGCCCGAGCTCCAGGCACTCCAGAAGAAACACTCCCGAGACCCGCAGCGCCTGCGGCGCGAGACCGCCACCCTCTACGAAAAGGAAGGCGCCACGCCGCTGGCCGGATGCCTGCCGATGTTCGCCCAGCTGCCGTTCTTCTTCGTCATGTACCGGCTCTTCATGTCAGCCACGGTCGCCGGCCACCAGAACATCCTGCTCTCGCACACCCTCCTGGCCGCGCCGCTCGGCCAGAACTGGATGAGTGTCCTCGGCGCCGGTCTGTTCTCTCCCGCCTCGCTGGTGTTCCTCGGCCTGTTCGCGCTGCTCGCCGCCGTGGCGTGGTGGTCGTCCCGCCGGGTCATGGCCGAGGGGCCGATGGCGAACGTGGCCAGGCTGCTGCCGTTCGGTACCGTCGTGACGGCGGCGTTCGTGCCGCTCGCCGCCGGGATCTACCTCCTCACTACGACGGTGTGGACGGCCGCCGAACGCGCCGTTCTGCACCGCCGCGTCATCGCCCCCGTTTGAACGGACGTCACCGCTTCCTTGACGGCGGGGCGGCAAGCCGGATTCGATGGAAACCGAACGATATTCGGGCACAACGGCACGAGGACGGTGCGGCGTGGCGACCGAGACACTCGATCCGACCATCGACCTTTCGGACCTGCAGTTCTGGGGCCGGCCGCAACGAGAGCGGCTGGCGGCGTTCGCGGCCCTGCGCGCGCTCGACCGGCCGGCGTTCTTTCCCGAGCTCAAGCTGCCGTTCATCAAGCACGGAGCGGGTTACCACGCCCTCGTCCGGCACGCCGACGTCGTCGAGGCCAGCCGCAACCCGGAGATCTTCAGCAGCGAGCCGTGCTCCAACAGCATCGCCGACCTGCCCCGCTACATGGCCCGCTACTTCGGCTCGATGATCAATATGGACGACCCGCGGCACGCCAAGATCCGGCGGATCGTGTCGCGGGCGTTCACCCCGCGCGTGCTGGCCAAGCTGGAGACCGACCTGCAGGCCAGCGCGACCCGCATCGTCGACGACCTGCTGGCCGGCGGGCCGTGCGACTTCGTGACCGAGGTGGCGGCGCGCCTGCCGGTGCAGGTCATCTGCGACATGATGGGCATCCCCGAACGCGAGCGCCCGATGGTGTACGAGCGGACCAACGTCATCCTGGGCCTGGGCGACCCGGAGTACACCGGCGGCCGGGAGTTCGTCAGCACGGGCATCACCCGCAGCGGCGTCCTCTTCGGCCTGACCAAGGCCATGACCGCGGGATACGAGCTCAACCACCTGGCCATGAAGCTGGCGCGCAGGCGCCGCCGCGAACCCGGCGACGACCTGGTCTCCGCCCTGGTCACCGCCAACGTTGACGGCGAGTCCCTCACCGACCAGGAGATCGGCTCGTTCTTCATCCTGCTCGTCGTGGCGGGCAACGAGACCACGCGCAACGCGATGTCGCACGGCCTCAAGCTGCTGACCGACAACCCCGAGCAGCGCGCGCTGCTCCTGGGGGACTTCGACGCGCACATCGCCGGCGCGATCGAGGAGATCCTGCGGATGGCGACCCCCGTCATCCAGTTCCGCCGGACCGTGACGCGCGACCACGTGATGAACGGGCAGCGATACCGGGCCGGCGACAAGGTCCTGCTCTTCTACAACTCGGCCAACCGTGACGAGGCCGTCTTCGCGGACCCGGACACGTTCGACATCACCCGCTCGCCGAACCCGCACGTCGCCTTCGGCGGCCCCGGCCCGCACTTCTGCCTGGGCGCCAATCTCGCCCGGCGCGAGATCACCGTCATGTTCCGCGAGCTCTTCACCCGCGTGCCCGAGATCCGCGTCGGCGGGCGTCCCGACCGGCTGTTCTCCAACTTCATCAACGGGATCAAGCATCTGCCCTGCACGTGGTGAATCACTGACGGTGGACGATCACATGCACTAAGGTGCAAGTCGCCCCCGTCGTGATCATCAGGAGTCGTCCCCCATGTCCGATCCGCTGCGCCCCGAGGACCCTCAGGCAGTGGGACCGTACCGGCTCTCCGGACGGCTCGGCATGGGTGGTCAGGGCGTGGTCTACCTCGGTGCGGGCGCCGACGGGACGCCGGTCGCCGTGAAGCTCCTGCGCGAGGAGCTCGCCGCCGACGCGCGCGTGCGCGAGCGCTTCATGAAGGAGATCGCCGCGGCGCGCCGGGTCGATCCGTTCTGCATCGCGCAGGTCCTCGACGCCTCGCTCGACGGCCCGCGCCCGTACATCGTCACCGAGTACGTCGAGGGGCCGTCCCTGCAGCAGGCCGGTCCCCGCGCGAACGCGGCGGCCCTCCAGCGGCTCGCCGTCGCCACCGCCACGGCCCTCGCCGCGATCCACCAGGCGGGCATCGTCCACCGCGACTTCAAGCCGTCCAACGTCCTGCTCGGCCCGGACGGCCCGCGCGTCATCGACTTCGGCATCGCCCGCGCGAGCGAGGCGCCGCTGACGATGACCAGCAGCATCATCGGCACCCCCGCGTACATGGCACCGGAGCAGTTCGAGGGCAAGACCGTCGGAGCTCCCGCCGACGTGTTCGCCTGGGGCGTGGTGATGGTCTTCGCCGCGACCGGCGAACCCGCGTTCGGCGCGGACACCCTCCCGGCCGTCATGAAGCGCGTCCTGTCGGACACCCCCGACCTCAGCGGCCTTCCCGAACCGCTGCGCACGACCGTCGGCGCCTGCCTGGCCAAAGACCCCGCCCAGCGGCCGAGCATGCAGGACGTCCTCCTCCGGCTCCTCGGCTCCGCGCAGCAGACGGCCGCTCCTGCGGACGCCGACGCCACTGTCGTCGACCGGCCACGCACCCCCGCTCCCCAAGGACAGCACTTCCAGCAGCCAGGCCCCGGGCAGCAGCCACAGCGGCAGCAGCGGCAGCGCCCGCGGCGGCGGCCCGCGCTCGTCCTCGGCGCCGGCATCGGCGGCGGTCTCCTGGCGGCGGCCGCCGCGGTGGTGCTCGTCGTCACCCAGCTGACCGGCGGCTCCGGCTCCAAGGACCCCGAATCCACCGACGCGGCCGGCGTCTCCGGGAACAACCCCCAGCAGAACGGCGGCGCGCCGAACTCGGCGACCGGCGCCGGCAAGACGGGGAACGGCTCCGGAAAGGCCTCTCCCGGTGCCGGCAACGATCCGAAGGCGGGCGGAGGACGCACCAACCCCTCCCAATCCCCCGGCGCGGGAGGCGGCGGTTCCAACCCGGGAGGCGGCTCGGACGGCGGCGGCAACCCGGACGGCGGCTCCGGGGGGGGCGGTGACGGCGGCGATGGCGGAGGCGGAGGCGGAGGCTCACAGCCCCCGCCGACGGCGAGCGCACGGATCGCGTACTTCAAGGTCGGCAAGTCGGGCTGCAACCCGAAGGGCTACCCCATGGACTTCAAGTACAGCATCGCGACGGACAAGAACCCGACGAAGGTCGAGTACGCCCTCTACTTCGACGGCCGTCTCGGAGTGGGCCACCCCATCAGGACCACCGCCGACCCCAACTGGACCATCTCCAACTCCCAGACCGAGGACACGGCGGGCACCCACACCTACCGGATGGTGCTCCTGAGCCCGGTCCGCGCCGAGCGGACCGTCACCGTCAAGGTGTGCTGACCAGGTCGAGGACCTCCGAGAGGGACGCGATCCGCGGACCGCTCCATTCGACGGGCTCGAAGCGGTGGTGCTCGGTGCCCTCGTCGAGGACGCGCACGGCGGTCATGCCCGCGGCGGTCGCGCCGGCCAGTTCGTCGCTGCCGCCGTCACCGACGAAGAGGCAGTCGGCGGGCTCGACGCCGAGGCCCTCGCAGGCGAGCGCGAAGATGCGCGGGTCGGGCTTCTTGAGCCGGGCGGTGAAGCTGAAGACGGGCACCTGGACGTAGGGCGCGACCTCGACCGTGGACCATTCGTCGGGGAGTTCGTCGGTGCAGTCGCTGATGAGCGCGGTGTTCACGTTCCACTCGCGCAGCGTCCGGAGCGTGCTGACCGCGTCATGGCGCAGGCCGCGGAACGTGCGTTCGCCGGTGCGGCGGATCTCGGTGGCGGCGGCGATCTGCGCGGCGGACGCGGGGACGCCGAGGCGCCCGGCGACGTCCGCGAGGGCGGTGGCGAAGTCGCCCATGGCGCCGACGCAGCGCTCGGGCCAGGTCTGCCACCACAAGGTGCGGAACTCCTCCGGCGGCGCGCCGATCGCCTCGGCGACCGCCGTGATCGCCGCGACGCGCTCCGCGGGCGGGCTGGCCACGGTCAAAGTACCGAAAAAGTCGAAGACCACCGCTTTGTAACGCACGACCGCAGCGTACCGGGGTCTCAGGTCACCGCGACTAGGGCATCAGTCCCAGGCGTTCGGCCAGACGGGCTCGGTGATGGCGCGGCGGGCCGAGAAGGAGCTCACTGCTCTTGGCACGCTTGTAGTAGAGGTGCGCGTCATGCTCCCACGTGAAGCCGATACCGCCGTGGAGCAGCAGGTGGTCCTTGGCCACCTGGAAGTAGGCACGGCCCAGATAGGACTGCGCGAGAGCGGCGGCGACGGGCAGCTCGTCCGGGTTCTCGTCGGCGGCCCAGGCCGCGTGGCGCACGATCGACTCGGCCTGTTCGAGGGTGCAGTGCATGTCCGCGAGCTTGTGCTTCACGCCTTGGAACGAGCCGACGAAACGGCCGAACTGCACCCGCAGCTTCGCGTACTCCACGATCACCTCCAGGCAGCGGCGGAGACCGCCCAGCTGCTCGGCGGCGAGGGCGACCGAGACGAGGTCCAATGCACGGGTGACGGCGTCGTTCGCGTCGTCCGGGCCGAACCGGCGCGCCGGCGTGGCGTCGAACGTCAGCGTCGCCTGCGGGCGCGTCAGGTCGAGGGTGGTGAGGGGCGTACGGGTGAGCCCGGGGGCGCCCGACTCGACCGCGAAGAGCCCGATGGGCGCGAGACCGTCGCGCACCTCGTCGGCGAGCGGGGCGGCGACGAGCACGAGATCGGCGTCCGCCCCGTTCACGACGCGGGGCGCCGGGCCGCTGAGCTCGTGACCGCCGGGGGTCGCGCGGGCGCCCGGCATCGGGTCGCCGAGGACCGGGACGGCGAACGTGGCGACGGCCTGGCCGGCGGCGATGCCGGGAAGGAGATCCTTGATCGCCTCCTCGTCGCCCGACTCCAGGAGGACGTTCGCGGCGAGGACGGCCGAGGCCAGGTAAGGGCTCGGGGTGAGCGCCGCGCCCAGTTCCTCCATGACGACCGCGACCTCGGCATGGCCGGCGCCGGCGCCGCCGAGGGACTCGGGCACCGCGAGCGCGGCGAGGTCGAGCTCGCCCGTCATGCGGGTCCAGACGTCCGGGTCGTACGGGACGGGCGACTCGGCGATCTCGCGCACCCTGGACATCGGAGCGGTGTCGGCGAGGAAGGCCCGCACGGAGGCGGCCAGTTCCTTCTGGTCATCGGTGAGGATCAGCTTCATTCGCCCGCCTCCTTCGCCTGGGTGCCGACCTTGAGCTCGCGGAACGGCAGCGCGCGATCGACCTGCGGCTCGCGCGGCAGCCCGAGGACCCGGTCCCCGATGATGTTGCGCATGATCTCGTTGGTGCCGCCGCCGAGCGCCATGCCGGGAGCCCAGGCGAGCGCGCGGGCGATCTTGCCCTCGTCGTCGTAGGCGACCGCTCCGGGACCGAGGATCTCGCTCGCGACGTCCGCACCGGCCAGCGTCAGGTCGGCGAGCAGCAGCTTGGCGATCGAGCCGCGCGCGCCGGGGAAGATCCCGGCCTTGACCTCCTGGGTGAGGCGGGCGTTGAAAAGCTCGAACGCCCGTTCCTGCGAATACAGGTCGAGCAGCTGGTCCACCACCGCGGGATCGGCGAGCAGCCCGCGATCGCGCGCGGCGGCCGACAGCGCCTCGAACGAGGCGGGACGCTCGGTGCGGGCGGCGCCCATGCCGATCGACACCCGCTCGTGGAGCAGGGTGGTGACGGCGGCGGACCAGCCCTCGTTCACGGTGCCGACCACCTGGTCGGGGGCGACGCGGACGTCATCGAAGAAGATCTCGTTGAAGTGCGACTCGCCGGTCATGTCGCGCAGCGGGCGGACGGTGACGCCCGGGTCGTGCATGTCGATGATGAACATCGTGATGCCCTTGTGCTTGGGCACGTCCACGTCCGTACGGGCGATGAGCAGGCCGTAGTCGGCCTGGCGGGCCACCGAGGTCCACAGCTTCTGCCCGTTGACCACCCAGGCGTCGCCGTCGAGGACGGCCCGCGTCTGCAGCGACGCCACGTCCGACCCGGCGCCGGGCTCGGAGAACATCTGGCACCAGATCTCCTCGCCGCGCAACAGCGGCCGCAGGTAGCGCCTCTTCTGCTCCTCGGTGCCGATCGACACCAGCGTCGGGCCGCACATGCCGAGCCCGATCCCGAAGACCCCGACCGGGAGCGTGACGTCGCGCGCGGCCTGCTGGAACACCCGCTCCTCGGCGGCCGACAGACCCTGCCCGCCGTACTCGGCGGGCCAGGTGATGCCTGAGTATCCGGCGTCGTACAGCTCGGCCATGAACGCGCGGGCGGTGGGCAGATCGGGCTCGCGGGGCAGGTCGCCGGCGTTGGCGTCGAGCCAGGCTCGGGCGCGGCGGCCGTACTCGTCCAGATCCGTCACGGGCGGCTCCTCGATGAGACGCTGTCAGCGGACACTTACGCTAACGCCTGCCCGCGGAAAATGGAATGACGTTCGGTCCCCGCGTACGCCCGGAACCGAGGCGGGAACGCGCAGTGTGACGGGCCCTGGACAAGCAGAAGATGTCGGACGTGTTGCGCCAGCGATTGGTCAACCGGTGGAAATCCCGTGATCCCGGCAGTCCGAAAACGGCCCCGCTAGGGCCACTACGCGGTGGCGGCCGCAGCCCGTACGCACTTCCGCTGATGTGGAGGACACCGGCCCCTGACAAGAATGTCGTCATCGAAGTAAATCGGGCACCATCCGCCCATCCCGGTCATGCCCAGGCTCCCGTGAGGAGGCTCATGAAGTACGAATTGCTCGGGCCACTGCGGCTGGTGGACTGCGAAACGCACACCATCACCGCCCCGAAGATGGAGACGCTGCTCGCCACCCTGCTGATCCGCGCCAACCAGCCGGTTTCCACCGGAGAACTGATCAACGAGCTCTGGGGCGACCGGCCGCCCCGGCGGGCCCGTGCCGCTCTGCACGTGTACGTGTCGCAGCTGCGCAAGAACTTCGTCCGAGGTGACGCGTCGATCAAGACCCACGCCCAGGGCTATCTCATGGAGATCGACGATTCCACCGTCGACGTGTTCCATCTCCAGCGCTTGCACACCGCAGGGCGTGCCGTGCTGGAGGCCGAGCCGGAGAGCGCGCTGGCCTCCCTCCAGGCGGCTGCCCGGCTGTACCGCGGGCCGGTGCTGGCCGGGATCGGCGACGGCTTGATCGTCGGCGCGTTCGCCCGCTGGGCGGAGGAGGTGCGTCTGGAATGCCTGGAAGGGATCGCCGACTGCGCGTTGCGAGTCGGCAGGCACCGGGAACTGGTGGGCGCGTTGTCGGCCTGGGTGAACGAGTACCCGCTGAACGAGACGTTGCGGGAGCATCTGATGCTCGCGCTGCACCGGTCCGGGAGGCGGGCGGAGGCGCTGGAGGCCTATCACTCCGCACGACGCGTCCTGCAGGAGGAGCTCGGGCTGGATCCGCGGGACACCATGCGCAGACTCCAGCTGGCCATCCTCGAAGCCGATACCGACTACGCCATCGCGAGCTGAACCCACAAGAACCGAACCAGCAAGAACCGAACCCGCACCGGGCCGGAAGGGGCGGAGCCGCCACGCGGCTTCGCCCCTTCCGGGTTGCGGGGTCTCGGTGGACCCGGGGATTCCGGGCCTCAGCCCTCCTCGGCCGGGGAAGTCTGGGGCGCGGACGGCCGGGCCGCGGGGGCGGGCTTCCTGGCTCCCGGTCCGTACCAGAAGAGCAGCGTGACGGCGAGAGCGGCGACCGTGATCCCCGACGCCCACACGAACACGTCGGAGATGTTGCCGGCGATGCCGCCGCTGCCGCCGGTGAACGGGATGAGCAGGACCGCCAGCCCCAGGGAACCGCCGATGGTCAGCGCCGTCTGCAGCACACCCGCGGTGACGCCGGCGTGCTCCGGCGGCGCGGTGGTCAGGATGATCATGTTGAACGGGATGATCGCGACGCCCACCCCGAGACCGATCACCACGATGGGCGGCAGGACGTCGGCGGCGTAGCCGCTGCCGCCGTCCAGGCGGGTGAGCCAGGCCACGCCCGCCAGGACGACGACGAGACCCAGGACCGCGCGGGCCTTCAGGTCGATCTTCGAGAGGTACTTGGTGAGAAGCTGCGTGGTGACCAGCAACGCCAGGCCGAAGGGCAGGATGGCGAGCCCGCTCTCCAGCGCGTTCAGCCTGAGCACTCCCTGGAGGTACTGGACCAGGTAGATGAGGAAGCTCGTCAGGACCGCGGCCAGCAGCAGGAGGTTGAGGAAGGCCCCGGCGCGCTCCCTGCTGGCGAAGATCGACAACGGCAGGAGCGGCTCGGCGCTGCGGCCGTCCAGCATCAGCAGCGCCAGCACCAGCACGGCGGACGCCGCCAGCGGGATCACCGTCCAGACGTCGCTCCAGCCTTCTTCGGCGGCGTGCACCAGACCGTAGACGGCGGCGGTGATGGCGGCGGTGACCAGCACCGCGCTGGGCACCCCGAGCGCACGCGACCGAGTGCCGTCGTTCTTCAGCCCGAGCGTCTTGACGGCGACGGCGATGATGAGCAGTCCGATCGGCACGTTCACCAGGAGGCTCCAGCGCCAGTCCCCGGCCCAGGTCAGCACGCCGCCCAGCACCATCCCCGCGGACGCGCCGAGCCCGGTGACGGTGGAGTACAGGCCGAAGGCGCGTTGCTGGCGTTCCCCGTCGAAGACAATCGCCAGCAGCGCCAGCCCGGTGGGCCCGGCGATCGCCGCGCCCGCACCTTGCAGGACCCGGCCGACCAGCAGTGTCTCCAGGTTCTGTGCCAGGCCGGCCACCAGGGAGGCCACGACGACCAGCGCGATCCCGGCGATGAAGACCTTGCGATGCCCCACCACGTCGCCCAGCCGGCCCGCGAACAGCAGCAGGCCGCCGAACGCGAGGAAGAAGCCGTTCGGCACCCACGACCCGGTGGCCACGGAGAGGCCGAGGTCGGATTGCAGCGTCGGCAACGCGACGTTCACGATCGTGCCGTCGAGCTGCAGCATGAACTCGGCGCCGACGATGGCGGCGAGAACGAGGGCCCACGCCCTGGACGAGCCACCCTTCATGGGGACGTCACCGGAGACGGTGTCGGTGCTCATGGAACCTCCGCGGTCAGAGCCTGGGTACTATGCTGAGACAGCCTCAGGTTAAGGGTGTCAGCTAACCTGAGGGTGGCTCGACTTAACTGCCGTCAGTTAACCTGAGGCAGCCTCAGGCAGTCAAGCGGGAGGCCCGATGACCGACGCCAAGCCCTATATCGCCCAACGCCCCAAGCGAGCCGACGGCCGGCGCAACTACGACGCGATCCTGGCCGCCGCCAGGAAGGCCTTCGAGGCGTCGGGCGCTGAGGCCTCACTGGAGGACATCGCCGGACAGGCGGGCGTGGCCATCGGCACCCTCTATCGCCACTTCCCCACTCGCGCCTCGCTCGTCGAGGCGGCGACACGGGACGGCCTGGCCGATCTCGTCGCCCGTGCCGAACGCCTGGCCGAGGAGTCGGAACCGCTGGAGGCGCTGGCGGAGTGGATGCGCCAGGCGGTCCGGCACTTCAGCACGTTCCGCGGACTCGTGGGGATCCTGACCCAGAGCATGTACGACGAGGGCACTTCCTCCCACACGATGTGCAGTGCGATGCACAGCAGCGGCGCGGACCTTCTGCTGGCCGCGCAGACCGCCGGGCGGATCCGGCCGGACCTCACCGCCGACGAACTCTTCGACCTGCTCAGCGGGGCCGCATGGGTCCGCGAGAACTCGACCGCCGACCGCGATGGCAGCCCGCGCTTCCTGGAGCTCATACTGGAAGGGATCAAAGAGTGACCCACTTCACTTGATCACTTCTGGTTCGGTGGGATGTCCTTGTTAATCCCACCAGTTTAGTATGGATTCAGATTCAGTCAGGCCACCCCGCCTGGACCGACGATGCCGTCGGGCCCCAGGGCCTTCGCATCTCTGTCACGCTTGTCCGGTACGAACGCCTGGGGGCCGGTAGAGAAATGAATCCCTACCTGGACAGAATCGACGACTCCGCACCCGTCTCGGTGGTGCGGACACGGGAACTCGACGCACTGCGCAACCTGACCGCCCAGCCGGGCGCCCGCGGACACCTCGTCACGGTGCTCGGCGAACCCGGCTCCGGCAAGACCCATCTGCTCTCCGCCCTGGTCCGGGAACGCCAGTGGACGGCCCTGCCCGCGACCGTCTACCAGTGCTCACGCAACAACCCGGAGCGCGCGATCACCGCCGCGCGGCGGTTGCTCCGCCGCGCCCGGCAGTTCGACGCCGCCCCGGGCTGCGCGCCGGCCGTCACCACGCTGCCGCGGCGCCAGCGGCGGCCCGCGCGTGAGCTGGTGGTCCTTGAGGACGTGCATCTCGCGGACGAGCAGACCATCCACGAGCTGGTCGACATCGCCGACGGGTCGGTGCCCCCGCTGGTCGACGTGGTCGTGTCGCTCCGGCCTCGCCAGACCCCCGCCGAGCTCACCGAGGCGATCGCGCTCGCTGGCTCCTTCCGGCACACCGAGCACATCGAACTGCGGCCGCTGGACGACGAGCAGATGCTCGGCATGTCGGCGACCCCGCCCTCGTACGAGCTGCGCCGCCGCAGCGGCGGCAACCCCTTCAACCTGCGTGCGTTGCAGGCTCTCGACCAGAGCGCGCGTTCGGGCAGCGACGCCGCGGTGGCCCCGTTCGAGTTCGCCGTGCTGCACGAGACCCGCGACCTCACCCAGAACGAACGGCACGTGCTGCACGCCGCCGCCATCCTGCGCAGCAGGTTCGACGTCGAACTGCTCGCGGAGATCGCCGATCTCGACGCGCTCGTGGTCTCGGCGGTGCTGCGCAGCCTGGTGCGGAGCGACCTGATCAGGGTCGAGCCCATCAGCACGCTGTTCTCGATCCGCGACGAGGTCTTCGGCAACCTCCTCCGCCGCACGATCGACCCGTGCTGGGCGACCCGCGCGCACCAGCGCACGATCCACCGCCTCTCCGCCCGCGGCATGGACGGACCCCAGCTCGGCTTCCACCTCGTCAGCTCACTGTCGCGGGCCCGGGCCGGCGAGCTGGCGAAGATCATAGACGCGTCGTACGAGATCATGGAGACCGACGTCACGGAGAGCATCTTCTGGCTCACCCCGGTGCTGGCCGAGGCACCGGTCACCGACGAACTGGGAGTGCGCGCACGGCTGGCACTGAGCACGGCGTTCGCCCGCGTCGGGAGGCTGGCCGAGAGCCGGGAACTGCTCTTCGTCGTTCACGAGTCCGAAGGCGCGGCGGACGAACTCGCGCTCGCCGAACAGATCGCCTTCGTTTCGGTGGCCGAGGGTGTGCTGAGCCAGGACGTGCAGACCATCGACCTGCTGAACGAGCAGCTCACCAAGCCCAGCCTGCGCTCGACGCCGGCCTGGCCGCTGCTGGTGTTCGCCCGCGGCTTCCGGGTGACCATGCTCGGGCGCATCGCCGACCTGGCCGAGATCACCGCGGCGCTCGAAGCCGCCCGCGGCGGCCGGAACGGCCGGGACGGTCTGATCGCCGCGGGCCTGCTCGCGCTGCGCTCCCTGCATCTGACCGCCACCGGAGAGGTGGAGCGCGCCGTCGCCGCGCTGGACGAGGCGGGCGCGATGCTGGACCGCGTGCCCGAGCACCAGGTCGCACGGCACCTGTCCGGCCTCTTCGTGACCGCACTCGCCAACGTCTACCTCGGCCGCTACGTCGAGGCGGAACATCAGATCAAGCGGGCGGTCGATATCGCCCGGCGTGGCCAGCGCCCCTTTCTGCTCCCCACCCTCCTGGTGCTCCTCAGTGAGGTCGAACGCCACCTCGGCCTGCTCAAGCAGGCCCGCGACGCCGCCGACGCCGCCATCGTCGAGTCGAGCTCCGGCAACGCGCTGCGGCACGCGCAAGCGGTGGCGATGAAGTCCGCGGCCGAAGTGTGGGCGCAGCCGGTGAACAGCGGACGGGCCAGGGCGCTGGCGCAACAGGCGCTGGCCAACCAGTCGCCCTCCCGGGCCAACGTCAACGGCAGCGCATCGATCGCCGCCTTCACCATCGCGCAGTGCGCCTGGCTCGACGGCGATCCCAGCCACTGCGTGACCCTCCTGCTGAACGATGGCCAGGGCTCCGATCTCCAGGCCGTTCCCGCGGCGCACCGGCCCACGGTGTGGGAGTTGTTGTGCGCCGCCGGAATGGACGCCGGGATGCCGCTGGAGGAATGGGTCCGCAACAGCCAGGAACACGCCCGCCTGGTGCCGATGCCGCACAACCTGGCGTTCGCCGAGCTCGCGTGCGGCCACCTCGCCCGTGTCGAGGGCAGGTTGGCCGAAGCGGCGCAGTCCTACCAGCGGGCGGCCGAGCGGTTCGCGTCGGTCAGCATGCGGATGGACCAGTGCTACGCGCTCGGCCAGGCCGCGCGCGCCCTCGCCGAGCTGGGCCGGGCCGGGCCCGCGTCCGACGCCCGCGATCTCGCCGGCGAGATCGCCCGCCGCTGCCAGGCGGAGACCATGATCGACTGGCTCGGCCGGCAGCCGCCCGAGCCGACGCCCGTTCCGCTCGGTGCGGCAGGCGGTGAACTGGCGGTGTTCGACCAGCTCACCCATCGCGAGCAGGAGATCGCGCAGTTGGTGTGCGCCGGCATGAAGCGGCGGGACATCGCCGACCGCCTGGCCATCAGCACCCGTACGGTCGACGTCCATCTCACGCGCATCTACCGAAAGGCCGGAGTCAGATCGCGGATGGAGCTCGCACTCGCTTTTAGGACCGCTTGAGCACGGCCTCATAACCTCACCGCACATGAGGCGCCACGATCCGGGTTGGCGGCTCCGTGCGTTCCGTCGAGGAGGCGATCGTGGTTTTTCGTGCGCTGTCGGATCGGCTTTCACCATTCGTCGACCCGCTGCTCGACCCGCTGTTCGACGAGGCGGCCGCGCGGGCGGTGTCGCTGCTCGCGGCGCCGCCGCGGACCACGTCCGACCGGGTCGGCGCGCTGCGCCGCCAGGACCGGGCGCTCATCCTGCACGACCTGACCGAGAAGGTCGTCGCCTACCAGTCCAACAATCCCGATCCCACCGGCAAGACCCCGACCGAGAAGGACTTCGCCACCGTCAAGCTCGAAATCTTCAGCCCCGGCGGCGAACCTCTCGGGCAGACCGAGGGCGCCGGCCGCATGCTCTTCAAACGGGAGGACGACGGGCATTTCATCGCCTACTTCGGCGAGGAGATCCGGCTGCTCGACGGGCACGTCATCAGGTCCGGCGGGCTGGTCGACGACGCCCGGCTGACCGAAGGGGAGGCGGCGTCGTTCCCGGCCGTCGCCGTGGCCGGTCCACTGCGCGGCGCCATCGGCTACCGGCAGTTCCGGCCCTTGGTCAAGGAGGCGCATGACACCTACGTGTCCTCGATCGTCCTGTACAAGAAGTAGCGGAACGGGAGAGCGGGGCATGACCTTGACGCGACTTCCCACGCGCCGGATCGGGTCCCTGACAGTGGGCGCACAGGGCCTCGGCTGCCTCGGCATGTCGGAGTTCTACGGCAGCACGAGCGAGACCGAGGCGGTCGCGACGATCCACCGTGCCCTGGACCTGGGCGCAACACTGCTGGACACCGCGGACGTCTACGGCCACGGCGCCAACGAGGAGCTGATCGGAAAGGCCGTCGCCGGTCGCCGGGACGACGCCGTTCTGGCGACCAAGTTCGGCGTCGTCCGCCCGGGGTCCGGCGTCGGTGCCGCCGTCCGCGGGGACGCCGCCTACGTCCGGCAGGCCTGTGACGACTCGCTGCGGCGGCTCGGCGTGGACCACATCGACCTGTTCTATCTCACCCGGGTCGACACCACGGTTCCCATCGAGGAGACCATGGGCGCGATGGCCGACCTGGTGAAGGCCGGGAAGGTGCGCGAGCTCGGGCTCTGCGAGGCCGCACCGGCCACGATCCGGCGAGCCCACGCGGTCGCCCCGGTCGCGGCCCTGCAGACCGAGTGGTCGCTCTGGTCACGGGACATCGAACGGGAGACCGTCGCGGTGTGCCGGGATCTCGGCGTGGCCGTCGTCCCGTACGCTCCGCTCGGCCGGGGTTTCCTGAGCGGCGAGATCCGTTCGGCGGACCATTTCGATGAGGGTGACTTCCGCCGGTTCGGCCTGCCCAGGTTCACGCCCTCCAACCTGGCCCGCAACCTCGTCCTGGTCGACCGGCTGGTCGGCCTCGCGGAGGGTCTGGGGATCCCGGCGGCGCAGCTCGCCCTCGCCTGGCTGCACCACCGCGGCGGCGACGTGATCCCCATTCCGGGAACCCGGCGGCGGACTCACCTGGAGGAGAACGTGGACGCGGTCTTCCTGAGCCTCGGGCCGGCCGAGCTCGCCGCCGTGGAGGCCGCGCTGCCGCCCGAGGAGGTGCACGGAGCCCGCTGGAACGAACAGAGCATGGAGTACATCGACCGCTGAGACGAACGACGAGGTCGTCCCTGGCCCGGTTGCCGGGGACGACCTCGTCGTTCGTCCTGCTCCGCCGTCGCTCGTCCTACTCTGCGCCGGCCACCTCGGCGCGTTCGGCGGCGACGACGATGGCACGGGACGGACAGAGATCCTCGGCGGTCTCGACGGCCGTACGCAGTTCCTCGCCCGGCTCCGGTTCCAGGAGGACCACCAGGCCGTCCTCGCCGTGGTCGAACACCGCAGGCGCGGTGACCACGCAGTGGCCGGCGGCCATGCACCGGTCACGGTCGGCGGTGACCTTCATGGTGTGTCCCCTCTCCTCGATGGTGTGGTGGACCGGCGGGTTCCGGTCACCATTCGACGGGCAGCCGGTGCACGCCCTGCATCGTGCCGCCGCTGCGGCTGGGCAGCTCACCGGCCGGAACGGCCAGGCGCAGCGTCGGAATGCGCTCGAAGAGCGTCGCGAACGCCACCTCCAGCTCCATCCGCGCCAGGTTCTGGCCGAGACACTGGTGGATGCCGAAGCCGAACGTGAGGTGCTGACGCCCCGAGGCCGTGTTCCGCGTGCTCGTCCGGTGGATGTCGAAGGTGAACGGGTCGTCGTACACGGCCGGGTCACGGTTGACCATGGACGAGGACACCAGCACCCCCTCCCCCGCCCTGATCTCGTATCCGTCGATCTCGATGTCCTCGGTCGCCACCCGCACACCGGAGACGTCGGTGACCGACACCATCCGGAGCAGCTCGTCCACGGCGGCGGGCAGCACGTCCGGTTCCGCGCGCAGCGCGGCCAGCTGGCCGGGGTGCTCCAGCAGGGTGACCACGCCGAGCGCGATCATCTGCGAGGTGGTGTCGTGCCCGCCGATCAGCAGTGCGAGCGCGATGCGGACCAGGTCCACCCGGCTCAGGTCGCGACCGTCGATCCGCCCGGCCAGCCTGCTGAGCACGCCCTCACCGCCCGGCTCGCGCTCCTTGACGGCCAGGAGCCCGTCCAGGTAGTCCCACAGCGCCTGGCCGGCCGCCTCGGCCTCCTCCGGAGTCCTGGCCTGCAGCAGTCCCACCGTCTTGGCTTCGAAGAACTCGTGGTCGTCGTACGGCACGCCGAGCAGCTCAGAGATGACCATGGACGGGATCGGCAGCGCGTAGTCCACGATCAGGTCCGCGGGCGGTCCCTTGGCCAGCATGGCGTCCACGAGCGACCTCGACAGTTCCTCGACGTGCGGCCGCATCTCCCGGACCTGCTTGAGGCTGAAGTCCGGTGCGAGCATCCGCCGGTGCACGTCGTGCACCGGCGGGTCGAACCCGATGATCGCGATGGGCTTGAAGATGGGCGCCTCGAACCGCGGCAGCACCACGGGGAAATCGTCTCTGGACCGGTCGGCGGACAGACGCGGATCAGCGAGCAGCCGGCGAGCCTGCGCGTGCCCGGTCACCATCCAGATCGACCGGCCGTCCCAGAGGGCCACGCGGTGCAGGGGACCCTGCTCGCCGAGGGCCTGGTATCCGAGCGACGGCTGGTAGGGACACTGACGGTCTTGCGGATAACGAAAGAGCTGCTCGGACTCGGCCGAGACCTCAGCGGTCATGGTGTGCCTTCCTTCCACGGGCGGCTCAGATGATCAGCCGGTCCGCTCGGGCGAGCGGACCTGTGGTCGCGGTGTGCTGCCGGAGTCCCGGCGGCGGGGCGCGGCCCAGCGGCGCATGGACGGCAGCTCCACGAACCGGAACAGCGCCCAGGCCAGCACCGTCGTGATGGCGAAGAGCACGGCGAGGAGGCCGACGGCCGGCAGAACGTTCCAGCTACGGTCGGCGCCCAGTGCCACGTGCGCATAACGGAGGACCAGGTAATGCACCAGGTACGAAGCGAACGAGACCGCCCCGAGCCATTGCAGGGTCCGCCCGCGGAACGGGGAGACGGTGTCCCGGACGTCCGCCACCGCCACGGCCGATATCAGGAGCGCGAGGGGCACCACCACCGTGGCCGTGAGCCCGTACACGCTGGGCCACAGGTAAACCTGGAACGCGTACCCCACAGCCAGCAGGCCCAGCCCCTGGCCGATTCCGAGGCCGATCCACCGGCCCTCCCAGACGATGCGCGCCATGATGATCCCGAGCGTGAAGTCCAGAGCCCGGATCGGCGGGAACGACACCAGGAACCAGTTCTGTACCACGGACATGTTCTGACCAGGCAGTTGCGGGGTTCCCGGTAGCGCGAAGTACGCGACCGCGGGGAGCAGCACGATGGTGCCGGCGACGACGGCCGCCGATGTCCACAGGAGGCGTGCCGGGATCTTCCGGACGGCCGCGTACAGGAACGGGAAGGCCAGGTAGAAGAACACGTCGCAGGCGAGCGACCAGGTCACCACATTGATCGGAACGAGGACGTCCAGACGCGGGTACCAGGTGTGCGCCAGCAACAGGTTCGGCAGGAGTTCGACCAGCCCCACGGTCTCGCCCGCCCACACCGCGAGCCCCACGGCGGCCAGCCAGACCAGGACGTGGTTCGGGTAGACCTTCACCAGGCGGCGGCGCCAGAAGCGCACGCGCGTCTGGCCCTCCCGTGCCGACCAGGTCAGCACGAAGCCGCTGAGGATGAAGAAGAACTCCACCCCCATCCAGCCGGAGGTGAAAGCGAGATCACGGAGCGAGGCCTCGGTCTGCTGGTCGAAGAAGCCCAGCACACAGGCGTGGCACAGAAAAACCAGGAATGCCGCGAAGAATCGCATTCCGGTCAGCGAGGGGAGTCTCATGGACCCCGATGACGAACTGGTCATGGTCGCTCCTCTGCGGCGGTCAGCCCGCCGGCGGTCCGGCATCGATCTGGATCGCCCGCGCCGGACACAGGAAGGCCGCCTTACGGGCGCGTTCCTCCTGGTCCGGAGCCGGCCGCGGGGTGAGCACGACAACGAGGCCCTCGTCGTCCTGGTCGAAGACCTCCGAGGTGGCGGCCATGCAACGGCCGCCGCTGATACAGCTCTCGCGATCAGCGGTGACCCACATCGGGGTCACCACTCGACGGGGAGTTCGAGCACCCGCTGCACCGTCCCCGCACCGAGGATGGGCAGCTCGTCCATGCCCACGGCGAGCCGCATCCCCGGAATCCGGGTGAGCAGCTCGTGCAGGGCGACTTCCAGCTCCAGCCGGGCGAGGTTCTGGCCGAGGCACTGGTGGATTCCGAATCCGAACGTCACGTGGTGCGTGTCGTCGCGCAGGATGTCGAAGTCGTCGGCCCGCTGGTGCACCGCGTCGTCCCGGTTCGCCAGCGTGCCCGAGACCAGGACGCCTTCGCCCGCCCGGATGTGATGCCCGGCGATCTCGATGTCGCCCTTGGCCACGCGGGTGGCGACCAGGTCGGTGGTGGCGATGAAGCGCAGGAGCTCCTCGATCGCCCCGGGCAGGCGGGTGATGTCCTCGTGCAGCCTCGCCAGCTCTCGCGGATGTTCCAACAGCGTGATGATCCCGAGGGCCAGTGAGGAGGACGTGGTCTCGTGCGCGGCGATGAGCAGCACCAACGCGATGGACACCAGTTCCTCGTGGCCGATGTCGCCCGGGATCACCCGCTCGCGCACCAGCGTGGCCAGCAGCCCTTCGGTGGGCTCCTTGATCTGCGCGGTGACCAGCCGGTCGATGTAGTCGACCAGATCCTGGGCGGCCGTGCCGGACTCCTCCTCGGTGCCCAGCATCACCTTTCCGCTGGCGTCCTGGAAGAAGTCGTGATCCTCGTACGGGACGCCGAGATGGCGGCAGATCACCAGCGACGGGAGCGGCACCGCGAGCAGCGGCACCAGGTCGGCCGGCGGTCCGTGCTCGATGATCCGGTCGACGTGGCCGGACACGATCGCCTCGATCTCCGGGCGCATCCGGCGGACCTGTTTGAGGCTGAAATGCGGGTTGAGATAACGGCGATAGACGTCGTGTTCGGGCGGATCCATGGCGATGAGAGCCAGACTGCGCGCGATCTGCGACCGAAACCGCGGGGCGACGATCGGAAAATCGGGATGGGTGCGCTGTGACGACAGGTTCGGATGGGTCAGGATCTCGCGCGACTCCTGGTACCCCGTGACCATCCACGCCTCGCGCCCGTCGAAGAGCGTCACCTTGAGCACCGGCCCCCGGTCGCCGATCTCCTTGTACCCCGGCGGCGGCGCGTACGGGCAGGTGCGCTTCTGCGGATACGGCGGAGCTTCCGTCATTGTTCTCGTCCTTTGGCGAAGGAAATCTGCACGCCATCGGCAGCCGAGGCTGAATTCCTTGATGGCGCCAATTGAAGATGGCAATGACGTTAAGCACTTACCAAACGATGAGCAAGGGCGGTTTAGCGTGACTTCAGAGAGGCTTACGAATTGACTTAGAAGCTCGCTATTCCGTCAGTGAGGAAACCGGGTATGGCGTCGAGAAGATCCTTTGTATAGGCGTGTTCCGGCGCCGCGAACACCTTCTCCGTCCCGCCCTCTTCGACCACCCTGCCGTCCTTCATCACCGCGACCCGGTCGCTCAGCCGGCGGACGACACCGAGGTCATGGGAGATGAACACCAGAGCGACACCGAGCCGCCGCTGCACGTCGGCGAGGACGTCGAGGACCTGCGCCTGGATCGAGGCGTCCAGCGCGGACACCGGCTCGTCGCAGACGATGACGTCCGGCCCTGGCGCGAGGGCCCGCGCGATGGCCAGCCGCTGCCGCTGGCCGCCGGACAGCTCGCGGGCCCGCCGCGCGGCGATCTCGGGCGCGAGCCCGACATCGGCCAGCAGCCCGGCCAGCCGTTCCGCGCGTTCACCGCGCCGCGCGCCGACCGCGCGCATCGGCTCCTCCAGGAGCTGTCGCGCGGTGTAGCGGGGGTCGAACGAGCCGAGCGGGTCCTGATAGATCATCTGGACCCGGCGCCGGGCCGCCCGCCGCGCGGCGCCGCTCAGCTCGGTCCACGACCGCCCGTCCAGCTCGACCCGGCCCGCGTCCGGCTCGACCAGCCCCATGAGCATCCGGCCCACGGTGGTCTTCCCGGAGCCGGACTCCCCCACGATGCCGAGTGTCTCCCCCGCCCGGAGCTCCAGCGACACGCCGTCCACGGCCGCGAGCACCCGCTTGCCGGCGAGCCGATAGTGCTTGAACAGTCCCTCGGCCCTGAGCACCACGCCGCCGAGCGGCTCCCCGCCACCGGCCGGAGCCGCCGTGGCCACCGCCTCCGCCGCGGCGGAGGCCGCCGCCGGGACCGCGGCGAGGAGGGTCCTCGTGTACGGATGGGAGGGCGATCGCAGGACCTCACGCGCCGGTCCCTGTTCGACGAAGCGGCCCTCCTTCATCACGTACAGATAGTCGGCGATCTCCGCCACCACGCCGAGGTCGTGGCTGATGAGCAGCACGGCGGTGCCGTTCTCGGCTCGCTCGCGCAGCAGCCGGAGCACCTGGCGTTGCACGGTCGCGTCGAGGGCCGTCGTGGGCTCGTCGGCGATCAGCAGCTCGGGGCGCGCCGCCAGCGCGGACGCGATCAGTGCGCGCTGCCGCAACCCGCCCGACAACTGGTGCGGATACTGCCGCGTCCTGCTCGCCGCGGCGGGGATCCCGGCCTCGCCCAGCAGCCGGACGACCTCGGCGCCGAGCTCGTCCGCCGGCACGATCCGGTGTTCGCGCAGCGGCTCGGCCACCTCGGCGCCGACACGGCGCAACGGATCCAGCGAGCCGAGGGCGTCCTGCAGGACGAAGCCGATCCGCCTGCCCCGCAGGGCACGCCACCGGCGCCCTTGGAACCCCCTCAGATCCGTGCCGGCGAAAAGGAACTCGCTCGCCGACACCTGCGCGCCTTCTCCGGCCAATCCGACCAGGCTGCGCGCCGTGACGCTCTTGCCCGATCCCGACTCGCCCACGATCGCCACCACCTGGCCGGGCCGGATCCGGAACGAGACGCCGCGGACGGCCTCGACCCGCCGCCGGCCCGCGGTGAACACCACCGTGAGGTCCTCGACCGCGACCAGTGGCGCCGCGCCGTCGTCCGGGCTCATCGCCGCCCCCGCTCGATCCGCGCCTGAAGATGCTGACCCACCACCGTGACCGCCAGCACCGCGATGGTGATCGCCGCGCCCGGGAACGCGGCGGTCCACCAGGCCAGCCCGAGGAACTCCCGGCTGCCGGCCAGCATCGCCCCCCACTCCGCCGTGGGCGGGCGCGGCCCGAGGCCCACGAAGCTCAGTGACGAGCCAGCGACGATCATCGCGCCCAGGGTCATCGTGGCCAGCGCGAAGATCGGCCCGAACGCGTTGGGCAGGATGTGCCGGACGATCACCTGGCTCCGTGACCAGCCGAACCCATAGGCGGCCTCCACATAGGGCGAGCCGCGGAGCCTGATCACCTCGGCGCGGGTCACCCGGGCGAAGCCCGGCATCGCCACTACGGCGAGCCCCACGGTCGCGGTGGCGCTCCCGGGTCCCACCACCGCGACGACCAGGAACACCAGCAGCAGCCCGGGCACTGACAGCACGACGTCCAGCGCCCTGCTGAGCACCTGGTCCACCAGCCGGCCGCCCTGTGCGGCCGCGACGCCGATCAGGACGCCCGCGGCGAGCGCCAGCGCGACCGCGCCGGCGCCGATCAGCAGCGAAGGCCGGGCGCCGTGCACGATCCGGGCGTACAGGTCCCGGCCGTTCTGGTCGGTGCCGAGCCAGTGCTCACCATCGGGCGGCCGGAACGTGGCCTCCAGATCGGCTGCGTCGGGATCGGTGCCCGTGAACAACGACGGGACGGCCACCATCGCCGCCAGCAGGATCAGCACGGCGATCCCGAGCCACAGGCCGAAGCCGCGGCGGCCGTACCACCCGGAGCCGGGATTCTTCCACCCGGTGACGGGATCCTCCGGCCGGACGGTGTCGAAGGCCATCTCTACCTCCCCGTGTCCCGCGTCCTGGGATCGATGAGCCAGGTGAGCAAGTCGACCGCGATCGTCACCACCACGAAGACCAGCGCGGCGAGCAGCACGATCGCGACCACCATCGGCATGTCCTTGTTCTCCACCGCCGACAGCGCCAGCCTGCCGATGCCCTGCCGGGAGAACACGATCTCGATGATCACCGCGCCGCCGATCAGCGAGCCGGCGATCCAGCCCAGCAGCGTGGTGGCGGGGAGCAGCGCGTGCCGCAGCACGTGGCGCAGCCGCAGCGCCACTTCACCGATTCCGCGCGCCCGGGCGGTCACGACGAACGGCTCGTCCAGCGCGCGCAGCAGGCCGTCTCGCAGGACCCGCGTCACCACCGCCGTGGGCGCGGCGGCGAGCGCGACGGTGGGGAGCACAAGCCCGGAGAACGACGAGGAGCCGATGGCCGGGAACCAGTGCAGATTGAACGAGAAGACCGTCAGCAACAGCAGCCCCAGCCAGAACGGCGGAAGCGCGACCACCAGCGACTCCACCGCCGCGAACGCCGACCGGACCCACCGCCTCCGGTTGGCGCTCACCACCGCGAGCACGACCGAGGCGACCACGGTGAGCACCAGTGTCGCCGCTATCAGCAGCAGGGTGGCGGGCAGCTGTGACCCGATCGCGTCCCAGACCGGACGGCGCAACACGTACGAGTAGCCGAACTCGCCACGCCCGATCCTGCCCAGGTAGGCCAGGTACTGCACCACGACGGGGTCATCGAAGCGGTATTCGGCGACGAGCCGGTCGCGCACCTCAGGGCTCACCGCCGACCGGGCGAGCAGGACGTCGACCGTGCTGCCCGGCATCAGCTGCAGCAGGAAGAACGTCAAGGTCACCGCGCCCCACAGGACCACCAGCGAGGCCGCCGCACGCACCAGCACGAGGCGGAGCAGCCGCGTGCGCCGCGCGCCGGCGGCGGCCGCGACCACCGCCTCCCCGGCCGCCGGCGGTGACTTCAGCTGGCCCGCCACGTCAGGACGCCAGCCACAGGCCGTAGAAGCTCGGTGACCCGTCGGCGGCGAACTCCACGGCGCGGACCGTGGAGCGCGCCGACAACGTGGAGAGCGGCGCGTAGATCGGGAACACCGCGGCGTCCTCGGTGACGCGCCTCTGCACCTCGGCGTAGACGCGGAACTGCGCCGCCTGGTCGCGGGCCTTGAGCGCGCGATCGAAGGCGGCCTGCACGGCCGGGCTGTCGTAGCGCGCCATGTTGTTGCTGACCCCGCGTTCGGGCGTGGGGATGTTCTCGGCGCCGAACAGCACCCGGAGCACCTCCGGGCCGGGCTGGGAGAAGCTGGTGTCGATCAGCTCGTAGTCGCCGGCGAGCAGGCGCTTGACGAACGTGCCGCCGTCGACGTTCTGCTCGACGAACTCCACGCCCAGCTGCTTGGCGGCCGACTGGACCTGCACGGCGAGATTCGCGATCGACCCGTCGGACCACAGGTGCCGGACGGTGAGCCGCTTGCCGTTCTTGGTGCGGAAGCCCGCGGCGTCCCGGGCCGTCCAGCCGGCCTTGTCCAGGAGCCGTCCGGCGGCGGCCTGGTCGTGGGCGTACGCCCCGGCCAGGGAGGGGTCGCTGCCGGGCGTGGCCGGGGACAGCACGCCGCGTGCCCCCTCGTACACCCCGAAGTAGACGTTCTTGACGATCTGCGCCCAGTTGATGCCGGTGCGCACCGCCTTGCGCACGACCGGGTCGGCGAGCGGACCGTTGGCGGTATTGGGCCAGTAGCTGTAGTTGACGCCGGGATAGGGCACCGAGTGCAAGGTGAACCCGGCCATGTTCTTCATCGTGCGGACGTTGGTCGGCGAGAGCGCGGTGACCGCGTCGACCTGACCGCTGGTGAGCGCCCCGAAGCGGGCCGCGTTGTCCGGCGCGACCTTGACCTCCACCCGGTCCAGCCGGGCCGGGCCGGTATGCGACGACGACCCCGGCGCCCAGTCGTAGGCCGGGTTCTTGACGTACTCGATGCCCTGCTGCGGCACCAGCCCGCGCTCGGTGCGGAACGGCCCGGTACCGACGATCTTGGCGCACAGCGACGCAGCGGAATCCTTGAGCGTCTTCGGCGACTCGATGCCCAGGTTGGGCAGGGCCAGCGCGCCGAGGAAACCCGAGTCCGGCTTCTTCAGGGTGACCTCGACCGTGTGCGCGTCGGCCGCCCGGGCCGAGCGGTAGGAGGAGATCAGGCCGGCGGCCAGCAACGACTTGGTCTCCGGGGCCACGACATGGTCGAGGTTGGCGACGACGGCCGCGGCGTCGAACCTGGTCCCGTCGGTGAACGTGACGTCCCGGCGCAGGTGGAAGGTGTAGGTCAGCTGGTCGGGCGAGACCGTCCACCTGGTCGCGAGCCAGGGGTGGAAGCGGCCCCGGCGGTCCTGGTACACCAGCGAGTCGACCACCGGACGGGCGAGCATCCGCCCAGACTCGGTGGGACTCTGGTGGGGATCCAGGCACTCGGGTTCCTTGTCGATCGCGAGCCGGAGCGTGCCCCCGTTCCGCGGCGGGCCGCCCGCCGCGGCCCCGCCCGTCTCCGCCGAGCACGCGGCGGAGGCCAGCAGCAGCGCGGCCCCCATCGCGACCGCCGTCGTGTTCCAGGCGGGCCTGCCTCGGAAGCTCGTACCTGAACCCATCCTCATCCTCATCGCCTCGGCGTGGCCGTCGAACGGACGCATGGTCCGGCGCCCCGGGCAGGCGCTCGGCCCTCGGCCTGAACACTGCATGGAGGGTCTAAAGCCAGGCTGAAGGTCGCAGGCGGGCGCGGCTCAGAGCGAGGAAACGATCTTGGCGGTCAGCTCGTACGAGCGGACTCTGGCCTCGTGGTCGGGCACCTGGGTCAGCACGAAGAGTTCGTCGGCGCGGGTCTGCCGCAGCAGCCCGCCCAGCCGGGGCGCGATCTCCTCCGGCGTGCCCACGAACTGCGGATCGATCCGTTCCTTGAGGAAACGTTCCTCGGCCGAGCTGAAGCGGTGTGCGGCCGTTTCCTCCTCGGTCGGCAGCACCGTCTCCGGATCCACCGTGCGCATCAGGATCTGACCGTAGACGAACGACCGGGCCAGCCGGTGCGCCCGCTGCCCGCTGTCGGACGCCACGACGATGACCGCCACGCCCGCGTACGGCTCGGTCAGCTGCGAAGAGGGCCGGAAGGCCTTTCGGTAGGCCTCCAGCGCCGCCGGTGCGCCACCGCCCACGATCGCGTGCGCGTAGACGTACGGCAACCCCAGCCTGCCCGCGTTCGCGGCGCTTCCGGGACTCGACCCCACGATCCAGAACTCGGGCGGCTCGACCGGCTCGGGGATCGCCCGGACACCGGCGCTGCCACCGGCGAAGTAATCCCGGAGCTCTGCCAGGGCGTCACCGAAGTCGAGCCTGCGCGGGTCGCCCAGCCGGGCCGCCGACTCGGGCGAGCCGCCCGTCGCGCGCCCGAGCCCGAGGTCGACCCGGCCGGGGAAGAGCCCGCCCAGCACGCCGAACTGTTCGGCGACCACCAGCGGCGAGTGATTGGGCAGCAGCACCGCGCCCGAGCCCACCCGGATCGTTTCGGTGGCGGCCAGGATGGGCCCCGCGAGGACCGCCGGGCTGGAGGTGGCCAAGGCAGGCGTGTTGTGGTGTTCGGCCACCCAGTAGCGCCGATAGCCGAAGCCCTCGACGGCCCTGGCAAGGTCCACCGACCGGCGCAGCGCCTCGCCGGCGGTGTCGCCGCGCCAGACCGGCGCCGTGTCGTGCACGGAGATCGCGATTCCCGCAGCCACAGTCTCTCCTCATTATCCTGAGGTTGCCTCATGTTAATGTTCGTGGACAGTTAAATTGAGGCACCCTCAGGTTGTCAATGCGTTCTCCGCCTCGATCGGGCGGGGCACCAGGTCGGCCGCGGCGTCCAGGGACAGATGGCCGGGCACGTCGACGATCTCCGCCAGTGTGTGGGTGAAGGCCACCTGCTGCGGCGCCGCCTCCACGGTGGTGGCTCCCGCCTCCACGGTGGTGAATCCGTAGTGCGGATACAGGTCCCGTACCTTGGGGTTCTTGGGGGTCGCCCGGTATTCGCCCCGCACGGCGCGGAAACCCGCGTCACGTGCGCCCCGCAGCACCGCGGAGAGCGCGGCCTGCTCGATACCGCGGGCGAAGACCCGGCAACTGAGCAGGAAATTGTCGATGAGCAGAACCTCGCCCTCCGCCCTCAGGAAGAGTGCGCCCACCATCCCGTTGCCGCCGAAGCGGTCGCCGGACGAGATCGCCAGCACGCGCGCCTCCGGGCGCCCGGCACGTGCCCGCACCTCCTCGGCCGTGAGCCGTTCGGTGGTGAGGTTGAACTGGTTCGTGCGCAACGTCAGCTGCGACACCCGGGCGACGTCGGCGGCGGCCACCGGAGCGAGCCGCACCGACACGCGCAGGCCGGCCAGGAACTCCGCGGCCGACCCCGCCGCGGACAGGAAGTCCGTGCGGGCCGTCTCCTCGTGATAGCGCCGGGTCCGCACCCGATCCTCGGCGGTCACCTCCGTGGTCGCGAACCAGCCGTCGGCCAGCAGCCGGGTGGCGTGCAAGGCGGGGTCGCCGTCCAGATGGAGCACGGTGGTCTCCGGCAGCTCCGCCGCCACCGCCGCGCACTCGTGCGCGCTGTCATCGGCGAACACGACGCTGTCGGCGCCGAGGTTCAGATCCCGGACGAGGGCGCGGAGGTGCACCGGCTTGGGCTGCCAGTCGGCCATGATCCGCACGAAGTCCGGCACCCGCAGCCGCATGTGGGGATGTCCGTCCAGCGCCGTGAGCACGGCGTCCTCGTCGTTCTTGCTGACCGCCGCCAGCAGCACGCCCTGCGACTGCAACTGCTTCACCACACCCTGGAAACGCCGGAACGCCTCGCCTTGGCGGCCGTACGCCACCTCGATGCCCTCGAGCCCGTCGTCGCCCAGGACGCCGCCCCACAACGTCTGGTCGAGATCGACGGCGAGCACCTTCTTGGCCTTGCCGGTTCGGGCGCGCACCAGATGGCCCAGCTCGCGCGCGTAAGCGCTCAGCAGTCCGTCGGACAAATGTGTCCCGGCATAGGTCTCCAGGCGCGGATCGACCGGCTCCGCCCCCGCCGCGACAAGCGGATCGAGATCCATCACCACGACAGGTCCCGCGGCCTCCCCGAGCCGCAGCAGCTCGGCGTTGGCCGACCGCCACGCGGCCCCGAGCCGCGCCCTGGCCGGGTAGTCCAGCAGCTGTGCCTGCCACAGCCGGGGCAGCACGATCGTGTTCAGCACGAGCGTCCCCGACCCGGTCTCGCCGAACTGGCCGACCAGCCGCCGCCACAGCGCCAGCTTCTCCTGCAGCACCCGTTCCACGTCCTCGGCCGCGAACGGCACGCCGACCTCGTCGAACACCGTGGCGTGGTCGAGCACGCACACCGTCAGGGCCGGCCGCTCGGCATAGAGCTCGCTGCCCGGATCGCCCAGCTCGAAGACGTACGACCCGAACTCCGCGAGCCGGATGCGCGGCAGATAGCCGTGCCGGGCCAGTGTGCCGGTCAGCGCGGTCCGCAGCGCCTCCAGCGTGCCGTGCCCGGTGATGGTCACCGTGATCTCGGGCAGGCCGGGATGGTGCTCGCGGACCGCCGTCAGGTCCGCCCGGGCGAGGATCCGCGCCGAGCGCGCGGCGTCCTGCTCGGTCATGGCGGCCAGCAGCGGAGCGACCTCGTCGAAACGGCGGGCCAGCACCCCCTCGCGATGCAACGACCGCAGCCTGTCGCGTGCCTCGTCGCTGTTCATCATCGTCCCTTCCGGCGGCCTAGCCGGCCCGGCCCGCGGCGGCGGGCGCAGGCTCGGGTCGCACCGTGGCCGCCACCAGGCCCTGCAGGTGAAGGGCGAGGTCGTGCGCCGTGCGGTGATCGAGCACCACGCCCGGCGACACCTCGACGCCGGTCTGCCGGGACAGCCGCGAGGCGATCTCCAGCGCGCCGAAGGACGTGATGCCGACCTGGGTCAGGTCGTCACCGGGAGCGAGGGAGCCGCGCACGTGGCCCAGCGCGTCCGCCACCGCCTCCAGCACCATCGACGCGAGCAGGCCCGGACGCTCCTCGTCGGGCACGTCCTGCAACGGCGACCCGAGCTCGGAGAGGTCGTCCTCCGGGGGTGGCTGCGGCCGGGCCGAGCGCCATCGCCGCAGCGCGTTGAGCACCTCCCGGACCGCCTCGGGCGGCGCGTCCATATCGCCGACGAGGGCACCGAACCGATCCGGATCGAGGCTGTCCACCGCCTCCCACAGCGCGCGATCCTGCGCCGAACCGCCGGCGCCGCGGACGTCGGCCGCAGCAAGCCAGTAGTGCTCGTGCTGGAACGGGTAGACGGGCACCGTGGCGGGATCCGCAAGCGGTCCCCCACCGAGGACCCTGGCCCAGTCGACGGCCACCCCGCGCGCGTACGCCTGCGCCACCCCGAGCAGGACCGACCGGCCCTCGGCGCTCGGATGGCGCACCAGCGGGACGGCGGCGACCGTGTCCCGGACGTCGGCGAGGCAGTCGCCGATCATGGCGGTCATCGTGGCGTCCGGCCCGATCTCGATGAACGTATCGACGCCCAGCTCGTGGAGAGACCGGACGCCGTCATGGAAGCGGACGGTGCCGCGAACCTGTGCGGCCCAGTAATCCGGTGCGGCGAGCTCCTCCCGGGTGACCGGACGCCCGCTCCGGTTGGAGACCAGCGGGACGGCCGGCGGCGCGACGCCGAGCGAGCCGGCGGCCTCGACGAGCGCCGGGAGGGCGGCGTCCATGTGGGACGCGTGGAACGCATGGCCGACCCGGAGCGCCTTGGTGCGCACGCCATCGGCCCGCCACCGGGCGGCCAGCGCGCGGACGTCCGCCGCGTCACCGGAGATCACCGTCGACCGGGGCCCGTTCACCGCCGCCACCGACACCCGTCCCGCCAGGTCGTGGAGGGCGGCGGTCACCTCGGCCTCCGGCGCCCGAACCGACACCATGCTCCCTCCTCCGGGCGCGGCCTGCATGGCGAGAGCCCGCGAGACGACCAGGCCCGCCGCGTCCTCCAGCGACAACACCCCGGCCACATGCGCCGCGGTGAGCTCCCCGATGGAGTGCCCGAGCAGCGCGTCGGCGACCAGGCCGAAATCCTGGGCGAGCCGGCACAACGCCAGCTGTACCGCGAACAACGCGGGCTGGGTGAACTCGGTGCGCTGCAACAGTTCGGCCTCCGGGCCGCCCGGCGGGGCGAACACGACGTCGCGCAGGCTCGGGCCCGCGGCGCGAGCCCGCCGCGCTCGGTCGAGGGCGGCGCAGGCGGCGTCGAACGTCTCGGCGTAGACCCGATGGTGGTCGTAGAGCTCTCGTCCCATCTCCGGCCGCTGTGTCCCCTGGCCGCTGAAGACGAACGCCACCTTCGGCGCGGCCCGGGCGACCGTGATCGCGCTCGACGGTGAGGTGAGCAGGTCGAGCCTGCGGGCGAGCTCGGTGGCGTCCGCGCCCACGGCGACCGCGCGATGCCGGAACGCCGACCGCCGGGTGACGAGCGTGCGCGCGACGGCGGCCACGTCGACCTCGGCGTCGCCCCGCAGCAGGGCGGCCAGCCGGGCGGCCTGCGCCCGCACCGCGGCGGGCGTCTTGCCGGACACCACCCAGGGCACCGCCACGGGTGGCGGGGCGGCCGGGCCGGCGGTCTCGACCGGGGACATGGCGGGTGGCTCTTCGAGGATGAGGTGGGCGTTGGTCCCGCTGATCCCGAACGACGAGACACCGGCCAGCCGCGGGGTGGCGTCCGTGGCGGGCCAGGGCCGCCGCTCGCTGAGCACCTCGACCCGGCCCTCGTCCCAGTCGACCAGGCCGGACCGTTCGGCCGCGTGCAGGGTCGCCGGGAGCACGCCGTTGCGCATCGCCTGCACCATCTTGATCACACCGGCCACGCCCGCGGCGGCCTGCGTGTGCCCGAGGTTCGACTTGACCGAGCCGAGATAGAGCGGCTCCGAGCGGCCGGCGTCGGCGCCGTACACGGCCAGCAGGGCACCGGCCTCGATCGGATCGCCGAGCACGGTGCCGGTGCCGTGCGCCTCGACCGCGCCGACCTGCGCGGCCGACAGCCCGCCGCCGCGCAGCGCCGCCTCGATGACCTTCCGCTGCGCGATCCCGCTCGGTGCGGTGAGTCCGTTGCTGGCCCCGTCCGAGTTGATCGCCGAGCCGCGCACCACGGCGAGCACCGGATGCCCGTTGCGCACGGCGTCCCCGAGCCGTTCCAGCACGAGCACGCCACCGCCCTCCCCGAACCCGGTGCCGTCGGCCCCGGCGGCGAAGGCCTTGCATCGGCCATCGGCGGCGAGCCCGCCCTGCAGGCCGAACTCGATGAAGACCCGGGGCGTCGACATCACCGTCACCCCGCCCGCGAGCGCGAGGTCGCACTCCGACCGCCGCAGTGATTCGCATGCGAGGTGCAGGGCGACGAGCGAGGAGGAGCACGCGGTGTCGACCGTCAGTGCGGGGCCCTCGAAGCCGAAGGTGTAGGCCAGCCGGCCGGACGCGACACTCACCGCGTTGCCGGTCATGAAATAGCCCTCGAGGTCGGATGGGACCGCGTCGGCCGGCGGTGCGTAGTCCTGGTAGATCACACCGGCGAACACGCCGGTGCGGCTGCCGCGCAGCGACGCCGGCACCAGACCCGCGCGTTCCATGGCCTCCCAGGCGAGTTCCAGCAGGTGCCGTTGCTGCGGGTCCATGGCCAGCGCCTCCTTCGGCGCGATCCCGAAGAAGGCCGCGTCGAACCCCGCTGCGTCGTCCAGGAAAGCACCGGCCTTGGCGTACTCCAGTGCTGTCGGGTCCCAGCCGCGGTCACCTGGCGGTCCGGATACCGTGTCCACGCCCTCGTTCACCACGCGCCAGAGGTCCTCGGGCGTGCGTATCCCGCCGGGGTACCGGCAGGCCATGGAGACGACGGCGATCGGTTCGGGAGCCGACCGCGCGGCCAGTTCCCTCTTCACCTTGGCGAGCTCGCTGGTCGTCCAGTGGAGGTACTCGACCAGCTTCTTCTCGTCAGCCATATGTCCCTCACGTCTGAGTTCTGAGCTCGGAGTCGATGAACCGGAACAGCTCTTCGGCGGTCGGCGGCGCCCCGTCGTGCGCCGGTGTCACGGCGGGTGGTGTCACGGTGGCCGGTGTCACGGCGGCCGGTGCGGCGGCCGTAACGAGCCGGTCGAGCAGGTAACCGGTCAGCGCGGCCGGCGTCGGATGGTCGAACACGATCGTGGCGGGCAGCCGCAGCCCGGCCGCCTTGCCGAGCCGGTTACGCAGTTCCACCGCGGTCAGCGAGTCGAATCCGAGTTCCTTGAAGCTGCGTCCGTCCTGGTCCGCCTCGCCCGGGGGCCGGCCGAGGACCGCCTCCACGTACCGGATGACGGTCCTGTGCACGATCTCCCGCCGGCGCTCCGGGTCCGAGCCGGCGAGCAGGCCCGCCAGGTCGGGGCCGGTGGCCGCCGCCGCCGGCCCGCCCGGGGCGCGAGCGGCCGGCCGGTCCCGCACCAGCGAACGCAATGGCGGCGCGAGGTCCGGGGCGCCGGCCAGCCTGTCCGTGTCCAGCCGTACCGCGACGAGCGCGGGATCCGCGGCCCCGATCGCGGCGTCGAACAGCGCGAGGCTCCGCCCGGCGGACAGGGCCAGCATGCCCGAGCGCGCCAGTCTGGCCCTGTCGGCGCCGGCCAGCGACCCGGTCATCGTGCTGTCTGACTGCCACAGCCCCCAGGCGATCGAGGTGCCGGGCAGTCCGGCGCGGGACCGAACGGTGGCGAGGCCGTCCAGGACCACGTTGGCCGCCGCGTACGCCGCCTGGCCGGGGTTCCCGACGATCCCGGCGGCGGACGAGAACAGCACGAACGCGCTCAGGTCGGCACCTTCGGTGAGGCGGTGCAGGTTCCAGGCACCGTCGACCTTGGGCCGCAGCACCGCCGCCAGCCGTTCCGGCGTGAGGTTCGCGATCGTCGCGTCGTCCAGGACGCCCGCGGCGTGGACCACCGCGGTCAGCGGCCGGGAGCCCGGGATGTCCGCGAGTGCCCGCCCCAGCGCGTCGGCATCGGCGACGTCGACGGCGGCGAACGTCACCGCGGCGCCCAGTCCGGCGAGTTCGTCGCGCAGCGGACCGGCCGCCGCCGCGCGGTCCCCCTGCCGGCTCACCAGCAGGAGGTGACGCACCCCGTGCGCCGCCGCGAGGTGGCGGGCGACGAGCCTGCCCACGCCGCCCGTCGCGCCCGTGACCAGGACCGTGCCGTCCGGATCCAGCGGCCGCGGAATGCGCAGGGCGACCTTGCCGACGTGGCGCGCGAGGCTGAGGTGCCGCATCGCGTCGGGCGCCTTGCCCGCCGGCCAGGCCGTGACCGGCAGCGGTGCGAGGACTCCGGCCTCCAGCAGCCCGACGATGTCGGCGAGCATGTGCCCGAGCCGGTCGGGTCCGGCCTCGACCAGGTCGAACGCCCGGTAGAAGATCCCATGGTCGGCATGGACCGCGGCGGCGTCCCGGACATCGGTCTTGCCCATCTCCACGAACCGCCCGCCGGAGGCCAGCAGCCCGAGCGAGGCGTCCACGAACTCGCGGGCCAGGGAATTCAGCACGATGTCGACACCGCGTCCGCCCGTCGCGTCCCGCACTGCCTCCACGAAGGACAGGTCGCGGGAACCGGCGATGCGGTCGGCAGGCAACCCGGCCTCCACCAGCGCAGGCCACTTGCCCGGGCTGGCCGTACCGAAGACGTTCAGGCCCCAGTGCCGGGCCAGCTGAATCGCCGCACCACCGACGCCGCCCGCGGCGGAGTGGACCAGCAGCCACTCCCCTGGACGCGCCCCGGCCAGATCGTGCAGGGCGTAGTACGCCGTGAGGAACACCGCGGGGACCGTCGCGGCCTGGGCGAACGACATCCCGGTCGGGATCCGGGCGAGGAGGCGATGATCGGTCACGGCCACCGGCCCGATGCCCCCGGTGATGAGGCCCAGCACCCGATCGCCCGGCTCGACGCCGGTGACGCCCGCGCCGACCGCGAGCACCACCCCGGCGCCCTCCGTGCCCAGGTGGGCCTCGCCCGGATACATGGCCAAGGCCAGCATGGCGTCGCGGAAGTTCAAGCCGGCGGCTCTGACGGCGACGCGCACCTCGCCGGGGGCGAGAGCGGACTCCTCGACCGACCGGCAGACCAGATCCTCGATCACCCCTGTCGAACCGGCTTCCAGCCTCCACGGGGAATCCTTCGGGACGGCCAGACCCTGCCTGCGGCGGAGCCTGGGAACGAGGAGGCCGCCGTCCCTCAACGCGACCTGTGGTTCTGCCGCCGCCACGGCGTCCAGCACCTGCTCGACGGGCGGATCGGGGCTCTCGGTGTCGACGATGACCACCCGGCCGGGGTCTTCGGTCTGGATGCTGCGCGTCAGCCCCCAGACGCCCGCCCCGCCGAGTTCGCGGACGCCGTCGCCGGGCAGGGCCTCGACGGCCCGGCAGGTGCGCACGACGAAGAGCGTGTCGCCCAGCCTGGGCTCCGCCAGTCCTTGCCGGAGCGTGTCGAGCACCCGCGACACGGCGTTCCGGACCGCGAGTGGCACCGGCTCACCGGCTGGTCCGTCCACCGGAACGATGAGCACCTCGGGAGGCTCTCCTCCGGCGTCCAGGGAGGCGATCAGACCGGCGAGGTCCTCGTGCCCGCCGCTCCCCAGCGTCCCGACCCGCTCAGGCCGGGGTCCGGTTCCGGGAGCCTTGGGTTCCCAGACGAGCTCGTACAGCAGGTCGTGGCCGGCGCCGTCGGCGACCCGGAACACGACCTCGTCGATCGTCGCGACCGGAGTCCCGTCGACCGCGGCCAGCTCGGCGGACACCGCCTCGGCCCCCGAGCGGCGCAGGCGCACCCGTACCGTGGCGGGCGCCTCGGCGTGCCGCACGAATCCCCGCCAGGCGAACGGCAGGCGGATCATGCCGTCGTCGGGGAAGAGTCCCGCCAAGCCGACCGCGTGCAGCGCCGCATCGAGGACCGTGGGCGCGACGCGGAAACCCCCGACGCCCTCGAGTGACACTTCGGCGAGCACGGTGTCCCCGGAACGGTACGCGCCGCGCAGCCCGCGGAACGCCGGGCCGTACTGGTAACCCTTCGCCGCGAGGTCTTCGTAAAGGTCTTCCGGCTCGACCGGCTCGACCGTGTCCCCAGGCCAACCGGCGTCCCCGGACCAACCGGCCGCGGGCACCGGGGGCGGCGCACCCGCCGGGTCGAGCGAACCGAGGGCATGCACGGTCCAGGGCGCGCCGAGCGGGTCGTCGGTCTCGGCGGCCCGAGCGTGCACGCCCAGCGAACGGAAGCCGTGCGCGTCGGGCTCGCCGACCGACACCTGGATCTCCACCGCGCCGTCCGGATCGAGGACGAGCGGTCGCCGCAGGGCCAGTTCGTCGACCCGCGCCGCGCCGAGCAGCTCCCCGGCGAAGGCCGCCATCTCGGCGAACACCGCGCCGGGGACCAGCACGGCGCCGTCCACCACGTGGTCGGCGAGCCAGGGCTGGTCGGCCAGGGTGAGACGGCCGAGGAGCAGGAGGCCGTCCTCGCCGCCCGGGCGGATCACGGTGGTGAGCAGTGGGTGCCGCACCATGCGGGTACCGGCGGCGGCGGTCTGGCGGGGGGCCGCTTCGAGCCAGTACCGGCGCCGATCGAACGCGTACGTCGGCAGGCGTGGCACGTCCCGCGGCCGTGGCCCGAGATGCGCGGCCCAGTCGACCGGGACGCCGGCCGCCCAGGCCTCGGCCACGGACGCGAGCAGCCGTGCCAGGCCACCGTCGTCCCGGCGGAGAGTGCGCAGGACCGCGGGCCGCTCCAGCCCATCCAGCGAGTCGAGCACGTCCTGGACCCCGATCCCGATCACCGGGTGCGGGCTCACTTCGAGGAACACCTCGTGGCCCGCGTCAACGGCCGCCACCACCGCGTCCTTCAGCAGCACGGGGTTGCGCAGGTTGCGGTACCAGTACGCGGGCCGCCCGAAGCCGACGTCGCCCGCCGGATCGATCCTGGTCCCGGTGACGGTGGAGAAGACGTCGGCGGTGTAGGCGGTGTCCGCCGGGCCTTCCGCGAGCTGCGGCAGGGTGCGCAGCAACTCGGCTTCGAGCGCCTCGACCTGGGGCGAGTGCGAGGCGTAGTCGACCTCGACCAGCCGGACACGCACGCCCTGCTCCTCGAACCGCCGCTGGACCCGGCGCACGGCCTCGACCTCGCCCGCGACGACGGTCGAGGACGGCCCGTTGATCGCGGCGATGCCCGCCGCGTCATCTCCTTCACCGGCGAGCACCGTCCGGACCCGGTCCGCGCCCGCCGCGATCGACACCATCGCGCCGGTCCCGGCCAGCGCCCGCAACGCCTTGGCACGCAGCGCGACGACCCCCGCCGCGTCCGCCGCCGGGAGGGCTCCCGCCGCCACCGCCGCGGCGATCTCGCCCTGGGAGTGCCCGATCACCGCCGCGGGCCGCACGCCGAACGACTCCCAGACCGCGGTCAGCCCGGTCATCATCGCCCAGAGGACCGGCTGCACCACGTCCACCCGTTCCAAATCGGCGTCGCCGCGCAACGCGTCCAGGAGCGACCAGCCGGTGACCGGGTCGAGCACGGCCGCGCACTCTTCGATCCGGGCGGCGAAGATCGGTGACTCGGCGAGAAGCCGCCGGGCCATGCCCTCCCACTGCGAACCCTGACCCGGATAGAGGAACACGGGTGCGCGCGCATCGGTCGTGTGCCCTGTGATCACGATGGGCGAGGGCGTGCCGCCCGCGAGCGCCGCGAGCCCCGCCAGCGCCGCGTCCCGGTCACCGGCGACGACCACCGCACGGTGGTCGAACTCGGCCCTGGTGTGGACCAGTTCCGCCGCGACCCCGGCGAGCGCGACATCCGGATGCCGCCGGAGATGGTCGTGCAGGCGCCGTGCCTCGCCCTGAAGCGCGTTCGCCGACTTGGCCGACAGGACGAGCGGGACCGGGACGGGGGCGGCCGCGGGCGCGGCGTCCTGGGCGGGCACCGGAGCCGGCGGCGAAGCGGACGCCGGAGCGGGCGGCGCCTCCTCGATGACGACGTGCGCGTTGGTGCCGCTCATCCCGAAGGCCGAAACCCCGAACCGTCGAGGCCGGTCCCCGGCGGGCCAGGGCGTGTTCTCGGTGAGCAGGGCGAGGCCGCCGCGGTCCCAGTCGATATGCCGTGACGGTGCGTCGATGTGGAGGGTGCGCGGAAGCGTCCCGTGTTCCAGCGCCAGCACCATTTTGATGATCCCGCCCACGCCCGCGGCGGCCTGCGCGTGCCCGATGTTGGACTTGAGCGAGCCGAGCCACAGCGGCGGCCGATCCGCGCGGGCCACCCCATAGGTGCCCAGGAGCGCCTCCGCCTCCACCGGATCTCCCAGGGTGGTGCCGGTGCCGTGCGCCTCCACCACGTCGACGTCCGAGGGGGAGAGCCCGGCGCTGCGCAGCGCCTCCAGGATCACTCGTTCCTGGGAGGGGCCGTTCGGCGCGGTGAGCCCGTTGCTGGCGCCGTCCTGGTTCACGGCCGCGCCCTTGACCATGGCCAGCACCGGATGACCGTTGCGCCGCGCGTCCGACAACCGCTCCACCAGCAGCAGCCCGACGCCTTCGCTGAACCCGGTGCCGTCGGCCGAGTCCGCGAACGCCCGGCACCGGCCGTCCGGAGAGAGCCCCCGCTGGCGGCTGAACTCCACGAACGTCGAGGGCGTCGCCATGAGCGTCGCCCCACCCGCCAGAGCCAGGTCGCATTCGCCGTTGCGCAGCCCCTGGGCGGCGAGATGGAGCGCCACCAGCGAGGACGAGCACGCGGTGTCGACCGTGACCGCGGGTCCCTCCAGCCCGTAGGTGTAGGCGATCCGGCCGGAGGCGACGCTGCCCGCGCTGCCCGTGCCGAGGTAGCCGCCGTGTTCCCGCGGGTCGTGTTGCGCCCGTCCGCCGTACTCGGTGTAGATGAGACCGACGTAGACGCCGGTGCGCGAGCCCCGCAGCCGGGTGGGATCGATGCCAGCGCGCTGGAACGCCTCCCACGAGGTCTCCAGGAGGAGCCGCTGCTGCGGATCGGTGGCCCGCGCCTCGCGCGGGTTCATCTCGAAGAAGCCGGCGTCGAAGTCGGCGGCGTCATGGACGAAGCCGCCATGGCGGGCGTACGACGTGCCCGGGTTGTCCGGATCATTGTCGAAGAGCGCGTCGAGGTCCCAGCCTCGGTCGGCGGGGAAGGCCCCGATGGCGTCCGTGCCCGATTCGAGCAGCTCCCACAGCTGCTCGGGCGTGCTGACGCCGCCGGGGTAGCGGCAGCTCATGGCCACGATGGCGATCGGCTCGTCGGCCGTCCGCGGCCTGGCCGCCGCGAGCGCCGTCGCACCGGAGGAGCCGCGGGCGAGAAACTCCGCGAGCGAACGCGGGTCGGGATGGTCGAAGACGAGGGTGCTCGGCAGGCGCCGCCCCACGACCCGGCTCAGGTGGTCGCGCAGCTGCACCGCCGTCATGGAGTCGAGGCCGAGCTCCCGGAACGGCCGGTCGGGCCGGATCGTACGCACGGAGTCGTGCCCGAGGATGCCCGCGACCGCCCGGCCGACCACTTCCAGAAGGCGGTCCGCACGTTCGTCCTCGGACGCCCCGGCGAGAGAGTCCGCGAGCCCCGCGTCACCGGCGTCCAGCCGCGCCGGCCCGCGTACCGTCCTTCTGACGCGGCGAGCTCCGGTGGCGGGCTCCACCGCGGGAGCCTCGGCCAGCTCATCGACCGCGTGCACGCGCAGTTCATCGACGGACAGAACGGCCCGGCCGTCATCATCGGCGACGGTCAGCGCCAGCACGTCTTCGGCCGTCCACGTCAGCCGGACGTGGAGCGGCCCGGTCGCCAGGCCGGTGTGCGAACGAGCGCCGCTCCAGGCGAAGGGGACTTTGACCGCGGGAGGCTCGCTCCGGCCGGCAGCGCGGGTCAGCCGGTCGAGGAAGGCCGCTTGCACCAGCCCGTCCAGGACGGCGGGATGCAGCACGAACCCATCGTCACCCCCGGTCGGCGGCGCCACTTCGGCGAACATCTCGTTCTCCCGCCGCCACGCGGCCCGGACGGTGCGCAGCCGCGGGCCGTAGTGCACGCCCAGCTCGGCCAGGGCGGTGTACCCGGCGGCCACGTCCAGCGGCTCCGCGTCCGGCGGCGGCCACTCAGGCGAGGCCGGGAGCCCTGCCGCCGGGAGCCCTGCCGCCGGGAGCCCGGCCGTCGCGCGCTCGGCCGCCGGGCCGGCGGCACCGAGCGCTCCGGTGGCGTGCGACCGCCACGGATCGTCGGTGTCCCCGTCCCCCAGCCTGCTGTGAACGGTGAACGTCGCGCCCGAGCCATCCTCGGCAGGCGAGGCCTCCACCTGGATCTGCACCGGCCCGTCCGGCACGTCCACCGGAGCGAGCAGCGTCAGCTCTTCCACCACGGGCAGTCCCAGCCGCTCGCCGCAAGCCAGGGCCAGCTCAAGCAGGGCGCTCCCTGGCAGCACCGGCCGCTCACCGAGACGATGCTCGCGGGCCCAGCCGCCGGGAAGGGCACCGGTGAACACCACACCGCGACCGTCCGCGGGCTCCACGACCACGCTGAGCACGGGGTGCCCGGCCCGGACCTGCCCGGGCAGCGTCCGGCCGCCCTCGACGTTGGTCTCCAGCCAGAACCGGCGCTCCTGGAACGCGAACGTGGGGAGATCGACGTGGCGCCCGTCGGTCACCGGCCGCCAGTCGACCGCGGCGCCCGTCACGAACAGGCTGCCGGCCGACGTCAGGAACTGGTCCAGCCCGCCGTTGTCGCGACGCAGCGTGGCCACCACATGCCCATGTCCCGGCGGCCCGGCGCTCTCCAAGGTGTCGCGCAGCGCGGCGCCGAGCACCGGATGCGGGCTGACCTCAAGCAGGCGGTGGTGCCCGGCCGCGGCTAGCGCGGTGACGGTCTCGGCCAGGCGCACGGGTTCGCGCAGGTTGGCGTACCAGTAGGCGGCGTCGAGCGAGGTGGTGTCGATCTCGCCCGCGGTGACCGTGGAGAAGAAGCCGACACGCCCGGCCCTCGGCTCGATCGCCGCGAACTCCGCCAGCAGCGGATCCCGCAGAACCTCGACCGCACGCGAGTGGGAGGCGTAGTCCACCGGGATGAGGCGTGCGCGCGCGCCCTCCGTCTCGCATCTGCCGACGAACTCCGCGACGGCCGCGGCTTCGCCGGACACGACGGTGGCGCGCGGCCCGTTGATCGCCGCGACGCCGACGTCCTCCCTGCCCGCGAGCCGGTCCCGTACGTCGTCGGCGGGCAGTTCGATCGATGCCATCGCGCCCGTGCCCGCGATGGCCAGGATCGCACGGCTGCGCCGCGCCACCAGCGCGGCGGCGTCGGCGAGGTCCAGGGCACCCGCGACGTAGGCCGCGGCGATCTCCCCCTGTGAGTGGCCCACGACGGCGGCGGGCTCCACTCCGAACGACCGCCAGACGGCCACCAGCGACACCATCATCGCGAAGAGGGCCGGCTGGACGACGTCGACGCGGCTCAGCATGCTCTCGTCAGCGGCGGAGACCACGTCGATGAGATCCCAGGAGACGTGCGGGGCGAGCGCTTCGGCGCACCGTTCCATCTCAGCGCGGAACGCCGCGGAGGATGCCATCATGTCGCGGCCCATGCCGGCCCACTGGGAGCCCTGCCCGGGGAAGACGAAGACCGGGCCACCGGTCGCTCCCGCCTCGCCCCAGACGGCGCGCTGGGAGGGCAGCCCCTCCTCTACCGCCGCGAGCTCCCGGGTGAGCTGGTCGAGGGTCGATCCGACCGCGACGGCCCGGTGCGCCAGGGTGGCCCGGCCGGTGCGCAGGCTGTAGGCGACGTCCTCAGGTGCCAGGTCAGGGTCGCCCGACACCTGCTTCCTGAGCCTGCCGATCTGGTCGCGCAAGGCGTGTTCTGTGTGCCCGGACACCACCCATGCCACAGGACCGCGTTCGTCCCGTTCCGGCTCGGGCCCGTCCGGCTCGGGCGGTGCCTCGATGATCGCGTGTGCGTTCGTGCCGCTGATGCCGAACGACGAGACCGCGGCACGGCGCGGGCGATCGCGGTCCGGCCACGACCGCGGCTCGGTGAGCAGGGCCAGCCCGCCCGTGTCCCAGTCCACGTGCGGCGTCGGCTCGTCAATGTGAAGGCTGGCGGGCAGCGTGCCGTGCCGCATCGCCAGGGCCATCTTCATCAGGCCGCCGATGCCCGCCGCCGCCTGGGTGTGCCCGAGGTTGGACTTGAGCGAGCCCAGCCAGACCGGGTCCGCCGGCGTGCGGCCACGGCCGTAGACCGCCATGAGCGCACCGGCCTCGATGGGGTCGCCGAGGCCGGTCCCGGTGCCGTGCCCCTCGACGGCGTCCACGTCGGCGGGTCCGATCCCGGCGTCGGCCAGCGCGGCGCGGATCACCCGCTGCTGCGCGGACCCGTTCGGCGCGGACAACTGGCTGCTCGCGCCGTCGGAGTTGACCGCGCTGCCGCGCAGCACGGCGACGATCGGATGGCCGAGCCGCTGGGCGTCCGACAGGCGTTCGACCAGGACCAGGCCGACGCCCTCCGCCCACCCGGTGCCGTCCGCTGCCGCGGCGTAGGCCTTGCACCGGCCGTCCTTGGCGAGCCCGCGCTGCCTGCTGAACTCCACGAAGGTCGCCGGGGTGGCCATGACGGTCGCGCCACCGGCGATCGCCATCTCGCAGTCACCGCGGCGCACCGCCTGGGCGGCATAGTGCAGGGCCACCAGGGAGGACGAGCAGGCGGTGTCGACCGTGACCGCCGGGCCCTGGAGGCCGAAGGTGTAGGCGATGCGTCCCGAGGCGATGCTCCCCGCGCTGCCGGTGCCGATGAATCCCTCGAAACCCTCGGGCGCGCGGGTGTGGCGGGAGCCATAGTCGCTGTACATCACGCCGACGAAGACGCCGACCGGCTTCCCGGCGAGGCCGCGCGGATCCAGTCCGGCACGTTCGAACGTCTCCCACGCGGTCTGGAGGAGCAACCGCTGCTGCGGGTCGATCGTCAGAGCCTCCCGGGGACTGATCCCGAACAGCTCGGCGTCGAAGTCCGCCGCCGCGTGCAGGAAACCGCCCTCGGCCGCGTAGGTGGTGCCCTCCCGTGCCGGATCGGGGTCGACCAGGTCGTCGAGGGGCCACCCCCGGTCGGCCGGGAACGGGGTGATCGCGTCGACCCGCGCCGCGACGAGCCGCCACAGGTCCTCCGGTGACCGCACGTCCCCCGGGTACCGGCAACCCATGGCGACGACCGCCAGCGGTTCCCGCGCCGCCTGCTTCAGCCGTTCCACGGAGGCGCGGGCGCGCAGCAGGTCGGCGGTGGTCCGCCTGAGGTAGTCGCGCAGCCTGTCTTCGTTCGCCATGGATGAACCGCCCCGCATCATTCGCTCAGTTCTCGGTCCAGCAGTCCGAACAGCTCATCATCGGACGCTGAATCCATTCCAAAGGTCGGTCCCCCATCGGCCGCGCCGTCGCGGCCCAGCGCGTCGAGGGCCTCCTTGAGCGCGCGCACCAGCCCGGCCCTGCGTTCCTCGTCACGGCCGGCGTCCGACACCCAGCCCGCCAGCACCGCGGTGTCGAACCCCGGTCCGCCGAGCTCGCACCGGTCCAGCAGGTGCTCGGTCAGCGCCCGCACGGTCGGGTGGTCGAACAACACGGTCGCGGGCAGCCGCTCGCCGAGATCGGAGCTCAGCCGGTTGCGCAGCTCGATCGCGGTGAGCGAGTCCAGGCCCGCGTCGAAGAGGCCGCGGTCGTCGGGCACCGCCGCCGCGCTCGCGAGCCCGAGCACCTCCGCCACCCGGCCGGTGACCACCTCGTGCACCAGCGTGCGCGCACCCGCCTCCGGCATCCCGGCGACCCGCTGCGGCAACGGCACGGCCGCCGCCACCGGAGCCGGCCGGGCCGGGACCAGGTCCGCGAGCACCGCGGGCGGCGTACCCGACCGGCGGGCGAGTGCCGCCTGGTCGAACCAGGCCGGCACCAGCAGCGCCCGGCCGCTCGCGAGCGACCGGTCCAGCAGCTCCAGCCCCGCCGCCACCGGCAGCGCGCGGACGCCGAGACGGTCCAGCCTGGCCCGGGACGCGCCGTCCAGCTCGGCGGCCATGCCGGCGTCGGGACCCGTCTCCCACAGTCCCCACGCCAGCGAGGTCCCCGGCAGGCCCTCGGCACGCCGCCGCTGGGCGAGCGCGTCCAGGAAGGCGTTGCCGGCCGCGTACCCCGCCTGCCCGGCGTTGCCCAGCACACCGGCCACCGACGAGTAGAGCACGAACGCCGTCAGTGGCAGGCCGGAGGTGAGGCGGTGCAGATTCCAGGCCGCGTCGACCTTGGGCCGCAGCACCCGGTCGAGCCGGTCGGACGTGAGGTTCTCCAGCACCGCGTCGTCGAGGGCGCCCGCCGCATGGAACACGGCGGTGAGCGGATGCCTGGAGCCGATGCCCGAGATCAGAGTCTCGACCGCGGCGGCGTCGGCGAGGTCACAGGCGGCGACCTCCACCTCCGCGTCGCCGGCGAGCAGTTCGGCGAGAGCCGGCAGCGCCGGGTCCGCGGCGCCGCGCCGGCTGACCAGCAGGAGCCTGCGGGCGCCGTGCACGGCGACCAGCCGCTGGGCCGTCGCGGCCCCGAGCGCGCCGCCGGCCCCGGTGACCAGGACCGTCCCCGTGCCGAGGTCCGGTGGCCCGGCGGGGGCACCGGTCACGACCCGCAGGCGCGGCCGGAAAACCTTGCCCGCGCGGACGGCGGCCTGGCCGGGTCGCGTGGCGGCCAGCCCCGGCAGCAGCGCCGCGGACTCGGCGTGGCCGTCGACGTCCACGATGCTGACGCGTTCGGGCTGTTCGTGCTGCGCGGTCCTGACCAGGCCCCACAGCGCCGCCTCGGCGAGCCCGGGGAGCCGGTCGGTGTCATCGACCGCGACCGCGCCGCGCGTGACCACGACCAGGTGGGCCCGTTCGGGGAGCGTGAGGATCAGGTCCCGGACCACCTCGATCCCGGCGCGGACGGCGGCTGCCGGCTCGTGGTCCGGGCCGGACGCGACCGTGGCGACGACAAGGTCTTCGGAGCCGTCCAGCGCGCGTACGACCGGGAACGGCAGTGCCAGATCATCGGTGCCCGGCGTCCGGGTGCCGGCGCCGAGAACGAGCGACACCGCGTGCCCTGCCCATGGACCGTCCGCGTGCGCCGCTGCGACCCAGCCCAGCTCGTACGGCTCCACCTTGACCGCACGCCTGGCCGTCAGCTCCGACAGCGCGGCGGCCTCCACGGCACGCAGCCGTACCTCGTCCACCGAGAACACCGGCAGACCGCCGGCATCGATCGCCTCCAGCGCGAACGCCCGTTCTCCGGTGAGGCGGATCTTGACCCGCAACGGCCCGGTGGGCGTGCCGTGCAGGCGTATGCCCTGCCAGCCGTACGGGACGTCGATCCCGGCCTGCTGTGGCGCATCGAGCACACCCGTGAGCCACGAATGAAGCGTCGCGTCGAGCAGGCCGGGGACGAGGTCGCCGCCCGTGTCCACTTCGGCGAACAGCTCGTCCTCCGAGCGCCAGAGCTCGCGCACTCCCTGGAACGCGGGGCCATAGTCGTACCCGCGGTCGGCCAAGCGCGCGTAGAGATCCGCGACGTCGACCGCTTCGGCGCTGGAGGGCCGCGAGCCATGCCAGGTGGGCGCCGGCCCGGGATCGGTTCCGAGCGTGGCCTCGGCGTGCAGTGCCCACTCGCCGGCGCCCGCCGGCCGGACGTGCACCCGCACCGCCGTGCCGGCCACGGTCACCCGCAGCCGAACGTCCTCGTCCTCTGGCACCGGGACGGGCGCGTGGAGCGTCAGTTCCGCCACGGTCTCGCCGCCGTGCCGGGCGGCGAGCCACCCCAGCAGGTCGACCAGCGCGGTGGCGGGCAGCACGGGCACGCCCCGCAGCGCGTGGTCGGCGAGCCACGGCGAACGCCGGTGCGACAGCACGCCGGTGTAGACCGTGCTCGCCTCGCCCGGGACGTCGATCGAGGCGGCCAGCAGCGGATGGTCAGGCTCGTCCGCCCCGATGCCCGCCGCGGTCGCGTCCCCGGCCGGGGGCGGCAGCCACAGCCGTTCGCGATGGAAGGGGTAGGTGGGAAGCGGGACGATGCGAGAGCCGCCGCCGATGAGTTCCCGCCAGTCCCATCCGACGCCGGCGAGGAAGGCCCGCGCCACGAAGGCCCAGAGCGCCGCCAGATCGTCGCGCCTGCGGTCGAGCGCCGCCATCGCGACGCCGTCGTCACCGAGGTCGCACTGCCGCACCATCGCGGTCAGCGCGGCGTCCGGGCCGACCTCCAGGAAGCGGACCGCGCCGAGCTCGCGCAGCCGTCCGACCGCATCGGCGAACCGCACACCGCCGCGCACCTGCTCGACCCAGTGCGCCGCCGAGCCCAGGCTCTCCGCGCCGGCCTCGCGCCCGGTCAGCGTGGACACCACGGTCCGGCTCGGATCGGCGGCGGCGAGCTCGCCGAGTTCGGCACGGAAGGCGTCGAGCATCGGGTCCATGTGCGCCGAGTGGAACGCGTGGCTCACCGTGAGGCGGCGCACGCGGTGCCCGCGCCCGGCGAGGACGGCCAGCAGTTCCTCGACGGCGTCGGCGTCCCCGGAGAGCACCACGGAGCCGGGCGCGTTCACCGCGGCGATGTCCACGCCCTTCCCGGTCTCGGCGACGAGCCGCGCCACCGTCTCCGCGTCGGCCTGGACGGCGGCCATGAGGCCGCCTTCCGGCAGTTCCTGCATCAACCGCCCGCGAGTGGCGACCAGCGCCGCCGCGTCGCCGAGGCTCAGCGCGCCGCTGAGGTGAGCGGCGGCGATCTCGCCGATCGAGTGGCCCGCGAGCAGCTCCGCGGCCAGGCCCCACGACTCCAGCAGGCGGAAGAGCGCCACCTCCACCGCGAAGAGCGCGGCCTGGGTGCCGCGCGTCCGGTCGATCGCGCCCTCCGGCGCCGCACCCGACGCGATCGCCGCGACGTCGGGTCCCGCCACCGCGCGGAACTGCGCGCAGACCTCGTCGAACGCCCTCGCGTACACCGGGAACGCCTCGTACAGCCGGATGCCCATCCCCACGCGCTGGCTGCCCTGTCCGGTGAACAACACCGCGGTCTTCCCGCGCACCGGTGAACCGGTGAACACCGCGGGGAAGGAGCCCGCCGGCGTGGAGGTGCCCTCGATCAGGTGGTCGAGCCCGTCGAGAAGCTCGGCCCGGTCGCGACCGAGGACGACGCCCCGCCGGTCGAACGCGGTCCGCGTGGTCGCCAGCGACAGGGCGACGTCGCCTACCCGGAGCCGGGGGTCGGCGAGCACATGCTCCTTGAGCCGAATGGCCTGCTCCCGGAGCGCGGCCGGGGTGCGGGCGCTGAGCACCCACGGCACCACCCGATCACCGGCGGACCCGGCGTCGGCCTCGGGCGCCGGGTCCGATTCGGGCGCCGGGTCCAGTTCGGGCACCGGGTCCGGATCGGGCGCCGGACCGACCTGCTCCAGAATCACGTGGGCGTTGGTGCCGCTGATGCCGAACGAGGACACGGCCGCGCGCCTCGGCCCGGGCGTGTCCGGCCACGGGCTGAGCCCGGTGGGCACCGCGACGGACCCGGCAGACCAGTCCACATGGCCGGAGAGCCGCTCGGCGTGGAGCGTGCCGGGCACCTGACCGTGCCGCATCGCGAGCACCATCTTGATGATCCCGGCGGCGCCCGCGGCCGCCTGGGTGTGTCCCAGGTTGGATTTCACCGATCCCATCAGCAGCGGGGCACGGTCGTCGCGGTCGGCGCCATAGGTGTTCAGCACCGCCCCCGCCTCGATGGGGTCGCCGAGCGTCGTTCCGGTGCCGTGGGCCTCCAGCACGTCCACGTCGGCGGCGCGCAGCCCCGCGCCGCGCAGGGCACCGCGGATGACCCGTTCCTGGGCCGGGCCGTTGGGCGCGGTGAGCCCGTTGCTCGCACCGTCCTGGTTGACCGCGGAGCCGCGGACGACCGCCAGCACGCGGTGCCCGTTGCGGCGGGCGTCCGACAGCCGTTCCAGCACCAGCAGTCCCGCCCCCTCGGCCCAGGCGGTGCCGTCCGCGGCGGCGGAGAACGGCTTGCAACGGCCGTCCGGCGCCAGCCCGCGCTGGCGGCTGAACTCGATGAACGTGGCCGGGCTCGCCATGACGGTCGCGCCGCCCGCCAGGGCGAGCGAGCACTCGCCGAGCCGCAGCGACTGCGCCGCCTGGTGCACGGCGACGAGCGAGGACGAGCACGCCGTGTCCACGGTGACGGCCGGCCCCTCCAGGCCGAGGCTGTAGGAGATCCGGCCGGAGGCGACGCTGCCCGCGCTGCCGCTGACCAGGTAACCCTCCAGTTCCCCGGCCGCGCCGCGGCGCTGGTGCAGCCGGGCGCCGTAGTCGGAGTACATGACGCCGACGAAGACGCCGGTCTGGCTGCCGCGCAACGTGGCCGGGTCGATGTACGCGTCCTCGGCGGCCTCCCACGCGGTCTGCAGGAGCAGGCGCTGCTGCGGGTCGATCGCCAGCGCCTCGCGCGGGCTGATGCCGAAGAACTCGGGGTCGAACTCCGCGGCGTCGTGCAGGAAGCCGCCATGACGAGTGGAGGAGGTACCGGACCGCTCGGGGTCCGGATCGAACAGATCCAGGTCCCAGCCACGGTCGGCGGGAAACTCGGAGATGGCGTCGGAGCCCTCGGCGAGCAGCTCCCAGAGTGCGGCGGGAGTACGGACTCCGCCGGGGAAGCGACACGCCATTCCCACGATGGCGATCGGATCGTCCGCAGCGCCGGCCGGCTCCTGTTCCGCGTCCTGATCCGCGCCCGGGTCCGTGATCTCCGCCGCGCGCGTCCGGCCCCCCGCCCGGTCCTCGACGAAGCGGATCAGTGCGGCCGGGTTGGGATGATCGAAGACGACCGTGCCGGGCAGCCGGACGCCGAGCCGGTCACTCAGCAGGTTGCGCAGCTCCACCGCGGTCAGCGAGTCGAAGCCGATCTCGCTGAACGCCCGCTCCGGGTCGATCTCGGTCGCGCTCGCATGGCCCAGCACCGCCGCGATCGATTCGAGCACGAGCCCGCTCGTGTCGGCCGGGGAGACGGGCACGGGCGCGGGCACGGGCCGTGCCGTGGGGCGGGGGCGGCGACGGCGTTCCGCGGCACGCAGGTCCAGGCGCGCCGCCACCAACGCCGTCGCGTCGGACCGGATCGCCCGGTCGAACAGCGCGAGCCCGTCGGTGCCGCTCATCGGCCTGATCCCGGCCTGGCCGAGCCTGGCGATGTCACGGTCGGTCAGCTCGGCGGCCAGACCCGCGCCGATGTCCCACAGCCCCCAGTGGACGGTCAGCGCGGGCCGCCCGGACAGCCGCCGGCCGTGCGCGATCGCCTCAAGGGCGGCGTTGGCGGCACAGTAGTTGCCCTGCCCGGCGGTGCCGACGACCGCGGCGACCGAGCCGAACAGCACGAACGCGTCCAGCCCGTGGTCACGGGTCAGCTCGTCCAGGTTGCGCGCGGCGACCGCCTTGGTCGCGACCACCCGGCGCAGCGCCTCGGCGGAGAGCCGCTCGACGACCGCGTCGTCGGTCACGCCGGCGGCGTGCACCACCCCGGTGAGCGGCCCGTCGAGCTCCGCCAGGAGGTCGGCGAGCGCGGTCCTGACGACCGGATCACAGGCACGGACGGTGACTCGTGCGCCGAGGGCGGTCAGCTCCGCCACGGTGCGCGCGGCCTCGGGGTGCCGGTCGCCCCGGCGGCCGGCCAGCAGCAGGTTCCGCACGCCGTGCCGCGTGACGAGATGACGGGCGATCTCCCGGCCGAGCGCGCCGGTGCCACCGGTGATCAGGACCGTGCCGCCCGCGGCGCTGCGCGGCCAGGACGGCTCTTCGGCCACCGGCTCGGCCTCGTTCACCAGGCGGGGAACCCGGAGCGTGTCACCGCGCACCATCGCCTCGGGCAGCCGGGCGCCGATCGCCGCCAGGAGTTCGGCCTGCGCGCCGCCGTCCGCGTCCAGGAGCGAGAACCGCCCGGGGTGCTCAGCCTGTGCCGCCCGCACCAGGCCCCACACCGCGGCGGCCGACGATCGCATGGGCTCGTGCTCGTCGACGGCGAGGCCGTGTGTGACGATCACCAGGCGGTCTCCCGCGCCGTCCTCGCCCTCCGTGCCGGCCAGCCATTCCTGAACGGCGCGGCGCGCGGCCTCGGCCCCGGCCAGCGGGTCGTCGGCGTCCGCGCGGAGGTCGAGCAGCGTGGCACCGGCCGCCTTCGAGCCGGGGACAGGGGCGGGCACGGTCTCCCAGCGCAGCCGGTAGAGCCCGGCGGCGGAGGGCAGCGGGCGCAGCCGCAGACGCTCGATGGTCAGCACCGGGTGCCCGTCGTCGCCGATCACGTCGGCGCGGTAGGCGTCGGCTCCGGCGGGTGTGAGCCGCGCCCTGACGCGGGTGGCGCCCGCGGCGTGCAGCCGCACCCCGTCCAGGGAGTACGGTACGCGGCGCGGGCCGTCGATCCCGTCCAGCGACAACACGTGCAGGACGGCGTCGAGCAGCGCCGGGTGCAGGCCGTATCGCGTGACCTCGGGTTGCAGGTCGGCGGGCAGTTCGGCCTCGGCGAAGAGCGTCTCGCCCTCACGCCAGGCGATGGCCAGGGCCTGGAAGGCGGGACCGTACTCATAACCGTGGTCGGCCAGCAGCCGGTAGGTCTCCTCGACGCCTCCCGCGTCGACCCTTGCCGCCGCTCGTGCGGGCGGCGTGGTCGTCGCCGGCGCGATCTCGCTCGTGGCGAGAACGGCGGTGACATGGACGGTCCACTGCTCGCCGGCGGCGTTGCTCCGTACGGTGAGCTCCCCGTCGCCGGACACCGTCGCCTGCAGCCTGACCTCGGCCGTCTCATCGAGCTCCACGGGCACGTGCACGACGAAGTCGGTCAGCGTGGGACGGCCGGCGGCCACGCCGACCGCGAGCGCGAGATCGACCAACGCGGCCGCCGGGACGAGCACGCGGCCGTCGATGCGGTGGTCGCCGAGCCACGGGTGCCGCCGTACCGACAGCACGCCGGTGTAGAGGCGGCCTCCGGCATCCGGCAGCTCGGCAGCGGCGGCGAGCAGCGGATGCGGCGAGCCGTCCAGCCCGTAGGAGTCCGGCCGTCCGCCGTCGTCGGGTTGCCGGAGCCAGTACCGCCGCGTCTCGAAGGGATAGGTGGGCAGGTCGACGAGGCGGGCGGACGGGAACAGCGGTTCGAAGTCGACCGGTACACCGGCCACGTGCAGCCGGGACAGCGCGTGCCGGACGGTGCCCCGCTCGTCCTTGCCCGGCCGCAGCAACGGCACTGCGAGCACCCCGTCGGCGGTCTCCTGCGCCATCGCGGCGAGCGAGCCGTCCGGTCCCAGCTCGGCGAACCGCGTCACCCCGGCGTCGTGGGCGGCGCGGACCGCGCCTGCGAACCGGACCGGACCGCGCAGCTGCGCGACCCAGTACTCGGGTGTGGACATCTCCAGCTCGCCGGACAGCGCTCCGGTCGCCGTCGAGATGATCGGGATTTCGGGCGCGGCGAAGGTCAGACCGGACACGACGGCGCGGAACTCGTCCAGGACCTCGTCCATGTGCGGGGAATGGAACGCGTGGCTGACCTTCAACCGGGTCGCCCGGTGTCCGGCCTTCTTCCAATCGGCGACGAGGGCGTCGATCGTTTCCGCGTCACCGGAGAGGACGGCGGCCGCGGGGCCGTTGATCGCGGCGATCTCCACGGCGCCGTCGGTGGGCGCGACCAGTTCGGCCGCCTGTGACTCGGTGGCGGCGAAGGCGGCCATCGCGCCGCCCGTCCGTGCGGACTGCATCAGCCTGCCCCGCGCGGCGACCAGCGTACAGGCGTCCTCCAGATCGAAGATTCCCGCGATGTGCGCGGCGGCCAGCTCACCGATGGAGTGGCCGATGAGAAAGTCGGGCCGCAGACCATGGGCCGTCGCGAGCCGGTGGAGGGCCACTTCGACCGCGAACAGCGCGGGCTGGGCGTATCGGGTCTCCCGCAGCCGTTCCGGCGCCTCCGCGAGCAACTCGCGAAGGCCGATGCCGAGCAGGGGTTCCAGGTGGATCCCGACCTCGGCGAAGGCATCGGTGTAGGCGCCCCCGGCCGCCAGCAGCTCCGTGCCCATCCCGATCCGCTGGGCGCCCTGCCCGGAGAACAGGAACGCGAGCCGCTGGTCGGAAGCCGCGCGCCCAGTCAGCACACCAGGATGCCCTTCACCGTCCCGCAGCGCCGCCAGCGCGGCGGGGAGCTCGGCGTCGGCGTCGATGACGGCCCGGTACTCGAATGGTGTTCGCCGGGCGAGGGTGCAGGCGATGTCGCGCGTGTCGGGTGCCGCGTCCGAAGCGAGGACCTTGTGCAACGCCGCGGCCTGCGACCGCAGCGCGGTCTCGGTCTTCGCCGACAGCACCAGTGGTGCCGGGCCGCCCTGGTCACTGGGACGGTCTGGCTCGGCGGGGGGTTGCTGGAGGATGACGTGGGTGTTGGTGCCACTGATCCCGAACGAGGACACCGCCGCCCGCCGCGGCCTGCCACGATCAGGCCACACCCGCCGCCGATCCAGCAACCGCACCCCCGACCCCTCCCACCGCACATGCGGCGACGGCGTCTCAGCATGCAACGTCCGCGGCAACACCCCATGCCGCAGCGCCATCACCATCTTGATGACCCCACCCACCCCCGCAGCCGCCTGAGCATGCCCCAAATTGGACTTCAACGACCCCAACCACAATGGCTCCCCCCGCCCACCCCCATACACATTGATCAACGCCTGCGCCTCGATCGGATCACCCAACCGCGTCCCCGTCCCATGCCCCTCCACCACATCCACATCACCCGCCACCAACCCCGCATCACCCAACGCCCGCACCATCACCCGCTCCTGCGCCCGCCCACTCGGCGCCGTCAACCCATTACTCGCCCCGTCCTGATTCACCGCCGAACCCGCCACCACCGCCAACACCCGATGCCCCAACCCACGAGCCCGCGACAACCGCTCAACCACCACCACCCCCACACCCTCAGCCCACCCCGTCCCATCAGCCCCAGCCCCAAACGCCCGACACCGCCCATCCACCGACAACCCACGCTGCCGCGAAAACTCCACAAACATCCCCGGCGACGCCATCACCGCCACCCCACCCGCCAACGCCAGCGAACACTCCCCCGAACGCACCGCACGCACCGCCAAATCCAACGCCACCAACGACGACGAACACGCCGTATCCACCGTCAACGCCGGACCACCCAAACCCAACACATAAGCAATCCGACCCGACGCCACACTGATGCTGCCGCCCGTGAGGAGATAGCCGTCGGCGCCACCGCCGCCTTCGTGCAACCGGGGTGTGTAGTCCGATGCCGTCGCCCCGATGAAGACACCGGTGTCACTGCCCCTCAGCGAGAGCGGATCGATCCCGGCTCGTTCCAACGCCTCCCAGGAGGTCTGCAGGAGCAGCCGCTGCTGCGGATCGATGGCCAGGGCCTCACGGGGGCTGATGCCGAAGAACTCGGCGTCGAACTCGGCGGCGTCGTGGAGGAAGCCGCCGTACCGCGTGTAGGAGGTCCCCGGACGTTCAGGGTCCGGGTCGAACAACGCGTCCAGATCCCAGCCCCGGTCGCCCGGGAACTCCCCGATCGCGTCGGCGCCCGACGCGACCAGGTCCCACAGGTCGTCCGGCGAGGCCACCCCGCCCGGGTACCGGCAGCCCATGCCCACGATCACCACCGGATCACCGTCGTCGCGGCGCACCACGACCTCGGTCTCCGTGGTCGCCCCCCGTAGGTGGCCGGTGAGCGCGGCGGTGCTCGGGTGGCTGAACAACGTGGCGGTCGGCAGGTCGACGCCCACCGCGGCACCGAGGCGGTCGCGCAGCTCGACCATGCCGAGCGAGTCGAGGCCGAGGTCCTTGAACGTGGCGTCCCGGTCGACGCGTGCCGGGTCGGCGAACCCGAGCACGGCCGCCACCTCGTCGAGGACGAGGCGTTCCACGTCGATATCGGAGGCGGCGGGTGCGAGCGCGGCCGAGGTCGTGCCGGCGCGACCGGACGCGGAGGGAGCGGGGGCGCTTGTGACCGGCTGGGCGCCGACCTGCCCGCTTTCCACCGGCGTGGTGTCCAGCCAGTACCGTTCCCGCTGGAACGGATAGGTGGGCAGAGCGACACGAGGGCCACCGGGCGGGAACACCGTGTCCCAGTCGAGCTCCGTGCCCGCCGTGAAGAGACCGCCGACCGCACGTGCGACGTCGTCGTCCTTGCCGAGCAGGGGAACGAACGACGCGGACCGTCCGAGCATCTCCCGGCCGAGGCCGCTCAGAGCGGCGCCTGGGCCCGCCTCCACGAACGTGCCCGCACCGAGATCGGACAACCGCCGCAGCCCGTCGGCGAACCGTACCGGCTGCCGGGCGTGCGCGACCCAGTAGTCCGGGTCGGTGGTCTCGACGGCCTGGCCGGTGACGGTGGACACGAACGGGATCCGGGCTCTCCCGAACGACAGCCCTTCCAGTACCGATCGGAATTCGGCCAGCATCGGATCCATCAGCGGGGAGTGGAACGCGTGGCTCACCACCAGCCGCCGGCTCCGGAGCCCGCGTTCGGCGGCGCGCGCCGCGATGCCGTCCAGGGCGCGGCTCTCCCCGGAGACGACCACCGCGGCCGGCCCGTTGACGGCGGCGATCGCGGCGACGCCCCCGGCTCCGGCGACCAGCTCCGCGACCTCGTGTTCTCCCGCGGCGACCGCCAGCATGTGACCGCCCTCGGCCAGGTCCCCCATCAGCCGGCCCCGTGCCACGATCAGCTCCGCCGCGGCCGGCAGGTCCAGGATGCCCGCCACGTGCGCGGCGGCGACCTCACCGATGGAGTGGCCGGCCACGAAGGACGGCTTCACGCCCAGCGCCGAGAGCAGCCGGAAGCAGGCCACCTCGATCGCGAAGAGCGCGGGCTGCGTGAAGGCCGTCCGGTCGAGCAGTGCCGGCCGGCCCGCTTGCTCGCCGGCCCAGACGACCTCGCGGACCGGGCGTGGCAGGCGGGCGTCGAGCGCCTCCGCCACCTCGTCGAACGCCGCGCGCCAGGCGGCGAACTCCTGGTAGGCCCGCAGGCCCATGCCAGGACGCTGGCTGCCCTGCCCCGGGAAGAGCACCGCCAGCGGCGCGGCGGCGGCTCGTCCCCTGGCGACACCGGCGGCCGGACGCCCGTCCGCCAGCGCCTCCAGACCCGTGCGCACATCTCCGGTGACGGCCGCGCGCTCGGCGAACGCGGCGCGGTCCGTGGCCAGCGCACGGGCGAGGCCGTCGGGAACATCACCGTGTTCGGCCAGGAGGTCGCGGAGCGCCGCCGCCTGGTCCCGCAGCGCGGGTTCGGTCCTGGCACTGAGCACCAGCGGTGTCGCCGGACCCGGCGCCGGCGGTGGGTCGCCCGGCTCCGGCGGTCCGGGAGGTTCCGCGACCACCAGATGGCAGTTGGTGCCGCCCATGCCGAACGAGCTGACCCCGGCGACCAGACGCCGGTCCCCGCGTGGCCACGCCCCACCCCGGTCCCGTACCGAGAGCCGCCATCCGTCCAGGTCGATGGCCGGATTGGGCTCGGCGTAGTTCAGGCTGGCGGGTAGCGCGCGTTCGGCGACGCTGAGCACGGTCTTCAGCAGGCCCGTGATCCCGGCCGCGCCTTCCAGGTGCCCGACGTTGGTCTTGACGGACCCGACCTCCAGGACCGGACCGGTGTCCCGCGCGAGCCCGAGTGCGCGCGCCTCCACCGGGTCGCCGACCGGCGTCCCGGTGCCGTGCAGCTCGACGTACTGAACGTCGGCGGGTGTCACCCCGGCCGCCCGCCAGGCGCGCCGGAGCACCGCGGCCTGCGCCTCCGCGCTGGGCACGGTGAGGCCATCGGTCGTGCCGTCGTTGTTGACCGCGCCGCCGAGCAGAACGGCGTAGACGGGGTCACCGTCCTCGACCGCCGCGTCCAGCGGCTTGAGCAGGACCAGCCCGGCTCCTTCGCCACGGACGTATCCGTTGGCCCGGCTGTCGAAGGTATGGCATCGCCCGTCCGGGGACAGCCCGCCGAAGCGCGCGACGGCGGTGGTGCCGTGGGGGTCGACGATCAGGTTCACGCCGCCCGCCACCGCGAGCCCGGACTCGCCGCGCCGCAGGCTTTCGCACGCGAGGTGCACGGCGACCAGCGACGAGGACTGGGCGGTGTCGACCGCGATGCTCGGCCCGCGCAGGCCGAGGGTGTAGGAGACGCGGTTGGCGATCATGCCCCGGGTCGTCCCGGTGAGCGTGTGCCGCCCGATCCCGGCGGGCCGCGACAGCGCGGCGTACTCGTCGGCGATGGAGCCGACGAACACGCCGGTCGCGGTGCCGTGCAGCGAGGCCGGCACCACCCCGGCGTCCTCCAGAACCTCCCAGGCCAGCTCCAGGACGAGCCGCTGCTGCGGGTCCATGGCCGCCGCCTCACGCGGCGAGATCCCGAAGAACTCCGGATCGAACGTGTCGATGGCCTCCAGGTAACCGCCGTACCGGATGCCCGGTTCGTCCCGCACGGCGGCCGCCGTGGCGTGCCGTTCGGCGGGCGGCTCGCCCACGGCACTGCGTCCTTCGCTCAGCAGCCGCCACAACGCCCGCGGACTCGGTGCTCCGGGGAGGCGGCACGCCAGCCCGATCACCGCGATCGGCCACGCCGCCCGCTCGTCCTCGCCGTTCAACCGTGCCTCACTCTCGTTCACGAGATGCCGAGCCCCGCCCGTACGGCGTCCGCCACGTCGGCCAGCCGGGGTGTCAGGTAGAAGTGGTCACCGGGAAAGACCCGGAACCGGAACCGGCCGGCGGTGTGATCGCGCCACCGCGCCACCTCGACCGGGTTCGCCACCGGATCGTCCGACCCGGCCAGCGCGATGATCGGACAGCCGATCCGGGTCCCGGGCACGGCCGTATACGCCCGCAGCGCCCGGTAGTCGGCCCGCAGCGCCGGCATGACCAGCTCGCGCAGGTCCGCGCTCTCCAGCAGCGCACGAGAGGTCCCGCCGAGCCGGAGCACCGTCTCGATCAGCGACTCGTCGCTGCGGAGGACGGCCGGATCGACCCGCGACGACCCCGGGGTGCGGCCTCCCGAGACGAACAGCACGTCCGGGGTGTGACCCAGGCCCCGCTCGCCCAGCAGCGCCGCCTCGTAGGCCACCAGCGAGCCCATGCTGTGACCGAAGAACGCCAGCGGCGCGATCCCGGGCCCGTCCTCGGCGATCGCCGCCGCCGTCCGTCGGGCGAGCTCCCGCAGGTCCTCCAGAGGTGGTTCCCCGCGCCGGTCGAGCCGCCCGGGATACTGCACCGCCAGCACCCGTACCGCCGGGGCGAGGGCTTCGGCCAAGGGCGCGAAGAAGCCCGCGGACCCACCCGCGTGCGGAAAGCAGACCACCGTCGGCGCACCGGCGTCGGCCGGGAAGCCCTGCCGCAGCCAGTCGCTGCGGATCGAGACGGCCGGCCCGGCGGTGGATGTCCCGGTCCAGGTCATCGGACCTTCTCCGCCCTGGCCGCCGCCAGCGCACCGGTGAGCGCGGCCTTCACGCGCAGGTCGGCGCCCGGCCGCATCTCCTGCACCGCGAGCAGGCTCCACACGCGGGTCTCGGTCAGGTGCGCGGGGGCGCCGTGCACGTCGTCGTGTTCGAGCAGCCGCAGGTCGCGAACACAGCGCTTGAGGAGGGCGGTGTCCCCCGGTGGGATGATCTCGTCCCGGCGCGCCGTCACGGCGGCGAACGGCACGTCCAGCGCCCGCAGCCGCTCCTCGTCCAGCGCCCAGTCCCGGACGTGGTCGAACACTCCGTCGGACGGCACGCCGGTGAGGTGCGCCAGCGTGTCCCGGGTGACCTTCGGCACCCGCCGCTGCCACGCGGCGTCGACGAAGAAGTCACGGATCGGCGGGCCGTTGCCGACCAGCCCGCGGATCCGCGGGTCGTGCAGCGCGGCCGTGATCGCCAGATGCCCGCTGAAGCTCAGCGCGAGCAGGTAGGTCTCGGCCACCCGTGCCCGGTCCGCGACCGCGTCGAGGATCGCCGGGAACAACCGCCAGGAGTCCCGGTCGTACAGCAGCGGGTTCTCGCCGACGCCGGGCAGTTCGGCCACCACGCTGGCCATCCCGAAGGCCGCGATCTGCGGCAGCACCGGCCCCCACTGCTCCTTGGGGCTCACGATGCCGCCGGTCATCACCAGCAGCGGGCGCGGCTCGGCGGCCGACAGGCCGGCGGACCACACCTTGACCTCAACGCCGCCGACCCGGACCCGCACCGCCTCGATTCCGGGCTGCTCGGCCTGCCGCCACCGGTCGAAAGCGTCGGTGCAACGGGCCAGCGCCCGCTTGCGGCCGGGTCCGTCCACGAACGGGAACCGGCCCATGTTGTAGAACTGGCAGGCCGCGAGCACCTCGCCCGCGGCGTCCAGCTCGGTCCCCGCCCGGACCCACTCGTACGCCCACGATCCCGGCTCGTCGCCCGTGTCGGTGCTGATCCGATCCAGCAGCGGAGCGTAGTGGTCGGCAGGCAGGGACTGCGAGATCGCATGCGCCATCACGAAGCGCTTCAGTTCATCCAGCTCGTTCATGGGGCGGTCTCCTCGTTCTCCAGCGCGTCCTTGATCTCGGTGAGCACATCGGCGGCCTCCGCCCCGTCGATCACCCGGTGGTCGAACGCCAGCGACAGGCGGAGCACCGGCGCGACCGCGACCGCACCGTGCCGGACGACCGGGCGGTCGGCGATGCGGCCGACGCCCAGGGTCACCGTGGTGCCGCCGACCGAGTGGAAGCCGTCCACCGCCCGGTGACCGAGTGAGGTGACGCTGAACGTGCCCGTGACGGCCGGCCTGAGTTCGAGCCGCCCGGCCGCCTCCCGGAACCGGTCCAGCGCCTGCTGCCAGGGGAGCCGCCGGAGGTTCCGAATCGCGGCGAACTCCTCCGCGGTGTCGGGGTCGGCGGCGATCGCCCGGTCGAGGTGGGCCTGGATGTCGTCCAGAGTCGCGCCGCCCAGCTCCGGGATCACGGTGGCGAGCACGACCCTGCGGCCGTCGAGGGTCTTGTCGAGGGTGACCTTCGCCGCGACGGTGTCATAGGCCGCGACGACCGGGTTCAGCCGTCCGTGGATGGCCGCGTTCGCCTCGGGATGCTTGGCCAGCACGCCCGCGGCGGCGTGCACGACATAGGACACGACCGACCGCCGGCGGCCCGCCGCCCGGGCCCGCTCCCGCCCGGCGGTGATCGCCGTCGCGTCGACTTCGGTGTCGAGGTACACCGGCGCGAAGTCGCGGATCTGGTCGAGGAAGAACAATGTGTGGCGGCGCTGTGTGGGAAAGGGTCGTGCGGTCAACGGGTCACCATTTCGTAAATCGTCTCCAAATCCGCCGCGTCCAGGAAGTCGGGCAATGACAACGCGCGGTCCACGCGCTTTTCGAGGAGCACGAGGATCGCCAGCAGCTGCACCGAATCCCAGCCGGGTAGTTCGTCGAGACCACGGGCCAGATCGGCCGTCTCGAGATCGAGTCCGATCTCGTCCCGGAGCAGCTCGACGAAACCGGCCCGGGTGAGCTCAGCGGCCAACGGGCTCACCCCCGCGCTCCAGGGCGATGCCCGCCTTGATCCACTTGCTCGACTCGATGGCCACCGCGATGGCCCGCGCGGACACCGCCATGTCGGCCAGCAGCCGGTCGAGCTGGAAGAAGAGCAGCGCGTTGCCGTTGTTGCCGGTCTCGCCGACGCAGGAGATCTCCTTGGCCGACGTGAAGTCCAGCCGTTTGGCGATCTTTTCGGTCATGGTGACCGACAGCTGGGGCGGCAGCAGATGGTCGACCTCATCGCGGGTCCAGCCGAGATCGTCCAGCAGCTCGTCGGCGGCCTCCTCGGCAAGGACGGGCACCAGCTCCTCGATGGCCTTGTAGTCCTCGCTGGCGGGCGGCCGCGCCGAGCCGCGGTCGGCCAGGCCGTACCACTCCAGAACCTGGCCCGGAGCCCGGTCGAGTCCCGTCAACCGGGTCAGCACCGCGCGGACCACCGGCGCCTCGGGCCGGTCCTCGGTGGTGAGGACGGCCGCTCCGGCACCATCACCGAACAGCACGTAGTTGACCAGTTCGCCGGACGGGAGCGCGCTCAGGTCCGCCGTCACGTCGTAGTGCTTGGCGATCACGTCCCCGCCGATCACCAGCGCACTCCGGTAGCGGCCGGTGCGCAGCAGCGAGACCGCCACGTCGAACGTCTGCACCGCGCCCGAGCACCCGGACTGGAGCTGGAAGGTGGGCACGCCGTCGATCCGCAGCCGGTCGGCGATCACGTTGACCGTGGCCGGCATCAGCTGGTCCGGAGTCGCAGTGCCGAGCACCACGACATCGACGTCCGCGGCCGAGACGCCCGCCCGCGCGAGCGCCACGTTCGCGGCGACGGCGCCGAGATCGGCCAGCGACTCGCGCGGGCGCCCCGACGCCAGATCGACAGCGAGATGGCGTGTTCTGGTACCGATGAAGGTCTCGACCCATTGCCGCCACAGCGTGTCCATCCCGAACCGGTCGGCCAGCGCGGCCGTGTCGATGGGAGGCCCGGGAAGTGCCGTCCCCACAGAGATGAGTCGGATCTGGCGATCCCGCACTGACGCACTCCTTTTCCGGCTGTTGCACCGGGTCGCGTTTTCGGCTTGCGGCGTTGTTCACCCGCATTGAAACGCTAAGGAATCCGTCTAAAGCAGGGCTAAGCCAAGCATCGGCGAATATGTCTGCGCCTTCAGCCTGGCTTTAGCGCGATGCAAAAGACTGGACCGATGCACCGGCCACAGGGAACGCTCACCGGCACCGACGCCGCCACGTTCCGCGCCGTCCTCGGCCACTTCGCCACCGGCGTCGTCGCGGTCACGGGGCTGGCGCGCGGCGAGCCGGCCGGGTTCGCGGTCAACTCGTTCACGTCGGTGTCGCTGGTACCGCCCCTGGTCGCATTCTGCGTCGCCCATACGAGCACCACTTGGCCGGACCTGCGCGGCTCCGGCCGGATCTGCCTCAACATCTTGAGCGAGCACCAGCAGGCCGTCTCCGCCCGGCTGTCCGCCAGCGGCGGGGACAAGTTCCGGGACCTGGACTGGTCGGGGTCACCGGCCGGCCTCCCGGTCCTCGCCGGGTCGCTGGCCTGGCTGGAGTGCTCGGTCGTCGCGGAACATCCCGCCGGAGACCACGACATCACGGTCGCGCACGTCCATCACCTCGGCGCCCATCCCGGCGTACCACAGACGGCCGGGCCGCTCGTCTTCTTCCGGGGCGGCTACGGGAGCTTCACGCCCTCGCCGAACGTGTGAGGCGGTGGACGGGCCCGCAGCGGCGCGGAATGCTGCGGGGCCGCCCACCACGTTCAGGAGGCGGGTTCGTCCGCCCGATAGCCCGCGGCCAGGGCGGCGGGGGAGGTGGCCAGGTAGTCGAGGGCCTTCCGCGTCGAGCACTCCTGCGACGGGTGGAAGTCGCGGCGCAGATAGGTGCGGGCGGCTGAGATCATGAAGCGGTTGCTCGGGAAGATGCCGCGGCGGACCGCCCGGCGGTAGTCGCGGATCCGCGGCCGCACGCCCTTGAGCGTGGGGTCCTTGCGGCACAGGTACGCGGCGCCGAAGTAGACCATCAGCGGCATCGCCAGCACCCCGACGAAGAACGAGACGAAACGGCGCCAGTACGCGCCGGACACGTGCTGGTACACGTCGAACGCGACCGACCGGTGCTCGACCTCCTCCGCGCCGTGCCAGCGCAGCAGGTCCATCATCGTCGGATCCGCGCCCGCGTCGTCCAGCTCGTGGGCGTCCAGGATCCACTGGCCGAGCACCGCCGTGTAGTGCTCGATGCCGGCGATGACGCCGACGCGCAGGTTGAGCCACTGGCGTGCGGGGATCAGCCGGAGCGGCGACCGGTCGCCCAGCAGGTGCCGGAACGTCCACTCGATCGTGGTGGTGAGCGGCCGCGGATCCAGGCCCTGGGCGAGCATCTGGCGGTCGAGCACACCCTGGTGGGAGTAGGCGTGCACGGCCTCCTGGCCCATGAAGCCCTTGACCTCCCTGCGTAGCCGCTCGTCGTCCTCCACCAGCGGCAGCGTCTGCTTGTAGACACGCACGAACCATCGTTCACCGGCGGGGAGGAGCAGGTGCAGCACGTTGATGAAGTGCGTGGCGACCGGCTCGTCCGGGATCCAGTGCAGCGGGGTGTCCGACCAGTCGAAGCTGACCCGCCGCGGCGTGATGACCGGGTGCCGTTCGTCGATCTCGTTCATCGGGTGGTCCTCCGTTCCGGCGCCGTCAGCCGCACAGCGCCCGCTCCTGCGCGGCCTGGAGCCCGGCCGACTCCGGCTCGCCCTCGATGTGGTCGACGAACTCGCCCAGCCAGGCCGCGACGACGGCGGGGTCCTTGCGGACGGCGCCCCAGTGGCCGACGGGCAGTTCCCTCCGCCAGCAGCGGTCCACATAGCGTCCGACGTCCTTGGACTGGTGGGGCGAGACGAACGCGTCCCTGGTCGGGGCGATGACCTGGACGGGCACCCGCGTTCGGCAGAGCTCGCCGGGACGCAGGAACCGCAGGGCGTTGGCCCGGTAGAGCTTCATCCCGTACAGCGCGTCCTGGCGGAACGTGGGCCCCGGCTTGCGCTCGATGCCCTCCATCCGTTCGATGATCACCGGGAACAGCCGTGCTCCGCCGAGCCGCCAGCCGAGCTGCGGGAGCCCGGGGACGGCGCCGAACATCAGGTACCAGGAGCGCGCGAACTGCCCCGCCAGCTCGGCCAGATGCCGCGGCGTGGGCCTGCGCAGCCGGTCCCTGACCCACTGCCCGAAGTGCTCGATGCAGGGGCCCGAGATCGAGGTGAACGAGGCGATCCGCCCGGCCTGCCGCTCGCCGCCCGCCCCGGTGATCGCACCCCAGCCCTGCACCGAACCCCAGTCGTGCCCCACCAGATGCACCGGCCGGTCCGGTGAGACGGCGTCGATCACCGCGCGGAGGTCGCCGCCGAGGTTGTCCATGACGTACGCCTTGGTACGGCGCGGCCTGCCGGACTCGCCGGCGCCCCGCACGTCGTAGGTCACCACGTGGAACCGGGCGGCGAGGATCTCCGCGATCGGCTCCCAGATGGCCTGGTTGTCCGGGTAGCCGTGCACGAGGACGACCGTCGGGGCGTCCCGGGGCCCGTACTGCCGGACGGCCAGCTTGATGCCGTCGCCCTTCACCTTGCGGGTCGTGGGGGTGAGCGTCACGCCTCGCTCCCGTCCGTCGCACCAATTGGAATCGGCCTCTAATATGGAGAACGAGTTGAACGAGAGTCAAGAGCGATCCGGACCCTAATTGGACTTCAGTCGAATATGCTGGCCGCCCGAACCCGAACCCGGGCCCGAACCGAGCCCGGACCCCGAGCCCGAGCCCCGACCCCAACTCAAGCGACAGGGAGCACGATGACCGCCGCGGCCGGTTCCGAGAAGACCGTCCCCGCCTCCACGGGACGCGGGGAGGCCCGGCGCGCCGCGATCCTCGACGTGGCGGCCCGGCTCTTCGCCGACCGCCCGTACGACCTGCTGTCCATCGACGAGATCGCGCGCGCGGCGGGCGTCGCCAAGGGCCTGATCTACTACTACTTCGGCAGCAAGCGCGGGCTGTTCCTGGCGTTGATCGAACGCGCCGCCGGCACGCTCAACGAGCTCGCCGAATCGTTCGACGGCCTGTCCCCCACCGAACGCCTCATCCGGACCCTCGACGGCTTCCTGTGGTGGGCGGACGCGCACCGGTCGGCCTTCCAGACCGTGACCAGCGGCGGCGTCGGCGTGGACGCCGAGGTGATCGCGCTCTACCGGACGGCCCGCAGGCGCCTCCTCGCCGCGATGTCCGAGAGCCTGACCGGCTCACCCACACCGCGCCCGACCCTGCGCGTCGCCCTCGACGGCTGGCTGTCGTTCGTCGAGGGCGCCACGTACTCCTGGCTGGAGGGCCACGACCTCGGCCGCGAGGACGTGCGCGACCTGGCCGTCCGCGTCCTCGGCGGCACCCTCCAGGCCGTGGGCGTCGCGGACCCGGACAGCGACCGGCCCGGCCAGAGCCCGCCCTGACGCGTCAGCCGGCCGGGGCGAGGGTGACGTCGACGACGAGCTCGGCGGGCGCCTCTTCGAGCTCCAGGTCGGCGATGCGGCCCGCCGCGACCAGATCGGGGCCGGCCACACGCCGCACCTCGGCGCCCCGGACGACGGCGCGGGACACGTCGGCGCGCATCGAGGCCTTGGCCTCCGACTTGGCCTTGCGGATCTGGCGCAGCGCCTCGGCGGTCGCCGTCAGCACGACCGGGTCACCGCCGGACGGCAGCTCGGCGGGCTCGGGCCAGGAGGCGCGGTGCACCGAGCCCTCCCGCCACCACGACCAGACCTCCTCGGTGACGTACGGCAGGATCGGCGCGAAGAGCCGCAGCATCACCGAGAGCGCCGTACGGAGCGCGGCCCGGGCCGACTGGGCCTCGGCGCCCTCACCGTAGGCACGGGTCTTGACCAGCTCCAGGTAGTCGTCGCAGAACTCCCAGAAGAAACGTTCCGTCCGTTCCAGCGCCCGCGTGTAGTCGTAGCCCTCGAACGCCCTGGTCGCCTCCTCCACGCCGCCGGAGAGCGCGGCGAGCACCGCCAGGTCGAGCGGCTCGGTGACGGAGGCGCCCGAGTCGACCTCACCGAAGCCGAGCACGAACTTCGACGCGTTCAGGATCTTGATGGCGAGGCGGCGGCCGACCTTGATCTGGCCGGTGTCGAAGGCGGTGTCGGTGCCGGGCCGGCCGTTGGCCGCCCAGTAGCGGACCGCGTCCGAGCCGTACTCCTCCAGCAGCGCGATCGGCGTGACGACGTTGCCCTTGGACTTGGACATCTTCTTGCGGTCCGGGTCGAGGATCCAGCCGGACAGCGCGGTGTCGGTCCACGGCAGCGAGCCGTGCTCCAGGTGCGCGCGGACCACGGTGGAGAACAGCCAGGTCCGGATGATGTCGTGTGCCTGCGGACGCAGGTCGAACGGGAAGACGCGGGCGAACAGGTCGGGGTCGCGTTCCCAGCCGCCGGCGATCTGCGGGCTGAGCGACGACGTGGCCCAGGTGTCCATCACGTCGGGATCGGCCATGAAGCCGTTGGCCTTGCCTCGCTGGTCCTCGTTGTAACCGGGCGGGACGTCGGACGACGGGTCGACCGGAAGGCTGCTCTCGGCCGGGACGATCGGGTCGTCGTAGATGGGCTCGCCCGCGTCGTCCAGCCGGTACCAGACCGGGATCGGCACGCCGAAGAACCGCTGCCGCGAGATCAGCCAGTCGCCCGCCAGCCCCTCGACCCAGTTCTCGTAGCGGGCCCGCATGTAGGGCGGATGCCAGACCAGCTCGCGCCCTCGCGCGAGGAGCTCCGCGCGCGTCTCCGGGTCGCGGCCGCCGTTGCGGATGTACCACTGGCGGGTCGTGACGATCTCCAGCGGCTTGCTGCCCTTCTCGTAGAACTTGACCGGCCGGGTGACCTTGCGCGGCTCACCGTCCAGGTCACTGGACCCGCGCAGCAGCTCGACGATCCGTTCCTTGGCGGAGAAGACGGTCTTGCCCGCGAGCTCGTCGTACGGGTGCGCCGGAACGCCCTGCGGCGGCTCGCTGACCAGCCGCCCGTCCCAGTCGATGATCGCGCGCGTGGGCAGGTCGAGCTCGCGCCACCAGGTGACGTCGTTGACATCGCCGAAGGTGCAGATCATCGCGATGCCCGACCCCTTGTCTGGCTCGGCCAGCCGGTGCGCGACGACCGGGACCTCGACGCCGAACAACGGCGTCCGCACGGTCGTGCCGAACAGCTCCTGGTAACGCTCGTCGTCGGGATGCGCGACCACCGCGACGCACGCGGGCAGCAGCTCCGGACGCGTCGTCTCAATGTAAACCGGACGTTCCTCACCCCGAAAACGCAGCCTGTAGAAGGCACCGGGGTGGTCACGGTCCTCCAGCTCGGCCTGCGCGACCGCCGTCCGGAACGTGACGTCCCAGAGGGTCGGCGCTTCCGAGACGTAGGCCTCACCGCGCGCCAGGTTGCGCAGGAACGCCCGCTGCGACGCAGTGCGCGACTCGTCGCCGATGGTCGTGTAGAGGTGGTTCCAGTCGACCGACAGGCCGACGCGGCGCCACATCTCCTCGAACGCCTTCTCGTCGAGCCGCGTCAGCCGTTCGCACAGCTCGATGAAGTTGCGGCGGCTGACCGGCACCTGCCGCTTGGGGTCGGGCTTGTCCGGAGGCTCGAAGGACGGGTCGTACGAGAGCGACGGATCACACCGGACACCGAAGTAGTTCTGCACGCGACGTTCGGTCGGGAGCCCGTTGTCGTCCCACCCCATCGGGTAGAAGACCTCCCGGCCGCGCATCCGCTGGAAGCGCGCGACGGTGTCGGTGTGGGTGTAGGAGAAGACGTGGCCGACGTGCAGCGAGCCGCTGACCGTGGGGGGCGGCGTGTCGATCGAGTAGACGTCGGCGCGCGGCCGGGTGCGGTCGAACCTGTACGTGCCGGCGTCCTCCCAGGCGCGTACCCACTTGTCCTCCAAGCCGTCCAGAGAGGGCTTGGCGGGGACGTTCGGCGTACGCGGCTGTTCTGTCATGCGCCAATGGTATTGACATCGGGGCGTTCCGCATGCCAATTAACCCGCCGCGGGCCGGTCCGGTAGCGTCGGCGGCAGATTCGGAGTAGTGGAGGACACGATGGCGGACAAGGGTGACATCGGCTGGCGTCTGGTGGCGGGCGCCGCGGCCTTCGCCGGCGGCTTCGTCGCGAAGAAGGCGATCACCATGGCCTGGAAGAAGAGCACCGGCAAGGAGCCGCCGACCAACCCCGAGTCCCCCGACGTCGCGCTGCGCGAGGCGATCGGCTGGGCCGTGATCATGGGTGTGGGCATGGAGGTGGCGCGGCTCCTGGCCACGCGGGCGGCCGCCCGGCAGTGGGCCAAGGGCACGGGCAAGTCGCCCTACGAGCTCAAGTCCGAGGTCTGAGCGCGGTTATTGGATAGGGGGTCCAGTGCCGCCCCCCGTACGACAGGTGCGTATCGTGGTCGATCCCGGCGCGAGAAGGGATCGACCGCGATGCCAGCCTTCCGGCTCCCGTACGAGGACGAGCTCCGAGCCGAACGTTCCCGCCTGATCGACACCGTCGAAGGCCTCTCTGACGACGACTTCGACGCCGGCACGACCCTGTGCACCGAATGGGCTCCGCGCGACGTCCTCGGCCATGTCATCGGCCTGGACTACCTGACGTCCTACCTCCCGTACGGCATCCGCATCAACGCCGCCAACCAGGCACAGGCCGACCGCGCCCGCGCGGTCTCCCGCGAACGCCTCATGGAATGGGCCCGTCACTGGGCGGCCAGCCCCAGCACCACGAGCCGCCTCGGCGCCACCATCCTCCTCGGTGACCTCGGCGTGCACCACCAGGACATCGTCCGCGGCCTCAACCTCAAGCGCGAAGTCCCTGACCCCGTCGCGACGGCCATCTTCCGCGAGGGCCTCCAGCTGAGCCTCTGGCTCAACCGCCGCGTCCTCCGCTACCGGCTCGTCCCGACCGACGGCCACCGCCCCGTCGCCCTTCCCGGCGCCAAGCAGGAGGTCCGGGGCACCCGCGAGGCACTGGGCCTTTGGCTGACCGGCCGTGACTCGGTGAAGTCCGAACTCGACTTCGCCTGACCCGGCGGAAGTCAGGACATCGCCCGCTCGATGCGGCGGGCGCGGTCCATCGCGTCCCGGGCCGCCCGGAGCATGCGGCGGTCGGTGTCTTCCGCGGCACGGCCCGCGTGGTCGTTCCAGGTGGATGAAGGGGATGAGGTTCGGTTTCGGGGACGGTCAGCCGGAGGGAGGCAGGCGGGGTGGCTCGCCCGGGAGCGGAGCCGGGGTGGTGGCTCGCAGATCCTTGCGGATCTCTTCGGCGAGGCGTTTGGTGGCGGTGCGGTTGAGGGCGGCACCGGCGGCTGCGCCGGTCAGGAAGGGACCCATCGTGCTGAGGCTGCGGCCCATGGTGCGCAGCAGCCGCTTGCGGAGGGCGACCTTGGCCGCCGAGCCGAGCGCGCTGGTGAACGTTCCGGTCTCCAGCGGGTTGATGCCGCGCCGCTTGGCCCAGGACGTGAGGAACGCGGCGCCGCGCGTGGCGCCCGAGCCCTCGACGCGGACCTCGTACACCTCGTGCAGCTCAGCGATCATTTTGACCTCGATCGCCGCCACCACGAGAGTCTCGGCGGCGAGCTGGGCCGGAGCGGTGAGCAGCAGCGGCGGCGTGGCGAACTGCACCGCCGCCAGCGCGCCTCCGGCCGCTCCCACGGCGGTCGTGCCGTTGGTCGCCACCCGGACCACGTTCTCGGCGAGCTCCTCGCCCGCCAGCCCGTGATGATGGTCGCGCAGGGTCTCCAGATCACGGATCGGGATGTGCGGCGCGGCGGCGGCCATCAGGTCGGCCAGCCAGCGACCGCGCGCGATGCCCGCGGCGCCTGCCCTGCGTGCACTGTGGCCCAGCAGCCGGGCGAGTCGCCCGAGCAGGCGGCCGCGGGTCTCGCGGTCCATGTCGTCGTCGCCGGAAAGCCGGCCGATCAGCTGGCCGATCTCCGCGTCCTCCGGTACGGCGACCGCAGTGTTCTCCTCGTCGTCGCGTTTGTCTCCTGCCACCGCGCGCCTCCCGTTAGGCGGCGCACTCGCGGCAGATGGGCTGGCCGTTCTTCTCGGTGGCCAGCTGGCTGCGGTGGTGCACCAGGAAGCACCGCGTGCAGGTGAACTCGTCCGCCTGGCGGGGAACCACCCGGAAGGTGAGCTCCTCGTTGGACAGGTCCGCGCCCGGAAGTTCGGCGACCTCGCCGGCGTCCAGGTCCTCGTCGATGATGCTCGCGGCCTTGTCGGCCCGCCGAGCCTGAAGCTCCTGGAGGCTGTCCTCGTTGAGATCGTCGTCTGTCTTACGTGGGCTGTCGTAGTCGGTCGCCATTTTCTATCTCCATCCCCCTCAGTCCTTTATGCGCCCCGTCGCGCGGATCTAACGCTCGGGAGACCGTTCTTGTGCCCGATCCGGGCGGGAAATTCTGTCACGGGCCGTGGCCTGCGACACACAAGGCGCGACTGATCCCACCGGTGACACCGATCACCCCAGATCACTCCCCCGATATGTGTCGTACATCACACGCCCGTGCGGGTATCCCGGAGCGAATCAGGGCCGGAACGCCCCGCCGGGCTTCCCGCGGCGGCGGGATCATATCGGTCCCGGCGGCATTGTGCGCGCCGACCGGCGGGAGCGCGCCCGCCGATCACCAAGTGGGAATCAGCGGGGGGAATCAGCGGGGCTGCGGGATGGCGAGCCAAGCGAAGCTTGTCCGTTGGCAGGGTGGTTGGGTGGGGGCTGCGGGATGGCGAGCCAAGCGAAGCTTGTCCGTTGGCAGGGTGGTTGGGTGGGGGCTGCGGGATGGCGAACCAGACGCTCCGGTGAAACGTCTGAACTAACGCGATATCGTGCCCGCCTAGGTTGGGGCGGGTTCCCTGACAGGGTGTCCCCGCATCGTCATGGTCCGGGGGTGTCCGACGACGGGGGCCGGCGACCGACACTCGCGGCACATTACTGACGGGTCACTGGAGGGTCAGATGCCGGATGCCGCTCCCCTGGAGCCAGGCGATCCCCGCGTATTGGGGCAGTACGAAGTCGTCGGGCGGCTCGGCGCGGGCGGGCAGGGCGCGGTCTTTCTCGGCAAGTCGCCTAGCGGCGAGTACGTCGCCGTCAAGCTGCTGCACGCCCAGATGGCGAGCGACCCGGCCGCGCGGGCCAGGTTCACGCGTGAGGTGAGCGCGGCGCAGAAGGTCGAGCCGTTCTGTACCGCGCGGGTGCTGGAGGCCGACGTCCACGGCGACCAGCCGTACGTCGTCAGCGAGTTCATCGACGGCCCCTCACTGCACGACGTGGTCGCGCACAACGGGCCGCGCGGCGCCGCCGAGCTGGAACGGCTGGCGATCGGCACCGTGACGGCCCTCGCGGCCATCCACGAGGCCGGGATCGTGCACCGCGACTTCAAGCCCAACAACGTCATGCTGGCGTCCGACGGCCCGCGCGTGGTCGACTTCGGCATCGCCCGCACCGTCAACTCCCAGGAGAGCGCGGTCACCGCCACCGGCATGGTGGTCGGCACGCCCGGTTACCTGGCGCCGGAGCAGCTCACCGGGGCGCCGCTCACCCCCGCGGTCGACATCTTCGCGTGGGGCGCGACCATGGTGTTCGCCGCCACCGGGCAGTCGCCGTTCGAGGCCGACACGCTGCCGGTGATCATCAACAAGATCCTGAACGAGGACCCCGACCTGTCGGCGCTCCCCGCCGGGCCGCTGCGCGACCTGGTCGGCCGCTGCCTGTCCAAGGACGCCGGGCTCCGGCCGCCCGCGGCGACGCTGCTGCTGCAGTTGCTCGGCCACGTCGGCGCGGCGCCGTCCAACCCCGGCGCGGGCCAGGAGGACCTGCTCAACCAGGGCACCCGGATCGCCGCGCAGATGCAGGCTCCGCCGCCCGTTCCCCCGGCGCGGCACACGCCTCCGCCGCAGCCGCTCACGCCGCCCCCGATGCCCATGCACCAGGCCGGCGTCGGCCCCAGCACGCCGCCACCGCAGTCGATCACCCCGCCGCCCATGCCCATGTACCAGGGCCAGGGCATGCCGCAGGGGCCGGCCGCGCCGGCGCCGCCCATGCACATGCATCAGGGTCCCGGCGGTCCGCCGCCGCCCGGCTACGGGCCGCCGCCGCGTACGGGCGGCTCGTCCAACGCGCCCGCCATCATCGGCATCGGCTGCGGCGCGCTCCTGCTGGTCGCGATCATTCTCGTGGTCGTGCTGGCGGCCGTCGGCGACGATGACAACGACCCGCCGCCGTTCCGGTCGACCTACACCCCGCCGACCTACAGCCTGCCGTCGCGCACCCCGACCTACGGCACCAGCGGCGGCGAGCTGATGGGCACCTGGGAGGGACCGGCCAGCCAGCCGAGGGCGAAGGAGGCCGACACCCGGAGCTTCACGGCGCGGTTCACGATCTTCCGGAGCAGCGGCGTCGCGCGCTACACCTACAGCAACATCGCCAACAACTGCTACACCAAGCTGTCGTACATCGGCGGAGACAGCACCAAGGCGACGTACCGAGAGGAGGCCCTCGGCAGCAAGGACCGCTGCGCCGACGGCTACCTCACGTTCTTCCTCAGCTCGGGTTCCCTCATGCGCTGGGAATGGCGCCAGTATCAGTCGACGGCCGCCGCCGACGCCTATGGGACAGCCCGCAAGCAATAGCCCGGAGGACCCCCGCACATGGACGTTCTCCCGCTGCGCCCCGGCGACCCCGACCGGCTGAGCGGCTACCGCCTCGTCGGCCTGGTCGGCGAGGGCGGCCAGGGTTCGGTCTTCCTGGGCGAGGGCGACGACGGCGCGAGGGTGGCCGTGAAGCTGCTGCACGCGCGCTTCAGCGGCCACCCGAAGGCCCGTTCCCGGTTCGCCGCCGAGCTGGAGGTGGCCCAACGGGTGGCCGCCTTCTGCACGGCGCGCATCCTGGACGCCGACGTGGAGGGCGACCGGCCGTACATCGTCAGCGAGTACATCGACGGCCCGCCGCTGGCGCGGGTGCTCGCCACCGAGGGACCGCGCGCCGGAGCGGCCCTGGACCGGATCGCGATCGGCACGATCACCGCGCTCGCCGCGATCCACCAGGCCGGCGTCGTGCACCGCGACTTCAAGCCCGCGAACGTGCTGCTGCCGCCGGACGGGCCGCGGGTGATCGACTTCGGTATCGCGCGGGCGCTGGACGCCACCGGCACGCTGTCCAGCACGGCCGTGGGCACGCCCGCCTACATGGCACCCGAGCAGATCTCCGGGGCGCGGGTCGGCCCCGAGGCCGACGTGTTCGCGTGGGGCACCACGATGGTCTACGCGGCCACCGGGCGGCCCGCGTTCGGCCAGGACTCCATCCCGGCGGTCATGCACCGCATCCTGAACCTGCCGCCGGAGCTGGGCGGGCTGACCGAGCCGCTGCGCGACCTCGTCCTCCAGTGCCTGAGCAAGGACCCCGCGGCCCGGCCGTCCTCGCAGCAGGTCCTCGTACGTCTTCTCACTCTGGCGGGCAGCCTTCCGCAGGCGGGCTCCGGGTCCCAGGCGCAACCCGCCGCCGTGCTCACGCAGGGAGCCGCGGCGGCAGAGGCGGATGAGGTACGGCTCCTGCCACCGCCCGTTACTCCGCCCGCCCTCCCGCCAGGCTTCGCCCAGCCCGGCGGCTCCTACCCGCCTCACAGTCCGTACGCGGCGCCAGGACAGCCGTACAACACCCCTCCCCCATCTCCCTATGCGCCCGGTGGCAACGTAGGCGGCGCTTCATGGCCGCACGGGGCCGCCAACCCACCGCCGCACGGGGCCGCCTCACCGCCGCACGGGGCCACCTCACCGGGGAGCCCGCAGGTCACCTCACCTTCCAGCGGGCGCCCTGGGGTTAACGGCTCTGGTGGCCCGCGCAAGCGACCGAACGTCGGCGTGCTCGCCGGGGTGGGCAGCGCCGCGCTCGTGGCGCTCGTCCTGGCGGGCTCGGTGATCGCCGTGAACGTCTTCGGGGACGAGAAGGGCGGCAAGGACGAGACGCCCAAGACCGGCGGCCAGATGAAGATGGTCCTGAGCCGGTTCTACAGCGGTGAGGAGCTCAACCCCTCGCAGGCGGGGTACGGCAGCAGCCGGTTCGTGACCAAGCAGCTGTTCACCGGGTTGACCGAGATCACCCCCGCCGGGGCCGTGCGCAATCTCCTGGCCACCCGCGTCGCCCCGGCCGACTCCATCTGCACGACGTGGCAGATCGACGTCAAGGGCGGCACCACGTTCAGCGACGGCCAGCCGGTGACCGCCGAGGCGTTCGTGCGGGGCTGGATCCGCGCCGCGCAGAACCCCTCCGGCGCGGCGGCTCTCCTGATGTCCAACATCAAGGGCTACGCCGAGGTCAGCGGCGGCCGGGCGACCGCGTTCTCCGGCGTGCAGACCTCCGCCGCGCGGAACAGGATCGACGTCGCCCTCGACAAGCCGGACTGCGAGTTCGACCAGCGGCTGGCCGACCCCGTCTTCTTCCCGGTGCCCCCGAGCGCCCTCAAGATCGACAACAAGCCCTACAACGCCATGCCGGTCGGCAACGGCCCGTTCAAGATCGGCTCCTATGCCCGGGACAAGGAGCTCACCCTGGTCCGCAACGACGCGTGGGGGCTCGGCAAGGCCCGCCTCGACCGCGTCGCCATCGGCTTCGCGGCCGACGCGCCGACCGTGGGCCGCACCGGTTTCGTCGCGGGCGCGTACGACTGGGCGGAGATCGGAGCGGACCGGCTGCCGTCGGCCAGGTCGGAGCGCGGCCTGCTGACCCGGCAGTCGTCGAGCATGAACTACCTCGTCCCGATCACCACGCGCGGCCCGCTCAAGTCCAAGGAGGCCCGGCTGGCCGTCTCGTACGCGCTCGACCGGCGGGCGATGAGCGAGGCGGTGTTCGGCGGTCTGTACGCCCCCGCTGCGGGCCTGGTCTCCTCCGCGGTCCCCGGCTTCGGGCGGCCCGGCGCGTGCCCGTCCTGCGAGAAGCCCGACCCGGCCAAGGCCCGGCAGCTGGCCGAGCAGGCGGGGCTCAGGGCGGGGACCCGGCTGACGATCTACGCTCGCGAACTGCCCGCGTACCAGCGCTGGGCCCAGCTGGTCCGCGAGCGGCTCCAGCAGGTCCTCGGCTGGTCGGTCGAGATCAAGACGGTCGAGATCAGCAAGGACGAGCAGCTGCGCAAGGCCGTGCTCGGCAAGGACTCGCCGGGTGGCCTCCTCACGTACGGCTGGGCTCCCGACATCCCCTCCGGATACGGTGTCCTCCAGCCGCTGCTAGGCGGTGACCAGGTCGCTACAGAGAGCAACCAGATGCTCAACTTCAGCGGCTGGCGCAACCAGCAGTTCGACGAGGCGCTCGCCAACGCGTTGAAGGACCCCCGGCCCGCCACACGGCTCAACAGCCTGCAGCAGGCCGAGAAGCTGGCCCTCGACGACATGGCGCTCATCCCGTTGTGGAGTTACGTCAAGGCGTCGCTGGCGAGCGACAAGTTCACCGGCCTGCAGATGGACTACGACGGTGACCCCACCCTGGCCACGGCGGCCCGCAAGTGACAACGGCCTCAAGTAACAACGGCCTCAAGTAACACGGCCGCGGGTAAGCGGCGAAGCTCGCTCAGGCCAGGGGGAGGCGGACGGTGACGACGAGGCCGCCGCCGGCCCGGGGCGTCGCGTAGACCGTGCCACGGTGCGCCAGCACCACCGAGCGCACGATGGACAGCCCCAGGCCGGCGCCCTTGGCGGACTCGATGCGGTCGGAGTTCAGGCGGCGGAACGGTTCGAAGAGCCGGTCCACCTCGTAGTGGGGCACGACAGGGCCGGTGTTCTCCACCTGGACGGTCGCGAAGCCGTCCAGGACCCCCGTCCGGACCCAGACGTCGCCGCCGTCGTCGTTGTGCTTGATCGCGTTGTCGACCAGGTTGGACACCAGGTGCTCCAGCAGCACCGGGTCGCCGGTCGCGGTGCCGGGGGTCAGCTCCCGGTGGACGGTGACCTCGTTGTCGTGCTCGCGGCGGGCGGCCAGGTCGAGCACGGTCTCCGCCACCTCACCGAGGTCCACCGTCGCCCGCGCCGTCAGCTCCCGCTCGCTGCGGGCGAGGAGCAGGAGGCCCTCGATGAGCCGTTCGTGGCGCGCGTTGGTGGCCAGCAGGGTCTTGCCGACGGTCTTGAGATCGGGGGACACGTCCGGGTCGCCGAGCGCGACCTCCAGCAGCGTCCGGTTGATCGCCAGCGGGGTCCGCAGCTCGTGCGAGGCATTGGCGACGAAGCGGCGCTGGGAGTCGAAGGCCTGGCCGAGCCGCTCCAGCATCGCGTCGAACGTGTCGGCCAGCTCCTTGATCTCGTCGTCCGGGCCTTCGAGCGCGATGCGTTCGTGCAGGGTGCTCTCCGAGAGCCGCCGTGCCGTGGCCGTCACCCGCTGCAACGGGCTCAGCGCCCGGTCGGCGACGAAGTAGCCCAGCACCAGCGCGATGACCCCGACACCGACCAGCGCGAGCAGCGACCGGCCCACGAGCTGCCGCATCGTCTCCTGGACGAACTTGCGCCGCACCTCTTCGAGGACCGCGGGGTTGGTCAGCGGGTCGTTGACGTCGTAGACGGTGATGCCGCTCAGGATGTTGGCCATCAGGACGGACATGACCAGGAGGAGCAGGCCGCCGGCCATGAAGAACAGCAGCCCGTACAGCAGCGTGAGCCGCAGCCGCACGCTCACCCGGCCCGGCAGCGCCTTGAGGTCCTCGGCCAGGGACGATCTGTCCCGCCGGCCTCCCTTGCGCCCGCCGCCGTTCTTGGGCTGGATGACCGGCTGCGTGCCGGGCGACCTGAACGACCCGCGCCGCGGCCCGCCCGGCGGCTCGGACTGCACGATGTCGGCGGACGGCTCCAGGCGGGCGGCGGTGGCGGCCTTCGCCGACGCGCTCGCCTGGTCGGCACCGGACTCGGGTCCGGGCTTGGGGCCTGGCTCAGGGCCGGGACCGGGCGTCGGGCCGGGGCCGGGACCGGGACCGGGCGTCGGGCCGGGGCCGGGGCCGGGCGTCGGGCCGGAGTCGGGCGTGGAGCCGGGGCGGGGGTCGCGGGCGGGCGGGGGGCTCACAGCCGGTACCCCACGCCCGGCACGGTCTCGATCACCGGTGGGTCGCCGAGCTTCTTGCGCAACGTCATCATCGTGACGCGCACCACGTTCGTGAACGGGTCGATGTGCTCGTCCCAGGCCTTCTCCAGCAGCTGCTCCGAGCTCACCACGGCGCCCTCCGCGCCCAGCAGCACCTCCAGGACCGCGAACTCCTTGCGGGTGAGGTCGACCGGACGGCCGTCGCGCAGCACCTCGCGGCGCGACGGGTCGAGGGCGATCCCCGCGCGTTCCAGCACCGGCGGGAGCGGCGCGGCGGCGCGGCGGCCCAGCGCGCGCACCCGGGCGATCAGCTCGGCGAACGCGAACGGCTTGGCCAGGTAGTCGTCGGCCCCGATGGACAGCCCCTCGACCTTGTCGTCCAGCTCGCCGGCCGCCGTCAGCATGATGATCCGCGCGGGATAGCGCTGCGCGACCAGCTGCCTGCAGACGTCGTCGCCGTGGATCCTCGGCAGGTCGCGGTCGAGCACGATCACGTCGTAGTCGTTGACGCCCGCCCGTTCCAGGGCGCCCGCCCCGTCGTAGGCGACGTCCACGGCCAGCGCCTCCCGGCGCAGTCCGGTGGCGATCGCGTCGGCGAGCACCCGCTCGTCCTCGACGACTAGAACACGCACTCCACGTTCCCCTCGTTCAGGATGCTCGCGCGCCGGCGGCACCACCGTCCCGCCGCTCTTGGGGGCCGCCCCCGCAGACCCCCGAGACGGCTCCGACGATCATCCTCGCCTCGCCGCGGTCACCGCTTCCAGATATGACATGGGCCTCGTAAGACGCCCGTAAGGCCCCGTTCAGAATGGCGCCGCACAGCCCTCCGCCGGCCCTGTGAATTGCCGCTTTGGAACAGGTTTACCTTCAGCGTAGGTGTGGGTAGGAGCGGCTCGATCCGGAAGGAGGCCCATGGGCGAGTTGTCACGAACGATCAGACAACGACTCGATGACGCGTACGAGTCGCTGCGCCACGCCCACGCCGACGGCGACACCTACCTGGCGGACATCCGTCAGGAGGAGATCAAGGAACTGCGCCGGATCGCAGCGAACCACGACATCGGCGTCGAACTACCCCGCTGCGACTGAGGACGCCGCCGCGATACCAACGGGGAGACCGGGGCCCACCGGCCCCGGTCTCCCCGCGTTCGCCGTCCTCCAGGCCCTTGAGCCGCGTCCGCGGCCCTGCCAGGCCAGGGGTGTTCAGTCGTGGCCCGGGTCCAGCGGGCGCAGCAGGTCGTGGAGGGCCTCGAAGGTGCCGGGTCCCGCGGCGATGGTGAGTTCCGGGCTCGCGGGCGCGCCGTCCAGGCCGCCGACGAGGCCTCCGGCCTCCTGCACGATCAGGGCCCCGGCGGCGACGTCCCATGCCTGGACGCCGCGTTCGTAGTAGGCGTCCACCCGGCCCGCGGCGAGCGAGCACAGATCAACGCAGCACGACCCGCCCCGCCTGATGTCACGGACCTTGGGCAGCACGCCGGTGAGGACCCGGGCCTGGTGCGCGCGGCGCTGCGCCGCGTACCCGAAACCGGTGGCCACCAGGGCGCGATCGAGTGGCACGCCGGCGTTGACCTGGAGCTCGCGGGCGCCGTGGGGCGTCCGCAGCAGCGCGCCGCCGCCCCGGACGGCGGTGTACGTCTCGCCGCGCCGCGGCATGTCGATCACCCCGGCCACCGCGACGCCGTCCACCTCGGCGGCGACGCTCACCGCCCAGTCGGGCAGGTCGTACAGGTAGTTGACCGTCCCGTCGATCGGGTCGATCACCCATCGCACGTCGCTGTCGCCGGCGTGGGTGCCGCCCTCCTCGCCCAGGAAGCCGTCGCCCGGACGGGCGGCCCGGACACGCTCGACGATCAGGCGTTCGGCGGCCTGGTCCATCTGGGTGACGACGTCGGTCGGGCTCGACTTGGTGTGCACCACGTCCGGCCCGCCCACCGGCCGCTTGTCGACCAGCATGCGGCCCGCCTCGCGGGCGGTCTCCAGGGCCAGTTCCAGCAGGTCTTCGGCCAGGCTCACGCTCGTCCCCCCGTTGTCCGCGCCTCGGTCAGCAGCTCGCGGGCGAGCGCCGCGAACCGCGGGTCCGTCCCCGGCGTCGGGACCCGGACGAACCGCATCCCGAGCTTGTCGGCCTTGGCGGCCGCCTCGTGGTCGAGGTCGTACTTGACCTCCATGTGGTCGGAGACGAATCCGATCGGGACCGTCACCACCGACCGGACGCCCGCGTCGTGCAGCGTCTCCAGGTGATCGCACACGTCCGGCTCCAGCCACGGCTGACTCGGCGGGCCGCTCCGGCTCTGATAGACGAGCGCCCACGGAACGCCCGGCGCCGCCTCGTCCGCCACGGTCGCCGCGACCTCCTCCAGCTCCGCCACGTAGAGCTCGCGATTGGGCTGCGCTAGCGGCACGCTGTGGGCGGTGAAGACGAGGTGGGTGTCCTGCGGCGCGGCGCTTAGGGCCGCCCGGGTGGCGTCGACGAACGGGGCGACGAAACCGGCGCGGCGGCAGTACACGGGCAGCTTGTCGATCTCGGGGGCGCCCGGGACCTCGGCGCGGGCGCGCGCGATGTCCTCCACGTACTGGTCGTTGGTCGAGTAGCCGCTGTAGGCGGAGGTGACGAACGCGGCGGCGTGCCGGACGCCGTCCTGCGTCATCTCCCGGACCGTGTCGGCGAGGTAGGGGGTCCAGTTGCGGTTGCCCCAGTAGACGGGGAGGTCGATCGAGTGGTCTTTGAGGTCCTTCTCGATGGCCGCCTTGAGGTCGCGGCACTGCTGGTTGATCGGGCTGACGCCGCCGAAGAGGTGATAGTGCTCCCCTACGGCCGCCAGGCGCTCACGTGGGATGCCCCTCCCCCGGGTGACGTTCTCCAAGAACGGGAGCACGTCGTCGGGTCCCTCAGGCCCCCCGAAAGACAACAGAAGCAGCGCGTCGTACTGCGTCGTCATGCTTCCATCCAACCAGCCGTCCGCGAGTGACAGGGGCCACCCCCGGACGGCAGGCGGGTTACCGGATGAGCGGATTAGCGATTAGCGGAAGCGGGCGGCGTAGGCCTTCGCCAGCGCCAGCACCTTCTGGACGTACCAGTCGGCATGGTTGTAGTGCCAGATCGCACGGTAGAGCTGCTTGCCGCCCTTGCCGGCCCCGTTGGCGCAGAGGTACTTGGCGGCGGCGGGAACGGCGTCGTAGGGGTTCATGATGTCCGCCTTGCCGTCGCGGTCGCCGTCCACGCCGTACGCCTTCCATGTGGCGGGCATGAACTGCATCGGGCCGAGGGCGCCCGCGCTGGAACGGCCTGCGTTGCGCCCGTGGTCGCTCTCCACCTGGCCGATCGCGGCGAGGACCGTCCACGACAGGCCGGGGCAGGTGGTGGCCGCCTGCCGGTAAAGGTCCATGTAGCTGCCGGGACGGCCGCCGTCGGTGGGTGCCTGGTACTTCCGCTCGTGCAGGTTCACCACGTTCGCGCCCACTCCGAGGATCTTGCCGACGCCCCTGACGACCTTGACGGGATCGGCGCCCGGCGCGTTCACCATCACCGCGACGTTGGGCACCAGGCCGAGGTCGGTGCCGGTCTTGCGGCTGACCAGCATGTCGATGCCGGGAAGGCCGAGGGCGCCGGAGCCGCCCATGGTGAGGCTGGGCATCGTGCGGGCCACGATCGGGTACTGGAAACCGCGGCTGAGCTGCAGCTGCTCGGCCGCCGACGAGGAGACGACGAACTGGTCGGCGGCGAGCGCCGCCCACAGCTCGGTCTTCTTCGCGGTGCCGGGCGGTGTCCAGGAGCGGAACGAGGACGGGTCGACGGCGAACGTGTTGATCGCGCGTCCCTGGAGCTGGACGGCGCCGCCCGCGACCGCCACCACGTCCCGGACCTTGCCCAGCTTGGAGATCTTGGCGATCTGAGCCGTGGTGATCGAGCCGCCTCCGCCGCTCACCGCGAGGACGTCCGGCGGTACGACCCGGCGCAGCGGAGCGACCTGGCCCGCGTCCGCCACGTTCGTCACCGGCCCCTGGGGCGGCGCGGTGGGCGGTGCCTCCGACGCCTTGCCCGAGGTGGTCTTGCCCGAGTCCTTATGGGTGTCGATGGCCGCGTACACGCCTGCGGCGAGGCTGCCCGCGACCAGGAGGGCGATCCCGGTCGTCGCTACCGGCGCCAGCCGTCGCTTGGTCTTGGGCTTGGCCTTGGCTTTGGCCTTGGGCGGCTTCTGCTGCTCTCCCTGCTGACTGCTCGGGGGCAGCGGGCTTTGGACGCCTCCGCCCTGCGGCGGCGTGTCCTGGGGCAGCGGGTCCTGGGGTAGCGGGTCCTGGGGTAGCGGGTCCTGGGCGCGTCCACCCGGGCCTTGGGCACGTCCGCCCGAGGCCGCTGGGGCCGCCGCGTCCGCCACCACGCCGCCGGGGGCCGGGGGCTTCGCAGGGAACGCGGGAGTGCCGTTCAGCTTCCGGCCGTTAGGGCCGGGCTCGGGGTTCGGCATGCCGGAACCGGACGCGCGGGGCGGTGAAGGAGGGGCCACAACCAATCCCAACGAGGGTCGCTACGGGTGGGTTACTTGTCTTTGCAGTTGTTTCGCCCAGGTAACGTGATCTTGGGGGTCTGGGGTCTGAGGTCTGGGTTCGATGACGAGACCGGAGGCCGTCTCCGGGGTGGGGAGACAGATTTGGCCAATCCGTACCGGGAACTGCTGGCCGTTCCCGGGACCCGGACCTTCGTCGCCGCGGGCTTCGTGGGGCGCATGTCGATGTCCATGGTGGGGATCGCCATCGTCCTACTCGTGTCCGCGGTTACCGGATCGTACGGTATCGCCGGTGCGGTGTCGGCGACCCTCTCCCTGGCCTACGCGGTGGGCGCCCCGCTCAGCGCCCGCTTCGCCGACCGGCACGGGCAGCGCCGGGTCCTCGTCCCGCTGGCCCTGGCCAACGCGTCGAGCTTCGCCACACTGATCACCTTCACGCTGCTGCGGTTGCCGACGTGGACGCTGTTCCCCATGGCGGCGCTGGCGGGGCTGACGCAGCCGTCGCTGGGCGCGTGGGTACGGGCCCGCTGGAAGTACGCGCTGCGCGACGCCCCCGCGCGGCTGCACACCGCGTTCTCCTTCGAGTCGGTGGTGGACGAGATGATCTTCGTCTGCGGTCCGATGATCGTCACGGCGGTGGCCACCGGCGTGCATCCGGCCGCGGGCCTGGCCGTCGCCGCCTCGTTCACCCTGGTCGGGTGCCTGGCCCTGGCCGCGCAGCGCGGCACCGAACCGCCGCCCGTGCCGCGCGTGGCGGGCGCGCCGACGAGCGTGCTGCGCAACCCCGCGATCCTGGTCATGGCGCCGGTCTTCCTGATGCTCGGCGCGGTCTTCGGGGCGATCGACGTCAGCGGCATCGCGTTCGCCGAGGAGAAGGGCCATAAGGTGCTCGCCGGCCTGCTCCTCGGCTGCTACGCGCTGGGGAGCGGGAGCGCCGCGCTCTGGTACGGGGCGCGGCGCTGGCGCAGTCCCCTCGGCCGGCGGTTCCGGATCGGGCTGATCCTGCTCGCCGCCGGGCTGGTGCCGCCGCTGCTGATCACCAATCTCTATCTGATGATGTTCGTGGTCTTCTTCTCCGGGCTGGCGATCTCGCCGACGATCATCCCGGGGTACGGGCTGGTCGAGCAGTCCGTACCGGGGCACCAGCTGACGGAGGGCCTCGCGCTGGTGTCGACCACGGTCGGCCTCGGGGTGGCGCTCGGCGCCTCCAGCGCCGGGCGGGTGGTCGACGCCTACGGCGCGCGGGCCGCGTTCTGGCTGCCGCTGGGCGCCGCACTGATCGCGGCGGGCATCGGCTTGGCCGGCACCCGGAAAAATAAGTAAACATGAACTTTCTTCACGTCCACCCGTCCGGGTAGAGTCACCGCATGTCCCCCGCAAGCTCACCAAAGTGGCAGAACTGGGCCGGAAACCAGCAGGCCACGCCACGGCGCGTCACGACTCCCCGGACCACCGACGAGGTGGCCGGAGCGGTGCGCTCGGCCGCCGCCGACGGCCTCACGGTCCGCATGATCGGGACCGGTCACTCGTTCACCGGAGCCGCCGTCGCCGAGGGGACCCTGCTGCGCCCCACCGGCCTGACCGCGGTCCGCTCGGTCGACACCGTCAGCGGGCTCGTCACGGTCGAGGCGGGGTTGCCGCTGCACGCGCTCAACCGCGTCCTGGGCGAGCACGGCCTCGCGCTCGCCAACATGGGTGACATCCAGGAGCAGACGGTCGCGGGCGCGCTCCAGACCGCGACGCACGGCACCGGCCGCGACGCCGCCGGACTCGCGTCCCAGGTCGCCGCGCTCGAACTCGTCCTCGCCGACGGCAGCGTGGTGACCTGCTCACGCGACGAACGGCCGGAACTGTTCGACGCGGCGCGGGCCGGTCTCGGCGCCCTCGGCGTCGTCACCGCGATCACCTGGCGGACCGTGCCCGCCTTCGTCCTGGAGGCGCGCGAGGAGCCGATGAAGTGGGACGAGGTGCTGGCGCGGATCGACGAGTTCGAGGCGGCCAACGAGCACTTCGAGTTCTACTGGTTCCCGCATACGGAGGGCTGCCTCACCAAGCGCAACAACCGCGTCGAGGGCCCGGCCAAGCCGCTCTCCGCGTTCAAGGGCTGGCTGGACGACCGGTTCCTGTCCAACACCGTCTTCGGAGCGTTGCAGCGCGTCACCCACCACGCCCAGGGCACCGTGCCGTTCATCAACGGCGTGTCGGCCAGGGTGCTGGGCGCGCGTACGTTCAGCGACACGTCCTACAAGGTCTTCACCAGCCCGCGTACGGTGCGCTTCAAGGAGCAGGAGTACGCGATCCCGCGTGAGCAGCTCGTTCCTACGCTGCGCGACCTGCGGACGCTGTTCGACAAGCGCGGCTGGCGGATCAGCTTCCCGATCGAGGTGCGGCTCCTGCCGGCCGAGGACGCGTGGCTGTCGATGGCCTACGACCGCCCGACCGCGTTCATCGCGATCCACGTCTACCACCGTGACACCCATGAGGAGTACTTCGAGGGCGTCGAAGAGCTCATGACCGCCGCCGGAGGCCGTCCGCACTGGGGCAAGATGCACACGCGCGACGCCACGTACCTCGAAACGGTCTATCCCCGCTTCAACGACTTTCTGGCGCTGCGGGACCAACTGGACCCAGAACGTCGTTTCCTCAACCCGTACACCCGCCAGGTCTTCGGCGGCTAACCCGTCGTTAGCCGGACCCGTGACCGGTGTTCGGATCGTTCTCCTGCGCGGGAGGCGTTCTCGGGCCGCCACCCTGCTCTCCCCCGCCCGGAGTGGAATTCGACGGGGCAGGGGCGGGGCTCTGCGTCGAAGGCGTAGGACTAGGCGCGGGAGAAGTTGGTGTAGTGGACGGCGTCGACGTGCTGGGCGACGGCTGCGTAGGCTCGCCCGACGGGGTGCCGGACGGGGTGGTGCTGGGCTTGGTGCTCGGCTCGTTCGACTTCCGGGTAGGCCGCTCGCTCGGCTTACCACTGTCGTCACCACCGGTGAACGCCTTGTAGACCCTGCCGTCGCTGTTGCCGAACGCGTCGCCGGTACGCCACTCGAAGACCGTGATGCCGCCGAGCACCAGCGCGAAGACGGCCGCCGAGGAGACGGCGAGCACCATCCAGCGCTGCCGGAGCCACACCTTGGTGTTGCCGAACGCGGCGCGCCAGGCGGCCTCCTTGACCGCCTGGTCGCCTGCCTGGGTGGCGAGCGTGTTCGCCACCGTCTCCGCGGGCGGCCGGTCGACGCGCGTGACGTTCGGATCACCGTCACCGAACGTGGGCAGGCCGTCCACGCGCGTGGCGTTCGGGTCGGCGTCACCGGGCCAGATCATGGTCCGTGTCGGGTCGGCGCTGGTCGCGCGGGCGGCCGCCCCGCGTGCCGCCTCCTGCCCGCGTACCTCGTCCTGGAGGTGCGTCATGTCCTGCAACTGCTGCTTGCCCTGGTCCAGGTAGTGCTTGCAGACCGCCGCCCCGGCCGTGGACGCCACGCTCATGAACGCGGCGCCCAGGATTGTCCCGTACACGCCCAGGTAGGACGCCCCCCAAGCTGCGGCCAGGGTCGCCAGTCCACTCGCGACCACCTGCGTCGTACTGAGATCCGGCAGCCTGCGCCGCATCAACCAATCCCCCTTTTCGGTCCGTCCGTATGTTGCACCGCAATGGAAACTAGTCGGGCCTCTCGGGTGTTCCAGTCCCCGAAGGTGACGTCGGCAACCCAAAACAGTGGAGCTTCCCCTGCCCCTTCAGGCACAGTGTGGAAAAGGATCCACAAGAATCAGGCAGGGCGACCCCAGCCGGACCGCGGCACGGGCAAGCTTGGTCAGGTGCCCTCTTCAGCCTCGTGAGGAGGGCTTCGAGAGCGGCGATGTTCGGACATGCCGGGTACGGTGCTGGCAGCAAGGCGTGTCCGGAAGAGAGACTCAGGAGTCCGGGGGAAGGGCACGCATGCGCCCTCGGTGGGCGCCGAACGACCGATCGTCACGAGCACGAGTGAGGCGGGCTCGCGACCGGACGGTTTTTCGGCACCCTCCGTGCCGTCAGGAAGGGCAGGAAGGACACGCATGCAGGAGCTGCGCCTCGTCGCGGTCAGCGAGGACGGTACGTACCTCGTCCTGGCGACCGCGGGCCGGGGCACCCGGTTCACCCTGCCCGTCGACGACCGGCTGCGTGCAGCGGTACGTGGGCATTTCTCCCGCCTCGGCCAGTTCGAGATCGAAGTGGAGAGTCCCTTGCGTCCCAAGGAGATCCAGGCCCGCATCCGGTCCGGTGAGACGGCGGAGGAAATCGCCGAGTCGGCGGGCATTCCGGTCGAGCGCGTCCGCTGGTTCGAGGGCCCGGTCCTGCAGGAGCGCGAGTACATGGCGCAGCAGGCGCAGCGTGTGGCCGTCCGCCGTCCCGGGGAGTCGACGCCCGGGCCGCCCCTCGGCGAAACGGTCGAAGAACGCCTAGGCCGTGGCGGCGTGGACCTCGAAGAGGTCGAATGGGACTCCTGGAAGTGCGAGGACAGCACCTGGCGGGTGCGCCTGTCGTTCTTCGACAACGGGCGCCCGCACGCGGCGGAGTGGGTCTTCGACCCCCGCCGCCGCCACGTCTCCCCCCTTGACGAGGTCGCCGCCCGCCTCACCGCCGTCGAATGGGACGACTCGCTGAACGACACGGTCACGCCGCTGGTGCCCCGCCGTCCCGCCATGAAGGTGGTCTCCGACCGCGAGCAGCAGCGCCCCGCCGAAGGCCGCCGCGAGTACATCGTCGAACGCGGCCGCATGGTCGACCCCCGCCCGCAACCGACCCCACCCGGCGAGACCCCCGTCACCGCACGTCTCGACCCTCCCACCGTCCGTGTCGCCGACACCTGGGACGACGAACCCCCAGCCATCCACGAGGAACGCCCCACCCGAGAAGACCGCCCGTTCCCCTCCGCACGAGACGAACGCCCAACCACCACACGCGACGAGCGCCCGTCTGCCACGCGCGACGAGCGCTCCTCCGCCGCCGCACAGGATGACCGCCCCACCGCCGCGCGAGACGAACGGCCTTCCGCCGCCGCGCGCGACGAACGACCGTTCCCCTCTGCGCGAGACGACCGCCCAGCCACCACGCGCGACGAGCGCCCCTCCGCCGCCGCACGGGATGACCGCCCCACCGCCGCGCGAGACGAACGGCCTTCTGCCGCCGCGCGAGACGAGCGGCCAACCGCCACGCGCGAGGAGCGGCCTTCCTCCGCTGCACGAGACGAACGACCGTCCGCCGCCGCGCGGGACGAGCGCCCGGCCGCCACGCGCGAGGAGCGGCCCTCCGCCGCCGCGCGGGATGAACGGCCAACCGCCGCGCGGGATGAGCGCCCGTTCCCCTCTGCGCGAGACGAACGCCCAGCCGCTACGCGCGAGGAGCGGACTTCCGCCGCTGCACGAGACGAACGCCTAACCGTCACGCGCGACGAACGACCGTTCCCCTCTGCGCGGGACGAACAGCCAGCCGCCACGCGCGACGAACGACCGTCCGCCGCCGCGCGGGACGAGCGCCCGGCCGCCACGCGCGAGGAGCGGCCTTCCGCCGCCGCACGAGGCGAACGCCCAGCCACCGCGCGAGACGAGCGACCTTCCGCCACCACGCGGGACGAACGCCTAACCGCCGCGCGCGACGAGCGCCCCACCGCCGCTGCACGGGATGACCGCCCAGCCACCGCGGGCGATGAACAACCGTCCGCCACCGCGCGGGACGAGCACCAAACCGCCACGCGCGACGAGCGCCCGGCCGCCGCGCGCGAGGAGCGGCCTTCCGCCGCCGCGCGAGACGAGCGGCCAACCGCCGCGCGGGATGAGCGGCCTTCCGCCGCTGCGCGGGATGAGCGCCCGGCCACCGCACGGGACGGGCGACCGCTCGCCTCTGCGGGGGATGAGCGGTCTTCCCTCTCCGCGCGCGATGAACGACCGTCCGGCTCTGTGCCCGAAGAGCGTCCAGCCGCTACGCGGGACGGCGGGACATCCGCGTCCAGCTCCGCGCGCGACGACGCGACGGTCGGGTCTGCCTCTACGGCACGTGAGGAGCGTCCGGCCTCGTCTGAGCCGGTGTCCGACGAGCGGCCCGGGGCCTCGGCGCGTGACGAACGCCACGAGGCGGCTGCGGCACGCGAAGGCGAGCGCTCGGATGGTGACGAGGAGCGCGCGGCCACAGTTCGTGAGGAGCGCGCTACTGCGGCCCAGGAGGAGCGCGCCACTGTGTTCGCTCGCCCGGAGGAGCCCGCGCCGGCGGACGATGTCGCCGTCCAGGAGGAAGAGCCCTCCCGGGACGTGGATGCCGTTCACGAGGGCCAGGACGAACGCGACGTTCCGTCGGCCGCTGCCGAGACCGCGGAGCAGGAGCCGACCACGGCCGCACCGGCGCAGGAGGCGGCCTCCACGGACGAGCCGGAGAGCTCGGCCGAAGTCGACGAGGCCGCTCCCAAGCCCGCCGAGCCCAAGCCCAAGCAGCAGGCCTCGAAGCCGCAGCGTCACCGCGAGCCCGCGCGTACGCCCGCCAAGAAGAAGCCGGCGGGACGCCCCGCGATGCCCGGTCCCGACAAGCCGGTCACCGAGCCCGCCGCGGCGGCCAACGCCGAGCCACCGGCGGCACCGCAGCGTCCAGCGGCGCGTAACCGCCGCAAGGCCAAGGGCAAGCGCGCCTCCGTCCCGTCGTGGGACGAGATCATGTTCGGCGCCCGCCGACCCGAATAGCGAGCGTAAGTGTCCCTCCGGCTAGCGGAGGGTGAAGGGATCCAGCCAGTCGGGCGTGATCTCGGCGGCGAAGGCGGCGGCGTCCTCCTCGGCCATGTCCACGGCGGGGTAGCCGCCATCGCCCGCGCCTACGGCGACGATGAGCGTGGCCAGGCCGAGGCGGCGCTGGAAGAGCGTCTGGCGGATGCGCCAGCCGACGACGGCGCCGTGTTCCACCACGGCCTGGCGGCGGCGTAGCGATCCGGACCGCACGGTCAGGCGTTCGCCGTCGGAGGCGTGGCCCAGCTGGCGGTAACGGTCGATGCCTAGCGGAACGGCGAGCAGGGCTGCCACCGCGCATCCGTACGCTACCCACGGCTGGCCCGCCACGACGGCCAGCACCCCCACTCCTATCGGCGGCGCGACGGCGCGCGTGATGCGGCGGCTGCGGGCGCCCCGCGGATGCATGGTGAGCGGCGCGGGCAGCGGCCCGAGCACTCCCCGCCCCAGGCTCTCCACGGCGGTACGCGGCGCGGCGGGCAGCAGGCGGCCCCGGTGGGCGGCGTCGCCCAGGCCGGTGACGAGTGCGCCGAGGCGGACGACCCCGGCGAGCCGTTCGAACGGGTTGTCCGCGAGCTCCACGCCCCGGATGCGGCGTCGTTCGAGCGAGACACTGCGCCTGGCCATCAGGCCGCGCTCGGCCACCACTGAGCCGTCCCGCTCGTACACGGTGAAGTCCCAGTTGAACAGCGTGAACACGATCACCGACATCACCGGCATGGCGATCAGGAACAGGATCGCCAGGATGATCACGATGAGGGTCGGGAGGCCGACCACCTCGTGGCCGAGGTTTTCCAGCCGTTCCTGGGTGACCAGGCCGAAGTCGTCGCTCAGGTTGTAGAGCGTGCCGAGGAGACTGCCGGCGAGGGCGAACGGGGTGAGGAGGTAGGCGCCGCTGAGTGGTGCGTACACGTACCAGCGCGACCTCATACGGCCGAGGACGCGCCGCTGGGGATCGGGCTCGTCTCGTTCGGCGACCGGGGCACGGGCTAGCAGCACCTTGCGGAGCCGTTCGGCTTCCTGTAGCGAGACCGCGTTGAGCTCGCCCTCCCCACCGTCCGCCCCGGCGTCGATGTGAACGATCGCCAACCTGAGCAACCGGTGGGCCAGTGTCGCGTTGATGTCCACACCCCGGATGCGGTCACGCGGGATGGTCTTCACCGACCGCGCTATGAGCGCCCGGCGAAGCTCGATGCGGTCCTCCTGGACGGTGTAGGTGAACGTCGCCCAGGTCGCCATGTGGAAAAGGAAGCCGATGCCCAGCCCGACCAACGTGAAGTAGAACGCCGTGGACAGGCCGCCGACCGCCAGCCCCGCCGCACCGGCGGCGAGGAGCGCGATCAGCTCCCGCGCCGCCCCCACGACGAACGTCAGCGGATGCAGTCGCAACGCCACCGGTTCGGTGTCTTTAGGCTCGGCGCCACCGGGGCTTGGCGTCGTCTCCGCTTCCACGTCCGGGACGGGAAGTTCACCTGGGTCGTCCGAGGGCGGCGAGCTCTGGCCCTCCTGCACGTTCACGTCGCGTCGTCTCTGAGGTCGTGGGCACGGCGGGCGAGGTCCTCGGCCAGGCGCGTCGCCACGTCCACCGGAAGGCCTGCGACCTCCGACGATCCGGCGTGCGAGGCGGTGTTGACCTCGATGGTGGCCAGGCCCAGCATGCGCTCGATCCAGCCCTGCTCGGTGTCGACGGTCTGGATACGGCTCACCGGGACCAGCAGCCATTCGCGGCTGAACCATCCCGTACGCGTGTAGACGACGTCCGAGCTGACCTCCCACCGGTGCACTCTGTAGCGCCATACCGGCGCGACCGTCACCATGAGGACTCCGGCAGCGCCGACGAGGAACGGCAGCCACCAGACCCGGCCGATCATCCATCCGGGCAGGCCGTCCCAGTCGGCGTCGTCGATCCAGGCGGCCACGCCCCAGGACAGGCCGAATCCGAGGCCCCAGAGCAGGAAGTACTCGATCGCCCAGTGGGCGATGGCGCGCGGAGAGACCCGATGGGCGGGCGGCCGCAGGCGCGTGCTCCCGCCGTCGGGCTGGTGGGCGCGCCGCACCGACGTCACGGGCACGAGTCTAGATCCCCGGGGGCTCCCGCCAGTGGAGCGTCATCGGCAAGCCATCACGTGGTCGCAGCGTGACGGTGGCCTCGGGCCTGATCCGCGCGCCCGGGAGGAGGTCGAACGTGCAGCGCTGCGCGATCATGGCGGTGAGCAGCACGGCTTCCAGCCGGGCGAAACCCGCGCCGACGCAGATGCGGCGGCCGGCGCCGAACGGGATGTACGCGAGGCGGTGCCGGCCCTCGTCCGCCCCGGGCATGAAACGTTCGGGATCGAAGCCCTCGGGGTTGGGCCAGACGTCGGGATGCCTGTGCACCAGATACGGCGGGACCGTCACAAGGCTGCCCGCGGGTACGTGATGGCCGTCGATCTCGTCGTCCTCGGTGGCCTGGCGTTGCAGGATCCACGCCGGTGGATAGAGCCGCATGGCCTCGCTTACGACCGCGTTCGTCCAGACCAGTCGTTCGACGTCTCCGGCAGTGGGAATCCGCCCGTCCGGTACCTCGGTCACCTCCGCCAAGAGCCGTCGTCTGGCCTCGACATGGAGGGAGAGCAGATACCACGTCCAGTTGAGGGCGTTCGCGGTGGTCTCGTGCCCGGCGAGCAGGAACGTCATCAGCTCGTCACGAATCTGGCAACGGCTCATTCCCCGGCCCGTTTCCGGGTCGCGCGCCGTCAGGAGCAGGCCGAGCAGGTCGTCCCCTGGCTCTGCCGCGCCATGCCGTACGTCGATGAGCTCGGCCACCACGGCGTCGAGTTCTCCTAGCGAATCCCGCAACCGCTTGAACCAGCGGCCTGGCATACGTTCCATCAGCGGCGTCCCGTACGACAGGACGCCGGGCGCTAGCACGACGAGACGCGCGGCCTGGATGGCGCCACGCAGGACCACGGTGAGCGCGGGCCCGATCCGTACAGCCGCCTCTGTCAGGTCCGCGCCGAACAGTGCCCTGCCCACCACGTCGAGGGTCATTTTGTTCATGGCGGCCGCGACGTCCAGCCGTCCGCCGTCCGGAACGTTCTTCCAGCCGGCCAGAGCGTCGGTGGCCGCCGCCGTCATGGGGCCCGCGAAGACGTCCAGATGCCGCTTGGCGAACATCGGCTGGATGAGGCGCCGCTGCCGCGCCCACCGTTCTCCCCCGCTGGTCAGCAGGCCCTCGCCCAGCCCTATCGCCAACAGACGGTATTGAAATGACTTTGCGTATTTGCCCTGATTTGACACGAAGATGTGCTCAACATGCTCAGGACGGCGCAGGATATAGAAGTCGTGCCCGGCGAGCCGGTAACGCACCACGTCACCATAGGTGGCCACCAGGCCCGAGAACAGGCGAAGGGGGTCCTGGCGCTGCCGGACGATCCGCCGGGCGAGTTGCCGCGCGGGCGGCCCGGGAGTCCTCTCCATACCTCTCAATACTGACATTTCGTCCAGCACTGTCCAGCGTCTCAGCGTTTTGTCCGAGGCGGGTGCGAGAGTGGTCTGGACCTCGGCGGGCTGCCAGCGATCTGCCAGAACCGCCGGAAAAACTGGATGCGTTCCCCGACCGGGCGGCTGTAAGTTTGCACGCCGCCGCATCCGGGGCCGCGAGATGTCCGGCGAACACAGTACCTAGGAGATCAGATGTCACACGCCATCCAGGCCGACGGCCTGGTGAAGCACTTCGGTGAGACCAAGGCGTTGTGCGGAGTATCGCTGCAGGTCGATGCCGGGACGGTGCTCGGCGTCCTTGGTCCGAACGGGGCGGGCAAGACGACGACCACGCGGATCCTCGCCACGCTTCTGCGCCCCACAGCCGGCACGGCCCAGGTGGGCGGCTACGACGTGGTCAAGGACGCGCACCGGGTCCGCCAGCTGATCGGCCTGACCGGGCAGTACGCGGGCGTCGACGAGATGCTCACCGGCACCGAGAACCTCGTTCTCATCGGGCGCCTGGTCGGCCTGTCGCGCAGCTCGGCCAAGGCGCGCGCCGCCGAGCTACTCCAACGCTTCGAGCTCACCGAGGCCGCCGAACGCGCCGCCAAGACCTACTCGGGCGGCATGCGCCGCCGCCTCGACCTCGCCGCCAGCCTCGTCGGCCGGCCCGAGATCCTGTTCCTGGACGAGCCCACCACGGGCCTCGACCCCCGCAGCCGCAACGGCCTGTGGGACATCGTCCGGGGCCTCACCGCCGAGGGCGTCACCGTCCTGCTCACCACCCAGTACCTCGAAGAGGCCGACAACCTCGCCGACGACATCATCGTCATCGACCACGGCACCGTGATCGCGCACGGCACGTCCGACCAGCTCAAGGCCCAGGCCGGCGGCCAGGTCCTGCAGCTGCGCCCGGTCAACGCCGCCGACCAGGTGACGGTCACCCGCGTCGTCGCCGACCTCCTCGACGCCACCCCCGAGCAGCGCGACGGCCTGATCTCGGCCCCGGTCACCGACCCGGCCGTGATGGCCGCCGTCGTGCGCAAGCTGGACGACGCGGGCGTCGTCCTCAGCGAGCTCGCCCTGCGCAAGTCGACCCTCGACGAGGTCTTCTTCGCGCTGACCGGACACCACACCGACGACTTCGAGGCCGAAGCCGAGGAGCTCATGTCCCAGGAAGGGGCCAAGGCATGACCACCGCCACCGTCACGCGAGAGCTGCCCCGCCAGGTCGGCCTGCCCACCGGGCTCCGCAACACCATGACGCTGACCTGGCGCAACCTGGTGCAGATCAAGCACAACCCGATGGAACTGGTCGACCTGAGCGTCCAGCCCATCATGTTCGTGCTGCTCTTCGCCTTCGTCTTCGGCCCAGCGATGGCCGGAAGCGTCCAGGACTACCTGCCGATCCTCATCCCGGGGATCATCGTCCAGAACGCCCTGTTCGCCTCGATGACCACGGGCGTCGGCCTCAACAACGACGTCACCAAGGGCGTCTTCGACCGCTTCCGAAGCCTCCCCATCGCCCGTTCCGCCCCCCTGGCCGGCCGGATCATCGCCGACACGGTCAAGCAGGCCTGGTCGATGTTCATCGTCATGGTCGTCGGCTTGATCATCGGCTTCCGCGTCGAGACCAACTGGATCAACCTGCTCCCCGCGTTCCTCCTCCTGCTGGCGTTCTCCCTCCTGTTCGCCTGGGTCTCGGTCTTCGTGGGCCTGGCCGTCGACGAGCCGGAAAAGGTCCAGATCTTCGGCTTCACCATCATTTTCCCGGTCTCGTTCCTCAGCAACGCCTTCATCCCGGTCACCGACAAGTACCCGGGCTGGATCCGCGCCATCATGGAGAACAACCCGGTCTCCCTCCTGGGCGACGCGATCCGCGGCCTCCTGATCGGCCACGACGTCACCAACCCGAGCGTGTCCCAGCCGGTCCTGAGCCCCGCGATCCAAGCCATGATCTGGGGCGTGGCGATCGCCGCGGTCTTCATCCCCCTGTCCATGCGGGCCTTCAAGCGCAAGGTCTAACACCCTCCAGCGGCGGCGCCGCAAAGGCGCCGCCGCCCAGCAAACCCACCACAGCGCGACACCCGCCCCCCACGCGGCAACCAACCGCTGACCACACAGCGAACGCGACATACTCCCGCTGAGCGCGGCCGCACGGCTCTCAGATCTGCCGGGCGCGGCGAACGCGCACGCGAGCGCGCAAGGATGCGCGATCATGACCACAGCCACGCCATCAGCAGCGAGAACGCAGACCCGCGCAGCAGACGACCACCGCGCCTGCGCGCGGGCGGTTCCACACGCACGCGCACGCCCTGCCGGACGCGGCACACGCGCAGAACCAGCACATGCGGGCAGCGCATAGAGGCTGGTGAGCACGGGGACCAGCACGCGCGATAAGACCAGCAGACACGACAGCCCGCCGCCGAACGCAGCACAGGCGCGGAGATCGGCACGTGGGTCGGACCAGCATGCGCGATGAGACCGGCAGGAGTGGCACGTCCGCTGTAGTCGGCAAGTGACACACGCACAGGCGACAAGCGGGTACAGCACGCTTGGAGGCCGGAAGGCGCCGGTGTGGGAACGACACGCGCGATGTGGGTGGGTGCGCAGGAGGCTGGTGGCGCGACGAGACCGGCAGGCGCGACACGCCCGCCACCGAACGTGCACGCGCGCGGAGATTGGGCGCGTGCGGGCGGGCAGTAGGCATGGATCGGCGGGGATCGGCGGGGCGGTGTGGGATTGCGGGTGGATTGTGGCAGGTATGTGGGAGTGGTGGGGGTGTGGGTGTGATTGGTGGGGGTTAGGGGCCTCGGGTTGTTACTGCGGCGATTAGGGCGAAGGCGGATACGGCCAGGAGGGCTGTGGTCGTGCCTGTGGGGTCCTGGTCGAAGAGGCGGCCGATTACCAGGTCGCCCGCGCAGGCGAACATGCCCGAGAAGAACGCCAGGACTCCGTAGTACGAGCCGAAGCGGCCGGCTGGGGCGTGGCGGGCGGCGCGTTGGAAGATCGCGGGCTGGATCAGGCCGTTCGCGATGCCGTTGAGGACGGCGGCGAGCATCAGGAGGTTGGTCTCCGTGCCGTCCAGGGAAGTCAGGATCAGGAAGGTGGCCGCAGCACACAAGAGGCCCAGGCGGAGGACCCAGGGGCGTTCGCCACGGTGGTGCGCGGCTACGAACGGTTGGGCGGCCGCGGCTACCGCGGCCAGTACGGAGAAGGAGAGCGTCGCTGTGCCGCGGGAGAAGCCCAGGAGCGGCACGGCGGTCATGATGTGGTTGGCCAGCAGCGTTGTGGGGGCGGTCGCCAAGGCGAAGAGCACGAAGGTGCGGTCCCGGAGGACCGTTCGGATTCCTGCGATGAGATTGCGCGGGGCCGAGTTCGGGTCGTGGCGGGGCAGGAGGAAGAAGAGGGCCCCGGCGGCCGCCCACAGGACGGCGGCCGTGCCGGCGACAAAGGCGAAGCCGAACGTGAGTAGGGCCAGGCCGATCGGCGGGCCCACCACCGTTCCGATGTGCTGGGTGGCCACGTACGCGGCGAAGCCGGCGGAGCGGCGGGATGGGGTGACGCCCGCCAGCATGGTCTGGGCCGCAGGGTGAAGGAGGGCGCCGCCCGCTCCTACGAGGACGGCTGCGCAGAGCAAGGTCGTCAGGCCTTCGGCGGTGCCGAGGAGGGCGAAGCCCAGTGCGCGGGTGGTGCAGGCGATCGCCCCGGTACGGCGCGCGCCGAGCGTGTCGGTGATCGCCCCGACCGGCAGGAGCAGCGCGTACTGCACGCCGAGCCGGACGCCGAGGACCAGCCCGATCGTTCCGGCCAGCAGTCCCAGGTCGTGCCGCAGGTGCGCGACCAGGTGCGTCATCACGGAGAAGTAGCCCAGGGAGGCGGCGACCTGGAGCGCGACCATGGTCACGATCACCCGGCGGGCGGAGTGGCGGGCGGTCATGAGCACGGGACAGAGCACACCAGAGGGACATCCGGTCGGTCCAATATGGATATGGATGCGGCCCTATAGGCGGATTCATATCGGTAGGAGGAGCCAGGCGCCGAGGGCGACCATGGCGGCTCCGGCGACGCGGCTCGTCAGGCGGGCGGCGGAGGGCCGGGTGTGGAGCGTCGTGCGGGTGAGGGTTCCCAGGCAGAGGTAGAAGAGGCCGCAGGAGACCATGAACGCCAGGCCGAGAATGCCGATCTGCCCGGCGACCGGCCAGGTGCCGTCGGGGTCGGTGAACTGCGGCAGGAGGGCCACGAAGATCAGGAGGCCCTTGGGGTTGAGGCCGCTGACGCCGATCCCGCGGCGGAAGGTCTTCCAGTCGGTGCCGGGTGGCGCGTCGGCGTGCGGTGTGGCCGGGCGGGCGAACGTCATCGCACCGTGCCACATCAGGTAGGCCCCGCCCACGAGGGTGATGGTGTTCAGAAGCGCCGGGGATCCGGCCACTAGCGCACCGACGCCGGCGGCGACGATGAGGGTGACCGCTGCGTAGCCCACTACTAGGCCGCTTACGGCCGGGATGACGGAACGGCCATTGAGGCTCGCGCTGATGGTGAAAGCCCAATCTGCGCCCGGTACGACGATGAGCAGCAGGGCGACCGTCCAGAATGCGAGCACGGAGCTGAGGGCCACGTTTTCCTCTCCCTGGTGGTAGGTGATGGGGAGAGTACGTTCGAATTGCCCGAAAGTGCTTCTAAGTTTGGGCGGGTGAACGGTTGTTTGTGGAAGGATTTTCTCTATGGACGCCGTTGACCGGAAGATCCTTGCTGTCCTCCAGGAGGAGGGGCGGTTGACGATCACAGAGCTGGCGGCGCGGGTGGGGTTGAGCGTGTCCCCGTGTCACCGCCGGCTCCGGGAGCTGGAACGCAGTAAAACGATCACGGGCTACCGGGCGTTCGTGGACCCCGCCGCTCTCGGGTTGACCTTCCAGGCCCTCGTGTTCGTCACCATGCGCCAGGAGGACCGGGAGACCCTGCTCGGTTTCGAGGAGGCGGTCGCGCGGGTGCCGGAGGTCGTACAGGCCCAGCGTCTCTTCGGTGATCCGGACTACCTGTTGCGCATCGTCACCGCTGATCTCACCGCCTACCAGGAACTGGAGGACGACGTGCTGTCCGCGTTGCCGGGCGTACAGCGGCTCAACTCCACCCTGGTCATGAAGCACGTCGTGAACGACCGCCCCCTGCCCACCTGAGCTGGACGAGAGACGGACCGGAGACGCCGGTGGGGTTGGGTCTGGGACGTCACCGAACTCGGGAGAGGCAGATGTCCCATCACCTTCGCGCGCTCGCCGTGATCGGCTCGGCCTGCGCGGTTTCGGCCACGTTGTTCTCTTCGGCGGCTTCGGCTACGCCCGGCCCGGCTACGCCCGGCCCGGCTACGCCCGGCTCGGTTACGCCTAGCCCTGCTACGTCCGGCTCGGCTACGCCTGGCCCGGCTGCCGCAGCAGAGGGTGCCGGTGCTCTTAAGCGCCCCGCGTGGACGCGCCTCCGCGCAGAGCATTCCAAGAAGTGTATTGAGATCCCTGGCTGGTCCAAGCGCCAAGGGGTGCGCGCCGACCAATGGTCTTGCCTGAGGCAGGCCAACATGCAGTGGGCGCTCTGGCTCGTCCAGGCCCCGGGGTCGGGAGGTGTCCGCCACTACATCTACGCGATCCAGAACCGGTACAGCGGGCTGTGCCTGACCGTGGACGGCACGCGCAATGGTTCCGCCGTAACCCAGCGGCAGTGCCGTAACAAGAAGTACGGCGACAACTACACCAGGCAGTTGTTCTGGTACACGCCCGACCACCGGTTGTTCAGCCGGTACGCCAGAGGCAAGTGCCTGGACATCGCGGGTGCCAGCAAGCGCAACAAGGCCCTCACCACCATCTGGAAGTGCAGCACCAAGAAGAACCAGCGGTTCAGAAGCGTCAAATGATCAACGGGGCCGGGCGGTCCAGGGCGAAGGCGCTCAGGACGTCGTCCAGGGTCGCGGCGAGACCTCGTTCGTAAGCGGCTGTGAACGCGGTCTCGCCGAGGACCTTGCGCGTGGCGTCCTCGACCAGCAGGACATCGCGCAACGACTGGTCGCGGCTGCCGCGCAGGCCGTCCGCCGTGCCGAGACAGTAGGCGGAACGTTCCGCGTCGCCTTCGCGGAGGGCCAGCGCGGCCTGCGCCACCAGGACGTGCGCGATGATCGGGTGATCCATCGTGTGGACGGCGGTCTGCACCGACGTGAGCAGCAGCGTCCGGCTTGAGGCGAGCTCGCCGTGCGCGAGGCCGAGGTGTCCCTGCGCGCACAGGACCAGGGCGCGCAGGTGCGGCGGGCCGGCGTTCGCCGAGATCAGTTCGTACGCGCGGTCGAGGTGCCGGGCGGCTCCGGTGAGATCGCCGTCGTGGCGCGCGATCTCGCCGAGCTGGTAGTGCAGAGCCGCCATCCCCTCGGGGCTGCCGGTCCGTTCCGCCTCGCGGAGCGCGACGTTGAGCATCTTGACGGCGCGGTCCTGCTCGCCGAGGAGCGCCAGCTCGTTCGCCAGCTTCACGTGGCTCTGCATGATCGGGACCGGTCCGCAGCCCAGGGCCTCGTTGAGCCGGATCGACTCCTCGTAGAGGGTGACGGCCTCGCGGTGGTCGCCGCGCCGGCCGGCGAGTTCGGCCTGCGCGGTGAGGGTGAACGCGAGCCCCCAGCGGTCGCCGACGAGGCGGAAGTCCTCCAGCGCGCGGGCGAAGTCCACGGCCCCGGCGTCGCCGTGCCCGAAATTGAGCGCGAACTGGCCGCAGATGAAACGGCCCACGCCGCGTACCCACGGATCGTGGTCGCGCAGAAGCGGGTCCATGAGGGTGACGGCCTCCTTGTCCCATCCCCTCTGGTAGATCCTCAGCGCGACGTTCGTCACCCGCAGTACGGGCTGCAGGTCCTCCTCGTCGAACGCATCGCAGATCCGGCGTGCGCGCGACAGCAGGGCGGTGGTGTGCTCGCCCTCGTACTGCGTGTCCATCATGGTCATCGCGCCGAGCGCCAGGGCGACCGCGGTCGTCTGGTCTTCGGGGAGGCCGGGCAGGTTGAGCACCCACATGATGCTGTCGGCGCTCTCCTTGAGCTGCCCGCGCAGGAACCAGTACCAGCCGAGCCCCGCGCAGAATCGCACGGCCAGTGGCGCGTCGCCGGTCGAGATCGCCCACCGCAGCGCGGCGTGCAGGTTGTCGTGCTCGGCGGTGAGCCTGGCGAGCCAGTCCACCTGCTCGGCGCGGTAGAGGTGGGGTTCCGCCGTCTCGGCCAGTTCGACGAAGTACGTGGCGTACGCGCGTCTTGTCTGTTCTTCCTCGCCCGCCTCGGCCAGCCGTTCCAGCCCGTACGCGCGGATCGTCTCCAGCATCCGGTAGCGCGGCCCCTCCTCGCCGTCATCGCCGGCCGTCACGAGCGACTTGTCGACCAAGGCGATCAGCACGTCGAAGACCCGGTGGCGCGGGAGCTCCGGACCGGCGCACACCTCCTCGGCGCTCGCCGTCGTGACGCCGCCGGTGAACACCGCGAGCCGCCGCCACAACGCCCGTTCGGCCGGATCGAGCAGATCCCAGCTCCATTCGACGACGGCGCGCAGCGTCTGGTGGCGCGGCAGCGCGGTCCGGCTGCCCGCCGCCAGGAGACCGAACCGGTCGCTCAGGCGGCCCGCGACCTGGGCGGGCGTCATCGCGCGCAGGCGGGCGGCGGCGAGTTCGATCGCCAGCGGCATCCCGTCCAGCGCCCGGCAGATCTGGACGAGGTCGGCGACGTTGCCCTCGGTCACCGCGAAGCCCCGGGAGACCGCCGCCGCGCGGTCCGCGAGGAGCCGCACCGCGGGATGGTTCAGCGCCTCGACGGCCCGTACGTCGGGTGGCGGCGGCGGAAGCGGGTCGACCGGCCACAGCGACTCCCCCGTGATGCCGAGCGGCTCGCGGCTCGTCGCGAGGATCCGTACCCCCGGGCAGTCCGCCAGCAGCCGGTCCGCCAGGTGCGCGGCGGCGTCGACGAGGTGTTCGCAGTTGTCGAGAACGAGCAGCAGCCGCTTGCGCGCGAGCGCGGCGGCCAGCCGGTCCAGCGGATCGGAGATCTCAAGCTTCACGCGCGCCGTGCCCGCCGCCTGCCAGACCGTCTCCCGCAGGCCCAGCGCCGTGAGAACGGCCTGCGGCACCTCCGCCGGGTCGGTGATCGGCGCGAACTCCACCACCCACACGCCGTCACGCGCCCGGCCCAGCCAGCGTTCGCCCGTCTCCAGCGACAACCGCGTCTTCCCGGCGCCACCGGGCCCGGTCAACGTCACGAGCCGCTGCCCGACGAGCAACTCGCTTACCTGGGCCAGATCGTCATCCCGTCCCACAAAGCTCGTGATCCGCGCCCGCAGGTTCCCGATCCGCCGCTCCTCGCCCGCCGCGTCCGTTCCGGTCGCCGCCGCACCATCGCCGCGAGCGTCAACACCCGCCCTCGCCGTCGTACTGACAGCCTCCGAAGCGTCCGCTGCCTCAGCACCGCCCACGGCACCCGTGGCGAACGTGCCATTCACAGCACCCACACCGTCAGTGGGATTCACGTCACCGATAGCGAGGGCCGGGTCTTGGCGGAGGACGGCTAGGTAGATGTTCTCCAGGTCGGGGGCGGGGTCTACGCCCAATGTCTCGGCCAGGGCGTGCTTCGCGGAGTGGTATTCGGCCAGGGCGTCGGCTTGGTGGCCCGCCGCGTACAGGGCTCGCATCAGTTTGCCGCGGAGCGGCTCACGGAGGGGATCGGCCGCGGTCAGTGCCTTCAGCTCGGGGATGAGGGAGGCGTGACGGCCTAGTGCGAGGTCGGCTTCGATGCGTTCGTCCAGGGCTGTGCGCCGAAGACCTTCGAGTCGTGCTGCGGGGCCCTCGGCGAACGGCATGCCCGCCACGTCTTCCAGTGCGGGGCCGCGCCAGAGCGCGAGGGCCTCTCGCAGGGCGGACGCGCGTTCGGTGGCGTCATCGGTACGGAGGGCACGGGCGACCCTGGTCTCGAAGTCGTACGCGTCCACGGCCGCCGGTGGAACGAGGAGCCGGTAGGTGCCCGGTCTCGACTCCAGACGTTCGCGGCCGATCAGGGGCCGCAGCCGTGACACCAGGGACTGCAGGGCGTTGGCGGCGGCGTTCGGCGGGCGATCCTCCCAGAGGTCGCCGATCAGCCGGTCGGCCGAGACCGTGCGGTCCGCGTGCAGGGCCAGCAGGATCAGCAGGGCACGCAGCCGCGCGCCGCCCACCTCGACCGGGCGGCCGTTGGCGGCCACCTCCAAGGGGCCGAGGATGCCGATCCGCACCCGTCGATTCTCTCCCAAACCCGGCCCGGTTCGCCTATGACGAAAAACCCCGCCGATCCTGGTGGGGATCGGCGGGGCTTGTTCGTCGTCAGGCGACTCGTTCGGTGGCCTCGATCTGCTTGGCGTCGTCGGTCGCCGCCAGCTCGAAGTCGGCCCGCGGCTGCTCGATCGTGCCGAGCGAGATCGTCTCGCGCTTGAAGAACAGCGCGAGCGTCCAGTCGGCGAGCACCCGCATCTTGCGGTTGAACGTCGGCACCATCATCCCGTGGTAGGTGCGGTGGAACCACCAGGCCGGCAGGCCCTTGAGCTTGAAGCCCATCGGGTTGGCCACGCCCTTGTGCAGGCCGAGGCCCGCCACCGCGCCCAGGTTGTTGTGGGCGTACGGCTTGAGCGACTTGCCGCGGAGGGCGCGGATGATGTTGTCACCGAGGACCTTCGACTGCCGCAGCGCGTGCTGGGCGTTCGGCGGGCAGAACATGCCCTCCTGGGTGAGGTCGGGCACCGCGGCGTTGTCGCCCGCGGTCCAGGCGCCCACCACGCCCTCGATGGTGAGGTACTCGGTGGCCTTGATCCGGCCGCGGTCGTCGAGCGGGAGGTCGCTCGCCTTGACGACCGGCGAGGGCTTGACGCCCGCGTTCCAGACCAGCGTGCCCGCAGGGAACGCGCTGCCGTCCGACAGCTCGATGTCGCCGCCGACCGCCGACCGCAGGAACGTCTTCATCTTGACGTCGATGCCCCGGCCGCGCAGCTGCTCGGCGGTCCACTTGCCCATGTCCGGGCCGACCTCGGGCAGGATCCGGTCGGCCGCCTCGACCAGGTAGAAGCGAAGGTCGCGCGGAGTGACCTTGCGCATGTACTTGGTGGCGTCGCGCGTCATGTCCTCGATCTCCGCGACCGCCTCGACGCCCGCGAACCCGCCGCCGACGAAGACGAACGTGAGGGCCTTGCGGCGGATCTCCTCGTCGTCGGTCGACTCGGCGATCTCCAGCTGCGCGAGAACGTGGTTGCGGAGGTGGATGGCCTCGCCGACGGTCTTGAGGCTGATGCCGTTCTCGGCCAGGCCCGGGATCGGCAGGATCCGCGGCACCGCGCCGGCGGCCATGACGATGTAGTCGTAGGAGATCCGCTCCGGCGGCCCGGCCAGCGGCTGCACGATCGCCCAGCGTTCTTCGTGGTTGATCTCGGTGACCCGGGCGTTGCGCACGTTGCAGAGGGGCAGCGTGCGGCGCAGCGGCACCACCACGTGCCGCGGGGAGATGTTCCCTGCGGCGGCTTCGGGGAGGAACGGCTGGTACGTCATGTACGCGTTCGGGTCAACGACGGTGACCTTGACCTCGCCTCGCTTGAGCTCGCGCTTGAGCTTCTTCTGCAGGCGAAGCGCGGTGTACATGCCCACATAGCCGCCACCCACGATCAGGATGTGGGGAGCGCCAGGGGTTCCCTCGGCGGTCCTGGCCATCGCGGCCCTCCAATGTTCACGGTCGGCTTGTGAAGACATTCACAAACTAGCTCATGGAGCAGGTCGAGCGCCAACCAAGAGCCACAAAAGAATCCAAAAAGTTTCCGGATCAGCAATCTGGAACGTTACGAGCCAGCGAACTTCTGCACTCCTTCGCCGCATAACGGACACAGAAGGATAAAGATCCCATGATGAACGTCACAGTGGGACGCTCCGGGAGCGCCGTCGTCCCCGGGGAGAAAAGGCCCGTTCCACCCCCGTCGACCGCCTATGGTTGTGGCCGACGAGGAAGGGTGCACCACCGGCGCGGTGCGCCCACCGCCGAGATGGACCGGATCCGCGGGAGCGCGGCGTACGATCTCGCCCAGGAAAGTCGGCCACGGTCTGTCCCTGACAGGGTGGCCGGGCGTGAGCCGTCTCCGAGGGGTCGGTCGGAGTACGGTTCGCCCTTTTGGCAGGGTGGGCCGGACGAGGACAGTCCCGAAGGTTCAGTCAAGCGCGGCCGGTCCCTGGCGGGGCGGGCGGCGGGGGCTGTGGGAAGGCGTATCGATGATGAGCAGGAAGCGGCGTCCAGGCCTGGCCGCGACCGGCGTTGCACTGCTCGGCGGGGCGCTGAGCGGGTGCGGGCTGATCGGGCTGCCCCAGAACAAGAGCGCCGAGCTCTCCGAGTGGTTCCCCGTGAACAGCCAGGTCTTCCGTGATGGGCAGGACTTGCCCACACGTTACGGCTGCGCGGCGTACTCTGGCGGACAGGGCAAGACCCCTCCGCTGGGATGGCGGGGCAAGCCCGCCGGCACCCGCTCGTACGCGATCGTGGTGGACGACCCGGATGCCGAAAACGGGGCGTACGTGCACTGGGTGATCGCGGGCATCGGCGAGAACACGCAGGACCTCGTCGAGGGCACCCGTATCGACAAGACCTGGGTTCAGGGTCAGAACACCGGCAAGAAGGTGGGATATGAACCGCCTTGCCCGCCACGGGGCGAGAAGCACCGATACCGGTTCACGATCTATGCGCTCGACGACCTGGCGCCGTTCCGGCCCGGCGCGACGCTGAAGGACTCGCTCGGCGCCATCGCCAAGCACACGGTGGGCCGGGGCAGGATCATCGGGAACTTCGGGACAGAGTAGGCGCGTTCAACCCTGAGGCCGTTGGGAAACAGGGACGGACCAGGTCCTGGAGGGGCAGAACAGCCGGGGGTGTACTGGTCGGCCGAATTGGCTGATCGGGGCACGCCGTGTGAGGGTAGATGTGCGCGAAAGGTGTGACAACGGTCATAGCGGTCGGTCAGAATCGGTCTAGGCCCCCATCGGGGACCCGGCCGCTAGCGATAATCAGGACGAACCCGCGGGCCGCAGGGCCAAGGCATTGGGTGGTGGCATGACTTCTTACATCGTGGTCTTCGGCCTCATAGTGGTCGTGGTCCTGGTGGTCGTCCTGGTGGCCTTGGGCATGCGGGCCAGCAGGGCGGCCCGCGAGGACGACGACTGGATGGCCGACGAGCAGCAGCCGTCCCGGGGCTACCGCTCCGCACCGGCCGACGAACAGGCCGAGGACGGTTACGGCACCGGCTACGACAACGCGTCCTACGGGCCCGGCCAGCCCGAGCCGGCGTTCGACCGCCGGGTCGCGGGCGGCCAGCAGGGCGGCGGCCAGCACGCCGCCGGTGCGCAGCTTGCGGGTGGCCAGCACGGTGGCGGTCAGCACGGCGGTGGCCAGCATGGCGGTGCTCAGCACGGTGGCGCGCCGCTCGCCGCCGGTCCGCTCGCCGCGCCCACGCCCGCTCCCGCCCAGGCGGCCCCCGCGCCACCGCCGCCCAGCGGCCAGGCCAGCGACGAGATGGCCGACGACGACTATTGGGCGACCATCACCTTCGACAAGCCCAAATTCCCCTGGCAGCACGACTCCTCCCCGGAGAAGACCGAGGCCGAGCTCGCCGCCGACCCGCTCAAGGCCCAGGGCGGCCCGCAGGGCGCCGTCCCCGAGCCGCAGGTTCCGGCCGAGCGGCCCGCCGCCGGTCTCACCCAGCCGGTCTCCATGAACGACGCGCTCGGTCATGGCCAGGGCGGGCACGGTCCGGGCGCCCCAGGTGCCGGTGCGATCGGGGGGCTCCTCGGCTCCCGCAACGGCACCGACGCGCAGCCGGTACCCACGCCCCCGGCGTCCTTCACCCCGGCCGCCGCGCACTACGCCGCAGACCCCAGTTCCACGGCCGCCGACCTCCAGGCACTCGGCTCGGGCACCGGCCCGCAGGGCACGTTCAGCGTGGGCGACCCGTCGTTCGGCGGCGCGGGCTCCGGCGCGGGTTCCGACCAGCCTTCCTACGGCTCGCCTGAGCACACTCCCTACGGCTCCCCTGAGCAGACTCCCTACGGCTCCTCCGACCAGCCTTCTTACGGCTCCTCCGACCAGCCTTCTTACGGCTCCCCTGAGCAGCCCGCCGCCTACGGCGTCCCCGACCAGTCTCCCTATGGCGCCCCTGAGCAGCAGCAGCCCTTCGGCTCGGGTGCCGAGCAGTCCCCGTACGGGGCGCCCGACCAGCAGCCTGCCTACGGCAACGGCTCCCAGAGCCCGTTCGGCGCGGGCGACCCGCTGGGCACCGCGCTGCCGGCCGCTTCGGCAGGCCCGGCGCGCCAAGACGCCTTCGACCGTTCGCTGTCCTCGGCGCCGCTCTCGGCCGACCCGCGTACCTCCGACCCGCTGGGCCTGCCCCTCGGCCGCGCCGACGAACAGACCGTACGCGGCTACGGCGAGACCCCGCCGCTCCCCTCGGCTCCGGCGATTCCGGCCGTTCCGGCCGCTCCGGCGGCCCACGCCGAGCCCGCGGGCCACGGCGGCTGGGACGGCGGCGGCTCCTCCGGCGGCGACACCGACAGCAACAAGCTCCCCACCGTGGACGAGCTGCTCCAGCGCATCCAGACCGACCGGGCACGTTCCGCGGGCGGCGCCGGTGCTCTCGGCGGCGGACGCTCTGCCGAGCCGGAGACCCCCACGTACGGCAGCGGTCTGAGTGATCCGCTCGGCGACCCGCTCAACACAAGCGGCGGCTCGTCCTCGTACGGCTCCACCGGTCCCTGGTCGACGCCGGCCTCGGCGGGTGGCGGATACGACAGCGACCAGTCCGGCACACCCGGCGGCTTCTCCGGCCTGTCCGGCGGCGGTACGGGCGGCGGCGCCGGCGCGGGTGCGGGTAGTAGCGGTGGCGGTTACGGCCAGAACGAGGGTTATCCGTCTGCACCCGCCTACGGTGAGGCGCCCCGCTACGACGACCCGCTGGGCGGTGGCGGCCGCGAGTCGTACGGCTCGTACGGCACCGGCTCGCCCTCGGGTTCCGGCAATGGCGCGGGCGACACCGCAGAGCCCGGCCGCTACAGCGACTTCAGCGGCAGCAGCTACAACGGCGCGTCCGACCCGCTGTCGGCTCCGACTCCGCCCGACACCGGTTCCCAGGGCGGCGGCTACGGCGATCCGGGTTCCACCCAGCAGTTCGGCAGCGGCTACTTCGGGTCGCAGCAGGGCTACGGCAACTCTGGCCAGGCCGGGGGTTCCGGTAGCGGCGAGACGGGCGGCCAGTACGGCTCTTCCTACGGCACAGGCAACCCGCGCCAGCAGCCGGACGACTGGGAAAGCCACCGAGACTACCGGCGCTGACCGGTCGAGCACCAACGAAACGGAGGGCGCCCCGCCGGGCGACCCTCCGTTTCACTTTTTTGAGGGACGAATCCACCAAGATCTACGGAAACCGGATCTCTCGTTTGTGTCATCCCGGGCGGACATGATCCAGCTCGTGATTGCATACGAGGCGTGACGTTCAAGACACTCAACGTATCCATGATGCGGCGGGACCTGCCCGCCTCGTTCGTCGTCTTCCTCGTCGCGATCCCGTTGTCCTTGGGCATCGCGGTGGCCTCCGGGGCACCGATCGCCGCCGGGCTGATCGCCGCGACCGTCGGCGGCGTCGTGGCCGGGCTGCTGGGCGGCTCGCCACTGCAGGTCAGTGGGCCCGCGGCGGGACTCACGGTGATCGTGGCCTCGCTCGTGCAGACCTATGGCTGGCGGGCGACCTGCACGATCACGGCGCTGGCGGGGCTGCTCCAGCTGGCCCTCGGCGCCGCCCGGGTGGCCCGTACCGCGCTCGCCGTCTCCCCCGCCGTCGTGCACGGGATGCTCGCCGGAGTCGGCGTCGTGCTCGTCCTGGCGCAGGTGCACGTCGTGCTGGGCGGGAGCCCGCAGCATTCGCCGCTGAGCAACGTACGCGAGCTCCCGGGGCAGCTGATCTCGTCCCACTCCCACGCGGTCATGCTCGGCGTGCTCACCATCGCCGTCCTCTTCGTCTGGGACCGGCTTCCCCGGGCCGGGACCGACGCGGGCACGGTGCTGCGCTGGATCCCCGCGCCGCTTCCCGCCGTCGCCCTCGCCACCCTGACGGCCTGGCTGCTCGGCTGGGAGGTCGCGCGCGTCGACCTGCCGGACACGCTGCTGGGCGACTGGCAGCCGCCCGCGCTGCCCCACGGCCCGCTCCCCGGGCTCGTCGGAGCGGTCGCCTCGGTCGCCGTGGTCGCGGCCGTGGAATCGCTGCTGTGCAGCGTCGCCATCGACCGGAAGCGGCCCCAGGGCGTGCCGCGAGCCGACCTCGACCGCGAACTCCTCGGGCAGGGCGCGGCGAACGCGGCGTCGGGCCTGCTGGGCGGCCTGCCCATCGCCGGTGTGATCGTACGGAGCTCCGCGAACGTGGCGGCGGGCGCCCGCTCCCGCGCCTCCACCGTGATGCACGGGGTCTGGGTGCTCGTGCTGGCCCTGTCGTGCGGGCCGGTGATCGAGCAGGTGCCCCTCGCCGCCCTCGCCGCGCTCCTCGTCGTCCTCGGCCTGAAGATGATCGACACCGCCCGGGTCCGTGATCTTCGCCACCACCGCGAGGCGCCCGTCTACTTCGCGACCCTGGTCGGCGTCGTGCTGCTGGGGCTCGGCGAGGGCGTGCTCCTCGGCATCGGCATCACGGCCCTGATGGCGCTGCGGCGGCTCACGAGCCTGTCGGTCCGGGTCGAGCAGGCGCTGCCCGTACCGGCCCAGGCGTCGCCCGACGACCAGCCCGCCGCGGAGCGCTGGCACGTGATCGTCGAGGGCACGCTGACGTTCCTCGGCGTGCCCAAGCTGACCAAGGTGCTGCAGCAGATCCCGGCCGGATCGAGCGTCGATCTGGACCTGAACGTGGACTTCATGGATCACGCCGCGTTCGAGGCGATCCACGAGTGGCGGGTCGCCCACGAACGCCAGGGCGGGAGGGTCGACATCGATGAAGTCCACGAGGGTTGGTATGAAAGAGCTGTGACTGGGGATATGTCGCCGCCGCGTAAATCGTCCCCCAGTGCCCGCTGGTGGGCACCCTGGGCGAATCGACGGCGCCGCACCGAAACACCGGAACTCGACGCGCCGGACGTGTCGCCGAGCGCCCTCCTGCTCGCCGGCGTCCGGGAATACCACGGCCGGACGGCGCGGCTCGTCCGGCCGATCATGGCCGAGCTGGCGTTCGAGCAGAAACCCGAACACCTGTTCATCACCTGCGTGGACTCGCGTGTGGTGCCCAACATCATCACCGCGAGCGGTCCCGGCGACCTGTTCATCAACCGGAACGTCGGCAACCTCGTCCCGCGCTTCGGGTCGCGCACCCACGACGACTCCGTGGCCGCGACGGTCGAGTACGCCACCAACGTGCTCGACATCAGGACCATCACGATCTGCGGCCACTCCAACTGCGGCGCCATGGCGGCGCTGCTGGCGGGCGGCACCGAGGTCGACCATCTGCCGGCCCTGTCGCGCTGGCTGAAGCACGGCAACCACAGCCTCGCCAGGTTCCTGGCCGCCGAGCCCGAGGACGGCGTGCCGCCGCTCACCCGGCTGTGCCAGATCAACGTGATCCAGCAGCTCGACAACCTGCTGACCTATCCCTGGCTGCGCAACCGCGTGGAGGCCGGGAAACTCGAACTGGTCGGCCTCTACCTCGACCTGGAGACCGCCGAGGTCAACGTCCTCGACCGCTCCACCGAGGCCTTCGTCCCCGTTCCGGACGAGGCCCCGGACGACGACACCGACGGCGCCGCGGCCCTCACCTGACCGGAAAGCGATCATGGGTCGTCCCCCGACAGGACGACCCATGATCCACCCGGCCCACGGCACCCGCCTCCGTGGAACCGTGCTCACCCGCGCTCAGTCTCCATAGCTCCGTGACCCCGCCACCACCGCGACCAACCCTTACTGCTTACGGCGACCGGGTTTTGTGTGTGGTCGCTTGTGGCGGTTGGGTTTTGTCTTTGGCCGGTCTTTTGTCTTTGGCCGGTCGCGGTGGGGTCGTGTGTCGGGCTTTCAGCGGCCGACGAGTTCGTCCTCGCCGGTCCGGTTCGGTCGCTCGATCAAGCGGGCGTTGTAGCCCGTGTACTCATCTCTGCGTTCGGTGTAGTCGTCGCGGATGTACATTCCCGCGACCCGGCGCGCCCAGCGCGCCCGGGCACCGGACGCCGGAGCGTAGAGGGCGTCCCGCCGGCTGGCCCGCGAGAACGCTGCCATCATGATCAGTGCCACCAGCAACCCGGTGAGCGCACCGACCGCGATCACGATGAACATCGGCGCTCCTCTCCGCGGGGCGTTTCTTCCGGGGAGCCCCGCCGTTACCGCCGATCTCCCCCAAGGCGATCAGCTGTACCTTGGACGTTAGAGGCGCTCTTTCGGATCCTTTGTGTCGTGTGACCCGAAGCGGCTGAGATGAGACACACTTTCCGTTTCCGTGTGAACGGAAGGGATCGGGGGAAGGCGGACGAGCCGGCCTGTAAGCCGGGTTCTGTGCCCCGCCGTGTGGCGGGCGACGGCCATCCATCTCGGACCGCCGTTGCCGGCGGCCTCCAGCGGCCTACCCGCAGGCTCGGGCGGGCAGCCCTCGAACGCCTGCGCGAAGAGCCTGTCGGCCCTTCTTCTTGACCTTGCTCCAGGTGGGGTTTACCTAGCCGCCCACGTCACCGTGGGCGCTGGTGAGCTCTTACCTCACCGTTTCACCCTTGCCACCGGCGGACCGGTGGCGGTCTGTTTTCTGTGGCACTGTCCCGCGGGTCGCCCCGGGTCGGCGTTACCGACCACCTTGCCCTGTGGAGCCCGGACTTTCCTCGGCGGGAGGCGTGCTCCCGACGCGGCCGTCCGGCCGGCTCGTCCGCCGTACCCAAAGGCTACCGCTCCGGCAGGTACGGCCGGAACCGGTCAGTCCAGCAGGTGGTGGGTGTCGTTGAACGCGCGGAGGCTGGCGGGCCCGTCGTCGTACCAGTGGACGGACGACAGCGACGCCACGTCGAGCTGCATCCGGAACAGCGACGCCATCGGGGCGCCCAGCGCCTCCTTCACGAGGAGCTTGATGGGGGTCACGTGCGACACGATGAGCACGGTCCGGTGCCGATAGCGCACCTTCAGCTTGTCCAGGGCCGTTCGGACGCGGCGTTCGGCCTCCGCGAAGCTCTCACCGCCGGGCGGCGCCACGGACGGGTCGGCCAGCCAGGCTTTGAGCTCGGCGGGCCAGCGTTCGCCGACCTCCCGGAACGTCAGCCCCTCCCACGAGCCGAAGCCGGTCTCACGAAAGCCTTCCTCGACCCGTACGTCGGCCCCGGTCACGGCGGCGACCTCGGCGGCGGTGTCGCGGCACCGGCTCAGCGGCGAGGTCACGATCGCGTCGATGCCCTGATCCTTGAGCGCCACGGCCGTCGCCCGTGCCTGGGCCAGACCGTGGTCTGTGAGGGGAAAGTCGCCCAGTCCGGCGAAGCGCTTCTCGACCGACAACGGCGTCTCGCCGTGCCGCAGCAGCAGCGTCCTGGTCGGCGTGGCCGTGGCCCCCGACCACGCGGGGGCCGCCGGTTCAGGGGCGGGCGGCTCCTCCGTGACCTCGCGGACCCAGTGCTCGCCGCGCGCCGCCGCGTCCATCGCCTCGTTGGCCAGGCGGTCGGCGTGCGCGTTGCGGTTGCGCGGGATCCAGCCGTAGGAGACCGCGCCCAGGCCCTTCGCCGCCTCCCGCGCCTCCAGGGCCAGCGGGATCATGTCCGGGTGCTTGATCTTCCAGCGGCCGGACATCTGCTCGACGACGAGCTTGGAGTCCATCCGCACCTCGACCCGGGCGCCCGGGTCGAGGTCCGCGGCGGCGCGCAGGCCCGCGATCAGCCCGCGGTACTCGGCCACGTTGTTGGTGGCGTGGCCGATCGACTCGGCGACCTCGGCCAGCACCTCGCCCGTGACCGCGTCGCGGACCAGCGCGCCGTAGCCCGCCGGGCCGGGATTGCCGCGCGACCCGCCGTCCGCCTCGACGACCAGCTTCCGCCCCGTGGACGCCACGCCTACAGACCCGATTCGGGCGTACGGATGAGGATGCGGCGGCACTCCTCACAGCGGATGACCTCGTCGGCGTCGGCGGCGCGCATCCGGTTGAGGTCGACGGTGTTGAGCGCCAGGTGGCAGCCCTGGCAGGCGCCCCGGTAGAGCTTGGCGGCGCCCACCCCGCGCAGCTGCCCGCGCAGCTTCTCGTAGAGCGCCAGCAGATCGTCCGGTACGTCCTTGGCCACGGCGGTACGGGCCGTGCTGGTCATGCCGGTCTCTTCGTCGATCTTCTGCTGCGCCTCGTCGCGGCGAGCGCCCGCGGCGGCGAGCTCCTCCTGGGCGGCGGTCTGCTCGGCCCGCAGCGCCGAGACCTTCCCCTCGGCCTCCTCGCGGCGCTCCATGATCTCCAGCACGACCTCCTCCAGGTCGGACTGGCGGCGCTGCAGCGAGGCGATCTCCGCCTGCAGGCTGCTCAGGTCCTTGGCCGAGCCGACCTGCCCGGAGTCGAGCCGCTTCTGGTCGCGGTCCGCCCGGGTCCGGACCTGGTCGACGTCCTGTTCGGCCTTCTTCTGCTCCCGGTCCAGGTCGCCGACCTCGGTCTCGGCCGCCACGATGGCGTCGCGCACCTCGGTCAGACGGGCCTCGAGCCGCTCGATGTCGGCCAGCTCGGGCAGGGTCCGGCGGCGGTGCGCCAGCCGGTCGAGCGAGGTGTCGAGCTCCTGCAGGTCGATCAGGCGCTGCTGGGCTTCGGGTGCGGCTTTCACTTTGCTCCTTCGTAATGCAGGCTCCACGCGTCGGTGACGAGCGTGGACACCCGGGTCTTCACGTCCGGTGCCCGCCGCGTGCGGGGCGACTCCCCGGGTCCCCCGGCGACCGCCTCCCGCAGGCGCCGTTCGGCATCGGCCAGCCAGGGCCACTCGGTCGCCCAGTGCGCCGCGTCGACGAGCGCCGGGCCGTCGTGCTCGGCGAACTCCGACGCGGGATGGTGCCGCAGGTCGGCGGTGAGGTAGACGTCGACGCCCGCCGCGCGGGCGGTGCCGAGCAGCGAGTCCCCCGCGCCGCCGCAGACGGCGACGGTACGGATCGTACGGCCGGGATCGCCCGCGGCGCGCACGCCCCACGCCGTGGCGGGGAGCCCGTCGGCCGCGCGGGCGGTGAACTCGGCCAGCGTGATCGGCTCGGCGAGGTCGCCGATGCGGCCGAGGCCGCGGCCTCCCGCGCGGGGGACGGCCTCGCCCATCGGGTCGGCGGGCGACCCGGCGTCGGCCGCCGGGACCATCGGGCGCAGGGGTCCGGTCAGGCCCACGGCCCGCGCCAGGGCGTCGGACACGCCCGGGTCGGCCACGTCGGCGTTGGTGTGGGCGGTGTAGAGCGCCACCCCGTTCGTGATCAGCCGGTGGATCAGGCGGCCCTTGGGCGTCGTGGCCGCGACGCTGCTGACCCCGCGCAGCAGCAGCGGATGATGGGTGACGACGAGATCGGCGCCCCATTCCAGGGCCTCGTCCACCACGGCGGCCACGGGGTCCACCGCGAACAGCACGCGGCCGACCTCCTGGTCCGGGTCCCCGCAGACCAGCCCGACGGCGTCCCATGACTCGGCCCAGGCCGGGGGGTAGAACTCCTCGAGGACCGCGATGACTTCGGAGAGACGCACGCCCGCAGGCTACCGCCCCGCGACGCCCCAGCCGAGTCACGGACGGCGACCGGCCGTGTCCGCGTCTGGAACGATAGGAAGGGGAGAGCAAGACCGAGGGGAGATCGTCATGCCGGCTTCCGGCGCCGTACCGGGAGTGGTTCCCACCATCAGCCGTCCGTACATGCCCGGTTACGGAATCAGCGGCCCGACGGAGGGCACCGGCCTGCTGCCGTGGTCGTGGGCCGTCGAACGGCTGAACGCCTCGCGCAACTTCTGGCTCAGCACGGTGTGGCCGGACGGGCGCCCGCACACCATGCCCGTGTGGGGGGCCTGGTCGGGCGAGGCGCTGTGGTTCAGCAGCAGCCTGTCGTCCCGCAAGATCGGCAACATCCGGGCCAACACGAACGTCACGATGGCCACCGAGGACGCCGAGAATCCGGTGGTCGTCGAGGGCCGCGCCGAGATCGTCACCGAGCCGGACCGGCTGCAGCGGTTCATCGACATGGTCAACGCCAAGTACGGCACCGGCTATCGTGTGGACTTCCTGGACCCCGCCGTCAACGCGACGGTCGCCGTCTGGCCACAATGGGCGTTCGGGCTGCAACAGGGAGACTTCAGCGGTTCTCCCACCCGCTGGTCGTTCGCACAATGAGCGGCCGGACGGGATCAATTCGGAGACTCATCGCGTTGGAGAGTGTGTGAAGTCACCCTTTCGCCGCCGCAAGCGTGTCAAGGGCCGCCCCATGGGGACGGCTCCCAAGCCGGCCGAGCACGAGCCCGTGGACTGGCCCCAGGAGGGCACCGGCAAGTCGTCCCTGATGGGAGCGATCCGTGGTGACGGCGAGACGGGCGCCGGTTTCGGCGGCGGCATGTTCGAGGATCTGGCCTCGGCCTTCGAGGGCTCCAAGAAGGTCAAGATCGAGGAGCAGGAGCAGCAGAAGCTGCGCAAGGCCGACGACATGCTCCAGGCGGGCGCGGGCGGCCGCGACAACCTCGACTCGGGCAAGATCCGCATCCGCCGCACGTCCGGCGAGTCCGACTCCCGGCCGGAGTAGGACCGGCCCGGAACGGCGGGGATAGAGCTTTGTGGCCGATCTGTATCGAACATAGGTTCGAATATCGGGTTATCGTAGGCGCGTGAGCACGTACGTCCCGCCCGGCTGGCCCGCGCAGGTGCACCCCCCGGGCACCGAACGCTTCGAGGACACGGCGATGACCTGGCTGCTCGAGCTCGTCCCGCCGGAGTATCGCCGTTACGGGGTGCTGCGCCGCTATCCGATCGCGCTGGCCCGCATGGCCCGCCATCACGTCAACGCCTCCGTCGAGGCCGCCCGGGAGGGCTTCCGCACCGCCCGGGTCGAGCTCGCCGAGGCGGTCCCGCCGCACGGCATCGAGGCCGTCCTGGAGACCTACCGCCGCGAGGGCGGCCGCCTGGTCGCCTTGGCGTCGGCGATCGAGCTCGTCGAGTCCGCCCTGCGCAGCCAGGAGCTCCCCGACGACCCCGAATACCGCCGCCCCTTCACCCCCAAACTCTGAGGCCTACCACCGCGCCGGGCTAGCGCCAGGGCGGCCTGCTGCCGGTTTGCCCGGCGCGCGGTTGGCGCGGTGGGGTGGTGGGGGTTGGTCAGTGGGCGCGGGTGGCGTTCTGGGCGGCGGCGACCGCGGTCAGGAAGCGCGGTGGGCGGCGGGCGTGGCCTGCCAGCCTGCCGGTGACGGCCGCCCGGATTCGCGGGACGGCGGCCATCGGCACCAGCGCCACCCCGCAACGGCCGATGACCAGGCCGCCGAGCGCGCCCGCGTCTCGTGCCGCGTCGAGGGCCGCGTCGAGCAGGGGTTCGCCGCGTACGTGTGCCTCGGTGAGCAGCGGACCGAGCGCGGAGAAGTTCCCGGCGCGCAGGGCCGACGCGGCGCGTTCGGCGAGGTTCCCCGCCGGGCGCACGGGCGCCGCCGCCGCGCTGCCGACGTCCATGATGAGGATCCGCAGGCCCACGGCCGCCAGGTCGAACGGCAGATACTCGATCCCGTCCGAGACCAGGAGCGCTTGCTTGGGGCGGGCGTTCTGCGCGGCGGCGTAGCACGGGGACCGGTCGCACGGCCGTACGCCCGTCGCGTACAGCTCCCGGAGGCCCAGCTCGACGGCGCAGGCCGTCTCGGCGCCCGTGAGGAGCCCCATGGCGGCCGGGAGCTCGCGGTTGATCAGCACCCGGGTGCCCGGCCGGCCGTGCGTGAGGAGCGCGCTCGCGGCGGTGCGCGCCCACTCGGGCACGGTGCCCGAGGCGAGCGCCGACCGCAGCGTCCCGGGGCCGGTCGAGAAGCTTTCGGTGTGATGGTTCGTCGAATAGAACGCGGCGGAGCCGTCATCGGTGGCGCCGAGGGCCACGACGACGCCCCAGGGAAGCGCGACCGCCAGCGCGGCCGGCGACGCCGGATTCCCGCCCAGCAGCGTCAGCCCGCCGGGCGCCCGCCACACTCCCCCGGGCGCGGTCCCGTAGGCCCGAGTGAAGACATGCGCGGTGATCCGTACCTCTGGATGGACGGCGGGCTCGGTTTGGATCACCCTTCGTCCTTTCGCGCCAGCACCCGGTAGGTGTTGCTCGTGCCCGGGACCAGCGGCAGCACCATCAGGTCGAGGACCACGGCCACACCGAACAGCGGACCGGCGAAGGCCGCCGCCAGCCCCCGCCTCGCCCAGGCCGCGGCCGTCGGCCGGCCCGGTGCCCAGGGTCGCCGGGGGTCGGGGCCGAACGTCCGGAGCATGCCCAGCACGGCCAGCCGCAGGTCGTTCCGCCGATGCGCGCGGCGCCGCCGGCGGGCCACGATCCGCAGCCCGCGCGCCGTCAGCGCCTCCTCCAGGTTGCCGATCGGGATCAGGTGCCGGTGCCGGGGCTGCGTCCACGGTGACCACCAGCGGCCGCACACCATGCCGAGCGACGACTCGGGATCGGCCAGCTCGATCAGCAGATGCCCGCCCGGCGCGAGGACCTTCGCCGCGGCGTCCAGCTCGGCGAGCGGGTCGGCGGCGTGTTCGAGGTAACGGTGCATGCTGATGACGTCGTACCGCCCGGACAGCTCTCCCATCAGCTCCGTGAACCGCCCTCGGTAGGCCACGCGCAGCCAGCCGCGCCGTACACCTTCCTCGGCCCCGCCCCGGGTGTCCAACCCGTCGAACTCAGTGCCGGGCAGCACCGTGCGAGCCGTACGGCAGAAGTGTCCCTGTCCGCTGCCGACGTCCAGCCACATACGCGGCCGAGGTTCGACGTGGGCGGCCGCAAGCTTCGCGCGTGCCCGGTAGATCCTGCTGCGGCCGGTCAGAGCCCGTCCTCCGGCGCCGTCCGGGACGTCGCGGGTGTAGAAGTGCAGCCCCGCCGCATTCAGCGCGGGGTTCTGGAAGACGTGGCCGCAGTCGCCGCACCGCTCCAGCCTGAACGTGCCCGGCTTGGCCTGCGGCACATCGCCGCTGGTCAGGAGTTTCCGGAACGCGAGCGAGCCGCACCACGGGCAGTCGTCGCGGACCGGTTCAAGGAAGCGCGCCACGCCTCGCGCGATCTGGTTCCCGAACCACTCGCGCTCTTCCCGCGCGTGCTCGGCGGCCCGCCGCTCCCAGCCCGTCTGCGGGCCCGTGAGCGTCTTCCAGCACTGCCAGGGTGTCCGCACGACGCGCAGGAACGCCGACCGGTGCAGGTCGCGGGGCGAGAGCGCCGATCCGATGAACACGACGTAGGGCACCGCGCTGTACGCGGCCACGGCGAGCAAGCCCCACCACAGATCGGCCACCAGCGCCAGCCCGACCGCGCCGTACCCCAGCAGCGCGCCGGTGATCCGCCGTCGTACCGAGATCCCGAGCCCGCGCAGCCAGGCGCGCCGCCCGTCGCACGCCGGCAGCCGGGGCGTCGTGCGGCACGGCGCGACGACCATGGCCGCGCCCGCACCGGCGCCTTCCTGCGGCGGCAGCGCGTACCGCCGCAAGCGGGCGGTGGCGGCGCCGAAGTCGCCGGGCTCCATCGATCCGGCGCGGACCTCCGCCCGGCCGAGCACGTCGCCGGAGACGAGCGTCGCGAACCCGGCACCGCGTCCCGGCGCGCCGGGATCGTTCCGGTACCGGCGAAGGTCGGCGTTCTGGGCGAGGTCGAGCGCCCGCACGACCGGCAGGTCGGCCGGGACCAGGTCGAGAACCTGCACGTCGCGTGCGAAGGCGTGGTCGAACGCGGCGCGGCGCAGCCGTCCCGAGACGATGGCGCCTTCCGCCGTTATCAGCTCGTACGCGTCGGCCGCCCTAAACGCGTCGCCCGGCCCGCACGCGTCGTCCGGCTTGTACGCGTCGTTCTCGATGGGGACGTCGAGGCGGCGGAGCGGGCCCAGCCGTCGCCGCAGGCGGACCGCGTTGGCGGTCACCCCGGCGGCGACCAGCAGGGAGACGAGCATCACGCGAGCTTCTCCAGACGTTCGGCCGCCTGGGCCGCGCCCCCGGCGGCGGTGAAGGAATCCCTGATTCGCCCGGCCGCGATCCGGTAGGCCTCGTCGGTGAGCACCGCCTCCAGCGCGGCGCGCAGTTCCGCCGCCCGCACCCGGGCGAACCGGACCGCCACCCCGGCGCCGGCCGTCTCGACCTGGCGGGCGATCACCGGCTGGTCGTCCCGGATCGGCGCGACGACCAGCGGCAGGCCGTGTGCGAGCGCCTCGCAGACCGTGTTGTGGCCGCCGTGCGACACGACCGCCGACATCCGCTCCAGGAGCGGGAGCTGCGGCACGTGCTCGCGGACCAGCACGTTCGGCGGCGGGTCCGTGACCAGGCCCGCAGGCGCGACGAAGACCGCCTGCAGGTCCAGATCTCGTACGGCCTCGGCCGCGACCTGGAAGAACCGTTCCCCCGCCGGGCCGTTGACCGTCCCCAGCGAGACGAGCACGGCGGGGCGGCGGCCGGTCTCCAGCCAGTCCCAGGGGAAGTCGCCGCCCGGCGGGCGCCCGAGAGCGGGCCCCACGAACGCGAAGTGATCCGGGAAGAACGAGACGTCCCCCATCAGCGCGTCCGTGGAGAACACCAGCACCAGGTGGTCGGAGAACCGCAGGTCGAGCAGGTCCTCGATGCCGTGGTCCAGCTGGAACTCGCCGATCTTGTCGCGCACCCACTCCTCGACCAGCGGCATGCCCGCCAGCGGCCGGGTGAGCTCGGCGGACGTGGTCGCCGACGTCGCCCATGGCAGCCCGCTCAGCCGCGCCGCGACCGGAGCCGCCAGCACCTGCTGGTCGGAGACCACCACGTCCGGGCGGAACCGGGCGATCGCCGTCTCGACGCCCGGCATCATCGCGTGCCCGAGCGGGACGAGGAACTGCTCCCACAGGAACTTCAACGCCGCCGGGCCGCGCAACCCCAGCCACTCCTGCCGGCCGGCCTCCAGCCGTGCCGTGAACGCTTCGTTCCCCGCCGCGTAGACACGCGAACCCGGGCGCAGGAGCGGTTGGAGGCTGCCCGGGTGCCCTGTCCAGGCGACGCGGTGCCCGCGCCGTACGAGCTCGTCCGCCACCGCGACGGTCGGGTTGATGTGCCCGGCCAGCGGCGGTACGGCGAACAGAAACCGGCGCGGAGCCTGCTCCGCCCGTTTCCCTTCGTCGCCGCCGACGGCCTCCTTACCGAGCAGCGGCGGCACCTGTACGCGGCGCGACGCGGCCGAACGTCCCCGGCGCGGCCCCCTCCTCACAGCGCACCTCCGGCCATCGCCATGACCGGAACGCGCGTGCCGGCGTGATGGGCGAGCCAGCGCAACATGACAGCGAGCAATTGCTCGGTCCCTTCTCTGAGCACGGTGTGCGCGTGACCGGACATGATGTGGAGCGTGCATTCGGGTACGGAACGCAGGAGCAGCCTTCCGGCGTCCACGATGTCCGAGTGCTCCCCGTAGACGGCCAGCACCGGGCACGTCACGGCGGCCAGGTCGGCGGGCCGGACGGGTTCGATGGCGGCCAGGTCGTCGAGCAGGCTGGTGCCGTTGACGAGCGCGTCGGCGGTCCGCGCCTGCCTGCCGCGCTGCCGCCAGCCGATCGCGAGCAGCTGATCGGCGAGCCGCTCGTACTCCAGTACGAGCGCCGACTTGCCGAGCGTGTTGAGCATGTTCTCGGTCCATTCGCCCGCGCGCTCGGCCGGGCCGTACGACTCGATCATGACGAGCCCGGCCACCCGCTCCGGCCGGGCGAGCGCCGCGTTCAGCGCGACGACGCCGCCGAAGCTGTTGGCGACCAGGTAGACCGGCCGCCGGTGGCCGAGCGCGTCCAGGACGCCGAAGAGGTCCGCGACGGCGTCGGCCGCGCTGTAGCCGGCCGGGGTGCGCTCCGAGCGGCCGTGGCCGCGCAGGTCGTACAGCACCGCGCGGGCCCCGGCCGCCGAGACCGGTCCGGCCAGCGTGTAGTAGAAGCTCGACAGGTCGTCCACCACCAGCCCGTGGACGAACACCACCACGGGCGGATCGGACGCCGCGCCCCGCGCCGGGTCCGCCGGTGGAGGGTCCATCGTCTGGACGTGGAACCGGATGCCGCGTGCGGTCACCTCGGGCATGCGTTCAGACGCCCGCGGGGTGCAGGCGCGACTCGATGTGCCGCACGAGGTCGCCGACCGTCATCCGCATGATCTGGTCGAGGTCCATTCCCGCGATGAACGCCGGGAGGTCGACGCGCTCCCCGTAGTGCCGCCGCAGCCGCTCGGCGAGCACGACGAACTCGATGCTCTCCAGCGCGAGATCCTCGTTGAACGTGGTGTCCGGCCCCACCTCCAGCTCCAGCAGGAAGTCCTCACCGACCACGTCGACCAGCATCCTGACGACCTCCGCGAGAACGTCTGTGCCGGTGCCCATGTCCATGCTCACGTTCGTGCCCCCGTTCATGTCTGCTTGGCGTCTCTGCTCTGCGACCTGACCGTCCAGGTCACGACGTGTCCGTCCACGAGGCGGGTCTCCACCGCCGTCAGCGAGTCCGGCGCGGCCACCAGTAGCCGGTCGGCGGCGGCCGCGGTGACGACGAAGTCGCGGGGCCGGACGGTGCCGCCGGGCCGGCCGGCCACGGCGGCCTTGGCGGCGGCCTCGCGCGCCGCCGCGCGCTTCGCCGCCAGCAACCGCGCGGTCTCCGTCGTGGGATCGCCGGGCAGCCGCTTGAGCAGCGCCAGCTCGCTCTCGCGTAGCGTGACGCCCTCAGCCGAGTCCCGCTGCGGCATGCCCGCCGAGCCGCCTGCCAACTCGCCCGCTGACGCGCCTGCTGACTCGCCCGCCGACTCGACCGGCGACTCGTGTGCCGGGTTGTCGGCGATCCGCGCGATGTCGATGCCCGCCGGTTCGGCGGCGGGCCGGATGAGCGCCACCCCCAGTTCCGCGGTCTGCGCGATCGACACCGCCACCGGCTGGTCGAAGGGGCCCGCAGCCTCGGGCCGCCCTGACCCGTCCACCCGTACGGTCACCTCCGCGGGGAACAGCGGCCCGTGGCCCTTGCCCCACAGCCAGTGCCGCACGGCGTCCTTGGCCGCGATCCGGCCCAGCAGCCACGGCTCCTGCTCGCGCGGCGTGAGGGCCTGGTACTCGACCCGTTCCGCGGCGCACAGGTACTGGCGCATCAGCAGGTCGCGCGACGCCGTGCCGTCCCAGCGCCTGCGCGCCAGGCACCAGTCGCCGGACTGCGGCTCGCCGATCGCCGAGAACTCGGGCGTGAGCCTCATCCGCCACACCGGCTCGTCGGTGAAGAAGCGGTGCGTGGTCCAGCCGTCGACGCGGCCCCACACCGTGCCGTCCGGGCGGACCAGCTCGGCGTCGCACCTGATCGTCGTGTCGGAGACCGTCCTGTTCCAGACGGTGACGTCGAGCCGTGCTCCTGCGGGCGGCAGCGGCGCGTACCAGGTCACCCGTTCGATGCCGACCGGGAAGACGGTCTGGTCCCTGTCCCCGTACACCTGGATCCAGTGGCCGCACAGGTGCCCGGCGCTGTCCATGAGCGCGCCCGGCGTGGGCAGTGAGGTCAGGGCGGCGCGCAGGCCGTCGCGAGCGAGCGCCGAAATCTCGGTGACGCCCTGGTAGAGCGGGCCGTGGAACATCCAGCGCTCGGCGTAGAACCGCTCGGCCGACACCACCGGCGGTTCCTCGCCGGTGAGCGGCGTACGGTCCGGAGGGGGCGGTTTCGGGTGGCCCGCGGCGAGCAGGGCGGTGCCCTCGGTGTGTCCCTTGATGACCACCCGCACCTTCCGGACGTCCGGCACGTCGCCGGGGCCGACGAGGGCCGCCTCGATGTCGGCGGTGGTCGGCGGGTCGGCGATGACCCACCGGACGGCCCGTACGTCCTCGAAGCCGATCACCACCAGCTCCGGGAAGAGCTCACGGGCGGCCTCGGCCATCACTTCGAGCAGCGTGGTCAGCGGCACGACCGGGAACCGGTCCGACGCCTCCGGCCAGTCGGCGGGCTGCGGGATCACGCAGTGGTCGATGAGGTACGGCATGGCTTCGAGCGAGAACACCCGCGAGGTGGTCAGCTCGGTCACCCGGGGCCTGGGTTCGGCCGGCGGCCGTCCGGTGCCGGTGTGCAGCGCGTCGAGGACGACCTGGGCGCTCTCGGTGGCGTCCCGGAGCAGCGCGTCCAGCTCGGCCATGACCGGACCGGCGTCGGCCAGCGGTGACGCGCCCGGCGGGAAGAGTCCCGTGCCGAGGCCCGTGCCGACGCTCGCGCTGACGTTCAGCGGCGGCACGGCGCCGTCCAGCCGGACGAGCGGAGTGCCGAGGTCGAGGCGCATCCCAGTGCCGTGCGCGGAGCCCTGCCCGAGCGTGCCCTCGTCCTGCGGCGCGGTTCCGTAGCCCTCCGCCCACAACGACGCGACCACGCGTTCGAGCTGGGCGAGGCCGGTCCGTTTGGGAACGTTGGCCGCCATGGCGAGGTGGTCGCGGTCACCGAGGCGGTCGCCCACGAATCCGGTCAGGCTTCCCGGGCCGACCTGGACGAACGCGCGCACGCCCGCGCCGTACAGCTCCTCGATGAGCTCGCTGAACCGGACCGGCTCCAGCAGGTGGCGCACCACCAGCCCGCGGATCTCGTCCACGCCGGACGGGAACGGCGCGACCGTGGTGCCCGACCACAGCGGCACGCGCGGCGGCCGGATCGGCAGCACCTCGAACGAACGGTGCACCGACCCGAGGTAGGCCTCGGCCATCGGGGTGTGGAACCCGGACCGGAACGGCAGCTCCTGGCCCAGCACTCCCTCGGCGCCGAGCCGCGCCAGCACCTCGCGCACGGCGCCCGGCGGCCCGCAGATCACCGACTGGTGCGGGCAGTTGTCGTGGCTGACCACGACCTCGTGCCTCGTGCCGATGGCGTCCAGGGCACGGTCGGCGCCGCAGCCCAGCGCGGCGTACGCGACGTCCGGCACGTCGAGCGTCCCGTGCTCCAGGGCCGCCAGGTACGCCTCGGCCGCTCCCGGCGGGTACATGCCCGAGATGATCATCGCGGTCCACTCGCCGAGGCTGTGCCCTGCGGCCACGTCCGGCTCGATGCCGAGCTCGCCCAGCGCGTCCGCCAGCAAGCGGCCGACGGCGATGACGTCGGCCGCGTGCCCGGGCAGGTCGGTCCGCCCGGTGAGCTCGGGGCGCGCCATCCCGAAGTGGTCGGCGACGTCGTCGACGCGCGGCTCGAAGGCCGGCTCGAACCCCGGGAAGAGGAACGCCGTCTTGCCGCCCGCAGCGAGCAGCGGCCGCGGCGTGAACCAGATGTCGCTCCGGCCGCGCCACGGCGTGCCCCGCAGCACGATGGCCCGGGCCAGGTCCAGCCGCCGGGCGGTCGGTTCCACGATCGCCAGGCGGCAGGGCAGGTCCGGGGGCTGCTCGCTCTTCGCCGCGATGGCGAGCAGTTCGCCGTCCGGCCGGTCGAGCAGCCGGGCCAGTTCCTCGTCCGTCCGTGCCGCCAGCCGCAGCACCCCGGTGCCGCTGCCTATGCCTGTGCCCATGCCTATGCCGGTGCCACAGCCGCCGTCCCCGGCACGCGGCGGGCCGATCATGCGCGGCAGCTCCGGCACACGCGCACGGCCGGCGGGCCGAACGTGTTCGGGCGGCTCTTCGAGGATCACGTGGGCGTTGGTGCCGCCGAACCCGAAGGCGTTGACGACGGCACGGCGCGGCGCGCCCCCGGCCGGCCGTTCCCACGTGGCCGACTCGCGGACGGGCCGCAGCCGGGTGCCCGCGAGCGCCGGATGCGGCTCCTCGACGTGCAGGGTCGGCGGCAGCACGCCGTCGCGCAGCGCGCAGGCCGCCTTGATCAGACCGGCGATGCCCGCCGCGGGCATGGCATGACCGATCATCGACTTCACCGCGCCGAGCGCCAGCGGCGGCCCGCTCGCGCCGAAGACCCGGCGCAACGTCTCCAGCTCCGCCGCGTCGCCCGCCGGGGTCGCGGTGCCGTGCGCCTCGACCAGGCCGAGCGCCTCAGGTGCCGCCGGATCGAGCCCGGCGTCCTGCCAGGCGCGCTCCACGGCGAGCACCTGGCCTTCCACGAGCGGGCTCATGATGCCACCGGCCCGGCCGTCGCTGGACGAGCCGACGCCGCGGATGACCGCGTGGACGCGGTCGCCCGCGCGTTCGGCGTCCGACAGCCGCTTGAGCAGCACGACGCCGGTGCCCTCCGACAACAGCGTGCCGTCGGCGGACCGGTCGAACGGGCGGATGCGCTCGGTCGGGCTCAGCGCCCGCAGCTGGCTGAAGACGCTCCACACCGTCGCGTGGTGCGCGTGGTGCACCGCCCCGGCGAGCATCGCGTCGCACTGCCTCGAACGCAGCGCCCGGACGGCGTGCTCCACCGCCAGCAGCGAGGACGCGCAGGCGGCGTCCAGCGTGTACGCGGGACCGCGCAGGTCGAAACGGTTGGCGATCCGGGACGCCGCGAAGTTGGGCACCAGCCCGACCGAGGCGTCCGGGCCGTCCGGGCCGAGCCGTTCACAGAACGCGTGCCGTATCCGCGCCAGCCGGTCGGCGCCGAGACCGGGGACCAGCTCCATCAGCACGGACGTGAGCTGGTGCGCGGTGCGCACCCGCTGGTCGAAGCGGGCCACCCCCGGCGTGATGTAGCCGCCGCGGCCGATGACGACCCCGATCCGGGTCCGGTCCGGCAGCCGCCCGTCGCCGCCCGCGTCCGCGATCGCCTCGGCCGCGGTGCGCAGCGCGAGCAGCTGGTCGGGCTCCATGCCCGCCACCGCGGCGGGCATGATGCCGAACCGGACCGGGTCGAACGTGGCCAGATCGTCCACGAACCCGCCGCGCCTGCAGTAGAACCGGTCGCTCTCCGGGGGCCGCCCGTACGCCTCCGGGTCGTAGTACAGCGCCGGGTCCCAGCGGTGCGCCGGGACGTCGGTGATCGCGTCGATCCCGGCACGGATGTTGCGCCACAGCTCCGCCGCCGACCCGGCACCGGGGAAGATCGCCCCTACGCCGACGATCGCGATCGGCTCCCCGCTCATGGGCTCGCTCCGCTCACCGGCTCACGGCCGCCTTCACGTGGCGGCTTCCCTCGTCGCTCTGGTCGCAAGCTCCCGACGCTCCTCAGTCCAGCCGCCACGCGGCCGCTCGCGCTCATCGGCCGGTCGTCCCGGTGAAGACCACCTGCACCTCGTCGCCGTAGGCGATCTCACGGAGCAGCGCCGCCACCCCGGCGTCCGGATCGATCAGCGCGAGGCCGCGCCGCGCGTACTCGCGGGCGAGCCCGGCCGAGACCATGCCGCCGCCCGCCCACGGACCCCAGTCGGCGACCAGCACCCTGCCGCGCAGCTCGGTGCGCCATACCCGGGCGAGAGTGCCGCAGGCGTCGTTGGCGGCCGCGTAGTCGGCCTGGCCGCGGTTGCCGTGAACACCGGAGACGCTGCCGAAGACCACGAAGAAGCGCAGGTCCGGCCGCACCGCGGCGGCCAGCGCGGCGGCGCCGTCCACCTTGGTGCGGTAGACCCGGGCGAACGACTCGGGCTCCTTGTCGCGCACGAGCCGGTCCTCCAGGAGGCCCGCCCCGTGGATCACCCCGTCGAGGCGGCCGTGCCGGGCGTAGACGTCCTCGACGATGGCGCGCACGGCCTGCGGATCACGCACGTCCAGCGCGTGGTAGCGGACGGACGCGGCGGGGCCGCGCATCGTCTCCAGGACGGCCCGCACCTCGCGCTCGGCGAGGATCTCGCGGATCGCCGCCTCGATCTGCGCGAGCGTGCGGCCGCCGCGCGCGACCAGCGCGTGGCGCAGCGACACCTCGTCGGGAGCGGCGGCGATCGCCGGGTCCTCCACCGGGCGCGGCTCCAGCGTCCGGCCGATCAGCTCCAGATGGCAGCCGGTGGTGCGGGCGAGTTCGAGGGCGACCCGCGCGGTGATCCCGCGGGCGCCGCCAGTCAGCAGGACCACGCTGCCCGGGCCGAGGTTCAGGCCGTGCGCCGCCGGGCCGGCCGATCCCTCCAGCGCGGGAACGGGAAGCTCGGCCGTCGTCACCGACAGCGTCCGGCGATGGTCGCCCTCGTGGCCGACGTCGACCGGCGACTCGGCGACGAGCATTTCGGCGAGAATCCGCTGCGCCACCGCGCGCGGGCTGTCCTTGGCGTCGACGTCCACGGCGCGGACGAGGACGTCCGGGTACTCCTGCGCGAGCGTGCGGGCGAGGCCGCGCAGACCCGCCCCCGCGGTCGGGTCACCGATGCCGCCGCCCTCGAAGCGGTGCCCGAACGTCCCGTTCGAACCGCTCGCCAGCACGAGCCAGCGCAGGTCGCCGCCGAGCAGCGCGTCGCGGATGCCGCCGTACGCGCCGGGCAGCACCGGGCCGCAGCCGGGCCGCAACGCGGCGAGGTGAACGAGGCCGTCGCAGGGGCCGTCGGGCTCCAGCGGGGTCCGGACCTGGGCTCCCCGCCGTTCCAGCAGGTCGGCCAGCTCCAGCGCGATCCCGCAGCCGTCATCGACGATCACGAACCGCTTCCCGTCGAACGACCCCGGCATCGAAGGGGGCAACGGAGGCAGGTCCACCATCCGGACGAGCTGCCGGACCGGCGGGCTCACGATCGGGACGGCCGGCGCGGCCGCCGCCTTGATCGGGGCGGCGGGCGCGGGTACGAGCACCTCGGCGGTGCGCGGACCGCTGGACGGCGTGCCCCCGGGAACGTCCGCGGCCTCCGGGACCGCGTCGGCGTCGGCGGCGTTCGGAGGCACGTCGGCGGCGTTCGAGGGCGCGTCCATGGCATCAGGAGCCGGGCCAGTGGCCTCGCGCGTCGAGTCCGTGACCTCGGCAGATGCGTCAGTGGCCTCGGCGGACGCGTCCGTGGGCTCAGGGGTCACGTCGTCGGCCCTTGAACGTGCTTCGGGGGCCGGCGCGCCGTCACCGAGGCCCAGCCGGCCGCAGATCCACGAGACGATCTCCCCGATCGTCCTGATCCGGGCGAGCTCCTCGACGACCGGCTCGTCCAGGCGTACCCCGGCGGCGGTCAGGCCGGTCCGCTCCGCCAGCTCCCCGATGATCTCGGTGCGCTTGATGGAGTCGATGGACAGGTCGGCCTCCAGGTCCAGACCGGCGCCGAGCATCTCCTCGGGGTAGCCGGTGCGGGCGCCGATGGCCGCGAGCACGGCGGCGTGGATCTCGTCCGGTCCGGGCCGGACGGCCTCCGGTCCGGCGGGCCGCGCTGGCGCGGGGTCCGCGGTGTCGGCCCCGGCCGTTCCCGTGACGGACGAGGGGCCGGGTGCCGGCAGCACCTCGCCCGCGTCCACCGCTCGCGGAGCGGGGATCGGCGCCGGCGCGGACCTCGGGGGCGCCGCGGCCGGCGGTGCCGCGCCGAGGAAGCCGAGTACGACGTCGCGCTGCGCGGCGACGAGCTCGCGGCTGGTACGCAGGTACTCCAGGACCGCGGCCTCGGACACGCTCGGCGCGGGCCGGGGGTCGGCACCCATGGTTCCTCCTGAGGGCAGCGCGACCCGCTCGGCGGGACGCAGCGCGTTGGTGAGATAGCCGCCGTCGGCGGTGCGGACCAGATGCCCGTTGACGATCCAGCTCGGTGTCCCGCGGCCGTCGGCGGCCGACACCGGGCGTGCGTCGCGTCCGGCGAACAGCGGCAGCGGGTCGACCGGGACGCCCGCCACGGCGAGGCGGGCCAGGGCCTCCAGCAGCCGTTCGAGACCGGCCTCGCCGGGCGTGTCCACGTTGACGGCGGTGTGCGGCCGGTCGCCCAGGATCGCGCCGACGAGCCGGGTCAGCACCCGGCCCGGTCCGGCCTCGACGAAAACGCGCGCGCCCGCCGCGTACATCGCCTCGATCTGCTCGACGAACCGGACCGGCGCGGCGACCTGGCCCGCGAGCGTGGCGCGCAGTTCGACCGGGTCGGTGCCGTACGGCGCGGCGGTGGCGTTGGACCACACCGGGAACGCGGGCGAACGCAGGTCGCGCCCGGCCAGTTCGGCGCGCAGCATGGCCGCCGCCCCGGCGACGAGCGGACTGTGGAACGCGCACGCGACCGGAATCCGCTCGGCGGCGATGCCGCGGTCCGCCAGCGCACCCAGCGCGGTCTGGAGCGCCGCGGTGGAACCTGAGATCACCACCTGGCGTGGCGCGTTGTGACCCGCGACCACGACCTCGGAGACGTCCGCGAGCGCCGTCCGTACCTCCGCCAGGCTCGCGGTCACGGCCGCCATGGCACCCGGGTCTCCGTGGCCGCCGCCGTCCTTGTCCGACGCGGCGGCGAGGATCGCCTCGGCGCGCGCCGCGCTCAGCGCGATCAGGTCGTCGTCGGCGCAGACCCCGGCGGCGCAGAGCGCGACCAGCTCGCCGTAGCTGTGCCCGCCCGCGAGGTCGGGCCGCACGCCCAGCTCGGTGAGGAGCCGGTGCGCGGCCAGTCCGGCGATCCCCAGCGCGGGCTGCGCGACCCTGGTGTCGGTGATCGCCGCGCGCTGCCGCTCGTCCTCCTCCGGGGTGAACGCGGCGGGCGGGAACATCGCCCGCGCGTAGCGGCCGTCCGCCGCCCGCAGCAGCCGCTGCAGCCGCGGGAACGCCACGAAGAGATCGGCGAGCATGCCCGGCCGCTGGCTGCCCTGCCCGGGATAGAGGAACGCGACCTTGCCCGGCTCAGGCCCGTCCTGCCCGGCCACGTGGACGCCGGACGCCGAGCGGAGGCCGAGCGCCGCGTCGAGCTTGCCGCGCAGATCGTCCAGGCTCGTCGCGACCAGCGCCATCTGCACCGGCCCGGACCCCTCGGCGAACGTGCGGGCGAGATCGCGCAGCCGCACTCCGGGGGTGTCGAGCAGGGCGCCGAGGCGGTCCAGCTCGGCGCGGGCGGCGGTGCGGTCGGCGCCGCGGATCAGGAACAGCTCGGCGGGCCACTCGTCGAGCCCGGTCACCGGCTCGGGAGCGCCGTCGTACCCCGCGAGAACGGCGTGGAAGTTGGAGCCGCCGAAGCCGAAGCCGCTCAGCCCCGCGTACCGTTGCGCGGGTGCGGCGGCCCACGGCCGGGCGCCGCCGCCGAAGACGAACGGGCTGGTGGCCGCGTCCCAGGCAGCCGACGGTCTCCTGAGGTGCAGGGTTCCGGGCAGCACTCCGGTGTGCAGCGCGTACGCGGTCTTGATGAGCCCGGCCAGCCCGGCGGCGCACTTGGTGTGGCCGATCTGCGACTTGACCGAGCCGAGCGTGACGCCGCCCGGCTCGGCGCCGGCCCGGGTGAACGTCTCGGTCAGCGTGGTGAGCTCGGTGCGGTCGCCGACCTCGGTACCGGTTCCGTGCGCCTCGACGAGGCCCACGGCGGCGGGCGAGATCCCGGCGCGCTCGTACGCGCGTTCCAGCGCGAGCCGCTGCCCCTCGGCACGCGGCGCGGTGAGGCCGAGCGAACGGCCGTCGCTGGAGGCCGCCACGGACTTGATGACGGCGTAGATCCGGTCGCCGTCGCGTTCGGCGTCCGCGAGCCGTTTGAGCACCACGCAGGCGACGCCCTCGCCCAGCGCGATGCCGTCGGCGCCCGCGTCGAACGAGGCGCACCGGCCGCTCGGCGACAGCGTGTGCACCGACGAGAAGAGCAGGTAGTCGTAGATCCCGTTGTGCAGGTCGGCGCCGCCGCACAGCACCATGTCGCTCGTTCCGGCGACGAGCTCCTTGCAGGCGGAGTCGAGCGCGGCCAGGGACGCGGCGCAGGCGGCGTCGACGGTGTAGGTGGCGCCGCCGAGGTTCAGCCGGTTGGCGATGCGGCCGGCGATCACGTTCGTGAGCACGCCGGGGAACGAGTCCTCGGTCAGCCGCGGTAGTTGCGCGTCCAGTTCCTCGGGGACCTCGCCGAAGTACTTGGGCAGGATCGCCCGGGCGCTGTAGGCGGAGCCCAGATCGGTGCCCGCCTCCGCCCCGAAGAACACCGAGGTCCGGGAGCGATCGAACGCCCTCTCGGCGTAGCCCGCGTCGGCCAGCGCCCGCGCCGCGACCTCCAGCGACAGCAGCTGCATCGGCTCGACGCTGGCGAGCGAGCTGGGCGGGATGCCGTAGGCGTACGCGTCGAACGGGATGTCGGGCAGGAAACCACCCCATTTCGAGGGGGTCTTGGCTCCCGAGTCGTGCCGTGCCGCCGCCGGGTCGTAGTAGACCTCCGGGTCCCAGCGGTCGGCGGGCACCTCGGTGACCGCGTCCACGCCGCCCACGACGTTGGCCCAGTACTCGCCGAGGTCGCGGGCCCCGGGGAAGACACAGGCCATGCCGACGATCGCGATGTCGGCGGGTGCCGCCGCCGCGGGCTCCGCCCGCTCGGCGTCGGCGGCGTCGATGCCGAGCGTGGCGGCCCGCGCCGACAGGAAGGAGGTCGCACCGGTCGTCACCTGCTCGTGCAGGCCGGTGATGCTGGTGGTGGCCGACCTCAGCGCCGCGACCTGGCCGATCATGTACATGCCGTCGCGATGCTGCTCACCGGCCCCGACCACCTCCAGACCACCCGCACCACCCGGGTTGCCCGGGCTCGCTGCTCGGCGCAGGCCCCTGGCGGCGATGCGCAGCCGCCCGAGGTTGAGCTGCTCCAGGCGGGCCCACATCTCCTTGCGTCCGGTGCCGGCGGCCTCCAGCTCCCGCCGGGCCTCCTCGAACTCCCGCACGTAGGGCGTACGCGCGCACCGGGTCGCGTGGCCGGGCGACGTCTCCAGCAGCGTGGTCCGGTCGCAGTCGAGGGCGGCGCGCTGGAACCCCGGCACGATCGCCTCCGCCGCGACGGCCTCGTAGGTGAACAGGTACGCGGTGCCCATCAGGACCCGGATGTCGGCGCCGCGTTCGGCCAGCGGCCCCGCCAGCGCGGAGACCATGGCGGCCGAACGTTCGTCGTGGATGCCGCCCGCGAACAACACCGACAGCCCGGCGGCCGCTCCGGGGTTCTCGTCGGCGAACGTCAGCAGCCGGTCGACCTGCGCGTCCCACAGAGGGAAACTGGCGCGCGGCCCCACATGGCCGCCGCACTCCATCCCCTCGAAGACGAACTTGCGAGCGCCCTCGCTCAGGAAACGTTCCAGCAGTCCCGGCGACGGGACGTGCAGGTAGGTGCTGATCCCGGCCTCCTCCAGCGGGGCCGCCTGGGGAGGCCGCCCGCCCGCGATCAGCGCGTACGGCGGCTTGACCTCGTGCACCGCGGCGAGCTGCGCCTCCCGCAGCCCGGGCGGCGCGAAGCCGAGGACGCCCACGCCCCACGGCCGGTCCCCGAGCCGCTCGGCGGTCTCCAGGAGCAGCTCCCGCACCTCGTCGCCGCTCATCAGGGCGAGCGCGAGGAACGGCAGCCCGCCGTCCTGCGCGATCGCGGCGGCGAACGCGGACCGGTCGCTGACCCGCGTCATCGGCCCCTGCACCACCGGGTAGTCGCGGCTGATGGGGGCGCCCGGCGGGTTGTCACTCGGCGCCAGCGGCTCGGCCCGGACGGCGGCGCGGATGTGCGCGGTGATCTGCTCGCGTACGGCCTGCACGACGCCGCCCGCCGTCTTGTGCCGCTCGGCGAGCGACGCGGCCAGGGCGCCGTCCTGGCCCACCGGGAGCAGCCGCCGCCGCAGTCCGGTGGCGCCCAGGCGGGCGTTGATCCCGGCGAGGTCGAGCCCTTCCAGCGCGATGTCGGGCAGGTCCGGCCGCGTGTAGACCCGGTGCCCGCGGACGACCCTGGTCTCGCTGCCGTCCATCGCGGCCAGCGCGCCGGCGACGTCCGCCGGGAGCTCCATCTCCCGTACGAGCGCGAGCTGGACGTCGAGCACGACGCCCGCCGCGCCGCCGGCCACGGCCGCCGCCGCCGTGTGCGGCCCGATCCCCCCTGCCGCGTGGACCGGCACGGTGACCCGCGCGTCGGCGAGCAGCCGCTGAAGCAGCACGAACGTGGTCAGTTCGCCGACCCGCCCCCCGGCCTCGCAGCCGCGGGCGATGAGCCCCGACAAGCCGGGGAGCCGCGTGGCCGTGGCCACCTCCTCGGGGTCCACGACCTCGACCAGCAGCCTGCGCCGCCCGGCGAACGCCGCCGCCTGCCATTCCGCCGTGTACGGCACCGCCGCGTCCATCACGACCGTGTCGACGGCGTCCGGAAGGTCATCGGGGTGCGCCCCGCAACCGGCGGGTACCCGGACCCCGAACGTGCCCTTCCACCAGCGGCCGACATCGGCGAGGGCGGACCGGGCCCGATCGCGGTCCATGCCGAGGTCGAGCACGCCGAGGCCTCCGGCCCGGGCCACGGCGGCCGTCAGCTGGGGTGCCGGCAGGCCGAACGGGCCGATCCCGATGATCTCTGTCCGCGCACGGTCCCGCACGTCCGGTCCGGTCTGGCCCTTGTCAGCCGTCATCCACTGCCCCCCGACGTCCGCGCGGCCGGATGACCCTTCCGAGCCGCGCGGCTAGAAACCCTGCCGTGCCCCCTCTGCCGAGGGGTCGCGTCGCTGTCGCTGGGTCGCGGGCATGCGTCCCGCGACGCCGGGCAACACTACGGTCGGTGACCATACGATCACCTGGACGACACACCTCGGAGCGCGCCGATTGCGGGCTTCAAAGGCTCCCTTGGACGTTCGTTGACCCGGCGTCACGCGCACCGGCGGACCGGGCGGGCCGAAGGCCAGGTCAGACCGGGAGGAACTCCTTGCGGGACGGGCGGATGCCGTGCCGGACGATGCCTTCGTCCAGCCAGCGGTCCAGGTACGACCAGGTGGAGGAACGGGCCGATCGTCCGGTCAGGACGCCGAGGTGGCCGCCAGGGGCGAGCTCGAAGCGCACCCGCTCCGCGCCGGTGAGCACGCGGGTCAGAGGATGGACCGACGCGGCGGGCGCCAGGGTGTCGCCGCGCCCGGCGATGGCCAGCACCGGTACCCGGACGTCGCTCAGCCGGACGCGGCGACCGCCGATCTCGATCCCCTCCGCCACGGAACCCTCCCGTGACAGGACCGAGTAGAGCTGCCGGGTCGTACGGCCCGGATGGGCGAGCATGGTGGTGGTGAACTGGTCCACCGCTTCGATCTGGGCCAGAAACTCAGCATTGTTGAGATTGGTCAATATCGAGTAAGGGCGCGCCACGTACTTGTCGAGGCCAACGCCCCGGTAAGCGCGTTTGGCCAGGGGCCCGAACCCGCCCGCCGGCCGCGGGCCGGCCGGCGTGGCGATCGCCGCCACCGAGGCGATCGGCAGGCCGGGATCAGCGGCGGCCGTCAGCAACGAGACCATGCCCCCCAGGCACCAGCCCACGAGCTGGACGGGCTGCCCGCCGGCGTCCTCGCTGACCGCGCGGACCGCGCGCGGCACGATCCGCCCGACCCACTCCGCGAGCCCCGGTTCCCGGCCGGTGTAGCCCGCCGGACCGCAATCCAGCAGGTAGCTCCGCCTGCCCGTGGTGACCACGTGCTCGGCGAGGCTGCATCCGCGGCGAAGGTCGTAACAGCGGGCGGGCGCGCCCGGCGGCGGCACGAACAGGACCGGCGGCCCGGCGGCGATGAGCCCCTCGGGTCCCCGGTAGCGGTGGACGGCGTGCTCCGGCCCGTCCTCGATCATGACCGTGGGCATCGGGCGCAGGTCGGCGACGTGCCCGTACACGAGCTTGTGGGTGACGTTGGACGCGGCGGCCCGTAGGCTCCGGGGAGAGAGGATCATCTGCTTTCGTGCACCTCCATTCGAGGGCTGAAGCAAGGGATTCCGACTCGTTCACGTATTTTGTACACCCACTTCGCCGAGACTCATATCACGCGGCCGTGAAGCGTGTGTTAAATCGCCCGGCGACGCCGACCGAAAAACCACGATCGAACGACCGCCCGGTCATTGCTGACGGTCATTGGACGATCGCGGCGCGAGGTTCACCGACGGGTGGTGCCGCGGTCACGTTCCGGGACGTCGATCACGACCCGGGTCAGTCGTGGGCCGGCGGGGCGCCGGGCCGAGCGGCGGCCGTATCGGCCTCGCTCCAGATGAGGGAGGCTCACCGCCGCCCCGCCCCGGCGCCCCGCACTCGGCGCTCATGACACCCCGGCTACCTCACGTTCCAAACGAGAGTCCTCCCGCGAACCGTTATCGACCGTGAAACCACAGGCATCGTTCTTTGAAAGAACGTCAGTACCGGAACACCAGCGACACGGAAGGGATGTCCTGGCCCGCCGCGGCGAGGGTGGCCGCCCGCCACTCCTGACGGCCCTTCGGATTCTTGACCCGCTTGGAAACGATGTGGGCGTCGCCGGCAGCCAGCCATCCGCTCTTCTTGACCGTGCCCCACCTGGGCGAGGTGAGCTTGACCCACGCCCAGGTCCGCTTGCGGCAGGTGACCGAGCCGGTGAACAGAAGCTCGTTGCGCTTGTAGGGAATGGCGTCGATGTAGGTGCGGCACTTCTGCCCGCCGGGGAGCGACTTCCACCGCCCCCACTTCTGCCAGTAGACCTTCTTGCCGACGGTGGTCTTGGCCGCCGGAGCGGCGGCGGACGTGGCCGACGTGGTCGCCGTGGTCGCCGGTGCGTCGGCGGCGCGGGCCGGCGAGCCGAGCGCCGCCAGGCTGCTCGCCGCGAGGGCCAGCACCGCGAGTGATTCCAGCGTTTTACGCATTTTCACAAATCGCTCCTTGCCAGAAAGCCGGCCAGCGTGGCCGGCCACCGAAAACGGTCAGCCGAGCTTGCTGCAGTCGCGCTGGAAGCCGGAGCCGTCATTGACGGTTCCCTTCGTCGCGGCCGGTGCGTTAGTGCGCTCGCGAACGAAAAGGTACGAGGAACCGCGATACGGCACATCGAACGAGCGGTTGAATCGCCCTACCGCGATTGGCTGATCGAAATGCCGGGCGTGCAACCAGTGCCGTACGGCCGTACTCCACGGGGTGGAAGGGGCCGTGGTGCCCTGATTCCCGGGGCGGGATCGCGGGTAGTCGTCAGATGGGCGACGGTTCGGGGGGATGCCGTGCGTGATCCTTTCTTGACGGAGGCCTGCTGGGCGGGTGAGACCGTACGGCTGGCCGGGTGGCTCAAGCGCGAGCCCGCGGCGCCGCGGCACCTCGACCTCCTGCTCCGCGAACGGGACAAGGGCCGGGTCCTCACGTTCCCGGCCATCACCGGGCCGCCGGAGGCCGAACCCGCCGCCGGCGCCGAACGGGTCCGCTTCGAGGCGAGCGTCCACGTGCCGTCCGCCGCGGACGGCGGGCCGCTGCCGAGCGGCCTCTGGGACCTCGAACTCGCCGGCGGTGAGGGCGCCACGACCCCGCTCGGACGCGACCGCGATCCGGCGATCGACGTCTCCCCGCAGCGGCGTTTCCTCGCCGACTCCACGACGGCGACCCTCTACTTCACCGTCAACGGCACCCTCGCGATCGACGTCGGCGGCCAGGCCCACACCGCCGGGACCGCCACCGCACGCGCCGTCGAGTGGAACGCGCGGGACGAGGAGATCACGGTCACCGGCCACCTGGCGTTCCACACCGCCACCATGCCGATCTCGGCGACGCTGACGCTCCGGGAGCACGGCACCGGCCGCGTGTACGAGGTCATCGCCATGCTCGACGCCGACTCCGAGGGGCTCTCCTACAAGGCCGACATCCCCATGACGCGGGCCCTCATCGACGACCCGCTGCCCCGCGGCACCTGGGACGCGTACCTCATCCTGGGGTTCGCGGGCATGCACCGCGAGCTGCGCGTCATGGCTCCCGACCGGTCGGCGGCGACGCAGGTCTGGCGGCGGCTACGGCACGTCCGCGTCAGCACGACCCAGGCCCCCGCCCCGTTGACGATCCAGGTCGGCTGAGACCCGCGTCACCAGCCGCGTGGCAGGCGGGGCGGCCAGGCTGAGGGCGGTGACGGGGGCGGCTCACGACGGCGCAGCGAGATGGCGGTGACGGTGGCCAGCAGGGTGACGATGACCGATCCGCCGACGAGGTTGAGCCCGCCGGTGGCCGCGGCGATGCCGAGCGGACCGCGGAACGTGAGCGGCAGGAGCGACACGACGAGGACGGCGAGACCGGCCATGGCGCAGAACGCGCGGAGGGGACGGGCCGCGACCATGATCATGAGATGCAGGAGGGCGGTCGCCTGGAACGTCGCCACAATGGCGCACACCGCGTAGGCGGCCGCCGCGTGTTCGGGTCCGAGGTCGCTTCCGCCGACCGGGACGGGGACGCCGAAGAGGCCGCGCAGGATGATCGTCCAGGTGAACACCATCGCGGCGGCGATGAACGCCACGCCGAGGCCGCAGGCCCACAGGCGGCGGGGTTCGACGTCCGGCCGGGCGGTCAGCGACTCGTGCAGCGCGACGAACTCGTCGAATCTGCTCATCGGGGCGATGTCGACGGGCGGTGGGATCGAGGTCCGGCACCGGAAGGACCGCTGCCAGGAACGTGAACGAGCGCGGGGCGTCCGGCGGTCGCCGCCGCCCTTCCGGGGCAGGCGGCCATCGAAGAACGGCCCGAACGGCGTCTCGCCCATGTCCCCTCCCCCGGTGCGACGAGAGAGTGCTACCCGGGACCGTTCGGGAAAACTCCCCCTAGTTCATCAATTTGTCGTCATTCGGCAACGTTGTGTGGACGCCTTCTTCGCAATTACGGAATTGCTGGCTACCGTGGGGGCATGTCCACGGCAGACGATCGGCTGAGCGCGCTCGAAGCGCGGGTGGCGGAGCTGGAAGCACGCCTGTCCACCCGGCCGCACCGCGCGGCATCCGGTACCCCCGAAGACACCGGACAGCTGCGGTACGGCGGCGACGCCCGGCTGGGCGGGTACGAGTGGACCTGGGACGTCGTGCGCAGCCCGGGCGAGCTGCTCAAGCTCCCGGCGGGCCCGCTGGCCGCCGTGTTGCAGGCCGCCGGGCACCCCGCCCGCTTCGAGGTGCTGAGGTCACTGCTGACCGGGCCGCGCACCGTGACCGAACTGCAGTCGGAACTGGAGCTCAAGTCGACCGGCCAGCTCTACCACCATCTCAAGGCGCTCTCCGGCGCCGGGCTGGTCGAGCAGACCGAACGGGCGGTCTACCGGCTTCCCGCGCAGGTCGTCTTCCCGGTACTGGCCCTGGCCGCCGCCGCGTACGACGTCACCCAGGCCCGCCGTTCATGAAGCCGCCCCAGCGCGCTCGGCCCGTAGGGCGGCGTGCGCGCTGGAGCGGCCGGATGGGAACGCGTCGTCGTCAGTCCTGCTCGGCGCCGGAGTCGGCCGGGGCGGCCTGCGAGCCGCTGTCGGGCTTGGCCGGGACGGGCTGCGAACCGCTGTCGGGCTTGGCCGGAGCGTCGGCGTCGGGCTGGCCCGGGTCGGCCTGGAGCCCCGCGTCGGGCTGGGCGGAGTCGACCTGAAGGCCGCCCTCGGAGTTGGCCGGGTAGTCCTCGAGTCCGGTGCCCGACTCTGCGGGTTCGAGTTCGAGCAGGCCGTCCGGTCCGAAGACCGCCCGCGTGACGCCGCCCACGAGGCAGAAGAACTCGCCGAAGAGGCCGCCGAGCAGGCCGCTGCCCGCCTCCTCCTTCTCCGGCCCGCAGCCGTTGGCCGCGGCCTCGCCACCCGGGGCCGCGTCCGTCAGCGGAATCGTGTCGGTCAGCGCGGTCGCGCCGCCCTGCGGAGCCGTGTCCGTCAGCGGAGCCGCCGGCTCCGGCCGGTAGGCGATGGGAGCGACCCTGCTGTGCGCGTCGTAGATGACGCCCCCGTTGACCGTCCAGCCGGTGGGCAGTTCCACGGCCTCGTTCTTGCCGTTGTAGAGCGTCGATCCTTGGATGTGATAACCCGGTGGGAGTTTCTGTACGCCACCTTGCGCCGGCGCCGCCTCGGAGACCGCGGCATTGGGCACAGTGGGCGTCTCATCCGCGACCGCCGCGACGGCCGGTGAGAACGACACGGCGCCGGCACCCACGATGATGACGGCCCGCTGCCATCCCTTTATGGTCATGCTTTTCTCCAGTGATCAGGTCCCGCCAAATTGTTCGGAGATTATGTCCGGGCGACCCTGATGGCATAGGCATGACGAGGTAAAGTTACGGCTTTCAAAAACTGGAAGAGGGGACCCCCGAAAGCGCCCCGCTCCGGGAATCCCCTCTGTCTCAGGAGGTCTGGATCAGACCTGGCCCGCCTTCTCCAGCGCGGAGCAGCAGGTGTTGACCAGCAGCCTGGTCACGTTGTACGGGTCGATGTTGGCGTTCGGGCGCCGGTCCTCGATGTAGCCCTTCTTGTCGACCTCGACCTGCCACGGGATGCGCACCGAGGCGCCGCGGTCGGAGACGCCGTAGCTGTAGACGTCGTGCGGGGCGGTCTCGTGCTGGCCGGTGAGGCGCTCCTCGATGCCGTGGCCGTAGCCGGCGATGTGCTCCTCGACCTTGCCCTCGGCGCCGAGCGACTCGCAGGCGGTGACGATCGCGTCGTAGCCCTCGCGCATGGCCTTGGTGGAGAAGTTGGTGTGCGCGCCGGCGCCGTTCCAGTCGCCCTTGGCCGGCTTGGCGTCCAGGGTGGCGGCGACGTCGTACTCCTCGGCGATGCGGTAGAGCAGCCACCGGGCCACCCACAGGTGGTCGGCGGCCTCGATCGGGCCGGCCGGGCCGATCTGGAACTCCCACTGGCCGGGCATGACCTCGGCGTTGATCCCGGAGAGCTTCAGGCCGGCCTCGATGCAGGCGTCCATGTGCTTCTCGACGATCTCGCGGCCGAACACCTCGTCCGCGCCGACGCCGCAGTAGTACGGGCCCTGCGGGGCGGGGAAGCCGACGGCCGGGAAGCCGAGCGGGCGGCCCTCCTGGAAGAAGGTGTACTCCTGCTCGATGCCGAACCAGGAGTCGTGGGCGGCGTACTTCTCGGCGATCGGCCGCAGCTTGGCCCGGTTGTTGGTCGGGTGCGGGGTGCCGTCGACGAGGTAGACCTCGCACAGCACCAGCTTGTGGTCGCCGCCGCGGATCGGGTCGGGACACGAGAAGACCGGCTTGAGGACGCAGTCCGAGTTGTCACCGGGCGCCTGATTGGTGCTGGAGCCGTCGAAGCCCCAGTCCGGCAGCTCGGCGCCGTCGGCGAGGATCTTCGTCTTCGAGCGGAGCCGGGCGCTGGGCTCGGTGCCGTCGATCCAGATGTACTCGGCCTTGTAGGTCAACGTCTGTCCCTTCGTCGCAGCCGACCTGCGTGAGTGTTCCGGCCTCCCTGAGTCGGCCATGAAGAGAGTGACAATTGGGCATTTCGGACCTGTTGCCCACATGTGAACGCCGTGTTACACGCTACCTGAGCTGGGCGAACAGCGATGAGAGACCGGACACACCACCCGCCTTCCGGCCACTCCCAGAGCACGGGAAGCCCGCGGGGGCGGCCCGTGACCGCCGAACGCCAGGGCCCCGTCCTGTGGCCTTCCAGGCTCCCACGCGAACCCTCGCCCACCGGCGCAGCGCCCGCCAACGCGCAAGCACCTCGCGGGTCTAGGGCTCGCCCATCAGCGCAGCGCGCGCCAGCGCGCAAGCACCTCGGAGGTCCGGGGCTCGCCCCATCGGCGCAGCGCGCGCCAGCACCGCAGAGGTCTAGGCCTCGCCCATCAGCGCAGCGCGCGAGCACCTCGCGAGTCTCGAGCTCACCCCATCGCCGCAGCCGCGCGCTAGCGTGAGCACCGCGGGTCTAGGCCTCGCCCCATCGCCGCAGCGCGCGCTAGCACCCCAGGGGTCTAGGGCCCGCCCATTGGCGCAGCGCGCGCTAGCGCGCGAGCACCTCGGGGGTCTGGGGGTCGCCCCCCAGGTAAACACTGCGGCCCTTGGGGAAGCCGACCGAAGGTCGGCGACCACCAAAGACCGGCTCGTGGGCGCGGACGGTTTCGAACCGCCGACCGCTCGGTTGTAAGCCGAGAGCTCTACCCCTGAGCTACGCGCCCTGAACCGGGGATTCGTCCCCGGCGACCGGGCAAGCGTACCCGGTCGGAGGGGGCGTACGCGAAACGGTTAGGGCCGCTGCCCTGCCCCGGCGGGGCGCTTCCGCCTTAGCGCAGGCTTCGGGCCAATTCAAGAGATCATCGTGTCCGATTTGGGACTCGGCGCCAGTACTCCCGACATCGTCCAAATGGATGAGTTCATTCGAATAGGGGAGGACGTAGGGTCGTGAACCTAGAGTCAAACCGGCCCACGGGCAGGTCCGGTGCGGGCTAGGCTGAACTCCGGCACGAGGTATGACCGTTCTACTCTTGGAGACAGCTGCCACACCTGCCACCCGAATTCGCTCGGCTCATCCGCCTGGGAGGTGCACGTGTCCGAGGTGCGAGCTCCCAAGAGGCCGGGCGGGCTGGTGGCCGAGGAGTGGGGCAGCCCCAGCGGCACCCCGGTCATCCTCATTCACGGGACCCCGGGCAGCCGCAACGGTCCCCGGCCGCGTTTCGGTGTGCTCTACCGCCTCGGCATCAAGCTGGTCAGCTATGACCGGCCCGGCTACGGCGGTTCCACGCGAAGCAAGGGACGGACGGTGGCGGACGCCGCCGCCGACGTCGCGGCCGTCGCCGACCATTTCAAGATGGAGCGGTTCTCGGTCGTGGGCCGTTCCGGCGGCGGTCCCCACGCGCTCGCGTGCGCGACGCTGCTGAAGGACCGGGTCGACCGCGTGGCCGCGCTGGTGAGCCTCGCTCCGCCGGACGCCGAGGGGCTCCACTGGTACTCGGAGATGACCGGCACGAACGTCCGGGAGTACAGCCAGGTCGACGACGACCGGAGCAGCATGATCGCACGGATCGTCCGGCAGACGGCGGAGATCCAGGATCATCCCGAGCGCATGCTCAAGATGTTGCAGGCGGAGCTCACCAAGCCCGACCAGCGGGTCGTCGAGGACGTCGCCATCCGCAAGCTGCTGCTGGAAACTTACCGGGAGGCGCTCCGCGCGGGCCCGACCGGCTGGATCGACGACATCCTGGCGCTCAGCTCTCCCTGGGGCTTCGACCCGGCCGACATCACGGTCCCCACCCTCCTCTGGCACGGTGCCGACGACCGGTTCTCCCCTCCCGGGCACACACGATGGCTCGCCGGCAGGATCCCGCACGCCGAGCTCCACGTCATGCCGGGCACCTCGCACTTCAACGCAGTGGAGGTCCTGCCCGACATCCTGGCCTGGATCAAGACGGGCTCCTACCGGCCCCACGCGCTCGAACCGTCCGGCGCCGGTTCGCGCTGACGGCGGGAGCCGCCGGGTCAGAAGGGGTGGGGGTCCACGGCCCGCACCAGGCGCCGGCCGGCGCGCAGCGTCGCGATGTGCGGGTGCCCCTCGTCCAGGAGCTCCGACAGTTCGGCGATGACCTCCGCACGCTCCTGTTCGGCGCGCGCGTCGCCCAGCTCCATCCTCGTCAGCAGCAGGTTGGCGCGGCAGCGCAGAGTATCGGGATGCCGGGGCCCGAGCGCGCTGGCCATCCGCCGTGCCGACAACTCCTCGTACTGCCTGGCCTGGTCCTCCTCGCCCATGTCTGCCAGCAGTACGGCGAGCACCATCGTGGCGGCCAGGGCATAGGGATGCTCGTCGCCGAGGTACTTCTCCAGCGCCTCGTTCGCGGGCCAGACGAGATCCAGCGCCGCCCGCATCTCCTCCTTCAGCCGCAGGGCGCTGGCGAGGTTGACCTGGCAGGACAGCGTGTGCGGATGGGTGTCGCCCAGCCTTGTCCGGTAGACGGCGAGCACCTGCCTGATCTGGCGTTCACCGTCCTCCAGCTGTTCCAGCGCGAGCAGGTTGGCGGCGTTGCTGAGCCGCGCCGACAGGGCGTCGCTGCTGTCGCGGCCGAACCGCAGGGTCAGGCCGTCGAGGGCCTCCTCGAAATACCGCTGCGCGGTCCGCAGGTCGCCGGTGCCCCGGTAGGCCACCCCGAGCAACGCGGTGGCGTTCAGTGTGATCCGGTGTTCGGCGCCGAGCACGTGCTCGGCCTTCTCCCGTACGCCGCGGGCCTGGGACACCGCGTCGGCGTACAGGCCCACCTCCAGCAGGTCACGGGCCACGGCGGCCTCCGAGTCGAGCGTCCGGGGATGGACGGGGCCGAGCCGGACCCGCCGGCGCTCGTAGGTGTCCCTGTCCAGCCGCAGCGACTCGGTGAAGTCCCCGTTGATCCGATAGGACACCGCGAGGTTGTTCGCCGCCGCGAGCGTCTCGGGCATGTCCTCGCCGTACTGCCGCCAGGCCGCGTAGGTCTCGCGGTCCATGTCGAGGGCACGCCGGTAGCGGCCGAGCGCCCGGAGGCTCGCGGCGAGCCCGCCGGCGGTCATCAGGGTCTTCGGATGCTCGGGGCCGAGCAGTTCGCGTTGCGCGGCGAGCACCCGTTCGTCCAGCGCCCGGGACTCCTCGAAATGCGCCATGTCCCGCAGGATGTTGGACAGGTTGGTCTGGAGCCGCAGCAGCTGGCCGGCCAACTGGGGATCGGGTCGCTTCTCCAGCATGTCCTGCCAGACCGCCTCGACCCGGCCGGCCAGCTCCCGGCCTCCCTCCAGGTCACCGCGCTGCCACAGGAACCGCACCCCTTCGATGAACAGATCCCGAACCTTCTCGTTCGGTGAGGTCATCGCCTGGGACCGGTCCAGGTGCGGCCAGATCATGCGGAACTCGGCCTCGTGGCGCGGGTCGTCGATGTCGGCGCCCGGATACTCGGCCAGCAGCACCTGGTGGACGTCGCGCCGGATCTCTTGTTCGGCCTCCGGTGTCAGGCGCGCCCGGACGACGGCCTGGACCAGGCGGTGCATCTCGACCTGCCGCGCGTTGGTGTCGAGCTTGAACAGCCCGAGGTTGTTGATCGCCTGGATCAGCTTGCCGATGACCATCGGCTCGGCGAGGGCGGGATCGAGGGGTTCGAGGACGGCCGCCATCGCCGGGCTGTTGACCAGCTTCAGATGGACCTCCGGGGCGAGGACGGAGCACATCTCCAGCATCCGGGCCGCCGCCGGTGAACGTTCCGCGAGACGGGCCAGGGACAGGTCCCAGGTGCGCGCCACCGTCGCCGGGTAACCGTCCAGCGGGCTGGCCGACAACGCCTCGGGACCCTGCTCCTCCAGCGCGACCAGGTAGTCGTCCACGACCGCGCCCGTCTCGGCGAGCCAGGCGCCCGCCGCCACGACGGCGAGCGGAAGCCGCCCGACCACCTCGGCCACCCGCAGAGCGTCGTCCTCGTCGATGGAGGGAAGCCGCATCCGCAGGTGCGCCACGCTCTCCTCGGGAGTGAACAGGTCCACGGCCAGCGTCGCCGCCCGGCCCTCCCAGCCGCGGTCGGGCGAGGTGATCAGCTTGTGGCCGCGCCCCGCCGGGATGTACCGCTCGATGCGTTCGACGTCCACGGCGTTATCGAAGACGAGCAGCCAGTCGCCCACCGGCTCGTGCCGCGCGAGCGTCCGCAGGACCAGCCCGACCCGCTCGGTCACGTTGGCCCCGGCGGGAGCGATGAGACCGAAGGTCCTCTCGATGTGGTCGGCGAGATCGCTCAGGGTCGCGTCGACGAGCTCGACCTCACCCGCGTTGATCCACCAGACGAGGTCGTAGTCGCAGCGGAACCGGTGCGCGTACTCCAGTGCCAGCTGGCTCTTGCCCATGCCGCCAAGACCTTGCAGGGCGACCGGGAGCACCACGGCCGTGCCCGTTTCGCGCAGGCGCTTGCGGAGCTCGGACAGGTCCCGTTCGCGACCGGTGAACCTGGCGTTGCGCGCGAGCGCCCTGAAGATGCGCGGCTCGGTGCCGGGGAATCCGGTGCCGTCGGGCAACGGCTCGACATCAAGGTTGAGCGCGCGCAGCAGCGCGCCCACCGCTTCCCGCGGCGACACCCCGGCCAGCGGAACGTGTGCCGTGGCGTCGGCGAAGTACGGGGCCAGCCGGGCGTCGGCCACGTAGACCGCGGTGTAGGGCAGGGTCGCCGTCTCGGCGCCCGGCGCCGGCGCCGAGTACGGACTTGAGATGAGCCTGAGCACGCGAGGTCGCGGCTCGTCCGGTCCGGCCGGAGTGGGCACGCTGTCGAGCACCCGCGCACCCGCGCTCTCCAGCAGCCGTCTGATCCAGTCGGCCCACACCTGGTCCTGCGGCGCGTGCTCGATGACCACCGGCGGGCCACCGGCCTGCGAGCGCGAGCCGAACCGGCTGAGGACCTTCTCGCGCACGTCGTCGTCCATGACCGGCAACGAGGTGACCTCGCCATGGGTGATCTCCGCCGTGAGCCGTTCGAACGAGGCGAGCAGCGAGGTGGGCGAACCCGGTGCGTCACCGAAGACCGCCAGAGTCTCCTCGTAGGCGTAGAAGGCCCGGTAGGGGACCTCGACAGCGCTCCAGTACGCGCGTCGTTCCGGCTCCGTCAAGCCCACCGGCAGACCGCTGAACCTGCGCCGCGCGTAGGCGAGCCCCGCCTGCGCCCGCTTCAGCTCCGCCGGGTCGATGCGCATGGGCACCGGGAGGACGCGGATCTCGCGCTCGTGGGAGGTGTGCACGTCCTTGGCGACCTTGGCCGCGCCCTCGATGCCCTGCGTGCTCAACGTGAAGCAGTCGACGAGGACGTCGGGCAGGTGCAACGTGCAGATGTCGGCGACATCGCTGAGGCCGGTACGACTGTCGATCAGCACATAGTTGTAGTTGGCCTTCATGTTGGCGCGCAACTCGTCGAGGAACTGCCCGCCTCCGAGGCGTTCGTAGAAGTTGTCCCAGTCGAGGGCCGCCAGCGTCGCCGCGTAGTAGAAGTTCTGGCGTCCCGCCGGCAGCAGTTGCAGGCTGCCGCCGTCGGCGAAGTCCCAGGAGATCGGCAGCGCGTGCGGCCGTACCTCGGCACTCGCTGACAGCAGCTCCGGTGAGTCGCCGAATTCCTTGGCCTGGTACTCGTAGGTGCGGACCATGTCGATGATGCCTTCGGACCCGTAGACGTCGTCGCGCATGAACGGCTCGAAGAACCGGTGCAGTCCCGGCGACTCCAGGTCCCAGTCGACCGCCAGCACGCGCTTGCCGTTCGCCGCCAGGATCCACGCGACGTTGGCCAGCGCCATCGTCCGGCCCGTGCCGCCCTTGTAGGAGTAGAACGTCACGACCGTGCCCTCAGGCTCCGTCATCGTTCTCCCTCCCGGACGCGGGGGCCTCAGGAGGCATGCCGCCGGACTCAGGGGGCGTGCCGCCGGACTCTGGGGGCATGCCGCCGGGCTCGGGAGGCATGCCGCGAGTGAGCTTCGGCCGGGGCCGTCGTTTCGTGATGGGACGCCGCAGCGGGCTTTTGCGCAGATACTCGCGCTCCGCATCGGCGATCAGAAAGGGCATGAGGGAGACGAACTCCTCGAAAGAACGGATCGTGCGCAATGCCCGCACCGCACGTTCACCGCTCGGCGTACGCGCGCCCCTGAGAATATCCTCGGCCCGCCTGGCGAACTCGATACTCCGCGCATCCGCGGCCGGGTCGACAAGAATGATCGGCAGCACCCACGGCGACAGGCCGCGCGCGAACTCGGCGAGCCTGCCGGCGTCCCGCTCGTTCGCGACGAACCAGGGGTCGACGAGCATGACCCCCGGCTTGCCGGCGAGGTCGTCACCGGCCTTCTCCACTCCGGTCACCAGCACGGCGAAGTCGAGCCGCTCCGCGACCGCCGTGGCGTACGAGACGAGCGACAGTTCCTGGTCGGCGGGGAAGGCACGCCATTGCGCGCTGTCCGCGCCGTACCCGTCGGGCCGCCTGCCGGCGGGAAGCGCGGCGGCGGTCGGCGCCGCGACCGTGACCACGAACTGCTTGGCGGCGGCCTCCGCCCGGAACGGGCTCTCCAGCCGGTCGACGTCGTCCACGCTGGAGGGGCCGATCAGTCCGCTCGCGGAGATGGCGACGATACGTGCCGCCAAACGCTCCAGCGTCGCCAGGTAGGCATCCTGATAGACGGCCAGCCTGCTGAGAGCCTTGAGCCCGTTCTCGGCATAAGCAGGCACGTCGGCCTCGAACAAGGGGGCGTCCTGGGCCCAGGCCCGGTGTTGCTCCTCCATGAGCGGCGTCCACAACACGGGCACGAAACGGCTCATCGGATTGGCCACCCCCGCGCGCTGGACGCGCCGGTGGAAGCACTCCCATTCGCGTCCGCTCTGAGAACGGGAGAAATAGGCCGCCGAGTAGAGGGGAACGAAGACCTCGGCGGTTTCGAGCCCGGCGGTGATGGCCTGCTTCCAGTCCGATCCGAGCGGAACGAGCTGGTCGCAGAAGCCCCGGTCGAGCCGGTGGCCATCGGGAGCGATCTCGGCGACCGCCGCGTCGAGACGCTGGAAGAAGCTTCCCACCCAGCGATCGAGGTCTCCCGGGCGCTGGCCGCTGAGCGGCGGCGAATGGGCGTAGCTGAGCATGAAATACCTGCCGCGGCCGGTCGCGACGCCGGTCATGTGGACTCCTGGAAGATGTCGCGCAGGTGCTCTCGCCGTAGGACGCGGGGCTCGACCGGATGGGTGTAGGCGATGTCGGCGACGCGTCTCGCCAGCCGCCAGACGACCGACTCGTACGCGTCGGGCCGGATGCGTTGCAGGCCGAGCAGTCCCTCGTCCCGGTACAAGGTGGTGATCTCGGCGTCGGGGAGGCCTTCCGGCGAGAAGCGCTGCACCTCGCTGACCGCCGCCGGTATCCGCACGTGGCCCGGCCAGGGCGCCCAGATCACCGGAAGGATCGCGGTCCGGCGCGGGGAGCCGCCCTCCTTGTCGACGACACGGCGCCGCGCGAACGCGTACCACTCCATGCCGCACCACGTGCTGTTCAGGAAGGGCATCGAGAGCAGCGCGACGAAGACATGGCAGCTGCCGACCGCGTGGAGCAGCTCGTCGGTCCAGCGGCCGCCGCCCGGAATGGACTTGTCCATGAATCCCGGCTCCGCGCCCACCTCCGGGTCGACGAGGTCCGCGATGTTGGTGGAGAGGTCGTTGAAGAAGTCGACCACGCGCCGGGAGCCCGCCGTACGCGCGTAGCTGAGGAAGAAGACCGGTTCCCCGTTGCTCGGCACCGCAGTACCCCTCCGGCCGCCCGGATGATGCGCATATCGTACCGGCGAGGTCACCGCCCGGAACAGATTCCTACTCCCGCGGTCAGTCGACGGCCGTGGCCATCTGGCGTACGAACCGTTCGCCGTCCGGGGTGAGCGCGCCGGAGCCCAGCAGTGCGTCGACGCGCCGCGCCAGCCCGTCCCGCTCGTCGCGCGCCCGCCGCGGTGATCCACGTGCTCGCCAGAGTTCGGCGAGCGCGAGCCGGACGTAGGCGTCATGCAGCACATCGTCCGCGCGTTGTGGCTCGGCGCACCATGGCACTCGCAACACTTCACCGTTTCCGCACAGCTCAAGCAGTTCGGAGAGCGCCTGCGACTTGGCTCGCTGGAACGCGCCGACGACGCGTTCGCCGAGAACCAGCGGGTCAGGGTGCGGCCCGACCGCCACCGCACCGTAGGCGTCCTGCGCCGCACCGTAGGCGTCCTGCGCCGCGCCGTAGGTGTCCTGCGCCGTCGCCTCGCGCACCGGCCGCGCCAGCGGAACGACGACGCGGACACCGGCCGCGAGACCCTGGAGGTAGTCCGGCAGTTGTGCCCGCAGGACGCGCATCGCCGCCGCGAACGTCCCGCGCCAGGCGTGCCAGTCCGGACCGCTGAGCCGCCCGGAAGGCACCCATTCCCCGGCGTCCCGGAACGGATCGAGATCGTCCACCGGAAACCGGAGCCCGCCCGCCCTCACCGTGCGAACGGTCTGGCGGACGCCGCCGTGTTCGCAGGTGACGGCATCCGGGGAGATCCGCACCAGCGCGCAGCCGGCCGAGCCGCCGACGTCGATCGCGCCGAGTGCCGGCAGGTGCAGCCGGCCGTCACGGACCGGCAGCCGCAGCTCGGCCGAGATCCCCGCCCGGATCGCCGCCGCTGCCGCCAGCCCGGCCAGATGCGCCTGGTCGAGGCTCGTCCGCGCGCCCGCAGCGGGCCGCAGGCGGCGCACGGCCCAGGTCCGGACGAACGGATGCGACATGACCTTCTGGACGGCGCCCGGATGCGACTCGTCGAGCTCGCACAGAAGGGCCCAGCCCGCGGCGGCGACCCGGGCGAGTTCCCGGTCGTCGCGCCCGCGCCCGCGGGCGCGTTGCGCGGCGGCGACCTCGGCGACGAGGGCGCGGGTGATGGAGAGCTGGGACGCGGCCAGCAGGGCGAGGGCCGCGTCGTCGCCCGGTCCGCGGCCCAGCGAGTCCAGCGCCGCGGCCGGCACCCGGTGCACGGCCTCGTCCGGGGACGCACCGGAACGCGGCGGGGCGGGCACGATCTGCCGGATCAGCGCCTTGAGATCGGCGCAGTAGACCGACGGGTTGTCGAACCCGGAGCCGGCGCGGTAGCGGTGCGCGTACAGGCCTCCGCCGCAGATGCCGACCACCTCGCAGGAACGGCACTGGGCGCACAGATCGTCACGCCCGTTCGACCTGGCGGCGACGCCCGGATGCGCCGCGGCCTCGTCCACCGAGTGCGAGAAGACCGTCATCCCGGTCGACGGCGCGCCGTCGAAGGCGACCTTGAGCGAGTCGGCCTGCTCCCACTGGCCGTCGGTGTCGATGACCAGCAGGTCCACCGGCTCAAGCCCGACGGCCTCGGTCCAGCTCGCGCCGCCGCGGGCCGCCGAGAGGACCGAGTCGAACAGCCGGATCGGCACGGGCCGGCCGTCGGCGTTCCAGCGCCTGTAGATCTCTCCGAGCCAGGCCGCGTACGGAGCGGGGACACCGGCGGGCCGCAGCGGCGGGACCTCCCACGTGGCGTGGGGCAGCAACAGCTCCACCATGGGCGGATCCTCGGCGAGCAGCGCCTCGTACACGGCGATCGGGTCGTTGCCGAGGTCGATCGTGCACAGGATTCCCGCGTACAGGTGCCGCCGCTCGCGCAGGAGCGCCACGGCGCGCAGGACTCCCGCGTGGCTGCTGCGCCCGTCCCGGTATCTGCGGTGGCGGTCGTTCGCGGCGCGGTCGCCGTCCAGCGAGACGCCGACCTTCACGCCGTACTCGGTGAACAACGCGCAGAACCGCTCGTCGAGGCGCATCCCGTTGGTGTGCACCCGCAGGTCGAGGCCGACGACCGGATCGAGCCGGGCACGCAGCGCGTCCAGCACCGCGCGCATGCCGTCGACGCCGAGCAGCAGGGGTTCGCCTCCGTGCAGGATCAGCACCACTCCGCGCTGCCCGTGCGCGCCGGCGTGCTCGGCGATGCGGTCGGCCGCGCGGGCCACGACGTCGGCACCGACCCGGGCCGGCTTGGCCGACCAGCTCTGGTCGGCGTGCTCGTACACGTAACAGTGATCGCAACTCAGATCGCATCGACCGTGCACCTTGAGCACGTACTGGCCGATGGGCCTGGGCGCCGCGCCGGACACCGGTCGCCGGGTCAGTACGAGTTGAAACCGCGGGGCAGGGGGTAAACGGACCTCTCGCCGTCGCCGGGGCCGTCGCCGACAATCCTGCGGATCACTTCTCGGGTGCGGCCGTCGTGGACGAGCGAGGCGAAGGAAAGGTCACGTGTGTCGGGGATGTGCGTACGCTCTGCTTGCCGATCTTCGGGAATTACCGGCATTTCATGCTCCGTTCCAGAACTGCATAATGCTTTGGCTGATAGGAGCTTTCTCCCGCGTCAGAGTAAGCGACGGTCAAGTTCTTGTCATCATCGTCGTCAGTGTGCGCGGACCCGCCACATGGTGTGCTCGCGGGAGACCGCGTACTCGGCGTGTTCACAGAAGGCCCGCCACTCCCCCGGATCGTCTGGGACCTCGCCCGCCTGCTGCTCGATCACGTTCAGTTCGCGCAGCGTGAGCCGGTAGGCGGCGGCATTGGGCCAGTACTGGCGCAGCTCCGACCAGGCCGCGATCGAGGCCAGAAAGGCCGCCGCGAGTCCGAGCGCGTCGACCTCCACCATCCCGCGTGACCGCGCCAGTGCCCCGCAGACTCCCGCGGTGCCGATCACCGCGGTCAGGAGCTGCCAGGCGCGCGCCCTGCGCTCGGCCTGCCCCGCCTTGCCCGAATACCATTCGATCTGATCACGAATGCGTTGTTCGAGGTAGACGGCCCGCCGGACGGTCAGCGGGGCGGCGCGCAGCCGCCGCATCGCCGGGGTGAGCATGGCCGCGGGGGCGAGCGACCGCCGGTCGGCCCGGCCGAGCTGCTCGATCTCGGCACGGACCTGCGTCAGCCGCAGGCAGAACAGCGCGTCGGCCGCCGAGTCGTCGCCCAGCGACCCCGCGCGCATGGTGTACTTCCAGCTCAGCGTCTTGATCGACTCGGCTGCCGCGCGCCCGTCGTACCAGCGGCGGTGCGCCTTGCCGCTGCTCAGCAGCGCCCCGCCGACGGCGGCCGTCGCGAACAACGCCGCGGCCATCGTGTCGGCCCAGGCGTGCCACGACGGCCCGGACCGCCCGCCGAACAGCGCCAGGACGCCCGAGGCGAGCCCCGAGCACAGCAGCACCATCGTCAGCCGCACGACCCGGCGTTGTCCCGTGTGAGCCATCGCGGACGCGACCCGGTAGAGCTCGGGCAGGTCGGCACGGGTCAGACGGATCGGCTCCACGGTGCTCCCCTTCGTCCCGTACACCGATTGTCATCGGGCCCCGGAACGGAGGCAACACGCAGCGCCAGGCACACGGCGTCGTGCACGCAGGGTCAGGTCTGCTGGTCGGGGCCGTCCTGCTCGGCCAGGAACCGTTCGAACTGCGCGCCGAGCTCCTCGGCGGTGGGCATGTCCTGGTCTTCGGCGAGGAGGTTCTCGCGTTCGGCGGCGCCGGCGAACGCGTCGTACTGCTGCTCCAGGGCCTTGACGACCTTCTCGACCTCGTCGTTGCCGGTGACCTGCTCGGCGATCTCGGCGTCGGTCTTGACCGCGGCCTCGCGCAGGGCGTCGGAGGGCAGCACGAGCCCCGTCGTGTTGACGACGGCCTCCATGGCGGCGACGGCCGCCGCCGGGTAGGCCGCCTGCGCCAGGTAGTGCGGCACGTGAACGGCGAAGCCGACGGCGTCGAGGCCCGCCTCGCCCAGCCGTAGCTCCAGCAGCCCGGCGGCGCTCCCCGGCACCTGGACCTTGTCGAACCAGGACGACCGGGTGATCAGCTCGGGCCGGGTGGCGTGCGAGGTCAGGCCGACGGGGCGGGTGTGCGGCACGCCCATCGGGATGCCGTGGAAACCGACCACCAGGCTGATGCCCAGCTTTTCCACCAGCGACCGCACCGCGGCGGTGAAGCCCTCCCAGAGGCGGTCGGGCTCGGGGCCGGTCAGCAGCAGGAACGGGCTGCCGGCCTCGTCCTCCATCAGATGGACGACCAGCTCGGGGGCCTCGTAGGAGGCCCAGTGGTCCCGGTCGTAGGTCATCATCGGCCGGCGGGCCCGGTAGTCGATCAGCGAGTCCACGTCGAACCGGGCGACCACACGGTGTTCGAGAGAGTCGAGCAGGTGCTCACGCACGAGCTGTCCCGTGGACCCCGCGTCCACGAAGCCGTCGAGGCTGTGGAGGAGCACCGGGCCGGAGAGCTCCGGCAGATCGGTGTCCAGTTCGTACAGGTCCTCAGGGTTTCGCACCGTCTCCCCCACATCTTCACGTCGATGTCTCAACACTAGGACATGGGAGTGACCATCCCTCGTTCGAGTGTGATCACCGTCGCAGTCCGAAGACCCGGCTGGCGAGGAAGTCGTCCGGCCGCAGCGTGGTCAGCTCGGGGCGGCCGACGGACGCGCCTCCGGCGAGGAGCCGGTTGGCGTGCCGGAGCCGGGCCCGTTCGATCGCGTTGCGGACGGACCGGGCGTTGGCGAAACGCGGCTGCTCGCGGCGGCGTTCCAGGTACTCGCGGAAGACCGGGACGGCGTCGGGGGCCAGGGCGTAGCCCTCGCGCTCGATCATCAGCCGGCCGATCGCCTCCAGCTCGCCGGCCGAGTAGTCGGGGAAGTCGATGTGGTGCGCGATGCGGGAGCTCATACCGGGATTGGACGCGAAGAACGAATCCATGCGGTCCTTGTAGCCGGCGAGGACGACGACCAGGTCGTCACGCTGGTTCTCCATCACCTGGAGGAGGATCTCGATGGCCTCCTGGCCGTAGTCGCGTTCGTTCTCGGCGCGGTAGAGGTAGTACGCCTCGTCGATGAAGAGCACGCCTCCCATCGCCCTCTTGAGGACCTCCTTGGTCTTGGGCGCCGTGTGGCCCACGTACTGCCCCACCAGGTCGTCCCGGGTCACCGAGACCAGATGGCCGCGCCGGATGTAGCCGAGGCGGTGCAGCAGCTCGGCCAGGCGCACCGCGACCGTCGTCTTGCCGGTGCCGGGGCTGCCGGTGAAGCACATGTGCAGGTTGGGCCGGCCGGAGGCGATGCCGAAACGCGAACGCAGGCGGTCGATGAGCAGCAGCGCGGCGATCTCCCTGATCCGCGTCTTGACGGGAAGCAGGCCGACGAGGTCGTCGTCGAGCGCGTCCAGGACCTCGTCGGCCTGCGAGTCCTTGCGTTCCCGGGCCAGGTCGACGAGCGCGTCCGCCCGAAGGGGTTCCCCGGCGTCGGCCTCAGCGGAAGGGGACGCCGGGGAACCGTCCTTGGACGATTCGTCTGAACCGTTCCCAGCTGGCCGCATGCCGAACCCGGGTCGCTCGTTCATCGAAATTCCTCCTAGGAGCGATTGCCTAAGAACGACTGCTAACGACTGCTCACGAACGACTGCGAGGCCCGGGCCCCGCAGTCGTTCACCCCCCTCGCTAGGCGTAACGCTCGCCTTGGGGGCGGTCGAGTGCGTACGGATGGATGCGGACGCGGACGCGGCGGTCGCTGGTCTCCTCGCGGTCCAGCCGGAAGCCCGGCTCCTCCGGCGGCCGCTGGACGAGGAACGACAGGGCCGTGGTCTGCCGGCCGTAGCGGGCGTCGTAGGCGGTCAACCGGACATAGTGGCCGGGGTAGGCGCGGCGGCACTCGTTGATCTCGTACAGGACCCCGGCGGGGTCGGTCATGTCGAACATCGGCAGGCCCCACATCTCCCAGTACGAGTTGCGCGGGTGCGGGTCGTCGGTGAACTCGACCGAGCAGGGCCAGGCGTTCTCCAGCGCGTACGCGATCTGCGCGGAGATCTCGTCGTCGGTCAGATCCGGCAGGTACGAGAAGGTTCCCTGGGTGATTCTCATCAGATGCTCACAGGTGTCTCGACGACGTCGGGGGTGTCGGTGGACTCGTAGGTGAAGGTGATGTCGCCCCAGGTGGACAGGGCGACGTCCAGCTCGCGGCTCTTCTTGGCGGCGGCGCGCAGGATGTCGGTGCCCTCGGCCAGGAAGTCGCGGCCCTCGTTGCGCGCCTTGATCATCGCCTCCAGGGCGACGCGGTTGGCGGCGGCGCCGGCGGCGATGCCCATCGGGTGGCCGATCGTCCCGCCGCCGAACTGCAGGATCACGTCCTCGCCCAGGTAGTGCAGGAGCTGGTGCATCTGCCCCGCGTGGATGCCGCCCGAGGCCACCGGCATGCAGCCGGGCATGGACGCCCATTCCTGGTCGAAGTACAGCCCCTTGACCGGATCGGCCGCGATCTTGTCCAGGCGCAGCGTGTCGTAGAAGCCGGCCACGCTGTTGGGGTCGCCCTCCAGCTTGCCGACGACCGTGCCCGCGTGGATGTGGTCGACCCCGGCGAGCCGCATCCACTTGGCGATGACGCGGAAGCTGACGCCGTGGGTCTTCTGGCGGGTGTACGTGGAGTGCCCGGCGCGGTGCAGGTGCAGCAGCATCCCGTTGGCCCGCGCCCACCTGGACATCGACTGGATCGCGGTGTAGCCGACGGTCAGGTCGATCATGACGATGACGCTGCCGAGCTCCTTGGCGAACTCGGCCCGCTCGTACATGTCCTCCATCGTCCCGGCGGTGACGTTGAGGTAGTGGCCCTTGATCTCGCCGGTGGCCGCCTGCGCCTTGGCCACCCCCTCCATGCAGAACAGGAAGCGGTCACGCCAGCGCATGAACGGCTGGGAGTTGATGTTCTCGTCGTCCTTGGTGAAGTCGAGCCCGCCGCGCAGCGCCTCGTACACGACCCGGCCGTAGTTGCGCGCCGACAACCCCAGCTTGGGCTTCACCGTCGCGCCGAGCAGCGGCCGGCCGTACTTGTTGAGGTACTCGCGTTCCATGACGATGCCGTGCGCCGGCCCCTGGAACGTCTTCACGTAGTGCGAGGAGATGCGCATGTCCTCCAGGCGCAGGGCCTTCAGCGCCTTGAACCCGAAGACGTTCCCGATGATGGACGAGGTCAGGTTCGCGATCGACCCCTCCTCGAAGAGATCGAGGTCGTAGGCGATGTAGGCGATGAACTCGCCTTCCTTCCCGGGCACGGGCTCCACCCGGTAGCACTTGGCCTGGTAGTTCTCGTACGAGGTCAGCCGGTCGGTCCACACCACCGTCCAGGTGGCGGTGGACGACTCGCCCGCCACGGCCGCGCCGGCCTCCTCCGGCGGCACGCCCGGCTGCGGCGTGATCCGGAAGGCGGCGAGGATGTCGCTGTCCTTCGGCTCGTAGTCCGGCCGCCAGTAACCCATCTCCGCGTACGGGATCACGCCCGCCGACCATCTGCCCGCGCTCATCGCCTGCTCCGCTCCTGTCGTCCGGCGGCGCGGCGGACCGCCCCGAAGGGCGACACCCCAGGGGAACGGGACGGCCCGCCGCACGTCGTCCAGGTGTGTCCGTGGACGTTTCGAGCGTGCCCCGGCGATACTTGCCATGTCCATCAAGTGTTTTGCGGTAAGGCTTGAGCGATGACTGAATCCAGACTGCGGTCGTTCCTGGCGCTGGCGGAGACCGGGTCGGTCCGGGCGGCGGCGCAGCGGCTGTACGTGACCGAGTCGGCGGTGTCGTCGGCGATCACGGCACTGGCGCGTGACCTGGGCGTTCCCCTCGTCCAGCGGGTCGGGCGCGGGGTGGCGCTGACCCCGGCGGGCACCGTGTACGCGGGCTACGCGCGCCAGGTGCTCGGGCTCCTCGAACAGGGCCGGGCGGCGGCGCGCGGCGAGGCCGATCCGGCGCGCGGCACGCTGCGGCTCGCCGCCGTCACCACCGCCGCCGACCAGATCCTGCCCGAGCTCCTCGCGGGGTTCCGCGACCGCTGGCCGGACGTCGAGCTGACCCTGGAGGTCGGCCCGAGCCGCCGGCTGTGGCGGCGGCTCGCCGACCATGACGCCGATCTCGTGCTGGGCGGCCGCCCGCCCGCGGGGGTGCCCTCGCGGGTGCTGGCGACCCGGCCGAACGACCTGGTGATCGTGGCCGCGCCCGCCCTCGCGGCGACGTTCTCGCTCGACACGACGCCGTGGGTCATGCGCGAGCCGGGCTCCGGTACGCGTGCCACGGCCGAGGCCTACCTGGCCGAGCACGCCGGTGAGCCGCCGCAGCTCATGCTCGGCTCGAACGGCGCGGTCATCGCGGGCGCGGCGGCGGGGCTCGGTGCCGCGCTCGTCTCGCGCGACGCGATCAACGACGAGCTCGCCGCCGGGCGGCTCGCCATCATCGACGCGCCCGACACGCCGCTCGACCGGCCGTGGCACGCGACCACCGCGCCCACGCCCACCGCGACCACCCGGCTCTTCGTGGCGCATCTGCTGGACGCCCCGGGCTGGCGCGCCGCCACCCCCGCCGCCACCCCCGCCGCCGCCTCACCCGCTGCCGCACTCGCCGCCGCCCAAACCCGTGCCGCATCCGAACCCGCGCCCGGACCCGCCGTCCGGTGAGGCACGTCACTGTTATCGGATCGGCGGTCTGGTCGACGGCAGGCCGGGCACAGGGACAGAATCGAGTTCGGAATCCGTGATGTGGAGGCGTGGCAAATGGCCGGTGAACGTCCGTACGACATCGTTCTGTTCGGCGCGACAGGCTTCACCGGCGGGCTGACCGCCGAGTATCTGGCCGAGCACGCTCCACCGGCGACCCGCTGGGCCCTCGCCGGGCGCAACCAGGCCAAGCTGGCCGCGGTACGCGACCGGCTGGCGGCGATCAACCCCGCCTGCAAGGAGCTGCCGCTCCTGCACGCCGACACCACCGACGTCCCGTCCATCGAGGCGGTCGCGCGGGCCGCCCGCGTCGTCATCACCACCGTCGGCCCGTACGTCAGGTACGGCGAGCCGCTGGTCGCCGCGTGTGCCCGGTCGGGCACCGACTACCTGGACCTGACCGGCGAGCCGACGTTCGTCGACCGCATGTACGTGCGCCACCACGCCGAGGCGGTCCGCAGCGGCGCCCGGATCGTGCACGCGGCGGGCTTCGACTCCATCCCGCACGACCTGGGCGTCCACTTCACGGTCAGGCGGCTTCCCGAGGGTGTGCCGCTGCGCGTCGAGGGATTCGTGCGGGCCAGCGCCGACGCCTCGGGCGGGACGTGGCACTCGGCGATCGGCATCTTCGCCGACCTGCGCGGGATGGCCCGCGCCGAACGCGACCGCCGCCGGCTGGAGGGGCCGGGACCCGAGGGCCGGAAGGTACGGATCTCGCGGCGGCCCACGCCCCGGGCGCGGGCCCGCTGGACGCTGCCGTTCCCGGCCATCGACGCGCAGATCGTGACGCGTTCGGCCGCCGCGGACGAACGCTACGGGCCCGACTTCTCCTACGGCCACTACATCGCGGTCAAGCGCCTGCCGATCGCGGTCGGGATGGCCCTCGGCGCCGGCGCCGCCGTGGCGCTGGCGCAGCTCCCGCCCACCCGTTCGCTCCTGCTCCGCATGCGCACGCCGGGCGAGGGGCCGTCGGCCGAGCAGCGGGCCAAGCACTGGTTCAGCGTGACGTTCGTCGGCGAGGGCGGCGGCAAGCGCGTCGTCACCGAGGTCAAGGGCGGCGACCCGGGGTACGGGGAGACCGCCAAGATGCTCGCCGAGTCGGCGCTGTGCCTGGCGTTCGACGACCTCCCGGAGACGGCCGGCCAGGTCACGACCGCGACCGCGATGGGCGACGCGCTGATCACCCGGCTCGACCGGGCGGGCGTCACCTTCCGCGTGGTGTCCGAGGACGCGGGATGACGGCCTCGACCGTCGTGCCGACGCCCGGGCGGCTGGTCACCGAGACCCTGCCGCCGAGCAGCTCGGCGCGTTCGGCCATGCCCCGCAACCCGTAGGAGTCCGGGCGGCGGCCGGGCGCGAAGACGTCGTGGATCGAGAAGCCGCTGCCGTCGTCGATCACGCGCAGCCGCACCCGGTCCCGGTCGTGCTCCAGCACCAGGTCCACGCACGACGCCGACGCGTGCCGCAGGCAGTTGCCGACCGCCTCCTGGGCGATCCGGTAGAGCGCCGTCTGCACGTGGTCGGGCAGCGCGGCCTCCAGCTCGCCCTCGACGGTGACCGTGATGTCGAGGGACGACCCGGGCACGTCGGCCTCGCGTGCGAGGGTGGCCAGCGCCGCCGAGAGCCCGAGATCGTCCAGTACGGGCGGCCGGAGACCGCCGATGGCCGCACGCGACTCGGCGGCGGCCAGGTCGCACAGTTCGCGGGCCGCCGCGATCTGGGCGGCGGCCTCGGGATGATGGTCGGGCAGCGCCCGTTGCGCCGCCGAAAGATGGAAGCCGAGCCCGGCCAGGCGCTGCGCGATGCCGTCATGGATCTCCCGGCTCAGGCGTGAACGTTCGGCCTCCTGGGCCTCGACGGCCCGTTCGGCGAACCGTTCGGCCGCGTGCTCGCGTTCCTGCGCGGTCCGCAGCCTGCGGCAGGAGCAGAGCACCGGGGCGAACAGCTCGGCCAGCGCCGCCACCAGCGTGGCGTCCTCGGGCAGTACGGGCCCGGCCGCGCGGACGTCGACCACGGCGATGGTCGCGTTGCCACTGCGCACGGGCACGGCGAGGCCGCGGCCGTCGGCGTGGGCGCGGGGACGGCCGTGCGCGGCGACCCAGCCCGCGTCGCCCTCGCCCAGCGGTACGGCGGGCCCCGACCATTCGAGGGCGCGCTCGTCCTCGTCCAGGACGTACACGTCGCAGAACGTCAGCGCCTTGGCCGACCGGACCACGAGCCCGGCCAGCTCCTCGGCCATCTCCGGCAGTGCCCGGTCCGAGCACGCCACCGTCACGACGCGGATCAGCAGGTCCTGCCCGCGCCCGGCCAGCAGTTCGAGCGGGCTCAGTGCCGCGGTCATCGAAAGAGGCCTTCGCGGAGGGCCACGGCGATGGCCGCGGACCGGTCGGTCACTTCGAGCTTGCGGTACAGGGCCCGCAGGTGGCTCTTGACCGTCTCCTCGCTGAGGACCAGCCGCGCGGCGATCGCCTTGTTGGAGAGCCCGCCGACCAGCAGCGACAGGACCTCGCTCTCTCGCTGGGTGAGGCCGCGCTGGGCGCCCGGCCAGAACTCGCCGCGTGTCAGTCGTGCCGCGGTGACCGCCATCCGGCCCGCCAGCGTCGGGTCGACGACCGTCTCACCCTGGGTGACCTCCTCCAGGCGCCGGACGAGTTCGGGACCGTCGACCCGTTTGAGGAGATAGCCGCCCGCGCCGGCGCGGAGGGCCTCGAAGACGTACTGCTCGTCGTCGTACACCGACAGGAACACCACGCGTGCCTCCGGCACCTGGCGGCACAGCGCCCGGCAGAGGTCGAGCCCGCTCTCCGGGCCGAGCCGTACGTCCAGCAGCACGACGTCAGGACGCAGCGTGGTGACGAGCCGCGTCGCCTCGGCCGAGCTTCCGGCCTGGCCGACGACGCGTACGCGCCCGGTGAATCCCGCCAGCATGGCCTGCAGCCCGGCAAGGATCATCTCGTGGTCGTCGACGAGGACGACGCGTACGGGAGCGCCCATCCCGGCACGATAACAACCGAAGCTACTCACCAGTAGCCCTACCTTCGCGACCCCGGACGGACGTTTCACCCCCATCTCCCCCGAGGTCTCCCCCACTCGGGGGAAGAGCACTCCGCGTACCGGGCCTACCGTCCGTACGGACAACTGAATGCCGCCGGACGGAGGAGCCAGAGTGCCCCATCGGATCGTGCATATGCTCCGGGCGCGCGGATCGGGCCGCCGCCCCGTCATGCTCGCCATCGCCGGGGACAGCGCAGCGGGCAAGACGACCCTGACCAGGGGGCTCGTACGGTGTCTGGGGGCGGACCGGATGACCGCGGTCTGCGTGGACGACTATCACCGCTACGACCGCGGGGAACGCGCCGGGAAACCGTTCACGGCGCTGCATCCCGACTGCAACCACATCGACATCATGGAGCAGCACCTGCAACTGCTGTCGATGGGCGAACCGATCCTCAAGCCGGTGTACGACCACGCCACCGGTGAGCTCGTGCGGCCGGAACTGGTCGAACCACGGGACTTCGTGATCGTCGAAGGCCTGCTGCCGCTGCACACCCGGCTCGCCCGGGCCTGTTTCGACATCACCGTCTACCTCGACCCGCCCGAGCCGCTCCGGCACGGCTGGAAGGTCCAGCGCGATTGCCAGAAGCGCGGCTACACCACCGAGCAGGTGATGGCCGAGCTCGAACGGCGCGAGCAGGAGAGCGCGGCCTACATCCGGCCGCAGCGGCGCTGGGCCGACATCGTGGTGCGCTTCGCGCCCGTCGCCGCGCGGCACGACCCGCCGGACACGCCCCTGTCCGCCGAACTGCTGCTGCGGCCGACGATCGACCATCCGGAGCTCGGTCCGGTCATCGACGAGGCCGCGCCCGCCGGCGGCGAGACGGCGATGCACCTGCGCCTGCACCGCGACACCGACGGGCGCCCGGTGGACGCCCTGCACGTTCACGGATACGTGTCACCGGAGGAGTCGCAGGTCGTCAAGAAGGCGATCTGGGAACGCCTCGGCCCGCGGGCCGGGAACGGCGCCCTCGACCAGGAGGCGCTCGGCCGCTTCGGTGAGGGAGGCATGAGCGACCCGCTGGCGATCACCCAGTTGCTCCTGCTCTACCACCTGCTGGACGCCGACCACCGCCAGGCCGCCTGAGATCGAGACTCCGCGGATCGTGCGGGGAGGCCCCGGAACACCCCTTTCGGGCCGCGCGATACCGCGGCTGCCAGGAGGACACCCCAATTGGGAGCGTGGGTGTCCTCCTGGTCCTGTTTCAGGATCCCGGCCCACGGCGCTCGCCTAGCGGCTCGCACCTAACCGGGATCGGGCGAGCGCGACATCGCTTCGCGATCTGCCCGGCGAAGCTCGCCTTCGGCATCGCTCCACCGGCCAGGTAACGCGCTCGCGCGGTGGCCGAGGCCACGGGCCCTAGGCCTTGGCTTCGGCCAGGGCCAGCTCGTGCCAGGGGATCTCTGGACGGTCGGGGGCCACGATGGCGAGCGACTGCCCGCCCTTGACGACCTCGTCCGGGCGCGGGGTGAGCCGGAACCGCGCGTTCGGGCGATGCGACTCGCCGACGGCCAGCAGCGTGCTGCCCCGCCGCAGCAGGAAGATCGCGATGTCCAGACGTGGCCACTCCCCCACGCCCTCGGGGATGTCCACGCGGAACAGCGACGAGTCGGCGTCGAGCGTGCTGGCCAGATTGTGGTAGATCCCCGCGATTCCCGGGTTGCGGATCGCGACCGCCACCACGGCCGGGTCGTCGATGTCCACCGGCTCGATGTCGCCGCCGATGAGGCCGAGCGCCCGCTCGATCTCGGCCCGGCTGCCGCCGTCGTGCACCCCGGCCAGCTTGTGAATCTGTGGCCGGTCGTGGTCAAGGAGGTAGGCGCTCACGCCGAGCATCACCCGTACCGTCTCGTCGTCCGTCCGCCCCGCCACCAGGACGGTCCGCGCGTCCTCCAGGCAGGCCCGCCGGAACGCGGTCTCGTCGTAGGCGATGACGTCGTACAGTCCGGGATCGGGGTTCTCCCCGCTGAGCTGGTCCTCCCAGAAGACGGTGACCACCGGGGTCTTGACGAACTCGGAGTCGGCGCGCAGCTGCTGGATGATGGCGCGCAGCCCGTTCCGCTCGTACCCGATGATGACGATGTGCCCCTTGTGGTGCAGCCGCGCCTGGCCGTTGGCCTTCAATGTCCTGCCCTTCGCCATCCAGAGCGTCAGCTCCGCGAACAACATCAGACCCGCGGTGAGCCCGGAGATGACGACGATGACGCCGCCCAGCCTCCCGCCGGCCGTGGTGGGGAAGAGATCGCCGTAGCCGACCGTGGTACCGCTGACGAAGAAGTACCAGACGTAGTTCAGCGGTTGCTTGATCTTGGCGCCGGGCTCCTCGAACACCGCGATGAGCACCCAGCCGAGCACCGCGGCACCGAGCAGCACGAGCGCAGGCGCACGCCATGCCCGGGTGCCGATCCGGTGGACCAGGCGCATGAACAACAACGGCATCGGCGGCTTCTCCGTCTCGGCTTACAGATGTTCGACGCAGAGTCGCAGGCCGTAAGGGTGTCGTCAAGCCTCATAAGCCGAGGTCAGGCGCGGATCCCGGCCGGACGTGGTCAGTCCGGGGTGGGGCCGCGCCTGAGCACCCGGCTCAGTGCCGCGGCGACCTCCTCCGACAGGCCGGAGTCGCGGGACTGGGCGCCGGAGCGCACGAGGTCCCGGTCATCGGCCGGGCCGTCCTGGTCGCGTACGGCCTCGCGGGTGTGGCCGCAGTCGCGGCACTCCACCTCGCCGAGCCGGCAGACGAGCGAGGCCGAACCGCAGGCGGCGCAGCGGTCGAGGCCGGCCGTCCAGTCGTGCTCGGTCTGGCAGCGGGGGCAGACCAGCACCTGCCGATCCGCCCGGACCCCACGCCGCCAGGGGCTGGCGCCACGGGCGGGGTCGGTCTGCCGCGCCCCGCACATGAAGCAGGGCATCACACCTCCAGCGGTGCGGGGACCGGACCCGCCCATGTCGCGGGCGGACCCGGCCCGGGAAAGTAGATCTCGGCGAGCGCCTCGCGGTACGCGCCGAAGTCGCGCGCCTCGGCCGGGGAATGCACGACCTTCCAGCGCACGACGCCCTCGGTGTCGATGATGAAGGTACCGCGAACCGCGATGCCCTTGGCGTCGTCGAAGACGCCGTACGACTGTGCCACGCCGCCGTGCGGCCAGAAGTCCGACAGCAGCGGGAACTGGTACTTCTCCTGGTCGGCCCAGGTGCGCAGGGCCCACACCGAGTCGACGGACACGGCGAGGACCTGGACGTCGTCCTCCTCGCCGAGCGTCGGAAGCTCGTCTCGGATGGTGCACAGCTCTCCCGTGCACACACCGCTGAAGGCCAGTGGGTAGAAGACCAGGACGACCTTCTTCTTCCCACGGAAGTCCGACAGCTTCACCGGGGTGCCGTGCTGGTCCTTCAGCTCGAAGTCCGGTGCAGCGTCGCCTACCTCGACCGCCAATGCCTCTCCCGCGGATCATCCCCGCGCGCCGGCGGGGGGAACGTCCGTCCCCCACGGCCGTGAGGAACGCGTGCGCGACCGAGCGCGCAGCGGCGGACCGGGTCCGCCTCGGCCCAGTCTGCCATCACCCGGCGGGGGCGCGACGCGCGCGGGGGCACCGGCGGCGGGCCGCCCTCGGGACGGGCGGCGCCCGGGTGGTCGCGGCGGCCGCCGCTACTTGCGGACCTTGGGCGCGACCAGCAGCGTGCCCGACCACTCCTTGGCGGCGCTGATGCTCTTGGTCTGGCTCAGTCCGGCGGACGTGGCGGCCTCGTCGATGTCGCTCGGCTCGACGTGTCCCTCGCGACCCGCCTTCGGCGTGAGGAGCCAGATGCGACCGGCGTCGTCGAGCGGCACCAACGCGTTGGTGAGCTCGTCGAACAGGTCCCCGTCGTCCTCTCTCCACCAGAGCAGCACGACGTCGACGACGTCCTCGTATTCCTCGTCGGCCAGTTCGGCGCCCATCGCGGCCTCGACGGAGTCGCGGAGCTCCTCGTCGACGTCGTCGTCGTAGCCGATCTCCTGCACCACCAAGCCCGGCTTGATGCCGAGCCGTTCGGCCAGGCTGCGCTCAGACTGCGCCTGACCCGCGGTCGCGCTCACGAAAGTCCTCCCATGATCGAAAATCCGGTGTCGCGGTGTCGGCCCCAGTGGGAGCCTCGATCACAACCCGTCGGTGTTTGCGGGACAGTCCACACAAGTGATGGGCACTCGCGCAAGTGTCTTCCCGGCTTTTGGTGGGCTCATTGGCCCGAATACGGCGATCCTCGTAACAGGACACACGCAGAGCGTAACAACCCACGTTCATCCCGCAAGGAAGGACAATCGGACCTGACGTTCCGGATTGTCGATATTGAGGTCGACGAGCGCCACCGACTGCCAGGTGCCGAGGGCGAGCCTGCCGTTCAGCACGGGGATCGTGGCGTACGGGGGGATCAGGGCGGGCATGACGTGCGAACGCCCGTGCCCGCGCGAACCATGGGCGTGGCGCCAGCGGTCGTCGGCCGGCAGCAGGTCGCGCAGCGCGGCCAGCAGATCGTCGTCGCTGCCGGCGCCGAGCTCGATGATCGCCAGCCCGGCGGTGGCGTGCGGCACGAAGACGTGCAGCAGCCCGTCACCTCCCGCGTCCGCGGCGAATCGTTCGCATTCGCCTGTGATGTCGTGCACGATCTCGCGGGAACCGGTGGTCACCTGAACCACGGTGCTGTTCATGATCCGTGTTTACCCGATCACCGGCCCCGAACGCGCGCCCGGGCACGGAAACCCACTCTCGCGAACGCCGCGGCCGGGCGTTTTCGGACGCTCGAAAAGTGGTCGCGTCATCGAGCCAGGGTCACTGAGGCTCGATGACGGCGTCAGGCCCCGGGTAGCACAGTGTCTCGTGGCCGTCCTCGAAACGTACGACGTACGGAGGCGCGCCATCCGGCCCGCGGACCTCGATGATCTCGCCCTGCTTGTCCGGCTGTCCCACGACATTGCCGTGAACGTGGAGCCGGTCTCCGACGGTAGCCTGCATGATGCCCCCTGCGGTCGGCAGCGGTCGTTGTGCAGTATCACCATCGTACGTCTTCGCCTCCTCGTCGAGAGGCTCGCGCCGTACTCGGCGCTCTGACCGGCCGAAATAGTTACTGGCAAGTAGAGATGCGTTAGCCGTCATTACCGACGACGATGGATCACGTAGACCACGACGAACAGTCGTACAGAAAAGACGGTAAGCACAGAGGGGACCCCGTGGCTTCCGGACGTCAACGCTTTTCGATCATCAGCGACGGGCTGCCGAGCCAGCTCCCGGACATCAATCCGGACGAGACCCGGGAATGGCTGGAATCGCTCGACACGGTCATCAAGACCGAGGGGCGCGGCCGGGCACGCTACGTGATGCTCCGGCTCCTGGAGCGCGCCCGCGAGCTCCAGGTCGGGGTGCCCGGCCTGCGCAGCACCGACTTCATCAACAGCATCCCGCCGGAACACGAACCCTGGTTCCCCGGTGACGAGCACATCGAGCGCCGCATCCGCGCCTACATCCGCTGGAACGCGGCGATCATGGTGTCCCGGGCCAACCGGCCCGAGCTCGGGGTCGGCGGCCACATCGCCACCTACGCCTCGGCGGCGTCGCTCTACGAGGTCGGCTTCAACCACTTCTTCCGCGGCAAGGACCACGGCGAGTCGGGCGACCAGGTCTTCATCCAGGGCCACGCCGCGCCGGGCATCTACGCCCGCGCGTTCCTTGAGGGCAGGCTGCCCGAGGACAAGCTGGACGGCTTCCGGCAGGAGATCTCGCACCCGGGCGGCGGCCTCTCGTCCTACCCGCACCCGCGGCTGATGCCGGACTTCTGGGAGTTCCCCACCGTCTCGATGGGCCTGACGGCGATCGACTCGATCTACCAGGCCCGGTTCAACCGGTACCTCTACAACCGCAAGATCAAGGACACGTCCCGCTCGCACGTGTGGGCGTTCCTCGGCGACGGCGAGATGGGCGAGCCCGAGTCGCTCGGCGCGATCGGGCTGGCCGCGCGCGAGGAGCTCGACAACCTCACCTTCGTGATCAACTGCAACCTGCAGCAGCTGGACGGCCCGGTCCGCGGCAACGGCAAGATCATCCAGGAGCTGGAGTCGTTCTTCCGCGGCGCCGGCTGGAACGTCATCAAGGTGATCTGGGGCCGCGACTGGGACCCCCTGCTCGCGCAGGACGTCGACGGCGTGCTGGTCAACAAGATGAACACCACGCCCGACGGGCAGTTCCAGACGTTCACCGTCGAGTCCGGCGAGTACATCCGCGACAAGTTCTTCGGCGACGACCCGCGGCTGCGCAAGATCGTCCAGCACCTCTCCGACGACGACCTGCGCAAGCTGTCGCGCGGCGGCCACGACTACCGCAAGGTGTACGCCGCGTTCAAGGCGGCCCGCGAGCACGTCGGCCAGCCGACGGTCATCCTCGCCCACACCATCAAGGGCTGGACGCTCGGCACCGACTTCGAGGCCCGCAACGCCACCCACCAGATGAAGAAGCTCACCAAGGCCGAGCTCAAGGAGTTCCGGGACCGCCTCTACCTGGACATCCCCGACTCCGCACTCGAAGCGGACCTGCCGCCCTACTACCACCCGGGCGAGGACTCCGAGGAGATCGAGTACATGCGCGAGCGCCGCGCGGCCCTCGGCGGCTTCCTGCCCAGGCGGATCGTCCGGGCCAAGCCGCTCAAGCTGCCCGGCGACGCGGTCTACGCCGAGCTCAAGAAGGGCTCGGGCAAGCAGAACGTCGCCACCACCATGGCGTTCGTCCGGCTCCTCAAGGACCTGATCAAGGACGAGAACATCGGCTCGCGCTTCGTGCCGATCGCCCCGGACGAGTACCGCACGTTCGGCATGGACTCGCTGTTCCCGACCGCCAAGATCTACTCGCCGCACGGCCAGACCTACGACGCGGTCGACCGCAAGCTGCTGCTCTCCTACAAGGAGTCCGAGCAGGGCCAGATGCTGCACGAGGGCATCAGCGAGGCCGGTTCCATGGCGAGCACGATCGCCGCCGGCAGCTCGTACGCCACGCACGGCGAGCACATGATCCCGATCTACATCTTCTACTCGATGTTCGGGTTCCAGCGGACCGGCGACCAGATGTGGGCGCTCGGCGACCAGATGGGCCGCGGCTTCCTCCTCGGGGCCACCGCCGGCCGCACCACGCTCACCGGTGAGGGCCTCCAGCACGCCGACGGCCACTCGCCCCTGCTCGCCGCGGCCAACCCCGCCTGCGTCCACTACGACCCGACGTGGGCGTTCGAGCTCGCGCACATCACGCAGGACGCCCTGCGCCGGATGTACGGCTCGACCTCCGAGCACCCGCACGGCGAGGACGTCTTCTACTACCTCACGATCTACAACGAGCCCTACCAGCAGCCCGTCGAGCCCGAAGGCCTCGACGTCGACGGCCTCCTCAAGGGCCTCTACCGCTACAAGGAGGCCCCGGCCCTCGACGACGCCCCGCGCGCCAACATCCTCGCCTCCGGCGTGGGCGGCCGCTGGGCCCTCGAAGCCCAGCGCCTCCTGGCCGAGGAGTGGAACGTGGCCGCCGACGTCTGGTCGGCCACCTCGTGGAACGAGCTCACCCGCGAGGCCCAGAAGTGCGACGAGTGGAACCTGCTGCACCCCGACCAGGAGCAGCGCGTCCCCTACGTCACACGAAAACTCCAGGACGCCTCGGGCCCGGTCGTGGCGGTCTCGGACTTCATGCGCGCCGTACCCGACCAGATCGCGCCGTGGGTCCCGGGCGACTACTCGTCCCTGGGCACCGACGGGTTCGGCTTCTCCGACACCCGCGCCGCCGCGCGCCGCTTCTTCCACGTCGACTCGGCGTCCATCGTGCTGGCGGTCCTCACCCGCCTCGTCCGCCAGGGCGAGCTCAAGCCCGAGACCCTCCAGCAGGCGATCGAGCGCTACCAGCTCAACGCCGACGTGAGCACCGTCTTCGCAGGCGGCGTCGGCAGCGCCGAAAGCAACACCGGCGGCGACGCCTAACAGCCCGCCAGAGGCCCCGGGATCGCGAAGGCGCAGGCCGCGACCCGGGGCCTCCGCACGCCCTCCCACGCCCGATGACGACCCGGCTCCTGTCCCGTCAGCGCCCCGAGAGCCGGGACCCGTGCCCCTGTTGGTGTGTTACGCCCGGGATTAGCGTGACTCGCCCGGAAGGGGAATTATGAAACGTGCGACTGTGGCCATATTGGCGGTCAGCGGCCTGTTCACCCTCGGCGCCAAATGCGGAGCGGCCACGGAAGTGGCGAGCACCACGCCTCCCACCGCGGCGAGCGCGACGCCGAAAGCGACGCCGAGCACCGAAACGCGAACCGTCACTGAGACCGAGCCCATCTCCTTCAAGACGAGAAGAGTCCAAGATCCCACGTTGGCCGAGGGCGTGACCAAAGTGAGGACCCGCGGCATCCCAGGCGTCAAGAAGCTCACCTTCCACGTCACTTTCGCCAACGGCGCGCAGGTGACCAAGAAGCTCATCGGTGCGGCGGTCACGAAAAGGCCGGTCACCAAGGTCCTGATCGTCGGAACCAAGCAGGCCTCGCAGTGCGATCCGAACTACAGCGGCGCCTGCGTTCCGATCGCGAGTGACGTCGACTGCGCGGGCGGCAGCGGCGACGGACCCGCATATGTGGACGGGCCCGTGCGCGTCATCGGCACGGATGTCTACGACCTGGATCGCGACGGCGACGGCGTCGCCTGCGACACCTGAGCCTCACGCCGCGGGCCGCCGCGGGCCGCCGCAGAGTCAGAGCGACCGGGCGGCGAAGGCGACGCTTCCCCCTAGCCACCTCCGCGGCGGCGAGGGTGAGGGGTTGTCGTTTGGCGGGGTTGGCGGCCGTTCATGTTGGCGGTAGTGGGGCGCACGGGTCGGGTGGTTGGGCGTACAGGCGGATCAGCAGGGCGTGGAGGCGGTCTCGTTCGGCGGCGGAGAGGGGCGCCAGCAGCTCGTCCTGGGCCTGGGTCAGGAGCACGGCCGACTCGCCGAGGGCGGTGCCGCCGCGTTCGGTCATGGAGACGACGTGCTTGCGCCGGTCGGTGAGGCTGCGCTCGCGCCGCACGCAGCCGAGACGTTCCAGCTCGTCGATCACCGCCACCATCGTCGTGCGGTCCATGCCGGTCTCCTGGCACAGCTCGCTCTGCGATCTGGGGTCGTTCCGCAGGATTTCGAGCACGCGCACATGCCTGCCCTTCATCCCGAGCGGAGCGAGGGCGCGCTCGAAGCGCGCGCCCGCGGAGCCGCCGAGTTTCACCAGGAGATAGCCGGTCTGGCCGTCGATGCGATCGTGCATGCACCAAATCTAGGCGTAGCGGGAACTCCATCATGCAGACTGATCGTCAGTACTGCTGATAGTCCGTATCGCTGAAAGGTACTGGCATGCCCGTTCGTCTGATCCTGATCGGCCTCGGAGCCATCACCGCCACGCCCGTCCTCGCTCTGGTCTGGCCCGGCATGCTCGACCTCGCGTACGGCATCGAGGAGCCGTCCGACCCGATGGTCGCCGCGCTGCTGCAGCACCGAGGGATGCTGCAGGCGGCCCTGGGGGCCGCCCTGGTGTGGGCCGCGCTGCGGCCGTCCTTCCGCGTTCCCGCCGCCGTGGCGGCCATCGTCACCAAGTCGACGTTCATCGTGCTGATGATCTCCCTGCCGGACTCCGGCTGGCGCGACGCGGCGAGCGGGGTGATTTTCGACCTCGTGACCATCGTGATCCTGGCCGCGATCGCCGTCCGCGAAGCGCGGGCGGATTAGAGGGCCTTGCGGAGGCGGTTCAGGCGCAGGGCCAGCTGGAGTTCCAGGGCGCGGTCCGGGGCCTGCCAGTCTTCGCCCAGGAGCTGGGCCACCCGGTCCAGGCGCTGGGTGACGGTGTTGACGTGGATGTGCAGGCGTTCGGCGGCTCTGGCGAGGCTGCAGCCCATGGCGAAATAGGTTTCGAGCGTCTGGATCAGGGCGGTGCCGCGACGTTCGTCATAGGCGAGGACGGGGCCCAGGGCGGAGGAGAGGAAGGCCGGTACGTCGCGGCCGTCGCCGACCAGGAGGCCCACGAAACCGAGCTCGTCGGAGCTGGCGCCGTCGCCGGAGCGGCCCAGGGAGAGGAGCGCTTCAGCGCAGCGTTCGGCTTCGCGGTGGGCGGGGGCGATGTCGGTGGGAGTGCTGAGCGGCCCGGCGGCGCCGGCGGTGGCGGGTCCGCCCAGGGCCGCCGACAGGTCACGGGCCACCTGGCGGGCCTCGGGGCCGGGTGTGGTCCCGGGCAGGAGCAGGATCACCTCGTCTCCCCGGGTGGCCACCAGGCCGTGGCGCAGGGCGGCGTGGGACGTGGCCCAGAACGCCGCGCGCTGGCGGTCGCCGTCGTGGCGCGCCACGACCAGGATGTGCGGGGCGGTGAGGTCCACGCCGACGAGCTTGGCGCGGTCGCGGAGGGCCTCCTGGTCGGCGCGGCTGGTCAGCAGGTCGTTGAGGAGTTCGCCGCGCACCCGGCCCTCGGCCTCGGCGACGCTGCGGCGGAAGAGCAGGAGCAGGGCGGTCACGAGGGCGGCGCGTTCGAGGATGCGCTGGTCGGGGTCGGGCATGTCGTCGGACGTGCGGTGGACGAGGGTGCCCAGGACCTCGGCGCCCGCGGCCATGGACGTCACCCAGAGGCCGCCGCGCTGGACCGTACGGCCGAGGCTCCGGGACGCCGTGGCCGCCGCCTCGACCTCCGCCTCGTTCAGGTCGCCGGCGTCGCCGAGAGCGGCCAGGCGGCGTCCTTCGGCGTCCATGACGACCAGGGCGCCGCCGAGGACGTCGGTGACCACGGCCGCCACGTCCTCGACGCCGCCGCCTCGTACCACCAGCGCCGTCATGCGGTCGTGGGCCTGGGCGGCCCGTTCCACCGCGGCGCTGCGGGCCTGGATGAGCTTGTTGGCCGAGGAGAGCTCCTCCAGGGCGGCCCGGGTCTCCTCCAGGAGGCGCGCGTTGTCGATGGCGATGGCGGCGTGGGCCGCCAGGGAACCCAGGAGGGTGACCTCTTCCTGGACGAAGGGACGCGCGCTGCGGTTGGCCGCGTACAGAACCCCGATGACCTGGGCGCCCAGGCGCATGGGCACGCCAAGGATGGCCACGAGGCCTTCCTCGCCGACGGCGCTGTCGATGAACGACAGGTGGTGGAACCGTTCGTCGGAGGTGTAGTTGCCGCTGGTGTAGGGCGTCGCGGTCTGCGCCACCAGGCCGCCGAGCCCGGCGCCCATGGGGAGGCGGAGGGTCCGGAACGCCGCCGACACCGAGCCGTCGGTCACGCGCATGTACGTGTCGCCGCGTTCGTCGTCGTTCAGCGTCATGTACGAGATGTCGGCGTGCAGCAGACGGCGGGCACGCCGGACGATGGCCTCCAGGACCGCGTCGAGGTCGCGCAGCCCGGCGAGATCGCCCGCGGTGTCGAAGAGGGCCGACAGCTCCGCCTCCCGGCGGGCACGGCGCTCCAGCAGCGTCCGTACCCGCAGGGCGGCGAGCTTGGTGCGTTCGAGCTCGGCCAGGCTCTCCGGCGGCGCGCCGGCGGCCCGGGCCTCCAGCAGGGGTGCCTCGAACTCGACCGCGGAGGCCTCGCGGGCGAGCAGTTCGAGGAAGATGGCGCAGGTCATGGTCCGGCCATTGTCAGTGCGCCGTCCAGCCGCCGTCGATGGCGAACGAGGCGCCGGTCACCATCGCCGCGGCCGGGGAGCACAGGTAGGCGACCATCGCGGCGACCTCGTCCGGCTCGATGAGGCGCCGGACGGCCGCGCGGGCGAGCATGATCGTCTCCAGCACCTCGGCGGGCGGCAGGCCGTGCGCGGCCGCCTGGTCGGCGATCTGGGCCTCGACCAGCGGGGTGCGCACGTACGCCGGGTTCACGCAGTTGGAGGTCACGCCGTGGGCCGCGCCCTCCAGGGCGAAGACCTTGGAGAGCCCTTCGAGGGCGTGCTTGGCGGTCACGTACGCGGCCTTGTAGGGCGAGGCGCGCAGGCCGTGGATCGACGAGATGTTGACGATCCGCCCCCAGCCGCGCGCGTACATGCCGGGGAGCGTCCGGCGGGCCAGCCGGAACGGTGTCTCCACCATGATCCGCATCATCTCGGCGAACGTGTCGGGCGGGAACTCGGTCACCGGCGCCACGTGCTGGAACCCGGCGTTGTTGACCACGATGTCCGCGTCGCCGAAGTCCAGCGCGTCGACCGCCGCCATGTCCGCCAGGTCGGCGGCCAGTGCCGCCGCGCCGATCTCGGCGGCCGTCGCGCGGGCCACGTCGGCCCGGACGTCGACGATGGTCACCCGGGCGCCGGCGGCGGCGAGCCGGGCGGCGCAGGCGCGCCCGATCCCGCTCGCCCCGCCGGTCACCAGCGCCCGCCGTCCGGACAGGTCCAGGCCCTCCGTGGCACGCGCCGTGCTCGTCTCGGTCACCGCGCGGTCACTTCCTGCCGGTCGGGTGCCTGGGCCGGGCCGGCCTCGTCCGTCTCCGCCGCCGCCGGGTCGCCGCGGCGGGCGGTGCGGGCGGCGAGGAGGTCGCGGGCCGTACCCCAGACGCCGCGCCGGAAGACCAGCACGATCACCACGAAGATGCCGCCGGTGACCAGCCCGGTCTCGGTGAAGCCCGCGGTGGCCAGGTAGTCGTTCAGCTCGACGATCAGCGCCGCGCCGATCGCGCCGCCCCACAGCGTGCCGATGCCGCCGAGGACGACCGCCATCACGGCCTGGCCGGACGTCGTCCAGTACACCTCGTGCAACGAGGCGAAGCCGTGGCTGATGGCATAGAGCCCGCCGGCCAGTCCGGACAGCCCTGCCGACAGGACGAACGCCAGCAGCTTGTAGCGTTCGACCGGATAGCCGAGCGCCTGCGCGCGCGCCGGATTGTCGCGGATCGACACCAGAACGCGGCCGAACGGCGAACGCACGACCCGCCATACCGCGAACAAGCCGAGCAGAACGAACGGCAGGCCCGCGTAGTAGAAGAAGAACGGGTCCGACAGATCCACCCCGAAGAACTCCCGGGGCACGCCCTGCAGACCGTTCTCCCCTCCGGTCAGGTCACGCCATTGGTTGACCACGAAATAGACCATCTGGGCGAACGCGAGCGTCACCATGGCGAAGTAGATGCCGCGCAGCCGTACCGACAGGTAGCCGATGGGTACGGCGAGCACCGCCGCGAAAAGCGCACCGCCCAGCACCGCCACCGGGAACGGGACGCCCCAGTGCACCGCCATCAGACCCGCGGCGTACGCGGCGCCGCCCCAGAACGCGGCGTGCCCGAACGACAGCAGCCCGGTGAAGCCGAGCAGCAGGTCGAGCGCCGCCGCGAACAACGCCCAGCAGGCGATGTCCATCGCGACCGGCGGATAGATCACCCACGGCAGCGCGAACGCGGCGAGCAGCCCGAGCAGCAGCAGGACCGGCCGCGCGGCCAGCTTGGAGAGGATCACGACATGGCCTCCTCGCGGCCGAAGAGGCCGGCCGGGCGCCACAGGAGCACGGCGGCCATCAGGATGAAGACGAGCGTCTGCGACAGCGCGGGCACGTACAGGTTGCCGAGCGCCGAGACCAGCCCGATCGCGAAGCCCGCCGTGACCGAGCCGAAGATCGAGCCCAGCCCGCCGATCACGACCACCGCGAACACCGTGATGATCAGGTCGGCGCCCATCAGCGGATTGACCGCGCGCATCGGCGCCGCGAGCACGCCCGCGAGCCCGGCCAGCGCGATGCCGAAGCCGAACACCGGCGTGACCCAGCGGCCGACGTCGATGCCGAGGGCCCGGGTGAGCTCGGGCTTCTCGGTCGCGGCGCGCACGATCATGCCGACCCGGGTGCGGGTGAGCGCGAGCCAGACCAGCGCGCAGACCGCCAGCGACACCGCCAGCACGAAGACCTGGTACGCCGGGTAGGTGAAGAGCCCGAGGTCGAGCGAGCCCGACAGCGCCGACGGACGCGGGTAGGGCTGGGACTGCACCCCGTACCGGCTCTTGATCAGGTCTTGCAGGATCAGCGTGAGGCCGAACGTGAACAGGAAGTTGTAGAGCGGATCGAGCGGTGCGAGGCGCCGGACGAACAGCCGTTCCAGCACGACGCCCACCAGTCCGAGCCCCACCGGCACCGCGACCAGCGCGACCCAGAAGTTCACGCCGAACGAGTCGAGCAGGACGAAGGCGCCGAACGCGCCGAGCATGTAGAACGCGCCGTGGGCGAAGTTGACGACGCCCAGCATCCCGAAGATGACGGCGAGCCCCAGGGCGAGCAGGGCGAAGAACGCCCCGCCCACCAGGCCGTTGAAGGCCTGTTCGAGCATGATGACCTCCCGGACGGGCTAGAGCTTGCAGGCGGGGTCGGGCTTCTGGAACGCCTGGTCGGCCGGGATGGTCTTGAGGATCTTCTCGTAGTCCCAGGGCTCCTTGACCTCGCTGGACGGCTTGACCTGCGCGAGCGCCACGTCGTGCAGGAGCAGGTGGTCCTGGGCGCGGATGGTGGCGTTCTTGGCGAAGACGTCCTGGAATTTGTGGCCTTCGAGCTGTTCGACCACGTCGTCGGCCTTGTCGGTGCCGGCGCGCTGCACGGCGTCGAGGTACTGCAGCGCCGCGCTGTAGTTGGCGGCGTGCGCGAACGTCGGCCGCTTGCCCGTCTTGGCGAGGAACCTGTCGGCCCAGGCGCGGTTGCCCTGGTCGGCGTTCCAGTACCAGGGGTCGGTGAACTTCGTCCCGGCCAGCGCGTCGGCGCCCAGCGAGTGGATGTCGGTGAGGAACATCAGCCCCACCGCGAGCCCGATGCCCTTGTCGCGCAGCTTGTACTCGTTGTACTGCTTCACCAGGTTGACCAGGTCGCCTCCGGCCTGCATGGTGCCGAGCACCTGCGGCTTGGGCTTCAGGCCCGGGGCCTTGAGGAGGAACGTGGAGAAGTTGTCGTTCGGGAACGGCGCCGGGTCGCTCTTGACGATCGTGCCGCCCGCGCCCTTGACCGCCGCGGAGAAGCTCTTGTTCATGTCCTGGCCGAACGCGTAGTCCGGGTAGACGACGTACCAGTTCTTGGCGCCGTCCTTGGTCACCGTGTCGCCGGTGCCGTGCGCCAGCATGTAGGTGTTGTAGCCGTAGTGGAACGTGTACTTGTTGCAGTTGGCGCCCTCCAGCGCGGTGGTCGCGGCGCCGATGTCGAGGAAGACCTTCTTCTTGGTCTTGGCGATGTTGGCCACGGCCAGGGCCGCCGAGGACGTCGGGACGTCCAGGATCGCGTCGGCCTTCTGCCGGTCGTAGAGCTCCTGCGCCTTGGAGTTGGCGATGTCCGGCTTGTTCTGGTGGTCGGCCGCGATCACCTCGATCTTCTCGGCGACCGCCTTGCCGCCGTACTTGGCCTTGTGGTCGGCGACGGCCATCTTGACCGCCTCGACGCTGTTCTTGCCCGACAGGTCGGCGTAGACGGCCGACTGGTCGTTGAGGACGGCGAGCACCACCCTGCCGTCGCTGATCTTGCCGCCGCCCCCGCCCGGCCCGCCCCCGCAGCCGGCCAGCATCGTGCCCGCCGTGGCCACGGCGGCCACGCTGACCACATGTCCCAGCACCTTCATCCGCGTTTCTCCTAAATTCCGAGGTGTTCGAGGAGCTCGCCCTCGCGGGCCTTCATCTCGTCGTTGTCGAGCGATTCGACGATCCGGCCCTCGGCGAGCAGGTAGTGACGGTCGGCGACGGTCGCGGCGAAGTGCACGTTCTGCTCGATGAGCAGCACGGTCACGCCCTGCGCCTTGACCTCGCGGAGGATGTCGCCGATCTGCGAGACGATCAGCGGTGACAGGCCCTCGGTGGGCTCGTCGCACAGCAGCAGCCGCGCGCCCATGCGCAGCACCCGGGCGAGCGCCAGCATCTGCTGCTCGCCGCCGGAGAGCTTGGTGCCGGGGAAGCCGCGACGGTCCTTCAGGGCCGGGAACGTCTCGTACACCCGCTCCAGAGACCAGGGATCAGGCCCGACGCGGGGCGGGAGGGTGAGGTTCTCCTCGACGCTGAGCGTGGCGTAGACGCCGCGGTCGTCCGGCACGTACCCGAGCCCGCGCCGTACCCGCCGGTGCGGCGGCAGCCGCGTGACGTCCTCGCCGAGGAACGAGACGCGGCCCTCGGCGCGCCCGTGCAGTCCCATCACGCACCGCAGCAGCGTGGTCTTGCCCGCGCCGTTGCGCCCGACCAGCGTGACGATCTCGCCTTCGCGCACCTCCAGGCCGGCCTCGCGCAGGACCTGCGCCTCGCCGTACCAAGCCGACAACCCCTCAACCCGCAGCATGGGCGTCCCCTCCCAGGGCCTCGCCTCGCCCGGCCTTGGCTTTCCCGGACCTGGCGTCCCCGGCCCCGACGTCCCCGGCCCTGGCTTCCCCGGCCTTGGCTTCCCCGGCCCTGGCGGCTCCTCCGGCCTGCGCCGGTGCCTCGCCGAGGTAGGCCGCGATGACACGCGGGTCGTCGCGGATCTCGGTGTACGGCCCCTCGGCCAGCACGCGCCCGTTCTGCAGGACGGTGACCCGGTCGGCGAGCCGCGAGACGACGCTCATGTTGTGCTCGACGAGGACGACCGTCCGGCCTTCCCGGACGCGCTGGACGAGGTCCACGGTCCGGTCGATGTCCTCGACGCCCATGCCCGCGGTGGGCTCGTCGAGGAGCAGCACCCGCGGGTCGAGCGCCAGTGCGAGCGCGAGCTCCAGGGCGCGCTTGCGCCCGTACGCCAGCGTGCCCGCCGGAAGATGCCCGTGCGCGGCGAGGCCCACCTGGTCGAGCAGTTCGGCGGCGCGCGCCGAGAAGCGGTCCAGCGCACGCTCCGAACGCCAGAAGCGCCAGGTCAGGCCGGTGCCGCCGGCGAGCGCGAGCTGCAGGTGCTCGCACGGGGTGAGCTGCGCGAACAGGCTGGTGATCTGGAACGAGCGGGCCACGCCGAGCCGCGCCACCTGCTCGGGCCGCCGCCCGGTGAGGTCACGGTCGCCGAGCCGGATCCGGCCCGCGCTCGGTTTGAGAAATCCGGTGAGCAGGTTGAACAGCGTGGTCTTGCCCGCGCCGTTCGGCCCGACCAGCGCGTGCACGCTGCCGTCGGCCACGTCGAGGTCCACGCCGTCCACTGCGCGGAACCCGCGGAATTCCTTGACCAGGCCCTGTGCACGCAGAACAGGACCGTCCATGCGGCCTCCTCCGGGTAGCGGGTGCCCCGGAGCCGGAACGCCGGGGTGGTGTGACGCAGGACACTAAGTCCGCTCCCCGGACCGTTCCATGTGGACGGTCCACACAATCGCGCGGCGCGATGCGGGTGTGACCCACACCACACCCAGGTCAGAACGCGATCCACACCTCGCGCACTCCGGATATGTGGATCAACCACGTATCAGCGGAGCCGCTCGTCTGAGGCCTGGACGTCTCCCACACCCGGACGCGCCGTCTTATGGTGATCGGCCACGTGGCCGGTGTCAGTGGTCTGACGAGACGCAGAACTGGTTACCGTCCGGGTCGGTCAGGACCGTCCAGGTGAGACCGGGGACGGTGTGGGTGCCGACCTCCCGGGCGCCCAAGGCGGTCAGCCGCTCGATCTCCGCGGCACGGTCGGCGGCCTTGAAGTCGGCGTGCCAGCGGTTCTTGCCGGGCGTCGGGTCGTCCACCCGCTGGAAGCCCATGGTCAGACCGCCCGGAGTCGACAGCGCGACATAGAACTCGTAGTCGGCGGCGATCTCGCCGCCGGTCGCCGTCGCCCACCACTCCGCGAGCGTGCGCGGGTCCTGGCAGTCGACCGTCACGGCCACGATGGACATCGGCATCGGGGGTCCCCCGTTCGTCGGTGTTCGCCGGTGTTTCCCCTGGTGACACGATACTCAGCCGGGCCGCGGGGCCTCCGCGCGGGCGGAGGCCCCGTGCCGCGGCGGGTGACCGACTGTGGTCAGGCGGTCGGCAGCGGCGGCGTGAACAAGCCGAACCGGTTGCCCGCCGGATCGACCACGTACGCGTATCTGAGGCCGGAACCGGTCGCGGTGACCGGCCGTTCGACCTTGCCGCCGAGACGCTCAGTGCGTTCGCACATCGCCGCCACGTCCTCGACGAGCACCAGGAACAACGCCTGGTCGTCGACGCCGTCGGCGTACGCCGCCGAGCCGCCGTACGCGAGACCGCCGCTCGGGCCGTCGGCGCCGGGGTAGCTGATCAGGTCATACCCGTCCTCGTCCGGGTCGATCTGGAACCGCCAGCCGAACAGGTCGCCGTAGAACCGCCGGGCGTCCTCGGGCGCGTCGGCCCCCATCTGAAACCACGCGACGGTGTTGAACGTGGGAACTGTCATTGGTCTCCTCCACAACGAGTGACATCGCCGTTCGCGGGACCCACCCTCCAACGCCGTCGCGACAACCCCCTGTCGGTGTTTCTGTCAACGTCTGGCCGTCATGCGAACCACCACCTCGACACTGGCAGATTTGAACAAACCACCCATAAGGCATTGACCACACTTACCGCCTCTAGCACGCTGACGTCGTCTGAGGAGAGCCACGTGCGCCCCCGCTCGGCCAGCGACTCCTCAATCCCCTTGAGTGCCAATGGAGGCGCGATGAGGCGCAGAGTCACCTCATTCTTCGCCGCGTTGACCCTCGGAGCCGGAATGGTGGCGGCCGTGCCCGCCGCCACCGCCGCGCCCGCGGGTCCGACGCGTGCCAACGACCGGATCGAGGTGTTCACCGGCCAGCTGACGGTGGACCATGTCAAGAAGCTGCGCGAACTCGGGCTCGACCACGAGGACATCTCCCTGGGCAAGGCCCAGGGCGGCAAGGTCCCGGTCGAGGTCGTCATGAGCAAGGCGCAGGGCGAGGCCCTGCGCGCCAAGGGCGTGCCGCTCCAGCTGAAGAAGGTCAAGGGCAAGACGGCGAGCGAACGCTCCAGGACCCTGGCCGCCCAGGCCAAGGTGTTCCGGCCGTACTCGGGAGCCGGCAACCTCCGCGAGGAGATCGTCAAGGCGGCGGCCGACCACCCGAACATCGCCAGGTCCGTGGACATCGGCAAGTCCCTCAAGGGCCAGCCGATCACCGCGGTACGGGTCACCAAGGGCGCCCGCACCTACCCGATGCGCGGCAGCCGCCCCTCGGTGGTCTTCCAGGCCGCCCAGCACGCCCGTGAGTGGATCACGCCGGAGCAGGTGCGCCGGACGATGCACCACTTCCTGAACAGCTACGGCACGGACGCCGAGATCACCAAGCTGGTCAACACGACCGACATCTGGTTCATCCCGGTGGTCAACGTCGACGGCTACGACCTCACGTTCAACCCCGACTACCGGATGTGGCGCAAGAACGTGCGCGACAACGACGGGGACGGCCAGATCACCAACGCCGACGGCGTCGACCCCAACCGCAACTTCCCCTACAAGTGGGGCTACGACAACGAGGGCTCGTCGCCGCAGATCGACAGCCAGACCTACCGGGGCAAGGCGCCGGGCTCCGAGCCCGAGACGAAGACGCAGGACGCCTTCATCCGCAAGCTCAAGCCCAAGCTGATGGTCAACTACCACTCGGCCGCGGAGCTGCTGCTCTACGGCGTCGGCTGGCAGCAGCAGACGCCCAGCCCGGACGACAAGGTCTTCGAGGCGCTGCTCGGTGACGACGCGAACCCGGCGGTGCCGGGCTACGACCCCGACCTCGGGGCCGAGCTCTACATCACCAACGGCGACACCGACGGTCACATGGGCGAGCGCCACGGCGTGCTGACCTACACCCCGGAGATGTCGACCTGCCAGACGATCAGCGCCATCGACCCGAACGACCCGTGGCGGCCCGAGGACTGCGCCAGCGTCTTCCACTTCCCGGACGACGAGAAGCTGATCCAGCAGGAGTTCACCAAGAACCTGCCGCTGGCGATCGCGACGGCCAAGTCGTCGCACAGCCCCGACAAGCCGGTGTCCGTGGTCGGCAAGACCACGCCGGACCTGGTCGCCGACGCGTTCCCGGTCTCGCACGGCCGCAACCAGCCGGTCGCGGTCACCGCACGCAAGTCGCTCAGCGCGAAGACCATGCGCTACAGCGTCAACGGCGGCCGCACCGTGACCACCGGGGTCCGCGAGTGGAAGGGCGGCGAACGGTACGGAGACGAAGGCCGCCACTACTACGGCGAGTACCGCGGCACCGTGCGCGGCACCAAGGCCGGTGACAAGGTCGAGGTCTGGTTCGAGGCCCGCAACAAGGGCACGAAGGTGAGCAGCCAGAAGTTCACCTACACGGTCGCCTCCGACATCGGCGGCAAGGTGCTCGTGCTCGCGGCCGAGGACGTCACGGGCGCCAGCCCGGCCCAGGGCGTCACCCAGGCCAAGTACACCGGCGCCTACACCTCCTCGTTGACGGCGGCGGGCCACAGCTCCGACGTCTACGACATCGACAAGAACGGCCGCAAGGCGCCGCACCACCTCGGCGTCCTCAGCCACTACAAGGCGGTCGTCTGGGAGACCGGCGACGACATCATCCCGCGCAACGTCGGCCAGCCGGGCGGCACCGCGGCGAAGCTCGCCTTCGACCTGGAACTCAGCGTCCGCGACTACCTCAACGAGGGCGGCAAGCTCCTGCTCACCGGCAAGTACGCGGGCTTCGCGCAGGGCGCGGACGGCTCGTACTACTACGAGCCGGACGTCCCGGCCCAGCCCGAGTGCGGCACGCCCAGCGACCCGCCGTGCCTGCCGATGTTCAACGACTTCCTGCAGTACTACCTCGGTGCCTACAGCTACATCAGCGACGGCGGCACCGGGCAGGACGGCAAGCCGTACCCGGTCAAGGGAACGGCAGGGAAGTTCAACGGCTTCGCGGCCCCGCTCAACGGCGGCGACTCGGCGAACAACCAGGACCACACCGGGTCGTTCCTGAGCACGTCGAGCTTCCTGCCGAAGAAGCAGTTCCCGCAGTTCGCCTCAAGCGCCCCGATCAAGTGGGAGCGTCCGGGCGGCGCCCCGTACGACCCGCGCACCGGCTCCTGGTACGTCTACAGCGGCCAGGCCGACGTGTCGTACAAGCGGCTCACCCGCACCGTCGACCTGACGGGCAAGACGGACGGGAAGCTGACCTTCCACTCCTCCTACGAGACCGAGCCGAACTGGGACTACCTGTTCGTCGAGGCCCACACCGAGGGCCAGGACGACTGGACGACCCTTCCGGACGCCAACGGCAACACCCAGCAGGGCACGGGTGAGAGCTGCGCCGGCGGCTGGCGCGCGATCCACCCGCACCTGAACCACTACCAGGGCCAGGACTGCTCGCCGACCGGCACCACCGGCACGTGGCACGCCGCCACCGGCAAGTCCAACGGCTACAAGGAATGGTCGATCGACCTGACGCCCTACGCGGGCAAGAAGGTCGAGATCTCCATCTCCTACGTCAGCGACTGGGGCACCCAGGGCCTCGGCGTGTTCCTCGACGACGCCAAGATCACCTCAGGCGGCGCGACCCTCGCGGAGACGTCCTTCGAGTCCGACCTCGGCGGCTGGACCGTCGCGGGACCGCCCACCGGCTCGGCCCCGGCCTCCAACGACTGGGCCCGCAGCCAGCGGGCGTTCGAAGAGGGCGCCGGCGTCACCACCAGGGACAGCGTCTACCTCGGCTTCGGCGCCGAAGGCCTGTCCACCGAAGCCCGCAACGACTTCGTAAAGCGGGCCATGAAGCACCTACTCGGCTGACCTGATAGCCCCAAAGCGGCCCGTCCAGCATCCGGCTGGGCGGGTCGCTTGGCAATGACCGGCTCAGCCGACGCGCGAGCGCGTTACCTGAGCCGGAGCGAGCCGCCAGGCGAAGCTTCGCGCGAAGATCGCGAAGCGATGTCGCGCTCGCCTGCTTTGCGGTTCGGGGACCGAGCCGCCAGGCGAGGTCCCCGAGGCCGCGGAGCCGTGAACACAGCGGCCCGTCCAACAACCAGTTGGGCGGGCCGTTCGACGTTCAGATGAATTCCAGGGCTCTTACTACGGCGTTGGGTGGGGTTTCGGTGATGTCTTCGAAGCTGCGTTCGGGGGCGGTCTCCTCCAGGAGGGCGGCGCGGCGTACGCGGTCGATGCGGAAGACGCGGGCGTCGCCGCGCAGGCGGCACCAGCCGATCAGGTACCAGGCGTGGGTGCCGCCGGTGAAGGCCACCGGCTCGACGTCGCGTTCGGTCTCGGTGCCGTCCTTGTCGATGTAGGCGAGCCGCACCACGCGCCGGGTGGACACCGCCTCCTCCAGGACCGCCGGGACCGAGGCGGGCTCGTCGTCCTCCAGCGGGGCGAGCAGGCGGATGCGTCCGGCGAGCTCGCGCGCGGACGCGCCGTCGGCCGCCGACATGGCGGCGACGATCTTTTGCAGGGCGGTGCGGGCGGAACGCGAGAACGGCGAGCCCTCCGCGCGGCCCAGGCTGATCGCGACCGCCACGGCCTCGGCGGGCGTGAAGTTGAGCGGCGGCAGCGTGCGACTCTTGTCGAGCGTGTAGCCACCCGCCCGGCCCACGTCGGCGTAGATCGGCACGCCGCCCTGCTGGAGAGCGGCGAGGTCGCGTTCGATCGTGCGCACGCTCACCTCGAACCGCGCCGCGAGCGCTCGCGCGCTGACCCGGCGCGGGGCACAGGCTCGCAGGTGTTCCACCAGTGCGTACAGGCGGTCGGTCCGGTTCACCCCGCGACAGTACACCGGGGGTCTGACAGTTCAGAGCGAGCGCAGGAAGCCGATCAGGGCCTCGTTCACCTCGGTGGGGCGTTCCTGCTGGGTCCAGTGGCCGCACCCGGGCAGCCAGATGGTCTCGCGCAGGTTGGGCACGAAGTCGGACATCCGGTCGATGGTCTCGCGTGCGCCCGGCCCGGCCGCGACCATGTCGCGGTCCCCGACGATGTAGAGGGCGGGCGGCGTGATGGGCGCGCGGTGCCAGGCGGCGGTGAGCTCCCAGTTGCGGTCGAGGTTGCGGTACCAGTTGACCGGCCCGGTGAAGCCCGTCCCCTCGTACTCGCGGACGAACGTGTCGACGTCCTCGGCGGTCAGCCAGTCCGGGTACTCCTCCGGTTCCGGGCACACATCGATGAAGCCGCCGCCCTCGGGGACGATCGGGACGAGGGGCGGCGCGTCGCCGGACGCCGCGTACAACATCCGCCGGAACGTCGCGGCGGGGTCGCGCTCGAACTCCACCTCGGGCACCTTGGGCTGCTGGAAGTAGACCATGTAGAAGCCGTCGCCGAGGAGCTTGCGCATGGTGGCGACCGGCGGCTTCGAACCGCGCGGCCGGTGCGGCACCGACAGGCACGCCACGCCTCGTACGAGATCGGGCCGGAGCTGCGCCGTGGCCCAGGCGACCGGGGCGCCCCAGTCGTGGCCGATGACGCCCGCTTGATCCTCGCCCAGCGCCTCGATGAGGCCGACCGCGTCGCCCACCAGGTGCAGGAGCGAATACTTGTCGGTCTCCTCGGGGCCGCCCGTGCGGGCGTAGCCGCGCTGGTCCGGAGCGACCGCGTGGAAACCCGCCTCAGCCAGGGCGGTCAGCTGGTGCCGCCACGAATACCAGCACTCGGGGAAGCCGTGCAGCAGCAGGACCAGCGGCCCTTCACCGGCCTCTGCGACGTGCATCCGCAGGCCGCTGCTCGACTCGACGAACCGGTGGGTGATCTCGGTCATCCGCGCCGTCCTTCCGTACCGGGTGCGACGGTGCCGACGCTACTCCGGCCTGGTGAACGAACCGCGGGCCGGGCGGCTGAACGCTGCCCGGCCCGCGGTGGAACGGCGGGGATCAGGTGCCGATGACCCCGCCGTCCTTCTTGCGGATCACGACGGTGGCGGCGCGGGGACGGCCCTGCGGGTCGTACTCCGGCCAGTTGCTGACCGCCCGCGGGTTCTCGGGGGTCGGCGTGCCCCAGGCGGCGGTGCTCTCACCGGGGTGCTGGACGTTGATGAACAGCGACCGCTGGTCGGGCGAGATCGTCCAGCCGGTGATCTCGGCGCCGCGCGGGCCGACGAGGAAGCGGCGGATCTCGCCGGTCCTCGGGTCGGAGGCCAGCATCATGTTGTTGCCGATGTTGTCGTAGCCCTTGGCGGCGAGGTTCTGCGACGAGTTGGAGATGTCGGTCTGGATCCACAGCCGGCCGGACCGGTCGAAGCCGATGCCGTCCGGGGAGCCGTGGATGGCGTCCGGGCCGAGCTTGACCGTCTTGTCGTACGCCGGGTCGCCCGCGAGCTCGAAGATGTCCCAGTGGAACGTCAGCGCGGTGTTGTCGCCGTGCTTCTCGCGCCAGCGGACGATGCTGCCGTACGGATTGGGCTTGCGCGGATTGACCTTGCCGCCGTTGCCCGAGCCGTTGGTCAGCGTGAGGTAGACGTCCTTGTTGTGCGGGTGGACCGCGACCCATTCGGGCCGGTCGAGCTTGGTGGCGCCCACGGCGTCGGCGGCGGTACGGGTGCGGATCAGGACGTCGGCCTGGTCCTTCCAGCCGTTCGCCGCGGTCAGCGGGCCCTTGCCGAAGACGAGGGGCAGCCAGGTGCCGGTGCCGTCGTCGTTGAACTTGGCGACGTAGAGCGTGCCGTGGTCCAGCGGGCTCTTGCGGCGCGCGCGCAGGCGGCGCCAGGGCTCGCTGCTCACGAACTTGTAGACGTACTCGCCGTCCTGGTCGTCACCGGTGTAGACGACGACGCGGCCGCGCGACTCGGTGACGGTGGCGCTCTCGTGCTTCACACGGCCGAGCGCGGTGCGCTTCACCGGAGTGCTCTTCGGGTCGAACGGGTCGATCTCGACGACCCAGCCGAACCGGTTGGCCTCCTTGGGGTTGGCCGCGATGTCGAAGCGCGGGTCGGCCTTGTGCCAGTTGTACGGCGCGCTGCTCGCCTGCACGCCGTAGCGCTTCTGCTCGGCGTCCGGCGTCCATCCGGCCTTGTCGGTGCCGAAGTAGCTGTTCCAGTTCTCCTCGCAGGTGACGTACGTCCCCCACGGGGTGTAGCCGCTGGAGCAGTTGTTGAGGGTGCCGCGAACCGGCCCGTTGGCGGCCAGCTCGGGGTGGTTGGCCTTGACGGGGCCGGAGAAGGTCATCGGGGTGTTGCCGTGGATGCGGCGGTTGTACTTGGAGTCGCGCAGCCGCCAGCCGCCCCTGTGCCGGGAGACCTTCACGACGCTGACGCCGTGCGCGTGGAGCGCCTTGTCGACCTTCTCCTTGCTGACGGTGGCGCCGCCGTCCTTGTAGAGCAGGGTGGTGTCGACGTATTCGTGGTTGAGCACGAGCAAGCCGCTGTCGCCGCCGCGCGACATCGGGAAGTAGTGCATGCCGTCGTGGTGCATGCCGATCTGCTGCGCCTGGTCGGCCGCGGTGTTGGACGCGTCCTTCTTGAACGCGGGGCCGCCGGCGCGGATCGGGGTGCCCCACGGGATGAGCACCTGGGCGGTGTAGCCCTCCGGCACCGTCAGGGTGTCGGCGGAGTGGGGCGGCACCGCCTTGAAGCGCAGCAGCCCACGGCCCCGGCCGGAGGCGCCGGCGGCGGTCACGGCCTGCGCGCTCTTGCCTCCCGTGGCCTGTGCGACGCCGGCCACGGCACCGGTGCCGAGGAATCCGGCCGCGGCCACGATCCCTCCGGTGCGGAGCACCCCGCGACGGGACAGCCGCCGCTCCACGACGTCCTGGAACGCCTCGTTCCCCGAGGGGTTGGAGGGCAGGTCGTCGGGGTCTACAGGGGAGCCGGCGAATGCTTCGGACATGGCATGACCTCGTTCAGAACGTTCTCGCGGTACGGCGGTCGCCGGACCGAACAGCCGACAGTGTGCCGAGGGAAGACCGTCACTTGAGGGACACACAGGTGAATAATCAGGCATTTCACCCAGACAACCGAGAGTGCTCAGAAGGCGTTCACCTTCTGTTAGCTGCGAGTCCAGCCCAGCAGCTCGTCGGCGCTCAGGGTGTTGACGATCAGGTCCGGGGTCACGCCGCAGCGGGCGGCGCGGTCACAGCCGAACGGCTGCCAGTCGAGCTGGCCGGGCGCGTGCGCGTCGGAGTCGATCGAGAAGCGGCAACCCGCCTCGACCGCGAGGCGCAGCAGCTGCTTGGGCGGGTCGAGCCGCTCCGGCCGCGAGTTGATCTCCACCGCGACGTCGTACGCGGCGCACGCGTCGAACACCAGGGCCGCGTCGAACTCCGACTCCGGCCTGAGCCCGCCCCGCTTGCCCCCTGCCTTGACGATGCGGCCGGTGCAGTGGCCGAGCACGTTCACCCGTGGGTTCCCGATCGCCGCGACCATCCGCTTGGTCATGCCCACCCTGTCCATGCGCAGCTTGGAGTGCACGCTCGCCACGACGACGTCGAGGCGGTCGAGGAGCTCGTCCTCCTGGTCGAGCGAGCCGTCCTCCAGGATGTCGACCTCGATGCCCGTCAGGATCCGGAACGGCGCGAGCTCCTCGTTCAGTTCGGCCACCACGTCCAGCTGACGCCGCAGCCGGTCCGGCGACAGGCCGTTGGCCACCTTCAGCCGGGGCGAATGGTCGGTGAGCGCGAGGTACTCGTGCCCCAGCGAACGAGCCGTCTCGGCCATCTCCCGAATGGGCGAACCACCATCGGACCAATCGCTGTGAGTATGCAGATCCCCCTTGAGCGCAGCCCTCAGCGCCCCCGCAGCCTCGTCCACCGGCTCCCCTTCGGTGGCCTCCAGCCGCCTCAGATAGACGGGCACCTCACCACGCAGCGCCTCCTCGATCACCAGCGCGGTCACCTTGCCGATGCCGGTCAGCCCGGTCAGCGTGCCGTTGCGCGCGTGCCCGGCCAGCTCGTCCGGCGGCATCCGCTCAACCAGGTCGGCCGCCTTGCGGAAGGCACGGACGCGGTAGGTCGGCTCGTGGGCGCGTTCGAGGAAGAACGCGATCCGGCGCAGCGCTTCAACGGGCTCCACGACCGAGACCGTACCCAGGTATGACTCCGGTGTCGCACCACGGTGTCATTCGGCCCCGGCCGATCCCCCTCTAGCCTGGGCATATGTCCAGTGAGAAGTCCGAGGAGCACGGCTTGGCGCAGACCGCCTGGCTCGTGGTGCGGCCGGTCATCACGGCCGCGGTGGCCGGCAAGGCCGATCCTCCGCCCGCGAACCCGCCCTGGCCGGTCGGGTTGCGCTGGACCCGGCGGATCGGGATCGGGCGCCTGCCCTTCGGCGTGCTGGCGCAGCTCACCGACCTGGGCATCGCGATCGCCATCTTCTTCGGCTCGTACTCGGTGCTGACGAACGCGGCCCACCAGAAGGACCCGGGCTACACCAACCCGGCGCTCTTCTTCGTCATCGCGCTGACCGCCGCCCTCCCGCTGGCGCTGCGGCAACGCCATCCGCTCGGCGCCTGGCGCATGATCGCGCTCTCGATACTGTTCGGCACCCCGTACGTCGACGACTGGATGACCACGCCGTACCTGCCGGGCGCCGCCATCGCCGCGATCCTGGTCCTCTACTCGGTGGCGGTGCGCTGCGAGCGGCACATCACCGTCGGCGTCGGGCTGATCTCCATCTTCGGGATGTGGGCGCTGTCCGCCCGGACGGCGGGCGGTGCCACGGTGGTGGCCCTGCTGCCGCTGCTGGCCGGGTTCCTCGTACGGCAGCGCGTGATGGCCCGCCGGGAGCTGCAGGAACGCGAGGCCGCCGCCCGGCGTGAGCTGGCCGAGCAGGAACGCCGCCACCAGGCCACCGAGGCGGTGCTGACCGAGCGGCAGCGCATCGCGCGCGAGCTGCACGACGTCGTCGCCCACCACATGTCCATGATCGCCATCCAGGCGGAGGCGGCGCCCTACAAGGTCACCGAGCTGCCCGACGAGACCCGCCGGGACCTCTCGGAGATCCGCGCCACCGCCCTCGACGCGCTCACCGAATTGCGCCGCATCCTCGGCGTGCTCCGCCAGGAGGAGGGCGCCGAGACCGCGCCGCAGCCCAGTCTCGACCGGCTGAACGAGCTGGTCGGCGGCGCCCGCGGCGCGGGCCTCACCGTGACGGTCACCGAGACCGGCGACCGGCGGCACGTGCCCCCGGGTTACGAGCTGACGGTCTACCGGATCGTTCAGGAGGCGCTCAGCAACGCCATGCGGCACGCGCCCGGCTCCACGGTGGCCGTCGCGATCGACTTCGCGGCGGACGCGCTGCGGGTGAGCGTGGTGAACGAACCGCCGCCGGACGGCCGCAGGCCGCAGGAGCCGCCGCCCGGTGGCGGGCACGGGCTGGTCGGCATGCGCGAGCGTGCTGCCATGCTGGGCGGTGAGCTCAGCGCCGGGCCGACGCTGAACGGGGGCTTCGCCGTGGACGCGACGCTGCCGACCTCACGATGAACGAACGAAGGGATTCTGCGGGATGAGGGCGACACCGTGAGCATCAGGGTCGTGATCGTCGACGACCAGGGCATGGTGCGCACCGGCTTCGGCGTGCTGCTGAACGCCCAGCCCGACATCGAGGTCGTCGGCGAGGCGGTGAACGGCGAGGAGGGACTGCGCCGGATCGCCGAGCTGCGGCCCGACGTCGTTCTCATGGACGTGCGGATGCCCGTCATGGACGGCCTGGAGGCGACGCGGCGCCTGCTGTCCGCGGAGGGCACGGCCGATGGCGAGGCGCTGCCCAAGGTGCTCATGCTCACCACGTTCGACCTGGACGACTACGTGTACGAGGCGCTGCGCGCGGGAGCCAGCGGCTTCCTGCTGAAGGACGCCTCCGCCACCGAGCTGTCCGACGCCGTGCGCGTCGTGGCCGCCGGCGACGCGCTGCTGTCCCCGTCGATCACCAAGCGGCTGATCTCGGAGTTCTCCCGGCTGGGCGGGCCGCGCCCGCCCGGCCGCAAACAGCTCGACGAGCTCACCGAACGCGAGACCGAGGTGCTGGCCCTGGTCGCCCGCGGCCTGTCCAACGGCGAGATCGCGGTCGAGCTGGTGGTGGCGGAGCAGACCGTCAAGACCCACTTCGGCCGCATCCTGATGAAGCTCGGCCTCCGCGACCGGCCCCAGGCGATCGTGTACGCGTACGAGGTCGGCCTCGTCACTCCCGGGTCCTAGGGCTCCCCGCCTCCTCCGGTAGCACCCGTCACCCCTCGGTCGTACGGGCGAAGACGGCTCTCCGGGTTGATCTGCGTTACAACGGCCTCTCCCTACCTTCCTGAGCAGTGGGAAATACCCGCTGACCAGGAAGGACGTGGAAGATGGGCCGCCGCTCGACGCGCCAGGAGAGTTCCGCGCGCAGGATTCTGCTCGTCGCCCTGGCGATCCTGACCGCGTCGACGCTGACCAGCGGCGCGAGCACCCCGGAGCCGTACGCGGCGCCCGTCGCCGCCGTGGCAGAGAGCCTCTCCCCGCCCGCGCTCGAAAGGCGCTACCAGGCCGTTCGCGAGGACATCGGCGCGGCGCTCACCACCGCGCGGCGGCTGGGCGACGACCAGCGGGTCCGCGTCCTGTCGGCCTTCCTCGGCTCCGGCCGCCGCTTCCTCACGTTCGACGGGCGCGGCGACGGCAAGGCCGTCGAGGTCCACGGCGACCTGGCCCGCGCCGGCCGGATCGCGGTCGTGGTCCCCGGCGCGGACGGCGAGCTGGACAACTACGACAGCTGGAAGTTCGCGGGCGGCGGGGCCAAGGCGCTGTACGGCGAGATGCGCAGAACGGCCCCGGGCGAGCGCGTCGCCGTGGTCGCCTGGCTCGGCTACGACTCCCCGTCCGTGCTCAGCCCGGTGATCCTCACTGACGGCCGGGCCGGCGACGCCGCCCGCGGGCTGCGCCGGTTCCTCGCCGAGCTGCGCGAGGTGAACCCCGCCGCCCGGTATTCGCTGCTGGCCCACAGCTACGGCTCGGTCGTCGTCGGCAAGGCCGCCGCGAAGGACGAGCTGGCCGTGGACGAGATCGCCGTGTTCGGCAGCCCCGGCACCTCCGTCGACTCGGCCGCCGACCTGCGGACGCGGGCCCGGGTCTGGGCCGGGCGCTCGGCCGGCGACTGGACCGAGTACGTGCCGAACGTCGAGTTCGCGGGCGTGGGCTTCGGCACGGACCCGACGGACGCGCGGTTCGGCGCCCTCCGCTTCGACGCCGGGAGCGGCTCGCACAGCGAGTACCTCAAGCCCGGCAGCCCCTCACTCCGCACCCTCGCGCTCATCGCGCTCGGCCACGACCCGGAGGCAGGCCATGCTCGACACCAGGACGCGTGACCCGCGCGGCGGGCCCGCCACCACCCGGCCCGCCGGCGGCGACGCCACGCCCGCCGGTCACACCGCCCGGCGGGGGCTGGTGGCCCGGATCAACGCCGCCACCCCGCCCGGCCGCGACCGCGCCGTGGACGCGCTGCGGGCGTTCGCCATTCTCGGTGTGATCCTCGGGCACTGGCTCGTCACGGTGTTCGTGCCGAGCGGCGACGGTCAACTGGCCGTGACCAGCCCGCTCGCGTCGATGCCCGCGTTCGCCCCGGTGTCCTGGGTGCTCCAGACGCTGGCGGTCTTCTTCCTGGTCGGCGGCTACACCGCGGCCAAGGGACACCGGTCCGGCGAACCGTACCTGCCGTGGCTGAGGCGCCGCATGGCACGGCTGCTGCGGCCCGTACCGGTGCTCCTGCTCGCCTGGATTCCGGCGACGGCGGCGCTGTGGCGGGCCGGCTATGAGCCCGAGACCCTGCGGTCGCTGGTGAAGCTCGTGCTCAGCCCGCTGTGGTTCCTGGCGGTGTACGGCGCGCTCACCGCGCTCACGCCCGTGATCATGGTTGTCTGGCGGCGCCTGGGCGTCCGGGGCGCCGCGATCCCGGTGGCGGCCACCGCCGCGATCGACCTGGCCAGGTTCGGGCTGGACGGTCCGGCCTGGCTGGGCTGGGCGACCGTGATCACCGGCTGGCTGGTCCCGTTCTACCTCGGCATCGCCTGGGCGAACGGGCAGGCGACCTCCCGGCGCACCGCCGTGGCCCTGCTGGGCGGAGGCGCGGTCGCCACCGCGGGCCTGATCATGTACGCGGGCTACCCGGCGAGCATGGTCGGGGTGCCGGGCGCCGCGATCTCCAACCTCAACCCGCCGACCCTGGCCGCGGTGGCCTTCGGGATCGCCCAGGCCGGACTGGCGCTGCTGCTGCGGCGTCCGCTGGCTCGCTGGATGGAACGGCCCCGGGCCTGGGCGGCGGTCGCGCTGGCGAACCTCTCGGCCATGACCGTCTTCCTCTGGCACCAGACGGCGATGATGACGATCACGGTCGGTGCCGCCCTCGCCGCCGGCACGCTGCCGGGCCTTCACTCCGTGCCCGACACGCCGGAGTGGCTTCTGGCGCGGCTGCCGTGGCTGCTCGCCTTCGCCGCCGCGCTGGCCGGTTTCTGGGCGCTCGCCCACCGGTTCGAACGGGGCGGCCGCAAGACCCGATCTTGATCCCAACTTCGGGGCCTTCGCGTACATCCAACGAGAAGGCCCCTACGCCATGGGGGCGATCCGAGACACGCACGCCGACCCCCGGTTGCGCGGACCATTCGCCGCCATCCGGTAGAAACGACGGACCATGCCGCCTCGTACGACCGCCCCCCGCGGAGTCTCCCCACGCCGACGACGGCTCAGGCGCGCACTGGCCTGCGCGGTCACCATCACCGGCGTCCTCCTGACGACGGCGGGGACCGGCCACGCCGACCCGTACGCCGCGCCTCCGGAGGTGCCCTCGATGGCGCCCTCGACGCTGGACGCACGGTTCGGCATAGAGCGGCAGGCGATCGAGCAGGCGCTGGAGACCGCCCTCTCCGTGGGCGACCGGGAGCGGGCCAAGGCGCTCGGTGATCTTCTGCGGCCGGGCCGGAGATTCCTGTATTTCGATCCGCGCGGCCGCGGCCGCGCCATCGAGGTCGTCGGGGACCTGACCCGTGCCCGCCGGGTGGCGGTGGTGGTCCCGGGCGCCGACTCCACCCTGTCCGACTTCGACTCCAAGGCGGGCAGACCGTGGTCGGCCCCCGGCGGCGGGGCCCGCGCGATCTACGATCAGGCACACAAGATCAATCCAGCGCCCGGGCTGGCCGTGGTCGCCTGGCTGGGCTACGCCTCGCCCCGGACGTTCAGCAGCGACGTGCTCACCGACGACCGGGCAGGGCAGGGCGCCGTCGAGCTCAGGAGGTTCCTGGCGGGGCTCAACCGGGTCAACCGCACCGCCAGGGTCAGCCTGTTGTGCCACAGCTACGGTTCCGTGGTCTGCGGGCGGGCGGCCAAAACCGGGGCGCGAGCGGCCGGCGACGGCTGGCGGCAGGTCACCGACATCGCCGTGTTCGGCAGTCCCGGCACGACGGCCTGGTCCGCCTCCCGGCTCAGCCGCACCGCCCGGGTATGGGCGGGGCGCGGCACCACCGACTGGATGGAGGACGTCCCGCACGTCCGCATCTTCGGCCTCGGGCTGGGTCCCGACCCGGTCTCGGCCCGCTTCGGCGCCCGCGTCTTCGACGCCGGGTCCGGCGGCCACAGCGACTACCTGGCCCCGGGCTCCCGTTCGCTGAGGAACCTCACGTACATCGCGATGGGTGACGCGTCCCACGTCACCAGATCCGCCTGAAAATGCTCACCTCGTGAGCAGAAAAGCCTGGTGTGGCAGGAATTTTCGGTGTCCGGCCGAGCAGATTCCGGACGTCCGGGCTTCCGACCACTACCGGCCGTGAGCTCGGCGGATTTTCGGCAGGCCGCCCCGGCCGCCGGCCGCCGCCACGGCGTTCGTTCCGGCGTCAGGGACGCCGGAAACGTCGGCGATGGGCCGGGGCAGGCGCGCGATGGTGGCACTCTGGGGGTGTGGACAACGCGAGCGAGGCCGCCATCAGGGAGCAGACCACCGCGCGGCTTGAGAAGGCCATGGGCACGTTCGGCACGGCCGCCCTCGCCAGCATGGAGAAGCAGCTGCCCTGGTTCCGGCGCATGCCGGCCGACCAGCGCTCCTGGATCGGGCTGGTCGCCCAGGCCGGCATCGCCGCGTTCGTGGAGTGGTTCAAGAACGCCGAGGAGTCCCGGCCCGCCATCGCCGGCGAGGTGTTCGGCACCGCGCCCCGCGAGCTCATGCGTTCGATCAAGCTGAAGCACACCATCGACATGGTCCGGGTGATCATCGATGTGGTGGAGACCCGGCTCGACGAGCTCGCCGCCCCCGGCGGCGAGGCCCAGCTGCGCGAGGCGATCCTGCGCTACACCAGGGACGTCGCGTTCGGCGCCGCCCAGGTCTACGCGCAGGCCGCCGAGACCCGCGCCGCCTGGGACGCGCGCCTGGAGGCGCTCGTCGTCAACGCCGTGCTGCGCGGCGAGGTCGACGACGGCATGCACTCGTGGGCGGCCGCGCTGGGCTGGACCTCCAAGCCGGTGACGGTGATCGCCGGCTTCACCCCCGAGGACGAGGAGCCCGAGGTCACCATCGACCAGATGCAACTGGCCGCGCGGCGCGCCCGCGTGGACGTGCTCGCCGGGGTCCAGGGCCACCGCGTGATCGTGATCGTGGGCGGCGCCACCGACCCGCTGGAGGCGGCGCGCCCCGTGGCCGCCAAGTGCGGGCCCGGGCCGGTCGTCGTCGGGCCGCCGGTCGGCGATCTCTACGACTCGACCACCTCGGCGCGCGCGGCGCTGGCCGGGCTGCGGGCCGCGGCCGGCTGGCCCGACGCGCCACGGCCGGTGATGGCGGGCGAGCTGCTGCCCGAACGGGCCCTCGACGGGGACGAGGAGGCCCGCCGCTACCTCGTCGAGCAGGTCTACGACCCGATGTGCGCGGCCGGGGCTCCCCTGCTCGACACCCTCGCGACCTACCTGGAGCAGGGCTCCTCGCTGGAGGCCACCGCCCGGCTTTTGTTCGTTCACCCCAACACGGTGCGTTACCGGCTGCGCCGCGTCAGCGAGCTGACCGGGCTCGCACCGACCGACGGGCGCAACGCCTTCACGCTCCGGATCGCCTTGGTGCTCGGCAGATTCGGCACCCGCTCGCCGAGGACGTGAGCTCGCGTCCCGTGCGATGTCCCGTTTTCCCGCCTTGTAGGTGTCGTACAAACCCCTGCGACGAAAGTTCGTGCTGATCCGCATCGGCACCGCCGACCCGCAGCGGGCAGGCTGGGGGTCGTGATTCTCCTCGCATCGCCCGGGCAGGGCGCCCAAACCCCCGGATTCCTCCAGCCATGGCTTGAGGTACCCGGCGTCGCCGACCGCCTGGCGTGGTGGTCCGCCGTGACCGGGCTGGATCTGGTGCGGTACGGCACGACGGCCGACGCCGAGGAGATCCGTGACACCGCCGTGGCCCAGCCGCTGCTGGTCGCCGCCGCCCTGGCCGCCTACGAGGCCCTCTATCCCGGCGGCTCGCGGCCCGACGCGGTCGCGGGCCACAGCGTCGGCGAGCTGGCCGCCGCGGTGATCGCCGGCGTGCTGTCCCCGGAGGCCGCGCTGGTGCTCGTCCGCGAACGGGGCCGCGCCATGGCCGAGGCCGCCGCGGTCACCGAGACCGGCATGACCGCCGTGCTCGGCGGCGACCCCGACGAGGTGCTCGCCTCGATCGACAAGCACGGCCTCACCCCCGCCAACGTCAACGGCGCCGGTCAGATCGTGGCCGCCGGCACGATCGCCCGGCTGGAGGAGTTCGCGAGCGAGCCACCGCCCAGGGCGCGGCTGCGGTCGCTGTCGGTCGCCGGCGCGTTCCACACCGAGCACATGGCCCCCGCCGTCGATACGCTGCGCCGGCTCGCGCCGGGCGCGCCGGTGGCGGACCCCGCGATCACACTGCTGTCCAACCGCGACGGCGCGGCCGTCGGCACCGGACGCGAGTACGTCGGCCGCATCGTCGAGCAGGTCAGCGCCCCGGTGCGCTGGGACGCCTGCATGACGACCATGCGCGAGCTCGGCGTCACCGCGATCATCGAGCTGCCGCCCGCGGGCACGCTCGTCGGCCTCGCCAAGCGCGAGCTCAAGGACGCCGGCGTGGCGACCCTCGCCCTCAAGACCCCCGAGGACCTCGACAAGGCACACGAGCTGATCGAAGCGCACACCTCATGACCACACCGACCCCCGCACCCCGGCTCCGCGTGCCGGCCGTCACTCCGGGTGCGCGCATCCTCTCGTTCGGCGACTACCAGCCGGCCAAGGTCGTCACCAACCACGACCTGGCCAAGACCGTCGACACCAACGACGAGTGGATCCGCAGCCGCGTCGGCATCGCCGAGCGGCGCATCGCCGGAGACGACGAATCGCTCGTCGACATGGCCGTGCACGCGGGCGGCAAGGCCCTGGCCGGCAGCGGCCTCGGCCCCGGCGACATCGACCTCGTCATCGTCGCCACGGCCTCGCACGACGTGCCGATGCCCAACGTGTCGGCGCCCACCGCGCACCGGCTCGGCATCCACGCGCCCGGCGCGTTCGACCTCAACGCCGCGTGCTCCGGGTTCTGCTACGCGCTAGCCACCGCGAGCTCCGCGGTCCGCGCCGGCAGCGCCCGCAACGTGCTGGTGATCGGCGCTGAGAAGACCTCGCAGTGGATCGACTGGACCGACCGTTCGACCTGCATCATCTTCGCCGACGGTGCGGGCGCCGCCGTGGTGGCCGCCGGCGAGGAGCCCGGGATCGGGCCGGTGGTGTGGGGCAGCGCCGGCGACCACGCCGACAAGATCTCCATCGCCGACCGCACCTCGTTCATCACGCAGGAGGGCCAGGCGGTGTTCCGCTGGGCCACCACCGCCATCGCGCCCGTCGCGCTGGAGGCCTGCGAACGGGCCGGCATCAGCCCCGCCGACCTCGGCGCGATCGTTCCGCACCAGGCCAACCTGCGCATCATCGACTCGATCGCGCGCAAGGTCGGCGCGACCAACGCCGTCGTGGCCGACGACATCGTCACCTCCGGCAACACCATGGCCGCGTCGATCCCGCTCGCCCTCGCCCACATGATCGAACGCGGCGACGTCCGGTCCGGTGCCCCCGCCCTGTTGATCGGGTTCGGCGCCGGGTTGGCCTACGCTGCCCAAGTCATCCAGATCCCGTAGGCGACATCGTCCTGCGCGCAGAGCTCTGGACCAACCAAGGAGGAGAAAGCACACCATGGCAGAAGCCACCGAGCAGCAGATTCTGGACGGCCTCGCGGAGATCATCGATGAGATCGTCGGCATCGACAAGGCCGAAGTGACGCCGGAGAAGAACTTCATCGACGATCTCGACATCGACTCGCTGTCAATGGTAGAGATCGCGGTGGCCGCGCAGGACAAGTTCGGCGTCGAGATCCCCGACGACGAGCTTCGCAACCTCAAGACGGTCAAGGACGTCATCGTCTTCGTCCAGAACCTGCAGGCCTGACGTTGCCGGGGCGCGGCGCGCCACCGGCCGGTCCGAGGCGCGCCGCCTTCCAACCCCCAGTTTGCGAGGAGCACTCACGATGAGCACGAGCCAGACCACAGTCGTCGTCACCGGTATGGGGGCGACCACCCCTCTCGGCGGAGACCTGCCGTCGACCTGGTCCGCGTTGCTCGCCGGCAAGTCCGGGGTGCGCAAGCTCGACTGGGAGAACGTCGAAGAGCTGCCGGTGCGGTTCGCGGCCCAGCTCGCCGTCGACCCGTCCGAGGTGATGCCCAAGCAGGCGCTGCGCCGGCTGGACCGCTGCCAGGCGATCGCGCTGATCGCGGCCAAGGAGGCCTGGGCGAACGCCGGCCTCAAGCCGCGCACCAAGAAGGGCTATGAGGAAGGCGCCGAGGGCTTTGAGATCACCGACGGCGACCGGCTCGGTGTCGTCGTCTCCACCGGCATCGGCGGCCTGCACTCGGCCCTCACCAGCTACGAGGTCGAAAAGGAGAAGGGCTGGACCCGGGTCTCGCCGTTCACCGTCCCCATGCTGATGCCGAACGGCTCGGCCGGGCACGTCGGCATCGAGTACGGCGCCATGGCCGGCTCGCACGGCATGGTCAGCGCCTGCGCCTCCTCCGCCGAGGCCGTCGGCTACGCCATCGACATGATCCGCAACGGCCGCGCCGACATCGTGATCTGCGGCGGCACCGAGGCGTGCATCCACCCGTTGCAGATGGCCTCGTTCGGCGCCATGCGCGCGATGTCGACCCGCAACGAGGAGCCCGAGCGCGCCTCCCGCCCGTACGACAAGAACCGCGACGGCTTCGTCCTCGGTGAGGGCTCCGCCGTGATGATCCTGGAGTCCGAGGAGCACGCCCGCGCCCGCGGCGCCACGATCCACGGCATCGCGGCCGGCTGCGGCTACTCAGGCGACGCCTACGACATCGTGCTCCCCGACCCGACCGGCTCCGGCCAGGCCAAGGCCATGCGCCGCGCCCTGGTGAACGCCGGTCTCCAGCCCGAGGACATCGTGCACGTCAACGCGCACGCCACCTCCACACCGGCCGGCGACGTCGCCGAGCTCGCCTCCATCAAGGCCGCCCTCGGCCCGGAGGTCAGCGCCAAGCTGACCGTGACCGGCACCAAGTCGATGACCGGCCACCTCCTGGGCGGCGCCGGAGCCCTCGAGTCGGTCTTCACGATCCTCACCCTCCGAGAAGGTCTGGTCCCCCCCACCGCCAACCTCGAAGACATCGACGACGACGTGGACCTCGACATCGTCCACGGCGAGCCCCGCCCCCTCCCCGACGGCCCCATGGCCGCCCTCAACAACTCCTTCGGCTTCGGCGGCCACAACGTCTCAGTCGTCTTCCAAAGAGCTGTGTAAATCTCTTTCGCGGCTGTGTTTATGGCTTTCGCGGCCTCGGCGGCCTCGCCTAGCGGCTCGGCCGCCGAACCGCAAAAGCGGCGAGCGCGACATCGCTTCGCGATCTCTCGTGAAGCTTCGCCTTCGGCTCGCTTCACGACCCGTTAGCGCGCTCGCGGTGGCTGAGCTCCGTTAGGGGTTTGCTCCACCGGCTGAGGTCGCCGCGCCCGTTTGTAGCGGCACTTGCGCACGCAGCTCAGCCGGGGGGTAGGACCACGCGACGACCTCAACCGGCGCGAGCGCGTCCGGAGGTCTGAGAGCGAAGCGAGCCGCAGGCGAAGCTTCGCTCGAAGATCGCGAAGCGATGCAGCGCTCGCCTTGAGCTTGGTTGAGGGTGAGCCGCCAGGCGAATCCTCAGGCCAAGATCAAAAATTAAACAGCCGCGTGCAACCAGCGGACTGGGGCTCCGTCGCCGGCTCGGCGGAAGGGTTCGAGCTCGTTGTCCCAGGGGGTGCCGAGGAGACGGTCGAGTTCGTTCTCCAGGGTGGTCTTGCCGACGGCCGCGTTCGCCATGACGGCGCGGAGGCGGTCTTCGGGGACCATGATGTCGCCGCTGGCGCCGATCACTCCGGTGAAGACGCCCAGGGACGGGGTGAAGCTGTAGCGCACGCCGTCACAGCCGGGCGTCGGATCCTCGGTGACTTCGAATCGCAGCAGTTTCCAATTCCGTAGCGCGGAGGTGATGCCGGCCGCGGTGCCCGCGGCCGCCTCCCAGTGGAGCTCCGCGCGCAGGGTGCCCGGGGCGGCGGGCTGGTCGGCCCATTCAAGCGAACAGGGCACGCCAAGAACACCTGCGGCGGCCCACTCGACATGCGGGCTCAGCGCAGGTGGCGCGGAGTGGACGTAGAAAACGCCACGTGCGGTCACCGGACCTCCTGGATCTGTACTGAGGCTCGTCTTCCCCTACGGCCTCGTACGTCCCAGGACGGCGTCCGCGTCCCTCATTGTGCATCATCCGAACGTGTCACACCACCGCGCAGGCGTTGTTTGCCGATCGATTGCCCGAGTCGGGGGCACAAAAAAAAGTGCGACGACCCCGCTCGCTTCCGCAGAGCCCCCGCAGCGGTTCCAGCGAGCGGTGGTCAGGTGGTCGTCGCAAGGTCGAAACTACGGGCGGCGCGTCCCGCACGACAGGGACACCGGTCCTTGGCTTCCCGGGTGCGGGTCGGGAGTCAGCGGAATCGGCGCCGGGCCGCCGCCAGGACGGCGGCCAGGGTCACGGCGATCGCGAGGTGGGCGACGTAGTCGCCGTAGCGGTCGTAGGGTGTGCGGCTCTCCGGTGGCGGCACGCGGAGCGTGACGACGACCGAGCCGCGGCGGCCGGTGTCCAGCCAGGCGAGGCGGCGGCCGCGCGCGTCGAACGCGGCGGACACGCCGGTCAGCGCGGCCTGCACGGTGGGGCGTCCCGTCTCGGCGGCGCGGACGGCGGCGAGGGCGGCGTGCTGGGGCGGCGCCCAGCTGTCCTGGAACGTCGAGGTCGCCGACTGGTAGACGATCACCTGGGCGCCGCGTTCGGCCACGGCGCGGCCGAGGTCGGGGAACGCGGACTCGAAGCACACGAGGGGCCCGATCGTCACGTCGCCGGTGGACATGACGCGGGCGCCCGTTCCGGGTACGCGGTTCTCGGAGGCCGCGGCGCTGATCCGGCTGAGCCATCCGATGGCGTCGCGGAACGGGATGTACTCGCCGAACGGGACCAGCCGGGTCTTCACATACCGGTCCTGGATGCCGGTGGGGCCGATCAGGACCGAGCTCTTGGAGATCCGGCCCGTGGCGTCGCGGGCGTCCTCGTTCACGAGGAGGTCGCCGCCGGCCGCCGCGCGGGCCGCGAGCCGGGAGGTGAGGTCCGGTCGGCGGGCGAGGTCGTAGCCGACGCTGCTCTCGCCCCACACGATCAGGTCGGCGGGCGGGAGCGCCGCCGTGATCCGTTCGGCGGCGGCGAGCCGTCCGGCGCGGTCGTGCACGATGCCGGGCTGGACCAGCGCGACGGTGAGGGTCCGGTCGGCGGGCGGCTCGTTCGTGAGCGCGTACGCGGCGGGTCCGGCGAGCAGGATGGCCGCGGCGGGGGCGATCAGGCGGGCGCGCAGCGGCGGGGCGACGAGCGCGAGCACGACGGCGGTGTTGAACGCGACGATGGCGAACGAGATCAGCCAGACGCCGCCGAGTGCCGCCAGGCCCAGCATCGGCGGGTACCGCCACTGGCTCGCGCCGAGGAGCGCCCAGGGGCCGCCGAGGCGGGGCCAGGAGCGCAGGAGTTCGATGACCAGCCAGACGCTCGGCACCACGAGCATCGCCAGGAACGGGCGGGCGGGAACGAGCCATCGGATCGCCGCGCCCCAGACCGCCCACGGCAGGCCGAAGACGACCGCCACGAGGAGCAGGCCCGGTCCGATGTTCGGCAACGTCCAGTACAGCGCCGCGAGGAGGAATCCGGCGCCGAACCACCAGCCGCGCACCGCCGCCTCCCGCAGCGTCGGCGCCGACCGGCACAGCGCCATTCCGGGTACGAGGACGAGCCAGGCCAGCCAGCCGAGGCCGGGCCTGGGAAAGGCCAGGAGCGGCGCGGCGCCGGCGAGCAGGCTCGCGCCGCGTTCCAGCGTGAGGCCTCCTGCCAGCGCCGTTGCCCGCGGCCTCGGGCTCGGGCGGGCCGTCCCGCGTCCGATCACCCTTCCAGTAACGCACCGGTGCCCGGTGATCCGCTACCGCCTTGTCCCCCCGAGTCTCGTCACAGCGCGGCATCGCGCGTGCACTATGGGCAATGGAGCGGTCACGAGGAGTGAAGGCGGGTATCGGTGTTCGATCAAGAGGTACGGCTCGAACGACTGCTGGCACGGCATCGCGACGTGACGGTGGTCGAACCGCTCGCCGGCCGCCCGGCCCTGATCCGGCGCGACCAGATCCTCGTCGCGGGCCATGACGTGCCCGCCGCCGAGGACCTCGTGCGGCGCTGGTACGACTCGCGCCAGGAGGAGGACGGCGTCACCCGGCTGCGGCTGCGTTCGCCCGCGAAGGTCGACGTGTGCGAGCTGGCGGCGCAGCTCGGCGGCGAGGGACGGCACCGGCGGCTGACCGTCTCACCCAACCATCTCGTGCACGGGCAGCCGCTCTGGTGGAGCGGCCCTGCCGACCTGCCCCGCCCGGCCGCGCCGCTCCCGGCGCCGCAGGCCGCGGACGGCACAGCGGCCACGGACAGCACAGCGGCCACAGCGGGCACCGCGGGCACGGCGGGCACGGCGGGTATAGCCAGCGCGCAGGGGGAGGCGGCGCCGCCGCGGCGGGAGGTCACGGTGGCCGTGCTGGACACCGGCCTGTCACCGCATCCGTGGTACGAGGAGACCGACTGGTACGCCGAGCAGCGGGACGAGGTGACCGAGATCCTCGACTCCGACCTCGACTTCGAGCTCGACGCGCAGGCCGGGCACGGCACGTTCATCGCGGGTGTCCTGCTCCAGCACGCGCCCGCCGCCCGCGTCCGCGCCCGCCGGGTGCTCGGCGGTGACGGGGTGGGCGACGAGGTCGACGTCATCCGGGCCTTGTCGTGGCTGGCGTCCTGGGGGCGGGCCGACATCGTCAACCTCTCGCTCGGCTGCCACACCTTCGACGACCGTCCGTCGCCCGTCCTGTCGCGCGCCATCGCCGCTCTCGGCCGCCGCACGGTCGTCGTCGCGTGCGCGGGCAACGCGGCGAGCGACCGGCCGTTCTGGCCCGCCGCGCACAAGTCCGTGATAGCGGTCGCGGCCCTCGACGCGGACCGGCGGGATCGGGCCTGGTTCTCCAACTACGGCTGGTGGGTGGACGCCTGCGCGCCGGGCGTCGACATCACGAGCAGCTACGTGCGCTTCGACGGCGCGCGGCCCACGGTGAACGGCATCGACCCCGACGCGTTCGAGGGGTTCGCCCGCTGGAGCGGCACGTCGTTCGCCGCGCCCGCCGTGGCGGGCGCGATCGCGGGGCTCGCCGCCACAGGCCTGTCGGCCGTCGAGGCCGCCGACCGCGTCCTCGATCCGGCCGCCGCGTCTACCCTTCCCGACCTCGGTGTAATCATCAGGTCTTGAGCACGGCCCGGCGGCGAAGCGGTAACCGCGCGTGTCCCGGCGCGGACACGTCCCAGGTGCGCGCCTAAGGTCGTCGATCAGCGGGGGGCCTCGCGAGGAGACTGCGATGGCCCTGGAAGAGGAAACAGCCGACCTCGTCGTGCGGGCGCGCGACGGGGACGGCGCGGCCTGGAGCCGGCTGGTCGACCGGTACAGCGGGCTGCTGTGGTCGATCGCGCGCTCGTTCGGGCTGAGCGAGGCAGACAGTGGCGACGTCGTGCAGATGACCTGGCTGCGCCTGGTCGAACGCATGGACCAGATCGCCGAGCCGGGCGCCGTGGGCGGCTGGCTCGCGACCACCGCCCGCCGCGAGAGCCTGCGCACGGCCCAGCGCGGCGGCAGCCGGCGGCTCCCGTACGACGTGCACGAGGACGCCGCTCCCCCGCCCGAGCAGATCCTCCTCGCCCGTGAGCGCCTCGGTGACGTCGCGGCCGCCCTGCGGTCGCTGCCCCGCCGTTGCCAGGTCCTGCTGCGCATGCTCGCCCTCGCGCCGAGCTACGCCGAGCTCGCCGCCGCGCTCGACATCCCCCTGGGCAGCATCGGCCCGACGCGGGCCCGCTGCCTGGACAACCTGCGTCGGAGGCTGCCGTGATGAACGAGGACGAACTCCTCATGCGCCTGCGCGCCACGTTCCAGACCCTGGACCCGATCCCCGAGAACGTCGTCGCCGCCGGCCGTTCGGCGATCACCTGGCGCCGGCCGGACGCGGCCCTCGCCGAGCTCGCCGACGACCACAACCGGCCCCTGCCGGCCGGTGTTCGCGGCGCTCCGGTCCGCCTGCTGACGTTCGCCGGCGCGGAACGGTCCGTGGAGATCGAGGTCACCGGGACCGGCGGCGCCACCCGGGAGCTCACCGGCCGGCTCGTACCGGCCGCCGACGCCCACGTGCGCGTCCGCCATCTGACCCATGCGCGCGAAGTGCCGTCCGCCCGTACGGACCGGGCCGGTCAGTTCGTGCTTCCCCAGGTCCCCGAGGGCCTGGTCAGCCTTGAGTTCCGTCTCGCCGACGCGAGCTCCGTCGTGACGAGCTGGGTGTGCCTTTGACCGGCCTCATGCACCTCGCGGCGACCGATCCCGCGACGGCGTACGACCGCGCGCTGGCCCTCCTCACGTCCACCGGCGACCGGCCACTGGTGCTGCGCGCCGCGGCGCTGGCCGCACACGAGCTGGGCCTTCTCGACGAGGGGCTGCGGCATCTCGGGCAAGCCCTCACCGAAGCCGAGGCGTCGGGACGCGCCTACGCCGCGGCCCAGGTCCGCATGCATCTGGTCGGCCTGCTCGCCGCTCGTGGCGACATCACCGGCGCGCTCGCGGCGGCGGCCCAGGCCGAAGGCGTCCTCGTCGGTCCGGACGCGGACCGCCTCTCCGCCAACCTCGCCGGCGCCCTGGCGAGAGCGGGACGTCTGGACGAGGCGCACCAGGTCGCCGCCCGCGCGTTGCCCCGGCTGCGGTCGGGCGGCGATCCCGTCACGTTGCTCGGGCTGCTCACCAACCTCGGCCTGGCCCGCGCGCTCCACGCCGACCTGGCCGCCGCGGAATCGCTGCTGAGCGAAGCGGTCGCGGTCGGCTCGGCGGCCCATCTCCGGCACCAGACCGCGATGGCCCGGGCGAACCTGGCGTTCGTCGCGTCCCGGCGCGGCAACGTCTCGCGCGCGCTCAGGCTCTACGCCGAGGCCGAGCCGGACCTGACAGGAGAACGCCTGGCCCAGGCGCGGATCGACAAGTCGGAGACCCTGATCAGGGCGGGGCTGCCCGCCGAGGCCCGTCCCCTTCTCACGACGGCGCTCGCGGACGCGACGGCCCACGGCTACGCCTGCGACGTGGCCGACGGCCTGCTCCTGCTCGCCCACGCCGAGCTCGCCGACGGAGATCCCGAACGTGCGGCGGCGACGGCGGAACGGGCCCGCGCCGCGTTCGCCGCCCAGGAACGGACGGGCTGGATGCTCCTCGCCGAGCATCTCCTGCTCCGGGCCCGCTGGGCCGAGGGCGATCGTTCGACGGTCCTGCTCCACACGGCCACCGCCACCGCCGAACGGCTCGAACGCGGCGGCTGGCGGGAGGCGTCCGCCGAGGCGCGGATCATCGCGGCGCGCGTGGCGCTCCATCTCGGTCGCCCGGCCGGTCACCTCCTCAAGCCGCTGAGCAGGGCGGAAACGACCGGGCCCGCCTCGCTCCGCGTCGCCGCGTACCACGCCGTCGCCCTCGAACACTGGGCACGTCACGACCGGCGGGGCGCTCTCAGCGCCATCTGGTCGGGGCTCAACGTCCTCGAAGAACACGCCGAGGCCCTGGGGGCGGCGGATCTCCGAGCCCGCGCGGCGGGTCTCGGCTCCGAACTCGCCGCACTCGGCCTACAACTGGCCCGTTCCGCCCGCGAGCTCCTCGCCGCCGAGGAACGCCAGCGAGCCCTGGCGCGGCGCCCGCTGACCGCCCGCGCGTCCGATCCCGAACGGGCCGCTCTCCTCACCGAACTACGCGAGGCCGTCACCACCCCGGACCGTCTCGACGAGCTCGAATCGCGCATCCGCACCACGACCCGGCGCCGGGCCGTCACGCATCCGCCGTACAGTCCGGGCGTTCCCGTGCTCATCGACGCACTCGGTGACCGGGTGCTGCTGGAGTATGTCCGGATCGGCCCGGACCTGCACGCGGTCACGGTCTCCGCCGGCCGCCCCCGTCGCCACCGTCTCGGCCCGTTCGCGGAAGTGGCCGCCAGCGTCGACCTGATCCGGGCCGCGAGCCGCCGCCTGGCCGTCACCCCAGGCGACCACCAGGTGCACGCAGGTCTGGCCCAGTCAGCCGCCCAGCTGGAGAAACTCGTCCTGGCGCCCCTCCATGACACCATCGGCGACCGGGAACCCGTCCTCGCCCCGACCGGCGTCCTGCACACGCTGCCCTGGTCCGTCCTGCCGTCGCTCACCGGCCGGCCGTTCACCGTCGTCCCGTCAGGCACCTCCTGGTTGCTGGCCCACCGGCAGCGTCCGGCCGGGAACCACGTGGTCCTGGCCCACGGGCCGGACCTGAGGCACGCCGCCGCGGAAGTCCACGCGCTCCGCCGCCTCCATCCCGGTGCGGCGGCCCCCAGCCGTGCCGAGGAGGTACGGGCCGCCCTCAACAACGCCGCGCTCGCGCACATCGCCGCCCACGGCGAGTTTCGCGATGGCAACGCCCTCTTCTCGCGGCTCCACCTCGCCGACGGGCCGCTTATGGGCTACGACCTGGAGGAACTGGAGGCCCCGCCCCACCTCGTGGTGCTCTCGGCGTGCGACCTGGGCCGCGCCGAGACGGACTCCGTGGCGGGCATGGTCGGCACCCTGCTGGCCCTCGGCACCGCGACCGTGATCGCCAGTGTCACCCCCGTACGGGACGAGGAGACACCCGCGTTCATGCTCGCCTTCCACCGGGGCCTGGCCGCGGGGCTTCCCCCGGCCCGAGCCCTGGCCGCCGCGCCACGCACGCCCGGCATCCTCGGGTTCCAATGCTTCGGCAGCGGCGGCTGACGACGGTCACCGGGCTAGGTGGGGAACGGCAGCGGTGCGGCCGGTGGCCAGGAGGAGCAGATCCGCGACCGAGCCGCGGATCTCCTCCGGGCCTTCACCGGCCTGCCAGTCGGCGTCGGTGGCGATCAGGCGCGTATCGCGGAGACGTTTGCGGGCGCCGTAGAACGCGCTCTTGCGGACGTATTCGAGCGCCGCGACGGCGGCTTCCGCGGGCATCGTCCTGGTGCGGCCCAGCGGGCGGGCGATGTCCTGGCCGTGAACGAGGAAGTCGGCGAGCGGGTCCATCGGCCCGGCCCCCGGGGCACGCTTGTCCGAACCCGCGGTCTCGCGGATCTGGGCGATGAGTTCGGCAGGCGTGTACCGGGCGGCGAGCCGACGGGCCTCGTCGCCGTTCATACGGTCCCAGCTGCCGCGCGCCCGGATGATGCCCTTGATCGTTCCGCCGAGGGTGGCGCGGGTGGAGGTCGTCAGGTGGGCGGCCACGTCGCGCACGGTCCAGCCGTCGCAGAGGGAGGCCGCGCCCCACTCATGATCGTCGAGCCCCTCCAGGAATCCGGCGATGCTGAGACGCTCGTCCTTGAGTGTGGCGAGGATGTCCATGTTGTCTCTCCCGGCTCGGTGCCTTTATGGAGAGGTCGAACGGGGACCGCCGGATTCGACAGCCTGCTCAAAGTTTTTCCGCGTGGGGTCCTGACTCGCCCGTGGCCACGGGATTGGTGGGATCGGCCACCCAGTTGGACCACGAACCCACGTAGAGCGCGGCGGGCACGCCCGCGACCGTCAGCGCGAGGATCTCGTGCGCCGCCGTCACACCCGAGCCGCAGTAGACGCCGACGTCCGCCGCGTCGGTGGCACCGAGTTTGGCGAAACGTTCCCGGAGCAGCTCCGACGGCAGGAACCGCCCGTCCACGCCCACATTGCCGAGCGTAGGAGCGTTGACGGCGCCCGGGATGTGCCCCGCGACCGGATCGACGGGCTCCGTCTCACCCCGGTAACGCTCGGCCGCCCGGGCGTCGAGGAGCACCCCCGACTTGGCCAGCGCGCCGGCGCCCTCAGCGTCCAGCAACGGCAGGCGGCCGCCCTGGGCGATGAAGTCACCCGGCTTCACCGCGGGCTCCTCGGCCGTGACCGGCCGCCCCGCCTCGGTCCACGCGCGGTATCCGCCGTCCAGGACCCGGGCCCGCTCGTGCCCGAAGTACCGCAGCGACCACCAGAGCCGTGCGGCGGCGGTCGAGTCGGCGTCGTCGTAAACGACGACCAGCCGGTCCGCGGAGACCCCGGCACGCCGCATCGCCGTCTCGAAGTCGGCCGGGGCCGGCAGAGGATGCCGGCCCGCCCGTCCGGGCGGTCCGGCCACGTCCCGGTCAAGGTCGACGAAGACCGCGCCGGGCAGGTGGCCACGCCGGTAGGAGTCGATTCCGGGAGGGCCGGACAGGTGCCACCGTACGTCGAGGAGGATCGGCGGCGGCTCGTTACGGAGCAACCGGACGAGTGCGGGCACATCGATGAGAGGGTGCACATCGCCAGTCTGACCGTCGGCGCCCAGATTAGGGAGAGGCACAGCATCGTTCGTCACGTCATCCGAGCGTACGCCCCCACCCACCAACCCCCCGCCGCCCCACACCCTGCCGCCCCACGCCCGGCCGGCTCACTCCCCGCCAGCCCACTCCCGGCCGCCCCCCACCCTGCCGGGTCACGCCCTGCCGGGTCACGCCCTGCCGGGTCACGCGGGCCAGATCACGTCGTACCCGCCCACGCCGTGCCGGGTCACCCCTGCCGACTCACATCCCTACTGGTCCGCCCCTGCCAACCCACGTGCCAGCCCACGCCCTGTCGGCCCACACCCGGCCGACTCGCGCCCAGTCGGCCCACTCCCTGCCAGCCACGTCCTGTCGGCTCACATGCCTGCTGGCACGCTCCTGCCAACCCACGACCTGCCGACCCACGCCGTGCCGACACGCGCCGTGCCGACACGCGCCCTGTCGGTCCAGCCCACTCCCTGCCAGCCCACTCCCTGCCGAAACGCGCCCTGTCGGCCCACTCCTGCCGACTCACATCCCTACTGGCACGCTCCTGCCGAGCCACGCCCTGCAGCGAACGTTCTGCAACCCACACTCTGCAGCCCACACGCTGCAGCTCACTTCCTGCCGTCTGTCGTCTTACTTCCCGCTGGCTTACTCCTTGATGACCCGCAGCAGGGGAACGAGTTGCTCGGCCGGTACGAGCGAGCCGTGCATGCCGGTCATGAGCGAGGCGAAGGGTTCGAGGCGGCTGGCGATGATGGCCATGTCCGCGTACGGTACGGCGATGACGTCGCCGATGCGGGCGAGCATGTCGGGCTCTACCGGGCCGAACCATCCCTGCGCCACCGCGTCCTCGCGCGAGTAGACCCATGCCCGGTCGCCGAGGAGGTCCTGCCAGGTCGCCAGGACGTCGCCCGCCGCGCCCTCGCGGGCGTACACATAGCGGCATCGGGCGTCCCCGCCGAGCAGGGCGACGCCCTCCTGCAGTTCGGCCACCTCGTCGAAGTCCACGCGTTCGGTGGGGTCGACCATGCCGTGGTCGGCCGTGATGTAGAGGCCCGTGCCCGGCGGCAGCACGGAGGCGATCCGTTCGGCGAGCAGATCCACGAACCGCAACTGGAATCGCCAGTCCGCCGAACCCGAACCGTGCCGGTGTCCGGTCGCGTCGAGGTCGGCGTGGTAGACGGTCACGAACGCCCGGTCGCCTTCCCGCAACGCGTGCTGCGTACGCCCCACAAGCTCGCCCATGTCTTCGGCGGGACGGTAGGTGGCGCCCCGCGCGGTGGCGATGCTCAGACCGGTGTTGCGGTAGAAGCCCAGCGCGACGTAGGAGACGTTCACCCCGTCCGCGGCGGCCTTCTGGTAGACGGTCGGGGCCGGCTGGAACGTCTCCGGATCGATGTCCGGGTCCTTCCAGCGCAGGCAGTTGAGGAGCCGTCCGGCACCCGGGATCGCCACCTGGACCCCGAGGAGCCCGTGCCCGCCGGGCGGCAGGCCGGTCGCCAGCGACCCCAGGCTGGCCACGGTGGTGGCGGGGAACCCCGCGGTCAGCGGGCCGCCGGGCAGGGAGGTGAGGAACGGGGCGTCCTCGGGGTGGGCCCTGAGCAACTCCCAGCCCAGCCCATCGATGATCAGTACGCACGCCCGCGGCAGGCGCGGCAGGCGCAGCACGTCGCGTGAACCCGGCACGCCGAGCCCCGCGAGCACCGAAGGCGGCAGGTCGGCGAGCGCGCCCGCCCCGTACCGCGGAACAGGAACGGGCGGCGGCGAGGCGCTCAACTCGCCGTGGCGGAGGACAGCGCCTCGGCGAAGGCCAGCACCTGGGAGACCGCGTCGGCCCCGTCAGCGGCCTCGCTGACACGCAGGGACAGGTCGTCGGCGGTCACGCTGCCGGTGTAGCCGTGGTCGGCCTCGCAGTTCTCGTCCCCACACGTCGCGGGCTCCAGGTCGATGTGGGCGATCGCGCCCCAGCCGATGGTCAGCACCACCTCCGTCGGCGGAACGCCGGGCACGTACGACGCGGGGTCGGGGACCACCCGGGTCACCGCGACCGACTGGACCCTGCCCAGCTTGACGGCCTCGGTGGTGGTGGAGGCGTGCGGTTGCGCCATGCCCTCGCCCGGCGGGTGCTCGTCGGTGTGGCAGACCAGCAGGCGGCTGGCGGACAACACCAGCACGGTCACGTGCCGCCGGACCTCCATCGCGGGGTCGAACGTCGCCTCGTGATGCACCACGTAGGCGAGCACCGGCTCTGAGCCGATGGCCGACTCCACCGCTTCCGCGACCAGGGCCGGGTAGTAACCGCTGCGCTCGATGGCGGTCCGCAACCCGTGGGCCGTCGCTCGGGTTTCCCTCATGAACCCATCCTGCCCTGTTCCGGGTGGGCTGCGCACATGCCGGACCCGAACATGGTCATCCCGGCGCCCTCGGGGTACGAGACATTCCATGGAATGCACGAATCCAATGCCTTCGCCGCCACCGGTCCCGCCCCCTCCGGCCCCGGCGCCACCAGGCCCGCAACCGCCCATCCCAGCGCCGGAACCGCCCGTTCCGCCCCCTGAACCAGCGCCCGGCCGCCCGGCACCGCAGCCGCCACCGGGCCCGGTGCCGCCCGGTCCCGCCCCGGACCCCGTCCCGCCAGGCCCGGGGCCCGACCCGTCCCCGCCAGGCCCGCCGCCGGACCCGTCACCACCAGGTCCCCTTCCAGACCCGGTCCCGCCCACTCCGGAGCCGAGCCCGCCACTCCCGCCAGGCTGACCGCCCCGAGGCCGGGCGTGCCCAAGCCCTAGGACGGTGGACTCATGTCCACACGGGCCGTCGACGAGTACTTCAAGGCAGGGCAACTCCGGCAAACTAGGCGGGTGCCGCACGTTCGGTATCAGAACAGGCGACGCACGCGGGCCAGACCACGCGACGCGCCCGACCAGACCAAGCGGCGGACGGGTCCGGGCAGGCGACGCGTTCGGGCCAGGACAGGCGATGCGCCCGGGCCAGGCCAGGCGACGCGCGAGGGCCAGAGGAGGTGAGCGTTGGGGTCACGGCAGACGGCGCGTGCGGCCAGACCATCCGACGCATTCGGTGTCAGAGCAGGTGACGCACGGGCCAGGGCAGGCGGGTGCGTTCGGGGTCAGAGCAGGCGACACACAAGGGCCAGGGCAGGCGACACGTTCGGGCCAGACAAGGCGGCGCGCTCAGGTCGCGGCAGGCGGCACGTTCGGGCCAGGGTAAGCGGCGCGCTCGGGTCAAGCCAGGCGGCGCGCTCAGGTCGCGGCAGGCGGCACGCCCAGGCCAGAGCAGGCGGGCGTTTGCGGTCACAGACGGCGCGCTCGGGCCAGAGCAGGTGGTGCGCCCGGGCCAGAGCAGGTGGGCGTTTGCGGTCACAGACGGCGCGCGAGTCCGGGCGGGCGACGCGCTCGGGTCAAGCCAGGCGACACGTTCGGGCCAGAGCAGGCGACGCGCCCGGGCCGGGGCAGGCGGCGCGCTCAGGTCGCGGCAGACGGCGCGCCCGGGCCAGGTAGGCAGCGCGCCCGGGCCAGAGGAGGTGAGCGTTGGGGTCACGGCAGACGGCGCGCGAGTCCGAGCAGGCGACACGTTCGGGCCAGGCCAGGCGACGCGCTCAGGTGCGGCAGGCGGCACGTTCGGGCCAGGACAGGCGGCGCGCTCAGGTCGGGGCCGCGGTAGCGCGCCGGGCCCGAGCAGGTGGGCGTTTGGGGGCACGGCGGGTGCGTTCGGGGTCAGAGCAGGTAGCGCGTTCGGGCCGGGGCAGGCGCGCGCGGGTGGGGTCAGGGTAGGCGGCGGGGGCCTAGTTCGGGGCGGGGGCCTAGGGGGCGTTCTAGGCGGAGGGTCACGTCCTGGACGGCGATGCCCGAAGCGGTCGCTTGGACGGGGTCGAGGACGAGGCGGGCCACTTCCGGGAGGTCGTGGGCCAGTTTGGCGACCCGCTGGAGGAGTTCTTCCAGGGCGGCCACGTCCACGGGGTCGGCGCCTCGATGGCCCAGGAGGAGGGGCGCGGTGCGGATGGCGCGGACCATCTCGGCGGCCTCCACGTCGGTGAGGGGCGCCAGGCGGTAGGCGCGGTCGTCCAGGAGGGCCGCGGTCTCGTCGGAGAGGCCGAACGAGATCACCGCGCCGAACGAGGGGTCTTCGAGGGTGACGATCCTGGTGGGGACTCCCTCGGCGGGGTTGGGCGTGAGGGTGATGCCGTAGCAGGCCAGGAGTTCGGCGGTCTGCTCGCGGGTCGGGGGGCCCTTCTCAAGCCACTCTTCGACGAGGGAACGCGCGCGGCGGCGGTCGGTGCCGGCGAATTCGGGGAGGCGGCCGGACGGGCGCTGGCGCCACTGCGCGTAGCGGATGACGTACGCGAGGGCCCGGACGGCGTCTTCCGGGGCCGGATAGGACGGGATGGAGCCCTCGGCGGCGGAGCCGTCGGGGCCGGGGACCCGCAGGTCGGCGGGCATGCCCTTGGAACCGAGGTAGGTGGCCACGATCGGCTTGGGGCTGCCGGCGGCGAGGCGGCGGATCTTCTCGGGAACGCGCAGGTCGTAGCCGCCGATGGTGGGCGGGGTGAAGAGCGCCACGACGGCGTCCACCGTGTCGTCGGCGAGCGCGTCGGCTAGGGCCTCCTCGTACTTCTCGGCGTCCGCGAGGGGGCCGAGGTCGATCCGGCGGCGGCCCTCCAGCCCCAGCGCCGCGGCGGCGTCCTGGGCGAGCAGGCCGAGCGAGTCGGAGTTGTCGATGATCGCGATCCGGTCGCCGGCGGGCAGCGGCTGGTAGGCCAGGAGCTGGGCGACGTCGAAGAGCTCGGACAGGTCCTCGACCCTGATCACGCCGGCCTGGGCGAAGAGGGCGCTGACGGCGTGGTCGGGCAGGCTGAGGGCGCGGGCGGCGTGCCCGATCGGCACGCCCTGCGTGCTGCGGCCGCTCTTGACCGCCACGATCGGCTTGCGGCGCGAGAGGCGCCGGGCGAGCCGGGTGAACTTGCGCGGGTTGCCGAGCGACTCCAGGTAGAGCAGGACCGCCTTGGTGCCCTGATCCTCTTCCCAGTACTGCATGAGGTCATTGCCTGAGACGTCCGCCCGGTTGCCCGCCGAGACGAACGTGGAGAGTCCGAGCCCGCGTTCGGCCGTACGCTGCAAGATCGCGATGCCCAGCGCGCCGGACTGGGAGAAGAAGCCCACCGGGCCCCGGCCCGGCATGGTCGGCGCGAGCGTGGCGTTCAGCCGTACGTCGGGGTCGGTGTTGGCGATGCCCAGGCAGTTGGGGCCGACCACGCGCATCCCGTACGCCCTGGCCAGCCGGACGAGCTCCTCCTGGCTGGCCCGCCCTTCCGGACCCGTCTCGCCGAAGCCCGAAGAGACCACGACCAGGCCGTGCACGCCCTTGCCAGCGCACTGCTCGACCACCTGGTGGACGCTGTCGGCCCGTACGGCCACCACGGCGAGGTCCACATCGTCCGGGATCTCCAGGACCGAGGCGTACGCCCGCACGCCCGCGACGGCCGTCGCGGTCGGGTGCACCGGATAGATCGGGCCGGTGAAGTCGCCGTGCAGCAGGTTGCGCAGCACCGTCTGCCCCACGCTGTGCTCGGCGCGGCTGGCGCCCACCACGGCGACCGACCGGGGGTACAGAAGCCGCTGGATCGAACGCGATTCGGCCCGGTGCTCCCGGGCGGCCATGACCTCCACGGATGTCTCGGTCGGCTCCAGATCCAGGACGAGCTCGATCACGCCGTCCTCGAAGCGCTGCTCAGCCCGGTAACCGGCCTCCCGGAAGACCCTGGTCATGCGCCGGTTGTCCGGCAGCACACTGGCCACGAACCGATGCAGCCCCCGTTCGCGCGCCGCGGCCGCGATGTGCTCCAGCAGAACGGCCCCCAGCCCGCGCCCCTGGTGCGCGTCCTCCACCAGGAAGGCGACCTCGGCCGTTCCGGGACGGTCAGGCAACTGGTCATAACGCACGACGGCGACCATCGAGTCACCGATCGTGGCGATCAGGGCCACCCGCCGGTCGTAGTCCACGGTCGTGAAGTGCTCGATCTCCCGTTCGGTCAGCTGCGGGCGCGGCGAGAAGAAACGGTAGTAGATCGACTCGGGCGACAGCCGGGCGTAGAAGGCGCGCAGGAGCTCGGCGTCGTCGCTCCGGACGGGACGCAGATGCGCCGTCCCGCCGTCGGTGAGGACGACGTCGGCCTCCCACTGATCCGGATAGCCCTCGGTCACGTACCCGAGCGTAAGGCACGGTCTCGCCACGGGCCCCGGCGGCGGGACAGGAACAAAACCAAGCAAGAGGGTGCAAAAACGCCCTGTTCTCTGGTTTCGCTGCGCGTTCGAGACCTATTGGGGGTCCAAGAGCTGTTACGGTCGAGCACACGCCCCTGAATGCCGCTCGCGCGGGCCGTGTTGATCGAGGTGATGACTCCATGACGCGCGTGGTCGTGGTCGGCGATTTGATGACTGACACCGTTGCCCGTGCCGCGTTCCCCCTGGCCAAGGGGAGCGACACTCCTGCCGCCGTGACTTCGCACGGTGGCGGCTCCGGCGCCAACGTCGCCTCCTGGCTGGCCCTGGAAGGCGTCGAGGTCGCGTTCGTGGGCCGGCGCGGCTCCGACATCGCGGGCCGCAACCGCGACATGGAGCTCATGGGGTACGGCGTGGACGCCCGCCTCGTGATGGACCAGGAACGCCCGACCGGCACCTGTGTCGTGTTGATCACACACAAGGGCGACCGGACCATGCTCTCGGACCCGGGCGCCAACGGCGCACTGCTGCCCGAGGACATCGAACGGTGCAAGGACCTGTTCAACCAGGGCACCCATTTGCACCTGTCGGGCTACTCACTGATCAACGAGGGGTCCCGCAAGGCCGCCACGCACGCCCTCGAACTCGCCCGCCAGGCACAGATGTCGATCTCCGTGGACGGCGGCTCGTCCTCCCCGCTCAAGCGGATGGGCGCCGAGCCGTTCCTGGAGTGGACGCAGGGCGCCCGCCTCCTCGTGGTCAACGCCGACGAGGCCGAGGTCCTGACCGGCCGCGAGACCGCCGCCTCGGCCGCCAAGGTGCTCACCGCCTGGTACCCGCAGGTCGTCATCAAGACCGGCGCGGACGGCGCCCTCTGGTACACCAACGGCCGTCCGGAGCCCATCACCGTCGCCGCCGAGCCGATCGAAAAGATCATCGACGGCACCGGCGCCGGCGACGCGTTCGTCGCGGGCCTCCTCCCGGCCTGGCTGGAGGGCAAGCCCCCCGCCGAGGCCCTCTCCGCAGGCAACCGCCTGGCCGTCCAGGCCATGCAGCACCTGGGCGCCCGCCCAAGCCTCGACGTCATGGACAACCCCATCAAAAACTGACCCCCCGCCCCCCTGCACTGCGGTTTGGCGGTGTTTTGGCGGGCGCGACCGGGTGGGTTCCCGGCCCGCCGTCGCTGGTCGCTCGTCAAGGTTGGGCGTTTGGCGTCTTCCGGGCGCGGCGCGATCACTGAGCACCCTCACAGCCCGCGCTGTGGGCGTTTGGCGGTGTTTTGGACGGGTGCTACCGGGTGGATTCCCGGGCCACTGTCGCTCGCTGCTCGTACAGCTTGGGCGTTTGGCAGTGTTTTGGGCGGCGCTACCGGCTGGATTGCGGGGCCACCGTCGCTCGCTGCTCGTACAGCTTGGGCGTTGGGGGCCTTCTCGGTGCGGTCAGGTGGGTTTGGGGCGGGTGGTGTAGCGGTGGGAGTCGTCTCGGACGGCGGCCCAGAGGCGGTTGAGGGGGTGGCCGACCGCGTAGCGCTGCAGGTCAGCGCGGTGGACGAAGGCTCCGGTCATGATCTCGGCTTTGGGTTCCAGGTCGTCGACGAGGCGGAGGGAGCGCAGCGGGACCTCGTCGGGGTCGCCCGGGCCGGCCATGCGGCGGCCGATGGACTCGGTGACGACCATGCAGCCGCGGACGAAGCCCGAACGCAGCAGGGACAGCCCGTAGTGGATGTCGTCGATGTCGGCCACGACGTCGAGGCGGTCACGGAAGCTGGGGCCGTACCAGCAGGCCAGGAAGTCGGCGACCAGGCCCGCGGGCGGGATGACCAGGGGCACGTCGGCCAGGCGGCTGGTCGGGACCGGGTCGTCGGGCAGGTCGTCGGGGGTGAGGTTGGTCAGCAGGATCGGGGCGCCGCGGACGAACTCGATCACGTCGTAGTCGCGGAGGCGCTGGTCGCCGTCCGCGGTGCTGACGATGCTGCCGCAGATCAGGTCGACCTGGCGGGTCTCCAGCCGGGTCCACAGGTCCTTGGTGCGGACGTGGACGACCTTGAACTCGACTTCCTGCTGCCGGAACTCCTCCGACACGCGTTCCCAGGAGCGGGAGATGATCGGGAGCGTGAACTCGGTGGTGCCGACGGTGAGCATCCGGCCGAGGCGGCGGCGGCTCCAGTTGACCGCGTCCGTCCACTGCGCGACGGCGAGGCGGGCGAGTTCGACCGCCTCCTCGCCCGTGGGGGTGAACAGGTAGTCCTTGCCGCGGCCCTGGCGGAGGGTCAGCACTTCGCCGCACATCGCCTGGTAGTTGCGGTTGAGGGTGTCGAGCTGCTTCTGCACGCTGGACTGCTCGCGGCCGAGGACGCGTGCGGCCCGCAGCGCGGACCCGGTCTCGTGCACGACGAGCAGGGTCCGGAGCTGATCGAACGTGGTGTCGAGCAGCCCCGGCGGGCAGTCGAGCAACCGGTCCACGGCGGAGGTCTTGGAAGACACGGACAGGGACGGTACTACTCCGGCGGTGCCTCCCCAAATGGCCTTGAGTGCATTTCAGCAGGACAGAGCGACAGTTTCAGTTGATCACCGCCAGGACCAGCGGCAGTACGGCGGGGACGCCCGCCTCGCGGAGCATGCGGGTGGCCACGGTCATGGTCCAGCCGGTCTCGATGCGGTCGTCGACCAGCAACACCGGACCGGACGCCGCGATCCCGTCCGGCGGGGCGAGGGAGTGCCAGACCGAGCGGAGCCGCTGGGCGCTGTTGTGCCGCCGGGGTATCGGCTCGCCGAGGGGGACGAACTCGCCCAGGTGGGGCAGGCGGCCGATCTCGGCGATGCGGCGGCCGAGGCTCCCGATCAGGCGCGGGCGGGTACGGGAACCGATCGTCACCACGCCGGTCGGGCGTTCGGCCCAGTCCCAGGCGGACAGCACCTTCACCACGGCGGCGAACATCTCGTCGGAGATCTCGGTGTCGGGCGCGCCCTCGGCGAGGACTTCGCGCAGCCGGTTGCCCCAGCCGATATCGGTGAGGCGGCCCAGGGCCCGGCCCGGCTCGGCCACGATGTCGGGGCCGATGCGGCCGGAGACGCCGAGGTCGTCCTTGACCGCGGTCGGCCACATGCGGCGGGGCGCGACGTCGACACCGGGACGGCGGAGGCGGTCGCGGGCCTGGGCGGCGCCCGTTTCGCTGACGCCCGCGGGCCAGTAGTTGCCGGTGCAGTTGTCGCAGCGGCCGCACGGCTTGGCCTCGGGGTCGTCGAGCTGGCGGCGCAGGAACTCCTCGCGGCAGCCGGCGGTGTCGAGGTAGTCGAGCATCGCCCGCTGCTCGCGGGTGCGTTCGGCGGCGACGCGCTCGTAGCGTTCCCGGTCGTAGGCCCAGTCGTGGCCGGTGGCGGTCCAGCCGCCCTTGACCCGGCGGACCGCGCCGTCGACGTCCAGGACCTTGAGCATCATCTCCAGCCGGCTGCGGCTGAGATCGACCCGGGGCTCCAGCGCGCCGGTGGACACCGTGCGGCCGGCGGCTTCCAGGACGTCGAGGGTCGCGCGGACGACGGGCTCCGGCGGGAAGGCCAAGCCGGCGAAGTAGGCCCAGATGTCGCGGTCTTCGAGGCCGGGCAGCAGGATGACCTCGGCCCGTTCGACGCCGCGCCCGGCCCGGCCGATCTGCTGGTAGTAGGCCACCGGTGACTGCGGGGCGCCCACATGGACGATGAAGCCCAGGTCGGGCTTGTCGAACCCCATGCCGAGGGCGCTGGTGGCGACGAGGGCCTTGAGCTTGTTGTCCTGGAGATCCTGCTCGGCCTGGAGGCGTTCGGCGGGGTCGGTCTGGCCGGAGTAGGCGGCCACCTCGTAGCCGCGCTCCCGCAGGTAGCCGGCGATCTCGTGGGCGGCGGCCACGGTGAGCGTGTAGATGATGCCCGAGCCCGGCAGGTCGTCCAGGTGCTCACCGAGCCAGGCGACGCGCATCTCGGCCGCGGGGAGGCGGACGACGGCCAGGCGCAACGACTCGCGTTCGAGCGGGCCGCGCAGCACCAGGGCCTGCCCGTCGCCGCCGAGCTGCTCGGCGACGTCCTTGGTGACGCGGGCGTTGGCGGTGGCCGTCGTGGCCAGGACCGGGACGCCGGGCGGCAGGTCGGCCAGCAGCGTGCGGAGACGGCGGTAGTCGGGGCGGAAGTCGTGGCCCCAGTCGGAGATGCAGTGCGCCTCGTCGACGACGACCAGGCCCGCGCCCGCGGCCAGCTTGGGCAGGACGAGATCGCGGAAGTCGGGGTTGTTGAGCCGCTCCGGGCTGACCAGGAGCACGTCGACCTCGCCCGCCTCGACCTCGGCGAACACGCGTTCCCAATCCTCGGTGTTGGCGGAGTTGATCGTGCGGGCGTGGATGCCGGCCCGGTCGGCCGCCTCGACCTGGTTGCGCATCAGCGCCAGCAGCGGCGACACGATCACCGTCGGCCCCGCGCCGCGCTCGCGCAGCAGCCGGGTCGCCACGAAGTAGACCGCGGACTTGCCCCAACCCGTGCGCTGCACGACCAGCGCGCGCCGCCGTTCGACGACCAGGGCGCGGATCGCCGTCCACTGGTCGTCGCGCAGCCGCGCATGCTCCCCCGCCAGCGCACGAAGGCAGCGCTGCGCCTCGTCGAGCAGGGCGTCGTCACCCTGCCCGTCGCGCAGTGGATCTTCGCGCTGCAGATCTTCGCGGGGTGGACCCTCGCGCGGTGGATCTTCGCGGGGTGGACCTTCGCGGGGCAGGCCTTCCTCGTCAACCATGCCTCCTTGCTACCAGCCGCCACCGACGCCGCGCACCAGAATCACGTTCTGTGGAAAACAGGCGCACATTGCCATCTAGGTTGCGATACTGACTAACTCGCTCTACTGTTTACCTCGCTAGGGCAGCTAACTAGCCATCTGAACGAGGAGACGACCATGGATGAGCAGCAGCACCGCGCCCCCGACCCGGCCACGATGGCCCTTTCGTTCATGGGCATGGGGATCGCGCTCAGCAGCATGTACTTCGGCAGTTCCGCGCTGGGCCTCAGCGTGCTCGGAGTCCTGGCCGTCGTGACGATCGCGCTGGTGTACGTGGTGGTCCGCAAGGCCGTGCAGAGCCGGTTGGTCTCCGACGAGGACAGTCCGCTACGGCGGCTGCGCGTCACGTACCCCATGGCCGTCACGCCGATCGCCGTCGCCGGAGTTGTCACCGCTGTGAGCTACGGGCTCTTCCCGGACAGCGACGGTGCCGGCACCCTGGCCGGAGTGGCCGTCGGAGGCGGGCTCATGCTGAGCGCCGGCGCCCTTGTCGTACGCCTGGCCATGCGCAACGCCTCCCGCTGACCCACGGCGCCTCGCCTCTCATCAACACGCGCGCATGTTCGCCTTGAATTCCGCGCTCAAGTGACTCGTGTCACACGCCCGCCACCATTTACCGTCCGCCTTCAAGAGGCGGAGGAGGCGGATGCGGAATGAGAGTACGAAGATGGCTCGCGACCTGTGCGGTGGGTGTGTGCGCCGCCCTTCCGGCGCCAGCAACGGCGTCGGCAACGGCGTCGGCAACGGCGCTGACGGGGCCGACGCAGGCAGCGGCACGCACACAGGTACAGGCGCACACTCCGCCGCAGCCGGTCTCCGGCGTCCTCGGCCATAGCGGCCGGTGGATCACCGACTCCCAGGGACGACGCGTCATCCTGCACGGCTTCAACATGGTCGCCAAGGCGGCGCCGTTCGATCCGTCCAAGCTCGGGTTCGGCGAGGAGGACGCGAAGTTCCTGGCGGCGCACGGCTTCAACGCGGTACGGATCGGGATCGTGATGACCGGCCTCCAACCCCGGCCGGGCGAGTTCGACGAGACCTACCTGGCCAGCCTCAAGGCCACCATCGACCTGCTGGGACGGTACGGCGTCCGCAGCCTGATCACGTTCCCGCAGGACCTGCTCAACACCAGGTTCCGGGGCACGGGCTACCCGGACTGGATGATCCGCACCGACGGCATCCCGCACGACCTCATCAACTTCGACACGTTCACCAACCTGCTGTTCAATCCGGCGCTCCAGCGGGCGAACGACAACTTCTGGAACAACGCGCCCGTCCATGGCAAGGGCCTGCAGGAGTGGTACACCGACGCCTGGGTGCACGTCGCGAAGAAGTTCCGCGACAACCCGGCGGTCCTCGGCTACGACCTGTGGAACGAGCCGTGGCCGGGAAGCGCCTGGCCTACCTGTGCCCCGCCGTTCGGCTGCAAGGACTTCGACTCCAAGAAGCTCGCGCCGTTCTTCACCAAGATGATCCGCGCCATCCGTACCGTGGACCCGGGACATCTGACGTTCTACGAGCCGAACCTTGTCGCGACGTTCGGCCCGCCCATCCACCTCGGCAAGCCAGGGGACAAACGGAGCGGCGTCTCGTTCCATACGTACTGCCCTGACATCACGGGCAAGCCGATACCGGGCTGGATGTACGCCGTGTGCGACGCGGTCCAGAAGGTGGTCGTCGACCAGGCCATGGCGCAGTCCAAGCGCACCGGCGACGCGCTCATCCTGTCCGAGTTCGGCGCGACGCCGAATCCCCGCGAGCTCTCCTACGTCGTCCGGCTCGCCGACAGTCGCCAGCTTCCGTGGCTGGAGTGGACGTACTGCCGATGCAAGGACCCCACGGACGGTGGGACCGTCGAAGGGCTGATCTACGACCTCACCAAGCCCCGCAGCGGCGCCAACGTCAACACCACCGCGCTGAACGCCCTGGAGGAGCCCTATCCACAAGCGGTCGCCGGTACACCGACGAACTACGGCTTCGACCCTCAGACGAAGAGCTTCACGCTCACGTACACGCCGAAGGGCCGGGCCGAGACGGTCGTGTTCGCTTCGCCGCTTCACTACCCGAACGGCTACCAGGTCACAGTGACGGGGGCGGACGTCACCTCGGCTCCCGGAGCCACGCTGCTCAAGCTGCGGGCCGAACGCGGCGCCTCGACAGTGCACCTGACCCTCGTCCCCAAGGGCTGACGCCCCCGTTCCCGAGGGGCTGGGGCTTGCGGCTATGCGACGAGCGGCTCGTTCGTCCGTCGTGCCAGCACCCGGTAGGTGTTGGCCCCGCCGAAACGGCGGATCAACGGAAGGGCGAGCTGGTCGGCCGCTCCTGCGGCCACGGCGAACGGCAGTCCTGCGAGCGTCACCGCGACCCGTCCGCCGATGCGCAGGCGCCGCCGTCCGGGGTCGTTCCATGGCCGGTCGGGGTGCGGCGGGGCGATCCTGTTGAGCAGCAGCGTCACGACCATCAGCAGGTCGAGCTCCTGGTGTGCGGCGCCGCGGTCCACGGCGACGACCCGGAAGCCGCGCGCCGCGAGGGCGGTGGTCAGGTTGGCCAGCGGGATGAGGTGCAGGTGCTGCGGCTGGAACCAGTTGTGCCACCAGCGCCCGGCCAGTCTCGCGACGGGCGACTCGGGATCGGGCACCTCGATGAGCAGGTGCCCACCGGCCGGAAGCACCCGCGCGGCCGCCTCCAGCTCGGCGGTCGGGTCGGTCGTGTGCTCCAGGTAGTGGTGCATGCTCACGACGTCGTACGTGCCGGAGAGCTTGTCGGCCAGCTCGCGGAACTGCCCGCGATGCGCGAGGTCGACCCAGCCGCGCCGTTCGGCCTCGATCACGCTCGACCCGAAGTCCAGCGCGTCGAAACGTGTGCCGGGCCAGATGTCGCGGGCCGCGTTGCAGAAGTGCCCGTGCCCGCCGCCCACGTCGAGCCAGGCCGCAGGCGTCGCGTGCCCGCGGAGCATGCGCGCACGCGCCCGGTAGTGCGGCGCCCCCAGACGGAAGCCCCGCTCGACCTCGGCCTCCCCGATCCCGTCGTAGTAGTCCCTGTAGTAGAAGCCGAGCCCCTCTTCCGACAGTCGCGGGTTCTGGAAGCTGTGGCCGCAGGCGCCGCACGTGTCGATCCGGAACGTGCCGGGTTTGCGCTGCTGGTAGTCGCCACTGACCAGCCGCTTGCGCACCACCGTCGCGCCGCACCAGGGGCAGTCCGGCCGAGGCCGCTCCACGAACCGCCCTAGCCCGGCACCGACACTCGCCCGATACTCCGAGCGCAGTCGCGCCAGGTCCGCGTTCGGCTCCTCCCGGGTGAACGCGACGCGCAGCATTCGCAGCGGTGCCGACACAGGACGCCGAAACGCGAAACCGAACCGGTCGTACGGGCGCAGAGGCGTCCCTGCCGTCGCCAGCACGGGGTTAGCACAGGCGGCGGCGACCACGGCCGCGCCCCACAGCGGGCGGCGCGCCGCCAACACCCCCAGTACCCCGAACCCGCCGAGGACTCCCGTGAGGTAGGTGGGCAGGTCCAGCTGCCAACGCCGACGCAGGATGGCCCGCCTCTCGGCTGCACTGAAGGCCGTCGGCGGCAGCGGCGCCATACGGGGAACGACGGCGAGGTCCATCGTGACGGGCGCGTACTGCTTGAGCCGGATGGTGACCTCGTCCATCTCGTCTGCGGACAGCCCGTCCAGCTTCGTCAGGCCGGCGCGCTTCAGCACGTCCGCACTCACCAGCAGCGCATGGCCGGCGCCCTCACCACGGGCGAGCCGTGCCGAACGGAACGAGCCGGGGTCCAGCCGCCGGACGAGTTCCAGGGCGCGCACGGCGTCCAGCCCCTGCGGGACGAGGTCCAGCACATCCAGTCCTTCGGCCACGGCATAGGCGCTCGCGGCCCTGCGCGTCGCACCGTCCAGCCGGACGCCTTCGGCGGTCACGAAGTGATGTTCGCCCGAGACCTGCGCGTTCGAGGACGGCGGAAGGACGGGCAGCCGCATGGCCCGCGACCGGCGCCAGATCCCGTCCGCGACGAGACCGGCCGCCACCGAGGCCGTCAACCACTCCGCTGCCGAGCGCCTTGCCGCCCCCTCTGCCCACCATCGGGATCTGGCCATGGCGCTCACACCCGCCCCGCTCGGAGTGTTTTCATCATGAGCGGCCACGCCTTGTCGAGCTCCGGCCGCCAGTAGCTCCAGTTGTGCCAGCCGTTGCCGTAGACGTGGGTGGTGGCCGGGATGCCGAGCTGCTTGAGCCTCGCCACGAAGTCGACGGTGGTGGAGCCGACGATGAGTTCACCGACCGCGCCGAGCACGTTGCGCCGCAGCGGTGGCTCGAACGGCTTGTCGTAGGGACCCGGCAAGCCGGTCGTGCCGCTGGAAATGTAGAGCCCGGTACCGCGGAGGCGCCCGGCGAGTTCGTACGGGTCGTGCGCCTTCCAGTTCTTGTCGTCCCAGCCGGGGATGCCCCAGACGCGGAACGGGTCGAAGCCGAAGGGGATTCCCTGGACCATGAGGATCGTAGGAATGCCCGGCTTGGTCAGGTGCAGGATGCCGCTGAAGCTCACCGCGTAACGGAACATGCCAGGATGCCTGGCCGCGTACGCGATGGCGCCCTGGCCACCGGAAGAGACACCGAGCGCGGCCCGGCGCGTACCCGCCCGGTAGTTGCGCTCAAGCAACTGGAGCACTTCGGTGGTGTGGAAGGTCTCCCATCTGGGAGTCCCGCGCTTGCCGTAGTTCCACCAGTCGGCGGACCCTCCGTTCTTGCCGCCCGACGGCATCACCACCATGACGTCCCACTTGGCGGCGAGCTCGGCTAGCTGGCTGCCCCTCACCCAGGAGAGGTAGTCGTCGTTGCCGCCCTGGTAGGCGTAGACCACAGGCCAGGTACGGCGGGCGTCACGCGACCATCCCTTCGGCACGAGAACGCGGACCATCTCGGTCGTGCCGATCGCCGGGGTGGCCACGGCCAGGTCCACCGTGGAGGCGTCGATCCACTTCTCCTCGGTGATCGCAGCTCCGCTGTCGGCGCGCCGGAGCGCCGGCGAGGCCGCGCCTGACAGGCCCGGCGCGGACGTCGCCGTCCCGCTCCTGCCCACCGACGCCTGCGCCTGCGCCGACACCTGCGCCTGCGCCTGCGCCGACGCCTGCGCTTGCGCCGACACCTGCGGCAGCACGCTCGGCGTTCCGGCGGTCAACACGAGGACGAGCGACCCACCGGCCACCCGCCGCAGCAACACTGACTCGTGACGCATCCGACGCCCCTCCGCGATCGGTAGGTCCCGATCCCGGCCGTGCCGCGTGACAGACCTCTGGGGACCGCCGCGAACGTATGCTGAAAAGGATCTCCAGCGGGAGGCAGCGCACGCGCCAATTCGGCGCACGAATTCGCGCACAGATGACAAGAAGAGCCAGGTCAAATCCTATAGCGCCAGTAAACACTGGCTGGTTCGTCACGCCCTGGCGATCTTCAACTCCGGTGGGTCATGGCCCGGGCCGACCGCCGAATGACCTCGGTAGCCGGTGTTGGAGTGCATCTGGCCGCGGCAAGCCTGCGCCGCCGAGAACTCCACCGTGCAGCCGAGCCGCTCCAGCAGCCGTACGGTCGCCCGTCCCGTACCCGGGAACAGCATGTCGTTGACGCAGGTCACGAATAACGCGACGCGCACGGCCTGCTCACCCCCCGATCCCGTACACCCGGCTGGCCGTGCCCTCGAACACCTCGGCGCGCTCCATCTCGCTCAGCCCGTCGAGCGCGGCGTCGGCCAGCTCCAGCACCTGGCCGTACGAGGCGGCCAGTGTGCAGACGGGCCAGTCGGACCCGTACATCACCCGCCCCGGCCCGAACGCGTCCACCACGTGCCGGGCGTACGGCAGGATGTCTGCGCTCTTCCAGCCGGGCGCCGCCTCGGTGACGAGACCGGACAGCTTGACGGTCACGTTGGGCAGCCCGGCCATCGCCATGATCCACGACGCCCACGGCTCCCACACCCCTCCCGCGATGTCCGGCTTGCCGGCATGGTCGAGGACGAACGGCACCTCGGGCAGTTCCTCCGCGACCGCCAGCGCCGCGTCCGCCTGCGGAGGCTTGACGAGCAACTCGTACACCAGCCCGGCCGACCCGACAGCCCGTAGCCCGCGCCGTACGTCCGGGCGCGCCAGCCAGTGCGGGTCAGACTCGTACTCGACCTGGTGCCTGATCCCTACGAGTGGTCCGGAGAGCGACGCGATCGTGTCGGCGACGTCCGGGGTGGTGAGATCGATCCAGCCGACCACGCCTTCGATGGGCTTGGCGTCCGCCGTGGCCAGCAGTTCGCGGGTCTCGGCCAGGCTGTGCGTGGCCTGGACGACGACCGAGCCGGTCACTCCGAGGGGTTTCGCCGCCTCGGCATAGCGTTCGACGTCGAACCGGCCGCGCAACGGGTCAGCCCAGGGACCGTCCATCCACGCGTAGTCGCGGACTGCGGTGTCCCACAGGTGCTGGTGCGCGTCGATCATCATCGATCTCCTCGGGACGGAACGGGGACGTCGGCGGCCAGCAGACCACCATCGCGCAGGTCAGTCCAGAGCTCCACGGGAATGTCCCGTTCGAACAAGGCCGCGTTGTCCTCCGCCTCGGCGGGCGTACGGCAGCCGGTGAGCACGCTCGCCACCGCCGGATGGCCGAACGGGAAGTGCATCGCGGCCGCCCGCAACGGCACACCGTGCCCGTCGCAGACGAGCCGCAGTTGTTCTACGCGATCGAGCAGTTCCGCGGGCGCGGCGGCGTAGTCGTAGGTCGTCCCGCCCGCCAGCAGGCCCGAGTTGTAGACGCCGCCTACCACGACGGACGTGCCGCGCTCGGCGCACGCGGGCAGCAGTTCACTCAGCGCCGACTGGTCCAGCAGGGTGTAACGCCCTGCGCACAGCACCACGTCCAGGTCCAGCCGCCGGACGAACCGGGCCAGCATCGGGGCCTGGCTCATGCCGGCTCCGATGGCGCCGACGACCCCGTCGTCCCGGAGCTTCGCCAGCGCCGGGTAAGCCTCGGCATAGACGTCGTCCTCGTATTCGTCCGGATCGTGGAGGAGGACGATGTCGACCCGGTCGAGCCCCAGCCGTTCGAGGGAGGACTCCAGCGACCGGCGTACACCGGCGCTACTGAAGTCCCACTCACGCTTCATCGCAGGCTCCCCGGCGAAGCCCTCGTCGTCGGGGTCCTCGCCCGGTAGGCGCGGCCGCAGCAGGCGTCCGACCTTGGTGGAGACGGTGTACGAGTCGCGCGGCACGTCCTTGAGCACCTCGCCGAGCAGTCGTTCGGCGGTGCCCGCCCCGTAGTGAGGGGCCGTGTCGAGATAGCGCATGCCCAGATCGAGCGCGCGCCGCGCCGTCTCCGCGCCTTCCGGCGCCGGCGCGTAGAGCCCCCCGATGGCGGCGCTGCCGAACGACAGCGCGGTCACCGAGACCTTCGACCGCCCCAGCGACCGCCGTTCCCCCACGATCATGAAGGTCCACTCCTGTACTCGGCCCGCGGCCACCCGGGCGATGACCAGTGCGAAAGGATGATCGCACCGTGGACGGCCCGCTTCCAGAACGACGCGACCTGGGCGGCCAGGCGCCGGGCCGTCCGGCCCGGAGGGCGCCGTTCGGGATGTTTCGTCACGCAAGGTAGCCTGCCCAGGGAAGATCAGTGATCAAGGTACGGAGGCTCACGTTCGCGTTATGGGGCGGGCAGCGGACCGGGTACGGCGCACCTTCCAGGTGCTGATGGACGGGGCTCCGGCGGAGCCCCCGGAGGACGAGCCGGGCGAGCAGGTCGACCCACGGGCGATGGACCTCGTGCTGCGGGTCGGTGATCTGCTGCTGGCCAGCGGCGAGTCGACCGAGCGCATCAACGAGGCGATGCTCAGCCTGGCGCTCGCCTTCGAACTGCCGCGCTGCGAGGTCCAGGTGACCTTCACCGCCCTCCAGATCTCCGTGCACCCTGGTCAGGGCGCGATGCCCGTCACCGCGGCCCGGACCGTCCGGCGCCGCACGCCGGCGTACTGGCGCCTCGCCGAGCTGCACTCCCTCGTCCAGGACGCCTCCATCGGCATGCTGGAGCTGGACGAGGCGCACCAGCGGCTCGCCAAGATCAAACACGGCCTCGCGCCGTACCCACCGTGGCTCCTGGTCGTGTGCTTCGGGCTCATCGCCGCGTCGGCGGCCGTCCTGATGGGCGGCGGGCCGCTGGTCGCGGGCACCGCGTTCGTCGCGACCCTGCTCGGCGACCGCACCGCCGCCGCGCTGGCCCGGCGCGGGGTCGCGGAGTTCTTCCAGCTCGCGGTGGCCGCGGCGATCGCGGCGGGCGCCGCCGTACTGGTGATCGCGCTCGGCGGCTCCGACCGGGCCTCGACCATCGTCACCGGCGCGATCCTGGCGCTGCTGCCCGGCCGCCCGCTGGTGGCGAGCATCCAGGACGGCATCACCGGCAACATGGTCAACGCCGGCGCCCGCCTCCTGGAGGTGTTCTTCCTGATCACGGCCATCGTGGCGGGGCTCGGCGTGATGGTCTACGGCGCGGTGCGCTTCGGCGTCGACGTCGACGTCCAGCACCTGCCCGACTTCCCGGCCTTCCTGTCCCCGGTCGCGATCGTGGCGGCGGCGGCCGTCGCGCTGACCTTCGCCGTCTCCCTCGCGGTGCCCCGGTCCGTCCTGGCACCCGCCGCCGTCGGCGGTGGACTCATCTGGATTCTGTATGTGACGCTCCTCGGATGGGGTGTCAAGCCGGTGCTCGCCTCTGCGATCGCCGCGGTGGTCATAGGCACTCTGGGTAGCTTCTACGCCGCGCGCCGCCATGCCCCCGCGCTGCCCTACGTCGTCCCGGCCATCTCACCGCTCCTGCCGGGCACGCTGCTCTACCGGGGCATGGTCGAGCTCAACACCGGCTCGCCCGAGGACGGCATGCTCAGCCTGGTCGGGGCGCTGTCGGTGGGCTTGGCGCTCGGCGCCGGAGTCATCCTGGGCAGCGAACTCGTCCGTGCCTTCCAGCGCGTCGGCCTCAGCGCCTCCGGCCGCTGGGCCCGCCCGGCCGCCCGCCGCACCCGCGGCTTCTGACCTGCCCGCACAGGCTTCTGACCTGCACGTACGGGCGGTCGCCGCAGAATGTCGGTGGCGGCGGTTACCTTCGCGGCATGTACCGACAGGGAGACATCCTCATCCTGCCCGTACCCGAGGAATCCGTTCCGCAGACGGTGCGCGACCTCCCGGCCGCGCCGCGCGACGGCCGCGGCCGCATGGTGCTCGCCCTGGGCGAGGCCACCGGCCACGCGCACGCCCTCGTCGCGCCGGGCACCCTGCGGCGTGATCCCGATCCCCTCAGACCCGACTACCTGCACCTGCCGTCCGGAGGGCGGCTGAGCCACGAGGAGCACGCCGCGATCAGCCTGCCCAAGGGCTGGTACCGGGTGGTCCGCCAGCGCGAGTACGTGCCCGGCGCGGTCCGGGTCGTGGCCGACTGATGGGCACCGACTGGGCCGCGGCGGCGTTCGCCACCGGCCCCGCCGACCGGGCACGGGCCGAGTCCGGCATCCGCGCCGCCTACACGTCCGCCGGCCTCCCGGAGCCGGAGCGCTTCGTCTGGGTCCCCTCCCCGATGGCCGGCGCCGTGACGGCAGCGGTCCTGGCCGGACACGCCGAGCCGCTGGAACGCGCCGGACTGGCCGCCCCAGTCGCCGCCGCCCGCGCAGCACTGGCCCCCGGTGGCGTTGGCCGTGAAGACACTACGTCCGCAAACATCGGGGGCGTCTCCCGTAGCAGCGCGGGGGCGGGCGAGTCCGTGCGCGACGCCGTACGGACTCGCCCGTGGGAGCGGGCTCGCGCGGAGGCCACCGCCGAACTGGGGCCCCAGGGCTGGGCACGCGCCTGGGCCGAGACCGGGGCCCCGCTCTGGTCCCAGGTCAACAACCTCGTGACCCGCGTCCGCCAGGCCGTGCGCGCACCAGTCGAAGCCAGCTCGCGAGCCCAAAGCCCAGCCGAGCCAAGACCAACCGAAGCCCCCTCAGCCGAGGCAGGTTCAGGCGGGGTGGGCTCAGACGCAGCGGGCTCAGCCGTACCGGGCTCAAGCGCGGCACGTTCAGACGCGGCAGGTCCAGCCGTGCCGGGCTCAGGCGGGACGGGCTCAGGCACGGCAGGCTCAGCCGGGACGAGCGCAGACGCGACAGGTTCAGGCACGGCAGGCTCAGCCGGGACGGACGCAGACGCGACGGGCTCAGGCCCGACAGGTTCAGGCGCGGCAGGTTCAGGCCCGACAGGTTCAGGCCCGACAGGTTCAGGCGCGGCAGGTTCAGGCCCGACAGGTTCAGGCCCGACAGGTTCAGGCGCGGCAGGTCCAAGCACCGTGGGCTCAGGCGGGGTGGGCTCAGGCGGGGTGGGGTTGCCTGCTCTGGGGTCGCTTGATCGGGAGACCGTCGATGCCGCTGTGTCGGTGCTGCGCGGGGCCTGTGTGGAGGCCGTGTTGGGCCAGCACGATGCTCCATGGCTGGCGCTCTTCGACTCGCTCGATCGTCTCGACGGGCTCTCCGGTGTCGCGGAGACCGCTCGTTCGGCGGGCTGGTGGTGGCCGTACGAACGGCTCGCCATCGTCTCCGAACGCCCCGTCGAGCTGCACCGCGACGAGCCGGGCCGTCTTCACCGGGGCGACGGCCCGGCCCTCGCGTATCCCGACGGGTTCAGCCTGCACGCCTGGCGCGGCATGCCGATCCCCGGCGATTTCATCGCCTCGCTCGCCGAGCTGACCCCCGCTCGGATCGACGCCGAAGACAACGCCGAGCTCCGGCGGGTGATGCTGGAGATCTTCGGCTACGACCGCTACCTGGCCGAGACCGGGGCCCGGCCCGTCCACAAGGACGAGACCGGTGTCCTGTGGCGTATCGACCTGCCAGGCGACGAGCCCGTGGCCATGGTCGAGGTCGTCAACTCCACCCCCGAGCCGGATGGCACCTACCGCACCTACTACCTGCGTGTGCCGCCCTCCACGCGCACCGCCCGCGAAGGCGTCGCCTGGACGTTCGGCGTCGCCGAGTCCGACTACCGCCCTGAGCAGGAAACCTAGGCCGCGAGTCTCAGACCGGTGCCCCGTCGGTGGCCTCTTCCCCGCCACCGACGGGCACCTCCGCCAATCCCTGTCAGGCGGGGTTCTCGCGGCAGATGTCGTCGCTGGCCCGGTGTTCGTTCTGCTGGCGCGGGATGCCGGTGCTCTTCAGGCCCGGGAAGTTCGCGCCGAGGATCACCTCGATGGTGGCGGCCGGAACGCGAGCGGTCGCCACCGTTCCGGCGCGCGGGATGAGGGCCGCGATGGCGGCGGCCTGAGCGGCGGCGCCCCTTCCGTACCGGATCTGCGTCGTGGCGGTGGGACGGCTCAGGTTGCCGACCTTGCTGACGGTGAACGCTCGGTCGCGCAACGAGTCGGCGACCAGGCGGGCCTGTCCCTCGGCGCCGGAGCCGTTCAGCACGCGGACCTCGACGTTGGTCTTGGCCGTCGCGGCGGGCACGTCGCTGATCTTCTCGTCGTTGCGCACCGCGGTCAGGAACCGGGCCGCGGCGGGCTGGGCGAGCTGGCGGCGGTCGTGATCGAGAGCGTACGGCTCGTCCGGCACGGTCACGAAGCGCACCTTGCCCGCCGTCAGGTCGCGCATGCCCTGGGCGATCTTCAGAATGCGGGAGGGGGTGAGGTCCCGGTCGGTGGTCAGCGACTCGGCCGAGGCCGTGAGCAGGGCGTTCAGGCGGCCCGGGCTGGTGAGGACGCCGCCGGTCAGGGCCTGTTTGGCCAGCGAGCCGAGGAACTGCTGCTGGCGCTGGATGCGCTGGGTGTCCGAGCCGTCCCCGATTTTCTTGCGAGCCCGCACGTAGGCCAGCGCCTGCTTGCCCGCCACCCGGTGCGGGCCCTTGCCGAGACGCAGCCCCGCCTCCGGGTCGTACACCGGCTTGGTCAGGCAGATCGGCACCCCGCCGACCGCAGTGGTGATCTTCTCGAAGCCGACGAAGTCGACCTGCACGAAATGGTCGATCTTGATGTGGGTGAGCTTCTCGATCGTGTCCATCGTGCACGTCGGCCCGGCCCGGCCGATCGCCTCGTTCAACATCGCGAGGGACGAGGCCGGTGTGCGCGAGCCGTCCTTGCGCTTGCACGCGGGGATCGGCACCATCAGGTCGCGCGCGAAGCTGATGCCCAGCGCCTGCCCGCCTCCGGGCGACAGGTGCAGGAGGATCATCGTGTCCGAGGCGGGCGCCTTGTCGCGCAGGCTCCGGCCGTACTGCGCGTTCGCGCCCTCCCGCGTGTCGGAACCGATCAAGAGGATGTTGAGCGCGTCGTTCAGTTTCCTGGGGCGCTCGCCAGTGATCAGCTTGTTCGGGTCCTCGTGCTGGATGCTGTTTTGGATCCGCCAGTAGTAGCCGTACGCGGCGAGCGTGGTGGCAACGATCACTCCGGCGAGGGCGATGGAGATCCAGGCAAGGGCGCGTGGGGGGGTGATCGTGGTCATCGGCAGGCGTCGATGGACATGACGAGACGGTCTCGCTGATGGAGGAGCGAGGCGGGCGGAGTGTGCTCCAGTTCGAGCGCCAGCACGCGCAGCAACGTGAGGAGATCCATGAACGCGGGACCCTTTCGCGGTGGTTTGCCGGTGATGTCTCTCCACTTCCGCCCATCCAGGTTCACACGCGTCTATCGTCGGTGGTCATGGGCGGTCTGGACGACGTACGGCGCACCCTGCTGGCGCTCCCCGACACCGAGGAGGTGCCGGGCCGCAACGGCCACACCTACTTCCGTACGAGCGGCACTATCTTCACCTGGGTGACCGAGGACGAACGGGAGGCGATGGTCAAGGCCATGCGCGCGGAGCAGACCGCGCTCGTCGCCGAAGCACCGGAAATCTACGCGCCCGGCTACAGTTCCGGCCGGTTCGGGTGGGTGATCGTCCAGCTCGCCAAGGTGCCCGCCGACGAACTGGACGAACTCCTGAACGAGGCGTGGCATCTGACTCACCGCCCACCCCGCAGGCGCCCGTCGCCCTAGTCGAACACGCTCCCAGCCGAACCGCACTCCTAGCGAACATGCCCCTGAAGAACGCGCCCGTGGTGGCCACGCCCGTGGTGAACGCGGCCCCGCAGAACACGCCCCTGGAGAACGCCCCCTAGCTGAACTGCGCACTTGGCAGACGTGCTCGCAGGTGAACGTGCCCTTAAGTGAGCTGACCCCTAGGTGGGCTGTGTTCCTTGGTGAGGTGTGGGATGCGTTCCAGGATGCCGCCCGCGAAGACGTCGTACAGGCCCAGCGGCTCCAGGTGGACGTAGCCGATGTGGCAGTCACAGACGTCGAGGGGGCAGGGACGCGGCCCGAGTGCTCGCCGGAACGAGTCGTCGTAGAGATTGCCGAGCACGGTCGGGATGAAGTGGCAGCGGCGGACCGTGCCTTCGCCGTCCACTGAGATCACGCTGTCGCCGGTACGGCAGGCCTGGCCACGGCTGGCGTGGGGGTGGCGGCTGTAAGGGAAGAGCGGATCGAGCTCGGTCCAGATAGCCGCCTCGGCGTCTGTGTAGGCGCGGCCCTCAGCGGCGTTCACCCAGAGGTAGGTGGCGGGTGGCAGGTCGGCGCGGAGCTTCCGGGCCGTCTCCAGGTGCTCGGGCTGCCCTACGATGCCGACGCTGAAGCGGACGTCACGTTCGTTCAGATCCGTGCACTTGCCGATGAAGCGCTCGTACGGCACCTGACCCGGGTGGTAGGTGGCCCAGAGGGCGAGGGTCGAGAGGTCCGCGTCCGCCGTCCAGTCCACGCGGTGGCTCAGGTTGGTCTGGATCGCGACGCGCTCGACGTGCGGCAGATGGCTCAACTCGACTAGGGCACGGCGATACCAGGACCGCACGAGCCCCTCACCCCACGGCGTGAAGAGGACCGAGACCGGATGGGCCTGGGCCGACACCCAGGCGACGAAGCGTTCCAGGGCGGCGCGGTCGGCGCGGAGCTGTTCGGGGGTGTCGCGCCTCTTGGCGAACGGGCAGTACGGACAGTCGTAGTCGCAGCTCGCCAGCGGCCCCCGGTAGAGGATTGTCAGATGGTCGTCGTGGCCGGTCATCGTGCCTCGTAGGAATCCATGAGTGCGCGTACGCGCCCCGAGAAGAGCGCCGGTCCGATCGCATCCGAGTAGGCCAGGCCTTCGGCGGTGAGGCTGAGGGTGGCGGGGTCTTCGCCGAGCCAGCCGTGTTCGGCGAAGGCGGTGAGTTCAGATTTGAAGTCGTCGGCGACATCGGTGCCGAACCGGCCGCGATAGGAAACGCGGTCGAGCCCGCCGGCTTGGAGGAGCGACTGCACGAGATGCCGTCGCCTACGTTCATCGTCGTCGAGCTCAAAGCCGACGCGGGCTGTGCCGAAGTCCTTCTCCCGTACGTAGTGGTTGATGATGCCGCGCACCTGACCCGCCCCGACCGCGTACTCGAACGAGTAGTGGAGCCTGGATGTGTAGGAACGGGCACCGCAGCCGAGGCCGACCATACCGTCGGTCTGGCAGCAGTACTCGGTGCCGGACGTGGTGCCCGGCAACCGGAACATGCGCATCGAAACCTGCTCGTATCCACAGGCGAACAGGTGGTCGCGGCCAATCCGGTAGAGCTCCAGCCGCTGGTCGTCCCAGTCGTGCGCCTGGCGCCCAAGGCCGGTGAGCGGCCGGACATAGAGCGGGTAGAGGTAGAGCTCCTCCGGCTCCCAAGCGAGCGCGGAGTCGAGCGAGTGCAACCAGGTCGCCGGGGTCTGACCGTCGATGCCGTAGATCAGGTCGATGTTGAGGGTCGGGAAACCCACCGCGCGGATACGGTCGAGCGCCGCCTCGACCTCGGCGCGCTTCTGTGGGCGTACAGCGGCCCGCGCCTCCTCGTCGACGAAACTCTGCACTCCGATCGACACCCGAGTTGTCCCACGATCGCGCAGTACCGTCAGCCGGTCGGTGGTCGCGGTGGCCGGTGAGGTCTCCACACCGAGAGGGATCGCCGCGAGGTCGCCGAAGCGCTCGGCGATGTCGCAGAGCCGTTCCAGCTCGGCCGCCGTCAGGTAGGTGGGCGTACCTCCGCCGAACGCCGCCGTAGCGAACGCGGCGTCGTTCCCTAGTGCGTCGCGTAGGGCGGACGCCTGTCGCTCCATGGCGCCGAGGTACGCATCGGTCAGCTCCTCAGGTGCGCCGGTACGCGTGAACAGGTTGCAGAAGCCACAGCGCATCTCACAGAACGGCACGTGCAGGTAGAGGAATAGCGCGTCGCGTACCTCGTCTGCCCAGACGTCGCCGAGCCGAGGCTCCGGCTGCAGCGGACGGTAGGCGGTCTTGTGCGGATAGGCGTAGACGTAGCTCTGGTACGGCTTCTTCACGACAGTACGAACTCTCCATACGGAACGGTCCAGACGACCTCGTGGCCGATGCGGTGCCCGGTGTGGCCGTCCTCGCCGTACGCCGTGCCGTGGTCCGAGCACACGATCACGAAGCACGGCCGCCGCATGAGGTCGAACAGCCGCGCGAGTTTGCGGTCCACATAACGAAGTGCGGCGGCGTGGCTGGCGGGCGAGTCGCCGTCCTCGCGCGTTCCGCCGTCCAGGTAGAACCAGTTGGGCTGGTGCAGCGACGCCACGTTCAGCAGCAGGAACAGCCGCCGCTCGGTAGGCAGCCCGCCGACAACCTCGCCGACGCGGTCGATCTGGTGGCCGAGCGAGTCCGGCTCAGTGACGCCGAACGAGGGCTCCCAGTGGCTCTCAGCGAAGAGACCAGGCAACACCGAGCCCAGTGGCGTCCGCATGTTGAAGAAGCCCACGCCCCCGACGCACACCGTGTGGTAACCCACTGCGGCGAGCCCAGCCGGGAGATCGGCCGCGTCGAACGTCCACGTACCGTCGCCCGTGGTCTCGCTGCCTGGGAAGCGTCCCGCAAACAAACGCGGATGCCGTCCAGGCTCGGCCGGAGTCGGCAGGAACCAGCGAGCATCGCCGCGTGCGCCGCATACGTGAAGCTCCCCGGCGTATGCCGCCGCTCCCATCGCCCACCCGGCAGCAGGCTCGTGAGCGTCGGCGTCTCCCCCGCCGCCGCGAGCTCCGCCGCAACGTCGTAACGCAGCGTGTCGAGCGTCACCAGCAACACATCGTGGGTGCCAACGACCTCGTTCATGTCATACCTGGCCGTCATGGCGTCAACGACGATCGTATCGACCGCAGAGCCACAGCCCCCACAACGGCCGCAAAGCGCACGGCAGCCGCGCCGCGCACGACGCCAGTGGCACGCACAGCAGCCGCGCCGTGAATGGCGGCCGTGGCGCGAATAGCGATCACGGTCGGCGCAGCAGTCATGGTGTTTATGTCGGTTGCGAAGCACACGGCGCTCGCGGCACACACGACAGTCGCTTCGTGCCCGACAGCCGCAACGGGCATGCCGGCCGTGGCAGACACGCCGGCCGCAGCGGGCACACCGGTCGCAGCGGCCATGGCCGCCGTGGCGGGCGAGGCGCGCACGGCAGCCGCGCCGCGCACGACGGGCTTGGCGATCGCGGCGATCGCGGCGATCGCGGCGATCGCGGCGTGAATGGCAATCACGGCGTGCGCGGCGCACACGGCGGTCATGGTGTTCACATCGGTTGCGAAGCAGACGGCAGTCGCAGCACACACGACAGTCGCTTCATACACAACAGCCCCGGCAGGCATGCCAGTCCCAGCGGCCGTGGCGGGCGAGGCGCGCGCGGCAGCCGCGCCATGCACAGCAGCCGCGCCGCGCACGACGGGCTTAGCGGTCGCGGCGATCGCGGCGTGAATGGCGCTCGTGGTGTGCGCGGCGATCGCGACGCACACGGCGGTCATGGTGTTCACATCGGTTGCGAAGCGCACGGCGCTCGCAGCACACACGGCAGTCGCTTCGTGCACGACAGTCGCGATGGGCACGGTGGCCGTGGCAGCCACGCCGGTCGCAGAGGGCACGCCGGTCGTTTCCTGCATGGCGGCCGTGACAGGTACGCCAGCCGCAGCGGGCACGACGGTCGCGGAGCGTACGACGGTCGCGGCGAGCATGGCCATCGCAGCGAGCACGGCGGACACGGCGATTCGTTCCTGCATGGCGGTCGCGGCGGGCAAAACGACCGGGGCGGGCATGGCGGGCACGACGGTCGCAGTGGGCACGACGGTCGCAGTGGGCACGACGGTCGCAGCGGGCACGACGGTCGCAGCGGGCACGACGGTCGCAGCGGGCACGACGGTCGCAGTGGGCACGACGGTCGCAGCGGCCGTGGCGGGCACGGAAGCCGCGGCGGGCGCAGCAATCACGGCCGACGTGGCGCGCACGGTCGGCATGACGCGCACAGACGGCGCGACGCGCACGGCCAACATGGCGCGCACGGCAGTCGTTTCCTGCACGGTGGTCGCGGCGCGCAGGGCAATCGCGATGGGCACGGCCAGCGCGGCGTGCATGGTGGGCGCGGGCGCCGTGGCGTGCATGGCGGTCGCGGTGGGCATGGTGGTCGTTTCTTGCATGGCGGTCATGCCGGGGCGTTCCTCAACAAAGCGGCTCTGGCCTGGGCAGTGTAGGTGTCGAGTCCATCGGCGAACGTGCCGGGTAGTCCGGTCAGTCCGGGCAGGAGGTCGCCGAAGGCGTTCACCTCAGCGACGGCCAGCCGCCGCCAGCCGACCCCGACGAGGAGATCGACTCCGACCATGAGGCTGCCCGGGAAGCACGCCGCCGCCCGCTCGCACGTCTCGAGAGCTCGCCGCCAGCCGTCCTCCCCTAGTGCCTCCCGTACCGCGCCGAGATCTCCTCGCGTGCCGCCCAAGTGCAGGTTGGTCATCGCATGCCCGCTGGTCCGCACCACCGCGTGGGTCGCCTCGCCGGCGATCACGACGACCCGCAGGTCGAGCACCCGTTCGCACAGCGACGCCTTGGGTATCCAGGCTTCGACGTGCAGGCCGTCCGGTGCCAGGGCGTCGATCAGCTCCGCGACCTGGCGTTCGGACTCGTACGTGCGCACCCGCAACGAGTTGTAGGGACCGCGCGGCGTCATCGCCACCGAGGTGACCGCCTTGATCCGGCCCGGCGCCGTCTGGAGCGCGACGACACCGGCCGCCGACGAGCCGTGCGCCGCCTTGACGAACACCCGCGGCAGTCGTTCCTCGGCCATCCGCGCCCGTAGCTCGTCGTAGCCCTCCACCTGCGGCAACGCTGGCGGAACGGGCACAACCGAGGCTTGGAGCAACGCATGGCAACGCCGCTTGTCGAACATCACGGCGATCTCAGCGGGATCGTTAAGGAGTCGCGCCCCGGTCGCTCCAATCCGGTCCAGCGCCTTGGTGAACGTCGCGTACCAGCGGGCCCCGCCACCCACCCGTGCCGGATCACCAGGACCGCGCAACAACGCATCCGCCTCGGCATCCTCACCAGGCGAGTCGATGCGCACAACATCCCCGGCTCCGATCGGCAACCCACCGCCCCAGCCGAGCTGCCGTTCGGCGCTGCGATCCAGCAGTGGCTTGGCGGCGCGATCCAGCAGTGGTTCAGCGTTGCGGTCGAACGGTGGTTCGGCGGTGCGGTCCCGCGGTGACTTGGCGGTGCGGTGCGGCGGTGACTTGGCGGTGCCGTCCAGCAGTGGTTCAGCGTTGCGGTCGAACGGTGGGTTGGCGGTGCGTAGTACGTCTGTCCAGGGGACTACCTGCGGCGTGGTGCCGTAGACGGCCTCGTAGGCGGCTACGAAGGACGTGACCCGGCGGTCCCCCGGCGTTCCGATGACGATGAACGTCATTCCGTTGCCGCAACGTAGAATCCGGCGTCCCATTCGTCGGACCATTCCGCCTCGCGCAGCGCGTCGGCCGCTTTCACGTCGACATCGCTCAGGGCGGATCGCAGTCTGTCCAGCATCGGTTTGGAGAGGAAGGCGTAGTCCACATCGAGGGTCGCCAGGTGTGTCAGTGGTTGGCCGGACAGCAGGGCTTCGACGCCCCGATCGGTTAGCGTCCCCAGGCTCAGGCTGAGCGAGGTGAGCCACGCGACCACCGGGGCTGATGCCACTGCCTCCGCGATCTCGTCCTGAAGTTCGCTGTTCCTCAGGCCGAGGTGCCGCAGTGACGGCAGCCGCTCGCCGCTCAGGATCGGCGCGAGGTCGTCGACTGTGGCATCGCCTCCGTACTGCCGGATGCCCAGCCACAGGTCCAGATGTTCCAGCGCGGGCAGATCACTGGCGCCCACGGCCTGGACGACACTCGCAGGCAGACCGCCCGACTCGAACCGCAGCACTCTCAGCGTCTCGCTACTGAACGGGCTCAGCTCCAGGCTTTGGTCCGGAGCGCCGCCGCCACGCACCTCAACGCGTTCAAGTCCAGGGAACGCCTGGAGCACGGGTGTGATGTCCCCGTGGCCTATCCACGACAGGTGGTACTCCTCGTCCAGGATGTCGCCAAGGAACAACGCCCGCAGGCTCGGGAAGCGGCGCGCGTGCGTGATGAGCGCCTTCGCCGCGGCGGGCTCCTCGTATCCCCAGAAGCCGATGACGAGGCTCGTCACCTTCGTGGTGTCGACGGACGCCACGAACCGTTCGAAGACCTCGGGGAACGCCGGCTCGCCCCAGTCGCCCCGTACGGCCCACGCGACCTCGGCCGCGTCCGGCAGTTCGCCTTCGGTGTCCCAGTCGAAGGTGAAGACCGGCAGGCCGTCGAACTCGGAGAGATGCTCATCGAACGCCACGGGGCCTCACTCCGAGACGGCGACGTAGCGCCAGTCGTCCTCCTCTGGTTCCTCCTGCTCGCTCACGTCGACCTCGACGCCGGGCAGGGCCGCGCGCACCCGCTCCATCATCGCGTCGGAGAGGAAGTGATGGTGCAGGTCGAGGCGCTTCAGATGCGTCAACGGCTGGCCCGACAGCAGGGACTCCGCGCCGTCGTCGGTCAGCATGCCCATGGCCAGGCTCAACGACTCCAGTCGCGCGACGACCGGCGCCGCCGCCACCGCGGCCGCGATCTCGTCCTGGATCTCGGCGTCCTCCAGCCCGAGGCGCCGCAGGGCGGGAAACCGTTCGCCGCTCAGGATCGGCGCGAGATCCGCGACCGTCGCGTCTCCCCCGTACTCGTCGACGCCCAGCCACAGGTCCAGGTGCTCCAGGTTGGGCAGATCACTCGCCGCCACGGCCCGGACGACGCCCGCGGGCAGACCGCCCGCCTCGAACCGCAGCACCTTCAGCGTCTCGCTGCGGAACGGATTCAGCCGCAGGCCTTGGCCGCCGCGCACCTCGAAACGCTCCAGCAGGGGGAACGCGGCGAGCAGCGGCCCGACGTCGGTGTGCTCGATCCATGAGATCTCCGACTCCTCGCCGGTGATGTCCCCCAGGAAGAGCGCCCGCAGCTTGGGAAACCGGTCGGCCGCGCCGCTCAGCAGGGCCACCGGATCGGCGACCTTCGCGTCGTACGAGGCGCCCCAGTAGCCGATGACGAGAGCCGTCACCTCGGTGGTGTCGACGCGTTCCAGGAAGCTGGCGAAGACGTCGTCGAACGCCTCCTCCTCGAACGCCGTACGGATCGCCCAGGCCACCTCCCCCGCGTCGGGAAGGTCGGCGTCCGGCCCGGGGTCCCCGGTGAACGGCTCTACCCGGAGCCCGGCGTATCCCACGAGGTGCTCGTAGATGGCCATGCGATCCTCTCAATGATCGTCGGGGTTCCATGTCCTACCAGGAACGCCCGACAAACCAGGGCCGCTCGACCAAATAGCTACGAGTCAGACGTCATCGGATGGTCGGCCGATCCTCGCCGCCCCCCACCCTGGGGCCGCGCACAACACGATGTCGCTCTTCAGCTCGCTGGGTCACCCGCTGCTTTCGGGATTCGCCACAGTGCGGCAACCAAGCCATGCGCGCTCGTCAACCGACACGACAATGCCATTCATGCGCAACAGATAGCCCACAGCGACCTTTGTCGTCTCTTCACTGAAAGCCTTCAAATTTGCGCTCGGACGAAGCTCACGAAAGAGGCCATCCAGCCACTCAAGTACGTCATACCCGCAGCGATATACCTTGATCTTGGAAAGTTCTGGCCTCATACGGCCACCAACCATCCTGGGGAAACGGTGGTCCAAACATTCGACCGACCATTAAGAAACCCGGAGGTTCCCATGAGCAGGAAATTCGGCACGCTTCTCGCCGTCGGCGCCGCCGCGCTGATGATTTCAGCCGCCACGGGCTGCAAGGTGGAGATCAACCAGCCCGGCGAAAGGACCGGAGGATCCGGCACCGGCGGCTCCAGTGGCTCGGGCGGCTCCACTGGCTCCGGACGCTCCGGCGGCTCATCCTCCAGCGGCTCGGGCTCGTCCTCAAACGGCGGAAAGGTCACTCCCAAGCCCGATGGAAAGCCGCGCCTCGTGGTTTCTGACGACTCTGTCTTCCTGGTCTGCCCCGGCGACGCGTGCACCCAGGCGGTCACACTCCGGAACACGGGCACCGCACCCTTGAAGCTCTACAACTTCGTGATGCTGGACGACGCCAACTTCTACGCCGACAAGACCTGCGCCAACTACGAACTCAAGCCAGGACACAGCTGCACCTTCCGGCTCTCCTATCGGGGTCCGGTCGAGAACCACGTCTACACGGCCCGCCTGGTCATCCACCAGAACCTCCCAGGCGACCCCACCTACATCGCGCTGACCAAGCACCCCATCCCAGCCTGACCGAACGACAATTGACTCCGCCCCACAAATCCACGCGCCCCCACGACCCCCAAGCCACGGTGCCGGAACGGCGGGCCCACGAAGATGCGGGACGCCAAACCGCCGAGCTGCCCAGGACTGCTGGGGAGCCGGCCTGCCAGGTGGACCGAGCCTCTTGAGCTGCGGGAATGCAAGCCATCGGACCTGCGGGGCCGCTGGACGCCGGACTGCGGGCTTGTGGGAGGCCGGACTGCGGGACTACCGGGTGGCCCGGTTCCGCTGGGCTGCGGGATTGCCGGACCGCCAGGCTGCCGGGAGGACCCTCCGCTGCTGCGCTGCCGGACTGCCGGGCCGCGGACCTACGGGTCTGCCGACCTATGGGCGACCGGACTGCCGAAGGCCGGAGTGGGAACGCAGGACCGCCGGGCCGGGCAGCTCGCCGCTGCTGGACCGCCGGCCTGCCCGGGACTGCGGCGCAGCCTTAGCTGCGGGTGTGCCGGGGTTGCGGAGGTGCGGCCTGCGAAGATGCGGGATTCCAGACCGGCGGGCCGCCCAGGACTGCTGGGCTGCCAGACCGCCAGCCTGCCAGGCGACGCTAGAGCCCTTGAGCCACCCCCCGGGGCTGGAGGGTGCCGGACGCCAGGCTGCAGGCCTGCGGGGATGCCCAATCCTGGGGCCTGAGTGCCCGAGGGACTGCCGGACGCCGGACTGCGGGCCTGCGCGAGGCCGGACTGCGGGACTACTGGGTGGCCCGGTTCCGCAGGAAGGCGGGATTGCCGAACCGGCAGGCTCCCGGGAGGACCCTCGGCTGCTGCGCTGCCGGACTGCCGGGCCGCGGACCTACGGGCCTGCCGACCTACGGGCGGCCGGACGCCGGACTGGGAACTGCGGGACCACCGGCCGGGCAGCCCGCCGCTGCTGGACCGTCGGCCTGCCCAGGACTGCGGCGCCGCCGTAGCTGCGGGCGTGCCGGGGCTGCGGCCTGCGAAGATGCAGGACGCAGACCGCAGGGCTGCGGCTGCCCAGGACTGCCGGGTTGTCAGACCGCCAGCCTGCCAGGCGGCGCTAGGGCTCTTGAGTCACCCCCCGGGCTGGAGGGTGCCGGACGCCAGGCTGCAGGCCTGCGGTGAATCCCGAGGGCCCGCGGAGCTGCCGGACGCCGGACTGGGGGTTTGTGCGAGGCCGGACTGCGGGACTACCGGGTGGCCCGGTTCCGCAGAAATGCGGGATTGCCGAACCGCCAGGCTGCCGGTTGGGCCCTGGGCTGCTGCGCTGCGGGCTGCGGACCTACGGGCCTGCCGACCTATGGGCGGCCGGACTGCCGAAGGCCGGACTGGGGAACCGCAGGACCGCCGGGCCGGGCAAGCCCGCCACTGCTGGACCGCCGGCCTGCCCAGGATTGGGCGCCGCCGTAGCTGCGGGCCTGCGGAGGTGCGGGCGTGCGCGGGGGTGCGGAGGTGCGGGCGTGCGGAACCGCTGGGTGCGGAACCGCGGGAAGCGCGGGGGTGCGGGCGTGCGGGCGTGCGGGAAGGTGCTGGGGTTGCTTTGGGGTTCGGCGGGGGTCTCCCCTTTGGTTTTGCGTTCTGTCCGGGTGCGGGCGGGTGGGGCTGGGGGTTGAAAAGCGGCGGCGACAAGAAGGCTGTGGGCGGGGTCGAGGTGTTTGGATGTGTTCGAGTTCCTGGTGGCTGGTGTCCGATCTTTAGCCGCGCGGAGCGCGGGTTTGCGCGGCTGCTTCTACCGTTGTCGTATGGGTGGAGTTTCGCGAGCTCAGCCAACGTGACAGCAACGCTCAGGGAGCCGCACGGACGGGTGGCGGGTCAATTCGGCGCCGCTCAGCCACCCGCTCGGATCAGCCGACTTAGCTCCTGACTCACCCGCCCCGGCCTGCGGCGACCGTTGGATGGGCGTTCAGGCCAGGCTCTTGAAATGGATGGCCACATTCGGACAGGGAAATGTGCAATCGATCAACTACTGTGCGTTATGGGGCTGTAGAATAAGTGCATGCGTTCGATCGTGGCGGGTCTGGAGTCCGCTTCTACCGGTGAATTGGTGGAAGCGGCTGCCGCGATTGTCGGCGAGCTTGCGCGACGTTCCGCGCCTGAGTCGGGTGCGGCTTGTATGGAGCTCGCCGAGAAGCTTGGCGCGGTGGTTGATCAGGCAGAGTTCGCGCTGGCCGGGTTGATCGCGGTGGTCGACCGTACCGGGGAGATGAAGCACTGGGGGCTGCCGTCCGCTCAGGCGTGGCTGCGCTGCCGTCTGGGCATGCGTGACGGGCGTGCCAAGGAGCGTCTTGCCTTGGCCCGGCAATTGCCGCGCTTGGAGCGGGTGAGCACGCGGTTGGCCGCTGCGGATTTGTCGTACGGGTATGCGGCCACGATCGCTGATGCGGTGCAGCGGCTGGGTGATGACGACTGTGCGGTCGCCGAGGACATCTTGTTGACCGCTGCGGATGAAGGGGTGTCGGCGGGGAAGGTCGCTCGGTTGGGCGGCAAGATCCACGACCTGGTCGCCGAACGCACCGGCACCGAGAGGCCGCCCGAGGACGCCGCGCGCGGCTACCAGCGGTCGTGGATCACGGTGAGTCGGTCGATGGACGGTGGCTGCTACCTCAACGGCTGGCTGAACAGCGAGGACACCGCCATCTTGGACGGCACCCTGGCACCGTTGACCAAGCCCGCCGGCACCGACGATCGACGTGACCTGGGCGAGCGCACTGCTGCTGCCCTGTCCAGTGTGCTGGCGGGTGGCCACAAGGCGACCCGTGTCACCGTCATCGCTGATCTGGCCACGTTGACCGGTGACGACAAGCCCGGCTGGCTGCGCGATGGTACGCCGGTCCCGGCCGAGCAGGTGCGGCGGCTGGCGCTCACCGCCGGAGTCTCCCCGCTGCTGTTGGGGACGGGGAACGTGCCGCTGTACCTGGGGCACACGGTCCGGATCGCCAGCCCGGGGCAGCGCCGCGTTCTGGAAACGCTGTATGACACCTGCGCGGTGGAGGGTTGCGAGACTCCTGGGTTCTTGTGCGAGGTCGACCACGTTGATGGGTGGGCGTTGGGCGACAGTCCCACCGACATCGACAAACTGACTTTGTGCTGCGGCTGGCACAACCGGTGGAAACACACTCATCCTCGGCAGGTGCAGATCAGCAGGGTCGATGGGCGCTATCGCTACCGGGCAGGGGTGGCTAGATCCAGAAGACCTCTCGCGGCTTGACCTCCCCCTTGCGGGGGAAGCCGACTGGTCGGGCGGGGGAAGCGCACGCCCTGGGGTGACCGAGATCGTTAACGCATGAGCACGGAGTTGAAAGTCAAGCTGCTGGCGATTGCGGCGCTGACGGCGGTCATCGCGGTGGCGATGCTGGCTACCGGGGGTGCGTGATGGCCACTGTCATGATGGAAGCGCCCATCGAGGTTCGTACGATCAAGGGACCCGTCCCCCGGTGGGCCGAGTGGGCCGCGCAGGCGACGATGTGGTGCGCGGTGCCTTCGGGCATCTGGCGGATTCTGTTCGCGCTCGGCCTTCCCGCAGGTTTCACCGGCTCGCAGGATCCGGCGAACGGGTCCTGGTACCTGCTGCCGTACGTCATAGCGCTGACGGTCCTGTCGGAGGCGCTGGCGTTCCTCAGCATGGGGCTCGTCCGGCCGTGGGGTGAGATCTGGCCGCGCTGGGTGCCCTTCCTGGGCGGCCGTGAGATCCGCCCGCTTGCCGCGATCATTCCGGCTGCTCTCGGTGCTGGAGCGCTGATGCTGCTCTGGACGCCGTTGTTGTTCGTCGGGCTCGACTCCGATCCGGAGCTGCCCCACGGCGACAAGGCCGTGATCCTGTTCGCCTGCTACATCCCTCTTGTGGCCTGGGGACCGCTCCTGGCAGCGGTGACCGTCGCCTATGCCATCCGCCGACGTCGCTACGGATGACGCGACGAGGCGAGCGCCGGGATCGCCGGCGCTCGCCTCGTCGTTCACGCGCGGAACGAGTCGGCGTTCTCGGCGGCCCATTGCGCGAAGGTGCGTGCCTCCCGGCCGGTGATCTCCTTGACGGTCGGGACCACGGTGTAGCCGGCCTCCGGCGTGTTGCCCAGCGCGTTGACGAGGAACTCGATGGTCTCCTCGCCCATGCCGTCGCCGCGCCACTTGGCCCGCGCCTCGTCCACGGTCAGCTCCACGAACCGCACGTCCCTGCCGATCGCCGTGCTCAGGATCGCGACCTTCTCCCTGAGCGTGATCGCCTCGGGGCCGGTGAGGGTGCAGGTCTCGCCGCTGTGACCGCCCTCGACCAGCACGGTCGCGGCCACGGCGGCGATGTCGCGCTCATGCACCAGCGCGCTCAGCCGGTCGCCGAACGGCTCCTTGATGACGCCCTCGGTCTTGATCGTCTGCGCCCACCAGCGCAGGGTGTTGGACATGAACTCGACCGGTTCGAGCAGCGTCCACTCGATGCCGGTGGCGGCCAGGGCCTGCTCCAGTTCGCCCGCCGCACGGCCGCCGAGCACCGTGACGCGCCGGACGCCCGCTTCGGCGACCAGCTTCGCCAGGCCCGCGCCGTCGGGGAGAGGTGTGTAGTCGTCGCCCGCGAAGTTGATGAGGTGCACCGCCTCGACGCCGTCGAAGGCACCGGCGAGCGAGTCGAGACGGGCGAGGTCGCCGCCGACGACCTCGACGCCCTCGGGGAACGCGGCCTTGTCGGGGTTCCTGGTCAGTGCCCGAACGGGACGTCCGGCCGCGCGGAGTTCCTCGACGACGAGACGTCCGACGGTCCCGGTGGCACCGGTGACGAGGAAGGTCATGACGAACCCCAATCTGTGGAACGGAACGTTCTGATCTCATTGTAGCAGAACGGAACGTTTCATTCCATTAAACGGCTAGGGGCAGTCGGACGACAGGCCCGACCAGGCGCGTCCCCGGATCGCAGGCGCCTCGTCGTCGAAGTCGTCGTCCTCGTCGTCCTCGTCGGGCGCGGCTCCGAGGAGGCCCGGGGTCAGGGCCTGTCCGGGGGCCGACATGCCGTCCAGGGCGTCGGCGAAGTGCTCGTCGGTCAGGGACTCGACCTTCTCCTGGGTGCGGAGGGCCACCAGGACGGCGCGGCGGAGAAGCTCCTTGATGAACGAGGCGGTCACGCCTTCGGTGCGTTCGACCACGACATCCAGGTCGGCCTCCAGGCGCAGGTGCCGCGCGTAGAGCCGGAGCAGCCGCAGACGGCCCTCGGCGTCGGGGCGCGGGATCTCCACGGCCAGGTCGACGCGGCCGGGACGCTCGGTGAGTGCCCGTTCGAGGACCTCGATCCGGTTGGTGGTGAGCAGGAAGACCACGTCGGCGTCCTCGGCGATGCCGTCCATCGCGTCGAGGAGGGAGAACAGGATCGGCGAGCTCTCGTACATCTCGCGGTCCTCGGCCACCAGGTCCACGTCCTCAAGGACGAGCACGGCGGGCTGGAGGCGCCGGGCCAGCGCCACGGCGTTGTCCAGGAAGCGCATCGCCGGGCCGGTCAGCTGGATCACGGTGTAGCCGGAGAGCAGGCCGATGAGGTAGCGGACGCTGTGGGTCTTGCCGGTGCCGGGCGGGCCGTACAGGAGGGCGCCGCGCTTGAGGTGCTGGCCAGCGGCGAGAAGCTGTTCGGCCTTCTCGGCGATGCCCACGACGTGCGCTTCGATGCCCTCCAGGCGGCCGTCGGGAAGGATCACGTCGTCGGCGGTGAGGGCGGGACGGGGCAGGAACGTGACGAGCTGGTTCTCCATGTGCTCGCTGACGCCGAAGCTCACGAACTGCCCGCGCAGGACGTCGCGTTCCTCCTTGAGGCGGCGCACCTCGTCGCGGACCTCCGTGGCGACCTGGCGTTCCCGCGCGAAGACGACCAGGCCGACCTGCTGGTTGAAGTCCTCGGTCGTCTGGATGCCGAGGACGACCGGCGTGCCGTCGGCGGTCCGGGACGGCACCATGCCGAGCTGGACGACCTCCATGTTCTGGTCGGGCGCGACGCCGGTGGTGCCGTAGTCGGGACGGCCGAGACGGTACGAGCCGAAGTCGAGCGCGCGGGTCAGCATCGAGTCGAGGCTCTCGAAGTGCCGGTCGCCGCCGGCGATGCCGAACCACTCCGCGCCCGGCGAGTGCGCTTCGAGGTAGGCGTCGACGCCGCGCTGGAGGCTGGCGTGGTCCCAGTCGGGGAAGTTCTCTTCCACGGTCAGCACTTCGTGGAACTCGCAGCCGAGGTGGCCGGTCAGCTTCTGGAGGAGGGGCGACCGCGCGTTGTCGTCGCTGACCCGGTCCGCGGCGGAACGCAGCAGGCGCTGGAGCGAGGCGGCGATGGAACGAGCGATGGCCGGGTCGAGTTCGCCGTCGGTTTCGGACACAGTTTCCCCGTTCGGTCGGAGTGCGCGCACCCAGGCAGACCCGCGCACCCCTACAGACGAGAAGACCCCGGACGGAGTTCCGTCCGGGGTCGCAGCCGGCTCAGGAGGTGGCGATGAGCACCGAGCCCTTGTACTTGTCCTCGACGAACTTCTTGACCTCGGGGCCCTGGAGCAACTGAACGAGCTTCTTCACCCGCGGGTCGTCCTTGTTCTCCGGCAGCGTGACGATGCCGTTGGCGTACGGGTTGCCCTCGGCCTTCTCGGCGACCAGCGCGTCCTTGTTGGGGGCGAGGTCGGCCTCAAGGGCGTAGTTGCCGTTGATCACGGCCGCGTTTACGTCGTCCAGCGACCGGGGCAGCTGGGCGGCCTTGAGCGCCTTGAACTTCAGGCCCTTGGGGTTGGCGGCGATGTCCTTGTCGGTCGCGCTGGTCGACGCGCCCGGCTTGAGCGTGAGCACACCGTTGTCGGCCAGCAGCTTGAGCGAACGGCCGTAGTTGGCCGGGTCGTTCGGGACCGCGACGGTGGCGCCCTGCGGCAGCGCCTTGAGGTCCTTGACCTTCTTGGAGTAGATCCCCAGCGGCTCCAGGTGCACCGGCGCGACGAACGTCAGCTTGGTGCCGGACTTCTTCTCGAACTCCTGCATGAACGGCACGTGCTGGAAGTAGTTGGCCGTGACCTGCTTTTCCTTGAGCGCGTTGTTCGGCTGCACGTAGTCGTCGAAGGTGACGATGTCCAGCTTGAGCCCGGCCTTGGCCGCCAGGCTGTCCTTGACGTACTTGAGGACGTCGCCGTGCGGCACCGGGTTGACGGCCACCTTCAGCGGCGCGTTCTTGTCCTCGGAGGCGTCGGACGAGCCGCACGCGGTCAGTCCGGCGAGCAACCCGACGGAGGCCAGCGCGATCGTTATTCTGCGAAGCACGAAGAGTGCCTTTCTCTTGATGGGGATCTATCTCTGGAGAGGCTTGGTGGCGGGCTACTTGCGGTTCAGGCGGCGGGCGGCGAGGTCACCGGCGGCCTGGATGAGCAGCACGATGGCGACGAGCAGGACCACGGTCGCGATCATGACCTTGGTCTCGAAGCGTTCGTAGCCGTAGGAGATGGCCAGGTAGCCGAGGCCGCCGCCGCCGACGGTGCCGGCCATCGCGGTGTAGCCGATCACCGCGATCACCGTGACCGTGAGCCCTGACACCAGTCCCGGCCGGGCCTCGCGCAGCAGCACCTTGCCGACGATCTCCCGGCGCGTGGCACCCATCGCGTGGGCCGCGTGGACCACCCCCGGGTCGACCTCGCGCAGCGCGATCTCGACCAGGCGCGCGTAAAACGGGATGGCGCCAACGGTGAGCGGCACGATCGCGGCGGTGTTGCCCAGGCTGGTGCCCGTGATCAGCTTGGTGAACGGGATGATCGCGACCATCAGGATCAGGAACGGCAGCGACCGGCCCACGTTGACGACGAAGCCCAGCACCTTGTTGAGCGGCGGTATCGGCAGGAGCCCGCCTCGCTCGGTCAGGACGAGCAGGACGCCGATGAGCGTGCCGAGGACGGCCGTGAACGCCGTCGCCACGGCGGTCATGGTGAGCGTCTCCTTCGTGGCCGGCCAGAGGAGCGGCCACACCTCGCTCCAGGTCATGAGAGCGCCTCCTCTGCCGTCTGTGCGGCCTCGCCATGCACCACGGCCGCGCCGCCCGCCACGGACTCGCCGTCCACCGGGGCCGGGCCGTCCGCCAAAGACTCGCCGTCCACCGGGGCCGGGCCGTCCGCCAAAGACTCGCCGTGCGCCAAAGACTCGCCGTGTGCCACGGACTCGCCGTCTGCCAAGGACTCTTCGTACGCCGGGGCTTGGCCGTGGACTTCGACGGTCAGGCCGGACTCGCGCAGGTGCGCCAGTTGGGCCGCGTTGATCTCGGGGTCGCCGGGGAGTTCGATGCGCAGCCGGCCGATGCGGGTGTCGCCGATCTCCTCGACGGCGCCGCCGAGGATGTTGACGTCGATCGAGTAGGTCCGGGCCAGCGTGGAGACGAACGGCTTGTCGGCGCTGTCGCCCTCGAACGTCACGTCCACCACGGTGGTTCCGGGCCGTACGTTCGCCGCGGGCAACGGGAACAGGCCGCGCGCCAGCTCGGAGCCGGGTCGCAGCAGCAGGTCACGGACCCTGCCCGACTCCACCACCCGGCCGTCGCGCATGATCGCGGCCGAGTCGCAGATGCGCTTGACCACGTCCATCTCGTGGGTGATCAGCAACACGGTGAGGCCGAGGCGGCGGTTGAGGTCGCGCAGCAGTTCCAGGATCGAGGCCGTGGTCTCCGGGTCGAGCGCCGAGGTGGCCTCGTCGGAGAGCAGCACCTTGGGCCGTCCCGCGAGGGCACGGGCGATGCCGACGCGCTGCTTCTGCCCGCCGGAGATCTGGGCCGGATAGGCCTTGGCGTGCTCGCTCAGCCCGACGAGCTCCAGCAGCTCCGCCACCCGCTTGGCGCGTTCGGCCCGGGGAACGCCCATGACCTCCAGCGGGAACGCCACGTTCCCCGCGACCGTACGGCTGCCGAGCAGGCCGAAGTGCTGGTGGATCATGCCGATGCCCTGGCGGGCCCTGCGCAGGTCGCCGCCGGAGAGCGCGAGCAGATCCTGCCCGTCGACCACCACACGTCCCGCGTCGGGCCGCTCCAGGAGGTTGACGCAGCGGAGCAGGGTGCTCTTGCCGGCACCGCTGCGGCCGAGCACGCCGAAGATCTCGCCCTCGCGGACGTCCAGGTCGACGTCGTCGACGGCGGTCACGGCGCGCCCGCGGGCGCGGTAGACCTTTCGGAGTTTTTCGATCTGAATCATGGAAATTCATCCGTGCGGAAGTCCCCGCCGTCAGGCGGAGCGGCGATCAGGACAGGACGCTGCTGACGCGGGCTCTAGGAGCGGCCGGGCGGCCACGGCGCATGGCTCAGCAGGTGCAGTTCGAAGATCATGTGCGGCTCGGGGGTCGGAGTTCGCTCGCTTCGGGGCGCGAGGCTCTGGCAGGGGCCCTCAGCGGTCACACATTCGCCGACAGCACGCACAGCGCATGGCCCGCAGTGGCTGCGGGCCGCGCATGAGGCGGGTGCGTACGTCGATCATGATGTCATCAGTAAACCCGCTCCACATGGCTGACGCAAATTGATCGCACCCGTTATGACCTGCGTCACCGCGTCGCCGGATAGCCGATGCGGACCGATCCCGAACCCGTGGTGGCGCTGATCACCCTGGTCGCGGCGTCGTCCCGCAGCGCGCCGTCGACCTCCCGCTCGCCCGATCCGGTCCCCCCGTCCACCCGGTAGTGGGTGCCGCGCGGGACCGTGACGGTCGCGGCACCGGAGCCCGTCCGCACGCTGACCTTCCGCGGCGGATCGGCGAACGACACCTCGATCGAACCGGAACGTACGTCCGCGTCCACTTCCGGCGAGGCCATGGCGCGGCCCTCGATCGAGCCGGAGTTGGTCTCCGCCACCACCTTGCCGCGCAGATGGGCCAGCTCCACCCTGCCCGAGGTGCCGTAGACGCCAACGTCTCCAGAAAGGTCGCGGATGGCGACCTGCCCCGACGTGGCCTGAACGCGTACCGAGACCTCCGGCGGCACCTGCAGATCGAGGTCGGCCGTGCACCCGAAGCCGCCGAACGGGTCCACCTCGCCGGCACAGACGACCCGGATCTTGAGCGTGCCGGCCTGCACGCTCCGGATGACCTTCGGCTTGGTAACCGACCAGGTGAGCGTGCTGTGGACCCTGACCCCGCCGGTGGTCCCGGCCCCGACGGCCACCGTCGCGGCACCCGCGTCGATCTCCAGCGTCCTGATCGGACCCGGGACGGTCTCGGTCGCGCGCTCGGTCCGTTCGAGCAGGCGGCCGAGCGTCGCCACGCCGGTCGGAAGCACCACGACGATCGCAGTGAGCACCGCCAGCACGATCCAGACGCCCCTGCGCCGCGGACGCCCCGGCAAAACCGCCCCCACGCCGCCCCCGACCCCAGGCGACTGGGGTTTGGGTGGGTTGGGTTTGGGTTCGATGGGATTGGGGGTGGGAGGTTTGGGCGGGTTCATGCCGGGTCGCCTCCTCGGAGGTATCTCAGTACCGCGAGGACTCGGCGGTGGTCGGCTTCGGCGTGCGGCAGGTCGAGCTTGGCGAAGATGTTGTTGATGTGCTTGGCCACCGCGCTGTCGCTGACGACGAGTTTCTCGGCGATGCCCGCGTTGGAACGGCCCTCGGCCATGAGCTCCAGCACCTCGCGCTCACGCGGCGTCAGGCGTTCGAGCGGGTCGTTGTGGCGGCGCAGCAGTAGCTGTGACACCACTTCCGGGTCGAGTGCCGTGCCTCCGGTGGCCACACGCCGCAGCCCGTCGAGGAAGACCGAGACGTCGGCGACGCGGTCCTTGAGGAGGTAACCGACGCCTCGGGTGTTGGCCGCCAGCAGCTCGGCCGCGTACCGCTCCTCCACGTACTGCGACAGGACCAGCACCGCGACCTCGGGCCACTGCCGGCGCATGACCAGCGCGGCGCGGATGCCCTCGTCGGTGAAGCCGGGCGGCATCCGCACGTCCACGATCGCCGCGTCCGGCCGGTGCCGCTCGACCGCCGCGAGCAGCCCGTCCGCCTCGCCGACCGCCGCCACGACCTCGAACCCGGCCGTCTCCACGAGCTTGGTCAGCCCGGCTCGGAGCAGGACCGAGTCCTCGGCGATCACAATGCGCACGGCAACTCCACGGTGATGGTGGTCGGCCCCCCGGCGGGGCTGGTGATCCGGAACGTACCGTCCACGGACTGCACGCGCCGTGCCAGCCCGGCCAGCCCGGTGCCGCCCCCCGGGGCCGCGCCGCCGATGCCGTCGTCGGTGACGGTCACCCTGAGCACGTCGCCGATCCGGTCGACGGCGATCTCCACCTTGGTCGCCCGGGCGTGCTTCACCACGTTCGTGAGCGCCTCGGAGACGACGAAGTAGGCGACCGCCTCGACGGTGGACGACGCCCGCTCCGGCACGTTCACCCGCAGCCGCACCGGCAGCGGCACGCGGGCGGCCACCCCCGAGAGCGCGGCGTCCAGCCCGCGGTCCTCCAGCACGGCCGGATGCAGGCCGCGGATCAGGTCGCGCAGCTCGGCGAGCGCCTCCTTCGCCTCCTCGTGGGCCTCGATGATCACCTGCATCGCCTCGTCCGGGACGCCGGTGAGGGTCTCGCGCGCCAGGCCGAGGTTCATGGCCAGCGAGACGAGCCGTTGCTGGGCGCCGTCGTGCAGGTCGCGTTCGATGCGGCGCCGTTCGAGGTCGGCCGCGTCCACGACGCTGGCGCGCTTCTCCGCGAGGTCCTCGACCTTGCGTTCGAGCTCTTCGGCTCGGCTCGGGCCGAGGAGGGCGACCCCGGCGCGGGTGTCGAGGCGGGTGACGGTCCTCGCCAGCCAGGGTGCCGCCAGCAGGAGCAGAACGCCGGTGGCGCAGGTGAACGCGACGGTGAACGCGTGATCGCCAGACGACAGCCCGCTGGATTCCGGGAGCGCCCAGGCGAACGTGGGGAGCAGGGCCATCGCGGCGCCGGCCGCCCACACCCACAGGGTCAGCAGCCCGCCCACCGCGATGAGCGGACCGACCAGCACGTGGTAGAAGAGCACCCGCCAAGCCGTCCACGAACGCAGCTGTCTCAGTGCGCCCTGCCAGCCGGAACCGTACCGACTCTTGCGCGGCAGCAAGGGAATCTCCACGCCGAGCATCGCCCAGAACCGTTCGCGGTGGGCCCGGGTGAGCGGATGGGCCAGGAGCACCACCACGAGCACCGAGATCCACCAGAAGCGGTACGGGGCCCAGAACGGCAACCATGGCGCGAGTTGGAGGGGCACCCCGGAGACGACGAACGTGGTGTCGCGCCACGCCGCCACCGACCACGGAGCGTGCGTACGCGCACGTCTCAGCGCAGAGATGGATGCCATGAGCCACCACGGTATTGGCCCCGCTGAGGTGCTGCCATGCAGCGGGCGTGAAGACCGAGGGTGAACCTAGTGCCACCCCAGGTCCACCACGTCGTGGACGGCGCGGACGCGTGATCGGATCGGGTGAAATCAGGCGTCTCAGACCCTTAGAGTGGGGCTTTGACATCGGGCCTCTTCCGGCTTCGGAGGGGCCCGTTCCGCTGCCTGGCACGAGCACGATCAAGAGGTTCCGGAGATGACCGACCACGAGCTGCACACCGAGCTCCTCCGGCTGCTGCGCGACGGGATGCCGGAGCCCGCACCGGCCGAGTTCGACGACGAGACGGGCTTCCTGCCGCTCGGCGTCGATGTGGACGGGGACGTCGGGGTCGTCACCTTCCTGAGCCGCGAGCCGCTCGGGCTGTTCGTCTTCGGCACCACGTTCCACCGCCGCAACGGCGAGTGGATGGAGCTCGGCGGCGGTGGCGGGTCCGCGCCCGAGCGGCCCCTCACCCGCCGTACCGTCTCCGAGCTCGGCGGTCACCTGATGACGTACGGCACCGGCAAGAGCGTCCGCAACGCCGACCGGCTGCTGCCGTGGGGCGCCAAGTGGGTCAGCCAGGCCCGGCTGCAGGTCTCGGCCGAGGTGACGCGGTTGCGCGTCGGCAGCCGCTCCATGAACGTGCCCGCGCACGGCCACGCCGTGGTGGTGTGGGGAGCGCGGCGCGCCCCGGTGATCGAGGCGCTCGCGGACGACGGCTCGCTGCTCGCCTCGCTCGATCTCGGCCAGCCACTTGGAGCGCTCCCATCCACGGCCTAGCCCCGTGGCGCGCTCCTGGCACACTGGCCGGGTGGCCGTTCCGCCGGACTACGACGACGATCCCGAGCGTTTTCGCCTCGGCTCGCGCATCACCGAGCGCCACCTGTCGGCGCCGAGCCTGTACGAGCATCTCGCCACCAGGCTGACCGGCCGGAGCACGATCGTCGACATCGGCTGCGGGGAGGGCGCCCTTGCCGCGGCCCTCGCCGCAGCCACCCCGGCGGCACTCCCACTGCTCGCGCGTGTCTCACCCGGTCCTGCTGAAGCCCTCGGGTCGGCTCCGCGGCGGCTCGTCGGTGTGGACGCCTCGGCCACGATGCTCGGCGCGCACCCGCGTCCCGTCGTCCAGGCCGAGGCGGCCCGCCTGCCGTTCGCCGCAGATGTCTTCGACGCCGCTCTCGCCATCAACATGCTCTACCACCTGGACGACCCGATGCCCGCGCTCCGCGAGGCCCGTCGCGTCCTCGCCCCGGGTGGCCTTTTCGTCGCGTCGGCCATCGCCCGCGACGACAGCCCGGAGCTCGCCGCCGTCTGGCGCCGCGAGCCCACCCCGTTCGACGCCGAGGAGGCTCAGGACCTCGTCGCCTCCGTCTTCGGCACGGTCGAGGTGGAACGCTGGGACGCCGCGCTGATCACGCTCCCGGACCGCGACGCCGTCCGCGACTACCTGATCGCGCGCCAGGTCCCCCGCCCGGCCGCCGTCGACGCCGCCGCCCAGATCACGACGCCGCTTCCCGTCACCAAACGCGGCGCCCTGATCTTCGCGTGCCGCTGATCAAGGTCGCCGGGCCGCGACCGTAAACCCGCCGATTGTCAGAGCCAGCCGAGGTCGCGGGCCGCGCGTACCGCGGCATGCCGGTTGTCCACGCCCAGCTTGATGACGGCCGCGGACAGGTAGTTGCGGACCGTTCCCTGGGAGAGGCCGAGCGAACGCGCGATGCGGGAGATCGGGGCGCCGTCGGCGGCGGCGCGCAGCGTGTCCAGCTCGCGCGGCGTGAGCGGGCACTCCTCGGCGGCGAGCGCGTCGGCGGCGAGTTGCGGATCGATGTAGCGCGCGCCGTCGGAGACCTGCCGGATGACCTCGGCGAGGCGTGCGCCAGGGGCGTCCTTGCCGAGGAACCCGCGCACACCGGCGCCCATGGCCCGGCGCAGGTTGCCGGGGCGGCCGTGGGCCGTGACGATGACCAGCTTGCAGGCGGGCAGCTCGCGGGAGAGGCGCTCGGCGGCGGCCAGCCCGTCGAGCCCCGGCATGTCGATGTCGAGCACGGCCACGTCCGGGGTCAGCTTGCGGGCCAGGTCGACGGCCTCGTCGCCACGGCCGACGTCGCCGACGACCTCGATGCCGTCCTCGGTTTCGAGGAGGAGGACGAGGGCCTCGCGGATGAGGGCGTGGTCGTCGGCCAGCAGGACCCGGATCATGACTCTCGCTTCCCCGACGGCAATGACGTCTCCAGCGGCTTCTCCAGCGGCACCGAGGCCCGTACGCGGAACGTGCCGTCGCCGTCCGGCCCGGCCGTGAACTCGCCGGAGGCCGCGGCGACGCGTTCGGCCAGACCGTGCAGGCCGGTGCCCGGAGTGTGCGAACGCCGGTCGGCGCCGTCGTTCACGATCTCCAGGTGAACGCGGGTGTCGGTGCCGAGGGAGATCCGGCACCAGGAGGCGCCGCTGTGCCGCAGGATGTTGGTGGCGGCCTCCCGCGCGACCCAGCCGAGGGGTTCGTGCACGTGGGCGGGCAGGTCGGGTATCTCGGGACGGTCGCAGCGGATGCCGGCGGCCTGCAAGACGGCGGAGATGCCCTCCAGTTCGGTGCGCAGCGACGTCGCCCGGTAGCCGCGGACGATCTCGCGGACGTCCCGGACAGCGTCCCGCGCCATCGTCTGGATCTCGGTCAGCTCCTTGCGCACGCGCGGCGGGTCCCGGTCGACGAAGCGTTCGGCCACCTCGGCGCGCAGCGCCACCGCCTGCAGGCTGTGGCCAAGGACGTCGTGCAGGTCGCGGGCGAAGCGCAGCCGCTCCGCCCCCACCGCCGAACGCGCCAGTTCGGTACGGGCCTCGCGCAGCTCCTGCACGACGTGGAAGAGCCAGACGGTCACGTAGCCGGAGAACGCCGTGATCGGAAAGCCGATCGCCTCGTACAGGATGTTCAGCGCGGGCAGGCCCAGCAGCAGCCCGTACACCGGGGTGAGCACGCCGCCCACGACGGTGACCGCGACGGCCTGGCGGAGCGGCAGGACGACCGCGATCAGCCCGGCCGGCACCATGAGCAGGTTGCCCCAGCCGCCGGCGCCGCCGAGCACGGCCGGAAGCGTCCAGCAGAGCGCGGCGATCGCGGCGAGGCCGAGGCTGTGGACGGGCGCCGTGCGGCGCATCAGGTTGAGCCAGAAGAGCCGCGCGTAGAGGACGAGGATCGCCGCGACGCCCGCGCCCCCGGCCACGAGGCGTCCCGGCTCCCGGCGTTCGACCAGCTCGTACCAGAGCGCGGGCGCCAGCAGACCCGCCAGCGTCACCAGCGTGAGCGCCACGATGGCCGCGGCGACCACCGTGGGCCGGGGGATCCTGGGTTGCACCTGAGTCTCCGGTCGGTCAACGGGGATTCAGCGTATGTGACCCGCCAAGGCCTGACCCGCCAAGGCCTGACCCGCCTAGGCCGCCCGGACGCCGAAGGGATGCCGGCCGACGGGCAGGCGGCCCTCCGCCATGACCCCGACCCGGTCGGCGCGGCAGGCCTCGTCCACGTCACGGGTGGTCAGCAGCACCGTGACCCCGTTCGCCGCCGCCAGGGAACGCAGCACCGACCAGACCCGGCGGGCGTCGTCCCCGCCGAGCCCCGCGGTCGGCTCGTCCAGGAACAGCACGTCGGACCGGCCGACCAGGGCCAGCGCCAGGTCGAGCTGCCGTCGTTGCCCCCCGCCCAGTTTCTCGAACGGGACGTCCGCCACCGCGCCGAGCCCGGTCAGCCGCAGGGCCTCGTCCCGGGTCAGCGGGTCGAGGGTCCAGCGCCGCCAGGTGTCGACGACCTCGGCGACGGTCAGGCCGGGGAACAGCCCGCCGTCCCGCCACACGGCCCCCGCGCGCATGGCGTCCCGGCCGGCGTACGGGTCGGCGCCCCGCACCCGCACGGTCCCCGAGGTCGGCCGCCGGTCCCCGGCGACGGTCTCCAGGAGCGTGGTCTTGCCCGCTCCATGGCCGCCGAGCAGCGCGTAGATCTCCCCCTGCGCGACGGTGAACGAGACGCCGCGCAGGGCCTCGCCGTCCCCCAGCCGGACCCGCAGTTCCCGCACTTCGATCACATTCGCCCGCATGCCTCCATGCTGCCGATCATGGGCTCGAACGTGCAGTCACGCCCGTCAGGAATGCCCCATGACAAATGTCACGGGGCGGGGGCCACGAAGTCCGGGCCGAGCTCGGCCGGGCGGGTCACGCCGGACAGCGTCAGGGTCAGCTCCAGTTCGGCCTGGAGGCAGCGGAGCACGTGCCGTACGCCCGCCTCGCCGCCGAGAGCGAGCCCGTAGGCGTACGGCCGGGCCACCAGGACGGCCTTGGCGCCCAGGGCCAGCGCCTTCGCCACGTCGGAGCCCGTGCGGATTCCGCTGTCGAACAGCACGGTCGCCTGGTCGCCCACTGCCTCGACGACGCCGGGAAGCGCGTCCAGCGAGGCGACGGCCCCGTCGACCTGGCGCCCGCCGTGGTTGGAGACGATGATCCCGTCCATTCCGGCGTCCACGGCCCGCCGCGCGTCGTCAGGATGCTGGATGCCCTTGAGCGCGATCGGGCCGTCCCAGTGCTCCCGCAGGAACACCAGGTCGTCCCAGGTCAGCGACGGGTTTCCGAAGTTGGCGACCCAGTGCATCAGCGCCAGGTCCCGGTTGGCGCCGGTCACCGGCCCGCCGACGGCCCGCTGGAAGACCGGGTCGCTGAAGTAGTTGGCCACGCCGATGCCGCGCAGGAACGGCAGGTACGCCTGGTCAAGGTCGCGTGGCCGCCAGGCCAGGGTGAACGTGTCGAGCGTGACGACGAGGGCGGTGTAACCGGCCGCCTTCGCCCGCTCCAGGAAGCTGACCGCGAGGTCACGGTCCTTGGGCCAGTAGAGCTGGTACCAGCGCGGCCCGTCGCCGTTCGCCTCCGCGACGTCCTCCATGGAGTACGAGGCGGCCGTGCTCAGGACCATCGTCAGACCGGTGGCCGCCGCCGCCCGCGCCACGGCGAGCTCGCCCTCCGGATGGAAGATCGACTGCACGCCGATCGGCGCCAGCAGCACCGGGGCGGGCATCGCCGTCCCGAGCACCTCCACCGACAGGTCCCGCTCGGCCATGTCGCGCAACATTCTGGGCACGATCCGCCACCGGCCGAAGGCCTCCCGATTGGCCCGCGCGGTCGCCTCGCTGCCCGCCGATCCCGCCACGTATCCGAACGCCTGCGCGGACAGCCGCCGCTCGGCCAGCGCTTCCAGCTTGGTCAGGTCGGTGGGGAACCCGGGCAGCGCATCGCCCAGCCCCGACAGGTAGATCTCGTTCTGGAAGTCGGCCAATGAGCTCATTTTCGGAACCTCCGTACGGCGCGCCGGGTCGGCTGAGTGTAAAACTGTCCCCGGGACCGGCAACAATGGCCTCCATGGCACGACGCGGATCCCAAGCCCCTCCCCCGCCGCCGGACTTCGAAGAGAACATCATCGACGTCGATGTCTCCGAGGAGATGCGCGGCAGCTTCCTCGAGTACGCCTACTCGGTCATCTACCAGCGGGCGCTGCCGGACGCGCGCGACGGGCTCAAGCCCGTGCAGCGGCGCATCCTCTACTCGATGAACGACATGGGCCTGCGCCCCGACCGGGGGCACGTCAAGTGCGCTCGCGTCGTCGGCGAGGTCATGGGCAAGCTGCATCCGCACGGCGACGGCGCGATCTACGACGCGATGGTGCGGATGGCCCAGTGGTGGTCCATGCGGATGCCGCTGGTCGACGGGCACGGCAACTTCGGCTCGCTCGGCGGCGACGACCAGCCGGCCGCCATGCGTTACACCGAGGCGCGGCTGTCCCGGGCGGCCATGCTCATGGTGACCTCGATCGACGAGGACACCGTCGACTTCCGGGCCAACTACGACGGCCAGGAGAACGAGCCGGAGGTCCTGCCCGCCGCGTTCCCCAACCTGCTGGTCAACGGCGCGTCCGGCATCGCGGTCGGCATGGCGACCAACATGGCGCCGCACAACCTCGGCGAGGTGATCGCCGCCGCGCGCCATCTGATCGACCACCCCGAGGCGTCGCTCGACGACCTCATGCGCTTCGTGCCCGGCCCCGACCTGCCGACCGGCGGCAAGATCGTCGGCCTGGACGGCATCCGCGACGCCTACGAGAACGGGCGCGGAACGTTCCGCACGCGCGCCACGGCCCACATCGAGAACGTCACGCCGCGCCGCAAGGGCATCGTGGTCAGCGAGCTGCCCTACGGCGTCGGTCCCGAGCGCGTCAAGGCCAAGATCAAGGAGCTGGTCAACGCCAAGAGGCTCAACGGCATCGCCGACCTCAAGGACCTGACCGACCGCAACGTCGGGCTCCGGCTGGTCATCGAGATCAAGAACGGCTTCCACCCCGAGGCCGTGCTGGAGGAGCTCCACCGGCTCACGCCGATGGAGGAGACCTTCGGCATCAACAACGTGGCGCTGGTCGACGGCCAGCCGCGCACGCTGGGGCTGCGCGAGATGCTCCAGGTCTACGTCGACCACCGCATCGACGTGGTGCGCCGCCGGTCGATGTTCCGGCGCACCAAGCGCGAAGACCGCCTGCACCTGGTCGACGGCCTGCTGATCGCCCTCCTCAACATCGACGAGGTCATCCAGGTCATCCGGCAGAGCGACGACGCCGCGCAGGCCAAGCAGCGGCTGATGCAGATCTTCGAGCTCTCGGAGATCCAGGCGCAGTACATCCTCGACACCCCGCTGCGCCGCCTCACCCGCTACGACCGGCTGGAGCTGGAGAAGGAGAAGGAGCAGCTGACGCGCGAGATCGCCGAGCTGACCGCGATCCTGGAGTCGGAGACCAGGCTGCGCGCCGTCGTGTCGGGCGAGCTGGCCGACGTGGCCGCCGAGTACGCCACGCCGCGCCGCACCGTGCTGCTGGAGTCGTCCGGCCAGACCCGGTCCGCGGCCGTGCCGCTGGAGGTCGCCGACGACCCGTGCCTGGTGCTGCTGTCCTCGACCGGGCTGCTGGCCCGCACGGGCTCGGCCGACGCGCTGCCGGTCGAGGGTCCGCGGTCGCCGCACGACGTGCTCGTCTCGGTGGTGCCGGCGACGGCCCGCGGCCAGATCGGCGCGGTGACCTCGGCGGGCCGCATGATCCGGGTGGACGTGCTCGACCTGCCGACGCTGCCGCCGACCTCCAGCCCGCCGTCGCTGGCCGGGGGCGCGCCGCTCAGCGAGTTCGTGGTGCTGGAGCCCGGCGAGACCGTGGTCGGCCTCGGCAGCCTCGACGACGTGGGCGCCGGGCTGGCCCTCGGCACCGAGCAGGGCGTGGTCAAACGGGTGGTGCCCGACTATCCCGCCAACCGGGACGACTTCGAGGTGATCAGCCTCAAGGACGGCGACAAGGTCGTCGGCGCCGTCCATCTGGACACCGAGGAGACCGATCTGGTCTTCATCGCCAGCGACTCCCAGCTCCTGCACTACCAGGCCGCCCTGGTACGGCCGCAGGGCCGCGCCGCGGGCGGCATGGCGGGCATCAAGCTCGCGTCCGGCGCACGGGTGATCTGGTTCGGCGCGGTCGACCCCGAGTGGGACGCCCGAGTGGTGACGATCTCCGGCTCGTCCTCGGCGCTGCCCGGCACCCAGACGGGTGCGATCAAGATCGCCGACTTCGCCGAATATCCGGCCAAGGGCCGCGCCACCGGCGGCGTGCGTGCGCACCGCTTCCTGAAGGGCGAAGACACGCTCTTGCTGGCCTGGGCGGGCGTGACGCCGGTGCGTGCCGCCTCGTCCACCGGCAAGCCCCTGGAGGTGCCGGAGGAGCTGGGCCGCCGCGACGGCTCCGGCGAAAAGCTGAAGAAGGCGATCGCCGCGGTCGGCGGGCCGCTGGGCCCGCTCGTCGAGGCCGAGCCGGTCGAGATCGAGCCCGCGGACGAGTGACGCGACGGGCCCGTCCCGCCGAGGTGGGGCGGGCCTCGCGCTATTCGCCGGTGGCGCCGTCGATGCGTTCCCGGATGAGGTCGGCGTGCCCGTTGTGGCGCGCGTACTCCTCGATCATGTGGGTGAGGATCCAGCGCAGCGAGTAGACCTCGCCCCGGAACCCCGTGGTCGTGCCGAGGGACTCGGTGGCGTCCACGATCTCGCGGGCGAGCGCGCATTCCTCCGCCCAGGCCGCGAACGCCTCGTCCGGGTCGGCGTCGTCGACCTCGAAGGGCGAGTCGTCGCCGCGGTCCCGTTTCCAGCGGAACCCGATGTCCTCGCCGCGCAGCGCCATCCGGAACCACCCCCGTTCGACCTCGGCCAGGTGCCTGACCAGCCCGAGCAGGGACAGGTTCGACGGCGGTACGTTCCGTTCCCGCAGCTGTTCGGCGGTCAGCCCTCCGCACTTCCAGGCGAACGTCTCGCGCTGCCACTGCAGAAACCCGGTCAGCGTCGCGCGCTCATCGCCTGCCAGCGGCGGTTCGGTCCTCGCGGCCTCATCCATACGATCATCATCTCAAGCCGCCCCGCGCACGCCGCCGCGCGGGCTCCCTCGCCGCGCGGGTCATCCGCTCTGGTCCTTCGGCCGGCGCCTGAGGATCAGGCAGCCGAACGCCACGACCGCCGCGACGGTACGGACGGCGTGCGCGAGCTGCCAGCGGTCCCGGTCCTCCGCCCAGCCGGCCGGAGGCGCCTGCACGTTCCAGCCGTTCTGCTCGCTGTTGATCGGCAGGTTGACCGTCAGGGTCAGCACGAAGACCAGCACCAGCGCCCCGAGGGCCGCGAGCATCCGCCACCGGCCACGTTCGCGTGCCCGGAACGCGACGACGGCCAGCAGCGCCGTGGCGACCAGCGCGGGCAGGAGGGTGGCTGCGGCGAGCTTGTCGAGCGAGTCGAGCTCGACCTGTCTGACCTGCGCGTACACGGGGCCGCCGTAGTCGCGCAGCGACAGCTCCAGCACGAGCACGGCGACCAGGAAGCCCGCGAAGACGCCGCCGAAGAGCACGCTCACGAACCGCGCGCCCCGTACCACCAGGCTCATGACCGGACGCCGAAGTCGGACGCGTGGTCGGCGGCCCACCGGGCGTAGGTGAGCGCCGGACGGCCCAGTACCCGCTCCACCGTGTCCGTGGACGGCCCGGGCCGTTCGGCGCAGGTCGCGAGGTAGCCGAGCATGCGGTCGGGCACGTCCTCGGGCACGCCCTGGGCGAGCATGGCCGCGCGGACCTGCTCGGGAGCCACCTCGGTGAACGTCAGTTCGGTGCCGAGGGCCTCGCCGATGAGACGGACCTTGTCGTGCTGGCTGAGAGACTCCGGGCCGGTCAGGGCATAGGCGCGGCGGGCGTGCGCGGGGTCGAGCAAGGCTCGGACGGCGACTTCGGCGACGTCCCGCTCGTGGATGGACGAGGTCGCCGCGTCACCGTACGCGCCGCGGACGGCTCCGGCGGCGCGGATCTGCGGCGCCCACGCCAGGTTGTTGGCCGCGAAGTCGGCGCAGCGCAGGAACGTCCATTCCAGCCCGGACTCCCGAACGGCCTTCTCGGCGTCCTTGAACGCCGCGGCGAAACGTTCGTATCCGCCCCCGTACTCCACGGTGATCGCGGACAGCAGGACCGCGCGCTTGACGCCCTGTGCGACCGCTGCCGCGAGCAACTCCCCGGTGGACTCGCCGACGGCCCGCGGTGCGATGAGGATCGCGTCCACGCCCGCGAGATCCGTCGTCCGCGAGACCGCCTTCGCGCCCTCCGGCAGGCCGGCGGCCTGTGGCGAACGGGTGACGGCCGTCACTTCCTCGCCCGCCTCCAGCAGCAGCTTCACCACGCCGCGCCCGACGATCCCGGTCGCCCCGGTCACGAGAATCATGGAAGATACCTCCGTTGTCGTAAGATACGAAAACCGTAACATATTGATTTGAGAGTCATACGATATGAGTTCCGTATCACATGGTGACCGCAGACGGACGATCGTGGCCATCCGGGAGTCGCTGCGCGAGCTCGGCCTGCAGCTCTCCCTGCTCAACCGGCAGGTGGGCGCGCATCTCGAACTGAAGGACGTCGACCTGGACTGCCTGGATCTGGTGAACGCGCACGGGCCCCTGACCCCGACCGCGCTGGCCCGCCGCGCCGGGCTGCACCCCGCCACGCTGACGGGCGTGCTGGACCGGCTCGAACGAGGCGGCTGGGTGGTGCGCGAACGTGATCCCGCGGACCGCCGCGCCGTCCAGGTGCGGGCCGTACGCGAGCGCAACGCCGAGCTGCTCGGCCTGTTCGCGGGGATGAACGCCTCGCTCGACCGGATCTGCGACGGCTACGACCAGGCCGAGCTGGACCTGCTCGCGGGCTTTCTCCGCCGCACCGGCGACGCCGGCGCCGAGGCCGTCAGCGAACTGGCGGGCGAGGACGCCTCCCGCCGGCCGAGATCACGCTGAGCGCGCACCGAGCAGCGCGCACCGAGCTCGGACCGCCCACGGCGGTCTGTTTCCTGCCGGATCGGGCGGGACCTGACACACTGCGGGACATGTCTTTGGGAACGATCGTGATGACGGGAGCCGCCGGCCGCGTGGGGACCTCCTTGCGGGAGGCGCTCTGGGAGGACGCCGGCCGGCTGCTCCTGGTCGACCGTGCGCCGATGTCCGGTGGGAGGCCGAACGAGGAGGTACGGCAGCTGGAGGTGGACGGCCCGGACGATCTCGTTCCGCTCGTCGCGGACGCCGACGCGATCGTCCACCTGGCGGGGGTGGCGGACGAGGCGCCGCTCGCCGACCTGCTGACGGGCAACGTCCTCGGCACGCACCACGTACTGGAGGCCGCGCGCCGAGCCGGGGTGCCGCGGGTCGTTCTGGCCAGCAGCAACCGGCTGACCGGCTGCTACCCGACCGCCGAGACGGTCTCGCCCGAGATGCCCCCGCGACCGGACGGGCTGTACGGGGTGAGCAAGGTGGCCGTCGAGGCCCTCGGGCGGCTCTACGCGGACAAGTTCGGTCTCACGGTCGTGTGCCTGCGCATCGGCAGTTTCGAGACCGAGCCCAGCGAGGCCCGGCACCTCGCGACCTGGCTCAGCCCGCGCGACTGCGCCGGATTCGTCCGGGCGGCGCTGACCGTCGAGACGGACTTCCTGACGGCGTACGCGGTCTCCGCCAACACGCAGCGGTTCTGGGAGCTGAGCGACGAGCTCGGCTACCTGCCGCAGGACGACGCCGAGACGCGGGCGGCCGAGGTCACCGGCACGTTCACCATCGGCGACCTGCCCCAGGGCGGCGAGTTCGCGGCGCAGGCCTACACGCTGGAGCACGGGCGTCTCCCCGCGAGCTGACCCTCACTGCTCGATGTCGTCAGGCCCCCAGAAGGCCTCCATCCTGGTGACCTTGCCGTCCTCGCCGAACGTCAGGACGTCGATGGCGCGGATACGGATGCCCATGGCCGGGACCTCGACCGTGAAGGCCATGGCGGCGCGGCTTCCGTGCGAGCCGCGGATCGGCGTGTCGAGAGTCAGCTTGGTGCCGGCTCCGACGGCGTTGGCGTAGAACTCGTCGATCGCCGCGCGGCCCTGGACCGGCGGATGGCCCACCGGGTCCTCGATCACCGCGTCGTCCGCGAACAGGCCCGCGACCGCGGCGGGGTCACCGGCGGCGAAGCCGTCGACGTAGGACTGCAGCACGGCCTTCATCTGCTCCTGGGAAACCACGAGCGCACACTAGCAAGCGAACGCTTGGTCAAGCCACCACCCCCGGCGTCCCCCGATCGGGTGAGCACGCCTCCGGCGTCCCGGAGGACAATGGGCGCATGGCCATCTCCTCGTTCATGGTCCCGCTCGGGACGCCCGCTCCCCCGTTCACGCTGCCGTCCGTCGACGGCGGCGACGTCTCGCCGGACGACTTCGCCGGCGCGCCCGCGCTGCTGGTGGTGTTCCTGTCGAACCACTGCCCGTACGTGCGCCGGATCGAGCACGCCATCGGCGCGGTGACGGCCGAGTACGCGGCGCGCGGCCTCGCCACCGTCGCGATCTGCAGCAACGACGTCGTGAACTACCCCGACGACGACGCCGGCCATTTGCGCGAGCAGGCCAAGCGGGCCGGGTTCGGCTTTCCCTACCTCGTCGACGAAACCCAGGAGGCCGCGCACGCCTACCGGGCCGCGTGCACACCGGACTTCTTCCTGTACGACGCGGACCGCCGGCTGGCCTACCGCGGCGAGTTCGACGGCGCCCGGCCGCGCAACGACCTGCCCGCCGACGGCTCCGCGCTCCGGGCGGCGCTCGACCGCGTGCTGGCGGGCGAGCCCGTACCCGAACCGCACACCCCCAGCCTCGGCTGCGGCATCAAGTGGAAGCCCGGCAACGAGCCAGGCTGAGCCTCGACCGACTCCTCGGTCGACTCCTCGACCGACTCCTCAGCGGGGCTTCTCAGCCGGCTCCGACGCGGGGCCGCGGCAGTCCGGGCCGCCGGACCTCCTCGGACCGGAGGCCCCGTTCGGCCGCCGAGGCCAGTGCCTCCAGGAGTTCGGCCGGGCTACCGGTCTGGTCGTCGTAGTGCCAGCGGCGGATGATGCGTTCACCCTCCGCGCCGGGGTTGAACCGGCCGAGGGCGAAGCACCCCGCGATGGCCATGCGGACGATGACCCGCTCGCTGTCGTCCTTGTGCAGGCAGTAGGCGGCGGCGTCGATCAGGCCGATCGCGGCCCGCGCGTTGCGCCCGTCGTCCCGCGCCTCGGCCCGGTTGATGCGCCATTGTGCGTAGGGCCGCAGGTAATCCGCGATCATCCAGGTCTTGGGCACGCCAACGTCCTCTCGGCTCACCGACGGGGGAATCACTACCCATGGTGAGCAGCCCGCTTCCGGCCACGGGCGAACTTGACCCAGCCTTGCCGAGCACCTGCCCTACGTTGGCGAGGCGGCGGTCAGGTCAGCGCAGCTCGTCGAGGTCGGCGAGCATCTGCTCGGCGAGGTCGCGTTCCGCCGCGTAGTAGCGCGCCGCCCAGCGCGCCACCAGCTCCGGGTAGACCCAGCCGGGCACGTCCGCGGCGCTGCGCCGCGAATACTCGGCCTCCTCGTGCAGCCGCTGGGCGTTGTCGCGGTGTTGCGCCACGATCTCGCGCAGCCGTTCGGGGGTGGCCAGGTGCCCCAGCCACACGCGCAGTGCCGCGCCGTGCTTGAGGACGGGCGGTTCGACGGGCGCGTCCTCGACCCAGCGGGAGAGCGCGCCGCGGCCGGCGTCGGTGATGGCGTAGACGCGCTTGGTCCGGGTGTCCTCGCCCGTCACCGTGCGGGAGGCGGCGTAGCCGACCCGCTCCAGCCGCTTGAGCTCGGAGTAGATCTGGCTCATCGCCGGGCTCCAGTAGAAGAACCGGAGGATGTGGTCGGCCCACCGCCGTACCTCGTAGCCGGTGAGCTCCTCGCCGAAGGACAGGATTCCGAGCACCGCCCAGGCCGTGGCCGGAAGCCGCGTGAACACGTTGTCGTCACCGTCGGTCGGTTGTGCGGGGGGCCGATCTGCGGTTGGCGGCATGCCCGCAAGCGTAGACCCGATCATGGCCCGCGACGCAACAGGACCTGACAAGTTCTTGACAGTGATTCCTGACAGGCAAAGGCTTGATTATCCGGCGACGGTATTCCAAATTGGAATATGGCTTCTGGGACAGGCGTGCCGGGACGATGACGCACGGTGAGGTGGTCAGGTGCAGTTCTCGATGATCTTTGAGGCGCAACTCGCGGACCCGACGGCCGAGCACGAACGGCAGGTCCTGCACGACTGCGTCGAACAGGCGGTGCACGCCGAGGAGGTGGGCTTCGACCGCGTCTGGGCCGTCGAGCACCATTCGCTGCGGTGGTACGCGCACATGAGCGCACCGGAGATCTTCCTGACGTACGTGGCGGCCCGTACCGGCCGCATCAGGCTCGGCCACGGCGTCGTCTGCCTGCCGTTCAACTTCAACCATCCGGCGCGGGTCGCCGAACGCGCCGCGATGCTCGATGTGCTCTCGGGCGGCCGCCTCGACGTCGGCGCGGGCCGCGGCGCCACCCGTCAGGAGACGTCGCTGTGCGGCGTGGACCCCGAACGCACCTACGCGGAGATGGACGAGGCGCTGCGCATCCTCGGCGCCGCCTGGCAGGACGACGAACTGGAGTGGCACGGCGAGCTCCTCGACATCCCGCCGCACCCGATCCTTCCCAGACCCGTGCAGACCCCGCATCCGCCGCTCTTCCTCGCGTGTTCCAGGCGCGACACCCTCAAGCTCGCCGCCGACTACGGCGTGGGCGCGCTCGTGCTGGGCTTCGCCGGGCCCGATCAGATCGCCGAGATGCGCGAGGTCTACGACGCGGCCATCGCGGCCCGTACCGGCGAACGGTTCGTCTCGACGGCCGTGAACGACCACTTCGCGGCGCTGTGCCCGACGATCGTGCTCGACGACCGGGCCGAGGCCGTCCGGATCGGCGCGCGCGGGCAGCGCTTCTTCGCGCAGTCGATCGCCCACTGGTACGGCACCGCGCCGCCGCCGGACGAGGCCGTGCTGCCCGGCGAGGACGAGGTACGCGCCATCAGGGACGCGGCCGAGCAGCAGCTGGCCTACCTGCACGAGGCGAAGATCCCGGTCGGGTCCAACACCACGGCGACGTTCCGCGCCGAGCAGGCCTACGGCACCGCCGAGGACGCGATCGCCCACGTCGAACGGCTCGCCGCGGCCGGTGCCGACGAGGTCATGTGCCTGATCCAGATGGGCACCGTCCCGCAGGAGGCGTGCCTGGAGACGATCCGGCAGTGGGGCGCGAAGGTCATCCCGCACTTCCGTGACGCGCGCCCGGCGGGCGGCTGAGGCGATGCCGCTCGGACCGCTCGCCACGGAGATCGTCGCGGCGATGAGGGTACGGTTCCCGGCCGTCGGCACGGAGGTGTTCGACGCCGCCGAGGCGCGCCGCGTCCTCGCCGCCGCCCCCGGTCCCGAGCTGCCCGCTCCCCCGCTCGGGCAAGTCCACGACCGGACGATCCCGGGACCGGCGGGCGACCTCCCGATCCGGATCTACCATCCGGCCGGGGCGCCCGGGCCGCTCCCGGTCGTGGTGTTCTTCCACGGCGGCGGATTCGCGCTCTGCGGCCTGGACTCGCACGACCGGATCTGCCGCCTTCTCACCGCCGGCGCGAACGTCATCGTCGTCTCCGTGGACTACCGGCTGGCGCCCGAGCACCCGTTCCCCGCCGCGGTCGAGGACGCGCGTGCCGCCGTCGCGTGGTCGTACGAGAACGCGGCGTCGTTCGGCAGCGGCGCGTCGTTCGGCAGCAGCACGTCGTTCGGCGGCGGCGCGGCGGTCGGCAGCAGCACGGCGGTCGGCAGCAGCACGGCGGTCGGCAGCAGCACGGCGGTCGGCAGCAGCACGGCGGTCGGCGGCGGCGCGGCGGTCGGCGGTGATCCGGCCCGGCTCGCGGTCGCGGGCGACAGCGCGGGCGGCGCGCTGGCGGCCGCGACCGCGCTGCACGCTCGCGACCACGGCGGTCCGCCGATCGTGTTCCAGCTGCTGATCTATCCGGTGACCGACGCCGCGCAGGACACCGCCTCCTACCGTGACCACGCCGAGGACGGGTTCCTCACCGCGACCGCCATGCGCTGGTTCTGGGAGCAGTACCTGCCGAGTCCCGCCGACGGCGCCGACCCGTACGCCTCGCCGCTTCGCGCCGCCGACCTCGCCGCGCTGCCGCCCGCGTGCGTCATCACGGCGGAATGCGACCCCCTCCGCGACGAAGGCGAGGCGTACGCGGCGCGGCTGGCCGAGGCGGGCGTTCCCGTCGAAGCTCGCCGCTTCGACGGGACGTTCCATGGGTTCTTCGGCCTTGACCACGTCCTGCCGCCGGCCCGCGAGGCCCAGCACGTCGCCTGCGCCGCCCTCGCCCGCGCGCTCGCCCCCGCGTCCGCCGTCCCGTTCAGCCCGCCAGGCCGTGACGGAAGGCGTAGCTGACGGCCTGGGCGCGGTCGCGCAGGCCCGCCTTGGCGAAGAGGTTGTTGATGTGGGTCTTGACGGTGGCCTCGGTGATGAAGAGGTCGCCGGCGATCTCGGTGTTGGACCGGCCCTGCGCGATCAACGCGAGGACCTCCCCCTCGCGGCGGGTGAGGCCGTCGGGCAGATCGCCGTGCCGCCGCGGTCTCTCGCCCGCGGCGACCGCCTCGACGAGCCGGCGCTGCACCGCCGGGTCCAGCAGGGACGAGCCGTTCCGTACGGTCTCGACGGCGGCGGCGATCTGCTCGGCCCCCGCGTCCTTGGTGAGGTAGCCGCGGGCGCCCGCGCGCAGCGCCGCGAAGATGGACTCGTCGTCGGCGTAGGTGGTCAGGACGACGATCTCCACCTCGGGATGGGCCGCCTTGATCCGCCGGGTCGCCTCGACCCCGTCCATCCGCGGCATCCGCAGATCCATGAGCACGACCTCCGGCGCCAGCTCGGCCACCCCGGCGACCGCCTGCTCGCCGTCGGCCGCGGAGCCGACCACCTCGATCCCGGGCAGCAGCTCCAGCAGCAGGAGCAGGCCCTCGCGGACCACCGTCTGGTCGTCGACGACCAGCACGCGCGTCCTCGCGGCGCTCATGCGGGCAGCCTCAGCGACACTCGGAACCCCTCCCCCTCCGGACCGGTGTCCAGGGTCCCACCGATCAGCTCGGCACGCTCACGCATCCCCACCAGGCCGTACCCGCCACCGCTCACGCCCTCCGCGAGCGCGGGCTCGGTGCCGCCCGTGTCGGTGACGTCCAGTTCGACCCGCCCGTCGAGGTAGGCAAGGCGCAGCCGCACCCGGGCACCCGGTGCGTGCTTGCGGACGTTCGTCAGCGCCTCCTGCGCCGTGCGGACCACGGCCAGCCCGGCCTGCGGCGGCAGTTCGCGCGGCGTACCGGACACCTCGGTGTCGCACGCGCGGCCCGTACTGGCCCGGAACTCCTCGGCCAGCTCCGTCAGCGCCTCCTCGGGCGGCGGCGCCTCGCCTCGCAGGGTCGCCAGCGCGCGGCGCGTCTCCTCCAGCCCCGAGCGGGCCAGCCGCTGCGCGCGTTCGACCCGGTCGAGCACCTGGACGCGGTCGCCGTCGCGCGCCAGCAGCAGCCGCGCGCCCTCCAGATGAACGATCTGCGCGGACAACGAGTGGGCCAGGATGTCGTGGATCTCCCGGGCGATGTGCGAGCGCTCGGCGAGGATCAGCGTGTCGGCCTCCGCCCGCTTGGCCGCCTGCTGCGCGAGCGCCCGCTGCCGGGTGGCCAGCGCGCCCAGCGTCACCGCCACGAACGCCACCATGAGCCCGAGCTCCGTGCCGTCGGTCAGGATGTCCCAGCCGATCAGCCCCACCGCCGCCACGGTCACCGCCGCCAGCGCGGCGCCCCATCCGATCGACAGGAGGTTGAGCAGCACCCACAGGGCGATCAGGGCGAAGACGAAGCCCACGTTCTCCCGCGACGACAGGCCGTACAACCACAGTGAGCACCCCACCGAGACCAGCAGCAGGACCACCCCGGCACGCCGTCGCGGCGCCCAGGGCTCCCGGCGTCCGCCGTGGTCGCCGCGTCCGCCGTGGTCGCCGCGTCCGCCGTGGTCGCCGCGTCCGCCGTGTCCGCGGTCTTCCCATCCCTGTCCGCGTTCCACGCGTGAACGGGTCAGCCAGATGCCCGCGCTCAGGCTCGCGAAGGCCACGACGTTCAGCACGACCAGCAGCAGGCCATCGCCGTGCAGCGCGGGCTTGGGGTCGGACTCGAACAGGTCCCGGACGTACGCCACAAGGCCCCAGGTCAACGCCCCGGCTATGACCAGCGGACGCAACCACCCGGGGTCCACGCGCAACCGGACGGGCTTCATGCGATGACGCTAACGGACGCGAGACCAGTGGAGAGGAAGGTCATGTGCTGAACGCTAGGCAACGCCGCCTCTCGCGCGGAACGGCGCCAGGCTGGACGAAGCGTTCTCCACCCGGGGATGGAGTGCGATCCTCCTCAGCCGATGAACTCGGGCAGGTCGTCCTTGGCGGGATAGGTGGCGCCGAGGGGGCCCGCGGCCATGGCCACCAGCAGGTTCTCGGTCACCTTCGTCACGAAGCGCTGGCCCGCCACGGTCACGCCGTGCCCGCACCTGGGGCCGCGCATCGCGCAGACCCAGCGCATGGTGCCGGTGGCGACGACGCCGGAACCGCTCTTGGTCGTGTAGTACGTGGCGTCCGCGGTCATGGAGGTGCCGCCGCAGTCGATCGCCGAGTGGGCGATCACCTCGATGGGCCGCGGCGTCGGACCGGCCGGATTGATCGCGTCGGTCTCCGGGCCGATCAGTCCGGGGAAGGCCGTGCCCTTGCGCACGCCAGTGCCGCGGAAGAGCCAGCTGGCCGGGCGCCGGACGGTGAACGAGCCGGCCGCCGGGAAACAGTTGTACATGATCCCGATGAGGTCGCTCTCGGGACGCGGCACCGGGGGCAACCGCCAGTCCTGCGTCGACTCCTTCGGGTCGGTCTTGGCGAAAGGATCTTCGGAGGAGTCCTTGTAGCAGGTCACCAGGCGGTCGGGGCCGAGCTTGGTCGGGCCGAAACGGATGTGCCGGTTGACCGCGTTGGCACCGAGGAACGCGATGTTGACCCCGCTGTCGCGGGCCTTGGTGACGTTGGTGCGCATGTTGGTGGACCAGTACTCGTCGTGCCCGAGCGTGACCAGCCCGCGCGCTCCCTTGAGCAGGTCCGGGTTCGCGTGCAGATCGTTGTCGGTCGCGTAGGCCAGCTGCTTCCCGGTCTTCTCGGCCAGGACGATCGCCGCATGCTCGTAGCTCATGAACTTGCCGGTGCCGTCCTTGTCGTACGGCCGGTCGAAGCTGACCGCACGCGACCGGTCGCTGTAGCCGGTAGGTCCGTTGTAGAGGTTGTGGCCGCCCCACAGGTTGTATGCCTGCCACGTGGTTGTGGCGTTGAGAATGACCAGGCGGCCGGAAGCATCACGCGAACGCAGCGTCAGCGGCACATACCGCTGTGCGCCGGAGTCGGCGGTAAGCCGCAGCAGGTAGACGCCCTCTGGCCAGTCCGTGGTGGTGACCGTGAGGGACGGCTTCCACGGCGCGGTCACCGTGTAGTTCTGATTGCTCACCTTGGGATAGGCCTGGCGGAGGCCGGGCTGGCGTGGGGACTCCCAGAGCTTGCGCGCCCGAGCCCCGCCGTACCAGCCGACCCGGAACGCCTCGGCCTTGAAGCCCTTGGTCGTCGTCGACACGAACAGGCGGAAGCTCTCGCCGGGGAGCACGCTCACCCGGTCGGCGTAACCTTCGATCTCGTCCGCCTGACCGCGCTTGCGCAGCCGCCAGTCAGGCGTGCCCGGCCGCGCGTTCTCCGCCACGGTGTCGGCGGCCTTGGCCGGGGCCGCCACGGCGGACGTGCCCGGACCACCGCCCGCTCCCCCGCCGCCCGGCCGCCCGTCACCGCCGCCGAACGTGCATCCCGCCAGCACCAGGACGGGCAGCACGGCGAACAGCGTCCAGTCGAAGATCCCCCGAAGTGCGCGCACGAGCCAGCATTCTGCCGAAAACCGGAGGCGGGTGTGTCTCCTGACACGGAAGTCACCAGCGCTACTGGATGCGTGGTCCAGTACAAGCGTCCCACCGCCGCCTCCCGGACCGCCCGAGACCATGGAGCGAACCACGACCACGGAGCGAACCACGCCAACGCCACGACGACGGCCCAGAGATCGTGCCGCTGCAGACCGGCGAGCCCCTCACCGGCCGACATCGCGTACCCGCACAGCCGCCAGCCGGTGAGGACGACCGCGACGGGCGGCAAAGACAGCCACGCCTGGACCGCCGCGCCCACGTCCTCCAGATCCATCGCCACCCCTCCCCGGAACCGTTGATCACTACGGTCCCGCGGAGGCGGGGGTGGCGTCGGTAGCCCGTATGTCCGACTTGGGGTGGTCCTAGGTTCACCCCGGCGGGTGGGGCTACTCGGAGTCGACCCGGCTGATGTCGAGCTCGTCGATCCTGCCGACGAGGAGCCGGTTGACCAGCCACAGCAGCACGCCGATCCCGAGCAGGATCGCGGCCCGCAGGTAGACCACGCCCTCCCGCCCCGTGATGGGCAGCGCCAGGAACAGGCAGCTCACCGCGCCCAGCGCGGGCATCCAGGTGGGCGCGCGGAAATGGTCGTGCTCGACCGTGTCCCGGCGCAGCACCAGCACGCACAGGTTCACCAGCGCGAAGACGGACAGCAGCAGCAACACCGTCGTGTCGGCCAGCCCGCCGATGTCGCCGGTGCTCACCAGGACCACGGCCAGCGCCACGGTGAACACGATGGCGGCCCACGGCGTCGCCCGCGTCGGATGCGTCACGGCGAACACCGGCGGCACGATCCGTTCCCGCGCCATCCCGTACACCAGCCGCGACGCCATGATCATGTTGATCAGCGCGGTGTTGCCGACCGCCAGCAGGGCGATCAGCGCGAACAGCTTCGGCGGGAAGCTCAGCCCCGCGACCTTCACGACCTCCAGCAGCGGGCCCGTCGAGGTCCGCAGCGTCGCGGTGTCCACGAGCATCGTCGTCGTGAACGCGACCGCCAGGTAGATGACCACGGTGACGGCGAGCCCTCCGAACAGCGCCCGTGGGAAGTCCCTGGCCGGATCCTTGGCCTCCTCGGCCAGGTTGACCGAGTCCTCGAAGCCGAGCATCGCGTAGAACGCCAGCGCGGTGCCGCCGAGCACGCCGAGGAACGCCCCGTTCGCCGGGTCGAACTCCAGCGCCCGGCTCGGCTCGCCGTCCCCGCTGATCAGCGCGAACACCCCGATCACCATGATGACGACCAGCCCGAACGCCTCGATCAGCGTCAGCACCACATTGACCTTGATCGATTCGGAGATCCCGGCGAAGTTGACCAGCGTCACGAGCCCGAGGAAGACCAGCGCGCCCACCAGCGTCGGCAGCGAGACGAACTCGGCCAGGTATTTCCCGCCGAACGCCCGCGCCGCCGCGCTCGCCGAGGTGATCCCGCTCATCATCACGGCGAACGCCACGATGAACGTCACGAACGGGACGCCGAACGCCTTGTTGACGTAGAGCGCGGCCCCGGCGGCCTGGGGATACTTGCCGACCAGCTCCGCGTACGCGGTCGCGGTCAGCGCGGCCAGCACGAAGGCCACCAGGAACGGCAGCCACACCGCCCCGCCGACCTTGCCCGCGACCTGACCGGCCAGCGCGTAGATGCCCGCGCCGAGAATGTCCCCGACCACGAACAGCATGAGCACCCTGCGTCCGATGACCCGTTTGAGCCCGCCCTCGGACTCCCGCGCCGCGACCGCCGTCTCCGACATGCGCGCTCCCCTCGCCTCGGCCCTGGATCACCACCTACCCAGCTGTCGATCACTTATCGTCAATGACCGGCAACGCCGAGCGAGCGTCCCGGCGCCCGCGTCACCACTCCGACAGGACGAGGGCCTGAACGGCGAGCGCCGTCACCGCCTGGGCGGCCAGCCATCCCCGGGACGGCGGCGTGTGACGGGCGGCGGCGACCACGATCCAGGCGGCGTACGGCACCCAGATGCGTTCGACCTCGCCCCTGGTCACCCCCGACAGCGCCAGTGCGAGGGTGCCGAGCAACGCCGCCCCGGCGAGCAGTCCGGGAGCAGGCGGCGCCGTCCGGGCCCGCGCCGCGCGCACCACGGACGCCAGGGACGACGGCAGGGCGTGCGCGACGGCCGGGCCGACGAGGATCGCCAGCACGGCGAAGTCGGCGACCAGGAAGTACCAGTACGAGCGCTTCGCCGACCCGCTGCTGACCCGGTACGTGTCGTACGTCGCCGCCACGCCGTCCGGCCACCAGAATCCGAGCAGCGTGAACGCCACCGGCACGGCCGCGCAGCCGCACAGCAGCGCCACCACGACCCGGGCGGACGGGCGGCAGGCGATGAGCACGGCCGCCGGGACCGCGAACAGGGGCAGCAGGCCGTAACTCAGATAGGGCAGCGAGCCGAGCAGCAGCCCCCCGCCGACGGCCGCGACGATGTGATCGCGGCCCGCGGCGACCGCGACGAGGGCCGTCCCCCAGGCGCCCACGCCGAGGAAGAACGCGTCCATCGCGGTCGCGATCCAGAGCACCAGCGGAGCCATCACCAGGAACGGCAGCGTCCGGCGGGCCACCTCCTCCCCGGCCAGCCGGCGCACGGTCAGCGCGACGGCGACGACGGCGGACGTGCCCACCAGCACGATCACGATCGCGGGCCAGGTCGTCCCGCCCGGTCCGACCGCGTCGAGCGCCCAGACGACGAGCGTGGGCAGCGGCGGGTGGCCGCGCACATGGGTCGGATAGTCATGCAACCGGTCGGTGAACGTGCGCAGCCAGCCGAGCGGATCATCCCGGACGGCGCCGACCCCGGCCGGGTACTCGCCCGGGTTGTCGAGCGGCCGCGCGAGGTGGTCGATCCCGTCGCTCCAGGCCAGCGCGAGCGTCCACGCCAGCGTCGCCGCCCACGACGCCAGGAGCAGCGGCCGCCACGCCAGCCGCCGCACGAGCACCGGCAGCACGGCGACACAGGCGACCGCGACGCACACGGCCGGGATCATCCGCCAGGTGTACGGATCGGCCCGCAGCTGCGCGTGCAGCGGTGGAAGCAGGTCCTCGCTGGAGAGCCTGGCGCGGCGCAGGAGGTGGCCGACCGCGAACGCCGCGGCGACGAGCACCGCCCACACCACCACGGCCACCAGACCGGCACGCCCCCGTGACGCCCGCGAGCCCGACTGAGCTTCACGCGCAGCGGCGTCGCTGGCGGTGTCGGTCGCGGTGTCGGTGGGAGATTCTTGCGTGGTCATTTCTGCGTCCGTTTCCGGATGAGCCAGGCGGCCAGGACTGCCAGGACGAGAGCCAGCACCACGGCGAGGTTGCGCCCGTACGACAGCGGCAGGAGCGAGGGGTTGTCGAACCGGCGGCCGGTACTGAGCGACATCGGCAGCGCCACCAGCACGAGAGCACCGCCAACGATCAGCGCGATCCGGACCGCGCGGCGATAGGCGCCGGGCAACCGAGCCGTCAGCGCGCCGATCAGCAGGACGGCCGGAACGAGCACGGCATCGTGGACGAGCACCACGCCCGCGAACCAGATCGCCCAGGAACGGGGCTCCGACTCGGTCAGGACGCCGCGGAGCCCGATCACGATGAACGTCCCGCCGAGGGCGTAGAGGATCACCCGGCTTCTCATGCGACCACCACCGCGCGCAGCCATTTGGTCTGGAGCACGCCCGGCCGGTTGGGCGCGATCAGCCGGCACGGACGGCCGTGGTCGAGGTCGAGGGGCGCGCCGTTCAGGTCCACGGCGAGCAGGGTGAGCGGGTCGCGCCAGTGCGGCGGGTCGACCCACGAAGCCCGGTACTTCCCGCCGCGTTGCAGCGACTCCACGCGTACCCGCGCGTCGTCGGCCACGCCCGCCATCCGCAGCAGGTCGCGCAGGCGCACGCCGGTCCAGGTGGCGCCGGCGCTCCAGCCCTCGACGCACGTGATCGGCAGCCGCTCGGTGTGCTGCGGCAGAGCACGCAGCTCGGCCAGCGAGAACGACAGTTCGCGTTCGACCCGGCCCGTGACGGTCAGCCGCCAGCCGGGGTCACGGGCGGTGGTCGTGACCCCGGCCGCCAGCCCGCTGGTGTTGACCGGCACTCCCGCCGGCCCGACGCCCGGACGGCGCGGGGCCAGGACCGCGAGCCGGGCCAGCGGCGAGAACGTCTCCCCGGCCGTGGTCAGCACGACCGCCCCGGACGCCGCCGCCACGGTGAACAGGAAACCCCGCCGGTCCACGCCGTCCTCGGGCCGCTTCATGACCGTGCGCCGCACCTTGGCCCATTCGTTCACCCCGTGGATGATCAGCGCGCCGATCAGGATGTAGGCCGTCCAGTAGTGCGCGACCGTGAAGAAGAAGGGGAACGCGTACCAGTAGGCGATGTTCAGCAGCCCGGTGAGCAGCTGGAAGAGCGCGGCGGCGACGAGCAGGAAGACGAGCCCCCGTTCGACCGCGTGCCCGGCCGACCTCAGCGGCGGCCACTGGAACAGCTTGGGATAGACCGTCCACAGCTTGGCCAGCAGCAGCGGGATCGTGGCCAGGCCGCCGATGACGTGCAGTCCCTGGGTGACCCGGTAGAGGTTCACCGGCCGCGACGGCCAGCGCAGCCAGTCGGGCGGCTGCTGCATGAAGTGGCTGATCAGCCCGGTGACGAACGCGACGCCGAACGCGACGCCCAGCCAGATGCCGAGCCACGAGGCCGTGCGCTCGTCGTGCAGTCGGCTGCTGAAGCGTCCTAGAACCGCAGGCTGGCGAACCATCGTCCGGCCTCCTCCCAGCGTTCGGACACCGAGGCCCCCGCGCTCGCGGCGAACACGCCGACGTCGTCGGCCGATACCCGGGCCCACGGGAACCACTCCCCGACCGCCTGCGTCGTGCGGAGCCGGACCCGCTCGACACGCGAACGGCTGCCGGGGGCGGTGACCTCGGCGAGGATCCGTCCGCCGGCGCCGAGCAGTTCCCCGGCCCGGCGCAGGAGGGCCACCGGGTCACCGCCGATGCCGATGTTGCCGTCGGCCAGCAGGATCGTCTGCCATAGCCCGGCCCCCGGCACGCGGTCGAACACGTCCCGGCGCAGTGCCGGCCCGCCCGCCGCCACGGTCAGCGCGACCGCGTACGGGGCGATGTCGATGCCGAGCGCGAGCAGGCCGCGTTCGGTCAGCGCGACCGTCAGCCGCCCCGGCCCCGAACCGACGTCCAGCGTCGGCCCGGCGCACCGGTCGAGCAGGGCCGCGTCGCCGGGCCGCGCCTCCAGCCAGTCGCCGACCGGCAGCGGACGCCGCCCGCCCGCCGCGTCCTCGATGTCGACGCGGTGCGCTCCCTCCAGGGCCCGTTCGTACAGCTCCCCGATCATGTCCGTACGGCCCGCCGTTCCCGCAGCGTGGCCGCGAACAGGCCGCCGGGCGCGGCGGCGGCCACTCTCTCGGCGTCGGCGGCCGTGTCGACGTCGGTCAGCACCGGCAGCGACGCCACCGACAGGCCCGCCCCGCGCAGCCGGTCGAGCTGGGCCTGACCGGTGCCGGGACGCGACATCGGAACGCCGCGCAGCAGGGCGGCGTCGGGCCGGGTGAGGCCGAGCAGCCAGAACCCGCCGTCGGCCGCCGGGCCGAACACCGCGTCATGCGTGCGCAGCGCGTCCGCGGCCTGGCGCAGCAGGGCGGCGGTGACCTGCGGGGTGTCCATGCCGATCAGGACGAGGGGACGTCCGGCGAAGGCGTCGTCGAAGGCGGCGGCGAGCCGTTCGTCCAGTCCACCGCCGCGCTGAGGAAGCACGCGGAAGCCGGGCGCGAGCCATGGCCCTGGGGTTCCCGCCAGCGCGAGCACCCGGTCGGCGTCAGGAATGGAGGCGACCGTCGCGAGCGTGTCGGTGAGCGCGGCCTCCGCTAGTCCGGCCGCCTCCTCCGGCGTGTATGGGGGCGTGAGGCGGGTCTTCACCCGGCCCGGCACCGGCTCCTTGGCGATGACGATGTACGTGGCGTTCAGTGCGTGCGTGGCGTTCATGACGCGACCTCAGCGAGCACCCGGCGCATGTCACGGACGGCCCGTACGGTGCCGCCGACCGTACCGGTGACCTTGGACCGGCCCGTGCGCGGCAGGTAGGGCACGTCCAGCTCGACGACCCGCCAGCCCGCCTCCGCCGCCCGCAGGACCATCTCCAGCGGGTAGCCGAAGCGCCGGTCGCGCAGGTCGAGTGCCAGCAGGTCGGCGCGGCGGGCGGCGCGCATGGGCCCGAGATCGTGCAGCCGCGTGCCCGCGCGCCGGTTGAGCGAACGCGCCAGCACCGCGTTGCCGAACCGGGCGTGCGGCGGCCACGCCCCGCGTCCGGCTGGACGCCGCCGCCCCAGCACGAGTCCCGGACGCGGATCGGTGCCCAGCTCGGCCACCAACCCGGGGAGCTCGCCCGGATCGAGTGAGGCGTCGGCGTCCATGACGCACACGACCTCCGCCGAGGCCGCGAGCATTCCGGTGTGGCAGGCCGCGCCGAAACCCCGTGCCGGCGCGGCCACGACCTCTGCTCCATGCTCCCTGGCGACACGGGCCGAGCCGTCGGTGGAGGCGTTGTCGACGACGATCGGCCGGTAACCGGCGGGCATCCTCGACAGCACCCAGGGAAGCGCCTCCGCCTCGTTGAGGCACGGCAGGATGACGTCGATCATGCCGGTACCCCCGCCGCCGCGAACTCGGCCATGCCTTCGGCGAACGAGATCCCGGCCGTGAAACCCAGCTCCCGCCGCGCCCGGTCGGACGATGCCACGATGTGCCGCACGTCCCCGAGCCGGTAGCCACCGGTCACCCGAGGCTCGGGACCTCCGTGGGTGTCGGCCAACGCCTCGGCCAGGTCGGCGATCGTGCGCGGAGTGCCGCTTGCGATGTTGTAGGCGCGGAACCGTTCGGCTGGTTCCGCGCGGACGTGTTCGAGCGCCAGCACGTTGGCATGGGCGACGTCACGTACGTGAACGAAGTCGCGGCGCTGCCGTCCGTCTTCGTACACGAGCGGCGCCTCACCGCGCCGGAGCCGGGACCGGAAGAGCGCGGCGACCCCGGCGTAGGGCGTGTCGAGCGGCATCCGCGGCCCGTACACGTTGTGGTAGCGCAGCGCTGCCACGGTGCCGCCCGTCATCCGGGCCCACGACGCCGCCAGATGTTCCTGAGCGACCTTGGTGTCGGCGTAGACGTTGCGCGGGTCGACGGCGATGTCCTCGCCGACCGTCCCGGAGGTGAGCGGCCGGTCGCACCGCGGACAGCCGGGCTCGAAGCGTCCCGCCCTCAACGTCGCCTCCGCGCGCGGGCCGGGCCGTACGGAGCCGTGGCGCTCGCAGGTGTACGCGCCTTCCCCGTACACCACCATCGACGAGGCGAGCACCAGTGCGCCCACACCTGCCCGCGCCATCTCGGCCAGCAGAACGGCGGTGCCGTGCGCGTTGACGGAGACGTACGCGGGCAGATCGAAGACATCCACGCCGAGGCCGACCATCGCGGCCTGGTGGCAGACCGCGTCGACACCTCGGAGCGCCCGCGCGACCGAACCGGCGTCCCGCACATCGGCGGCGGCCGACCCGTCGCCGGACCCGTCGGCGGGTCGCAGGTCGAGGCCGCGGACGGTGTGCCCGGCGGCGGTCAGCGCGTCGGCGATGTGCGAGCCGATGAACCCGGCGGAGCCGGTGAGCAGCACCTTCATGCCGCCGACGCTAGGCCGCCGCGGGCCGCTTCAGGGAGAATCGCGGCCCGCCGTACGAACCTCGTAAGATTTGCCACCACCCCGCGCCGGTACGCGATCAGGCATGCCGGTGGGTGGTCAGGCATGCCGGTGGGTGGTCAGGCATGCCGGTGGGTGGTCAGGCATGCCGGTGCGCGGTCAGGCATGCCGGTGCGCGGTCAGGCATGCCGGTGCGCGGTCAGGCGCGCCGGTGCGCGGTCAGGCGCGCCGGTGCGTCAGGTGTCGATGCGTTCGATGTCGAGCTCGGCGGCGCCCGCGGTGATGAACTCGCGGCGCGGCGCCACCTCGCTGCCCATCAGCAGATCGAAGATCTTGGCCGCCTCTTCGGCGTCCTCGATGCGGATGCGGCGCAGGATGCGGTGCTGCGGGTCCATCGTGGTCTCGGCCAGCTGGTCGGCGTCCATCTCACCGAGGCCCTTGTAGCGCTGGACCGGCTCCTTCCAACGCTGGCCCTTGCGTTCGAACTCCACGAGCTTCTTGCGGAGCTCGCCGTCGGTGTAGCAGTAGACGTACTTGTCCTGGCCCTTCTTGGGCTTGACCAGCTCGATGCGGTGCAGCGGCGGCACGGCGGCGAAGACCCGGCCCGCCTCCAGCATCGGGTGCATGTAGCGGTAGAGCAGCGTCAGCAGCAGGCACCGGATGTGGCTGCCGTCGACGTCGGCGTCGGCCATGAGGATGATGCGGCCGTAGCGCGCGGCGTCGATGTCGAAGCTGCGGCCCGAGCCCGCGCCGATGACCTGGATGATGGCGGCGCACTCGGCGTTCTTGAGCATGTCGGCGACGGACGCCTTCTGCACGTTGAGGATCTTGCCGCGGATCGGCAGCAGCGCCTGGAACTCGGAGTTGCGGGCCAGCTTGGCGGTGCCGAGGGCCGAGTCGCCCTCGACGATGAACAGCTCGCTGCGGTCGTCGGCGGTGCGGCAGTCGACCAGCTTGGCCGGGAGGGCGGAGTTTTCCAGGGCGTTCTTGCGGCGCTGGTTGTCGCGCTGGGTGCGGGCCGCGATACGGGTCTTGGCGGCGCCGGCGATCTTCTCCAGTACGGCGCGCAGCGGCTGCTTCTGGCCGCGCGGCGGGTTGTCGAAGATCTTCTTGAGCTCGCGGGCCACCACCTGCTGGACGATGCGGGTGGCCGCCGAGGTGCCGAGGATCTCCTTGGTCTGACCCTCGAACTGCGGCTCGGGCAGGCGGACGGTGACGACGGCGGTGAGGCCTTCGAGGATGTCCTCCTTGATGACGTTCTCGTCGCTGGTCTTGAGCAGCTTGGTGGCGCGCAGCTGCTCGTTGAGCACCCTGACCAGCGCCCGGTCGAAGCCCTGCACGTGGGTGCCGCCCTTGGGGGTGGCGATCACGTTGACGAACGACTTGGTGACGGTGTCGTAGCCGGTGCCCCAGCGGAGCGCCACGTCGACCTCGAGGTCACGTTCCACATCCGTGGGGGTCAGGTGACCCTGGTCGTCGAGGACGGGCACGGTCTCGGTGAAGTGGCCGCGGCCCTGCAGCCGGAGAACGCTGATGATCTCGGCGTCCTTGGCCAGGTAGGAGCAGAACTCGCTGATGCCGCCGTCGAAGCGGAAGGTCTCCTCGACGACCTCCTCGCCGCGTTCGTCGCGGACGTCGATGGTCAGCCCGGGGATGAGGAACGCGGTCTGCCGCATCCGGTCCATGACCAGGGACTGCTCGACCGTGGCGTCCTTGATGAAGATCTGCAGGTCCGGCCAGAAGCGCACGCGGGTGCCGGTGGTCTTCTTGGCCACCTTCCTGATCTTGCGCATGCCGGACTTCTTCTTGAACCGGCCCTCCGGCCCGGGGGTGGCGAACTCGCCCGGCAGGCCGCGCTTGAAGCTGATCGCGTGGGTGGCGCCGTCACGGTCCACCTCGACGTCGACGCGTGCCGACAGCGCGTTGACGACGGACGCGCCGACGCCGTGCAGGCCGCCGGACGCGGTGTAGGACACGCCGCCGAACTTGCCGCCCGCGTGCAGCCGGGTCATGACGACCTCGACGCCGGCGAGGCCGGTCTTGGGCTCGATGTCGACGGGGATGCCGCGGCCGTTGTCGACGACCTCGAACGAGCCGTCCGGGTGCATCGTCACGCCGATATGGGTGCAGTAACCGGCCAGCGCCTCGTCGACACAGTTGTCGACGATCTCCCAGAGACAGTGCGCGAGTCCCCGGCTGTCGGTCGACCCGATGTACATGCCGGGTCGCTTGCGGACGGCCTCCAGCCCCTCCAGCACCGAGAGGTGCCGGGCGGAGTAGCCGTGCGGATCGTCGGTGGCCTTTTCAGCGGTCGCGGCGGTCAACTGCGTGTGCTCCTCGGGAAGGGGGTCGGCAGCAGGGTACCCCTGAGCACCGACGATCCTCCGGCAGGCTCGCCGCCGGGTGCGGGCGAGCCGGTGTTCGAACATATCATCGAATGATCCCCGGGGGTTGGCTGTCACGACTCAGGGCCGGGGTGGAGAAGCCGAACTCCACCCGTGGACGGGTGTCCCCTGACCTCGCGCTCCGTAACGTCCCGATCATGGCACACACCATCGGCGTTGACGGTCTCCGCAAACGGTACGGGGACGTGCGGGCAGTGGACGGCGTGTCGTTCGAGGTGCATCAGGGCGAGTTCTTCGGGATCCTGGGTCCGAACGGCGCCGGCAAGACGACCACGCTGGAGATCATCGAAGGTCTCCGGCAGGCGGACGAGGGCACGGTCACGGTCCTCGGGCTCCCGCCGTGGCCGCGCGATTCCGGGCTGCTGCGCCGCATCGGGGTCCAGCTCCAGGCGTCGTCGTTCTTCGAACGGCTGACGGCGCGCGAGCAGCTGCGGACGTTCGGCTCGCTCTACGGCGTGCCGGGCCGGAAGGCCGACGCGATGCTGGAGTCGGTCGGGCTCGGCGAGAAGGCCGACGTCCAGGTCGAGAGGCTGTCGGGCGGGCAGGCCCAGCGGCTGTCCATCGCCTGCGCCCTCGTGCACGACCCCGAGCTCGTGTTCCTGGACGAGCCGACCGCCGCGCTCGATCCGCAGGCGCGCCGCAACCTGTGGGACCTGCTGCGCGAGCTCAACACCGGGGGCCGGACGATCGTGCTCACCACCCATCACCTGGACGAGGCGGAGCTGCTCTGCGACCGTGTCGCGATCATGGATCGGGGCCGGATCCTGCGTTCGGGCCCGCCTGCCGCCCTGGTCCGCGCGCTGGACGCGCCCGCCCGCATCAGCGTCGCCAGCGGGGTCCTGACCTCGGAGGCCGCGCGAGCGCTGCCGGGCGCCGGCAAGGTGACAGACGACGGCGTGTCGCTGACGATCTCGACCCGTGACCCGTCGGCGGTCGTGGCCGCGATGGCCGCCGAGGACGCGCTGGCGGGCGTGCGGATCGATGGCGGCACCCTTGAGGACGTCTTCCTGGAGCTCACCGGCAGGGAGTACCGCGCATGAGCACGTTCGCGAGCTTCAGGAGCCTGGCCCGCGCGATGTTCCTCGGTTTCCGGCGGGACCGGGGCGCGCTGTTCTTCACGATCCTGTTCCCGCTGATGTTCCTGGTGATCTTCGGTGGGATGTTCGGCGACCAGAGCACGTCCAGGGCCAAGGTGATCGAGATAGGCCGGGTGGCCGTGCTGGACCAGGCCCGCGCGCACGGCGGCGCCGAGCTGGGCAGGATCATGTCGATCAAGGCGAGCACCGACCGGGCCGACGCCCTGAAGAAGGTCGAGAAGGGGGACGCCGACGCCGCCGTCGAGCAGCGCGGGGACGGCGTCGTCGTGCACTACTCGGCCGCGGACCCGGTCAAGTCAGGAACCGTCCGGGGCTACCTGGACTCGATCGTGCAGGCGGCCAACCTCGCGGCCACGGGCAAGCCACCGACGTACCGGCTCGCGGCGCAGCAGGTCGAGGACGACTCCACGAAGGCGATCCAGTTCTTCACCCCGAGCCTGCTGGGCTGGGCGCTGGCCTCGGCGGCCGTGTTCGGTGCGTCCCAGACGCTGGTGACCTGGCGTACCAAGGGCATCCTGCGGAGGCTCCGGCTGTCGCCCGCGCCGATCTCGGCCGTCTTCGGCGCGCGGGTGGTGGTCAGCATCGGCATCGCGCTCGTACAGCTGGCGTTGTTCCTGGCGGTGGCCGGCCTGCCGGTCTTCGGGCTGCGGCTGGAGCACTCGTGGTGGATGTCGATCCCGCTGATGGTCTCGGGCGTGCTGGCCTTCCTGTCGATCGGGATGGTGATCGGCGCCTGGGCCAGGACCCAGGAGACGGCACAGAGCGTCACGCAGCTGATCGTGCTGCCGATGGCGTTCCTCGGCGGCTCGTTCTTCCCGCTCGACGCCGCTCCCGGCTGGATGCGGGTGCTGTCGTACGTTTTTCCGCTGCGCTATCTGAACGAGGGGATGTTGAACGTCATGATGCGGGGCCTCGGACCCTCGTCGGCCCTTCCACAGATCGCAATCCTTCTGGGGATCGCGCTGGTAGGCGCCATGGCCGCTACCAGGCTGTTCCGCTGGGACGCCGCGTGACGTTCATATAACCCTTGCGAGAACGTGTGACGTCGGTCACTTATTGCCCCATTCTGCTCTGGGCGTACTTGGAAGCAGGTTGGGAACGTCAGCGTCGGGTTAGATGTTCTCCTAAGTACCGACCCCGAGCATGAGGAAGGTGCCGTGACTGGAGCCCTTGCCCCAACCAAGCCGCTGTCCGTCGCAGACCGTTGCGACCGCTGTGGCGCCCAGGCCTACGTCCGTGCAGTCCTTGTAGGCGGCGGCGACCTTCTGTTCTGTGCCCACCACGGGCGCAAGTACGCAGAGGCTCTCCGCGCGAACGGGGCCGACATTCAGGACGAGAGCGACAGGCTGATCGAAACCCCCGCTTCCGCGTCGACGGAGGAGCGGTAAGCCCCTACATAAAAGAATCTCGCGACGGCGGTCACCGGTATCGGTGGCCGCCGTCGGCATTTCCGGAGAAGTCACCGGCAGTTTCGTACAGTTATCACTTCAATACTCTCCGTATTGAATGGTCACTTCTCGCGAACGCGATAGTGATAACCCCCGGCGATCTCGAAACCCTCCGCCTCGTACAGCGCGCGGGCCGCCGCGTTCTCCTCGACGACCAGCAAATAGGCGCGCTCGCATCCTTGCTCGCGCCCCCAGCTCAGCAACGCGTGGAGCACGCGCCGGCCGAGGCCGCGCCGCCGCGCCTCCGGCGCCACCGCCATCGCATAGACACCGAGCCATTCCCCTTGAGGCACGCCGCGCCCCACCGCCACGCCGTCGAGCATCGCGTACCCCGCCGGAACCCCCGTGAGGATCTTCTCCGCCATCGGCAGCCCCTCCGGATACCGGCCGTCGACCGACCACCACAGGTCCAGCCATTCCCGCGACGGCGCCGTGTCGATCGTCACCCCGTCCGCACCGGCGCCCGGCCCGTCGAGCTCCCTGACCATCACCAGGGTGGGATCGAGGCGGGCATAGCCACGCTCCGCGAGCGTCCCGTCCAGGCCCGCCGGACACGCCCCAGCAGCCATCGAGAAGACCGCGGGAAGGCCGAGCCCGGCGTAGAAACGTTCGACGCCCTCGATCGCCGCGTCCACCGGACCCGGGTCCCCCAACGGCAGCACGGAGTTGGCGCGCTTGGTCACCCCGTCGGCGTGTCGCAGCCGCCAACCCCCCATATCCTGGGAGAACGGAGCGGGCCACGCCGCGGCCACAAGATCGTCCATCGCAGGAACCTTACGGGGTCACCTGATCGTCATGTTGTCCGGGGGGAAGAGTGCTGATCCTGCTGCCGCCGTCGGAGCGGAAGGCGACCGGCGGGGACGGTCCGCCGCTCGATCTGGCCCGGCTCAGCTTCCCCGAACTCAACCCCACCCGCGAGCGCGTGCTCTGCGCGCTGGCCGAGGTGTGCGTGCGCAAGGACGCGTCAGAGGTGCTGGGCCTGCCCGCGGGGCAGGTCGCCGAAGCGCTCGACCGCAACCGAGGCCTGTACGAGGCGCCGACCCTGCCCGTCTCACGGCTCTACACCGGCGTGCTCTACGACAACCTGGCCTTGCCCGACCTGGACGCCGACCGGGCCGCCGACCAGATCATCGTCTTCTCGGGCCTGTGGGGTGCCCTACGGCTCACCGACCGCATCCCCCCGTACCGGCTGGCCATGGGCGTGACGCTGCCCACAGAGGGCCGCCTCGCGGCCATCTGGCGCCCCGCCCTCCAGGAGGCGCTGCGCCCCGGCGGACGGCTGGTGGTGGACATGCGTTCCGGCCCGTACATGGCGGCGTGGAAGGCTCCGCAACCGGCGGTGGCGGTCCGCGTGTTCCGCGAGCGCATCCTCGGCGGCGTGCCGAAGCGCACGGTCGTCAGCCACATGGCCAAGGCGACCCGCGGCAAGGTGGCCCACGACCTGATCAAGGCAGGCGCGAGCCCGCGTACACCCGAAGAACTCCTCAAGGCCGTAGCCGGCCTCGGCTACGCCGTAGAACTGAACGGCACCAACCTGGACATCATCCTCCCAACCTGACCAGTCTCAGCACGCACCAAGCCCGCAACCCCAGCCACGCCGCGCCTTCTGCACAGCGCAGACCCGGCCACGCCACGGGCCCGGCACGCCACAGGTTCCGGCACGGCTCAGTCCCGGCACGCCGCAGGCCCGGCCACGCCACAGATCCGGTGCACCGCAGCTTCCAGCACGGCGCAAATCCGGCACAGCGCAGACCCGGCCACTCCGCGAGTTCCAGCAGGGCGCAGGCCCGGCACAGCGCAGGCCAGCACAGCGCAGGCCAGCACAGCGCAGACCCGGGACGGCGCAGACCCGGGACGGCGCAGGGCCGGCACGGCGCTGGTGTCCGGCGGTTGGGGCTTGGGGATGGGAAACGCCGGTCTTGCCCTTGGGCGAGACCGGCGTTCCGTTGGGCTCGGCTAGTCCAGGTAGTCGCGCAGGACCTGGCTGCGGCTCGGGTGGCGCAGCTTGGACATGGTCTTGGACTCGATCTGGCGGATGCGCTCCCGGGTCACCCCGTACACCTTGCCGATCTCGTCGAGCGTCTTGGGCTGGCCGTCGGTGAGGCCGAACCGCATCGACACCACGCCCGCCTCGCGCTCGCTCAGCGTGTCGAGCACCGAGTGCAGCTGCTCCTGCAGCAGCGTGAAGCTGACCGCGTCGGCCGGGACGATCGCCTCGGAGTCCTCGATGAGGTCACCGAACTCGCTGTCGCCGTCCTCGCCCAGCGGGGTGTGCAGGGAGATCGGCTCGCGGCCGTACTTCTGGACCTCGACGACCTTCTCCGGGGTCATGTCGAGCTCCTTGGCCAGCTCCTCCGGGGTGGGCTCGCGGCCCAGGTCCTGGAGCATCTGGCGCTGGACGCGGGCCAGCTTGTTGATGACCTCGACCATGTGCACCGGGATGCGGATGGTGCGGGCCTGGTCGGCCATCGCGCGGGTGATCGCCTGCCGGATCCACCAGGTGGCGTACGTGGAGAACTTGTAGCCCTTGGTGTAGTCGAACTTCTCGACCGCGCGGATCAGGCCGAGGTTGCCCTCCTGGATCAGGTCCAGGAACAGCATGCCGCGGCCGGTGTAGCGCTTGGCCAGCGAGACCACGAGGCGGAGGTTGGCCTCCAGCAGGTGGTTCTTGGCGCGGCGGCCGTCCTCGGCGATCCACTCGAAGTCCTCGAGGTCCTCCTCGGACATCGACGGGCCGTCGGCGGCCAGCCGCTCCTCGGCGAACAGGCCCGCCTCGATGCGCTTGGCGAGCTCGACCTCCTGCTCGGCGTTGAGCAGCGGGACCTTGCCGATCTGCTTGAGATAGTCCTTGACCGGGTCGGCGGTCGCGCCGGCGGCGGCGATCTGCTGCGCCGGAGCGTCGTCCTCGTCGTCACTGAGCGTGAACGACTCTTCCTCGGACGTGGGCGCGGCGCCCTCGGCCGCCTTGCCGGCGACGGCCACCTTGGCGGCGCCGGGCTTGGCGGCGCCCTCCTCGGCCTCACCCTCGGTCTCGTCGGCCTCGGGCTCGGCGACCACTTCCAGGTCGACCTCGAGGTCGACGAGGTCGGCGTCGAGGTCGGCGACGTCGACGTCCTCGACTTCGAGCTCGGGGTCGTCGCCCGCCTTGCCGGCCTTCTTGACCGGGCCCTTGGCGGCGTCGGCCTCGGCGGCCTTCTTGGCGGCCCCGGCCTTCTTCGGCTTCGCCGGGCCCTTCTTGGGCTCGGCCTTCTTCGCCGCGGGCGCCGGCTTGGGCGCGGCGGCGTTCTCGTCAGCGTCGTCACTCACGACCGCGGTCACCGTGTCGGGCTGCTCCTGTGCTGCAGCGGTTGTCTTGGGCCTGCGCGCCGTCGGCGCCGCGCGCTTGCGCGGACGCTTGGGCGCTGCGGAGTCGGCAGCGCTCACCATGACGGTTACACCCTCCTTGCTGAGGCTCCGCAGAATGCTGGAGGCCTTCGACACGGGGATGTCGGCCTCCTCGAACGTACGTCGTACGTCGTCGGCTTCGAGGTAACCCTGGGACCGTCCACGCTCGATCAGTTGCGCGATGACGTGCTCGTGCAGATCTGACGCTTTCGAGGTCGAGCTAGCAGGCGACACAAATACCTCTCGAACGAACGTGTGGCTTGGTTGACCCAAGTGCCCTGACGGGCCCGGCCTCACACTGGGTGGGACCACACACTGGGCGGGGCTCCCCGGTGCGGGACCGCAGCGTACCCGCTCTTACTAGGGTCAAGCATTCTGGCACGGCTGCGCATTCCGCATCGAAGTCCTGCCCGGTAACACACCACCTTAGGGGGCGCGGAGCGGTCCTTCGTACGTACTACGCCGTCTTCTCGCGGGTCTTCGGTGATGATCAGGCGGACTTCGGCGGGACGTGCAGGGCAAGTACGGTCACATCGTCCACTTGCTCATACCCGGCAAGCATGCGATCGACCAGGAAGTCGACAAGTCTCTCTGGGTCTCCTACCACTTCAGGTGGGGCGTCCATGGCCACGGAGACGAGCTCCTCGAGGCCGGCGTCCACTCCACGCCTACGGTTCTCCACCAGTCCATCGGAATAGAACACCACAGTGTTGCCGGTCTCGATGGAAAAACTTGTCTGTTGCCGCTGACTCGGCCACCCGAGGGGCGTGCCGGGCTCCCTGGTGCTCACCCTCGCGGGCGTGTCAGGCGAGATCAGCAGGGGTGGCGGGTGGCCCGCGTTGCTGAACGCGCCGCGGCCCGTCTCAGGGTCGATCACCGCGTACGCGACGGTGGTGAACTGCTCCTCGTCCTCGGTCGCGCTGAACAGCCGGTCAAGACCGGCCAGCACCGCGGCGGGCCGCGGATCGTTCAGCGCGAGGGCGCGCAGGGCGTTGCGGACACGGCCCATTCCGGCCGCGGCGAGGACGCCCTTGCCCATGACGTCGCCGACGGCCACGGCGAGCCGGTCGTCCGGCAGCCGGAACACGTCGTACCAGTCGCCGCCGACCTGCACATGGCGTGTCGCGGGGTTGTAACGGGCCGCCAGCTGCATGCCGGGCAGCTGCGGCAGATCGCTGGGCAGCAGGCTGCGCTGGAGTTCCTCGGCGGTCTTGTGCTCGCGCTCGAACAGCAGCGCACGCTCGACGGCCAGCGCGCACTGGCCCGCCAGCGCCTCCAGGAAGACCCGTTCCTCCTCGGTGATCTCGCGAGGCCTGGTGAACGAGAACCGCAGGGCGCCGATCGGGGCACCGGCCGCGAGCAGCGGCAGGCCGACCCACGCGCGCTCCTCGGTGTGCTGCAGGAACAGGCCCGCCTCGTCACGGCCCAGCTGCAGCCGGAGGCTGTCGGGGTGCTCGGCCAGGAACGGCCGGCTCTCGCGCACGGCGACCGACATAACGGTTTGGTCACTGACCTTGAAGTCGTCGCGGGACGAGGGCCTGCTCTCGCCGCCGCGGCCGTCCAGCCCGTCGCCCGGCTGGGACGGCGCGACGATGCTCAGCCGCAGCTTGTCGTCGTCCAGCAGCGCCACCGCGGAGTAGTCGGCGCCGATCGCCGACCGGCCCACCTCGGTGATCACCTGGACGACCTGGCTGACGGTGAGGGCCTCGGCCAGCATCGAGGTGGCCTGCTGGAGCCGCGCGGTGCGCAGCGCCGCGGCCGACAGCTGCTCGGTCAGCCGGCCGCGCATCTCCTCGGCCTCGCGCTGGCCGGTCACGTCGGTGTTGGCGCCGACCCACTCGATCACCGTCTCGCCCTGCCGGATCGGCACGGCGCGGACGTCGAAGTGGCGGTAGGTGCCGCTCTTGGTCTTGACGCGGTAGTTGGTCTCGAAGACGCGGTCGTCCTCGACGCACTCGCGCCAGGTCGCCTCGATGCGGGGACGGTCTTCGGGGTGCACGACCGCGAGCCAGCCGCCGCGGGCGTAGTCGTCGGGCGTCTGGCCGGTGATCGCCCGCCACTCGGGCGCGTCGTCGATCACGCCGCCCTCGGGCGCCGCCACCCACACCACCTGGGAGCTGGCCTCCACGAGCGAGCGGTAGCGCTGCTCCTTGCGGCGGATGACCTCCTCGGCGCGGCGCCGGTCGGTCACGTCCAGCGCGGTGAGCACGACGCCGAGCTGCTTGCCGTCCTTGCCGTGCGAGGGCAGCCAGGAACAGCTCAGGATGCGTTCGTCGCCGAGCGGACGCCCGGGCGTGTCGGCGCCGCCCAGGCCACCAAGGCCGGCCGGTCGGTCCTGCTCGCCGCCCTGGGCCTCGGCGCCGCCTGGGCCGCCGTCTCCATCGCTCTCCGGGCGATAGGCGGTGGACGGGCCGTTGGAGCCGTGCGGGCCGTTCGTCTCGTTCGACGGTCCGCCCGGCGGCGGCGCCTGGCTCGACGCGGACGACGCGGACGCGGGCGGCGTGGACGACCCGGAGGCGGGCGGCGCGCCGGGCCGGACGATCAGGTCGACGTCCGTCAGCGGGCGGTCCTCGGCGAGGACCTTGCGCAGTGCGGCCTCGAAGGCGGTCGCGAGCTCCTCGGGGAGCGCCTCGGCGAGGAGGCGGTCCTGCAGGTCGCCGGCGGCCACGCCGAGCATGCGGGCGAGCGCGTCGTTGACCCGGCGGCAGCCGTGTCCCGTGTCGAAGAACGCGAACCCGGCGGGAGCCTCCTTCATCAAGGTCACGTACAGCGCGGAGTCGGACGCATCCATGGGCTTGCCCTCCACCCCAGAGATCCGGGGACGCGGAACGGACGTGTCGGTGCTCATGGACAACACCTCCGTCCCAGGGGGTCCCGTACCGCGAGGCAAGTCTTCATCACAATGAGTGAATGGGAGCAGGCTAACGCTCCCGCCTCCATCACAACACCGGTCGGAGTCAGGTACTCATCATCCCGATGGTTCGGCGTGGACGGAAGCCCTGTCAGGCATCCATGTCACCCGACCCCCCGGGAATTCGGACGCCGCCCGGCCGGTCGGCCCCGAAATCGCCGGGGACTCCCGTTCGGACGGCGAAAGGCAGATCCTACGACGCCAGAGGCCTCGCGCGGGAGTGCGTCCAAGGAAGATCCAAATTATGGGCCCCCCGAATAGGGACCTACCCGGCTCCTTCTCTTTAGCAAAGAGAAGGTAAAGCCTTACGGAGGGTCAGCTTCCCGGGTCAGCGTGGCCCCGCCCTCGCGGTCTTTTGGGACGGTCCGCTTGGACCAGCCAGCGCCGCGCCTGCCGGATCGCGGTTGTGGATCGCGGTTGCGCGGTTGCGCGGTTGCCGGATGCCGGATGCCGGATGCCGGAGCGGCGGTTCCCGGAGCGCGGTTCCCGGAGCGCGGTTCAGGCCTTGGCCTTGGCGGCGGCCTTCATCTCCTTCTTGAAGGCCCGGACCTTGTCCAGCGATTCAGGCCCGGTGATGTCGGCCACCGAACGGTACGAGCCCTCCTCGCCGTACGCGCCCGCGGCATCTCGCCAGCCCTCCGGAGTCACCCCGTACTGCTTGCCGAGCAGCGCCGTGAAAATCTGCGCCTTCTGCTTGCCGTACCCAGGCAGGGAATTGAGTCGCTTGAACAGCTCTCGCCCGTCCGGTACGTCCCGCCAGATCGCCTCGGCGTCGCCGCCGTAGTTGTCGACCAGGTACTGGCAGAGCTGCTGCACCCGCTTGGCCATCGACTTCGGGTAGCGGTGCACCACGGGCGGCTCCGCCATCAGCGCCTCGAACCGTTCGGGGTCGTAGGCGGCGATCTCGTGCGCGTCGAGGTCGTCCCAACCGGCGCGGGTCATGATCGTGTACGGCCCGGCGAAGGCCCGTTCCATCGGGAACTGCTGGTCGAGCAGCATGCCGAGCAGGGCGGCGAGCGGGCTGCGTCCGAGCAGTTCGTCCGCCTCCGGCTGTTGTGCGAGGTGAACCTTGGTGACCATGCCCTCAGCTTAGATCCGGCGGATTCTCGGATCTGACGGATTCCTTACGTGCGGCGGACGTCCATGGCGCCTCCGACGTGGCGGTGCTCGAATGGAAGGGTGAACGAAGACGACGAGGCCGCAGGCGCGCCCGTCGGGCGGCGGGTGATCCTCGGCATGCTCGGCCTCGGGGCCGTGGGGATCGTCGTGGGCGCGAACGCGCAGCAGAAGGTCAACCGCGCGCTGGCGCCGCTCGGCCCGGTCGGCCAGGTGCTGCCCGCCGCGGGCGGCTTCCGCTACTACTCGGTGGTCGGGGGCGTGAAGAGGCGCAAGCCCGAGACGTACCGGCTGACGGTGAACGGTCTGGTGAACAAGCCGCGCACGTTCTCGTTCGCCGAGCTGGGACGGCTCCCGCAGACGCGGATGACCAAGGATTTCCAGTGCGTCACGGGCTGGCGCGTGGAGGACGTCGCCTGGGCGGGTGTCGCGCTTCCCGATCTGCTGGACGCGGTGGGCGTGTCGCCGCGGGCACGGGCGGTGCGCTTCCACTCGTTCGACGGCGTCTACACCGAGTCGCTCACGCTCGACCAGGCGCGGCGCCGGGACGTCTTGGTCGCTACCGGGATGCTGGGCGGGCCGGTAGAGCATGACCACGGCGGGCCCGTACGGCTGTACGTCGCGCCGATGTACGGCTACAAGTCCCTCAAATGGCTGGGCGGGATCGAGCTGACCGCCGACGTCGTCCCGGGTTACTGGGAGGAACGCGGCTACGACGTCGACGCCTGGGTGGGCCAATCGAACGGACGCGACGATGAACCGACCTGACGGCCGCGAACGAGTAGCGCGGTTCGGCGTCGCCGAGCGGGCGGTGCACCATGTCACCGGGCTGCTGATGCTGGTCTGCCTGGTGACGGCGGCGTGCCTGTACGTACCGGATCTCGCCACGCTGGTGGGGCGCCGGAACGTGATCAAGCCGATCCACGTGTGGGCCGGATTCCTGCTGCCGGTGCCCGTACTGCTGGGTCTGCTGTCGCGGGCGTTCCGGCGGGACCTGCGGCGCCTCAACCGGTTCGGGCCGCGCGACGCGGAGTGGCTGCGGCGGCGGGACCGGCGGGCGGTGCTGGACGGGCGCGGCGTGATCGAGGTCGGCAAGTTCAACGCGGGCCAGAAGCTGAACGCCGCGTTCGTGGCCGGGGCGATCCTGGTCATGCTCGGTACCGGCACGATGCTCACCTTCCCCGATCCGTGGCCGGACTCGTGGCGCGGCGGTGCGACGTTCGTGCACGACTGGCTGACGCTGGCGATCGCGGTGATGACGTTCGGCCATCTCTGGTACGCGCTGGGTGATCGCGAGGCGCTGACCGGGATGCTCACCGGCCGGGTGGGCCGGGCTTGGGCGGCCCGTCACCACGTCGGCTGGCTGGCCGCGATGGATCGTTCCAGCACAGCGGAGGCGGACGACGCCGCGGTTCCCCTGACCGACGCCGGCGGGCCTCCAAAACGTGGCCCGGAGAGCCCTTGACACTCCCAGCAAACGCGTTGAAATAGGACATCGAGGAGAGGTTGGCCGGAACCCCGTCCGCAGGGACCTCTCGGGCTCGGAGGGTGTGCGTAGATGCCTGCTCTTGCCGATCACCGGAGCGAGACCCGCGACCAGCTCGCGCGGCGTCTCGCAGCGGAGTTCGCGACGGTCAGCACCGGCACGGTGGAACGCTGTGTGGCCGACGTCCACGCCTGTATGACGCATCTCGGTCTCGACGCCACGCCGGATCTCGTGGAACGGCTGGCGCGCGAGCACCTGGTCGGAATGGTCAAATCGGAACCGCCGTCCGGACGCGGCAGGTTCCACCCTGACCACGCCGACCTCTGAACCGCCGACGCGCGGCGGAGAGGCCAAGTCGCCTCGCCCAACGCGCGCTCGGGTCACACTCGGCAAAGAGGCCGAGTCGCCTCGCTCAGCCAAGGCCAAGTCGCCTTGCGCAGCACGCACTCAGATCGACGCGCTCGGTATGCGGTCGGGTCGGTGGGTGCGGAGGGTGGATTGAGGGCTGCGTTCCGTGCCAATCCGGTCGGCGCATGATGTCCTTGGCGCCGTGCGGCACGGGATCTGAGAAGCTAGGGCTGTGAGTTCCCGCAGCCGCCGCCATCCTCCCGGGGATTCCGCGCGGGACGGGCGGCCGCCCTCGGACGAGGTCTCCGCGATCTTCGACGACATGCTGCGGCACGCCCGGGAGCTGCTGGCGGTGCGCAGCCCGCTGGACGCCGAGTTGATCGTGAGCGAGATCCTCGGCTCCTGGTGGGGGCACCGCATCGGCGAGGGCGAGGTCGAGGAGGTCATCGGCGAGGCGCTGGTCGACCACGCCGGCCGTGCTGGCACCCCGGCCGCGCTGGCGCTGCTGACCGGCATCTCCTACCTCGGCACCACACGGCAGCAGGCCAAGGCCGAACGCGCCGCGCTCGCGCTCATGGACCGCGGGGTGGCCCGGCCGGGCTGGGCCGACCGGGTCGGCGCGGTCGCGCACGAGGAGTGCTACGTCTCCCGCGACGTCTACGGCGACCAGGACTCGATCATCTGCACGTACACCTACGGCGGCGAGGAACGGCACGCGCTGGTGGTCCTGGTGGACCGTAACAAGGCCGCGCCCGCCGGGGACGGCGACGCGCCCGCCTGCGGGATGGTCCGCGACGCGTGGGTGTCGTCCCAGGTCGGCAAGCTCCTCGACCACTGCCGACGGGAGGGCCGCACCAACCCGCTGATGCGGTTCGAGCAGCTCGACCCGCGCGACACGCGGGCCGTGCTGCAACGCGCCCTGGCGTTCACCAACGAGACCGTCGACCCGCCGGTCAACGACAACTTCGGCTCCTACCACGCGTTCCTGCGGGCCCGCGTCCGCGCGCTGCCGCCGGGCGGCCGGACGCCGCTGCCCGAGCCGTACGGCCGGGACCGGCGCGCGAAGATCGCTGTCAGCTTCCTGGCCTCCGACGAGGCCGAGGAGCTCTCGGACCGGTCCGCCGCCCTGCGCTGCGTCGACCGGATCATCGACTACGGGTGCGCGCACGACTTCGGCCGGCCGCTGCGGGTCAGCCCGATCAAGTGCGAGATGTTCCTGCTGGACTGGCTGCCCCGCAAGGTGCTGCTCTCACCGACCGAGCAGGAGGCCGTGCCGCACGTGCTGGCGGCCTGGGTGCGCTGGGCGGGCCGGCAGACCGGGCTGCCCGAGGAGGGCGTGCGCGCCACGCTCGACGCCATCTGGGACGCCACCACCAAGTTCGCCGAGGCGTACCGCGACCCGTCGGCGTTCGGTCTGGAGCGCGAGCTCGTCGACCGGCTGCTGCCCGACGGCGAGCTGGAGGCGCTCCCCCGCCGGGCGTTCGCGCTGCCGTTCCTGTCCGGCAAGCACCGGCTCTCCGGGCGGCACGGGTCGATCGACCTGTCGACCCTTGATCCCGCCGATCCGGACGACCGGCGCGTCATGCTGGAGTTCGAGCACCCGGGCGCCACCGCCGAACACCTCGACGCGCACGAGCGGCTCACCGAACGGCTCTGGAACGGCGACCCGCCGCAACTGTGGGAGACCGCGCAGGCACTCCTGGACGTCGGCTACGAGCGGCACGAGATCCTCCACAAACTGATCGACGTTCTCGACCGGTGCGGCGCCGACAGCGCTGAGCTGGTGAAATCTCTGCGTGTGTTGCGTCACGAAGCTCCACCTGAGTGAACTCCCGGTTTGCCAGAGGCGTCCGGGACGACAATCATCGGGATCTCGGGCAGCGGCGCCGCGGTGGTCTCGCGGAGCCTCGGGGACGCCCCGGGGACGCCCCGGCGGTAGGGAGTGATCTTGTTGGAGTGGTCCGAGTTCGCCCAGCGTCTTGGACGCGAGCTGGCGGGTCTCGAAAGGGACACCATCCTCATCGTGCGTGAGCGCGACGAGAGCCGCCACTACGTCCAGGCGATGCGGGAGCCGGACCGGCTGTACGCCGAGGCCGTCAGCAACAACTTCCTCGACGGCCCGCTGCTGCTCACGCTGGCCGACGAAGAGGTGATGAGCGAGGCCGGATGGCGTCCGCCCGTCGAGCCCGCACCGCGCAACTGGTGGACCGAGCTGCCCGAGTCGGGCACCGGGATCCACACGGTCGCCCCGGGTGACTACGCCCGCCTCGCCGACGTGATGGTGACCGCGCTGCGCGACGTGCAGGGCGTGCGGCGCCCGTCCGACCTGGTGTACGAGTCGTTCCACCGGCACGGCAGCGGCCTGATCGAGCTCCTGGACTTCGGCATCGACACCGCCGACCCGAGCCGGGTCAGCATGCGGCGCCGGTCGGCCGTCGACGACGTGGCCGCCCCCGTCATGGACCCCGAAGAGCTGGAGGCGCTGCTCACCGAGGCCAAGCAGCGCGCCGACCACACCACGTACTTCCAGCTGCTGCTCTCGGCGGACCTCGTCCTGCCCGCCACCGGCGCCGCCGTCGAAGACCCGGACTTCTCCGAGTTCCCGACGACCACCATCGGCTCGGGCACCTACCTCATGGTCTTCACGTCCCCGCAGGCCCTGGCCCGTTCGGTCGGCGACGGGGCCGCGGGCCTCTACCGGCGCTCGTCGTTCGGCCAGCTGGCCGCCGCGTGGCCGGACCCGGCCTGGCAGCTCGCCATCAACGCGGGCCTGCCGAGCGAGGTCCACCTCGACGCCGCCGCCGTCACCCGCCTCGCCGCCCAGCGCCCACCCGGCGCGCCGCGTCCCGAGCGCCCCGCGGTGGCCGCCGCCGAGCCGCCCGCCGCCGCCCCGCCAGTCGCCGCCGCTCCGCCGCCCACTGCCGGCCCGCCGGTCGCCGCCGCCCCGCTGGCCGCGGCCGCCCCGCCGTCAGCCGCCGCTGAGCCGGTCGCCGCCGCCCCGCCAGTCGCCGCCGCTCCGCCGCCCACTGCCGGCCCGCCGGTCGCCGCCGCCCCGCTGGCCGCTCCCGTCGTGCCCGAGTCCCAGCCCGGCCAGGTGTCCCCCGGCGCGGTGCCGCCGGGTCCGGTGATCGCCGTTCGCGTTCCTCAGGGCACGCGGCTCTGGCGCTGGAACGGTGAGGGCGACGAGAGCGAGAACGCAGTCCCCGTGGCCGTCTACGACGCCATCGGCGGAGCGTGGACCCCCGTGCGCACCGATGCCGTCCCCGCCCCCTGGACCGAGTGACGTTCCGGGTACGGTCGACAAGTGGACTGGAACGACTTCGCCAAACGGCTGGCCATCGAGCTGATGAGGCTGCCCGTCCAGTCGTTCCTGATCTTGCAGAAGCCCGGCGGGCTGCCGTACGTACAGGTGATGCGGACGCAGGACGCCCTCGACGCCGAGGCCGTCAGCAGCGCCTTCCTGTCCAAGCCGCTGAACGCGCGCCAGGAACGGCTCCTGACCGACCTTGACTGGCGCCCGCCGAACGACCGCGACCGGCACAACTGGTGGCACCGCGCCTCCGTCGCCGACCGCGCCGGGCGTCCCCTCGACGATCTCTCCGCCACCTGCGAGCACCTGGCGGGCCGGATGGCCGCGGCCTTCCGGGACGTGCACGCCGTGCGCTCGCCGCTCGACCTGGTCTACCAGGCGAGCCGCAGCGGTCCCGACGGAGGGCCGCTCGCGCTTCCCGGTCTCGGCATCCCACTGGCCATCCCCGAGGACGAGGACGTCCCGGACGCCGACCTGGAGACGTCCCTCGCCGAAGCCCGCGATCGCGGTGACCAGCGCGCCTATCTGGACCTGCTCGCCGGGGCGGTCCTGTGTCTTCCGGTCCCCGGCGACCCCTCACGCGCCGAACATCACTATGCGACCGCCCAGTTCGGCGACGGCACGTTCGTCCTGGCCTTCACGTCCCCGGACGCGATGAACCGTTCGCTGCGCGGCCAAGCAGTCCATCACCGGCCCGCCACCCTCACCGACCTCGCCCGAAACTGGCCCCGCCCCGAATGGCAGCTAGCCATCAACCCGGGCCTCCCCAGCGCCGCCTACCTGGACGCCACCCTCCTCCAGTCCGCCTCGCCCCCTCCCATTCAGGAAACCCCACCACCCGTAAACGAGGTGACAACACCTTCCGTTCGCCATAGCGCACCACCACCCGCACACCAGGCCCCGCAGCCACCCGCGCACGAGACCTCGCCGCCGCCTGTGTACGAGAGTGCGCCACCGCCTGTACATCCGGGAGCGCCCGCACCCGCGCACGAGGCCGCGACAGCCGCCGCTCAAGGAAGCCCTCAGCAGCCGGTACGCGAGAACACACGCCCGCCCCTGCACGAGAAGGCTCCGCCTACGCCTCCAGTGCACGAGACCGCGCCACCACCCGTGCACCAGGCCGCACCACCACCCGGGCACGAGACTTCGACACCGCCCGTCCACGAGACCTCGCCGCCGCCTGTGTACGAGAGTGCGCCACCGCTTGTACGTCCGGCAGGGCCTGCACCCACGCACGAGGCCGCGCCACCACCCATGCACGAGACCTCGCCGCCGCCTGTGCACCAGAGCGCGCCGCCGCCTGTGTACGAGAGTGCGCCACCGCTTGTACGTCCGGGTGCGTCGGCACCCGCGCACGAGGCAGCGCCAGCCGCCGCTCAGGGAGACACACGGCAGCCAGGACACGACAGCACGCGCACGCCCCTGCACAAGGAGGCTTCGCCTACGCCTCCCGTGCACGAGACCGCACCACCGCCCGTGCACCAGGCTGCACCGTCGCCTGTGTACGAGAGTGCGCCGTCGCCTGTGCGTTCGGGTGCGTCGGCAGCTGCGCATGAGGGTGCGCCTGCTGCCGGTCAGGGGAGTCCTCAGCAGCCGGTGCGTGAGGGTGCGCGCCCGCCTCTGCGCGACACCACGGCCTCCGTGCGGGAGAGTGTGCCGTCGGCGGCTGTGGATCCGAACGTTGTCGTCATGCAGAAGGTGGTGCGGCCGGAGCATGTGGCGCACTATCTCGACGGCGGTTACGAGTGGGTGGCCGGGTATGTGCATCGGCTGCAGGACGTGGCTGAGCTCAACACTCCGCAGCGGCTCGTGCGGACGCTCGGCCTCGTTTATGAGGGCTCGCCGTTCTCGGCCCGGGACGAGGGCATTCACGTGATCCGGTGGCCCGCGGTGAAGCCCGTGTTGTTCCGGCGGCCGCTGGGCGGGATCGACGAGTGGAGCATGGGGATCATTCCGGGCGGGTGGGTGATCGAGAAGGCGCCGTTCCCCGGATCGGGGTACGCGCCGGGCGACGGGCCCGCGATCCCGGAGTTCAAGGTCGACAGCCAGCGGCTGCCGCATGGCGCGGAGATGTACCGGATCGATCGGTCCGGGACGGAGGCGCTGGTCGCCGAGTACGACGCGGATCGGCGGCGCTGGGTGCGACTGGAGGGAGGCGCGTGAGCTTCCGGCACGGTTACTACGCGGGCTGGCGCGGGACGGAGTACGAGGCGAGCCCGGACGGGCTCCAAATACGGCTGTACTCGGCGGGCCCGGTGGATGGTTTCGCCGAGGCGGCGCCTGGCCGGTTCGTACGGGTGGTGCCAGTCGCGGAGGTGGAGCACCTCTCGTACGTCAACACGTTCTGTACGTGGCAGGGCGAGCCGTTCGTGGTGCTGGGCGAGCACGAGACCTGGCTGCGGCTGGAGTACACCGGGGGCAAGGCGCCGGTGGCCGAACGGCTCGGCCTCGAAACGTTCGACCGTGGGGTCTACCAGGCGTGGGCGCCGCGTACCGAGGTGGCGGATCTGCGTGAGGAGACGGTCTAAACGGGCATGACGCCTGTATGACCCAGCCCCTCGACCAGCCGTCGGTGCTGACTCCGACCCAGGCCCGCGCCCTGTTCCGTACGGGCGCCACGACGCCGACGACGAGCGGCTGGTGCCGCGGGTACGCCCAGGCGAACCTGCTGGCCGTGCCGCGCGACCTGGCGTTCGACGCGCTGCTGTTCGCGCATCGCAATCCGGACCCGTGCCCGTTGCTGGAGGTCACCGACGCCGGCGATCCGCATCCGCGCAACGTCGCGCCGGCCGCGGACCTGCGCACCGACCTGCCCGCCTACCGGATCTATGAGAACGGTGTGCTGCTGGCGGAGGTGGCCGACGCCACCGAGTACTGGCGACCTGATCTGGTCGGTTTCCTGTTCGGGTGCAGCTTCAGTTTCGAGGCGGCGCTGTCGGCGGCGGGCGTGCCGGTGCGGCACATCGGGCAGGGCCGGAACGTGTCGATGTACGTGACGAACCGGCCGTGCGTTCCGGCCGGGCGGCTCGCCGGTCCGCTCGTGGTGTCGATGCGGCCCGTCCCGCCCGCGCTCGTCGAGACGGCGGTCGAGGTGAGCGCGCGGCATCCGGAGATGCACGGCCCGCCGGTGCACGTGGGCGACCCGGCGGAGCTGGGGATCGCCGACCTCGACCGGCCCGACTTCGGCGACGCGGTCGAGTTCGCGCCCGGTGACGTGCCGGTCTTCTGGGCCTGCGGGGTCACGCCGCAGGCGGTCGTGATGGCGAGCAAGCCGGAGTTCGCCATCACCCACTCACCTGGGCGGATGTTCATCACCGATCACTCGGACGCGGCGCCGCTGTGACCGGGTGATAGATCTGGGGCATGCCCGTCTTCGACATCAACGCCGACCTGGGTGAGGGCTTCGGCATCTGGGAGCTCGGCGACGACCTCGCCCTGCTCGACGTGATCACCAGTGCGAACGTGGCGTGCGGCTTCCACGCCGGCGATCCGGTCATCATGCGGCGGGTGTGCGCGGGCGCGGTCGAGCGCGGGGTGACGATCGGCGCGCAGGTGTCGTACCGGGATCTGGCCGGGTTCGGCCGCCGCGAGATGGACGTCGCGGCGCCCGAGCTGACGGCCGAGGTGCTCTACCAGCTCGCGGCGCTCGACGGGATGGCCCGCGCCGAAGGCGGCCGCGTCGCCTACGTCAAGCCGCACGGCGCGCTCTACAACCGCGTCGTCCGTGATCCGGTGCAGGCCGGCGCGGTCGCCGACGCCGTCCGCGCGTACGACGCGTCGCTGCCGATCCTGACCCTGCCGGGTTCGGCGGTGCACGAGGTCGCGGGCGGCCTCACGGCCGTGACCGAATGCTTCGCCGACCGCGCCTACACGCCCGAGGGCACGCTGGTGTCGCGGCGCGAGCCGGGGGCGGTCGTGGACGACCCCGCCACCGTCGTCGAACGGGCCGTCCGGATGGCGGTCGCGGGCACGGTCGTCGCGGTGAACGGGGCCGAGATCCCGCTGCGGGCCCGTTCGATCTGTGTGCACGGCGACACGCCGGGCGCCGTCGAGCTCGCCAGGTCCGTCCGGGCGGCTCTGGCGGAGGCGGGCGTCACGCTGGAGTCCTTCGCGTGAGGGTCCGCAGGGCGGGCGACACCGCGCTCCTGGTCGAGACCGGCGACCTGGAGACCGCGCACCGCCTCCATGCCGCCGTCCGTGAGGCGGAGGTGGCCGGGGTGCTCGACGTCGTTCCCGGGGAACGCACCGTCCTGGTCGTCGTCGATCCCGGCCGCTGCGACCTCGGCAGGCTCGCCTCCCGGCTGCCCGAGCTGCCGCTGCCCGCGTCGGCGGCCGGTGGGGCACCCGCCGTGGAGGTGCCCGTGGTGTACGACGGCGCGGACGTGGACGAGGTCGCCAGGCTCACCGGGCTTTCCCCGGGCGAGGTGGTCGAACGTCACGCGTCTGGCACGTACACCGTGGCCTATCTCGGGTTCTCTCCGGGTTTCGCGTATCTCACGGGCCTCGATCCCGTCCTGCACGTTCCGCGCCGCAAGTCGCCGCGTACGTCGGTGCCCGCCGGATCGGTGGCGATCGCCGGGCCGTACGCCTCCGTCTACCCGTCCGCGTCGCCGGGCGGCTGGCGGCTCCTCGGCCGCACGGACCTGCGGCTGTGGGACGTGACGCGCGATCCGCCCTCGCTCTTCCAGCCCGGCACCCGGGTCCGGTTCGTTCGTTCCCCGGAGGGCGCGCGGTGATCGAGGTCGTCCGTCCCGGGCCGCTGGCGACCGTGCAGGACCTCGGCCGCCCGGGTCACGCGCACCTCGGCGTGCCCTGTTCCGGAGCCGCCGACGGCCGCTCGCTGCGGCTCGCCAACCGCCTGGTCGGCAACCCCGAGAACGCGGCGGGCCTCGAACTCACCCTCGGCGGCGCGGCGTTCCGTTTCCATCGCGCCGCGTGGATCGCCGCCTGCGGCGCCCCCGCCGCGCTGCGCGTCAACGGACGGGCCCACGGCATGGACGCGCCCTGCCCGGTCCCGGCGGACGGGCTCGTCGAACTGGGTCTTCCTCCGCGCGGCCTGCGCACGTACCTGGCCGTCCGCGGCGGACTCGACATCGAGCCCGTGCTCGGCAGCCGGTCCACCGACGTCCTGTCCGGTCTCGGCCCGGCCCCGCTCGCGGCCGGCGACCACCTGCCGGTCGGCCCGTCGTCGGGCCTGTGCGACATCGGCGTGGACGTCGCCCCTGTGGCACAGCCGCCGGACGTTCCCGTGCTGCGGATCGTGCCGGGTCCGCGCGACGACTGGTTCGTCCCTGACGCGATCTCCGTCCTGTGCGGGCAGCCGTACGAGGTGACGCCGGACAGCAACCGCGTCGGCGTACGCCTCGACGGCCCGAAGATCCTCCGCACCCGCGACGGCGAACTGGGCAGCGAGGGCATGGTGACGGGCGCGCTCCAAGTCCCGCCGAGTGGCCTGCCGATCCTCTTCCTGACCGACCACCCCACAACCGGCGGCTACCCCGTGGTGGCGGTCGTCCGCGCGGCCGACGTCCCCCTGGCCGCGCAGCTCCGCCCCGGCCAACGGCTCCACTTCAAGCCAGCACCCTGACCCGCCGCGCGTGGGCGCGGCTTGGGCGGCGGGCGGACGGGCGTCAGCTCAGCGGCGTGAAGCCCGCGTCCAGGTCCGACTCGAAATGGGCGGTGTCGTTGAAGCGCCGCACGGACCAGAGCCCGCCGACCACCACCAGCTGCGAGATCGACCCGTTGTCGGCGCCGAGGAAGGCGAACGGGCGCGATCCGCCGGCCAGGGCGAGCGCCTGCGCGATCACGCCGCCGTGCGTGAACACCGCGACGCGTCCGTCGGGATGCGCCGCCGCGATGCGGTCCACCGCTCCCCGGACCCGGGCCGCGAACGCCTCGGACGGCTCCCCGCCCGGGATGGCGTCCCAGCGTTCCTCGGCCCAGAACCGCCGCGCGATCGGCCCGTTCTCCTGGATCATCTTGCGGAAGAGGCCGCCCTCCCACTCCCCCAGGTGCACCTCGCGCAGGTCCTTCTCGACGCGCGGCTCGATCCCGGTCGACCTCAGCAGCGGCGCGGCGGTCTGCGCGGTCCGCCGCAGCGACGTCACGTAGACGGCGTCCAGCCGGATCTTGCTCAGCCGGTCTCCCAGCCGTTCGGCCTGCTCACGGCCCTCCGGCGCCAGTCCGGGGTCGCCGTGCCCGTCCACCAGGGGGAAGGGCCGGCCGGGTCGGGCGGGTTCGGACGTGCCGTGCCGGACGAGCAGGATCTCGGTCGCTCCGGGCGGCGGCGCGTAGGGGGTCTGGCGGTACTCGGTCCGATCATCGTTCGACGCCACACCGCGACCCTAGCCGCCGCCCGGGACGCCGCTCAGGCGAGCGCGCCGCTCAGGCGAGGGCGCCGCTCAGGCGGCCGCTCAGGCGAGGGCGCCGCCGTCGATGTTCAGCACGGTGCCCGTCACGAACGACGCTCCAGGGCTCGCGAGGAAGACGATCCCGGCGGCGATCTCCTCCGGCCTCCCGTACCGCCCCATGGCGTTGCCCGCCCGCTGCGCGTCGGCCCTGGGCCCGTCCTCGGGGTTCATGTCCGTCGCCACCGAACCCGACTGCAGCACGTTGACCGTCACGCCCCGCGGGGCAAGGTCGCGCGCGGCGCCCTGCGCGTATCCGACGATCGCGGCCTTGGTCGCCGCGTAGTCGGCGACCCCCGGGAAACTTGTCCGGCCCGCGAGGTTGGAGCCCACCGTGATGATCCGGCCGCCGTCCCGGATGACCTTCGCCGCGGCCCGCGTACCCGCGACGACGCCCCGCAGGTTGACCGCGTACATGTGGTCGAACGCCGCCTCGTCGATCTCGTCGCCCACGCCACCGGTCGTGATCACCCCGGCGTTGTTGACCAGCACGTCCAGCGCGCCGAAGTCCGCCACGACCGCCTCCACGAGCCCGGCGACCTGCTCCGGATCGGCCTGGTCGGCCTTGTAGGCGTTCGCCCGTACGCCTCGTCCCTCCAGGTCCCGCACCACGTCGGCCGCCTTGCCGGCCGAGGCGGCGTAGCTGATCGCGACGTCCGCGCCCGCGTCCGCCAGGGCCCGCGCCGTCGCCGCGCCGATGCCGCGCGACCCGCCGGTCACCAGCGCGACCTTGCCGTCCAGTACTCCGCCCATGCCGGTCCTCCATTTATGTACCGATCGGTATGAAAATTCACGGAGTACTATACCGATCGGTACGGATTGCGCAACGGAGGGGACGATGAAGGGACGGCCGCGCGAGTTCGACGTCGACGAACGCCTGGACCGCGCCCTGGAGGTCTTCTGGCGCCAGGGCTACGAGGGCACCGCGCTCTCCGACCTGACCGAGGCGATGGGCATCAACAAGCCGAGCCTGTACGCGGCCTACGGCAACAAGGAGGCCCTCTTCCTCAAGGCCCTGGACCGCTACAGCGCCGGACCGGCGAGCTATGTCAGGAAGGCTCTGGCCGAGCCCACCGCCCGTGCCACCGCCGAGACCCTCATGCGCGGCGCCGTGGAGCTCGTGACCTCGGCGCCCGGTGGCTGCATGATCGTCCAGGGCGCCCTGGCGACGGGCGAGCACGGCACTTCCGTCCGCGAGGTCCTGAACGCCCACCGCCGGTCGGGCCATGCCGCGATCCGCACCCGCTTCGAACGGGCGCAGACCGAAGGCGACCTCCCGGCCGACGCGGACCCGGACGCCCTGGCCCGCCTCGTCTGGACAGCGGCCTCCGGCTTCTCAGTCCAGGCCACCAGCGGCGCCACCGCCGAAGAACTCCACAAAGTCGTAGACCTGATCCTCGCCGCCTGGCCCCCCATCGCCCCCCAGTAACCAATCCCGAGAGCCGACTCTCCGAACTGGACCAAACGCAACGCCCGTTCCGCGCCGCGACGTAGCGAGGCGTGCGCGACGTAGCGAGGCCTGGCGCGGCAGGGCGTCGCGTGGCAATGCCAGGCGTGGCGAGGCAGGGCGTCGCGGGGCAATGCCAGGCGTGGCGTCGCGAGGCAAGGCGTCGCGAGGCAAGGCGTCGCGTCAGGGCGGGGCGGGGCAGGCGTCGCGTGGCGTCGCGGGGCGTCGCGGGGCGTCGCGGGGCGGGGCGTGGCGCGTGAATTAACCGCATTGGCGCACGTTCCGTGATGCGGCGCGCATCGGTGTGTCAGCGGCCACGCGCGCTCGGGAGCCAGTGGTGTTGTGGGTTGGGCACACAAGATCGCGCGTTATTCGCGCCGTATTTACGTATACCGCCGGGCGTGGCGTCCTCAGACTGAGCTTCTGAAAAGGGGTCTTTTCACTCACATCACCCACCCCGAGGAGGGGCCGATGCGTCCACTTCCTGGTAGGCGGCGGCGATCTTTGGTGGCCGCCATCGCCGTGCTCACACTGCTGATGGTCCCGGCAGCGCCCGCCTCGGCCGATCCTGGACGGCCTTCGACCCACGGACCGAGTTCCGCGTTGCCGCCCGTCAACGGGCAGTGGGACAAGCCGGGACCATTCCAGGTCGCGACCAAAGGAGAAGCGGACACCACGCTCTACTACCCCCGCGACATCGCCACCAGTGAGTACAGGCACCCAGTGATCATCTGGGGGAACGGCACCTTCGCGTTCCCCCTGATCTATGACGGCCTCCTGCGGCACTGGGCCAGCCACGGCTTCGTCGTCGCTGCCGCCAACACCCCGTTCTCCAACACAGGCCTGGAGATGCGCGCCGGCATCGATCTGTTGGCGAAAGCGAACGCGCAGAGCGGCAGTCCCTTCCACGGCAGGATCGACCTGGGCCACATCGGAGCGGCCGGTCATTCGCAGGGCGGCGCCGGTGCCATCAACGCCGCCATGGACCCCAGGGTCACCACCACCGTCCCGATCCAGCCAGGCCCCCTCGCGCTGCCCTCCAGCGTCCGCAGCCCCGCTCTCTACCTGGCAGGCCAGAAGGACATGGTCGTCTTTCCCGCACTCGTCCAGCTGCTCTATGACCGCACCACCCAGGTCCCGGCGGTCTACGCCGAACTCGCCGGTGCCGGACACCTGACCGCGATCGGGAACGCCGGAGGTTTCCGCGGCCTCACCACCGCATGGCTCCGCTTTCACCTGCTCGGCGACGAACAGGCACGCGGCGTTTTCTTCGGCTCTGCTTGCGGCATCTGTTCCGGATCCACCTGGCCGAACGTGAAACGCAACGCCAAGGCCCTTCAGATCCCAGGCTCCACCTCACAGCGGGCTACGGGCTGACGTCCTCCGCAGTGATGAAACGCCTCCTGGCAAAGGCCGGGGGGCATTTCACGTTGTTCGGTAGGGCCCGTCACGCAATTCCGTGACGTTCGTGGGCGCCATAGGCTGGCGTGAAGCAGCGAGCTCTTCCAGCGGGGCCGACCCAAGCAGGACAACGCTTTGCTGTATCCGCACTGGAGGGGGTGCAGGGCTTGCCGGAGACAGCGCCGAAAGGCACGTACGCGGGCAGATCGGTGGACGAGCGGCGAGCCGACCGGCGCCGCCGATTCTTGGAGGCGGCCCTAGAGCTCTACGGAACCCAGGGCTACGCGGCTGCGACGACCGACCGCCTGTGCGAGGCGGCGGGATTGTCGACGCGCCAGTTCTACGAGGAGTTCACCAACCGCAATCAGCTCCTACTGGAACTGTACGACCTCATCAACGACGAAGCCTCGGCCGCAGTTGCCGTGGCCATGGCCGCCGCGCTGCAGCGGGAAGCCGACCTGTGGGACCTCGTACACGAGGGCGTGCAGATCTACGTGTCCGCCAACGCCACTGACGTGCGGCGTGCCCAGGTCGCCTACGTCACCATCGTCGGTGTCACCCCCGAGATCGAGGAGCACCGGCTGAGCCGACGACGCCGGTGGGTCCAGGAGATGTGCGTGCTCGCCGACGAACTGGTGCGGCGCGGACAAATTCCCGACCGCGACTACCGCTTGACCTTGAGCGCATTTGTCGGCGCCGTCAACGGCCTTGTCCACGACTGGTGCCGTTCCTCGCCGCGCCCGCCCCTCGCAGAGATCACCGGAACGCTGACGCACCTTCTGTTCAGCTCATTGACCATTGCTCCCCGGCCACCGGCTGAAACAAACGGTTGACGAGCTCGATGGCCACCCCCGTCCCAACCGGCTTGGGCCTTAGGTGTGGGGAGCTTGCGGAGTGACGGCGCGGGAGTGGAGGTAGCGCTGTTCCGGGAGGCTGAGCGTTAGGCGTGCGGCTCGTTCGTAGTGGGCGCGGGCGGCTGCATGGTCGCCGGCTAGGTCGAGCAGGTGGGCTCGTACGGCGTGGACTCGATGGTTTTCGGCCAGGGCAGGGGCCTCCTCTGCGACGGCCAGGCGTTTCAGGCCTGCCCGGGGGCCGTGGACCATGGCGTACGCGACGATGCGGTTGAGGGTGACCATGGGACCCGGGGCGATGGTCTCCAGGAGTTCGTAGAGGCCGAGGATCTGCCGCCAATCGGTGTCTTCGGCGCGCAGAGCCTCGTCGTGGACGGCGGCTATCGCGGCTTGGAGCTGGTAGGGACCGATCGGGGCGGTGGCCAGGGCGTGCGTCACGAGGGCGGTGCCTTCGGCTATGGCCGTGCGGTCCCAGCGGGCGCGGTCTTGTTCGTTCAGCGGGACGAGGGCTCCGTCCGAACGCGTTCGGGCGGGGCGGCGGGCGTCGGTGAGGAGCATGAGCGCCAGGAGGCCGGACACTTCCCCGTCTTCGGGGAGGAGGGTGTGGAGCTGGCGGGTCAGGCGGATCGCCTCACTGGAGAGCTCGACGCGGTGGAGTACGGGCCCGGAACTGGCCGTGTAGCCCTCGTTGAAGACCAGGTAGAGAACGTGCAGCACCGCGGCGACGCGTTCGGGCAGCTGGGCGGGAGGCGGCATCCGGAACTCGGCGCCGTCGGCCCTGATGCGCGCCTTGGCCCGGCTGATCCGCTGCGCGACGGTGGTCTCGGGCACGAGCAGCGCGCGGGCGATCTCGGCCGTGGTCAGGCCGCCGACCGCGCGCAGCGTGAGAGCGATCTGCGAGACCGTCGTCAGGGACGGGTGGCAGCAGAGCAGGAGCAGAGTGAGGGTGTCGTCGGCGGCGAGCGCGGCGAGCGCATCGGGCGCGTCGGACGCGTGGAGCGCATCGGACGCGTCGAGCGCATCGAGCGCATCCGGCGGCGGGGCGGTCGGCGCCATGGCCGCCACGGTCTCTTCGCGGCGGCGGCGGGCCGAGTCTCTGCGCCACAGCTCGATCCGGCGGCGGGACGCCACCGTGATCAACCAGCCCTTGGGATCGTCGGGCACGCCCTCGTCCGGCCACTGGACGGCGGCGGCCAGCAGCGCCTCCTGCACGGCGTCCTCGCAGGCGTCGAAATCGCCGTGATGCCGGACGAGCGCGGTGAGCACCTGCGGCGCGAGCTCGCGCAGGAGGTCCTCGGCGCTCTTCACAGCTCAGGGCCGCGCAGGTCCATCACGGGCCGTACCTCGGTCATGCCGAGGAACGCCTCCGGGATCTGCCCCGCGATCTCGGTCGCCCGTTCGAGGTCTTCGCAGTCGACCAGATAGAAACCGGCCAGCTGCTCCTTGACCTCGGCGAACGGGCCGTCCGTGGAGATCGTCTTGCCGTCGCGGACGCCCACGCGGCGACCGGTCTCGGGGGCGGCCAGCCGTTCGGAGACGATGAGCTCCCCGGACTCGGCGAGCGCCGCGTCGAGGGCCTCGTAGGCGTCCAGGCCGAGGTTCTGGTCTTCCGGGGACATCTCCGCCCATAGCTTCCGGCTCTGCGGGTTGTGGTAGATCATGATCAGGAACTTCACGGACGCCTCCAGGGATTGTTTGGAAATTCTCTCCCACCGGATGTCGAGAACGCCGCGGCGGCTTCTACGTCCCCCGTGAAAGGCGCCCACCGAGGGCGCCCCCGAGCACGGGAGCACCACCATGCGTTCACTCGACACCCTCATCACCGGCGGCGCGTTCTTCGAGGGCCCGCGCTGGCACGACGGCCGGCTGTGGGTCTCCGACTTCTGGCGCCACCACGTTCTGGCGGTCTCTCTCGACGGTACGGCCGAGACGGTGGCCGAGGTCCCCGGGTCGCCTTCGGGCATCGGCTGGCTTCCCGACGGTACGCAGCTGATCGTCTCCATGATGGACAACAAGCTGCTCCGCCTGGACGAGGACGGCAAGCCGACCGTCTATGCCGATCTCTCCCCGCACGCAGGCGCCGGAACGGCCAACGACATGGTCGTGGACGCCTACGGCCGCGCGTACGTCGGCTGCGTCGACATCATGGACTGGGACAACCAGCCGACGACCGTGCTGCTCCGCGTCGACCCCGGCGGGGACGTGGCCGTGGTCTCGGACGGGATGGCGTTCCCCAACGGCCCCGTCATCACCCCGGACGGCGCTACCTTGATCATCGCCGAGTCCTGGGCCGAACGCCTCACCGCGTTCGACCTCGCGCCGGACGGTTCGCTGACCGGCCGGCGAGTCTGGGCGGACACCCCCGGCAGCCCGCCCGACGGCATCACCCTCGACGCCGAAGGGGCCGTCTGGATGGCCGACGCCGGCGGCAACCGGGCCCTCCGCGTGCGCGAGGGCGGCGAGGTCCTGGAAGAGATCAGTGCCGGTGACCTGGGCGTCTTCGCCTGTACGCTCGGCGGCGAGGACGGCCGCACGCTCTTCCTGTGCGCCGCCCCCACCTACGACCCGGAAGAGGCCGCCAAGATCCGCCAAGCCCGCGTCCTCACCTGCCGCGTGGACGTCCCCCACGCCGGCCGCCCCTGATCCCCCGCACCCGCCCGCTCCGCCGACCCTCCACTGCAAGGGGGGTCGGCCGGGCCGCGGGCGTGCACGCATGCGCGGCCCGCCAACCACAGCACCCATGTACGCGCTGCCCCGCGAACGCCGCACGCGCTTACGGGCAGCCTCTCGCACGCGGCACGCGCGTAAAGGGTGCCTTGAACGGCGCACGTACCTACGCAGTGCCTCTTGGGACGCAGGATGCGCCTACGCGGTGCCTCTTGCGCGTGTGATGCGCCTATGCGGTGCCGCTTGAACGTGGGATGCGCCCTATGCCGTGCCGCTGAGCGCGGCGTGCGGGTGGACGCGTTAGGGGGCGTTGGACGGGCGAGATAGGAGCGGAGTGATTCTGGCAACTTCGGTTGCCAGCGGCTTGGCCGGAATGTCCTCGAACGGGGTCACGAGGACGTCGCCGTTCTTGGCCTCCCAGACTCCGGCCACGCGGCCTTCGTGGAGTACGACCGGCGAGATCCAGCCTGCGGCCCGGCTCACCTCGGGGCGACGCTCGGCGGGGATGAGGTACGTGGCGGACGTTCCGGCGCCGAGCACATACTGGTCGAAGCCGCCCAGGAGCCGTACGGAACGCGTCGGATCGGTGTCGAGGAGCTCGTCCAGGTGCTCGGGGAGAACGAACATCTCCACGCCCTCGACGTCCACGGTGGCCAGCTCGCCCGCCGCCGCGAACCACGCCTGAGCGTCCTTCTTCCTGGGGATTCTGCGCATCAGCCAGTTGCCGAACATCTCCGGCGTCGCGGGGCCGTGCGCCCCGAGGAAGGCCCGCACGACCGTACGGGCCGCGTCCTCGACCTCCGGTAGCCCCTTCCAGCCGGGTACGGCCCGTTCGGGTGAGGCGAACGTCACGCGTTGGCCCTGCGAGGGGCCGTAGCAGAGCACGCCCCACCAGGCGAGGGGCTTGAGCAGCATCCCCCAGCCGGAGCTCAGGGCCTCGGCGAGGTGCGCCGAACGTGTCTCCTCCACGATCGCCGCGTTCAGCTCCTCGCGGGTGAGCGCGGCTCCACCGGCCAGCGCGTCGCGGGCGGCCTCGGCGATCGCTTCCATGTCGGCCGGAGTGGCGCCGAAGGCCTTGGCCCACGAGGGCCTCTCCCAGTGCCGGATCGTGGCGCACAACGCGAGGTAGGCCCCGGCCTCGTCGGCGGGCAGCAGGTGAAGCGTTCCGCGCATGGCCCACGTCTTGATGAGCGCGCGTTCCTCCCACAGCGCCTTCGGCACCTCGCCCGGTGCGGGCGTGGCCTGCCGGATCGCGACCGCCAGCTCGGCCGACGACGCGACCTGAGCCTGGACACCGGCCAGCCGCCGCGCGACCTCCAGGGCGGAGACATCGCCGGTCGGTTCGAGGAACTGCCGCCGCATCCGCCAGGCCAGCGCCTGGCCCCACGTCACCGATTCCATGAACCGATTAGATCGCATCTGTCGGACAAGCCACGCAACGGACGGGCGAGCCGGTCAGGTCAGGCGATGCGTCACTTCGGCGAACGCGGCGCGAACGTCATCGGTGGTCAGCACGGTGAGGTCGGCGGCGGTGGCGGCCGGACCCAGCTGGGCGGCCCGTACGGCACGCGAGGCGCACGCCTTCTCGTACAGCGAACGCGCGAAGCGTCCGTTGCCCAGCTCGTCGATACGGCCCGTACCGCAGGCACGCTGGAAGACTAGGGCGAGGTCGTCGAGGGCCTGTTCCTCCCAGCGGTCGCCCTCCTGTTCCGCGATCAGCTGGGCGATCTGGAGGAGCTCGTCCGGGCCGTACGAGGGGAAGTCCACCCGTACGTCGAAGCGCGAGCCGAGGCCGGGGTTGGAGGCCAGGAAGCGTTCCATGTCCCGGTCGTAGCCCGCCAGGACGACGACGAGGCGGTCGCGGTCGTCCTCGGCCCGTTTGAGGAGCGTCTGGACGGCCTCGGCACCGAACGCGTCGCCGCCGCTGTAGCCGGGGTTGCTCAGCGCGTACGCCTCGTCGACGAAGAGCACGCCGCCGAGCGCCGAGTCGATGACCTTGTTGGTCTTCAGGGCGGTGGCGCCGAGGTGGTCGCCGACGAGATCGGCACGCTGCGCCTCGACCACCAACGGCCGCGCCAGGAGGCCGAGCGCCGCGAAGATGCGGCCGAGGACGCGGGCCACGGTGGTCTTGCCGGTGCCGGGCGGGCCGGTGAAGACGAAATGGCGGGTCGGCGGGCGGGTGACCAGGCCCTGCTCCGCGCGCATCTGGGCGACCTGGAGCTGCGCGGCGATCTCACGGACCTGGCGTTTGACGGCGGACAGCCCGATCATCGCGTCGAGCGAGCCGAGGGCCTCGTCGAGGCTCGGGGTCTCGGCGTAGCCGCGGTACCGCTCGGTGAGCTCGGCGAACGCGGTCTCGACGTCCTCGGCCCGCAGCGTGACCAGGTCGTCGGCGGTAGGCCGGTCGGCGGCCTCGACCACGCGGACGTCGCGCGCGCGTGCGGCGGCCTCGGTGAGCGAACGCACGAAGCGCCCGTTGCCGAGTTCGTCGACGATGCCGCGCCGTTCGACCTCCTCGAACCGGGCGCCCAGGCGGCGCCGGGCCTCGTCGTCGAGCCGGTCGTCGCGCAGGCCGGTGTGGTAGTCGGCGATGCGGAGGAGCTCGGCGGTGCGGTACGAGGGGAAGTGCACGCGCGTGGCGAACCGCGAGGCGAGACCGGGATTGGAGTCGAGGAACTCGGCCATCTGCGCCTCGTACCCGGCGAGGATGATGACGAGGTTGTCGCGGTCGTCCTCGGCGCGCTTGAGGAGCGTCTGAACGGCCTCGTTGCCGAACCGGTCGGGCTGTCCCTCGCCCGAGTTGACCAGCGCGTACGCCTCGTCGATGAACAGCACGCCGCCGAGCGCGGAGTCGACGAGCTGGTTGGTCTTGATCGCGGTGGCGCCGAGGAACTCGCCGACGAGGTCGGCCCGGTGCGCCTCCACCAGATTCGGCGTCGGCAGCAGCCCGAACGCGTAGAAGATCTTGGCCAGCACGCGCGCCACCGTGGTCTTGCCCGTGCCCGACGGCCCGACGAAGACGAAGTGCCGCATGGGCTTCTCGGTCGGCACCCCGGCGGCGGCACGCAGATGCGCGGCCTCGATGGACGCGGCGATGGACCGTACCTGGCGCTTCACCGGCTCCAGCCCGATCATCTCGGTCAGTTCGGCGAGCGCCTCGGCGACGGAGATCTCCGGGGGGTCTTCCGGGTCTCCTTCTGGGAGCCCGTCGTCCCGCGTCCCCTCGCCGCCGATGTCCTGGGCCTGCGCCGCGGCCCGCGCCTCGTAAGCCGCCTGCGTGGCCGCAGGGACTCCGACGGCGTCCAGCGTTCCGCCATCGCCGCTCGCACTGGAGCCTTTCCCTCCGGCCGTACTCCCCGAGTCGCCCCCCTTGCCGGAGCCAGTGCCAGAGCCGCCGTTCGAGCGCGGCCCTCCGCCGGACTTCGGTCCGTTGCGCGATCCAGGTCCGCTGCGGCGGTCTGAGCGAGGCTTGCCGTTAGAGGCCGTCGTGGCGTCACCCCTGGGATTGGACTGTTCCTGGACCCACCCCGTCTCGTACGCCTCGGCGGATACTGAACGGCGTGCCTGGTCCCAGCGGTAGGCCAGGAAGCCAAGCGCCGCTAGCCAGCCGGGCAGTACCTGTAGGTCGGGCAGCGGATGGGCCGCCGCGGCCGTAACGACCCCGGCCGCGGCGAGAGAAAGCAACGCTGTACGCCATGGCGCGTACCCACGCAGCCGTAGCGCTACGAACGCGACGGGCAAGGCTAGGAGCGCCAGGTGCAGCGACGGGCTGAGGTAGGGCTTCTGGTCCTCGTGCCCCGGATACAGATGGCCCAGAGGAACCGACACCACCAGCCAGCCCACGATGACCGAGACCACGGCCATGCCCGCCGGCGACCGCAAAGTCAGATGCACCACGATCATCAGAATGACGGCGAACGCGGCGGCGCTGAGCACGGGCCCCTGCAGCACCACGGCCATCGCCACCACCAGTGCGAGCAGCAGCAGCCCGCCCAGGAAGCGCAACCCCGCCTGGACCTGGAAATAACGCCATCGAAGGCGCTCGAAGAGATCCCGTGCCGCGGTACCGACCGGGCGGGAGCGGGATCTGCCGAACAGTGCCATCACACGCGAGTAAAGCGCAGGACAGGCTCGAACGGGACTCCTCGCGCGCGGTTCGTTGACTCCTGCCGAGGCAGAAGCACGAAAGTTTCTGCCAGCTACATCCCGCAATAAGCCCGGCGAACAGGACATTTGCACTGGGCAACAGCAGATCGCCAGCACTTCCGCAACAGGCGATTGCCGCCTCTGCCGACGACGTAGGCGCGGCCACACACAACGGCCGACCGTAGACCCTCGCGTCGTTTACACAGGCAGGCCTCAGTCGCCCTACGATCGAAGAAGCGGGACGCTTTCACGGAGAACGGCTCGCCCACAGGTTCGTCGCGCTAGTGCGGGCGACCCCATGGCCAGTTGGCAAGCGCAACCGGAGCACCCTTGACCGACCCAACCCCCTCGGCGGAGCCCTACGACACTGCCGAGACCAAGTCATCGCCCGATGGGTTGCTGCCAGGGCTTGAAACGGCGGGCAGCGACTCGGCACCGCCTCCCCTGCCTCGGGTGGCGGGGTACGAAATCGAGAACGAGCTGCGAGAAAGCGGTGCCCTGCGGATCGCCGGGGTGGACGAGGTCGGACGCGGCGCCTGGGCCGGGCCTGTGGTCGTGTGCGCGGCGGTCACCGATCTCAGCCCACCACCGGAACTGCCTGGACGGGGGAAGCGCAAGGTCAGGCTCACCGACTCCAAGCTCCTCACAGAGGCGCACCGGGAGGCGTTCGCCGAGGTGCTGCCCGGCTGGCTCGCCTCGTACGCCATCGGCTCGTCCCCTCCCCAGGAGATCGACGAGGTGGGGATGACGGAGGCGTTGCGCCGGGCCGCGGTCCGCGCGCTGAAGGCGCTTCCCGAGCCGCCCGACCTGGTGATCCTGGACGGGAACAACGACTTCCTGAAGCGGCCGTGGCGCGTACGCTGCGAGATCAAGGCCGACCAGCGATCGGTCACGGTCGCCGCGGCCTCCGTCCTGGCCAAGGTCCATCGTGATCGCCTGATGGCCGAGCTCGACCCGGAGTTCCCGGCCTACGGCTTCGGCGCGTGTGCCGGATACCCGTCTCCCGTTCACCAGAAGGCACTGGAACACCACGGACCAACACCGCATCACCGGATGTCATGGTCATATCTGGACGATCTCCCACAATGGCGTCACCTTAAGAAGCATCGGGACCCGCTCGCAGGGGAAGGACAGCTCAGCCTGATCTGACGTCGTCTTTTGTCGCTGGGGCGGAGTTGTTCTCCACAGCCGGGGTAAGCCGCTCATGACGGGAGGACGATGCCATGGACGCTGTCGTACGAAAGCTGCTGCGGGAGGCGGGCACGACCTATGCGGAGGAGGCCGGCGTTCCGCTGAAGGACCAGCCTGCCGCGCTCTTCAAGCTGCTGGTTCTGGCCAACCTGATGAGCACCCGCATCTCGTCGGACATCGCGATGGCGGCGGCCCGGGAACTCTTCGAGGCGGGCGGTGGCACCCCGCGCGGCATGAACAGACTGAGCTGGCAGGACCGCGTCGACGCGCTCGGCCGGGGCCACTACGTGCGGTACGACGAGAGCACCGCGACGCGGCTCGGCGACATGGCGGAGCTGGTCCAGGACAAGTACCAGGGCGACCTGCGGCGCCTCGCCATCGAGTCGGGACGCGACCGAGAACGGGCGAGCAAGCTGCTGCGGGAGTTTCCTGGAATCGGCCCCACGGGCGTCGACATCTTCTGCCGTGAGGCACAGGCCATGTGGCCTTGGCTGCGCCCCTACTTCGACGGACACACCCTCAAGGGCGCCGAACGCCTGGACCTGTCCACCGACCCCAAGCGCCTAGCCGACGAAGTCTCCGACAAAGACCTGGCCCGCTTCGCCGCCGCCCTCGTACGAGTGAGCCGAGACAAGAAGCTCGCCGAAACCATCAAGTCCTAGCGCAGACGACACAACACAGCGGGGCGCACACCCACCGTGCGCCCCGCCACGACACCACGCCTAAGCGCAACGCACACCCACACAGACACACGACCGCGCCTGTGCGGAGGTGCAGCTCGCGCCTGTGCGGACGTGCGGCACACGCTTATGCGGGACGTGCGGCTCATCGCCATGCCGAGGCGTGGCTCGCGCCCATGCAGACGCGCGGCTCGCACCGGGGCAGACCTGCGGCTCGCACCGGGGCAGACGTGCAGCTCGCACCGGGGCAGACGTGCAGCTCGCGCCTGTGCCGACGCGCAGCTCGCGCCTGTGCCGACGCGCAGCTCGCGCCTGTGCCGACGCGCAGCTCGCGCCTGTGCGGACGTGCGGCACACGCTTATGCGGGACGTGCGGCTCATCGCCATGCCGAGGCGTGGCTCGCGCCCAGGCAGACGTGCGGCAGGCGCGTATGGCTGTGTGGATGTGATGGGTTAGAGCCGGATGACGACCTCGTCTATGGGTTTGCGGGTGATGTCTGGGACCATCGCGTCGTCGGCGGGGTAGCCGACGGGGATGACTACGTAGGCGCGTTCCTCTGGCGGGCGTTCGCATACCTCGTTCAGGAAGCGCATGGGGCTCGGAGTGTGGGTGAGCGTGGCCAGGCCTGCCTGGTGAAGTGCCGCGAGGAGGAAACCCACCGCGATCCCAACCGATTCCTTGACGTAGTAAGGCCGCGGCGTATGCGGTCCCTTGTGGACTTCGAAGACCACGATCACAGCTGGGGCGTCCTCAAGGAACGGCTTGCGCCAGTCGGTGCCGATGGGCGCTAGGGCGTCCAGCCATTCCTGCGAAGCACGCCGTTCGTAGAACTCCCGTTCCTCCACCTCGGCTGCTTCCCGCAGGCGCCGCTTACGTTCGGGGTCGGTGATGACCACGAACCGCCACGGCTGCAGGTTGGCTCCGCTAGGCGCCGTCGCCCCGGCCCTGATGGCGTGGTCCACGACCTCCATCGGCACCGGCCGGTCGGAGAAGTCCCGTACCGTCCGGCGCAGGGCCATGGTGTCCGCGAACGCCTGCGTGCGCCGCACTGCCTGCTCGGCCGGAACCTGGAAATGCGGTGCGGGCACGACGGGATATTCCCGAGAACTGCTCATAGATCACTTCATACCGCGCCCGCCCAGGACCGACAAGCGACCGGTCCCGGGCCGGAGACGATCTAGTCTTTGCCGCGGGAGGCGACCCATTCGAGGTTCCAGTTGTACGCCTGGTCGACCGACATCTTCCCCCAGCGTGGACGGCCGGGCGGAGGCAGCACGAACCGGCCCTCGCGGCGGACGACGAGCTCGCCGTTCACGTTCTCGATGAGGGCGAGGACGGCGTCCCGGGAGGCGTCGTGGCAGTCGTCCATGCGCATCTCGATGGGCGGTGAGCCGATCGGGAACAGCGTGGCGATCGCGTCCAGCCCCCGGAAGTCGTCGGCGCCGTCGTAGATCTCCGCGAACACCAGGATGCGCTTGAACTTCGCGGTGTGGTCCAGGTTGATCGTGAGGTTCTCACCGGTCTCGACCGATCCCGTGCGGTCGTCCTTGTCGAGCTGGATGTACGGCGGGCGGTCGAGCGCGCCGAAGTCACCGACGGCGTGGATGATGCCCTTGCGGCCGTCCGTCAGCTCCCAGAGGCAGCACAGGTCGAGGTCGAGGTCGTAGCCGCGGCGCCGCTTGCCGAACCGGCCGGTCGCGACGCCGCCGCGCGCGGTCCAGTTGAGGTTGACCCGCATGTTCCCCGAGGTGGCGCCCTGCTTGGTGAGCGATACCGAGGGAGAGCTCTTGGTGAGCGAGATCTTCCCGTCCTGCATCGGCGGCTGCGGCTGTGACGGGGCGGGAGGAGGCGGTGGCGGTACCGCCTGCTGCGGCGGTACGGGCTGTTGCGGCGGCGGGGGGGCGCTCTGGCTGGGCTCCTCTACGGAGATGCCGAAGTCAGTGGCGAGACCGCCGAGCCCCGAGTCGTACCCCTGTCCGACCGCACGGAACTTCCAAGCACCTTGGCGCCGGTAAAGCTCTCCTAGGACGAACGCGGTCTCGGTCGTGGCGCCAGGGTTGTCGAAGCGCGCGACCTCGGTTCCGGCCGCCGCGTCCAGAATCCGTACGTACAGCCCCTGGAATTGCCCGAACGTGCCACCGTCCGCCGACGCCACGATCACGATCTTCTCGATGCCGGCTTCGACCTGCGTCAGGTTCACCGACAGGACGTCGCGTACGGTCGGCCCCCGCTGCTTACCCTCGTGCCGTACCGCGCCAGATCCGTGCACCGGCTGGTTGTAGAAGACGAAATCGTCGTCCGAACGCACCTTGCCCGTAGCGGCGAGCAACAGCGCGGAAGCATCGGCATCGGGCACGCCAAGGCCGCCCTGCCATCCCAGCTCCACTCGGACGGAGGCCACAGGCACCGCCGTATTGGCGCCCTTCTGCATCGACATTTACGCACTCCTTCTCATCCGACGCTCCCCAACCTATGACCAGGAACGGCGTACGAGCGACAACACCGCCGCATAGATCCGGCCTCTGGCCAGCGACGCTCGCGAATTCGCGCTGCCAGCGGTCATACTCACGAGCGGCCCGCCAGTACGGAAGGAGCGACGTCAATGCGCCCTCCATCGCTGCTCTACGACGTCGTGGCACTGCTCGCACGGATCGGCGTCGGGGTCGTCTTCATCGCCCATGGCTGGCAGAAGCTCGAAGCGGGCATCACCGCGACCGGCCAGGGTTTCGACGACCTGGGCGTTCCCCTTCCCACGGCCGCCGCCGCGTACGCCGCGTTCGTCGAACTGCTGGGCGGCGCCGCCCTGATCGCCGGTGTCGGCCTGTCGATAACGGGCGCGCTTCTCTTCCTGGACATGGCGGGCGCGTTCGTCTTCGTCCATGCCGACCAGGGCCTGATGGTCGTGGAGGGCGACAAGGTCGGGTACGGGTACGAACTCGTGCTGGTCCTGGGCCTGGCAAGCCTTCTCTTCGCCGTCGGCGCCGGAGGCCGCCTGTCCGCCGACTCGCTGGTGTTCAAGCGCGGCGCCTGGCCCGAGGAGCCGTCAGAGCCGGATCCCGAGACCGTGGAGGCCCTCAAGCACTTCGTAGAGGTGGGCGAGTCCGAAGGCACGCCTCCGCGCACGGCCGCCGCCATCATCGAAGGCACCGATGACGACACCGTGGTGGCCGGCCGTCTCAGCCGCCGCCGTCGCCGTTCCTCCGAAACCCAGCCGACCGCAGGACCCGACGAAGAGCCGCCGACCTCGTAGCTTCTGGCCGCCGTCCGGACAATCGCGATCACAAACCGTCCCTCGGAAAATGTCAGAGGCATGGCTTACCGTCGTCGCCGAACGGAGTCATCCGACTCCGGCGAGTATCCAGGGCTGGAGTGATCGTGACCAAGAAGAATCGCAACCCTCGCCACCGCCGGACTCCGTCCACGAGCAGGCAGCCGGGTCCGGAGGTGACCGTCACCCTCCTGTGCAGCGAGAACGACTTCAGATCCATGCACCAGGCGTGCCCGACGCCAGAGTTCGGTGACTACGCCAGATATCGCGAACGCACCCGCTTAGTGCTGCGTGATCTGCGACGTCACGGAGGCCGGGTCTGGGTCCGCCCGTTCGACCCCGACGACTACCGCTCGTTCTGCTCAGCCGAGCAACTCCCGGCCGACCGCGTCCAGAGCCGCGCGCAATACTTCGCGGACGCCCGCCTCCTGCCGCCGCGGCTGTACGCGGGAGAGCCGCTCGACGTGCTCTTCCGCAGGCTCGCCCTTCAACGCGACGACGAACGCACCGCGGCCGCCGCCCTCGAACTCCTTGAGCTCGCCACCGATCCCGGAGACGACCCTAAGGAGACGACGGCGTTCGCGAGCGCGATCCTCGTCACCCTCGTGCGAGGCGTCAGCCTCGGAGTCCACAAGCTCACCTGTGTCATGGACGCGGGGCCGGAGCAGCTCTCGATCCAGGCCGAGTTCGAGAAGACGGCTCACCAGGTCCTGTCGTACGCTCCCCAGCTGCACATCTTCACCACGGTCCTCGCCGCCGCGTACGCGCTCGGCGAGTCGGCCACCGTCACCATCCGCACCCGCGACGACCAGGGCGACACCGTCCGTGGCTGGCGGCTGAACGGAGAACGCATGGAGCCCCTGTCGGCGGTGGAAGTCCGCAGCGCATGCTCCAAGGCCGACCGCTACGAACCCGGCTTCCCCCTACCCGACCGACCGCCGCCTCATTAGCCGCTCCCGATCCGGGTGGGAGGCCGCATCCTCCCACCCGGCGGTCTCGCTAGCCCGTCGTCTGGATTCTCGCGGTCGCCGTCGCCACCGCGACCGTCTTGCCGTCGGGCCCGACGAGCTCACCGGCGAGAAAGCACACGTCCCTACCGCGCTTCACGATCCGGCCGTACCCCAGGAGCCTTCCAGGCCGGGCAGGACGGAGGAACTGGACATGCAGATCAAGAGTCGGTGCGAACTGGTTCTCCGGCAGCGTCGCGACCAGCGCCGGGCCGAGCGTGTCATCGAGCATCGCCGCCAAGAAGCCGCCCTGGATCACTCCGACGGGATTCACGAACTGCTCCCCCGCCTGAAAGGCCACCTGGATGGTGCCCTCCTCCGGATCGACCTCGACCAGCTCCCACCCCAGCGTCACCGCAGCCGGGGGCGGCGGGACCCGGCCTGCCTGGACGTCCCAAAACAACCCGGGCCTTTGCGTATCCATCCCCATGGGGCCCCATTGAACACACCGCCACCGACATCGCTACGGAACGCGGGCGGTCCAGTCGGGGTTGGTGAACTTTTCCATGGCGAGCTTCTCGGCCGCCCGGAGTTCGGCCTCCGTGATCCGATCCTCCGTCAGGCCGTACCGGCCACGGAAGTGAGCGATCATCCGGTCGATGACCTCTTCGCGGGGCAGACCGGTCTGGCTGCGAAGCGGGTCGACCCGCTTCTTGGCACTCGCGATGCCCTTGTCGGAGATCTTCTCCCGCCCGATACGGAGCACCCGGGTCATCTTGTCGGCATCGATGTCGTACGCCATGGTCACGTGGTGCAGCACCGCCCCGGCCGCCAGGCGTTTCTGGGCCGCTCCGGCGATCTTGCCGTTGGCGGACGCGATGTCGTTCAAGGGCTGGTACCAGGCCTCGATCCCCAGATCCCCCAGCGCTCCCAGCACCCAGTCGTCCAGGAAGGCGTAACTCTCCGCGAAGGACATCCCGGCCACCAGCGACTCCGGCGCGTACAGCGAATAGGTGATCGTGTTGCCGGGCTCCACGAACATCGCCCCGCCACCACTGATCCGCCGGACGACCGTCACCCCGTGGCGTTCCGCCTGCTCGGCGTCCACCTCGTTCCGCAACGACTGGAAACTACCGATGATCACCGAAGGCGAGGCCCATTCCCACACCCGCAACGTCGGCGGCCGGCGACCCGCACCGACCTCCTCGGCGAGCACCTGGTCCAGCGCCATGTGCAGTGCGGGAGCCTGCGGTCCGGTCTGAACGAGCCGCCAGTCATGGTCCCGCCAGTCGGACGCGTGCGCGAGGGCACGACGCACCGCGATGCCGACGGCCTCGGCCGAGACGCCGAGCATGACCGTGCCCTCAGGCAGACCCGCCTGCACCCGCCCAGCGAAGTCCCGGGCCTCCAGCCCAGCGGACAACCCCTCCAGAGCGGAGTTGATCATGCCGAGTGCCTCGTCCGGCTCAAGAAAGAAGTCCCCGCTGACCCGCACGTCCCGAAGCCGCCCGTCCGCGACCTCCAGGTCGACGGCCACGAGCTTCCCACCGGGCACCTTGTACTCACCGTGTGTCACATACAAGGTCAACCGCACACCCACCACCAAGATTCCGGCAAACCCAACCCGCCACCAGCCCGACAAACCCTCAGGCGACAGCCACCGACCCAAAACCTCTCCACACAAACCCGCAGGCACAAACCACGCCGCACCAGCCTGCAGAACGCCAGCCACGCCGCATCACCACCCTGCAGCGCGCTACACCAACTTGCGGAACGCAAGGCACTACGGACCAGCCCGCAGACTTCAAATCGCCAGCCTCAACACACCAACCCTCGCCGCCTACAACGCTGCACCAACCCCTAGACACAAACCACGACATCCCACTCCACAGACCCAAACCACGACGCATCGATCTGCGGACCGCCAGCCCCAAAAACGCCAGCCTGCTGGCCGCGAGCGACGGCTGCACAAAAGCCACGCCGCACAACGCAAGCCACGACCCATCGGGCCCGCAGGGTGCGCACCACCCCGCAGAACACACCGACGCTGCACCAACCTGCAGATCACGAGCCCCCGACCAGACCGCTGGCACCGCTACCGCGCTCCTGGCCCTCGGCATCGCCTACCTCGCCGTGGCCGTGGCCGCCTGATCGCCACCCCCGAACGCCGCACCACCCGGACCCAGCTCACGCCTACCGCGACTGAAGCCACCCTGTCGCGCCGCCGACCTCCATACCGACTGCTAGCGTTTCGAAAAACGAAACGTGCGAGGGTTCATGACGACACCAAGGCCTGGACGGCCGGTGCGAGGGTCCAGCACCGGCAGGCCGTTGATGGCGGCACTCGATCTCTTCGGTCGGCGCTGGACGCTGCGCATCGTGTGGGAACTGCACGAGGGCCCGCAGGGCTTCCGACCCCTCCGGCAACGATGCGACAACATGTCGTCCAGCGTGCTGCGGCAACGACTGGTCGAACTCACCGATGCGGGACTGGTCGCCCAGACGGCCGAGGGCCAGTACGCGCTCACCGCGCTCGGCCAAGAGGCGCACGACGCGCTCCGGCCGCTCGCCCGCTGGTCCGAACGCTGGGCGTCCACAGTCAGCTCTTGTGATTCTGTTTCCGAAGCGCCATAGTGATTCGGAAACAGAATCACTGGAGGACGCATGCCGCGCATCGAACCGCTCACTCCCCCGTACGAGCCCGAGATCGGAGAGGCCCTGCGCAAGTGGATGCCGCCAGGCGTGGCCCACGACCCGCTCCAGCTCTTCCGCGTACTGCACCGCAATCCCGAGCTCGCCTCACGGATGCGCGTTGTGGGCGCCGGACTGCTGGCGCACGGCAGACTTCCCGCCCAGGACCGCGAGATCGTCATCGCCCGCGCCTGCGCGCGCAGCGGTTGTGAGTACGAGTGGGGCGTCCACGCCGCCGCGTTCGGCGACGCGGTCGGCCTCACAAAGGAGCAGATCAACGCCACGGTGACCGGAGACCTAACCCCATGGTCACCCGAGCAACGCCTCCTCCTCAAGGCCGTCGACGAGCTGCACGACTCAGCAACCCTGACGCAGGACACGTGGGACGGCCTAGCCAAGCGCTACGACCAGGCGCAAATGCTGGAGTTCATCGTGCTGACGGGCTGGTACCGCACCATCGGCCAGCTCGCCAACTCCCTGCACCTCGACAACGAGCCCTGGGCCCACACGTTTCCCACAAACTGGAAAGCGCCCACAGCACCAGCAAGCCGACCGACAATCACCAGCCGGGCACCGACGGACGAGCAACTGCCCGGTCAACGAGCGGCCGCGTAACGTGCAAGACGACGGTGATGCACGGCTCAGCCACCGAATGCCAGCCACGTGGAGACGCCGGGCATCACCATGCCGCCCGGCGGCGCGCGTCAGGTCGTGACGGCGGACGATCACCGCACAGGCCGACAAGCGACCATCGGACCAGCCAGCGAACCACAGCCAGCCGTCCAGCAGGCGCGTGTCGAATGGTGACAGCGGACGACAGCCGTACCGGCTCGCGGACAACGACCATGGCGGGCGCATGGCACGTCATGGCGGCGGACGATCACCGTCCGGGCCAACGGATGCGTGTCAGTTCGCGGCGGCAGACGATGACCACATGGGGCAGCGGACGACCACCGGACCGGCCAGCGGGTGCGTGACCGATGGCGGCGGGTGATGGCCGTACCGGCATCTGACTGGGCGGCGGCGGTGATGCCGTATCGGCTGGCGGGTGATAGGCGGGGGCCGGTGGGGGTCAGGGGGTGGTGCGTGTTTGGAGGAAGGTCGCGGTTTGGTCGTTGGATGGGAAGAAGGCCTCGACGGCGATCTCTTCGAGAGTGATGTCGAAGGCCGTGCCGAAGACTGTGATTGTGCTGAAGAGAGACAAGCCGACGCCGCGGTGGTGTATTCGGAGCGGCAAGGCGATTTCGGCTGGATCTGGTGGGGGTAGTTCCTCGTCCGGCCCGTACGACATCAGCTCGTCGTGCAGCTCGCTCAGCGCTGGGTCGCCGGTCTGCGCGACCTGGCGCGCGAGGCGCGGCATCAAGAATGCGCGCACCTGCACCAAGTTGCGTAGTCGGGGCGCGAAACCCTTCGGGTGGAGGCCGAGGCGCATCATGTTGATCGGCGGCTTCAGCAACTCGGGGCTGACGTCCTCCAGGAAGACGTCAATGGCCGAGTTGGCCGAGAGGAGGTTCCATCGCCGGTCCAATGCGACGGCGGGGAACGGCTCGTGTCCGCGCAGGACGCGTTCGACGGCTTCCAACGCTTTGGCCATGTCCGGATCGTCCAGGGGACGTTGCCGGTAGACGGGCGCGTGGCCGGCGGCGACGAGCAGGCGGTTGCGTTCACGCAGCGGTATGCCAAGATGCTCGGCCAGGTGCAGCACCATGGGACGGCTGGGAATCGTCCGCCCGGTCTCCACGAAGCTGACATGCCGTGGTGACACGTCCGCTTGAATGGCCAGGTCAAGCTGGCTGAGCTTGCGCCGGTGCCGCCACTCGCGCAGCAGCTCCCCAACGGGCCGGTCCTCCGTCATGCCCTCGGTTCTATACGAGACGTCCGGATCGGCACCACTACATGGGAGGTCATGACGGACGATTACCTGGCTTGTAATCGACAGCGGGTGGGGTGGGTTGCGAGGGTCTGGGCATGGATGAGATCGCGCAAGCTTCACGCAACAAGCAGGTCGTTGAGCGCTCTTACGAGGAGTTCTCAAAGGGGAACATCGAGTACCTTCGGGCCGTTCTCAAGGAGGATTTCGTTGAGCATAGCCCGGGAAATCCTTCGGGGCGTGACGCGTTCGTCGAGTTCATCGCCGGATCGCCGGTCGCCGAAGCTCGGATCGACCTCAAGCGGGTCGTCGCGGATGCGCGGTACGCGGTGGCGCACTATCGGATGACGCCGCCCGGAGACGAACGCGGCGTCGCTGTCGTGGATCTCTGGAGGTTCGAGGACGGGTTGATCGCCGAGCATTGGGACGTCGTCCAGCCTGTCCCTGAGGACGTTCCCAACGGGATGTTCTGATCGAGGGCGATGCCGCCTCGCTCTTGTGCGAGGCGGCATCGACGTCAGGGGGTATGGGCACGAAGGGCGGCGATCAACCACTCGAAGTTCGGAACGGCCGGTGGGTGGGGCGGACGGCCGTTGATGACGGCCAGCAGGTGCCAGTACCGTTCCACCCGCGCGTCGACGAAGACCTCAAGCTGTTCGATGAGCCGGGAGCGGTCTTCAGGGGCCAGGCTGGGCGCGACCAGGTGGTCCAGGATCGTTCCTCCTTGTGGCGATGCCGGGTCGATGTTCTCGGCCAGGGCCCGTCCCGCGTGTTCTGAGACGGCGTGGTAGTCGAGTTCGTGGTCGAGCTGGTCTGATCCCGCCCCGGCTACCGCCATCGCGCGTACACGTTCGCGGAAATCGGCGTTCGCGACCAGCTCACCGAGCTCGATCCATGCGTCGACCTGCTCGGGTGCCGGGTCGTCGGGGAGCTCCGCCATCTGCCGCATGCTTTCCGCCACCCCGGCCGCGGGCGAGTCCGGGTCGATGCCGGTCACGACGTCCGCCACGAAGTCGTCAATGATCTGCTGCCGTTCCCGGGCCGACAGCCGAGCCAGTTTGTGCATCAGGAGTGTCTCCTCGATCGAGCTTCCGCGCTTGACGACTGTGCTGAGCACCGCGCGGCGCAGCCGCAACGTCCGGATCTCCGCGTCGAGTGCGGCGACCTGGGCGGCGGCGACGTCCGTGACGGTGACGGCCCGCGACAGGACCTGCTCCACCACGTCCAGGCCGAGCCCCAGCTCGCGGAGGGTCCGGACGAGCTCAAGCCGAAGCACCGCCTCGGGACCGTAGAGCCGGTAGCCCCCGGCGGATCGGCCCGTAGGAGGCACCAGTCCGGCGTCCGACCAGAACCTGATCGTGCGGACAGACAGATCCGTCCGGCGAGCAAGTTGCCCGATGGTGAACGACTCCGCGTTCGTGCTCATGGGAACACCGTGCACCTTCCAGCTACTGGAAACTCAACTCGATTACGCACAGGCGATGCGACATCGCTACGCGAACGTGTGAGCTACGGCCCGGCGGCTATGCGTTCCCGTGAGCGGAGATAGGTATGCGCGACCGCCTCAGCCAGGAGGCTGGGGACAAAGCGTTCCAGCACGAAGGGGAGGGTTTTCCTCGCGCGCCGGCGCAGAACAGAACGTGGGTTGGTCTCGACGCGGCGGGCTGCGGCAGGCTCAACCGCTGATGTGTGACGGCGTGGACGTGAGCGTGTCCCAGGCGGCCATCGCGCAGGTGATGATCGCTTCCAAGTCGATGCGGGTGGCGCCGTCGCGGGCTTGGATGGAGAGGCCCTGCACCACGGTGGTGTAGTAGCGGGCGATGGCGTCGAGGCCGGCGGGCGGCGCGGTCAGGTCGCCGTCGGTGACGCCTCGGGCGAGCCGGTCTTTGATGGTGGTGAGCATGTCGTGCCGGAGCTCGGCCAGGAACTCCCGGACCGCGTGGTTTTCCACGGCGCCGGTGGGCGCGGCGAGGATCAGCATGCAGTAGTGCGGGGTGCCGGGGCGAGTGATCTCGTCGGCCGTGGCGCGCAGCATGGCGTGGATCGCGGCGCGCGCGGTCGGTTGTTCGCGCAGCGCGCGCCTGGGCGGCTCGCCTGAGGTCGTGCCGTAGAGCGCCATGACCTTGCGGAACAGATCCTCCTTGCTGCCGAAGCAGGCGTAGATGCTCCCCGAGGCGATTCCCATGGCCTCGGCCAGGTCGTTGATCGAGGTGCCCTCGTAGCCCCGTTCCCAGAACACGTCCAGTGCCTGGCGCAGGGCGGTGTCCGGATCGAAGGTGCGCGGCCTGCCGCGAGTAGCCATCGGATGCGTCTCCGTAGTTGTTTGTCGTTCGATCAAGTTTACCTTGACCCGCGTGGGAAGCCCGTGCCACGCTTTGTTGGTCGTTCGATAAACAAAGAGAGAACCGGGGCATCATGAGCATTCCCGCGACCATGCGCGCCTTGCAGCAGACGTCACTGAACGGACCGCAGGGTCTGCGTCTGATCACTGACGCACCGGTACTCCGCCCCGGTCCGGGTGAGGTTCTGATCCGTGTCATCGCCGCCGGTGTCAACTTCGTCGACATCTCGCAGGCCCGCGGCACGTACCCAGACGGCCCGCAACCGCCGTATCTGGCGGGCATTGAGGGCGCCGGCGAAGTCGTCGCCGTCGGTGAAGGGGTGACCGACCTGGAACCCGGCGCCCACGTCATCGGCGTCGACATCAAGGGCGGCGCCTTCGCCGAGTACATGGTGCTGTCCGCGGCCGCCGCGCTGCCGGTGCCGGCGGGCTGGACGGACGAGCAGGCGCTCGGCCTGGTCGTGAACTGGCCGACCGCGCTCGCAGCCCTCAAACCACTGGGCGGCGTCGCCGCAGGGCAGACCGTGGTGATCCACGCTGCGGCCGGCGGGACCGGCCAGGCCGCGGTGAGGATGGCCAAGCACTACGGCGCGACGGTGATCGCCACGGCCTCGCCCGGCAAACACGAGGTGGTACGGGCGCTGGGCGCCGACCAGGCCATCGACGCCGACCTCGCCGCCGAGGTCCTGCGGCTGACCGGTGGCACGGGCGCCGACCTGGTGCTGGAATCGGTCGGCGGCGCCACCCTGGAGGCCAGCCTCACCGCGACCAAGCGGGTCACCGGCCGGGTCGTCGTCTACGGCCTGGCCGGCGGCGAAGCCGCGATCACCAACTGGGATTTGGTCTACAAGCACCAGGTCCACGTCATCGGCCTGAACATCGGCGTCCTGATCCAGGCAGCACCGCAGATCTTCGGCGAGGTCATGGGCGAGCTGTTCGAGCTCCTCGCGGCCGGGGTGCTCGGCCCTGACCAACCCACCACCTATGCGCTGACCGAGGGGCCGAAGGCACTCGCGGAGCTGGAAGCGCGGGCCACCGTGGGCAAGCTGGCACTGCTGCCCTAACTAGAACGTGACGCCAAGCAGCAGGCTCCCCGTCCTTGCTCCAAAGCTCCGCTCCCGGGCGGCCGGGGCGCCGCTTGCCAGCACCGCTCCGTGGGCCGAACGGCGCTGCCCTGCCAGCAGCGCGGACCAACCGGCTGCCCTGCCTGCCAGCACAGTCGAACAACGGCGCTGCACTGCCTGCCTGCACAGCTCCGCCGGTGAGGCGGGGCGCTGCCTGCCAGCACGGCGGGACAACGGGGGCTGCGCTGCCTGCCAGCACAGCTCCGCCGGCCGAACTGCGCTGCCTGCCAGGACAGCGGAACAACCGGGCTGCGCTGCCTGCCGGTACAGCTCCGCCGGTGAGGGCGGCGCTGCCTGTTCGCACGGCGGAACAACGGGGGCTGCGCTGCCTGCCGGCACAGCTCCGCCGGTGAGGGCGGCGCTGCCTGTTCGCACGGCGGAACAACGGGGGCTGCGCTGCCTGCCGGCACAGCTCCGCCGGTGAGGGCGGCGCTGCCTGCCAGCAGCGCGGAACAACGGGCTGCCCTGCCTGCCGGCACGGCGGAACAACGGGGCTGTGCTGCCTGTCGGCACAGCTCCGCCGGTGGGGCGGCGGTACCTGTTCGCACGGTGGGCTGTCTAGCGTTCCGGGCAGGCACCCTGGCACAGGTCACGATCTCGGGCTGCCCACCACCTAGATCGACCTGCCGGGCTTGGCACAGTGAGTCATCGGCTTCGAAGCGTGACAGGTGTTCGTCGTGAGGTTTGGAGCCGGAGTTGGTCGTGGCTCTTCGGGCGGCTGGCGTCGGGTCAGGGTGGGGTGGTTGGCGTGCGCGGGAGCGACGTATGGCCTCCTCTGACCGGTTCATGATTCACGTGTGCATAGGATCGGTGGCATGGCGACACGTCTTGTTCAAATTGCGATGAATGCTCGGGATGATTCCGTGGTCGGCCGGTTCTGGGCGGAGGCGCTCGGGTGGGGCATTGACAGCGAGGAACCCGGCGTCACCAATCTCGAACCCGTGGGTTTCGCCTATCCCGACCCTGCGGCCATCTGCATTGACGTCCTTACCGTCCCGGAACCCAAGACGGTCAAGAACCGTGTGCACGTCGACCTCGCCACCACCTCTGCGGCCCATCAGGCGGAGCTGGTCGCGCGCCTTAAGGATCTCGGCGCGACGCCCGCCGACGTGGGTCAGGGAGACGTTCCGTGGACGGTCCTTGCCGACCCGGAGGGCAACGAGTTCTGCGTGGCCGAGCCTCGCTCGATCTACCATGACACCGGGCCGATCGGCGCCGTGGTGGTCGACAGCGTGGATCCGCGGGCCATGGCCCGGTTCTGGGACGAGGCCATGGACTGGACCCTGCACGAGGTGAACGACGATCATGCGGTGCTGCGTTCCGCCAAGGGCGTCGGCCCGTATCTGGAGTTCCGCCGTACGTCCGACGTGAAGACCGTGAAGAACCGCGTCCACCTCGACCTGCGGCCCTACGCCGGTGACGATCAAGCGGCCGAGGCGGCCCGGCTGCGGGCTCTGGGCGCCACCGACGTGGATCTCGGCCAGGGCGACGTGCCATGGACGGTCCTCGCCGACCCGGAGGGCAACGAGTTCTGCGTCCTCACCCCGCTCTGACCAGTAGCGTGGCCGCGGAGCGTCCCTTGGAAGAGCTCGCTCTGGCGTCCCTGCCGCTGGCTGCTTGCGCCAAGTGCACGTGGCACGCCTCCTCCGTTTGGCTCAATAGCAAAGGGGCTCGGCCTAGAAGACCGAGCCCCTTGCTAATACGGCATCACCGAAGTGCTGGATTCCGGCTTCGGGGAATCAGCTGCAGCCGCTGGTGGAGCCGCAGCCTTCGCAGACGTAGCAACTGCCCGCCGGGCGCATCTTGGTGCCGCAGGTGAGGCAGAGCGGCGCGTCGGCGGTACGGCCCTGGCGGCTCTCGATGACCTCCATCGACGAGTGCGCCTCGGGGGCCGGAGCCGCCGCGGGCTTGGCCGGGGCGGCGACGGCCGGCTTGGTGATCTCGGCGGACTGGGCCAGGGTCTCGTGTTCGAGCTCGGCGTCGGCGTGGAGCGACGCCGGGTCCTCGCCGTTCGCCTGCATGGCGCGTTCGTCGGCGGTGAAGATGCCGAGCTCGGCGCGCTCGTCGTAGGGCAGGTGGTCGAGGGCGAGGCGGCGGAAGATGTAGTCCATCACCGAGGTCGCCATGCGGATGTCCGGGTCGTCGGTCATGCCCGCGGGCTCGAAGCGCATGTTGGTGAACTTCTCCACCCACGTCTCCAGCGGCACCCCGTACTGGAGGCTGATGGAGATCGCCATGGAGAACGCATCCATCACACCGGCCAGGGTGGAGCCCTGCTTGCCGAGCTTGAGGAACACCTCGCCAAGACCGTCGTCCGGGTAGGACGAGGCGGTCATGTAACCCTCGGCGCCTGCGACCGAGAAGCGGGTCACGGTCGCGGGACGCTGCTTGGGCAGGCGCTTGCGAACGGGGCGCGCCGGGGCCGCGGCCTCGACGACCTCTTCCTTGGCCTCGGTCTTGGTGCCCGCGGCCGACAGGGGCTGGCCGACCTTGCAGTTGTCCCGGTAGATCGCCAGGGCCTTGAGACCGAGCTTCCAGCCCTCGTAGTAGACCTTCTCGATGTCCTCGATGGTGGCCTGCTCGGGCATGTTGACGGTCTTGGAGATCGCGCCGGACAGGAACGGCTGGACGGCCGCCATCATGCGCACGTGGCCCATCGGGCTGATCGCGCGCTCGCCCATGGCGCAGTCGAAGACCTCGTAGTGCTCGGGGCGCAGCCCGGGCGCGTCGATGACGTGGCCGTTCTCGGAGATGTACTCGACGATGGCCTCGATCTGCTCCTGCTGGTAGCCGAGCATTTCGAGCGCCCGCGGCACCGTGTGGTTGACGATCTGCATGGAGCCGCCGCCGACGAGCTTCTTGAACTTCATCAGCGCGAGGTCGGGCTCGATGCCGGTGGTGTCGCAGTCCATCATCAGGCCGATGGTGCCGGTGGGCGCGAGCAGCGACGCCTGGGCGTTGCGGTAGCCGTGCTTCTCACCGACCTTGAGGCACTCCTGCCACTGCTTGGTCGCGGCGGTGTGGATGGACTTGTCCATCTCGTCGAGCGTGCGGAGGTCGTCGTTGGCGGCGGCGTGCTTGCGCATGACGCGCTTGTGCGCCTCGGCGTTGCGCGCGTACCCCTCGTACGGGCCGACCACGCCGGCGAGCTCGGCCGAACGGCGGTAGGCGACGCCCGTCATCAGCGAGGTGATCGCGGCGGCGAGCGAGCGGCCGCCGTCGGAGTCGTAGGCGTGGCCGGTCGCCATCAGCAGCGCGCCGAGGTTGGCGTAGCCGATGCCGAGCTGGCGGTAGTCGCGCGTCGTCTCGCCGATCTTCTCGGTGGGGAAGTCGGCGAACGTGATGGACGCGTCCATCGCGGTGATGATCAGCTCGGTGAGCTTGACGAACCTCTCGACGTCGAACGTGCCGTCCGGGCCGAGGAACTTCAGCAGGTTGATGCTGGCGAGGTTGCAGGAGGAGTTGTCGAGCGACATGTACTCCGAGCACGGGTTGGACGCGGTGATGCGGCCCGACTCGGGGTTGGTGTGCCAGTCGTTGATCGTGTCGTCGTACTGGATGCCCGGGTCGGCGCACTCCCACGACGCCTTGGCCATCAGCCGGAACAGCTCCTTGGCGCGGACCGTCTCGACGACGTCGCCGGTCAGCCGCGCACGCAGCGCGAAGTCGCCGTCCGACTCCACCGCGCGCATGAACTCGTCCGACACCCGGACCGAGTTGTTGGCGTTCTGGTACTGGACACTCACTATGTCCTTGCCGCCGAGGTCCATGTCGAACCCGGCGTCCCGCAGCGCGCGGATCTTGTCCTCTTCACGCGCCTTGGTCTCGATGAACTCCGCCACGTCCGGGTGGTCGACGTCCAGCACGACCATCTTGGCGGCACGCCGCGTGGCGCCGCCCGACTTGATCGTTCCGGCCGACGCGTCCGCGCCGCGCATGAACGAGACGGGGCCGCTGGCCGTCCCGCCGGACGACAGCAGCTCCTTGCTGGAACGGATGCGGGAGAGGTTGACCCCGGAGCCCGACCCGCCCTTGAAGATCGTTCCCTCTTCCTTGTACCACTCCAGGATCGACTCCATGGAGTCGTCGACGGAGAGGATGAAACACGCGGAGACCTGCTGGGGGGACTTGGTGCCGACGTTGAACCACACCGGGGAGTTGAAGCTGAACAGCTGGTGGACCAGCGCGTACTTCAGCTCGTGGTCGAAGATCTCCGCGTCCAGGTCGGAGGCGAAGTAGCCGTTGCGCAGACCGGTGTCGACGTACATCTTCACGACCCGGTCGACCAGCTGCTTGAGGCTCCACTCCCGCTGCGGCGTGCCCACCGCGCCCCGGAAGTACTTGGACGTCACGATGTTCGCGGCGTTCAACGACCAGAAGTCCGGGAACTCCACCCCGCGCTGCTCGAAATTGACCGAGCCGTCGCGCCAGTTGGTCATGACGACGTCACGACGTTCCCAGCGGATCTCGTCGTACGGATGCACGCCGGGCTTGGTGAAAATACGGTCTACCTTCAACCCCTTGCGGCCCCCCTTGCCGCGCCGGGTCGAGCCGCTCACCGTTTCCGTCATGACACTCCCCCTCTCGGGCCTCCGCCGGGCCCTATCCAGGAATAACGTCGCCCGGCCAGCCGCTCATCCCGGCTGCGGGCGCTTTCAAATGTCTGCTGGACCGGCCTCTAGTGAGGCCGCTCAGGCTCCCCCGAGGAACCCGTTCCGCGCAGTGAATCGATCTCTTTGGCGAAGTCGTCGAGCGACTCGAAGCCCCGGTAGACCGAGGCGAATCGCAGGTAGGCGACCTCGTCCAACTCCTGTAGGGGCCCCAGGATCGCCAGGCCGATCTCGTGCGAGGGGATTTCCGCCACCCCGGTCGCCCTGATCGCCTCTTCGACCCGCTGCCCCAGTTTGGCGAGCGCATCCTCGTCCACCGGGCGTCCCTGACAGGCCCTGCGCACCCCGGCGATGATCTTGTCTCGGGAGAACGGCTCGGTGACCCCGCTTCGCTTGGCCACCATCTGCAGCACGTTCTCCTGCGTGGTGAATCGTTTGCCGCATTCCGGGCACGACCGGCGCCGCCGGATGGCGGCCCCGTCGTCCGTCGAACGACTGTCGATCACTCGGCTGTCAGGGTTACGGCAGAACGGGCAGTGCACGCGTTCCCTCCTCCCCTGACAGTTCAAAAACAACCGCCACAAGAACACAACTTGTGGTTAATGACATCCATGTAACTACTAGATGTTGTGGTCAACCGTAGGGCGCCGACAGTGCCTTCGCAACCTCAACGAGGGCCCCTCCCGTAGACCCTGATCACATCGAGCCTCCCGCGCCCCGCCCCGGCGTGTCGTGCGGCTGACCTGCAGCATCGAACACCTGTAGCAACCCGTCCGGCCCCCACACCCCCATCCACAAGATCACTACCCCAACCCCCCGGAGCCCCCAAAAACCGGGGCCTCCCACCCTCAGGTCACGATCAGATCACGATCACCTCCACCGCCCCCCGCACACGCCCCCCTCCAGACCCCGGACCAGCTCAAACCGCGCCCGAAACGCCCCGCCGTACAAGCCATCACCTCCCGCAATGCCCCACACAACGACAGCGCGGGTGGTGGTGGGTGCCATCGGGGCAGCGCGGGTGGTGGTGGGTGCCATCGGGGCGGCGCGGGTGGTGGTGCAGGGGCGGCGCGGGTGGTGGTGCAGGACGGTGTGGTGGTGGGGGATGGTGATCATGTGGGGCGGTGTCATGTTCGGGGAATTTTGCGGGGGGCTTATCTTTGTCCCATGTTCGTGGAGGAGGGGGACAATGCGCAGGTCGCGGTGGTTCAGCCTGCCTCCGGTGGGTTTCCACGGCACAGTCACGACGAGTATGTGATCAGCGTCAATCTCTGCGGCCGTGAGCGGGTCGTCCTGGATCGTTCCTCGTTCGAGGTCGGCACCGATGAGGTGACGGTGTACAACCCCGGGCAGGTGCAGTCGTGCACCACGCAGGTGCCCGCCGGGACCGCTTGGGGCTGCGTGAGCTGGTACGTGCCGCCTGCCGCCGTCGCCGCGTTGACCGGGGGCGAACTGGTGGATTTCGACCGGCCGGTCGTCCGCGCGGCACGCCTGCGGACGGAGTTGCTCGACGTGGCCCAAGCCGTTCGCGCTGGGAGCCCGGACCGGGAACTGATCAAGGAACGGTTGTCGCTGCTGCTCATGCGCCTGTTCGACCTGGGCGGCCGGACGCGTCCGGAGCCGCCTCGTCCCGCTGACGCCCGGATCAGGGCTGTGGTGGACCGGCTCCGCGAGGATCTGTCGAACGCGCCGCGCCTGGCCGATCTGGCGCAGGACGCCGGGATGTCACGCGAGCACCTCATCAGGTCCTTCACCAGGGCCACCGGATGCCCTCCTTACACGTGGCACTTGCAGGCGCGCCTCGCCGAGGGCCGCCGCAGGTTGCGGCAGGGGCAGGCGGTAGCGGATGTCGCACACGGCCTCGGTTTCGCCGATCAGGCCCACTTTCACCGGCACTTCACCGCCGCCTACGCCATCACCCCTGGTCGTTACCGCCGTGGGGTGGTCAATATCTGACAAGCCCGCAGGTGGGCAGGGCTGCCACAGTGCTCGGCATGGTCGAGATCTTCGCGCTCGCCCTCTGGGTGGGGCTGGTGTTCAACGCGGCGCCGGGCGCGGTCTTCAGCGAGTCGCTGCGGCGCGGCATGGTCGGCGGGTTCCGGCCCGCCTTCGCCGTCCAGGTCGGCTCGCTGGCCGGTGACGCCGTCTGGGCTCTGCTGGGTTTGGTGGGAGTCGGAGCGTTGTTCTCGGTTCCCACGCTGCGCATACCGCTGGCGATCGGGGGCTGCCTGTTGCTGGGCTGGCTGGGGGTGACAGGGCTTCGCGACGCCGTGAAACCGCACGTACGAGCGCAGCCGCGATCGGGAGACGGCCAGCGTGCCGCGCTCGCGGTGGGCGCGGGAATGTCGCTGGGCAACCCGTGGAACATCGTCTACTGGTCGGGCGTCTCAGGCGCGATCACTGCCGCGCTGGACACCGAAGCGGGCCTGCCGGGTCTGGCCACCTTCTTCACCGGCTTCATGATCGCCTCACTGGTGTGGTGCTTCGTCTGCGCGGGGCTCATCACCCTGGTGCGCAAAGCCCTGCCGCCGTGGGCCGTACGGGTCATCGAAGGCGGATGCGGCATCTCACTGCTGGTGTTCGCAGCCCTCCTCGCGGCCCGGGTCGTCACCGGCGGGGCCTAGGCGGCGCCGGCCACCTGGGCGAAAACGATGCGGTGAGGATCTTGGCTGTCCGTAGGCTCGTTCTCCGACTGTTCATGGAGGGGGTTCGGACGTGGACATGGACATGGACCTGGGCTCAGGGCCGACCGTTCACCAGCTGCGGCTCTTTCTGATCCTTGCCAAGGAGCGGCACTTCGGTCGCGCCGCGGCGCGGTCGTTCATCAGCCAGCCCGCTCTGAGCCGTCAGATCCAGGTGCTGGAGCAGCGCCTGGGTGTCGCGGTGGTCGAGCGCGACCGCACCGTCCGGTTGACCCCGGCGGGACTGGCGCTCCTCGCCAAGGCGCGGGCCGTGGTGGAGGCCATGGACGATCTCCGGCAGACAGCCCAGGAGCAAGGACGCGCGGCGCGCGGGCAGCTGGTGGTCGGCACCATCGGCGCAGAGGCGGCGATGCCCCACCTGCGCGCCGTCCTGGAGCAGGCCAGGCAACACAACCCCGCCTTGGAGATCCGGACGCGGCTGCTCGACTTCGTCCATCACTTCGCGGCGCTGGAGAACGGGGAGGTCGACGTGGTCTTCTGCCGCCCTCCGATGCCTCCGCACATCAGGACACGGCATCTGGCCGACGAGGCGCGCGTCGCGTGCCTGCCCGCCGCCGACCCCCTTGCCGGACGCGCCAGCGTGAAGCTGGCCGACCTGGGCGGGTACCCGATCTTGTCCTTGCCGCCGGAATGCCCGCAGGCATGGCGCGACTTCTGGGCCGCCGACCCCAGGCCCGACGGCAACCCGGTGCCCTACGGCCCGGTCGTCGGTGACATCGAGGCTCTGATGCTCGCCGTCAGTGACGGACACGGAATGGCTTTCCTGCCGGCCGCCGCACGCACCCTGTTCCCCCGACCCGGCGTCGCCTACGTCGACGTGATCGACCTGCCGCCCTGCACCGCGGCCTTGGCCTGGGCAGAACGCAACAACGACAATCCCAATCTCAGAGCCATCCGGCGCGCGGCTGAGACGATCAGCCTTCCGGGGCGACGTTCGGACCGCGGTCTGAGTACGTCACCGTGACGCGTCTCCTGGGCCTTTGCGGTCTTGGTGGTCGTGGTCTCAGCGGCTGTTAGGTCCGTGTTATGGGAAGCGGATGACCATGGCCGCATGAATCCATCGAGATCGTTCATCACGGTGGCCTCCTTGGCCATCGCCGCGTCCACGGCGGTGCCCGTCGCGGCGCCGGCCGGTACGGCCGTGGCCGGTACGGCCGTGGCCGCGACGGCGGCGGCCGGTACGGCGCCGAAGATCGAATGGAAGGCGTGTCGCGCGTTCTCCGAGGCCGCCCTGAAGCAGATGTTTGCGGCCGGGCAGATCGCCGAGTTCAAGGCGCTGTGGGCACGTACGGAATGCGGAACGGTCAGCGTGCCGCTGGACTACGGCGCGCCGTCCGGCCGGAAGATATCCATCGCGGTGACGAGACTGAAGGCGACCGATCAGGCCCGCCGGCTCGGAAGTCTGGCCCTCAACCCCGGAGGGCCGGGCGGCAGCGGTTATCTGATGCCGGTCACGTACGTCATGCTGCACCGCAACGGCAACGGCGAAAAGCTGAACCAGCGGTACGACCTCATCGGGTTCGACCCGCGCGGCGTCGGCTACAGCACAAAGGTCGACTGCCCGGACCCGGGCCAGGCTCCCGATCCGGGGCCGTCCCCGATCACCAAGGTCGAGGCCAAGCAGGTGTACGACCGGACGGTGAAGGCCAATCAGGCCTGCGGGAATCACGATCCGGCGTTCCTGCGTCAGCTCACGACGGCCAACGTGGCGCGTGATCTCGATCAGATCAGGCAGGGCCTGCGCCAGCGGACACTGAGCTTTCTCGGCATCTCATGGGGCACCTGGCTGGGAGCGATCTATCGCAGCCTGTTCCCCGCCAGTGTGCAGCGGATGTGGCTGGACAGCACGGCGATTCCCGAGTTCAGGCTGGACACCTTCGAGGCCGGCCGGGCAAAGGCGACGGATCGGAACTTCTCCCGCCTGGCCGCCTGGATGGCCGAACGGAACGCCACGTACGGATTCGGATCGACCGCTGCGCAGGTCGAACGCTCACTCGCCCGGATGCGCGTCGCTTTCAACGCACATCCCAAAACGTTCACCGACCTCCCCGACTGGGTCTTCGACGGAGTGTTCATCGCGCTTGCCAGTAGTACGACGAGCAGGGACTGGCCGCTGGCCGCCGCCGTACTCAGAGAGCTGCGGCAGGCTCAGAGCGGCGCCAATGCGCCGCCCCTGATCAAGAAGGCCTTCTCGCCGCCTCCCGGCGACGGCGGCACTCCGCCGTCCGATCTTCCGGAGGAGTTCAATCCGACGATGCACCAGGCGGTGTTCTGCAACGAGGACACCGGGCCACGCGACTTCGATTCCGCTTGGGCCGCGTACCAGAAACGGTTGCGGCGCTATCCGGTGACCGGTGAGGCGAGCGGCTTCATCAACAACTGTGCGGGCTGGCCGCACCCCGCGCAGGCGGTGAAGCTTCGCCGCAACAACGCCTCGCTGGTGATGTCGGGTCATCGTTATGAGGTGCCTTCCCCGTACGAATGGACTCGGCAGATGCAGGCGTCCATCGGCGGCTCCGTCCTGACCGTCGGCGACGACATCCACGGCTCGACCGCCGGTGAGGACACCGACTGTGCGCCGAGGATCGCCGCGTACTTCTTCACTGGCCGTCCCGACAACGGCCGTTGCCAGGGCGTACCGCTTCCCACCTCCACAGAAGTGCCGCCGTTGACGGTGACTGACTTGGCGCGCTCGCTGGCGCAACACACGTCCAAGCAGAACCCTTACGCCTCGAACGCTCCGACCCGAGGCGTGCACAGCTAGGGTCCGGCTTCGCACACAATGGCTTGCCGACCCGCCGATGCAGGGCCCTCGGGGCACGGCCCCGGGGGCTCTGGCCTTGGATCGTTCACGACCTGACGTCGTCCGGCCGTGGCCTCGTCGGCGCGCGCGCTGGACGACTGCGTCAGCGGCTTGGAAGGCGTAGTTGCTGGCCTGGTTGGACGACCGGACTGGAGAGGCCGTTGAGGTCGATGATCCGGTCAACGGTACGGCGGGGGTCGGACTCGGGGTTGTGGCGGCTGGCGATGTCCCACAGGGTCTCGCCGGGCTCGACGACGACGGTCTGTAGACGGGACGGCGCGGGGCCGCCGTCGCCGTCACCGGCGCGGGCACCGGGGCCCGCGGTGAGCCAGAACGCCAGCAGCAGCATGCCCGCGGCGAACATGGTCACCACGACGCGGCCTCTGCGCGTCAGCCTGATCTGCGAACCACCCGACCTCGCCTGCGCCACCATCCCGGCCCCCAGCCGTCGCACCTGATCTTCGAACGCATTTTCGATCGAACGCGTGTACGATGTTGTACCGCATGGCACCGACAAAACGCGAGTACTTTCTTCGAACAATTGTTTGATCATCGCGCTCTGACGCGATAACGTTCCATGACAAGGAGTGACGGATCGAAGCGCCGGGAGGCGACCAGCGATGAGCAAGGTCCGGGAGTTGCCCGATGGGCCGATGGACGAGAGCGGCCTCACCCAGCGGCAACGCATGGTGCTCGAGGTGATCCGCGACTCGGTCCAGCGCCGCGGTTACCCTCCGTCGATGCGTGAGATCGGCGAAGCGGTGGGGCTCACGAGCACCTCCAGCGTGTCGCACCAGCTACGCGCCCTGCAGCGCAAGGGCTTCCTCCGGCGCGACCCCAACCGCCCGCGCGCGGTCGAGGTCCGGGTGCCCGGCGCCACGCCGGTGCTGACCGAGGCCGACTCCTACGAGTCGGCGGCCGGGCCGGAGACCTCGTCCCGTCCCGCGCCCGCGTACGTACCGCTGGTCGGACGGATCGCCGCCGGTGGCCCGATCCTGGCCGAGGAGGCCGTGGAGGACGTGTTCACCCTGCCCAAGCAGTTGGTCGGCGAGGGCACGCACTTCCTGCTGAAGGTCTCCGGTGACTCGATGATCGAGGCCGCGATCGCCGACGGTGACTGGGTGGTCGTACGACAGCAGCCCGTCGCCGAGCAGGGTGACATCGTCGCCGCCATGATCGAGGGCGAGGCCACGGTGAAGACGTTCAAGCGCAAGGACGGCCACATCTGGCTGATGCCGGCCAACAGCGCGTACGAGCCGATCCCCGGTGACGAGGCGTCGGTACTCGGCCGGGTGGTGGCGGTCCTGCGCAAGATGTGAGCCGGCCAACGGCATCGGCTCCGCCGGTGGTGCGCGGTCCACCGGACCGCCACCACCGCCCGTCCAACAACCCGCCATAACGGTCGCCGCCCTCACCACCCGCGCGCCCTCGCGCCCGTTCCCTCGCGCGCCCTATGCCGGTACGGCCGTGCGCCCTTCTGCCCGTGCGGCGTACGCCCGTTCGCCCGCGCGGCCGTTCGCCCACGCTCCCGTTCGCCCGCGCCGGTACGACTTCGCCCCGTGCGGCCATGTGCCCGTGTGGCCATGTGCCCGTGCGGCCATGTGCCCGTGCGGCCATGTGCCCGTGCGGCCATGTGCCCGTGCAGCCTTGCGCCGATGCGCGGCCGTGCGGCCCTAAGGCCGTGCACCCTTGCGGCCGTGCGCCTGTGCGCCTGTGCGCCCGTGCGGCCTTGCGGACGTGTGCCCTTGGGCTGGTACACCCGTTCGCCCGCGCGCCGGTACGCCCTCGCCCCGCGAGCCCGTGCGTCCGTGTGCCCGTGCGGCCTTACGGCCGATGCGCGGCCGTGCGGCCCTAAGGCCGTGCACCCTTGCGGCCGTGCGCCTGTGCGCCTGTGCGCCCGTGCGCCCGTGCGGCCTTGCGGACGTGTGCCCTTGGGCTGGTACACCCGTTCGCCCGCGCGCCGGTACGCCCTCGCCCCGCGAGCCCGTACGTCCGTGTGCCCGTGCGGCCTTACGGCCGATGCGCGGCCGTGCGGCCCTAAGGCCGTGCACCCTTGCGGCCGTGCGCCCGTGCGCCCTTGCGGCCTTGCGGACGTGTGCCCTTGGGCTGGTACACCCGTTCGCCCGCGCGCCGGTACGCCCTCGCCCCGCGAGCCCGTACGTCCGTGTGCCCGTGCGGCCTTACGGCCGATGCGCGGCCGTGCGGCCCTAAGGCCGTGCACCCTTGCGGCCGTGCGCCCGTGCGCCCTTGCGGCCTTGCGGACGTGTGCCCTTGGGCTGGTACACCCGTTCGCCCGCGCGCCGGTACGCCCTCGGCCCGCGAGCCCGTACGTCCGTGTGCCCGTGCGGCCTTACGGCCGATGCGCGGCCGTGCGGCCCTAAGGCCGTGCACCCTTGCGGCCGTGCGGCTGTGCGGCTGTGCGGCTGTGCGGCTGTGCGGCTGTGCACGCTGGTGCGGGTACGCCCGTTCGCCCGCGCGCCGGTCGCCCCCCGTCCCCGTCCCCGTGCGGCCGTGCCGGTGCGTCCCTGCGGTCAGCGGCCGTGCGCCCTTGCGCCTGTGCGTCCTTGCGGCCTTGTGCTGGTACGCCCGTTTGCCGGTACGGCCTTGCGTGGGTGTGGCCGTGCCGCTGTCATCTAGGGAGGGCACATGCCGCGGCCTTCCAGTGTCGTGCGGCTGTCAGTGATCCCTATGGACTCCGGCAAGCTCAGCCATGCAGTGGTGGTGGTCGTTGCTTCGAAATTGCTGCGACGGCGGGACGTGAGGCTCGGTGGGTTCGGGCGAGCCTCACGTTCCTGGTCAGGCTCCGGGGACGATGTTCACGATCTTGGGGGCGCGGACGATGACGCGGCGGGGAGGGGTGCCGCCCAGGGCCTCCTGGATCTTCGGGGATGCCAGGGCCAGTGCCTCCAGGTCGGCGTCGGAGATGTCCGGCGAGATCTCCAGGCGGTCCTTGACCTTGCCCGCTACCTGGACCACGCAGGTGACCGTTTCCTGTACCAGGAGGGCAGGGTCGGCGGCGGGCCAGCCGGCCTTGGTGACCGTGGCGGAACGGCCCAGCAGCGCCCAGGACTCCTCCGCGGTGTACGGGGCGAACAGCGACAGCAGGATCGCGATCGTCTCGGCGGCTTCGCGTACGGCCGGGTCGGCGGCGCCGGGGCCGGAGTCGATGGCCTTGCGGGTCGCGTTGACCAGTTCCATGATCCGGGAGATCGCCACGTTGAAGCGGTGCGACTCGACCAGGGTCGTGGCCTCGGAGATCGTGTGGTGGGTGACGCGGCGCAGGGCCAAGTTTCCGGTCGTGGCGTCGGTTGAGGGGTCGCAGGCGACCTCGGAGGCGATGCGGTGGACGCGTGACAGGAACTTCGACATGGCCCGCGGCGACACGTCCGCCCAGTCGATGTCGTCCTCCGGCGGGCCGGCGAACAGCATCGCCAGACGCACGACGTCCACGCCGTACTCGGCGATCTGGTCGCCGAGGTCGACCAGGTTGCCGGTGGACTTGGACATCGCCTTGGCGTTCAGGATCACCTGGCCCTGGTTCAGCAGGCGCGTGAACGGCTCGGTGAAGTCCACCATGCCCATGTCGTACAGGACCTTGGTGAAGAAGCGGCTGTACAGCAGGTGCAGGATGGCGTGCTCGACACCGCCCGTGTACTGGTCGATCGGCATCCACCTGCGGACCTGCTCGACGTCGAACGGGCCTTCGGTGTAGTCCGGCGAGCAGTAGCGGAAGTAGTACCAGGACGAGTCGACGAACGTGTCCATGGTGTCGGTGTCGCGTTTGGCCCGGCCGCCGCACTTGGGGCAGTCCACGTTCACCCAGTCGCCGGCGGCGGCCAGCGGTGAGGTGCCCTTGGGCGCCAGGTCGGCGCCGCGCAGGTTGTCGGGCAGGCGGACGGGCAGCTGCTCGTCGGGGACGGGGACCTCGCCGCAGGCCTCGCAGTGGATGATCGGGATCGGGCAGCCCCAGAAGCGCTGCCGCGAGACCAGCCAGTCGCGCAGGCGGAAGTTGACCGAGGCCTTGCCCGTGCCTCGCTCGGCCAGGACTTCGGTGATCTTGGCGATGCCCTCGGTCTTGCTCAGGCCTTCGATGGCCGGGGAGTTGACGATGCGGCCGTCGCCGGTGGTCGCCACGCCGGTCTCGGTGGGGTGGGGCTCGCCGGTGTCGACGACGACGCGCACGTCCAGCCCGAACTTCAGCGCGAAGTCCAGGTCACGCTGGTCGTGCGCGGGCACGGCCATGATCGCGCCGTGGCCGTACTCGGCCAGCACGTAGTCGGAGGCCCAGACCGGGATGCGCTCGCCGTTGACCGGGTTGATGGCGTACCGGCCCAGGAAGACGCCGGTCTTGTCGCGTTCGGTGGACAGCCGCTCGATCTCGCTCTCGCGGGAGACCTCGTCGCGGTAGGCCTCGAACGCGGTGCGCTGCTCGGGGGTGACGATCTCCTCCGCCAGGTCGGCGTCGGCGGCCACGACCATGAACGTCGCGCCGTACAGCGTGTCGGGCCGCGTGGTGTAGACGGTGACCGGCTCGTCGCGGCCCTCGATCACGAAGTCCACGTCGGCGCCGGTGGACCGGCCGATCCAGTTGCGCTGCATCAGCAGGACGCGCTCGGGCCACTTGCCCTCCAGCTGCTTCATGTCCTCCAGCAGCCGGTCGGCGTAGTCGGTGATCTTGAAGTACCACTGGGTCAGGACGCGCTTTTCGACCAGCGCGCCGCACCGCTCGCAGTGGCCGCCCACGACCTGCTCGTTCGCCAGAACGGTCTGGTCGTTCGGACACCAGTTGACCTGGCCGCCCTTACGGTAGGCCAGGCCACGCTCGTAGAACCGCAGGAACAGCCACTGCGTCCACTGGTAGTACTCGGGGTCGGACGTGTGCAGTCTCCGCGACCAGTCGAACGAGGGCGCGTAGCGTTTGAACGACGCCGCCTGAGTGTCGATGTTGGCGTACGTCCACTCCGCCGGGTGCGAGTCGCGCTTGATCGCCGCGTTCTCGGCGGGGAGGCCGAACGAGTCCCAGCCGATCGGGTGCAGGACGTTGTAGCCGCGCTGGAACCAGTAGCGGGCGGGCACGTCACCGATGGCGAACGCCTCGGCGTGACCCATGTGCAGGTCACCGGACGGGTAGGGGAACATGTCCAGCGCGTACCGCCGTTCCCGCCCGTCGTCGTCCTCGGCGGCCTTGAACGGGTCGAGCTCCGCCCACCGGGCCTGCCACTTGTCCTGAACCGCCCGGGGGTCGTACTGCTCGTCGCTGCTCACGGTCGCTACTCCGGTCCTTCTGTACGGGATTCGTCCGGCTGTCCTGCCCATATGCCGACCGGCGCGTCTACGTGCCGACAGGCCCTGCACATGAAGAGACCCCTCGCACAGGAGGGGTCGCCGCGTCAACGCCTGTGCGTCAACGCGACGGGCCAAGGAGCAGCCTGGGTCGCATACCCCAAGACTAGCGCAGCGGCAAGGCCCGGGGCCGCCGCATTGATCCCCTCGCCCGCCGGAAGGCCGGGCTTTTTGGGTCTTGACGGGGGCAACGGCCCGGCTAAAGTCCGAATTTACAGGAAGGTTTCCTATATGTAAGGAGGGGAAACAGAGCCAGCGAACGACGCGCACCGGAACTCCGTAGAAGGTTCGACCCCCCGCAAGCCCCCCGCAAGGAGAACCGCGCATGCCCAAGAAGAGCACGTTCGCCCTCGCCGCAGCCGTGGCCACCGGACTCCCACTGGTGACCGCCACGCCGGCACTCTCGCACGGCTACACCACGACTCCCGTAAGCCGTGCCCTTCACTGCAAGCAGGGCACCGTCACCAACTGCGGCCCCATCCAGTGGGAGCCCCAGAGCGTCGAGGGCCCCAAGGGCTTCCCGGCCCGCGGCCCCGCGGACGGCAAGATCTGCGCCGCCGGCGACAGCAGATGGGCGCCCCTGGACAACCCGCGCAACGGACAATGGCCCGCCACAAGTCTCACGAGCGGCCAGTCGTACTCGTTCAGGTGGACCCTTACCGCCCCGCACGCCACGACATCGTTCCGCTACTTCATCACCCGGGACGGTTGGAACCCGACCCAGCCTCTCACCCGGGCGGCCCTGGACTCGCAGCCGTTCCTGCAACAGAACTACGGCGGCCAGCGCCCGTCGTCGTCCGTCTCCCACTCGGGCACGCTGCCCGCCAAGAGCGGACGGCACCTCATCCTGGCCGTCTGGGACATCGCCGACACCGGCAACGCCTTCTACCAGTGCTCCGACGTGACGTTCGGCTGACAACAACACCCACCGAAGTGACGGAACGCCCGTACGAGACGGAACGCCCCGCACGGGAATGTTCCATCGCCTGCCAGACGTGGCGATGCCCGCCGGTGAGAGTCACCGGCGGGCATCGTCATAGGATGAACGTCAGTCCGTGTACCACTTGCTGCCGTACTTGAGCTTGGCGTTCTTGACCACGGCGCTCTGGGCGTAGCCGTAGGTCTTGAGACGGATCGGGCCCGCGTAGTACTTGTAGTTGCGCTTGCGGCCGTCCTCGACATAGCCGGTGATGGTACCGACGTTGTTCATACGGAACATCTCCACCTGGATGTGGGAGACCTTGTAGCTGCCGCGGCGCTTGGCGATGGCACAGGTCCAGTGCCAGTGCTTGGTCTTGTACTTGCCCTTGGCGTACTTGTAGCCGTAGACGTACAGGTCGCCGACGGCCCTCTTGCCGTTCTTCAGCGGCTTCTTGCTGAGCAGCTTGTAGCCCGGCCCGCAGGAGGCCGCGGCGTCGGCGGGACCCGCGACGGCGACCGCGCCGCCGAGGGCGACGGCCGCGCCCAGCGTGGTGGTGGCCAGCGCTCTGGTGATGCGCTTCATATGTGGTGAACCTCCGGTCTGCATGATCGGAACGACCGCCGCGCCCGTGCCACCAGGCTCACCCGTGACACAAAGATCACTTCGGCCGATTCGGACCGTACCACCCCAGAGCGGACGTCGTTGATCTAGTCGGACGGAGCAGCCGGCTTGTGGCCGTGCACAAGCTCGCCGCCCCCGAATCAGGCTTGATCACAAAGATGCACGTCAAGCGCGGTGGCAGGGCTGGCGCTCCACCGGACCGGTGGGCGAATATGTGGCGAACCGCTCGTAGACTCGCCGGTAATAACCGGCTGGCGACAATGCCCCGTGCGCGAGGAGTGCCATGCTCAACCTCTCCGTCCTGCTCGAAGACGCAGCCCGGGAGACGCCCGATCGCGAAGCCCTGGTCTTCGGGGATCTACGGCTCTCCTACACGTTCGTGAACCAGGTCGCGAACCAGGTCGCGAACCTCCTCGTGTCGCGCGGCATCAAGCCGGGCGACAAGATCGCGCTGGCCAGCCCGAACCTGCCCTACTTCCCGATGATCTACTTCGGGGCGCTGAAGGCGGGCGCGGTGGTCGTGCCGCTGAACGTGCTGCTCAAGCCGCGGGAGATCGCCTACCACCTCGCCGACTCGGACGCGAAGGCGTTCTTCTGCTTCGAGGGCACCCCGGAACTGCCGCTGGGCGAGGCCGGGCACGCCGGTTTCGGCCAGGCCGAGGAGTGCGAGCACTTCTTCCTGCTGCCCGCCAGCCTCGCCACCGCCGAGTCGCCGATCGAGGGCGCCGAGCTCTTCTGGGCCGCCCTCGCCGACCAGCCCAACGCGTTCGAGTCGGTGCAGACCGCGCCCACCGACACCGCCGTGATCATCTACACCAGCGGGACCACCGGCCAGCCCAAGGGCGCCGAGCTGTCGCACAGCAACCTGCTGGCCAACGCGATGATCGACGACACGCTCTTCAAGAAGACGCTGCACGACACGTCGCTGGTGACGCTGCCGCTGTTCCACATCTTCGGCCAGACGTGCGTGATGAACGTGGGCTTCTACCGGCGGGCGACCCTCGTCCTCCTCCCCCGCTTCGACGCCAAGCAGGCCGTCGAGCTGATGGTGAAGGAGAAGGTCAACATCTTCGCCGGGGTGCCGACCATGTACTGGGGGCTCCTCACCGACGACACCTCCGCCGAGGACGTGGCCGCCATCCGCGACAACCTCCGCGTGGCCGTCTCCGGCGGCGCCGCGCTGCCGCTCGAGGTGCTCAAGGGCATCAAGGAGAAGTTCGGCGTGGACGTCCTGGAGGGTTACGGCCTGTCCGAGACCTCCCCGGTCGCCTCGTTCAACCGCCCCGACCGGCCCACCAAGCCCGGCTCGGTCGGCCTCCCCATCTGGGGCGTCGAGATGAAGCTCATCGACGACGACTGGAAGGAGATCGAGGGCGAGGGCCCCGGCGAGATCGCCGTCCGCGGCCACAACATCATGAAGGGCTACTACAAGCGGCCCGACGCGACCGCCGAGGCCATCAGGGACGGCTGGTTCCGCACCGGCGACGTGGCCCGCCGCGACGAGGACGGCTACTACTTCATCATCGACCGCTCCAAGGACATGATCATCCGTGGCGGCTTCAACGTCTACCCGCGGGAGCTCGAAGAGGTCCTGATGACCCACCCGCAGGTCTCCCTCGCCGCCGTCGTCGGCGTCCCCCACGACTCGCACGGCGAGGAGGTCAAGGCGTACATCATCCGTACCCCGGACGCCACGATCACCGAGGACGAGCTGATCGCCTGGGGCAAGGAGAACTTCGCCAACTACAAGTACCCGCGCATCGTCGAGTTCCGCGACGAACTCCCGATGACCGCCACCGGCAAGATCCTCAAGCGCGAACTCCGCTGACACACCCCGAAGCCGCGGCGCGCCCAGGCCCGCCGCGGCTTCGCGTTCTCCAGGACTCGATTGCCCCGATGCTCTGGCGAAGGTGCAAGCAGGTTCGGGTGTCTATCTGTGGTGACGGCGAGTCAGGTTCGGGGAGGCGGAGGGCAGGAGGCCGACAACCTTGGTCGCGCGTGTGCCAAGCGCGTTGACTCGGGCGGGTGCCGGCAAGAGCATCGGGAAGTGTACGACGTACGACTGATCAACATGCCGTTCGCGAGCCTGCAGATGCCGTCGCTGGCGTTGACGCAACTGGCGTCCATGGCGCGGCGTGAATTCGGTGACGTGTCGGTTCGCGTGCACTATCTCAATCATGACTTCGCCAAGGTCTTCGGAGTCGGGAACTATCAGCAGCTGTGCTACGGGAAGGACCATCAGGCGTCGGGGATCGGGGAGTGGATCTTCCGCCTGGCCGCGTTTGATACCGGTGATAATCGGGAGCGGTATTTTCGGCGGTACTATCCGACGCCGACGCCGGAGTGGGACGAGTTCCGGGCCTACATCCAGGGGGTTCGCGACCGGATTCCGGAGTGCCTGGACGAGCTGATCGACCGGTACGGCCTGCTGGAGGCCGACCTTGTCGGGTTCACCTCGATGTTCCAGCAGAACGTGCCGTCGTTCGCCATGGCCCGCCGGATCAAGGAACGCGATCCGTCCGTCGTCACCGTCATCGGCGGCGCCAACTGCGAGGCTCCGATGGGGCAGGAGATCGCCCGCAACATCCCGCAGATCGACTACGTGTTCTCCGGGTGCGCGCTGCGCAGCTTCCCGGACCTGCTGGCGGCTCTCCGCGACGGGGATGTGGCCCGCGCAGGCCGGATCGGCGGGGTGTTCACCGAGCACAACCTCGAGGTGGTGGTGCCGCGCGGACCCGAACTCGACGTCAATGCCGACATCGAGCTCGACTTCGACGGCTTCCTGGCGGACCTGGAGGCGAACTTCCCGGGCGGCGCGGTCGCACCGGTGCTGCCGTTCGAGACCTCGCGCGGCTGCTGGTGGGGCGAACACGCGCACTGCACCTTCTGCGGCCTGAACGGCGATCTCATGAGATTCCGCTCCATGCGTCCGGACAAGGCGATCGAGCTGTTCAGGTCACTGTTCGAACGCTACGGGGCGGCGACGCGCATGTTCATGTGCGCCGACAACATCATGCCTCGCGAGTACCCGGCCGAGGTCTTCCCTCACGTCAGGGCGCCGGACGACGTGTCGGTCTTCTACGAGGTGAAGGCGGATCTCACCCGCGCGGAGCTGGCGGCGATGGCCGCCGCCGGTGTGCGGATCGTCCAGCCCGGCATCGAAAGCCTGGCGACCTCGACCCTCCGGCACATGCGGAAGGGCGTCAGCGCGTTCCGGAATCTTCAGTTCCTGCGGAGCTGCGTGCTGACCAACGTCAAACCGATCTGGAACCTCCTCATCGGCTTCCCCGGAGAACCCGGCTCCGTTTACGAGAAGTACCTGGCCGACATGCCCAGCCTGTGGCATCTTCGCCCGCCGGCAGGGCTCTACGTCGTGCGCTTCGATCGTTACAGCCCCTATTTCAAGAGCCCCGACGAGTACGGGCTCGACCTGGCTCCGATGGAGTACTACCGGCAGATCTATCCGCTGGGCGACGACGTGTTGCGCGACCTGGCGTACTACTTCTACGACCGTAACGATGTGCAGCCGTACCCGCGGAACGTCGCGAGCTGGGTCGACAAGCTGAGCTCCGCCGTCCTCGACTGGCGCCAGGCATGGGAGGGGCGCGAGCGGCCGCCGGTGCTGTTCCTCGACCGTTGTGGCGATGGCGGCGCGGTGATCGACACACGCGGCGGCGAGGAGACCCGGCAGACCGTCGACGAGGCGGAGTGCGCGCTGTTGAGCAGGCTGGCCGAGCCGAAGCGACTGGACCGGCCGGCGCAGCGGGGCCCGGATGTCGTCCGCCTCCTGACGCGGTTCCGTGAACGAGGGTGGCTTTTCGAGGAGGGACAGCGCGTGCTGAGCCTGGTCTTCCTTGAGGCGCCACCCGGATGGGAGACGGGAAGGTCACGATGGGACCGTTCAGGTTCGGGATGATCGGGACCAAGCTGGAGTCGGGCCGGGCGTGGGCCGAGAAGGCTCGCTGGGCGGAGGAGACCGGCTTCGCGACGTTCGTGGTGGGCGACCATTTCCAGCTCCCCGCGGCCCCCGTCCCGGCCATGCTCGCGGCGGCTCACGCCACGACCACCCTGCGGGTCGGCTGCCAGGTGCTCGCCAACGACTTCCGGCACCCGGCGGTGCTCGCCAAGGAGATCGCCACCCTCGACGTTCTCACCGGCGGCCGGGTGGAACTCGGGCTGGGCGCCGGCTGGATGCGCGCGGAGTACGAGATGGCCGGCATCGGCTTCGACGACGGGGGCACCCGGGTCGACCGGCTCGCCGAGGCGGTGACGATCCTTCGGGCGCTGCTGACGACGGCGGAACCCGTGTCGTTCACCGGAAGGTGGTACCGCGTGAACGGGCTGGTGGGCCTGCCGCGGCCAGTGCAGCGGCCGATTCCGCTGCAGATCGGCGGCGGCGGCCGGTCGATCCTGCGTCTGGCCGCCGAGCACGCCTCCATCGCCGGTCTCGTCCCGCGTACCCGGCGGGGAGAGCTCGATCCGCAGAACATGAGCGAACGCGCGACCGAACAGCGGGTCGGGTGGCTGCGCGAAGCGGCAGGCGAACGGATGCCCACGCTGGAGCTCCACGCCGTGGTCCTCGCCGCGCGGGTGACCGGCCACCGGCGCCGCGCGGCGGAGGAGATGGCCGCCCTCCAGCGAGTCGAGCCCGAGGTGATCCTGGACAACGTCCACATCATGGTGGGGCCCCTCACGTACGTGCGGGAGCGCTTGGAACACCTGCGCGAGGCGTTCGGCATCTCGTACTTCTCGTTCTTCGACTACGACGCGCCCTCGGTCGCGCCGGTCGTCGCCGAGCTGGCCGGACGCTGAGGCGATCGTTGCCCGGCCGGGCGCCGGGCGTGCGGTCAGACCGCGGAGATCTGCTCGGTTCGGCGGAAGAAGCGCACGCCCACCGCCAGCAGCGGGATCGCGACCAGCCAGGTGACCGCGCCGATCAGGGCGACGACCTGCGGGGTCAGCTCGAAGGCGCCCGCGAGCTGGGAGTAGACCAGCCCGACGACCGGGAGGACGACGATCGGGGCCAGTTGGTTCGCGGCCTGGACCGAGGATGTGCGCGCGGAGACCAGGACGGCCATCCCGAGACCCAGCGTCGTGCTCGCCGGGACCGTCCACAGCACAAGGACCCACCATTCGGCCGTCGGCATGATCCAGGACCCCACCAGCCATTCGCCCAGCCCATTCGCGACCACGATGTACGCGCCGAACGCCCCGCCGGCGACCAGCAGGGCGGGCAGCGCGGCCGCGACCACCTTGCCGAGGATCAGCTCGGCGTTCGTGATCGGGGAGTGCAGGAGGGTCTCCAGGGTCTTGCGCTCCTTCTCGCCGGCGAAGCTGTCCGCCGCCGTCGACGTCGCGAGCATGAGCGGGAGCAGCAGGAAGAGCGGGGCGAAGTACCTGGTGAGGAAGGCCACGGCGAGCAGGGCCTCCGAATCCGCTTGCGGGTGACGTTCGACCAGCTCTCCGCCGACCCGATCGAGCACCGCCGCCATGTTGAGGAACCGGTCACCGAACCGGCGGAGCGCCCAGGCCACCACGATCGGCAACGCCACGGTGACCAGTAGCGGCATGATCACCATGGAGACCAGCACGGCCTTCTGTCGGAAGATCGTGGCGATGTCACGCCTGGCGAGCGCCATCACGCGGTCGAGATTCGGCATCGGCTTCTCCACGCAGTCCGTGCGTGCGTAGGTAGACGGTCTCCAGATCGACCCGTTCGACGCGCAGCCCGAAGACCGGCACCTCGTGGTCGAGCAACCGGCGCAGGACGGCGGTCATGGCCGCCCGTTCCGAGACGCGGCACCCCAGAACGCCCGGCTCGATGATCCGGATGCCGGTGACCTCGGGGACGCCCTCCAGCGTCCGGGCCGCCGCCGCGTCGGCCTCCGGGTCGACCTCGAGCCGTACCTCCAGTTCGCGGGAGTACTGATCGGCCAGGGCCCGCGGCGTGTCCAGCGCGACGAGCCCGCCCTCGCGCAGGATCGCGACCCGGTCGCAGAGCTGTTCCACCTCGGAGAGGTCGTGGCTGGCCAGCACGATGGTGTGGCCGTCGCGGCGGAGACCGCCGATCAGCTCGCGCAGCTGTCTGGTGGAGACAGGATCCAGTCCGCTGGTGGGCTCGTCGAGGTACAGCAGGGCCGGGTCGTGCAGCAGCGCCCGGCACAGAGCCAGTCTGCGGCGCATGCCGTGGCTGTATCCGCCGACGCGGTCGTCGGCGCGGTCGTCAAGGTCGAAGAGCTGCAGCAGGTCGTCGATCCGCCGATCCCCCGAGGCCAAACCGTAGAGCCGGGCGAAGAACCTCAGGTGCGCTCGGGCCGTCTGCCGGTCATCCACTCCCGCGTCTTGCAGGACCACCGCGGTACGGCCTCGTACCTTCGAGCCGTCGGCCACCGGGTCGGAGCCGAAGACCCTGGCCCTGCCCGCCATCGGCGCCAGCACCCCGTTGAGGACCCTGATCATCGTCGTCTTTCCCGCACCGTTGTGGCCGAGCAGGCCGAGCACTTCGCCGCGGAAGATCTCCAGGCTCACGTCCCGCAGCGCGATGTGGCCGCCGTACCCAGCCGTGACCCCCTTCAGCGCGGCCACCACCGGCGGGTCGTCCATCGTCCCTCCTCGCCTCGGGCGTTCGCGTCGGTGGTTCCTCGGCTGCTTGCCGGATCAGCGCTCCTCGGCTTCTCGGATCAGAGCTCGCGGATTTCGAGGCGGTGGCCGGCCAGCAACAGCAGTGCCGGTGTGGCGACCACGGTCACCCCGGCCGCTCGGAGAAGCTCGGCCGGTGACGAGCCGTTCAGGAGAGGAACGACCGCGGTGAGCAACTCGCTGGGCGACCACGGCTGGACCACGTCGATCTGCGCGATCAGCGCGATCAGGATGAGGGCGCCCAGCGAGGCGAAGATGGTGCCGACGGGCCCGCGGGTGAACCCGGCGGCCGCGGCCACCACGGCCACCGCGAACCCGCAGTAGAGGGCGCCGTACAGCGTGCCCGCCAGGACCGGCCGGACGGCGACCTGCCCCATCAGCCCGAGGGTCAGCAGCCAGGCGATCACCATTCCGGCGGCCAGGGCGACGACGGTGGCCGCGGTGACCACGACGTAGCGGGGGATCAGAAGCACCCGGACGCGTTCGACCCGGGAGCGCAGGAAGGCCGCCGCCTCGGGGCGGGCGTCCATGGTCAGCGCGGCGGACGCGACGATCACGATCGCGAGCACACCGAGCTGCGATACGCCGTCGATGTACTCCCCGACTCCGTCCGCCGGTCGCTGCTCGGGCACGTGAACCACGATCCCGCCACCGGTCGCCTTCAGGAACTCGGAGAGATAGCGCGCGAGCAGCGGCCCGCCGACCGAGAAGAACCCGAAGACGCCGGCCAGGATCATCCAGTGGTGGGTGCGGATCAGCCGGGCGAGCTCCAGGCGCCAGAGGTTCACGAGACCAGCTCCAGGAACGCGGTCTCCAGGTCCGTGGCGGGCTGGAACAGCATCAGGGAGTTCCCGTGCTCGGCGACCAGCGCGGGTATCTCGCGTTCGGCCCGTTCGGCGTCGGACACGACGAGCCGCAGCCGGCCCGGCCCGTGCTCGGCGACCTCGGTGAGCCAGGACGCCCGGCGCAGCGATTCCACGAGAGCGGTGCACGGCGGACGAACATGCAGGAGACAGGCCGAACGGGTGTGCGCGAGCAGGTCAGCGAGCGGGCCCTGATAACGCAGCCGACCCTTGTCGATCACACCTACGGTGTCACAGACCTCCTGCACGTCCGCGAGGATGTGCGTGGACAGCAGCACCGTCTTCGTCTGCGCGAGCCGCCCGATCAGATCCAGCACCGCACGTCGGCCCACCGGGTCGAGGGCCGCCGCGGGCTCGTCGAGGATCAGTACCTCGGGATCGCCGACCAGGCACGTCGCCAGGCCCAGGCGCTGCAGCATGCCGCGTGAGAACGAGCCCGCCCGGCGGTCGGCCTCCGCCGCAAGGCCGACCTGGTCCAACGCCGATGCGACGGCGCCCTCGGGTATGTCCGGACCGGTGAGGTGCCGCGCCAGATCCACCACTTCGCCCGCCGTCAGCCACGGCTCGAACCGCGGCGTGTCCACGAGGAACCCGATCCGGTGCCGCGGCACCGCCAGCCGGACCGAGCCCAGGGTCGGCTTGCGCAGCCCGGTCAGCACGTACAGCAGCGTGGTCTTCCCCGCGCCATTGGGACCGATCAGGCCGTACGAGGAGCCCTTCGTGACCACGAGATCGACGCCATCGAGCGCGACCGTGTCACCGAACGTCTTGCCGAGCCCTTCGGTCACGAGCACCGTGCGTCCGTCGTCCGGCGCGGCCGGGGCGGCCGGGGCGGTCAACGGCAGCGGCGCCCCCAGAACCGATATCGGCTCGCGTCCGGCCGCCCGTTCCGCCATGTCGCGTTCGGCCTGGTCCGCCGTCGGGACGGGCGCTCCGGGCAGGCGGCCGAGCACGAAATAGAGGATCAGCCCCGTGGGGTAGGAGACCAGGACGATGATCGCGGCCCAGACCGGCTTCGGGAGGTACCGGACGTCGTGCCGGGCGAGATCGACCAGAGCGGCGACCACGGTCGCGGCGATAACCGCGCCCACCGCGCCGAACACCCACCAGAGCGCAGGATCCACGCAGAACCCCTTGTCGTCGGTCCGTCTGTCGGATGGGGATGTGCGGCTGATGACACGGCTGTAGCAAGGTATGCCCGGCCTCAGTGTTCGACTCCCCTCCCGGGCTGTCAACGGTCGGCAGGGGCCGCGCGGCGCCCTGGCTCACGGCTGCCGACGACCGCCGTGAAGCTGGCATCGATGCGCCGCCCCATGGCACTGCGTCGCTCTTGTCGGTCATCGCCGTAGGTCGAAGCATGGACCTCGCGGACGCCCCGCGCGGAGCAGCGAAAGGGGACCAGGACCATGCGCGACACGATCAGCGAGAAGCGCGCCCGGGTCGACGACCGCCGTGCGGCAGGGCTGCTGCCGGAACGGTTCAAGTCCCCCGTCTACATGATGTGGGAGATCACCTACTCATGCCCGCTGCGGTGCGTCCACTGCTACAACTCCTCCGGATACTCGCCACCGCGCCATCTCGGTCACGACGACGCGATGAAGGTCGCCGAGCAGATCGCCGACGCGGAGGTGATGAGCATCTGCCTCACCGGCGGTGAGCCCAACCTGCACCCCGCCTACTACGACGCCTCGCGCGTGCTGAAGGAGGCAGGCGTCAGCATCGGAACGCCGACGAGCGGATGGAACATGACGCCGGAGACGGCCGACGTTTACGTCGAACTGTTCGACACCGTCCAGGTGAGCGTGGACGCGGGACGGGCGGAAACGCACGACGCCATCCGGGGGCGGAACCGTTCGTTCCAACGCGCCATGGCGGCGCTCCGGATGCTGAACGACGCGGTGGAGCGGTCGAAGAGCCACAAGACGCCCAACCTCTGCCTGGCGTACGTCGCCAACAGGCGAAACATCGATGAGTTCGTCGAGCTGACCGACCAGGTCGCCGACATCTCCCGCCTGACCGAGATCAGGCTCCAGGCCCAGGTCCCCTCGGGCCGGGCCCGGGAGCTGGGGCTGGGGCTGACCGATGCCGACCTCGAACGGCTCCAGCAGCTGGCCATCCGGCAGACCCTCAAGCACGGGATCCTCGTCAACGCCGGCGACCCGACCGGGCACCTGAAGAAGGCGGTTCTCGGCTGGCCCTGGGAGTACGCCGTGATCGACCCCTACGGCGACGTCCGGTTCAGCCCGTGGCTTCCGGGGCGCATGGGCAATGTGCTCGAAAGCAGCCTGCAGGAGGTCTGGGACGCCGGCCTCGGAGATCTACACCGCGACCCGGACATGGTCGAGCTCCTTTCGAGGATCAGGACGGTCAACGACATCGGCGACGTCACCGAGGAGCTGGAGAGCAGGTACGGATCGTTCGGAGGAGGTGACGCCCGTGCACGCCGCGACGGTGCCCCAGTGGTCGGTTCCGCTGCGCATTAGACGCGACAACGGCGGTGTGGTCATGGTGCTGAACTACGAGACCCAGACCGTCTTCTTCCTCAACGCGCTCGCGGCCGACGTGCTGGAGAGCATCGACGGGATCAAGACGATGGAGGATCTGACCCGGCTGTTCCAGCAGCGCCACCCGTCCGTCGACCTCACGGTCGTCGAGCGGGACGTCGAGTCCATCGTCAGCAAGTTCGTCGCCGAGGGAACGGTGGTGCTGGGCACCTGCTGACCACCCAGCCGCCTTTGGAGAAGGGCCCTGACGAGAAGAAGGCACTGAAGACACTGAAGAAGAGTCGATAGGGAGCCGAGCGAAGGAAGGCCAGACATGACAACGGACGAAACGCGACCGGAGAACCCTGAGGAGGAGCGGGGCGAGGCCTACCAGGCACCGGCCATGCTGCGGATCTCAGGTGCCGACGACGCCGAGATCGGCATCGCTGTCGCGATCGTGGTCGCCGCCGCGTGGGGCATCGGCATCGGCATCGGCTGGGGCTGGGGATGGAGCAACTGAACGGCGGCGTAGGCGCCGGCGCGCAGACCTTCCGTCTTGCCAAGGGCGTGCGCTTCCGGCGGGAGAACTTCGGTGGGCTGATGTTCCAGCGCCCCGTCGCGGTCATCTACGGCCTGACGTCCAGCGCGTGCCGGACGCTGGAGCTCTGCGACGGCACGCGGGACGTCGAATCGGTCGTCACCCAGATGTCCGACGAATACCGCGTGTCCAAGGAGTTGGTGGCCGAGCACGTGAACGCGTTCCTCGGTGAGCTCAGGGCACGCGGATTCGTCGAGCTCACGGCCCAGTGAGGAGGCTGGCAGCGGATGAGACTCGAAGGCATCTCCGATCTCCTCGGCGAGGAGGGCACGTTCAGCATGGGCAAGCACGCGCTGCGCGCGCCGCTGTCGGTGCTCATCGAACTCACCTACGCATGCAACCTGCGGTGCAAGCACTGCATGTCGGACGACCATGGCGCGGCCTACACCCCGAACGAGAAGAGCCTCCTCAAGATCATTGAGCGGGAGCTGCCGACCACGGAGATGAAGGGCGTCCTGGACCAGCTCGCCGAGGCCGGAGTCTTCACGCTCTTCCTCTCGGGCGGCGAGCCGATGGTGCACCCCGACTTCTTCGAGATCACCGAGTACGCGTACGACCGTGGCTTCTACATCTGCCTGCTCACCGCGGGAACTCTCATCGACGAGGACAACATCGAACGGCTGAAGGCGTGCGTCAACAAGGTCGAGGCCAACCTGGACGCGGCCAAGGCCGAGGTCTACGACTACTTCAGGGGCGTCAAGGGCGCCTACGACTGGACCATCCGTGGCATCAAGACCCTGGTCGCGCACCAGGTGCCGATGCGGCTGAACGTCACGCTGACCCGGGTGACCTATCCGGAGCTGCCGGCGATTCTCGAGCAGGCATACGCGCTGGGCGTCCGGGAGGTCGTCGCGGTGCCGCTGCGGCCGGCGGGGCGCGCCCTGCTCTTCAAGGAGAAGCTCGACTACGGTCCCGAGGAGTACTTCGAGTGGGTCCAGGGGCTGCGCAAGCTCAAGCAGGCCCTTCCGCAGGACATGCTCTTCGCGTTCGAATACGACTACAGCATCCAGGCCATGGCGGACCCGTACAAGGTCATGCCGTCGAGCGGCGCGGGCCGGATCCACTGCACGATCACGCCGACCGGGAAGGTGAAGCTGCAGCCCGAGACGCCGAACACGCCGGAGTGGATCGCCGGTGACCTGCGCAGAGATCGGTTCACTGATATCTGGCAGAACGCTCCGATCTTCCGTTCGGTCCGCGACCCGGAAGCGCCGACCTTCAAGAAGTGCCCGCTACGGATGTGCATGGGCGGGTGCCTGGTGCGCGCCGCCGCGGAGCACGGGGAGCTGTTGGGCGGGAAAGACCCGTACTGCCCGTACTGCAGCGAGCACGTCGGCGAGGAGTGGTTCGAGGCGGCGAAGAAGTACGCCAGTCGGTAGTACGCCAGTCGGCAGGAGGACACCGGCGTCATGGTGAACGACGTGCGGCCGGGTGCGTTCCCGGATTTCATGGCGACCGACCTGGTGATCCCGAGCGTGCGCGCCTGCGAACTGCCGAACGTGGCGGAGCTGGAGGCCAGGGGCGTCCTGCCGCCGTACTTCGCCGCCCCACTCTTCGTGGTGTGGGAGGTCACCGGCCGGTGCCCCCTCGACTGCCCGTTCTGCTACAACGACTCGCCGCGCCGGACGCACGAGCTGACCACGGTCGAACTCCTCCAGGTGGCCGACCAGCTCGCGGCCATGCGGGTCTTCGGCGTCTACCTCACCGGAGGCGAGCCGTTCATCCGCCGTGACCTGGAGAAGGTGATCGAACGGCTCGCGGCCAGGGGCGTGCTCGTCGGCGTCGTGACGAGCGGCTGGTCGATGAGCCCCGCGCTCGCCGGCTTCCTGGCGGAACGGGTGGCGTCGGTGAGCGTCAGCATCGACGCGGGATCGGCCGGGCCGCACGACGCGATCCGGCGGCGCGCGGGCTCCTTCGATCGGGCGCTGCGGACCATCGGGCTCCTGCGCGGCGCCGGGCTGAAGGACACCTATGTCGCCGCGACGATCGGCGCGACCAACGTGGGCGAGATCGACGCCCTGGTCGAGCTGTGCCTGCGCCTGGGCGTGCGGGCGCTCCGCCTGACGCCCGTCATTCTCACGGACAAGGGCACGCTCGGGTCATGGCGGCCCGCCGAGCGCGCGGATTACGAACGAGTGGGACGCGAACTCGGTGCGTACGCCTCGGCTCTGGCGCCCGAACTCGCCATTCAGTGGGTGGACCCCAGCGGTCACATCCGCTCCGGACGACTGCTGGGGCGAGTCCAGGTGCTGCGGATCACGGCCGAAGGGCACCTGGCGATCTCGCCGTACCTGCCGTACGTCCTCGGCAACCTGCGGGAGACCGGCATCCAGGAGTGCTGGGACCAGGGTCTGCGCGTGGCATGGCGGCATCCTCGGATCCGGGCCGCCATCGCCGACATCGACTCGATCCACGACCTCAACGAGGTCGGCTGCGCCGATCCGACCTTCACCCGACTGGATCCCAGGGAGGCCGACGCGGCGTGTTCTCCGACGATGTTGTGATCGACAAGTGCCCCGGTGTGGCGTACCGGCCCGACGGGCCGGAGGGCCGCCACGCCGCCGTGATCTCCTACCGGGGCGGGACCGTCCGCCTCCTCAACCCGCAGGCGGCCGAGATCTTCCTCGCCTGCGACGGTCACCGGTCACTTGCCGAGATCCGCGAGCTGCTCGCGGCCAAGTACACGGTTCCCCTCGACGTCCTGCACGGGGACCTGCTGTCGACGGTCTCGATGTTGATCGAGGCCGAGTTCTGCTTCGTTCGTGGAGGTGAGAGTGAGTACGCCGCGGTTGACGGTCCGGATGGGCGTCAGGGACGACGTCAATGAGGTCTTCAAGCTCATTGACGACACCGAGTTCGGGTCCGAGGAGGGCTACGTCCGCAACGTCTACCGGACGCTCCCGGACATGAACAAGAGGGTGCTCGGCGGGCTGGAGACGCTGTTCGTGGCGTTCGACGAGGCGGGCGAGCTGGTCTCGGCGGTCTCGGTCACCCGGCGGCCCGAGCCCGGGAACGCCTCGATACCGATGGTGGTGACGGCCGTGGACAAGCGGAAGCAGGGATACTGCACCGCCCTCCTGGACTTCACCATCAAGACCCTGGCCGAACTGGGATTCCGGAAGGTCTTCGTGACCTGCCCGTTGGACAACGTCGCGCTGCAGGGTGCCCTCGTGCGTTCGGGGTTCTCCGTTGAAGGCCAGATCAACGACGTATACGGCTCCGGTGGCCACGCGGTGATGTGCGGCCGCCAGATCTGAGGTCCATCTTGTACGGCGGGTATTTCAGCACGGAGTTCCAGTCCTTGGTGCTCCAGAACACCAGCCTGTGCAATCTGGACTGCGCGTACTGCTATCTCCCCGACCGCCACACGCGCAGGGATATGCCGCCCGCAGTGGCGCGCGCCGTGGCCCAGAGCATCGGCGCCCAAGCCGGGGCTTGGCCGGTCGAGGTGGCATGGCACGCCGGCGAACCGCTGACCATGCAGCCTTCCGGTTTCCGCGAGTTGCTGGATGAATTCGAGCATCTGCGCCAGTCGGGAATGGTCGCGCATCGAGTGCAGACCAACGCGACGACCATCGACCCGTACTGGTGCGACCTGCTGAACGCGTACGACGTCACGGTCGGCGTCAGCGTGGACGGGCCGGCCTGGGCGAACGAGAATCGGCGCGACCGTTCCGGACGGCCGACACATGAGCGCACCATGCACGGGATCGCGACACTTCGTGAGGCCGGGGTGCGCGTCTCGGCGATCTGCGTGGTGTGCCCCGAGAACGCGGGCAGCCCCGGCGAGCTGGTGGACTTCTTCGACGGCCTGGGCCTGCGGTGGGTGAACTTCAATCTCGAAGAGCGCGAGGCGGCGAACCTGAATCGCACCGGGCTGTCGATGGCAGCAGCGATCGATTTCTGGCGAGGCGTCATCAGGAAGAAGCTCGCGGGTTCGGGTCTGCGCGTCCGACAGCTCGAGTCGCTTCTCGGCTACCTCGCCGCGGCCAGGTTCGGCCGGAAACGGCCGTGGGCCGCGGCGCAGCGAGAGCCGGTGCCGAGCGTGTCATGGAAGGGAGACGTGGTGCTGCTCTCGCCCGAGCTGGTCGATGTCGCGGCGCCACAGTATGAGAATTTCATCGTGGGCAACGTCCTTCGGCAATCACTCCCGCAGATCCTCGCCGCCGCCGGCCGAGTCCGATACGTGGCGGAGTTCGTCGAGGGCCTGAACGCGTGCCGCGAGCAATGCTCCTTCTTCGCCTTCTGCCGCGGGGCTCAGGCCGGGAACAGGTACTTCGAGCACGGCACATTCGCGGCGACCGAGACCGATCACTGTAGGAACACCCGCCAGGCGCTGGTGGTCGCCCTGGCATCGGAGGTCGGCTGTAGTGATTGGCCGGACCCGTTGGGCCACCTGGAGCGTTCACGGTCCGAAGCGCTGGAAGAACTCATGATGAGCGCCCTGAATGACCTACAGCGTACCTGAGTTATCCAGCGACTCAAAGATCTTGCTGTGCAGGTCTTGACAATTGCTATATGTGGGATTGGATGCAGTGAAAGGAGGCGTTCTGCCGTCCCCCGCCCAGACTCGACGATAATTGCATCAATAGCTACCTTGTGTACCGACTCCGCTACATGCGCAAATGGGGGCCCAGCGGCGGGAGGGCGTCGGGGGTCTTGGCTGCCCGAATCTCGGCCGGGAGGAGCTTCCATTGATGCCGGTTGCGATTGTTGATCCGCTCCCCGCATTCCGGGTCGGACTGGCCACGGAGCTGACGAAGGTCGGGTTCACCGTGGAAGACCCAGAGGACCTGGAGGCCTGGCTGCGCGACAAGGGCCGGCGTTCCCTGATCTTCACTGCCGGTGAGGGCGACGGCCACCTCAGGTTGCTGCGCCGGGAGAACCCCGACCTCGTTATCGTCGCACTCGTCACCAGGCTCGACCCCACGGCGTTCGGAACGTACATCAAACTCGGCTGCCACGGAGTCGTGGATCGCGCCGCCGTTCCGCGAGCCATTCTGGCAGCCTTGGAACTGGCCGTGTTCAGCCACTGCGCAGTCCCTCACGAAATCGCCCAGAAGATTGTCGCCCACATCCCCGACAGCCGGGTGTCAGGCCTCCCCATCGAGCACATCGAATGGCTGCGCATTCTCGCCGCCGGAAGTACCGTGGCGGAACTGGCCAGACGCGTCGGTTACTCCACCCGTGAAATGCACCGGCTCCTGGCGAAAATGTACTGTGAGCTCGGCGTGAAGGGTCGTACGGAGGCGCTGATCCTTGCCAGCCGACACGGCCTCCTCTTGGAAACTTAGCTGCCACCCTCCGCCACCAACGGAGCTCTTGAGTCGAGGGGTCGGGCGTGCTTGGCCTTGTCGCCTTGGGGCCGTAGATGTGGAGGATCTCTGCGGGGTGGTCACCGCTTGGGCCGAACCAGTGTGGTTCGGTCGTGTCGAACTCGGCGACGTCACCGGGACGAAGTGTCAGTTCGCGTTCGCCTAGGACGAGCAGCAGTTCTCCGGCGAGAGTCGCGCGTGGAGCGGCCTCGCCGGCTCGATGGGGCCGGGCAGTTGCTGTTGACGGTCGTGGTCGGCGGCTCGGTGGCCGTGCTGATCGAGGGGCCGCATCTCGGGTGGGCCTCGGTGGGGTGATCTTCGGTTACGTCGTCGTCGCTGTTGGCGTCGTCCCTTTCGGGTGGCTTGAGGTGCGGCGTACCGAGTCGCTGGTCGACCCCCGGCTCTTCCGGCGGCCGCCCTTCGCCGCTGTGGTCGGCGCGATCGTGGTCTTCGTCGCCTTCAGTGCGACGCTGGTGCTCAACACGCTCTACCTGCAGCACGCCCGAGGCATGACCCCGCTGGACGTCGGGCTCGTTATCGCCATGTTCGCCCCGGCCGCTGGTCGGCAACGGCAGCCGCCTGCCGGAGAACGGAAGAGGTGCGGGTGGGCAGGGGTTAGGACAGCCAATCTAGGATGCGGCGGTTGACGTCCTGGGGGCGTTCCAGTTGGAGGAAGTGGCCCGCGTCGGGGACGATCTCGGCGCGGGAGCCGGGCGGGAGATGGGTCAGGACGGTGTCCGGATCGGCCACCCCGGGACCCAGGCAGCCGTCCTGGACGCCGTGCAGGTAGAGGACGGGGCGTTCGCCCGTGGTCGAGGCCGAGGTCTGTTCGGCGGCGTACCTCTCGATCAGGCGGGACGGGTCGAGCATCGCGCGGTAGTAGCCGATGGCCGCGGCGATGTTGTCGGGGGTCGAGAGGCAGTCCATGACGTGGCCGATGTCTTCGGACGCGTTGTAGCCGGGTGACCAGTCGCGCCAGAGGCCTTCGATGAACGAGCGGTCCAGTGCCATCTCGGCGAGCGGTGTCTGGAAGAGGAAGATGTAGAAGGAGCGCTTCAGCTGTTCGTAGCTGAAGAACGCGCCCATCATCGCGTTCACGGGTGGGACGGCGAGGGTGACGGCTCTGCGCCACCGGTCGGGGGCGTAGGCGGCGGCGCCGTAGGTGGCGAACGCGCCCCAGTCGTGGCCGATGATGACGGCGTCGGAGCCGCCGTTCAGGGCCTCGTGGAGGGCGATGGCGTCTGCGGCGAGGGCGCCGCTCTGGTACGCGCCGTCGGCCGGGACGCCGGTGGGCGCGTAGCCGCGCATGAACGGGGCGACGGCGCGATAGCCGGCCGCTGCCAGCTCGGGCAGCAGGTGGCGCCAGGTGTGCGCCGAGTCCGGGAAGCCGTGCAGGCACAGGGCCAGGGGTCCGTCTTCGGGGCCGGCCGAGAGGTACGCGAAGTCCAGCCCGTTCGCCTTGATCACTTCCATGCCGTGACCTTACTCCCCGGTGGGGGTGCCGAAGGCGACGAAGATCGCGCTTGAGCTTCGAATATCGGGGCTTAGCTACATGATTGCAGCTGATTCCGTTGTCATCTAGCATCGTTACAACTGGATCACTCGCCACAGGGAAGTGTGCAATGGACCCGACGCAGAGAGCGGCCCGCGACCACCTCTGGATGCACTTCGCCCGCCACTCGGTGTACGAGGACGGCGGCGAGGTGCCGATGATCGTCCGCGGTGAGGGCGCCTACATCTACGACGCCCAGGGCCGCCGCTACCTCGACGGGCTCTCCGGGCTCTTCGTGGTCCAGGCCGGGCACGGCCGCGAGGAGCTCGCGCAGGCCGCCGCCAAGCAGGCCGCCGAGCTGGCGTTCTTCCCGCTCTGGTCGTACGCCCACCCCAAGGCCGCCGAGCTCGCCGAACGGCTGGCGGGGCTGGCGCCGGAGGGGCTTGACCGCACGTTCTTCACCACGGGCGGCGGGGAAGCCGTCGAGAGTGCCTGGAAGCTCGCCAAGCACTACTTCAAGCTCACCGGCAAGCCGGCCAAGCACAAGGTGGTCAGCCGGTCGGTGGCCTATCACGGCACCCCGCACGGCGCGCTGTCGCTGACGGGGCTGCCGGGCATCAAGGCGCCGTACGAGCCGCTCGTGCCGAGCGCGTTCCGCGTGCCCAACACCAACATCTACCGGGCGAACGAGCACCGCGACGATCCCGAGGCGTTCGGACGGTGGGCCGCCGACCGGATCGAGGAGGCGATCCTCTTCGAGGGCCCCGAGACGGTCGCCGCGGTCTTCCTGGAGCCGGTGCAGAACGCGGGAGGCTGTTTCCCGCCGCCTCCCGGCTACTTCCAGCGGGTACGGGAGATCTGCGACCGGCATGACGTGCTGCTGGTCTCTGATGAAGTGATCTGCGCGTACGGGCGGCTGGGCTCGATGTTCGGCTCGGAGAAGTTCGGCTACCGGCCCGACATCATCACCTTCGCCAAGGGCATCACCTCGGGCTACTCGCCGCTGGGCGGGATGCTCGTGAGCGACCGGCTGTTCGAGCCGTTCAAGCGCGACCAGGAGATGTTCGCGCACGGCTACACGTTCGGCGGCCATCCGGTGTCGGCCGCCGTCGCGCTCGCCAACCTCGACCTGTTCGAGCGGGAAGATCTGCTCGGGCACGTGCGACGGAACGAGGGCGCGTTCCGCTCGACGCTGGAGAAGCTCCACGATCTGCCGATCGTCGGCGACGTCCGCGGCGACGGGTACTTCTACGGGATCGAGCTCGTCAAGGACAAGGCCACGCGCGAGACGTTCGACGACGACGAGAGCGAGCGGCTGCTGCGCGGCTTCCTCGACAAGGCGCTGTACGAGGCGGGCCTCTACTGCCGCGCCGACGACCGCGGCGACCCCGTCGTCCAGCTCGCGCCGCCGCTGATCTGCGACCAGTCGCACTTCGACGAGATCGAGCAGATCCTGCGGTCCGTCCTCACCGAGGCCTGGGCTCGCCTTTAGACGGCGCGGAGACACCCCGCTGGTACATTCCGCCACTCCCCGAGACAGGGCCAAGGCCCAGGCAAGGAGTGGCGGAATGGTTACCCGGCGGCAGGTGCTCGGCGCGGCGGCGGTCGGCGCGGCGTCCTCGGCGATCGGCGGCATCGCCTTTCCGGCGGCGGCGAACGCCGCGTACACGACCAGGATCAATCCGCGGAACAGATTCAACCACTGGGACGGCTGGGGCGCGTCCCTGTCCTGGTGGGCGACCGTCTTCGGCACCGACGACGCGCTCGCGGACCTCTTCTACACACGTCAGGCGGTCAAGCACCCGAGCCTGCCGAAGACCCTGGACGGGCTCGGGTTCAACATCGTTCGCTACAACGTCGGCGCCTGTACGTGGGAGCCGGTCGGGCAGCAGCGGCAGCGCATGGTCGAGTCGCGCAACATCAGGCGCCGCAAGCAGATCGAGGGCTACTGGCTCAACTGGGACAGCGCCGATCCCGCCTCGCCCAGCTGGCGCTGGACCGCCGACGCCAAGCAGCGGGCGATGATGCAGAAGGCGCGTGCCCGCGGCGCCGACCTCTTCGAGTTCTTCTCGGTGTCGCCGCTCTGGTGGATGTGCGCCAACTGGAATCCGTCGGGCGCCGCGGACGGCGGCGACAACCTGCAGAGCTGGAACCACCGGCAGCACGCCGTGTATCTCGCGACGGTGGCGAAGTACGCCGAGGACAACTGGGGCATCAACGTCACCTCGCTCGCACCGTTCAACGAGCCCATCTCCAACTGGTGGAAGGCGGACGGGCCGCAGGAGGGCTGCCACGTCGGCCGGGCCGTCCAGCAGTCGGTCATCGGCCATCTGCGCACCGAGCTGGACAACCGTGGTCTCACCGCCCTGACGATCGCCGCCTCCGACGAGAACCGCTACAGCGAGGCGACGGCGACCTGGAACTCCTTTCCGGCGGCGACGAAGGCCAAGGTCGGGCGGGTCAGCACGCACGGCTACGACTACGGCGACGGAGGTAGGGCACGCAGCGCGCTGCGGGGCGCCGTGGGCAACGGCCAGATCTGGCAGAGCGAGTACGGCGAGGGGCACGACCACGGCCTGAACCTGGCGTACAGCGTCAGCCTCGACATGCACTACCTGCGTCCCAAGGCGTGGTGCTACTGGCAGCCGGTCGACAGCCAGACCTGGGGCTTGGTCAAGTCGTCCTACGACGACACGGTCACGCCCGAGAACCCGTACGGCACCCGGAACGGCACGATCCTCGGCGTCAACAACAAGTACTACGTGCTGGCCCAGTACACCCGCCACATCCGGCCCGGCATGACGATCATCGATGGCGGCGACCAGGCGACCGTCGCCGCCTACGACGCCCCTCGCAAACGCCTTGTGCTGGTGACGGTGCGCGGCGACACGTTCCAGCGCGTCACCTACGACCTCAGCCTGTTCGCGACCGTGGGCGGCGCCGCGGGCGGAACGGTGCGCCGCTGGACGACCGACGCCGACTCCGGCGGCGTGATCGGACGCCAGTACGCGCGGGAGGGCGACGTCAAGCTGACCGACAAGTCGCTGACCGTGGACCATCAGGCGGAGACCATCACGACCCTTGAGATCGACAACGTCGTGGCCTGACCAGGCCCTGACCGGGGAAGGCCCTGGCCGGGGAGGCGCACGGCCGCCTGGCTCTATGCCGGGCCGGCATGGAAGCCATCAGCAACCGGCTCGGCCGCCTTCCTTGCCCGCCCTCGCCGGGCGGGGTCTACTCCAGGTCAGCCCTGCGGCCATGGGACGGATGCAGTGGCGAGGCTCTCCCCGACCACCTCGCCGATCCGTATGGCGGAGCCCGGACGCCAGGCGATCACCGCTCCACGTCCGGAGCCGGGTCCGGTCCTTCGGCGGGCCCGGTTCCACGGGAGAGAGCCCTACAGGAAGAAGGGTCATCGTGCCGATACGGTCCGTTCCATCTCCGAACCCCGGCCGCCCGGGCCACCCCGGCCACCCTGGCGGCCACCCCGGCCATCCCGCCGCGCTCCGCGGGCCGCGCGGGTTCGCGGCGGCCTGCGCCGCGACGCTGCTCCTCGCCGCCACGTTCGTCGGGCTCGGCTCCGGCGACGCCCGTTCCGTCGCCACGAACGCCACGGCCAATGCGAGCGCGAGCGCGAACGCCGCGCCGCCCGCCTACGACCACGTCGTCATCGTGATGGAGGAGAACCGCGACGACGCCGAGATCACCGCGGCCGCCGCCCCGTACATCGACCAGCTCCGCCGCGGCGGAGCCTCGCTCACCGAGATGTACGGGATCGTGCACCCGAGCCAGGGCAACTACTTCGCGCAGTTCCACGGCAAGGTCGAGGGCCAGCTCGACCAGTGCCCGGTGCCCGGCTCGCCGTTCAACCGTCCCAACCTGGCGTCCAAGCTGATCGCGGCGGGCCGGACGTTCGGCGCGTACATGCAGGGCTACCCGGGCAACCGCAACACCTGCTCCAGCGGCAACTACGTGCAGCGGCACGCCCCGTGGCTCACCTTCAGCAACGTCCCGGAGAGCACGTTCCACACCGACGCCGAGTTCCCGACGAACTTCGCCACGCTGCCTACGGTCTCCTACGTCATCCCGGACAATGCCAACAACATGCACAGCGCCTCGGTCACCCAAGGCGACACCTACCTCAAGAACAAGCTGAGCGCGTACGCCGAGTGGGCCAAGAGCAACAACAGCCTGCTCATCGTGACGTGGGACGAGTCGCAGATCTTCAACTCGGTGAACGACATCGAGACGGTCTTCTACGGCGCGCACGTCAAGCCCGGCGAGTACGGCCCGTCCAACCCGAGCGTCGGCAAGGACAACCACTACAACATGCTGCGCACGCTGGAGGACATGTACGGGCTCGCGCACCACGAGGGCTCGGTCAACGCCACGCCGATCACCGCCCCGTTCGGCACCGTGACGCCCGGCGAGCTCGCCCTCGCCCAGCCGCCCGACCAGACCACGCCCGCCGGTCAGCAGGGCAGCCTCCAGCTCCAGGCCTCCGGCGGCACCCCGCCGTACGCCTACAGCGCCACGGGCCTGCCGGCCGGGTACAGCATCAACGCCTCGACCGGCCTGATCTCCGGTACGAGCTCGGCCGCGGGTGCCTCCACCGTGACGGTCAAGGTCAGGGACTCGGCGAGCCCGGCCAAGGAGGTCAGCAGGACGTTCACCTGGACGATCGGCGGCGGCCCGGGCGGCGGCTGCAAGATCGGCAACCCCGGCGACCAGAGCTACAAGGTCGGTGCCAAGGTGGACCTGAAGTTCACGGCGACCGGCTGCACCGGCACGCCCGCCTACACCGTCACCGGCAGACTGCCGTACGTGTTGTGGGCCTCCGGTGACACGATCTCCGGAACCGTCTACCAGACCGGTACCTTCCCGGTGAGCGTGACCGTCCGGGACGGCGCCGGCACCACGAGCACGGCCGACTTTAAGATCACCGTCAACTGGTTCTAGCCGGTCGACGGCCCGGGAGGGGCGACCGGTCGACGGTCCGAAGGGGGGTGAGGGGTAGCCGTGTACCTGTCGACGGCGCGCGCCACCGACACCGCGAAGGGCGTCGAACGCGACCGGATGCGCGACTCCGCCGCCGTCCGGGCCGTTCCGGCGAACGTCGTCGTCCTCGGCACGGTCAGCCTGCTCACCGACGTGTCGGCGGAGATGGTCACCGCGGTCCTGCCGATGTACGTGGTGGTCCAGCTCGGGCTGAGCCCGCTCGCCTTCGGGCTCCTGGACGGGCTGTACGGCGGCGTCACCGCGCTGATCCGGCTCGTCGGCGGGCACGCCGCCGACCGGGGGCGCCGCCACAAGCTCGTCGCGGGGCTCGGGTACGGCCTGTCGGCCGCCGCCAAGCCGGTGCTGCTCCTGGTGTCGACCGTGCCGGGGATCGCGGCCGTGCTCGCGGTCGACCGTGCGGGCAAGGGCCTGCGGACCGCGCCGCGCGACGCGCTGATCTCGCTGTCCGCCGCGCCCGGCGACCAGGGCCGCGCGTTCGGCGTGCACCGCGCCATGGACACCGCCGGGGCGCTGCTCGGCCCGCTCGTCGCGTTCGGGCTCCTGTGGGCCGCCGCGGACGCCTACGACGCGGTCTTCGTGGTCAGCGGTTGCATCGCCGTGGCGGGTCTGCTGGTGCTGGTGCTCTTCGTTCACCGGCCGCCCGGTGAGGGGCCCGTCGCGGAGGCACGGCCGTCGATGCGGGCGGCGCTCGGGCTGCTGCGGATCGGCGCCATGCGGCGGATCTGCGGGTGCGCGGCGTTGCTCGGGCTCGTGACCATCAGCGACGCGTTCGTCTTCCTGATCGTCCAGAAGAAGCTCGACCTGGCGCCGCAGTGGTTCCCGCTGCTGCCGCTCGGCACGGCCGCGGGCTTCCTCCTGCTGGCCCTGCCGCTCGGCCTCCTCTCGGATCGGATCGGGCGGTGGCCGGTGTTCGTCGGCGGGCACGCCGCGCTCCTCGGGGCGTACGCGCTGCTGCTCTCCCCCGCCGGGGGCACCGGCATGATCGTCGGTGTGCTGGTGCTGCACGGGGCCTTCTACGCGGCGACCGACGGGGTCCTGATGGCGGCGGCCGGGCCGCACCTGCCCGCGGGCCTGCGCGCCAGCGGCCTCGCACTCGTCCAGACGGGACAGGCCGCCACCCGCTTCGTCGCGTCGGTGGCGTTCGGGGCCGCGTGGACGATGTGGGGCGTGACTCCGGCGATCACCGTCGCGGCCGTCGCCCTGACCGTCTCCGCCGCCGTCGCCCTCGTCCTGCGTCCTGGTGCCGCCGAGGAGGCGCCCGCATGAGCACTGCCGCCCGTGTGCGCATCCTGGTCGCCGCGATCGCCGCCCTCACAGCCGTCGCGGTGGCCTACACCTTGCACGCGGCAGGGCGTACGGACGCTCGCGACAAGGCTCGCCCCGGCGGACCGGCCGTGGTCAAGGGCACGTTCGACCTGACCGGACGCCAGCGGATCCTCTTCCGCAACATGGCGTGGGGGCCGCAACGCGACCACCTCGCCTCCGTGCCGCTGGACGGCACGGGCGGCGCGCGCACGACCATGCCGCTCACCTGCTACAAGTTCCATGCCGCGGGTGGCACGGGGGTGTGCGTGCAGGCCAGGCGCGGCCCCGTCAACACGTTCTCGGTGCTGATCCTCGACTCGCGGCTGCGGGAGCTGCGGCGGTACGCGGCGGGCGGCGGGCCGAGCCGGACGAGGGTCTCCCCCAGCGGCCGCATGGTGGCGTGGACGGTGTTCGTGAGCGGCGACTCCTACGCCGGTGTGAACTTCTCCACCCGCACGGCCATCGTCGACACCCGCACGTGGACGCTGCACCGCAACATGGAGGAGTTCCGGGTCATCAAGGACGGCAGGCCCTACCGTTCGGTGGACGTCAACTTCTGGGGGGTCACGTTCGCCGACGACGATCTCTTCTACGCGACGATGGCCACCAAGGGAAAGACCTACCTCGTTCGTGGAAACGTCTCCACCCGGACGGTGCGGACGCTCAAGGAGAACGCCGAATGCCCGTCGGTGTCGCCCGACGGCACGCGCGTCGCGTTCAAGCACCGCGTCAAGGGCGACCGGTCGGCCCTGCCCTGGCGGCTGCACGTGCTGGACCTGCGCACGATGAAGGAGACCGCGACCGCCGAGACCCGGCCGCTGGACGACCAGGTCGGCTGGCTGGACGACCGGACGCTGATGTACGCGATCCCGGCCGAGTACGAATCGGACCAGTACCGCGTGCCCGCCGACGGCACGGGTTCACCGGCCCTCCTCATGAAGGCCGCCCAGGTCCCCGCCGTCCTTCGCTGAGATCGTCACCCTTTTCGGTCTGGCATAACTTCCGTTCTGCCATAAGTTTGGCTTTATCGGCGGAGGAGGCCACATGACCAGCGGGCAAGACCCCCAGATCGACACCACCCGACCGCACTCGGCGCGGATGTGGAACTACTGGGTCGGCGGCAAGGACAACTATCCGGTCGACCGTGAGGTCGGCGACAAGGTGATGGAGATCTTCCCCAACATCATCGAGGTCGCCCGGCACTCCCGGGCCTTCCTCGGCCGCGCCACGCGGTACCTGACCGAGCAGGCGGGGATCCGCCAGTTCCTCGACATCGGAACGGGCCTGCCCACGCACGACAACACCCACGAGGTGGCCCAGCGGGTCGCGCCCGAGAGCCGCATCGTGTACGTGGACAACGACCCGCTGGTGCTGGTGCACGCCCGCGCCCTGCTCACCAGTTCCCCGGCGGGCGCGACCGACTACATCGACGCCGACGTGAAGGACCCGCAGAAGATCCTCGACGGCGCGGCCAAGACCCTGGACTTCGACCGCCCGATCGCGCTGATGATGCTGGGGATCATGGGGAACGTGATCGACGACGACGAGGCGTCCGGCATCGTCCGGCACTTCCTCGACGCCCTGCCCTCGGGCAGCTACATGGCGCTCAACGACGGCACGAGCGTGGTCCACGGCTCGCAGCGCGACGAGGCCATCAAGGCCGCCAAGGAGCGCGGGATGCCCCCGTACGTCTCACGTACCCCCGAGCAGATCACCCGGTTCTTCGACGGGCTGGAACTGGTGGAGCCCGGCGTGGTGACGGTGTCGCGGTGGCGGCCCGAGGCGATGCCGTTCGGGGAGCCGCCCGAGGTCGACGCGTTCTGCGGCCTCGGGCGCAAACCCTGATCCCGCCGCTCCTCAGGGCTCGATGAACTCCATGTCGAGAGAGATCTTGACGACGTCGCCGAGCATGCCGGGGGCGAACTTCAGGCCGAAATCGCTCCGGCGGATCTCGCCGGTGGCCTCGAACCCGGCATGCCGGCTCCCGTCCATGGCGTTCTCGACGACCCCGCCGAACTCGACCGCGAGCGTCACCGGCCGGGTGACCTCGCCGATGGTCAGGTCGCCGGTCATGATCCAGTCCTCGCCCTGACCGCTGATCTCGGTGGACCGGAACGTCATCGACGGCCGGCGCTCGACGTCGAGCAGGTCGGCGGAGCGGACGTGCGCGTCCCGGTCGGCGTTGCCGGTGTCGATCGAGGCGAGCGAGATCGTGGCGGTCACGGCGGAGTCGGCCAGGTCCGCGCCGACGACGAGGCCGGCCTCGAACTCCTTGAAGGTGCCCCGGACCTTGGAGATGCCGAGGTGCCGGATGGAGAACCCGACCGCCGAGTGGAACGGGTCGAGCCGCCAGTCTCCGGCCTTCAGCGGAAGCTCGGTCGTGGTGGTGTTGTTCGCGTTGGAAGTCATGGCTCCACGGTGTCGCGGCCCGTGGACGCCAGGGAGGCCGTGTCGAGACTGGCCCCGTCAGGGCCAGTCTCAGCTCCAGCCGGCGGACGAGGTGACCGGGCGGGTGTCCGGCTCGGCCGGCTCGACGGCGCGGCCCTCGTACGGGGTGGAGAGGACGACGTGGGAGTTCATCTCGCCGTGGTCGCCGAGCCGTTCCAGCAGGCCTTCGAGGTGCCGCATCGAGGCCACCCGGACCTTCAGCATCGAGCACCAGTTGCCGCTGAGCTTGTGGATCTCGGTGACCTCGGGAAGGTCGCCCGAGGCTGTGGTCCTGAGCAGGCAGCGGCCGTGGGCGCAGCGCATCTGGACGAACGCGGTGAGCGGCAGCCCGACCCGGGCGGGGTCGATCCGCGCCTGGTAACCCGCGATCACGCCCGCCTCCTCCAGCCGCCGGACCCGCTCGGCGACGGCGGGGGCGGAGAGGTTGATCCGCTGGGCGAGCCGGTTGAACGAGAGCCGGCCGTCCCGCTGGAGTTCGGCGATGATCCGCCAGTCGGTCTGGTCGAGGGGCCTGTCCATCTGGAAAGCCTTCCGCGTCTTTTTCCTTCCAAACTAGAGCCCGTCGTCCCGGAAGACCAGTCATCGCCCATTCCAGGACGACTTTCGGGTTTCTAGCGTTAAGGCATGACCAAGGTGGATGCGGACCTCAGGTCCGGTGCCCGGGCAGCGGCCCGGCCGATCACGCGTGCCCGGGCGATGACGGCGCTCTGCTCGGGCTCGGCCATGATGAACGCGGCGATGGCGGCCTCCAGCGCGACGAGCACTCTCGTGGCCGGTGAACGGCTGGGCGCCGGCTGGGGCGGCGTTCCCAACACGGCGGGCATCGTGGGCACCGGCGTCGGCGCGCTCGCTTTGACCTGGCTGATGAACCGGCGGACCGCGCTGATCGTCGGCTACGCGGTGGCGGCGCTCGGTGCCTGCCTCGGGGTCGTCGCGGTCGCCGGTGACGATGTGCTCGGGCTGAGCCTCGGGATGGTGCTGCTCGGCCTCGGCAACGCGGGCGCGCAACTCTCCCGCTATGGCGCGGCCGAGTTGTATCCGCCGGAGCGCCGCGGCACCGCCATCGGCATCGTGGTCTGGTCCGCGGCCGTCGGCGCGGTCGGCGGCCCGCTCCTGATGGACCCCTCGGGGAACGTGGCGGACGGCCTGGGGCTGGTGCCGTTCGCCGGGCCGTTCCTCCTCGCCGCCGTCGCCTGCGTGATCGCCGCCGTCGCCTCGTTCCGGACGCCGGTGGGCGAGATCGTGACGTCGGCCGTGCCGCCGCGCGCGCTGATGGGCACGCCGGCGGCCCGTTCGGCACTGACGGTCATGGCGACGGCGCAGGTCGTGATGGTCGCCGTCATGACCGCGGCCCCGCTCCACCTGCACCTGCACGGCCACGGCCTGGCCGCGGTGGGCCTGGCGCTCTCGGCGCACACGCTCGGCATGTTCGCGCTGTCGCCGATCACCGGGCGGCTGCTCGACCGCTTCGGCCCGCCGCCGGTGACCCTGGCGGGCCTCCTCACGCTCGCCGGCTCGTGCGGGCTGGCCGCGCTCGGACCGGACGGCGTCCAGCTGCCCGCGCTGTTCCTGCTGGGGTACGCGTGGAATCTGTGCTTCGTGGGCGGCAGCGCCCGCCTGGCCCGCGACGTTCCCCCGGCCGACCGGCCGCACGTGGAGGGCGCGGTGGACGCGGCCGTGTGGACGCTCGCCGCGGTCGCGAGCCTGCTGTCGACGATCGTCCTGTCGGCGGGCGGCTACCGCGCCCTCGCCGGAGGCGCGTGCGCCCTCGCGGCTCTCGTCGCCGTTTCCACGTCCTTGATTTGTCGAGGGCGGAGGGGGCCGACACACTAATCAGCCTGAGCGCGCGGAAAGGCTGGGTGCGCGGAAAGGCTGGGTGTGGGCGCGAACCATTCGCACGACATGACGGTGCCGGAGTCGCCGAGATCGGTGAGGGTCGCCGTGCTGGCCGTCATCGTGCCGGTGGCGGTCGCGACGCTGGCCGCGGTGCTGTTCCTGTGGCCGGACCAGCCGAAGGTCCCCGGCACGGAGCCGCTGAAGGAGCTCACCGGCACGGTCGTCGGGGTCGAGCTCAAGCCGTGCCCGAAGCCCGAACCCGGGACGGACGAGGACGGCGCCGGCGCGCGGCGGGCGGCGCCGACCGATCCGCGCCGCTGCGGCGACGCCAAGGTCAAGCTCACCTCCGGAGACGAGGCGGGCCGGGTGGTGGTCGCGCCGCTGCCCAGCGATCCCGGCTCGCAGCGTTACTCGGCCGGTGACGACGTCGAGCTCGTGCACCTGGCCGACTCGCCCGACGGCATCGCCTACCAGCTGTCGGACCATCAGCGGTCGGGCGCGCTCTGGCTGATCGGGGCGGCGTTCGCGCTCGCGGTGATCGCGTTCGGCCGCTGGCGCGGGGTGACCGCCCTGATCGGCCTGGCGATCACGTTCGTCCTGCTGCTCCGGTTCCTGATACCGGCGATCATGGAGGGCCGGCCGCCGCTGCTGGTGGCCATCGTCTGCGCTGCCGCGATCATGCTGGCGGTGCTGTACCTGACGCACGGGTTCACCATGCCCACCTCGATCGCCGTGATCGGCACCATCGCCAGCCTCAGCCTGACCGGCCTGCTCGCCACCGCCGCGATCAACCTGACGCATCTGGGCGGGCTCAGCGACGAGGACGCCCTCAACCTGGACCTGGCGTACCAGATCAACGGCCAGGGCCTGCTGCTCGCCAGCATCATCATCGGCTCGCTCGGCGTGCTGGACGACGTCACCGTCACCCAGTCCGTCACCGTGAACGAACTGGCCCACGCCAACCCGGCCTACCGTTTCGGCCAGCTCTACCGTGCCGCCGCCCGGATCGGCCGGGCCCACATCGCCTCGGTCATCAACACGATCATCCTGGCCTACGCGGGCGCCTCCCTGCCGCTGCTCCTGCTGCTCAGCGTCGCCCAGCAGCCCCTCGGCGACGTGCTGACGGCGCCCGCCATCGCCCAGGAGATCGTGCGCAGCGTCGCCGGGACCCTCGGCCTGATCGCCGCGGTCCCCATCACCACCGCCCTGGCCGCCCTGGCCCGCACGCGCGCCCACACCGACACCGACACCGACACCGACACCGACGATGACCACGCTTACGACGTGGACACCGTCGCGTCGGACGCGATCTAGGGCCTGGCTCACGGCCTTAGCCACGCACGCGAGCGCGCTACCTGACCTGCGGGCCCGAAGCCGGAGGCGAGGGCCCGCAGGTCAGATCGCGAAGCGATGTCGCGGTCGCCGCTTTGCGGTTCGGCTCGCGAGCCGCCAGGCGAGTGGGCCGAGGCCGCGAAGCCTGGAAACACTGTTTAGTCGCAGCCTTCGAACTGCGGCACCTCGATGATCGAGGGGTCCAGTCCCGTTCCGCTGAACCACCTGCGCACCAGCCGCTCGGCGGTGCCGTCCTGGTACATCTCGGTGATGGCCTTGTTGACGGCCTCGCAGCCGTCCGGGTCGCCCTTGCGCAGCCCGATGCCGGTGCGCTGCTCGGCGTACTGGGCGCTGACGAGCCGGACTCCCTTGCCCTCGCGCCTGACGAGCCCGGCGAGGATCACGTCGTTGGTGGTGAGGGCGTCCACCTGGCGGCCGCGGAGCAGCGCCATGCATCCGTCGTAGTCGTCGGCGTGCGTGATGCGCACGCTCACCCCGCGCATCGCGGCCACCTTCTGCGCGGCGTCCGTGCCGCGCACCGCGCAGATCCGCCGGCCGCTGAGGTCGCGGACGTTCTTGATCGCGGTGTCGTCCGAGCGCACCAGGAGGTCCTGGTACGACACGTAGTAGGGCCCGGCGAACGCCACCTCGTTCTTGCGGTCCGCCGTGATGGAGAACGTGGCCACCATCAGGTCGACCTCGCCCGAGAGCAGCTTGGGGATGCGGTCGGCCGCCAGCGCCTGGACGAACGTGACCTTGCGCCCCAGCCTCCCGGCGACGTACCGGGCCACGTCCACGTCGAACCCCTCGAACGTGCCGTCGGCCCGTTTCAGGCCGAGGCCCGGGAGGTCAGGCCGGACTCCGACCGTCCACGTCCGTTCGCGGAGAATCGATCCTTCCTCTGACGCGCCGCACCCGGCGCCCATCAGTCCGCCCAGCAGAAGGACGGTCGCCAGCAGCCGCATGTCTCCCCCAGCACCCCGTACGTGATCCTCACGATCATCCGGTTTCCGCGGCGGGAGTCAACCCCTAGGGAAGGCCCCCGGCGGTCAGCTAGGACGGCCGGTCTGGTCGCACGGCAGGCGGGCGCCCGGATAGGACGCGGCGTACTGCTCGCCGAGCTGCCGGCTCGCGGTCTCGATCGCCGTCGGCTCGACCGTGATCATTCCGGTGAACGGCAGCTCCATGTCGTAGATCAGCAACAGCATCAGCGCGAAGACACCGGTCACGGCCGACAGCGCGGCGAGATGAACGGCGCGCCCGCCCCCGGGGAGCAGGACCCCGTAACCGATCAGCGTGACCGCGAGCGCCACCAGGACCGCGATGTACACCCCCAGGGGTGTCTTGACGACCGATTCGCCGACCCGCCCGCGGCGTTCGTTGGCGCGCGCCTGGTCCGCCGAGACCAGCGGACGGAACGCGGCATGCCCGGACTCCGCCAGGGTCGCGAACTGCGTCTGTGCCCGGCCCGCCCAGTGGGACGGCTCCGACGACTGCGAACCGTCATCGATGATCCATTCGTGGCCCTGGACGGCCCGGCCGTAGCAGACCATCGCCGCCTGGATCGCCTGGCGCTGTGGCGGCGGAGCGTAGCCGGCCGTCTGGTAGAGGTTCTGGACGGCGTCGGCCTCGGCGGCGGCGTCGTCACGCGCGGCGTCGAACGACGCGGAGGCCTGGACGAGCATGAAGGCCAGCACGAGCGTGGTCAGCGTGAGCCCGGGCGTCACGAGGTCCTTGACCCCGATCCTCTCGTCGCCCGCGGCGAGCCTGCGCCGGCGCCAGCGGCCGGCGGCCAGTCCAGTCAGCACCGACGCCACCAGCACCACAACGATCATCACGGTGAACATGCCGCCCCCGAGCCGCGCCGCGATCAACGATCACTCACGGTACCGCGCCGATCACGCGGCGGATCATTCGCCCCGGCGTGCCACCTCGAACCGGAGCCGGAACGGCCCCAGGGTGCGCGGCAGGGGCCGGTCCGGCGACAGGCGTCGCCCGCCGGTCTGCCGGAAGGTGCGCCCGGCCAGCAGGTGGGCGAGGAACTGCGATGTCGTCAGCAGAACGAGGTTGCGCCCGGGGCACTCGCCCGGACCGCCGCTGAACGGGATCGCCGCCCAGCTCCTCCGCGCCGTCCCGTCCAGCCAGACGTCGGGCGCGAAGGCGTCCGCGTAGGGCAGCGTCTCCTCGTCCCGGTCGACGAAGGCCGTCGGGATCAGGAGCGCCGTGCCCGCTTCCAGCGTCCGGCCGTCCCAGTCGGTCTCGGTGGTGGAGTCCCGCAGGATGGCGAGCGTCGTCGGCCACAGCCGCACGGACTCCTGGACGCAGGCGCGCAGGAACGGCAGGTCCTGGGGCTCGGACAGATCCCGTCCCTCGATCTCCTCATGCGCCCGCCGGGCCTGTCCGGGGTGGGCGGCCAGCAGTGCGAGGGCGAGGTAGGCGGCCATGCCCGCGGGTTCGAAGGCGAACAACCACTGCGGCAGCTGGTCCTGTGGCCGGGTGCGTTCGGTGGCGGGCGTCGTGGCGACGAGCTCGGCGAGGCTGCCGGGTTCCGCCTCGCGCACGTACGCGTCGACGCGCCGCCGGAACTCCCGGTAGATCATCGGGCGGCGCGGCACGTACGCCCAGTTGGCCTCCATGCGCAGCCGGGTCAGCAGGTCGCTCACGCGGTCGTCGTCCCGGGCCGCGTCGCCCAGCACTACCCTGTGGATCACGCGCCACCACGCGACCCGGAAGTCGTCCCAGGTCAGCGTGTCGGCGTCGGCCATCAGCGTGGTCGCCTCCTCGGAGACCTTGGCCGCGATGGCGTCCCCGTGCCGGTGGACGGGCTTCGGGGTGTCCAGGACGGCCTCGTTGAACCGCCGCCGGTCGGCGCGTTCGGCACCCGACGAGGTCAGCAGGCCGTGCGGCTGGAAGTGCCAGAGCGCCGCCCGCTTCTCCAGGTTGGCCACGGCGAACGGCTCCGGCGATTCCTCCAGGACGCGCCGTACGTCGTTCTCGGCCAGGACGAGCGCCACCGACCGCAGCGGCAGCTTGAGACGCAGCGGTCCCGTACCGTACTTGGCCCGCATACGCCGGAGCAGACGGCCGGCCCTCCGGTCGGCGTCCACGGCCTCGGCAAGCGCCACCACCCTGGGCCGCCGCGCCAGAATCCCCCGCAGGACGGTGGGCACCAGCACCTGCGACGTTATCCGGAGACTGTCCACGGCCGAGGCCTGCGCCACCTCCCCTCGCGCCTGTCGTGTACGTTCCGCCGTCCGCGTCATCACGCCCCCCAAGGTTCACTTCGCTCTCGGAGGGCTTTCCCGGCCCTGAGATCACAAACGTGCCGCGACGATCAGGCTCGCGTTCGGGCAGATGATCACGCCAGGGCGGCGTAGACGGCTTCCACCAGGTGATACGCGCGCCGGTCGCCCGCGAAATGGTGCCCCATGAGGTTGGGGACGTAAGCGAGGGCGAGCTCGGCCTCCAGGTCGCCGAGGCCGATGGAGCCCCCGGCGCCGGAGTGGCCGAACGCGGAGGCGGCGGCGGGAAGGGGGCGCCCGAACGTGGACTCGGCCGGTTGGAAGCCCAGCCCGTACGCGGAGTCGACGACGATGACCCGGTCGGGTCCCCGCACCAGGCGGGTGGTCGCCTCGCGGAGCGTCGCCGGGCGCAGGATCAGGCCCGCGACGAGGTCGCGGTAGAAGGCGGCCAAGGCGGGGGCCGTGGTCACCATGCTCATCGCGGGCCAGCCGCCGGCGAGCATGACCGGGTCGTTGAAACCCTCGGCCTCGCGCGGGCTGACGTTGTAGAGGGCACGGTTGAGGGTGCTGCCGGGGTCGGCGAGGCTCACCGCGAGCCCGGCGAGGACGGCGGGATCGTAGGCCGCGGACCGGCCGGCGGCGGACCGGCCGGCGGCGTCGCCGGGCGTCATGCCCGCCTCGTCTTCGGTGGTCATGCGTGCCGCGCGGGCCAGCACGTCCGGCGGGGCGCCGATCCACAGGTCGAGGTCGCGGGCGAACTCCCGGCGGATGAACGTTCCGACCGAGCTACCGGCGTGGCGCCGGACGATCTCTCCGGCGAGCCAGCCGAACGTGACGACGTGGTAGCCGTGGGCCGTGCCCGGCTCCCATTCGGGGACCTGGCGTGCCAGCTCGGCGGCCATGGCGCCGTGGTCGGCCGCCTCGTCCACCGGCACGCGGCGGCCGAGCGCCGGGAGCCCGGCCTGGTGGGAGAGGAGCTGTGCCGGGGTCGTCGCCTCCTTGCCGTGCGCGCCGTACTCCGGCCACCAGGTCACCACGGACTCGTCGAGCTCGTACGCGCCGCGGTCGAGGAGCAGGAGCGCGGCGGTGGCGGTGACCGCCTTGGCGCAGGAGACCACGGGGCAGGGGGTGTCGTGGCGCCAGGGCCGCCCGGTGCGGTGGTCCGCCAGGCCGCCCCAGAGGTCCACGACGGGGCGGCCTGCGGCGTGGACGGCGACGGCGGCGCCGACCTCGCGGCCACGGGCGAGGTTGTCCTCGAAGACCTCGCGCACGGCCTTGAACGCCGGGTCGCAGTGGCCCTGCACCTCGCTCATCGGGGTTCCTCCGAACGTTTCAGGCTTGCCGCCGGGCCGCGCCCGCGACGGTGAGGTTGAGGAAGCGGGGTGGCCGCGGACCCCGTTCGCCGAACGCGGCGGAGACCGAGGCGCGCACCGCCGGCCGCGCGGCGGCGGGCATGATCGCGACGACGGCCGGGCCGTGCGGCCATGCGGCGAGGGCGCCCGCGCCGCACGCGGCGTCGATGGCGGTGGTCGCCTCGGCGGACCCGGTGCGGGCGTGGCCCGCCAGTGACCGGGCCGCCGCCGCGAGGTCACCCCCGCGCAGAAGGCGGATCAGGCGGCCGGTGTCGGGCGGCGGAGCACCGGCCGACGTGGACGCGGGCGCGGGACTGGCGGCCCTCGTGACGATCAGCAGCAGGCTCAGCCCGGCGGAACGCGGGTCGAAGGGCAGCCGGACCGTTCCCTCCCCCACGGCATGGCCGGCGCGCCCCGCCAGGACGGCAGCGGCGATGACCGGGTCGGACGCGATCAGATGGGCGAGCTCGTCGCGCGCGAGCCCGGCGCCATGGACCTCCGTCGCGGCGAGGACGGTCGCGCAGGCGAGGGGGACGTCGGCGCAGAGCCCGGTGACCGCGGGGAGGTCGGCGTGGACGAGGATGTCGGCGCCCAAAGGAGGTCCCGCGCGGCGCAGCGCGTCGTAGGGACCGGCCGCCCAGGCGGGTACGTCCTCGGCGGTCTCCCGCACATCCGTCTCCAGCCATTCGGCGGGACGGTTGAGGGAGGCGAGGCGGAGCGTGGTGTCGGAACGGGGCGCGGCGGCGACGATGACCTGCCATTGGACGGCGAACGCGACGGCATGCCCGGCCAGCCGTACCGCGTACGGCGCCGTCCAGACCCCCTCGGGCGGGCGCCCGTAGGCCCGCTGGAAGGTGTAGGGAACGAGGCGGAGCTCGGGCTTGGCGTCGAGCCGGGACACCAGATCATGCATCGCGCGGCACCTCGATCATCACTTCGCGCCGTTCTCCGGGCCGGAGCTCGACGGCCGCGAATCCCGCGACATCGCCGGTCGCGGTGTGGCAGCGCACGACCTCACGACCTGGCCGGGCGCCGGTGTTGGTCACCCAGAACCGCCTGACCGTCCCGCCGCCGCCCGGTGTCTCCGTACAGGCCCAGGTCGTGTAGCCGAGACCATGGCCGAGCCGGAACGGCGGAATCGGGCAGGGCAGCCGCCCGCCGGGCTCGGCCGCTCCCAGCAGGACGTCGGCGAGGGCCGGGCCGTACTCCTGGCCGCCGAACCACGTCCACAACACCGCGGCGACGTCACCCGCCCACGGCATCGGGATCGGCGCGCCCGCGTTCACCACGACGACCGTCCGCGGGTTGGCGGCGGCGACCGCCGCCACGAGCTCGTCCTGGCGGCCGGGCAGCCCGGGGAAGGTCCGGTCGCGGCCCTCGGTCTCCTGCTCGGCGCAGGTGCCGACCATGACGATCGCGATGTCGGTGGAGTGAGCGGCGCGGACGGCCGCGGCGATGCCCGCGCCCGGGTCGCCCTCGGCGGGCGGCGGGCAATGGCCGAGGCCGAACGCGGCGGGCCCGCCGGGGCTCACCACGTGCCTGATCTCGACCCGCGCGCCGTTCCCCCGGATGGGCACCGTGAAGTACGGCGGGCGCCGGAAACCTGCCAGCAAGGCCGCCAGATCGGCGGTGAGCTCGGTGTCGGCGACGGTCGTTCCGTCGACGGCGACGCTGAAGAGTCCCAGTCCGGCGACGGCGAGATCGCGCGGCCCGTCCATGGTGAACGTGACGACCGCTTCGGCGGCGTTCGCGGGCACCACCGGCCAGGCGAACTCCGTCCCGGCGGGCGCGTGGCCCTCCGAGCCCTCCAGCGGCGCCCCGTCCGCGTCCCGCAGGCCGACCCGGAAGCCGCCGGGCGTCCACGCCTCGGGAAGGGGCCGCGGCTCTGTCCGGATCGGGACGCCGCCGAGCACGCGCAGGTCCACGCCGTGCGGCAGTCCCGCCGCCAGGGCCGTGGCCGGGCTGACGGCGGGCGGGCCGGCGACCTCCGAGCTGCCGCCTCCCTGGAGGCACGGCGTGGTCGCGGGTTCCCCGATCAGGGCGATCGAACGTATCCGGCCGGCGTCCAGGGGCAGGATCTCGTTCCGGTTGGTCAGCAGGACGAACGAACGTGTGGCGATCAGGCGCCCGAGCCCCGGGTCCTCGCCGGGCACCGGCGTCGAGGGATCGGTGACGCGCCGTCCGAGCCGCAGCAGCCGCACGACCTTGTCGTCGATCTCCGATTCGGGGACGAACCCCTCCCGCACGGCGTCGACCAGGGCGTCTCCCCACGGCCCCCACGGTCCGGGCATCACGAGGTCGAGCCCGGCCAGGGCCGAGTCGACGGTCGAGACCGTGGCGCCCCAGTCCGAGACGACCACGCCGTCAAAGCCCCACTCGTCCTTGAGGACGTCGCGCAACAGGCCCGTGTGCTCGGTCATCCGCGTTCCGTTGACCGAGTTGTAGGCGGCCATCACCGCCCAGGCGCCGCCCTCCCTGACCGCCGCCTCGAAGGGCCGCAGCCATCGCCCGCGAAGGAGCTCGTCACCGGCCGGCACGTCGCGCGTGTAACGGCCGTCCTCGGCCTCGTTGCCCACGAAGTGCTTCACGCAGGCCGCCACGCCGCTCGACTGGATGCCCCGGACCAGCGCCACACCGAGCCGCGCGACGAGCAGCGGGTCGGCGCCGAGGCATTCGAAGTGGCGCCCGGCCAGCGGATCGGCCTGGAGGTCGAGGCCGGGCGCGAGCACCATGTGCACGCCGGCCCGCCGTGCCTGCGCGCCCAGCCTGCGTCCGGCCCGCCAGGCCAGCTCGGGGTCCCAGGTCGCGCCGAGGGCGGCCGGGCAGGGCAGCGGCGCGACCGGCGTGCCAGCCGGGCCGACCACCTCGCGGCCGGCCAGGTCCGGCACGCCGACCGGGCCGTTGGCGCACATCAGCGCCGGTAGCCCCAGCCGGGGCTCGCCTCGGAGTGTCCACATCCCCGTGCCGGTGAGCAACGCGACCTTGTCCTCCAGCGGAAGCACGTCCAGCGAGGGTTCGTCCGGCGGGCTCATCGTGACCACTCTTCGAGCAGGTCGCAGGCCCGGCCGACGCCGTCCTCGGCGGCCATCCGCGCGCCGATGACCCGTGCCCGGTCCCGGTAGCGCGGCTCGTCCACCACCGACCGGATCGCCTCGCCCAGCCGCCCGGCACCGGCCCGGCCGAACGGCGGCAGCGCGACCCCGGCGCCCAGCGCGGCCACCCGGTCGGCCCAGAACGGCTGGTCGGCGCCGACCGGCAGCACGACCGCGGGCGCACCGGCGCGGAGCGCGCTCGCGGTCGTACCCGCGCCGCCGTGGTGAACGACGGCCGCCACACGCCGGAACAACCAGTCGTGCGGCACGTCGGCGACCGGCAAGATCCCCTCGCCCCTGGGCAGCCGTCCGGGGTCACCGGACAGCACCGCCCGAACGCCCGCCACCCGGAGCACGTCGAGAACGGTCAGCACCGCACGTTCCGGGTCGGTCCGCTGGGTCACCCGGTCGAGTGCCACGTAGACCGGTGGCGGCCCCTCCGCGAGGAAGGCGGCGAGCGCCGCGTCCGGCTGCCACCCGTCCGGCTGACCAGGCTGTGCCCACACGCCCGTGACCTCCTGGCGGGGCCGTCGGCGGCGCGGCGGCGGCACCGTGGCGGGGCTGTAGGCGAAGAGCGTGGGCTCGGCGTCGAACCGCCGTTCTGGAAGGAACCCGAGCGGGCCGAGGCCGAGGACCTCCCGGCGCCACCGGTTCATCGGCCCGCGTACGAGCAGCCACAACGTCCGGAGGAACGACTCGTACCGCAGCCGGTGACGCGGTGCGCCCGGGACGGCGGGCACCCTCGGATGCATCAGGACCTGGCAGCCGAGGAGCCCGTCGCGTTCGGCGATGCTGAACCCCGCGAGCCCCATGTGGGAGTAGACGATCGTGTCGGACCCCGCGCACGCCTCCGTCGCCTCGACCAGCCCCTCGAAGAGGCCGTCGAAAAGACCGGCCCGGCCGAAGCGGATCCAGTCGGCGGCCCGGTCTCCGGGCGCCACGTCGGGCCTCTGTTCGTCCTCGGGGCCGTCCTGCCCGGGCGCGAGCGGATCGGCCACCATCGGGTCGAACGACAGCGGCGCGAACTCCAGCCCGGCGCCGCGCACCAGATCTCCGTAGATCCGGGAGGCCGCCACGCGCACGGCATGGCCCCGTTCGGCGAGCCTTCGCCCCAGCGGCAGGTAGGGCTGGACGTCCCCGCGGCTGCCGACGGCCAGCACGGTCACCCTCACGTCGCCGGCTCCTCGCGGCGCGCCAGCATCCGGTAGGCGTTTCCCGTGCCCGTCGACCGGAAGAGTTTCGCGCCGGCCTTCTCCATGACGAGCGCTATCAGGAAGAACGGCAGTGAGCCGACGCGCGCCGCCCTGTGCAGGGCCCGTCGCGGCACGGTCGGCCGTCCCGCGTCCCACGGCCGTCGCGGGTCGGGCGCGAGACGCATGCGGGCGAACGCGACGAGGGCGAGGAATTCGCCACCGGAGTGAACGCTGCCGATCTCCTCCGCGACCACGCTGAACCCGTGCTCGGCCAGAGCCTCCCGCAGGTTGCCCGCCGGAACGAAGTGCTGGTGCTGCGGCTGGAACCAGCAGACCCACCACGACCTGAAGAGCAACCGCTGCGGGGCCTGCGGATCGGGCACCTCGATCAGAAGATGCCCGCCCGGCGGCAGGACGCGCGCCGCGGCGGCGAGCTCGGCTCTGGGGTCGCGCGTGTGTTCCAGATAGTGGAACATGCTGACGACGTCGTACCGTCCCGCCAATTCGTCCGCCAGCTCGGGGAACTGCCCGAGATGCCCGGTGTCGATCCGGCCCAGCAGTTCTCCTTCGCGTACCGACTCGCTCATGTCGAGCACGTCGAAGCGTGTGCCCGGCCAGAGCTCGCGAGCGATCCCGCAGAACTGACCGGCTCCGCCGCCCACGTCGAGCCACGCCTTAGGGGTCTCGTACGGCCGGATCGCCTCGGCGCGTTCGACGAACGCGCGGTAGGCCGAGCCCATCACCCGGCTGGCGCCGCCCGCGTCCACACCGTCATAGAAGTCGCGGTAGTAGTAGTCGAGCCCCTCCGGTGAGAGCCGCGGGTTCTGGAAGACGTGGCCGCAGCCCCGGCAACGTTCCAGCGTGAACGTGCCGGGCTTGCCCTGCAGCAGGTCACCGACCCGGGCCTGAACGCGCAGCTCCGGTGAGCCGCACCACGGGCAGTCCTTCCTGCGCGGTTCGAAGAACCCCTCGACCCCGTTCCCGACCGCCGCCGCGTACTGCGTGCGCAACGCCTCCAGGTCCGGCCTTTCGGGCTCGTACACGGACCGGTGCCGGTATCCGGCGACCGCGCGAACCCATCCCCGGGCATATCGCACAGGCCGCAGCACCATCCCGGGCACGCCGTCGGACGGCCGCAGCGCCGAGCGACGGAGCACGAGCACGGGACGAAGCCACAGCACGATCGACGCGGCGAACACCCATACCGGAGCCGTCACGGCCGTCGCGGTCACGAGCACGGCGAGCAGGGGTGGCCAGGCGAACGCGAGCGCGACCGGCACGCCGAGGGTCCTCAGCCGCGCCGCCGACCACGCCGGATCGGTACGGACGGCGTCCAGGCCGCCCGGTACGACGGCGAAGTCCAGCCCGGTCGGCGCGCACTCCTTGACCCGCAGCACGATCCGCAGGAACGCGATCGGGTCGGCCGCCTCGGTGACCGCGGCCGTCACCCCGGCCCGGCGGGCGAGCTCGGCGCGGATCACCAGCGCGTGCCCCGCCGTACGGCCGAGCGCACCACGGTTCTCCCGGTAGCGGGCTGGGTCGACGTCGTTCAGCAGGTCGAGCGCGGCCTGCGCGTCCAGCCCGCCGGGCACCAGGTCGAGCGCGGCCGCCCCCGTTCGTTCCGCGTGGCCGGTCGCCGCCCGCAGGACCTCGTCGGTCACCCGCACCCCCGGCGCGGTGACCAGCCGCCACTCCCCCGTCCCGGGCGGTCCGGCCTCGACCTCGGCCAGCGCCCGCGCCCGGCGGCGCAGCCGCACGGTACGGACGATCATCCCGGTGAGCATCAGCAGGACGGGCCAGGAAATGTTGATCATGCTGAGCGGTCGCGGCATCTCGCACCTCGCTGGAAGGGAGGGGACGTCAGCCCCTCAAGCCGGTCGGCGGCGGCGGCAGCGCCGCCGGCCGCCGCGAACGACGCCTGGACGCGCCTTGCCCCCGCCCGGTAGCGCGGCTCGTCGAGCACGGCTCCGATCGCCTCGCGCAGCTCGGGCACGCGCGCACGCCCGAAGCGCACCCGCACCCCCGCGCCCGCCGCCACGACCTGGTCGGCGATGATCGGCTGGTCGTCCCTGATCGGCGCCACGACGAGCGGCAGCCCGTGCGCGAGCGACTCGCAGACGGTGTTGTGACCGCCGTGCGACACCACCGCGTTCAGGTGCGGCAGCAACAGCAGCTGCGGCACGTGCTCCTGGACGAGCACGTGCCGCGGCACGGTGCCGGTGAGCTCGGCGGGCGCGGCCAGCACGACCTGGACGTCGAGGTCCTCGGTCGCCTCCATCACCGCCGGGTAGAAGCGCGCGCCCGCCTGGCCGTTGAGAGTGCCGAGCGACACCAGGATCCGGCGGCGGCCCGGCGCGAGCCGTTCCCAGGGGAAGTCCGGCGCCGCGACGACGGAGGCGCGCGAGCCGAGCGCCGGGCCGACGAACAGGTAGTGCGCCGGGAAGCCGCCCTCGCCCACCAGCACCGGCGTCGAAAAGATGATCACGAGGTCGTCGGCGAACCGCGGGTCCCAGCCGGTGCCCGCGCCGAACTCGCCGAGCAGTCCGTCGAGCCGCTCCCGCACCCACTGGCCGATCTTCGGGAAACCCCGGAAGGGCCGGGTGAACTCGGCCGAGGTCGTGGCGGACGTCGCCCAGGGCAGGCCGCGTTCGCGCGCGACGATCCCCCCGGCGAACGCCTGCTGGTCGGCGATCACCACGTCCGGCCGGAAGGCCTCGACCGCCGCCGCCACTCCGGGCACCATGTCGCGGGCGAGCGGCACGAGCGCCTCCTCCCACAGGAACTTCAGCGCCGCGACCCCCCGCAGATGCCCCCAGCGCAGATGCAGCGCGCCGAGATCTCCGTCCTTGCCCGCCGGATGGATGCGGGCGTTGGGCGGAAGCAGCCAGGCCAGTACCTCGCCCGGCCCGCACCACGCGACCTCGTGGCCGCGCACGCCCAGCTCGTTGGCGACGGCGATCGTGGGGTTGACGTGCCCGGCCAGCGGCGGCACCACGAAGAGGAACCTCACGGTGCCACCCGTTCCGGCCACGCGACCCGCGCCAGCCAGCCGAGCAGGTGGCCGGTGACCAGGTCGGTCGCCTCGCGCAGCACGGTGTGCGCGAGTCCCGGAAGGATGTGGACCGTGCAGTCGCGGATGTGCCGGTCGAGGTCGCGTCCGGCGTCCGCCAGCTCCGACCGTTCGCCATAGACGGCCAGCACGGGGCAGCGCACGGCGCCGAGCTCGGCCGGGCCGAACGCCGGAGTCGCCGCGACGTCCTCGATGAGGCTCGTCCGGTTGAGCAGGGCGTCGGCGGTGGCGGCCATCCGGGCCTCCTTGCGCGCCCCGAGCCCGCGCAGCTGCTCGGCTACCCGGTCGTGTTCGAGGCCGAGAGCGGAGACCGTGAGCGTGTCGGTCATCCGATCGATCCAGTCGCCGGTGCAGTGCGCCTCGATGAGCGCCAGCCCCGCCACCAGGTCGGGACGGTCCAGCGCGGCGCGCAGCGCGATCACGCCGCCGTAGCTGTTGCCGACGAGATGGACGGGCCGGTCGACGCCGGCCGCCGCCAGGACGGCGGCCAGATCGGTGACCGCGGTGGCGGTGCCGTAACCGGTGGACGGGCGTTCGGACCGGCCGTGGCCGCGCAGGTCGTACATGACGACCTCCGCGCCGGCCCGCGACACCGGCCCCGCGAGCGTGTAGTAGAAGCTCGACAGGTTGTCCAGGACGAGGCCGTGCAGGAACACCACGACCGGATGCCCCGGGCTGCCGGGCAGCCGCTGGATATGGAAACGCACGCCACCGGCGGACACCTCAGGCACGGCTGCGCTCCGGCTCCAAGGCGCGCTCCGGCTCCAGGGCGCGCTCGATGTAGGCGGCCAGGTGCCCGATCGTCATGGCCATGATCTCGTCGATGTCCATCCCGGCGAGGAAGGCGACGATGTCGACCCGGGCGCCGTAGGCCGACCGCAGCCGTTCGGCCAGCGCGACGAACTCGATGCTCTCCAGCGCCAGGTCGTCGTTGAACGAGGTGTCCGGCGTGAGCTCCCCGAGGAGCAGGAGCTCCTCGCCGGCCACGTCGACGAGCATCTCGGCGATCTCCGAGACGATGCGGTCAGCTGCCATCCGGGGCCTCCAGGCCTGTCCAGGTCACGGCGTACGTGGCGGACTCGTGGGTGATGAGCGCGGTGGACGCCTCGGGCTCGGCCCGGCCGCCCTCCGGGACGCGGTGGATCGCGATCCGGCCCCCGCCGCAGATCGCGACCGCCAGGTCATCGGTCTGTGCCAGCGCCACGGCCGGACGGGCGCCCCCGGGGCCGGTCACGGCGCCGCCGGTGACCGCGACCTCCGCCGGGAAGATCGGTCCGGCGCCACGCGCCCAGAGGGCGTGCCGGACGGCGTCCTTGACGGCCATGCGGCCGAGCAGCCAGTCCTGCCGCTCCCGGCCAGGCAGGCCCGCGTACTCGGCCCGTTCGGCGGCGGTCAGGTAGCGGCGCATGACCAGCTCACGGGACGCGGCGTCGGTCCAGCGGCGGCGGACCAGGCACCAGCCGCCCGGCCACGGCTCGCCGATCGCGTGCGTCTCCGGCGTGAACTTCATCGGCCACACCCGCTCGTCGGCGGCGAACCGGCGGTACGTCCAGCCCTCCAGCCGCGCCCACACCCGGTCGCCATCGGCCTCCTGAAGCTCGACGTCACCGCGCACGAGACCGGCCTCGACCGAGCCGGCGCGGGCCCGCGCCGCCAGCCGGCGCCCGGGTCTCGGATGCGGCCCGTACAGGCGCACCCGGTCGATCGACACCGGGAACACCAGCCGGTCTGTCGGCAGCCGTACCTGCATCCAGTGGCCGAACAGCTGACCGGCCGCGTCCAGCAGCGCACCCGGCGCCGGGAGGGCCTCAAGCTCGCCCCGGATCCCGTCGTCGGCCACGGCGTGCACCTCCCGGACCCCGGCGAAGCCCGGTCCGTGGAACATCCACCGGTCCTCGTACAGTGCCTCGGCGGAGACCGGCGGGCTCTGCTCGTTCACAAACGCGGAACGGTCGGGCGCCGGCGGGTCCGGGTAGGAGGCGGCGAGCAGCACATCCGCACTGGCGAAGCCGTCGATCGTGACCCGCACGACGTCCGGTCCGCGCGGGACGGCCACGATCTCCGCCGTGGTGGGCGGGGCGACGGGCAACCAGCGCATGGCCCGGACGCCCGCGAACCCGGTCACCACCCGGCCCGGACCGGACGCGAGCGCCGCCTCGGCCATGATCTCCAGCAGGGTCGTCATCGGCACGACGGGGAACCGGTCGGAGTCGTCGGGCCAGTCGCCCGGCTGGAGATAGACGCAGTGGTCGATCACGTAAGGCATCGTCGCCAGCGAGAACTCCCGCCGGGTGGAGGTCTGCCGCGCCGGTGGAAGCCGAGCCGGGCCCTTGCGTTCCCAGGCACCGACGACCGTGCGCACCGCCGCGCTCATGTCGCTCAGCGCCGCGTCCAGCGAGGCGAGCACGGGATGGTCGTCGGCTCGAACGTGTGGTGCGGGCCGGGCGTCGTCGCCCAGGCGGATCAGCGGTGAGCCCAGCGCCAGCCGTACTTCGTGGCCGGTCTTCGGGGACGCGGCGGCGGGCGCCAGGAGCCCCCAGTCCGGCGACAGCCCTTCGGCCCACAGCGCGGCGGCGACCCGGCAGAGTTGCGTGAGCCCGTCGGCGCGGGCGTCCCCGGCGGCGACCGTGAGGTGGTCGTGCCCGCGGAGCGTGTCCTCCACGAAGCCCGGAAGGCTGCCCGGGCCGACTTGGACGAACGCCCGGACGCCGGACTCACGCAGCCGCTTCGTGAGCGTCCGGAAGCGCACCGGTTCCAGCAGGTGCCGGATCACCAGCGCGCGCACGGCCTCGTCCTCAGCCGGATACGGCTCTCCGGTGGTCGCGGACCAGACGGGGACGGTGGGCTGCCGCAGCGGGAGCCGGTCGAACGAGGCGCGCACCTGATCCAGGTAGGGCTCCCACATCGGGGTGTGGAAGCCGGAGCGGAACGGCAGCTCCCGCCCGAGCACACCGGAGGCCGCCAGGCGCCGAAGCGACTCGGCCACCGTGGCGCTCGGCCCGCAGATGACCGACTGGTGGGGGCAGTTGTCGTGCGACACGACGGCCTCGTCGAGCTGTCCGGCGACCTGGTCCGCGCCGCAGCCGACCGCCGCGTACACGAGGTCGGGCACGGCGAGCGCGCCGGGCCGCAGCGATCCGAGGAACGCGTCAATGGCCTCGCGTGGATACATGCCGGCGACGACCATCGCGGTCCACTCCCCCAGGCTGTGCCCGGCGAAGAGGTCGGCGCGGATGCCGATCCGGTCCAGCGCCGCCGCCAGGAACCGGCCGACGGCGATCACGTCCACGGCGCGTCCGACCAGCTCGCCGCTTCCGGTGAGCGCGGGCGGCGTCAGGCCGAAACGGGCGGCGACGTCGTCCACGCGGGGCTCGAACTCCGGCTCCAGGCCAGGGAACAAGAACGCGACGCGGCCTCCGCCGCGTTCGCCTAGAAGCGGATCGGACGTGAACCACACGTCGCCGCGCCCTCGCCAGGGCCGGCCTCGCGCCACGACCTTGGCCGCGAGCTCCAGCTTCCGTGGCGTGGGGTCCACGATCGCCAACCGGCACGGCCCGTCGCCGCCGCTCTTCGCCGACGCGAGCCGCGCGGCCACGTCTGCGGGGGAACGCCCGGCGACCCGCAGGACCGTCCGGCCGTCCCGGCTGCGCCAGGGGATGGTGGCGGCCGTGGAAGCCGGTGGCTCCTCCAGGATCGCGTGGGAGTTGATGCCGCCGAAGCCGAAGGCGTTGACGCCTGCGCGCCGCGGGATCGTGCCGATGCGTTCCCAGGGTTCGGCCGTGGTCAGGGGCCGCATGCGGGTGCCGGCGAACGCGGGATGCGGATCGTCGATGTGCAGGGTCGGTGGGAGCATGCGGTGGTGGACGGCGAGCGCCGCCTTGATGAGCCCGGCGATGCCGCTGGCCTGCATGGCGTGGCCGATGTTCGACTTGACCGTGCCGAGCCCGATGTCCGCCGAGGACGTGCCGAAGACCTGGGCGAGGGTCGTCAGCTCGGCCTCGTCCCCGACCGGGGTCCCGGTGCCGTGGGCCTCCACGAGCCCGAGCGAGCCCGGTGCCTCCGGGTCGAGCCCCGCGGCGCGCCAGGCGCGCTCCAGCGCCCGTACCTGGCCGTCCACCAAGGGGCTCATCAGGCTGCCGGCGCGGCCGTCACTGGCGACCCCGACGCCCCGGACGACCGCGTAGATCCGGTCGCCGTCGCGTTGCGCGTCCGCGAGGCGCTTGAGCACCACCACGCCGGTGCCCTCGGAGATCAGCGTGCCGTCCGCGCGCCGGTCGAACGGCCTGATGCGCTCGCTGGGGCTCAGCGCCCGCAGCTGCGTGAAGACCGACCACAGCGTGGCGATGTGGCAGTGGTGCACCGACCCCGCGACGACCAGGTCACAGCGGCCGGTCGCCAGCTCGGTGACGGCCTGCTCGACCACGAGGAGGGAGGTCGCGCAGGCGGCGTCCACGGTGTACGCGGGACCGCCGAGGTCCAGGCGGTTGGCGATCCGGGCCGCGGTGAAGCTCGGCACCAGGCCGATCGAGGCCTCGGGCCGGTCGGGTCCGAGGCCCGCCAGGAATGCCTCCCGCACGGCCTCGACCCGTTCGTCTCCGAGCTCGGGCGCCAGCTCGCGCAGCGTGGTGGCGAGCTGGTGGGCGGTACGGACCCGCTGGTCGAGCCGGGCGGTCGCCACGCCCATGTACCCGCCGCGCCCGAAGATGACGCCGACCCGGGAACGGTCGGGCAGCCCGTCCTCGCCGCCCGCGTCCGCGATCGCCTCCGCCGTGACGCGCAGCGCCAGCAGCTGGTCGGGCTCGGTCGCCGCGACGACGTTCGGCATCACCCCGAACCGGATCGGATCGAACGTGGCCAGGTCGTCGACGAAGCCGCCGCGACGGCAGTAGAACCGGTCGGCCCCCGCCGGGCCGCCCGGCGCGTAGTAGACGTCCGGGTCCCAGCGTTCGGCGGGCACGTCGGTCATCGAGTCGATGCCTTCGACGATGTTGCGCCAGAATTCCGCCGGCCCCGCGGCTCCGGGGAAGACGGCGCCCATCCCGACGATCGCCGCGTCCGTGGCACCGGCGCGACTCACCGCTCACCGCCCTCGGCGCTCTCGGCGCTCTCGGCGCTCTCGGCGAGCAGGAGGATCTGGGCGTCGCCGGTGCCGTGCGCCAGCTCGGCCAGGAACGCGGCGACGGCGGCGTCCGGGTCGAGCAGCGCGATGCCGCGCCGGGCGTAGGCGCGTTCCAGTTCCGGGGTGACCATGCCGCCGCCCGCGCTCGCCCACGGCCCCCAGTCGATCGCGACCACCCGTCCGGCGAACCGGCCCGACCAGGCGTGGGCGAACGTGTCGAGGGCGTCGTTGGCGGCGGCATAGTCGGCCTGACCCCGGTTCCCGTAGACGCCGGCGACGCTGCCGAAGAGCGCGAGGAAGCCGACGCCGGGGTCCGGGTCCCGGTGGGACAGCGCGTCCACGAGCGCGCGGGCGCCGTCCACCTTGGTGCCGAAGACGCGGTCGAACGAGGCGGCGTCCTTGTCCGTGAGCGAGCGGTCCTCCAGGATTCCGGCGCCGTGCACGATCCCGTCGAGGCGTCCGTGCCGCGCGTACACGTCCTCGATCACGGCGCGGACTGCCGCCGCGTCCCGGACATCGGCGGCGTGGTAGCGGGCCGAACCGAGCTCCGCGAGCGTCGCGCGCACCTCCCGGCCCGCCAGGACGCGCCCGATCGCCGACTCGATCTCTGCGGGCGCACGCAGGCCCGCACTGATGAGGGCGGCGCGCAGCGCGGCCGGATCCGAAGGGATGGAGGCGGTCGCCGCGTCCTCCTCTCCGGGCACGGCCGTCCGGCCGATCAACTCGATGCGGCAGCCGGTCGCGCGGGCCAGCCCGGCCGCGATCCGGGCGGTGATGCCACGGGCGCCGCCGGTGAGCAGGACGACCGACTCCGAGGTCAGCGACAGTCCGGCGCCGTGACCGGACGGCGTCAGGGGTGCGGGGAAGATCTGGAGCGTGGCACGCCCGTGGTCGGCGTGGTGCCCGACGATGACGGGCGCGTCGGTAGCGCACAGCTCGGTCAGGAGCTGCTCGGCGAGCCGATGCGGTTCGTCCTTGGGGTCGAGGTCGACGGCGCGTACGACGGTGCCGGGGAACTCCAGCGCGGCCGTCCGGGCGAAGCCGCGCAGACCGGCGCCGGGCGCGGGGTCGCCCGGCCGGCCGTGGCCGAACGCGCCGCCCGAACCGGTGGCCAGCAGCAGCCTGCCGGCCCCGGCGACGAGCGCCCGCCGCAGCCCGTCGAAGATCGCCGGGAGGACCGGTGCCTGGGCCGGTCCGAGACCGCTCAGCTCGATCACCCCGTCGGCCGCGTCGAGATCGGGGGCCTCGGCGAGCCGCCCGGCGCCCAGCGAGTGGACACGCGCGCCGTGCCGTTCGAGGAGGGCGGCCAGATCGAGCGCGACGCCATGGCCGTCTTCGACCAGGACGAAGCGCCGTCCTCGAAGCCCCTCGGCGGCGGGGACGGGGGCCGGGGCGAGCGGGACCGGCTGCACGCGGTACCGCACGGGTGGACCGGTCAACGGAGACGCGCCGCCGGACACCGGTGGCGAGGCCGGGCCGGCGGCGGTCTCCTCTCGGACCCGCGGAGCGGAGTCCGGAGCGGGCGCGTCGTCTCTCCCCGTCACCCAGTCGACGATGCCGCCGATGGTCTTGATGCGGGCGAGCTGCTCGACGAGCGACTCGTCGACGAACCCGGCGGCGCCGGGCAGGCCCAGCCGGTCGGCCAGCTCCCCGATGATCTCCACGCGCTTGATGGAGTCGATCGACAGGTCGGCTTCCAGGTCGAGATCGGTGCCGAGCATGTCGCGGGGGTAACCGGTCCGGCCGCCGATGACGTCGAGGACCGCGGCCAGCACTCCATCCGGCCCGAGCACGGGTCGCGGGACCTCGGCGACCTGCGGCTGCGGGGTCACGACGGGCTCGGGTCCGGATTCAGGCAGAGCGGCCGGGGGGCTGCTCGCGCCGAGATAGCCGAGCAGGACGTCGCGTTGGGCGGCGGCCAGTTCGCGGGCGGCGCGCAGGTATTCGAGCACCGCGGCGTCGCGGTCTCCGGCGGAGGCCGCTTGCGTGGGCGCGGCCACCTGGCGGGCCGGTCGCAGTCCGCCGGGGAGGCAGTCGCCGTCCGCCGTCCGTACGAGATGGCCGTCGACCAGCCAGCCGGGACGCCGCTCGGGTGATCCGGCGGGCGGGGCCGCACGGCCGTGGAACAGCGGTGCCGGGTCCACCGGGACACCGGCGAGCGCCAGCTCCGCCAGCGCGTGCAGGAACCGGACGAGCCCAGGCTCGCCGGGTACGTCGCACGCCACGGCCGTGTGCGGGCGATCCCCGAGTATCTTGCCGACGAGGCCGGTCAGCACCCGTCCCGGCCCGGCCTCCACGAAGACCCGGGCGCCCGCCTCGTACATCTTCTCGATCTGCGCCGCGAAGCGGACCGGCTCGGCCACCTGACGGGCGAGCAGCTCCCGTACGGCGTCCGCGTCGGCCGGGTAGGCGGCGGCGGTCGCGTTGGACCAGACCGGGAACGCCGGAGTCCGGACCTCGGCCGTCGCCAGCCAGTCGCGCAGCGCGCCGGAGGCACCGGCCACGACACCGCTGTGGAACGCGCACGCGACGGCAATCGGCTCGGCCCTCAGCCCGGCGGCGCGAAGTCGTTCGACCGCCTCCGTGACCGCGCCGGACGGTCCTGAGATGACGCACTGGCGCGGGGCGTTGTGGTTGGCGACGACGACGGCCGGGTCGCCCAGGAGCGGGACGACGTCCTCGGCGGGTGCGGTAACAGCGGCCATCGCGCCGGAGTCACCACCCGCCGCCGCCGCTGCGGCGAGGATGGCTTCGGCGCGGTCGGCGCTGAGGCTCAAGAGCGTCGCCGTGTCGAACGCCCCCGCCGACCACAGCGCGACCAGTTCGCCATAGCTGTGCCCGGCCGCGAGCTCGGGGCGGATCCCGAGCGTCACCAGGAGGCGGTGCATCGCGACGCCCGCCACACCGAGGGCCGGCTGGGCGACGCGGGTGTCGGTGACGGCGTCGCGCTGCGCGGCCCGTTCGGCGGCGGTGAACGCGGCGGGCGGGAACATGGCGCCTGCGAGGCGTTCACCTCCCGCGTCCAGCGACCGCCGCCGCAGCCAGGGGAACGCCACGAAGAGGTCGGCGAGCATGCCCGGCCGCTGGCTGCCTTGACCGGGGAAGAGGAACGCCACCTTGCCCGGATCGCGGTCGTCCCGATGTCCGCGTTCGTCGAGCTTGGCCGCCAGGTCGTCCAGATCGGTGGCCACGAACGCGGCACGCACCGGCCCCTGTTCGGGGCCGCCACAGGCGGCGGCCAGATCACGCAACGGCCAGGGCCGCCCGGCCTCGTCGTTGCGGGCGATGAGGTCGGCAAGGCGATCTCGGTCGCCGTCGCGCAGCAGGAACAGCTCGGCGGGCCACTCCTCCAGGCCGTGCGCGGGATCGGGGGCACCCTCGTACCCGGCCAGCACGGCGTGGAAGTTGGCGCCGCCGAAGCCGAACGCGCTCACCCCCGCCACGCGCCGCGCCGCCGGGACCGCCCACGGGCGCGCCTCCGCGTCGAAGTAGAACGGGCTCCCGGATCGTTCCCAGTAGGCGTTCGGCTCGCGCAGGTGCAGGGTCGGTGGCCGGACACCGGCGTGGACCGCCCGCGCCGCCTTGATCAGCCCGGCCAGGCCGGCGGCGCACTTGGTGTGCCCGATCTGCGACTTGACCGAGCCGAGCGCGACACCGCCCGGTGCGGCCCCCGATTCGGTGAACAGCTCGGTCAGGGTGGCGAGCTCGGTGCGGTCGCCGACGACGGTTCCGGTGCCGTGGGCCTCGACCAGCCCGACCTCGGCGGGTGAGATCCCGGCGCGCGCGTAGGCGCGTTCCAAGGCGAGCCGCTGGCCCTCGGGGCGAGGCGCGGTCAGTCCCAGGGAACGGCCGTCGCTGGATCCGGCCACCGACTTGACGACCGCGTAGATCCGGTCGCCGTCGCGTTCGGCGTCGGCGAGACGTTTCAGCACGACGCACGCGACGCCCTCGCCGAGCGCGATGCCGTCCGCGGCGGAGTCGAACGTGGCGCACCGGCCGGCGGGCGACAGCGCCCGCACGGAGGCGAACATCAGGAAGTCGTTGATGCCGTTGTGCACGTCCGCGCCGCCGCACAGCACCAGGTCGCTGCCGCCCGTGACCAGCTCCTTGCAAGCCAGATCGAGGGCGGCGAGCGAGGCCGCGCACGCGGCGTCGACGGTGTAGTTGACCCCGCCCAGGTCGAGGCGGTTGGCGATCCTGCCCGCGATCACGTTGGCCAGCACGCCGGGGAAGGAGTCCTCGGTCAGCTCGGGAAGCTGCCGGTCCAGCTCCGCCGGGAGCTCTCCGTGGTAGGCCGGATAGAGCGAGCGGAAACCGTAGGCGCCAGCGAGGTCGGTGCCCGCTTCCGCGCCGAAGATGACAGAGCAGCGGGCACGGTCGAACGGCCGGTCGCGGTATCCGGCGTCGTCGAGGGCCCTTGCCGCGACGTCCAGCGCCAGCAGCTGGACGGGCTCGATACCGGTGAGGGACGCCGGTGGGATGCCGTAGGCGAGGGCGTCGAACGGCACCGCAGGCAGGAAGCCGCCCCATTTGGACGGTGTGCGGCGGCCGGCAAGCGCCGGATCGGGATCGTAGAAGGTGTCGGCGTTCCAGCGTTCTGCCGGCACCTCGCGTATGGCGTCGGCGCCCGCGACGACGTTGCCCCAGTAGCGGGCGAGGTCAGCCGCGTCCGGATAGACGCACGCCATGCCGACGATGGCCACGTCGAGCGGGGCCGGTGCTTCGGCCTCGCGGGCGGGCCGGTCTTCGAAGGCGAGTTCGGCGGCACGGGTGGCCAGGTGCTCGGCGGCGCCGGTCGTGACCCGCTCGTGCAGTTCGGCGATCGTCGTCGTGCGGGAGCGGGTGGTGGCGACGTCTCCCAGCATGAACAGCCCCTGCTCGTGCTGCTCCGCCGCGTCCACCCGTTCCAGGCGGCCGTCCTCGCGGCGCAGGCCCTTGCTGGCCAGCCGCAGGCGGCCGAGGTTGAGCCGTTCGAGCTCCGCCCACATCTCGCGCGGCGGCAGCCCTTCCGCGGCGAGCCGTTCACGGGCGCGCGTGAAAGCGGCGACGTAGGGCGTGTCAGCACACCGGGTGGCGTGCCCGGGCGAGGTCTCCAGCAGCGCCGTACGCCCGCATTCGACGGCCGCCCGCTGGTAGCCGCGCCCGATCGCCCCGGCGTCGACGGCCTCCTCGGTGAAGAGGTAGGCGGTGCCCATCAGCACTCCGATCGACGCGCCGCGCGCGGCCAGCGGCAGGGCCGCCGCGCTGACCATGGCCGCCGAACGCGCGTCATGGACGCCGCCCGCGAAGAGCAGGTCGAGCCCGGCGGGGTCCAGCTCGCCCGCCTCGACACGGTCGCCGAGGACACCGAGCTGGGCCTCCCAGAGGGGCAGGCTGGCGCGCGGGCCGACGTGCCCGCCGCATTCCATCCCCTCGAAGACGAACCGGCGGGCGCCCTCGGCCACGAACCGCGCCAGCAGCCCCGGCGACGGGACGTGCAGGTAGGTGCGGACGCCCGCCTCCTCCAGCGGCGCGGCCTGCGCGGGACGGCCGCCCGCGATCAGCGCGACCGGCGGCCGGATCGCGGTGATCGCGGACAGCTGTGCCGCCCTCAGCTCAGCGGGGACGAAGCCGAGGACGCCGACGCCCCAGGGCCTGTCGCCAAGCCGCGCGGCCGTCTCCGCGAGGAGCCGCCGGGTTTCGTCGCCGTCCATGAGCGCCAGCGCCAGGAACGGCAGGCCGCCCTCCGCCGCCACGTCCGCCGCGAAGGACGGCTGGTCGCTCACCCGGGTCATCGGCCCCTGGACGACGCGCAGCGCGGGCGGCCGGGCGGCGGCGCCGGTGACGCCGTCGCGGATGGCGGCGCGGACGGCCTCGACCACACCACCGGTGGTCGTGTACCGGTCGGCGAGCGAGGCCGCGAACGCGCCCTCCAGGCCGATGGGAAGCAGGTGGGTACGCAGGTCACGAGCACCGAGAGCGTCCGGCAGACGGGCCGCCAGCTCTGTGATGGGCAGGTCCGGGCGGGTGAGGACGCGGTAGGCGGCGTGGCCTCCGGGATCGTCGACGACGGTGGTCTCGCCGCCGTCCATCGCGCGTATCGCGGCGGCGACGGGACCGGGGAGGCGCGCCTCCACGGTGAGAGCCAGCTGGGAGTCCAGCACGACGCCCGCGGCTCCCCCGGCGACCACGGCGGCGGCCGTGCGCGGTCCGAGGCCGCCCGCCGCCCAGACCGGCACGTCCGGCGTGGTCCCGGCCGCGAGCACGCGCTGGAGCAGCATGAACGTCGTCAGTTCGCCGACCGTGCCGCCGCCCTCGCGCCCGCGCACGATCAGGCCCGCGGCACCGGCCCGGACGGCCGCGGCGGCCTGCTCGGGAGCGGTGATCTCGGCGAGCACGCGGCGGCCGGTGGCCGCCCACCGCCCCACGTCCGCCGCCCCGGCGACCACGGTGCGGGCGTCGGCGGGGAGCTCGGAGGGCGAGACCGGGCAGCCCGCCGGAACGCGCACCCCGTACGGGCGGCGCAGCCACTCCTCCAGATCTGCCAGCGCGGACCGCGCCGCCTGGACGTCGCGCCCGAGGTCGAGCACGCCCAGCGCTCCGGCACGCGCCGCCGCGGCGGCGATCCGGGGGTCGGGCTGCTCGAAGGGGGTGATCACGATGACCAGATCACGTCCGGCGGGGGAGCTCACGGGGCGCCGCCTCCTGCGTCACATCGCATGCGCCGCTCCCGTGCCGCCGGCCGGAGAGCCGTCCGGCGGTCGCGGGGCGATACGCACGATTCGGTCACGTCGCGACGAATCGTGCGGGCGTCATGAACGGGCTGTCAACAACCGGCCGGACCGGGAGGCAGGGCAGCCGCGATAGCGATGACCAGGGATTATTCGCCGTCTCATGCTCATCGGGCATGCTCTGCGTGCCGAGCGGGTCTCAAAGCGGACGCCCCCTCGCCAGACCAATATTGACAAATCGTCCAACGGTACTGACAAGCGCTTGCTTGGGAGTTACCGTCCCATCCATGACCCTCCAGCAACTGCGGTATCTCATCGCGGTCGCGGACCATGGCAGCATCACCGCGGCGGCCGCGGCGGTGTTCGTCGCGCAGCCCGCGCTGTCGCGCGCCATCCGGGCCCTGGAGCGCGAGTTGAACGTGGAGCTCCTGGCCCGCGACGGCCGCGGCGTGGCCTTCACCTCCGAGGGCGCCCGCGTGGTCCGCCTCGCCCGCACGATCATCACGACCGTCGGAGCCATCGAGGACATCGGCCGTCCCGGCGACCCCCGGCACTGCGCTGAACTGCGCGTCGTCACCACCCCCACCCTCGCCATCGATCTCGAAGCCGTGCTCGTCCCGTCGTTCACCGAGGCGCATCCGAACGTGAGCGTCGAGGTGCTGCGCTGTGACGGCCGCGAGCTCCTCGTGCGCAAGCTCTACAAGGGCCACGCCGACCTGGGGCTGGTCGATCTCCCGGTGGACGAGCACCTCAAGGCCCACCGCGTACAGGAACGCGAGGTGGTCCTGGTCTCGCCGCCTGGCACCGGCCTGCCCGCCACCGTGCCGATGCCGCGGCTCGACGGCCTTCCGATGATCCTGGCGACCCGCGGCACCGGGCGCCGTACCGAGCAGGAGGCGATGTTCGCGCTGCTCGGCATCCGGCCCGTCGCCGCGCTGGAGTCCGACCAGCGCATCGCCTGGGTCTCGGCCGTCCTGGAAGGCGTCGGCTCCCTGATCTGGTACCGCGACATGGCCGAACGCACCTTCGCCCACCGCGCCGAGATCCGTTCGTTCGACCCGCCCGTGCACCGCAGCGTCGGCCTGGTGCACCTGCGCGGCAACCTCAGCCGCGCCGCCCGCTCGTTCGTGCTCTTCGCCCGGCCGGGCGCCGCTCCCCGCATGCCACCGCCGTCATCACCCCATGCCGGATGGGCATCAGGCGCCCGGTAGGCACGCCCGTTCCGGACCGCCACATTGTCAGCATGTTGCGAATCCCCCACCGCCCGATCCCGCGGCTCCCGGGACGGACGCGAGCACCGGCCCTGGCCACCGCCGTCGCGACCGCCGCCGTGCTCCTCCCGGCCGCCCCAGCGGCCCCGGCCGCCCACGCGGCGCCGCCGCCTCCCGAGCGCGCGTTCACCCTCCCGGCCGGTCTCGCGGAGATCAGCGGGCTGGCGATGAGCGTGAAGCATCCCGGCGTCGCCTACGCGCACAACGACAGCGGCAACACGACCGAGGTGTTCGCGATCGACACCGCCACCGGCGCGCTCAGGGCGAAGCTGAACGTGACGAACGCGCCCAACACCGACTGGGAGGGCATGGCGGTCACCCGGAGCGGCATCCACATCGGCGACATCGGCAACAACTTCGGCGGCCGCGATCCGATCGTCTACCGGCTGCCCGAGCCGGACACGCTGGCGAACGCCTCGCTGACGGCGACCAGGTACCAGCTCAGGTTCGCGGACGGCGCGAAGGACGCCGAGTCGCTCCTGGTCGACCCGCTCGACGACCAGCTGTACGTGGCCGGCAAGAACATCGGAAGCGCCGGGAAGCTCTACCGCGCGCCCAACCCCCTCAGCACCGCGCAGACGAACACGCTCGCCGACACCGGCCGTGCTGCCCCGGCGTTCGCCACCGACGGCGCGTTCTCGCCCGACGGCAAGGCGTACGCCCTGCGCAGCGGCGGCCCCATCGGCGAGAACGCGGCCTGGATCTACAACGCGGCCGGCACGGAGCTGGCCACGGTCACCCTCCCCAGCCAGGGACAGGGCGAAGCCATCACCTATTTCGACCGCGGCTCGGTGCTCGTCGCCTCCGAGAACGACACGCAGGTGTGGCGCGTCCACCTGCCGCCCGAGGCGATCCCCGACCCGGGCACGCCGGGCGACCCCCCGAGCGTCACCGCCCCCGGCGACCAGACCGGCAAGGTCGGCACCCCGGTCAGCCTGCAGGTGCGGGCAAGCGACCCTGGTGGGCTGGCGCTGACGTTCACCGCGACGGGTCTGCCGGCAGGCCTGGCCATCAGCGAGTCGGGTCTCGTCACGGGCGTCCCGGCCACCGAGGGCACGTTCACGGTCACCGTCACCGCGACCAACACCGCGGGCAAGGCCGGCTCCGCCACGTTCGCCTGGAGGATCGCCCCGGCGAACGGCGGCGAGGGCCCGGCCGTGGCGAATCCCGGCGACCAGACCGGTGTCTTCAACAAGGCGGTCAACCTGCAGATCCGGGCGTCCGGCGGCACGGGCGCGATCACCTACAAGGCCGAGGGTCTCCCGTTCGGCCTGTCGGTCGGGTCCTCCTCGGGCACCGTCACCGGCAAGCCCTGGCACGTGGGGACCTTCAGCGTCAAGGTCACCGCCACCGACACGGCGGCGCGGTCGGCCGTCACCACGTTCAGGTGGACGGTCACCTGGTTCTGATGCCCGGTCCGTGAAGGCGGACGAGGCCGCTTCCCAAAGGAAACGGCCTCGTCGCGGTGGAGCGGACAGGGGTGTCAGACGCCCCAGTCAGGGCGCAGCGGCATGTGCGCGTTGTTGTTCTCGTCCAGCTTCACGCCCAGCGTCTGGTGCAGCTGGATCCAGTTCTGCTCGAAGCCGAGGATGCAGCCGGCCATGTAGACCTTCCACACGCGGGCGATGCCGTCGCCGACCTCTTCGACGGCTTCGTCCCAGTGGTCGTCGAGGTTGTCGCACCAGCCCTTGAGCGTGCGGGCGTAGTGCTCGCGCAGGTTCTCCTGGTGCCGGATCTCGAAGCCCGCGTCGTTCATCTGCGACTGGATGTAGCCGGGGCCTTCGAGCTCGCCGTCGGGGAAGACATAGCGGTTGATGAACCCCGCCTGCTTCATCGGAGGCGCCAGGTTGTCGGGCCGGGTGATGGTGTGGTTGAGCATCCGGCCGCCCGGCTTGAGCTTCCCGTAGAGGAACGAGAAGTAGCCTGGCAGGTTGGCCTTGCCGATGTGCTCGGTCAGGCCGATCGAGCTGACGGCGTCGAAGCCCTCCTCGGCGACGTCGCGGTAGTCCATGTGCCGGACCTCGGCGAGGTCGGAGAGCCCCCGGTCGGCGATGGCCTTCTGCGCCCACTCGGCCTGCTGCTTGGAGAGGGTCACGCCCAGCGCCTTGACCCCGTACTCCTTGGCGGCGTGCATGACCATGCCGCCCCAGCCGCAGCCGACGTCGAGCAGCCGCATGCCCGGCCTGAGGCCGATCTTCTTGGCCACCAGGTCGTGCTTGTGGAACTGCGCCTCCTCAAGGGTGGAGTTCTCCTCGGGGTAACAGGCGCAGGTGTAGGCCATCGACGGGCCCAGCACCCATTCGTAGAAGGTGTTGGAGACGTCGTAGTGGTGCGAGATCGCCTTGGCGTCGCGCCGCTTGGAGTGCCGGAGCCAGGAGGGCACCCGGCTGAACGGGGCCTCCTGCGGCGGCGGGTCGAGGCGCCGGGTCACGGCGGCCCGCAGCAGCGGGTCGCCCAGGACGGCGGCGACCACCTTGAGCTTGTCGCGCGGCGTGACGTCACCGAGCACCCGCTGCATCGTGGACAGCGCCGTGTACATGTCGCCGCTGACGTCGATCATGCCGCTGACGTACGCGCGGGCGAGTCCCAGCGCGCCCGGCGAATGCACCAGGTAGGACACGGCGTGCGGGGAACGTACGTGGAAACGGATGTCGGCGCCCGGCACCCCCGCCCGTGACCCGTCGTACGCGGTGAACTCCACTGGCGCCTCAGCCCCGGCGAGCCGCTCGAAGACCCTGGCCAGCGTCATCATGTGCCTCCCTCTCTCTTCGCCCCGGCAAGGGCGATGGGATCGCCATCGGCCCCGTTCCGGGGCCTTCCCCCCGATATGGCGGGCACCCGTCAGCGCCCGCCCACGCACTTGTCGTAGAGGTCCAGCAGCCGCTCGGCGGGGTCGTACGACTCCTTGAGCCGCCGATAAGTCTCCCCGTCGTAGTGGCGCCAGAACTCCTCCCGGCTGTAAAAAGCAGTCGAATAGAGGGACTTGTGCCCGTCAAGGGCCGCGACCTTACGTTCGATCAAACGGTTGTGGTATTCGGGGATCTGGCCCGGCGGAAGCCGTACCGTGCCCCAGAAACCGACATTGACGTAGGGCTTGCCCGGCTCCAGCGGATACAGCGGCCAGCGTTCCCTGGCCGAAAGCGGGCACAGCCAGATCGGGCTCATCCCCACCTTGTCGTGGAAGAACTCCAGGAATTCCGCCAGCCGTTCGACCGGCACCTCGATGTCCTGGATGACGTCCTCGCGCGGCCGCAGCCCGCGCCAGCGCTCGACGCGCGCGACGACGTGGAAACGCCGGTCGTAGGCGACGAGCTTGCGGTAGACGTCCGAGCGCTTGGCCTTGTCCGGCCAAATTCGGCGGATGGTGGGGTTCTGCACGCCGAACGCGCCGGAGCACCAGAACCAGTCGGTGTCCCAGCGCCAGATGTAGTCGCGCACGGTGAGGAAATCCACCGAGCGCTCCTGGATCGAGCGGTAGTAGATCCCCTGGCCGGTGTAGTCGGAGGTGTAAGGCGCCTCGTCGGTGAACACACCCAGCGTGATGTACTGCTCGCGGGCGCTGAAGACGGTGCCGTCCACGAAGTCGACCGGCTCACCCTCGTAGGTCTTGGACTCGGTGATCTCACCGAGCACCCGCGCGCACTCGGCCGCGTCCTCGAACCGCAGGTGCCGCACCCGCACATACGGCTTGACCGGAACGAGCTCGATCTTCAGTCGCAGCGAGTAGCCGAGCGTGCCGTAGGAGTTGGGGAAGCCGTAGAAGAGGTCGCTGTGCTCGTTGTCGCGCGTCGCGGTGACGATCTGGCCGTCTCCGGTCAGCACGTCCATCTCCAGGACGGCCTCGTGCGGCAGCCCGAGCCGGAACGAGGACGACTCGATGCCGAGCCCGGTGACCGCGCCGCCGAGCGTGATCGTCTTGAGCTGCGGCACGACGGTCGGCATCAGGCCGTGCGGCAGCGTCGCGTCGACGAGGTCCTCGTAGGTGGTCATGCCCTGGACCTCGGCCGTGCGCGACTCCGGGTCGACGCTCAGGACCCGGTCGAAACCGGACACGTCCAGGCCGGGCGCGTCGGACGGGTCACGCCACCGGAAGAGATTGGAGGTCTTCTTGGCCAGCCGCACGGGCGTCCCGGGCGGGATCGCCTCGTACGACCTGCGCAGCGCCTCGACCGCCCGCCGGTGATCGTCCTTGATCAAGAGCTCCGTCATGTACCCCTCCCGCACTCAGTAAACCGATCATCCCATGTGTTCTCCACATGAGGGGGACGAGAGGGTCGTCACAGGCAGGGAGGGGAATAGGCGCGCAGTCAGAACCCCATTCGGGACATCGGGCCACCGGCCCGCGGCGGCGTCACTTCACCAGGCGCAGGATCCACGGATAGCGGAACGACTTGCCGGTGAGCGCGATCACGGCGGCGATCCCGGCGACGATCCAGGTCAGCGCGTAGAGCATGCCGCCGATCCCGAACGTCACGATCGTGATCAGCAGGACGGTGAGCTGGAAGTTGAGGGCCTCCACCGCGTGCCGGCGGACGTAGGCGGACCGCTTGCCGCTCAGCAGCATCATGATCAGCGGCCCGACGAACAGGGTGGGGTAGCCGATCGCGTGCGAGACCGCCGCGAGCATCCGGTCCTCACCGGTGGGCGGCGCCCCGTCCCACGGGCCGTCCCCCGGCAGCGCCGGGCGCCTGCCGGGGGAACCCGGCGGCGGTACGGGCGCCGGCGCGAGGTCGTACAGGACCCCCGCCATCTCACCCCTGGTCTTGGCCGTCATCGCGAGGTGCATTCGCATGTCGAACTCGGCGTGTTCGAGCCTGCCCTCGGCGTAGGCCTCCTGGAGCCGTTCGATGACGGGCTCGCGTTCGATGTCCGAGACCCGCAGGTCGGTGGCGTGGCTGCTGTCCATGACCTCATCCTCGGTCATGGAGGCGCCGCCTTCCATCGGGGAAGTCCCTGAGCGGCCCCTGGCTTTCAGCTCCGACGCTTGGCGTACTTCTTCCCCGGGGTCAGCGGCTTGCCGAAGAGCTCGGAGACCGTCACGAAGACGTACCCCTTCGCGGCCAGCCGCTTGATGATGTTGGGGACGGCGGCGACGGTGGTCGGGTGGATGTCGTGCATGAGCACGATGTATCCCGGCCGGGTGGCCGCCACGACCCTGCGCTCGACCGTCCTGCGGTTGCGGTCGCGCCAGTCGTTCGGGTCGACGGCCCAGAGGATCTGCGCCAGCCTCATCTTCCTGGTGACCGAGGCGACGGTCCTGTCCGTGGAGCCGTACGGCGGCCGCATCAGCCTGGGCGTGACGCCGGTGGCCCGTTTGATGGCCGACTGGGTCCTGCCGAGCTCGGATCTCACTCTCGCCGCCGACGCGCGCGCCAGATCGGTGTGGGTGTAGCTGTGGTTGGCGAGCTCGTGCCCGCCGGCCAGCTCCGAGCGCACGACCTGCGGGCGCTTGGCCACGTTCCGTCCGACGAGGAAGAACGTCGCGCGCACCTTGCGCTGCGCGAGGATTGTGAGCAGCTTGCTCGTGGGGGCCGTCGGCCCGTCGTCGAACGTCAGCGCGACGCATTTGACCCGCCGGCAGTCGATCTTCCGGGGCGGGGCGGCGACCACCGGCCGGCCCGCCGGCACGGCGACCAGCCCGGCCGGGTCGGCCGTGGGGGCGGCGAGCGGCATGACCACCGGATCGAGCGTGCTCAACCACGCCGACACCGCGAGCGCGGCCGCGACCGCGGTCCATCGCCTCGTCATGAACGTCCCGCGCATGCAGGGTCCTCTCGGCCGCCTACCCAAAGATGATCCTAACGGTGCGTCAGTGTATGGGCGGGTCCGGTCACAGGACGTGCGGAACGTGGCGGTGTCGACGAGATCGTGACACGCATGGAACCTTGTCCGCACGGGCGATCGTTATTGTCGTACTCGCCCAGTGCCCCGGAGCGGCTCCGGGGCGGCACCAGAGGACGGACACAGGCGATGAGGTTCCGCGACCGGTTCGGGATTCGCAAGCACCGAGGGCCGAGCGTCACCAGGCTCGACCGCGAGGCCACCGACTCCGACATCGAGGCGCTGATCGCGTTCGCCCGCGGCAAGCAGGGGGTCGAGTTCTTCGTCGAGCCGGAGACCTTCGCCACCGACACCACCGCCGTGGCCGTGGCGCACGACGGTGAGTGGACGCGCCGCCGCGTCGGCGCCCCCAAGGTGATCCACAAGGTCGCCCAAGACCTGGGCCTGCCCGTCTACGACGTGCAGATCGTCGGCTACCCGCCGCGCATGCGCGCCTGGAACGAGCGCAACCGCGACCGGCGCATCGACCCGGGCTCGCCAGGGGAAGCCGTCTCCTCCTCCTAGCCGCCGCGGCGCCACGCCGCCCGCATCGCGCGGGCCGCCTCCTCCACCGAGAGCTCGTCGGTGTCGATGCGCAGGCCGCCACCGTGCGGTCCCTCGGCCTCGCGGATCGCCTGCCGTGCGACCTCCCGCAGAACGGCGTGAGGCTGCCCCCGCAGGCCGTCGCCGGGAATCGCCGGTCCCTCTCCCCTGCCCCGCGCCATGATGCGCTCGGTCAGCCGGTCCGGCCCGGCATGCAACCGGCACACGGTCACGACGCCGGGGAGGAACGAGACGTCCGGCTCGTCGGCGCCACCGGAGACGATCAGGCAGCGGGCACCGGCCTCGCCGAACACCGGGACCATCGCGGCGAGGTTGGCCTTCCAGACCTCACCGGCGCCGCTCATGAAGCCGAGCTGCTTCACGTCGGCGTACGCCGCCCGGACGCCCTCACGCACGATCTGCAGGAAGACCTCGAAGCCGATGGTCGACTTGCCCACGCCGACGGGGCCGCAGATCCACAGGACGGGCAGCCCGCCCGGGTCATTCGCCGATGCCCGCAAGACCGGCCCCCTCCCAGACGAGCTGGACCACCGCGGGCACCGGCAGGCCGCTGGTGTCGACGTGGAAGTCGGCGAAGCCGGTGCGGTCCAGCGCCTCCGCGGCGGCGAGCGCCTCGTCCACGAAGTCCGGGCGCCATCCGCGCCCGACGAACCGTTCCCTGAGCTCCGACGCATCTGCCCGCAACCGGCACAACGTCACCTCGGCGTCCGGCACCGCCTCGGTGTAGACCCGCGCCTCCTCCGCCGTGTCGACGACCCCCGAGAAGATCAGGCACTCCGCTCCGGCCGCGCGGAAGTTGCTCCAGACGGCACGCAGATTCCGCGCCCGAACCCGGTGCAGAAGGTCGGGCGGCGCCGGATGGCACAGGCCGATCTGGTCGGCGTCCACGTACGCCGCGTTCACCCCGGCGCGCACGAGCCGTTCGTAGAGCTCGAACCCGACCGTCGACTTGCCGACACCCGGGGGCCCGCACAACCAGAGGAGAGGAGCTTCGCCGACCATCGCCGCGACCCTAACGAGCCCCCGCCCGCGAGGCGACCCCATTTCGTTCAGTCCCCGGCAGCGGCCTTCGCGACCGGGATGAACTCGACCAGGCGGTCGGCGATCTCACGCGCGGGCGCGTCATACCGCTCGCGCAGCTCGTGCAGCACCTTCTGGGCGCGTACGGCGGGCCAGTCGTCCGGCAGATGCTGGACGGGCAGCCGCGGATCGACCCCGACCAGCTGCAGCCACTCGGTCATCATCCACAGATAGCGCGCCAGGTCGTGGGGCGCCTTGGGAATCGGGTCGGGCCGGTCCCAGCGGTCGAGGAACTCCTGGTAGCCGGCGGCCAGCCCGTCGAGGTCGAACGCGTCGCGGATCATCTGGGTCACGTCCGTGGGCGCCCCGGCGCTCCCGTGGAAGACCCGCACGTGCCTGCCCGGGTCGAGGCCTTCGACGGAGGCGAGGACCGGCCCGAGGTCGACCTTCGAGGGCGCGATCCACGTTCCGTTGCCGAGCGGTCCGAACCCGGCCCACATCAACCGTGAGCGCAGGTCGTGCCGCTGGCGCTGCCACGACTCGGGCATGGAGAACGAGAGCACGGTCCATTGCCCGTCCCAGTCTTCGTTGACCGCGCCGCGGCGCCAGACCCTCGCCTCGCCGTCGAGCAGAATGCGCTCGGAACGCCCGGTCAGGCCGAAATGCATGCGCCGTCCCTGCCGGTGCCGGGCGAGGAGGCCGCGTCCGGTCATGCGGGTGAGCGTGGACCGGAGAGCGTGCTCGCCCACACCGAGTCCGGCGAAGAGCTCGACGAAGCTGCCCGAGAACACCGCGATGTCGCGCCGCAGCACGTAGTTGCCCAGAAAGGTCAGCATGAGCGACTGCGGCCGCAGCCCTGGGGACGGGTCCTCGTTCATGGCGCCAGCGTAGGGCCGATTCCTGATGTTGTGCACTTTCTTGACGACTGTGACACACACGCCTATCTTCGCAGTACCCCTTTGGACGCAGGAGGCTTCTTCATGTCCATCGATCTCGACGAGATCGTCGCCATCGACGTCCACACGCACGCCGAGGTCTCCTCCCGAGGAGGCGCCTCCCTCACCGATGAGCTCCACAAGGCGTCCAGCGCCTACTTCAAGGTGGACGGCACGAAACGCAAGCCGACGCTGGAGGAGCTGGCGGCGTACTACCGCGAACGGAGGATGGCCGCGGTGGTGTTCACCGTGGACGCCGAGCACGCCACCGGTGTGCCGCCCGTTCCGAACGAGGAGGTCGCCGAGGCCGCCGCCGCGAATCCGGACGTGCTGATCCCCTTCGCCTCCATCGACCCGTTCCGCGGGAAGGCGGGGATCCGGCGGGCGCGGCGGCTGGTCGAGGAGTACGGGGTCAAGGGCTTCAAGTTCCACCCCAGCATCCAGGCCTTCTTCCCGAACGACCGGCTCGCCTACGGGCTGTACGAGGCGATCGAGGAGCTCGGCTGCATCGCGCTCTTCCACACCGGCCAGACCGGGATCGGCGCGGGCGTGCCGGGCGGCGGCGGCATCCGGCTCAAGTACTCCAACCCGATGCATGTGGACGACGTCGCCGCCGACTTCCCCCAGATGAAGATCATCCTGGCGCATCCCTCGTTCCCCTGGCAGGACGAGGCGCTCAGCGTCGCCACCCACAAGCCGGCCGTCCACATCGACCTGTCCGGCTGGTCGCCCAAGTACTTCCCGCCTCAGCTCGTGCGGTACGCCAACACGCTGCTCAAGGACAAGGTGCTCTTCGGCTCGGACTACCCGGTCATCAGCCCGGACCGGTGGCTGGCCGACTTCGCCGCGCTGCCCTTGAAGGACGAGGTCCGGCCGAAGATTCTCAAAGACAACGCCGCCCGCCTGCTGGGCCTGTGCGAGGACTCCTGATCCGCCCCCGGAACGAGGGAGCGCACCATGCGCAACGAGGGAATCGGGTCATGGCCGGCGCGCCGGGCCCGCAAGACCCCGGACCGTCCGGCCCTCATCCATGAGGAACGGTCGTTCACCTACGCGGTGCTCCATGACCGCGTCACGCGTCTCGCGCACGCCCTGCGCGACCTCGGCGTACGGCGCGGCGACCGGGTCGCCTATCTGGGACCCAACCATCCGACGTTCCTGGAGACGTTGTTCGCCACCGGCCGCCTGGGCGCGATCTTCGTCCCCCTCAACATCCGGCTGTCCGGTCCGGAGATCGCCTTCCAGCTCGCCGACTCGGGCGCCGCGGTGCTCGTCCACGGCGAGAGCCACACCGCGTTGGTCGACGAGATCAAACCGGACGTGCGCGCGTCCGTGGTGCTGACCGGGCCGGCCTCCGGTGCGCACGACTACGAGGCGCTCGTCGGCACCGCACGTGCCGAGCCGATCGACGAGCCCGTCGGCCTCGGCGACCCGTGCATGATCATGTACACGTCGGGGACGACCGGGCGGCCCAAGGGCGCCGTCCTCACCCATGGCAACCTCACCTGGAACGCGGTCAACGTCCTGGTCGACACCGACCTCGTCGCGGACGAGGTGGCGCTGGTGGCGGCTCCGCTGTTCCACACGGCGGGGCTGAACATGCTGACCCTGCCCGTACTGCTCAAGGGCGGGAGTTGCGTCATCGTCGGCGGCTTCGATCCGGACGCCACGCTCGACCTGGTCGAACGCCATCGGGTGACGTTCATGTTCGGCGTGCCCGCGATGTTCCAGCAGGTCGCCCGTTCACCACGGTGGGCCGCCGCCGACCTGTCGTCCCTGCGCGTCCTCACCTGCGGGGGCTCGCCTGTGCCACCGACGCTGATCGCCGCGTACCAGGAGCGGGGGCTGACGTTCCTGCAGGGCTACGGCATGACCGAGGCGTCGCCCGGCACGCTCTTCCTGGACGCGGCGCACGCCGTCTCCAAGGCCGGGTCGGCGGGCGTCCCCCACTTCTTCAGCGACGTACGGGTCGCCGGCGGCGATCTCACCGAGGTCGAACCCGGCGCGACCGGCGAAGTGATCGTGCGGGGTCCGCACGTCATGCCGGGTTACTGGGGACTGCCGGAGGAGACGGCACGGGCCTTCACCGACGGCTGGTTCCGCAGCGGCGACGCCGCCCGGCTCGACGCCGACGGCTACGCCTACATCGTCGACCGCATCAAGGACATGATCATCTCCGGCGGCGAGAACGTCTACCCCGCCGAGGTGGAGAACGCCCTGCTGGCCGTTCCCGGGGTCCGGGAGTGCGCCGTCATCGGCGTGCCGGACGAGACGTGGGGCGAGGTCGGCCGCGCCGTCGTCGTGGCCGACCCGTCCGCCTCCCTCACCGAGGACGACGTGCTGACCGCGCTCGCCGGCCGCCTCGCCAAATACAAGATTCCCAAGTCGGTGGTGTTCACCGGCGCGCTGCCGCGCAACGCCGCGGGGAAGCTGCTCAAGGCCCGCGTCCGCGAGGCCTTCGGAACCTGAGAGAGGACCACCTGCTCATGAACGTGCACATCGACGAACTGCCCGGACTCGTCGGCAGGAAGTTCGGCCCGGGCGACTGGCTGGAGGTCACCCAGGAACAGATCAACACCTTCGCGGACGCCACCGACGACCACCAGTGGATCCACGTGGACGTCGAACGGGCGAAGGAAGGCCCGTTCAAGGCGCCCATCGCCCACGGCATGCTGACGCTGTCTCTCTTCATCCCGCTGCACACGGCGCTGCTGAACGTGGACGGGGTGACGACCAAGGTCAACTACGGCTTCAACAAGGTGCGCTTCCCCGCCCCGGTGCCCGCCGGCTCCCGCGTCCGCCTGACCACGCGGCTGGTCTCCGTCGAGGAGGTCGCCGGGAACGGCGTCCAGATCACGGTCGACGGCACCATCGAGATCGAGGGCGGCGCCAAGCCCGCGTGCGCGCTGCAGAGCGTGTCCCGCTTCTACCGCTGACCGGAGAACCTGGCCGAGGCGTCAGGTTTTCAGGGGAACGTATCGCGGCGTGCGGTCCTCGGCCTCCGATGAGCTGGACGCTGACGGGCAGGTTCTCGACGAGGGCCGTGGGCCGGATCAGCAGCAGCCAGATGCGCGCGGCCTCCGCGAGCAGGCGAACTGCCCCGACCAGTACGAAGACGACCTCCAGGTAGCCACGGCGGCCATCTACTACCGCTCCCGCCCACCGCTGGCTGGCCGAAACCGTCTTCGTAGGCCTGGCGCGCGGCGAGGAGGACCAGGTCGCCATCCGTATCTAGGCGGCGGCCACCCGGCGCGCTTCCGCGGCCCGGGTCGGGCGGGTGTGCACCTTGGCCACGCACGCGGGCATCGCGGCCAGCGCGCTGTGCTCCCGGCCGCGGTACGCGCTCGGCGTCTCCCCGACGATCTCGGTGAACCGCGAGCTGAACGAGCCGAGCGACGTACACCCGACCGCCATGCACGCGTCGGTCACGCTCATGCCGCCCCGCAGCAACGCCATCGCGCGCTCGATGCGACGGGTCATCAAATAGCTGTAGGGCGTCTCGCCATAGGCCGCCCGGAACCGCCGCGAGAAATGCGCGGGCGACATGAGCGCGCGACGAGCCATCGTCGGCACATCGAGCGGGCGCGCGTACTCACGGTCGATCAGATCCCGCGCACGGCGCAGATGCGCAAGGTTGGCGAGCTCTTCCCGGGTCATGAAACCGACGCTACCACCCCCCTCCGACATGCCACCCACCTGCACAAACCAACCAAGACAAGCCCGCAAGTCACACCACCAGCCTCCCCAACGAACAAGCCGCTGCGCCGGCGAACCGGGTGCAGCCCGGGGCCGCTGACGGCTGCCCCGGATGGCTGACGGCTTCCCGACAGACAAAAGGCTGCGCGGGTGGCAGACGACCGCCGCAGGCGGGTCGCGGCTGCCACGAGCGGCTGACGGCTGCTCCTGCGAGATGGCGGCTGTCCCCACGGACAAGAGCTGCCGGGCCGGTTGGTGGGCTGCCCTGCCGGGTGGGGCCGCATGGGGTGGCTGACGGTGCCCCGACAGACAAGAGGCTGCGCGGGTGGCAGACGACCGCCGCAGGCGGGTCGCGGCTGCCGCGGGTGGCTGACAGCTGCTCCTGCGAGATGGCGGCTGTCCCCACGGACAAGAGCTGCCCGGCCGGCTGGTCGGCTGCCCCTGCGGGGCGGGGCTGCCGGGGTGGCTGACGGCTCGCCTACGGACAAGAGGCTGCACGGGGTGGCAGACGGCCGCCGCAGGCGGGTAGCGGCTGCCACGGTGGTGGCTGAAACTGCACCTGCGAGATGGCGCGGCTGCCCTCACAGACGGGAAGCTGCCCGGCCGGGCCGGTTGGTGGGCTGCCCCTGCGGGGTGGGGGGCTGCCAGGGGTGGCTGACGGATGGCCCTACGGACAAGAGGCTGCGCGGGGTGGCAGGGGGCTGCCTGGGGTGGCTGAGGGCTGCGGTGGTGGATGGCGGTTGTGCGGGGTGGTTGTTTCGGGGGGTGCCCCGGGGTTGTTGGTGGGTGCCCCGGGGCTGTGGCTGGGGCGGGCGTGGGCGGCAAAGGGGGTCGTTGGTTAACGCCCGACGCTCGTCCGGCCTTGGTTTGTCTCCTTTCGTGGCTGTGAGGGGGCCTCCTTTCAGGGGGGTGGGTTGGCTTCGTAGGCGGCGGCGAGGGTTTGGGGGGTCATGGTCGTTTGGAGGCGGGAGGGTGGGATCCCGGCTTCCACGACCGCGCGGAGCAGGTGTGCCAGGGAGTAGGCGGGGTCGGCGTCTTGGGCACGGTCGAGGGCCAGGTTGGCCAGGCCGCCGTCGCCGGCGGCGTAGGCGGCTATGGCCAGGAGGCAGGCGGGGGCGGCGGCGTAGGGCTCTTCGATGCGGCGCAGGATGGCCCGCCAGAAGTCGATGTCGCGCTGGGGTGCGTCGGTGTCTATGCGGATCCAGGCTTCGTCTCGTACGCGCAGGTTGGTGAGGGTGACGCCCAGCCAGGCGACGTCTTCGTCGGTCGGGTCGGGAGTGAGGTCGGCCAGTATGGCGAGGCCACTGGCGGTCAGGCGGGACTGTAGTTGCGCCGGTGTGGTCTCGGCGGCCCAGGACAGGAAGCGCTCCTCAGCGCGGTCGGTGGCCGCACGCATCGCCGTGCGGGCCTCGCCTTCCAGCGGGGCGAGCGTGCGGGCCAGCTCGGCTCTGTCTTGCAGGGCCACGTGCCCGGAGAGGGTGGCCTCGGCCGCGACGACCGTGGTGGAGATGTCGTAGGGATGGCCCTCAGGCGGGCAGCAGTCGTCGTCCACACAGGTGAGGGACCACCATCGGTCGGTGCCTATGCGCAGGGCCTCGGTGATGTGGAGGTCTTGGGCGGTCAGCACTTCCCAGGCCGCGGCCACGACGGGCGTCACGTCGCTGGAGGTGCCGTAGCCGAGGAGGAGGGCTCGGCGGAACGCGTTGTGGGTGAGCAGGGCGGCTATGCGTTCAGCTGCCGCCCTGGGATCGGGTTGCGGTAAGTCGAGCCGCATCGCGCAGGTGTCGTGCGGGCCGTCGTAGGCGATCACCACGAGGCTGTCGGCGGGATGGAAGCCCAGCAGGTACGGCACGGCGGCGATGGCGTCCTGCGGCGAACGGATCACCAGCGGAGTTCTCATACCGACGACAGTGCCAGTTCGTCGCTGTGAGTGGCGAGGTCACCACGACCTGTGGATAACTCACTCGCTGGCGGCCGCCGGGACACGGACGTCACGCACGCGCGCCCCCAGTTTGGCGTGCAGGATCATCTCCAGCTCCAGGCTGCGGCGGGGGTCGAAGAGCTCGTCGCCGAAGAGCTGCTCCAGGCGGCGGAGCCGGTAGCGGACCGTCTGCGGGTGGACGTGCATCTGGTTGCCCGCCTCGGTAGCGTTGAACCGGTTCTCCAGCAGGGACAGGAGCGTCTCGGAGAGGCGTTCGGCCTGGACGGGCGAGATCGCGCGGAGCGGCGCGAGACGGGACGCGGCCGCGTGCTCGATCAGCTCCTCGGCACGGAAGATCGCCAGAGTGGGCACGTGGTCCATGCACCGGACCACGGCGTCGTCGGCGATGACACCGCGCCGGACGAGCGCCTGGGCCTCGCGCGCCCACCGGAACGACTTCGCCGTCTCGCCGATCTGCACGGTCGGGCCGACTACAACGGTCCAATCGCGCAGGAGCGGCTCCAGGAGGCGGAGGCGGCCTGGCCCTTCGGGGTCTGGAAGGACGAGCACCAGCGGCGAGGAGGCCGGGTCGATGAGCACGTCGGGCGGCAGGGACGGCGCGTGGAAGTCGGCCACGCCGCGCGGGTACAGCGCCACGGCGGCGACCGCGCGGGGCACCCGCCACTCGGCGGTCCGGGCCGCCTCCTTGATCACTTCCTCGGGGACCGGCGGCTCGGCGAGCAGGAGGTCGAGCAGCCGGGTACGGCGGCGGTGCAGGGCCTCGGAGCTGCCGGCCACCTCGCTCTCGTACCCCTGGGTGATGAGCGCGGCGACGGCGTCCATGTAGCTGAACTGCGCGTCGGCGATCAGTCCGAGCGTCGCCCGGTCGATGTCGAGCGTGTCGGCCAGCGTGGTGATGGACCGCCAGGCCGAACGGGCGGTCTGGCACATCAGGCGGTGCATCTCGTCAAGGTCCTGGCCGTCGTGCGCCATCTCGCGGCCGAGCTCGATGTAGGTGGGCGCTATGCGCGCCCAGGCCGAGCGAGGATTTTCGACCAGGGCACAGAAGTGCTCAAGCCCCAGCAGAATGCGCTCCCGGAGCTTGCCGGCACGCGGGTGTTCGGCGACCCGCGGGTCCCCGGCGGCCCGCGCCCCGGCCGGCAGCACGGTGAGCGGCTCCCGGAGGGCGGGCTCCACCGTACGGGCGGCATGGAGGCGCATGCGCCGCGCGAGATCGCGGGGAATGGCTTCGAAGGGACTGACGTCCAGCTGAGCTTGCGTCATCGTCGCGGCTCCCTGCAACTACGGACCACTGTGACACCCCGAGTCCCACAAGGATGGCGCACGAGCCGCTTCGATGATTGTCAGGTTCGTGCGAGCTTTCGGGCGTGGATTGTGACCCAGGTTGACAATCGGCGGAGTTTCACAAGATCAAAGCCGTGTTCCTAGTTGAACGCGGCACATCCGGGCCCCACGGGGAGGGCGGGCCGCACAGCCGCCCTCCCCCTCGTTCCGTCCACGCCGGGGCCTTGCGGGATCGCCGGTCCCACATATCAGGACTTGGCCACCCCTGACTGGCGTGGATGGGCCGCGAAGAAGGACCACAGCATCGCGCTGCCGTCCACCCCGGCGGTCCTGGTCGGCACCGGCCATTCGTGCCCGCCGCCGGTCACCGTGCACAGGGCGACCTCGGTGCGCGACCTGCCCGTCGTCGCGCAGCGCGTCGCCGCCTTCTCGAAGTAGGTACGGGTCAGCGCGGGCAGCCCGGCCAGCCGCCGCCAGATGTCGACGACGGTCCGCACGGGCAGGAACGGCAGCTTGACGTCGAAGTCGAGGTTGCCGCCACCGTTGTACGGAACGGAGAAGTCGGCCGTGCCATGGAACGCCAGCAGCGACACCTTGGGCCGCGACGGGCACAGCGTGGCGAGCGCGCCGGAGACCACGCCGATGGCCGCCACACGCCCGGGACGTTCGCACACGTACTTGTACGCCATCCCGCCGCCGTTGGAGAAGCCGGTCAGATAGACCCGCCGCGGGTCGGCCAGCTTCTCGTTGACCAGCGTGGTGATGAGCCGGTCGATGAACGCGACGTCGTCCACCCCGGTCAGCCGGGCGAACGAGCAGCAGGCGCCTGCGTTCCACGTGCGCAGGAAGCCGTCGGGATACGCCACGACGAAGCCGTGACGGTCCGACAGGGCGTCCAGGCCGCTCTGCTTCTGGATGTACTTGCCGTCGTCGAGACCGCCGTGCAAGGCGATCACGAGCGGAGGTGGTGAGGCGGACTTGCGGCGCTTGGGCACGTGCAGCAGGTACGGCCTGTCCCACTTCTCTTTCACGAGCCAGTTGAACGACGGCATGGTGATCGTGCGCGCATGTGTGCCGGGCGCGGGCGGCGTCGGGGACACCCTCGACGCCGTGGGCGCGGCGGCCACTGCGGGCAGGGGGTGGGCGCTGGTGACCAGGCACAGGGCCATCGTCATCAGCGCCGCCCGCATGATGATTTTCATGGGCCGATCCTGCGCCGGGCGCCGCCGCCCTTGCTACACGCCGGACGAGCGGAAAGCGGCCGCCGATTGTGGGTTCGGCTTAAGGATTCGGCGACGTTCCACCGGTGAACGTGTCGATGTTGGAGATCCGCCACTTGCCCGACTGCCGTACCGCGTCCACGGCCAGCATGGCACCGGCGTACGAGCTCTTGCCATCGGTACCGCGCGTGCTGCGCTGGTCGGCGAACACCAGCACCCGGGCCCGGTCATCCTGCAGCATCTTCACGGCGCTGTCGGTCACGGTCGTGGTGAGCACGAGCTTCTGCTCCGGCGCCGACTTGCGCACGAGCCCGAACATCGCGTCGTACTGCTGCACGGCCTTGCCCACGATCAGGTCCTTGGCCGCGCGCTCGGTCTTGGCGATGTCGGTGTGGTTGTAGGAGAAGACCGTGTTGACGATGTCGTTCACCGAACCCTTGACCTCGCTGGTCCCGGCGTTGTCGGTGAGCGCCACGTTCCGGGTCGCCGGGGTGTCGCGCAGATCGCCGGCCTGCTGGTGGGACCAGACGGCGAGGCCGCCCAGCAGGACCGTCACCGTCCCGAGAACGGCTGGCAACCGGATGAGCATGATGGGCGGGCCCTTCTAGGAGTTTCCGACGGGCGCCGGACCGAGCGCGCTGACCTTCCAGCCCGCGGAGGTCCTGGTCAGCTCCGCGATGTGGCGGTCCTTCTTGGTGGCCGGGGCACCGGTCGGCGGCGTCACGACGATCTCGATGGCCACGATGATCCGGGCCTTGCCCGCGTGCGCGTCCAGCTCGGTGAGCGCGCCTTCGAGGATCCGCGCCTTCGTGACGGTCTTGGCCTTCTGCGTCTGCTGCTCGAACGTGGCGCGGCCCTGCACGATGTCCTGGTACATCTTGCCGGTCGTGGAGTCCTGCCAGGTCCGCAGGCTGGCGTCCAGCGTCCGGTAGTCGAGCGTGTTGAGGTTCTGGACGGCCTGCTCCCCGCTGCGCAGCACCTGGTCCCTCAGCTTGGAGTACGCCAGCGAGTCGTCGTTCTCGGCCGAGTACCAGCCCCACCCCGTCCAGGCGGCCGCGATGACCGCGATCGCCACCGACACGATCGCCGCCACCCGCACCGGATCCCACTTCGGCACCCGCGCGGAGCCCGTCGAGCCGCCCGCCTTACTTGCCTTGCCCGCCGGAGCCTTGGCTTTGGAACGCTCCCCCGCCTTGGCCTTCTCACCGTCAGCGTCCGCGTCGTCCGCCTCAGACACGTCCGTGGAAGCCCCGTCTGCGTCGGTGGCGTCCACTTCAGCGCCGTCCGCCTCAGCGCCCTCCGCCTCAGCGCCCTCCGCCTCAGCGCCGTCCGCGTCGGTGGTGTCCGCTTCAGTGGCGTCCGCGGAGGCGGCGTCGTCTTTCGCGGCGGCAGCCTTGTCAGCGGCCTTGCCAGGCGTGTCGGCGGCCTTGTCGGCGGCCTTGGCAGGCTTGTCGGTCTGGTCGGCGGGCTTGTCGGCTTTGTCAGCGGAGTCCGGGGTTTCTTCCATGACGCCCACCGCGGCTTCGTCGGCCATCGGTGTCACCTCCTTCGCGGGTCAGCGGGACTTGAGGTCGGTGATGCGCCACAGGCCGTCCTTGAGTTCGGCCGTGACCGAGAGCTGGGCCGCGGCGGTGGTGCCGGCGGGCTTGCCGCTGCGCGTCGTCACCTGGTCCAGGAACACGAGCAGCTGGGCCTTGTCGCCGGTGAGGCTGACCAGGCCCGCCCGTACGACCCGGGTCTTCAGGGCGAGGCCGTCGGCGGGGGCCTGCCGTTTCACCTCGGCGAAGAGACGCCGGTATTCGGTGGCGGCGCGGCCGGAGAGGGACTCGGCGGCGGCTCGTTCGGCGGTGGCGGTGTCCTGGGCGCTGTAGGTGAAGACGCGCGTGAGCGTGTTGCTCACGTCGCCGACGGCCTTGGTGGTCGCGTCGGCGTCGGTGAGGGCGCGGTTGGGCGACTCCTCTCCGCCGGAGCCGCGCAGGAAGAGCAGGACGACGGCGACGACCGCCACGACCGCCGCCACGGCGAAGCGGACCCAGGGGAAGGCGGGCCGCGCGGGAGCGAGTTCCTCGGCCAAGGGGTCCTCGATGATGGTGGGCATGGTCCTCCTCAGCTCGCGCTCACCGGGATGGCGGTGAGCGACTTGAGCTTCCAGCCGGCGGGCGTGCGGGTCAGCCCCGCCTCGTACCGTTTGCGCTGGACGGTGGGCTGACCGGCCTGGGGGGTGAGCCGGATCTGCACGGTCGCGATGAGCTGGGCGGTGCCGGACCGCTGGTCCAGGGAGAGCACCGCGGCGTCGTCGACCGTGGCGACCGCGGTCGTCCGCGCGGCGACGATCTTCTGCTTGCTCGCCGCCGACTCGCGCTGGAGCTGGTCGTGCAGAGGCCCGGTCGAGGAGGCCAGCCACTGGCGCAGGCCGGCGTCGCTCTGGCTCCAGTCCATGCTGTTGAGCGCCGCGACCTGCCGTTTTCCGGTGGTGAGGACGAGGTCGCGGTCCTCGCCCAGGTCGTTCTCGCCGCCACGGGAGTCGTAGAGCGACCAGCCCGACCAGGCGAGCAGGACCAGGGCCGCCACGATCAGGAGGTTGCCGGTCCACTTCATTCGCGGTCTCCGTTCAGGCCGAGGAGTCCGCTGAGGTCCGTGGTGGTGGAGGTCAGCGCGGGGAGGCCGAGCGCTCCGGGCAGTCCGGAGCCGGTCGCGCCCATGACGGAGTCCGGCCGGGCCGCGTCCGGGACGCCGCCCCGGGGCGCGTTGGCGGCGCCGCGGACGTTGACTCCGCTGGAGGCGGGCATCGTGCAGCGGGCGGCGGTGTTGAGGGGCGGTCCGGCGGAGAGGTCGAGGCCGTTGCGGTACTTCGTCCCGCCGTAGCCCCGGGTGCACGGCAGGGGCTGGAAGAACGTGGTGACCATGCCGAAGTTGAGCTTGCCGTTCTGGATCATCGAGTTGCCGGCGGCGACCGCCTTGGGCACCTTGACCAGCAGCTCCTCCATCCCGTTCACCCTCGTGAGGAGGAGGTCGGAGGTGGTGAGCAGGTTGGCGATGACGACGCTGAGGTTCGGGTCGAGGTCGCGGACGAGCCCGGCGAACTGCTCGGACGCGCCCGGCGCGGCGGCGACGAGCCGGCGGAAGTCGCCGTCGGAGTCGCGCAGCTGCTTGGCGAGCAGCCGGGCGTTGTGACCGAACGCCTTGAGCGAGGCGGCCTCCTGGTTCTGGGTCCGCATGACCACCTCGCCGTCCACGATCAGGCGGGTGGTCGGCTCGACGTGCGCGTTCGCCTCGCGGGTGAACGCGCTGCCGTTGTCGAGCAGCGTCTGCAGGTTCTGGCTCTGCCCGTTGAACGCGGCGCCCAGCTCGCTGATCAGCGTCCGGTAGTCGTCGAGCGGGACGGACCCGGCCAGGTCGCTGACGCTCCTCAGCAGGTCGGTGACCGGAGCGGGGGTACGGGTGGCGGTGCGTTCGATCCGCGCGCCCGCGGCCAGGTAGGGACCGGTCGCGATCTCCGGTCGCAGGTCGATGTACTGCTCACCGACGGCGGACCGGTTGGCGACCAGCGCCGCGCTCTTCTGCGGGATCTTGGGCGCCGACTTCTTGATGCGCAGCTCGGCCACGACACCGTCGCCGGTGAGCCGGATCGGCCCGACCCGGCCGACCGAGACGCCGCGGTAGGTGACGTCGGCGTACTGCAGGAGCCCGCCGGCCTCGGCGAGCTCCACGTTCACCACGTAGTAGTCGCGGTAACCGACGTAGCTGCCGAGGTTGGCGTAGCGGATGCCGACGAACGAGAGCGTGAGGACGGCCAGCAGCATGAAGGCCCACACCTTGACCCTCGTGACGAGCGTGATCATCAGCCCTCCCCTCCCACGGTCGGCGGCGCGACGGTCTCGGCCCCGGTGGACGGCAGCGGCAGCGGCGGCGCGTCCTTCCTGGCCGGGGTACCGCCGGACTTGGCCGGGGTGCCGCCGGTCGGTTTCGGCTCGATCGGCGGAATGATCTGCGGCGTGCCCGGCACGGCCGCCACCGTGAGGTAGACGTTCAGGTAGTCGCCCTTGATGGCGGGCATCACGGCGTCGGTGAACGGATAGGTCAGCAGCGCCTGGAGCGAACGCGGCAGATCGGCGCCGGAGTCGGCCAGCTTGCGCAGGGTGGGTTCCAGTGCCTTGAGGTCGGCGACCATGTCGTCCTTGCTCTTGTCGATGGTCGTGACCGCGACGCCGGACAGCCGGTCGAGCGCCTCCAGCATGCCGACCAGCGCGCCGCGCTGCCGTTCCAGCACCTTCAGGCCGGGGGTGAGGTCGTCCAGCACCGTGTTGATCTGCGTGCGGCGGCCGTTGAGCGTGGCGGACAGGCGGTTGAGGCCGTCGAGGGCGTCGGTGATGCCCTTCTTGTTGCCGTCCAAGGTGGACGTCAACCTGGTGACCTGCTGCAACATCGACTTGATCTGCGGCTCGTTGCCGTTCATCGCGTTGTTGAGCTCGGTCGTGATCGTCTTGATCTGGTTGAGCCCGCCGCCGTTCAGCAGCAGCGAGAGCGCGCCGAAGACCTCTTCGATCTCGGGATTGCGGTTGGTCCGCGCCACGGGGATCGTGGTGCCGTCGGTGAGCCGTCCGGTGGCGCCGGTCGAGGGCGGCGTCAGCGCGACGTACTTCTCGCCGAGCAGGCTCGACTGGCGGAGCTGCGCGTAGGCGTTGGCGGGCAGCTTGACGTCGCCGTCGATGAGCAGCGTGACCTCGGCCGTCCAGCCGCCGTTCGGCAGGGAGACCTTGCTGACCCGGCCGACCGCGACGTCGTTCACCTTGACCGCCGACTGCGGAACGAGGTTCAGCACGTTCGTGAACTGGGCCTTGATCTTGTACGGATGGTCACCGACGTCGGCGCCGCCGGGGAGCGGGAGATCCTCGACCCCGGTCACCCCGCCGCCGCATCCCGTCAGTGTCGCGAGGGCGAGCGCGATCACCGCGGCGTTCCTGAACGGCCTGCGCATCAGCCGCCACCTCCGTTCACAGCCGGGAACGGCAACGGCGGCGCGTTGCCGTTGCCCATGCTCAGCTCGTTGAGGTTGCCGCGGCCCATCAGGGTCCGGCGGGCCGGGTCGTAGGCGTTGAGGACGTTCGCCACGTTGAGCGGCTGCACGTCCAGTGCCTCGGCCAGCGACCTGCGCTGGTCCACGAGCACCTGCGTGATCGAGGCCAGCTTGTCCACATTCGACTTGATCAATGCGCGGTTGTCCTGGATGAACGTCTTCACCTTGCCGAGCGCGTCGGCCAGCTGCCGCAGCGCGGCGGCGAGGTTCTCGCGGTCGGCGGCCAGGAAGCCGGTCACGTCGGCGAGCTGCTGCTCGGCCAGGCGGACCTGGCTGTCGTTCACCCTCAGCATGGAGGTGAACTTCTGCAGGTTGCCGATCGTGGCGAACAGGTCCTTGTCCGACCCGTTCAGCGTCTTGGCGGCCTTGCCCAGCTGTTCGATCGTCTTGCCCGTCGCCTCGCCGTTGCCCTCGAAGTTGCGGGCGCCGGTGCGCAGGGCGTTGGAGAGCGCGCCGTTCTTGTTGAGCCCGTTGGGCCCGAGGTCGGCGGCGAGCTTCTTGACGGTGCCGTACAGCGTGTCGATCTCCACGGGCGTGCCGGTGCGTTCGCCCGGGATGACCGCGCCGTCGGCGAGCCGCGGGCCACCGGTGTACGCGGGGGTGAGCTGGATGTAGCGGTCCGCGACGACACTCGGCGCGATCACGAGGGCGCCCGCGTTCGCCGGGATCTCGACCGACTCGTCCACCTTGAGGGTGACCTTGACCCGCGACGGCTCCGGCTTGACCGACTCGATCGTGCCGACCTTCACGCCGAGCACGCGCACGTCCGAGCCGACGTACACGCCGACGGCCTGGTTGAAGTACGCGGTGACCATGGTGCTGGGACGGCCCGTGAGCACGGCCAGCGCGACCGCTCCCAGCACCACCGCCATGGTGGCGGCGATGAGTGCCAGCAGGACGAGCCGTATGCGCCGGTACCGCGTGCGGCGCCGGTCGTTCAGGATGATGGTCTGCTGCATCAGCGACCTCGCTTGGGGGGCTGGCACCCGGTCTTCGGTGGCGTGTTGGGCGGCAGGTAGTTCTTGGGAACGACGCCGCACAGGTAGCCGTCCATCCACCGGCCGTTGCCGAGCGAGTTGCCCAGCAGGCGGGTGTACGGCCCGGCGATGGACAGCGCCCGGTTGAGGTCGGACCTGTTGCGTTCGAGCAGCGTCGCGACCTCTTCGAGGGAACGCAGCGCGGGCGCGAGCTGCTTCTGGTTGTCGTCGACCAGGCCGGACAGCTCGGCGGACAGCTTCTGCGTGCCGACCAGCAGCCCGTGGATGGCGTCACGGCGGCGGCGCAGCTCGGCGAGCAGGAGGTTGCCGTCGCGCAGCAGCGCCTGGACCTGCGCGGTCTGGCTCGCCATGGTGCCGGAGAACTTGTTGGCCCCGGCGAGCAGCCGCTTGAGCTCGGTGTCACGGGAGGCGATCACCTTGGAGAGCGCGGTGACGCCGTCCAGGGCCTTGCGCATGGCGGGCGGCGTGTTGGCGAACGTCGCCGACAACGTCTGGAGGCTCTGCCCGAGCTTGGCCGAGTCGAGGTTGACCAGCGAGGTGCTGAGGTCGTCGAACGCGGCCGTCACGTCGTACGGCGACATCGTCCGGTTGATCGGGATGCGCTGGCGGGGGTCCTGGGGACCGGTGCCGAGCGGGTCCACGGCCAGGAACTTGTCGCCGAGCACGGTCTTGATCGAGATCGCGGCCGTGCTGGCGTTGCCGACCCAGGTGTCCTTGACCCGGAACGTGACCTTGACCTTCCCGCGTTCCAGCCGGACCTGGGTGATCTTGCCGACCTTCACGCCGGCGACCCGCACCTCGTTGCCCGGCCGCAGCCCGGCGGCCTCGGTGAAGTCGGCGGAGTAGTCCGTGCCGCCGCCGATGACCGGCAGGTCGGCGGCGCGGAAGGCTCCCATGCCCATGGTGATGAACATGACCATGCCGACGATGAAGACGGTGATCGGATTCCACTCGCGCACCGGCTTGAACAGCGGCCGCCGGGCGCGCTTGGCACCCTTGCCCTTGCTCATGACGTGCACCTCGGGGCGCTCTCGGGGGTGATGGGGATGCCGGTGGGGTTCGGGCGCTGCGGTTCGGGCGGGAAGTGCTGGTAGGAGACGCCCGTCACCCGCGCCTCGCAGAGGTAGAGGTTCATCCACGAGCCGTACGAGCCGAGGCGGCCGATGGCGTTCATCTTCACCGGGAGCGTGTTGAGGAACTTCTCCACGGTGGCCGACTCGTCCGCCAGGTTCTGGGAGAGGCGGCCCAGCTCGGCGACGTCCTTCTTCAGCGGTGCGCGCCCGGCCTCCAGCAGGCCCGCCGTGCTCCTGGCGAGGTCGTCCAGGGCGCCGACGGCCTCACCGATCGGCTTGCGGTCGGCGGCCAGGCCGGAGACCAGCTTCTGCAGGGTGCCGACCAGGTCGACGACCCGGTCGCTACGGCCGTTCAGGGTGTCGAGCACGCCGTTGAGGTTGGCGACGACCTGGTCGATGACCTGGTCCTTGGCGGCGATCGTGCTGGTGAGCGAGCCGACGGTGGTGAGCAGGGTCTCCATGGTCCCGCCCTCGCCCTGGAACACCTGGATGATCGACTCGGCCAGCTTGTTGACGTCGTTCGGCGACAGCGCCTGCATCAGCGGCCGGAAGCCGTTGAAGAGCTGGGTCAGGTCGAGCGCCGGCTTGGTGCGTTCGACCGGGATGGTCGCGCCCGGCCGGAGCGTGCCGGTCGCGCCGGTGCCCCGGTCGATCTCGACGTACCGCTGGCCGACCAGGTTGACGTACTTGATCGTGGCGGTCGCCGAGGCGGGGATCTCGCGGTCGCGTTCGACCGAGAACTTCACCTTGGCGACGCGCCGGTCCGTCACGCTGACGTTGTCGACCCGGCCGATCTGCACGCCGGCGACGCGCACGCTGTCGCCCTTGCGCAGCCCGGACGCGTCGGTGAAGCGCGCCGTGTAGGAGTTGGTCGCGCCGACGTTGGTCTGGGCGATGCTCACCGCGAGGACGGCCGTGGCCAGACCGGTGAACGCCACGAAGAGCAGCGACTTGATGAGGGGCCGTGCCAGGCCTCGGCTCTTCATCGCAGGGTCACCTCCTTACCGCGATAGATCGGGCCGACCAGCACGCTGCTCCAGTCGGGCAGGGCACCGGGCACCTCGTTCAGCCCGGGGGCGAGCAGTTCGTTGATGAGGCGGTTCTCCTCCGGGGAGTTGGGGAGGCCGAGCCCGCCGCGGCTGATCTTGGTGGTGGCGGCGTTGCCGGAGTACGGGACGGGGTAGCAGTCGGGGCCGCTCTTGTCCCGGTAGACCGGCCTGTCCTTGCCGGGCCGGTACGCGCCCTTCGACTTCATCGTCGTCACGTTCACGTGGAGGCCGGGCTGTTTCGTGCCCTTGCCGAGAACCCTGTCCATCATCGGGATGAAGTCGTTCACCATGCGCAGCGTGCAGGGCAGCTCGGGCGAGTACTTCGCCAGCAGCCGCAGGCTCGGCTTGCTGTGCGCGGAGAGCCGGATGATGTTCCGGGAGTTCTCGCGCAGGAAGTCGGTCAGGTCCTGCGACGCCGCGGTGACCGACGAGTAGACCGTGCTGAGGCCCGCCTGCTGGTCGACCAGCGTGCGGCTGGTGTACGTGGCGTCGTTGAGGGCCTGGATGATCTCCGGCGCGGCCTCGCTGTAGTTGTGGCTCAGCCTGACCAGCTCGGTGATGCCCCGGTTGAGCGCCGGGAGCTTGGGGTTCATCTTCCGCAGGTAGGCGTCGAGCTCGACCATGGTCTGCCCGAGTTGCGTGCCGCGTCCGTCCAGCGCCTGCGCGATCGCGCTGAGCGTGGTCGACAGCTTGGCGGGCTCCACCGCGGTCAGCAGCGGCATCATGTTGTCGAGGACCTGCTGCAGCTCGATCGAGTTGGACGAGCGGTCCTGGCTGATGACGCTGCCCGCGACGAGGCGCTGCGGGCTGGGCTGCGCGGGCGGGATCAGCGCCACGTACCGCTGCCCGAACAGCGTGGTCGGCAGCATCTGCGCCGACACGTTCGCGGGCAGCAGCTTCACCTTGTCGGGGTGGATCGCCAACTTGAGCGTCGCCCCGGAACCGCTGGCCTTGATCTCCCGGACCTCGCCGACCGTGACCCCGCGCAGCTTGACGTCCGCGTACTGGTGCAGCGAGTTGCCGGTGGCCGCGGCGTGCAGCGTCACCATCGAGACCTTGGTGAATCTCTTGTCGTACACCGCCATCGACAACGCGATCAGGAGCACCGGGACCAGGAGGAAGACCACGCCGGCGAGCCGCCGCCGGACCGTCTCGCCCGTCTCGGTACGCCGTCTGAGCCCTCTTCGGGCGCCTTTCGCCGCGTTCGTCGGGTTCCGCTCGCTCATCCGGCCACCTTCACCGTCGTCGTGGTCCCCCAGATCGCCAGGCTCATGAAGAAGTCGGTGATGCCGATCAGCAGGATGGACGTGCGCACGGCCTTGCCGACCGCCTGGCCCACCCCCGCCGGGCCGCCCGCCGCCCGGAAGCCGTAGTAACAGTGCGAGACGATCACCATCACGCTGAAGATGAAGACCTTCAGGAACGACAGCAACACGTCCACAGGAGAGAGGAACAACCCGAAGTAGTGGTCGTACGTGCCGGCCGACTGCCCGTTGAACCACACCGTGATGAACCGGGCCGAGATGTAGGAGGCCACCAGCCCGATCCCGTACAGCGGAATGATCGCCACCGTTCCGGCGACGATCCGGGTGGTCACCAGGTAGGGCAGGCTCGGGATGCCCATGACCTCCAGCGCGTCGATCTCCTCGTTGATGCGCATCGCGCCGAGCTGGGCGGTGAAGCCGGCCCCGACCGTGGCGCTCAGGGCCAGCCCGGAGACGATCGGCGCGATCTCCCGCGTGTTGGCGTACGCGGACGCGAAGCCGGTGAACGCCGCGGAGCCGATCTGCTGCAGCGCCGAGTAGCCCTGCATTCCGACGACGACGCCGGTGGCCAGCGTCATGGCGATCATCACGCCCAGGGTGCCGCCGATGACGCCGAGACCGCCGCTGCCGAACGCGACCTCCGACAGCAGCCGCTGGACCTCCTTGAGGTAGCGGCGGATCGCGCGCGGCGTCCACAGCAGGGTCTTCGTATAGAAGAGGAGCTGGTCACCGGGCTGATCCAGAAACCTGAACACACGACCCGGCTGCCGCAACGTGGCGCGACCGGGAATCGGGAGACCCATCGGTCATCCTCCCTTCGGTGGGACGACCTGCAGGTAGATCGCAGTGAGGACCATGTTCACGAGGAAGAGCACGAGGAACGCGTAGACCACGGACTGGTTGACCGCGTCTCCCACGCCCTTGGGGCCCTTGCCGGGGTGCAGGCCCAGATAGGAGGCCACCACCCCGGCGATGAAGCCGAAGATCAGAGCCTTGACGAGGCCGATGTAGAGGTCGGGCAGCTGAGCCAGTGCCGAGAAGCTCGCGAGATAGGCGCCGGGCGTCCCGTCCTGCATGAAGACGTTGAAGAAGTAGCCCGCGCTCACGCCGACGACCGAGACCAGCCCGTTCAGCAGGAACGCGACCGCCATGCAGGCCAGCACCCGCGGCACGACGAGCCGCTCGATCGGTGAGACGCCGAGCACCATCATCGCGTCGATCTCTTCACGGATGGTCCGCGAGCCCATGTCCGCGCACATCGCCGATCCGGCCACGCCCGACACCAGCAGCGCCACCACCATCGGGCTGGCCTGCTGGATGATGACCAGCACGCTGGCCGCGCCGGTGAAGCTCTCCGCGCCGAGCTGCTGGATCAGCGACCCCACCTGCAACGAGGTCACCGCCCCGAACGGGATCGACACGATCGACGCGGGCAGGATCGTCACGCTCGCGATGAACCAGAACTGCTCGACGAACTCCCGGAACTGGAATTTGCTCCGGAACAGCAACCCGATCACGGTCGCGCCGAGCTGGAACACCTCGCCGATGGTCCGCATCGCCTTGACCGGAAACGCGAGAGCCTTGTCCACCTGACTCGTCACGGCCGACCGCCGTCATCGCGAGGCGACTGGATCTGGATGCTCTTCACGGGCTCCTCATAACGTCCTGAATTCATCGCGGGGGCCACGCAAGGGAGACCGACTCTGGTCATTACCGGCTTGCGATCAAATCCTTCACTTACGCTAGTGGCACCCGTCCTCGTGACACTACTTTGAGCACCACATAAAACCGGCGGCCACAGGTCCCAGCATTGTCAGTGAGCTGACAAACGAGCCCGCTGTGTCAGGCTCCGATGTTCTGGCATTGGCTGACCTCACCGAAGACCTTGTTGACTTCCTTATTGGCCCGCAGGTCATTTGCTGGACCCTGGTACGAACTGAACAGGCTCATCTTCTGCCCGTAGGCACCGAGGGCCTTCGTCAGCGCCTTGTTGTCGGTCACCTTCGCCTTGAGCAGATCAGCGGAGACCTTGCCCAACTCCATCCGGACGTTCGTGAGATTGTCGTACGTGGTCTTGTAGGTCGCCTCTCCCCCGCTGACGGGGGGCGCGCCGGCGGCCTTGAGATTGCTGGCCTGTGCTGCCAGCTGGTTGCCGATGTCACCCAGGAAGGACAGAATCGCATCCCGCGACTTTTTCGCGCTCTTCGGGTCGATCTGTGGAAATTGAAGCTTCTGGGTGCTCTGCTTGAATCCAGCGCAGTAGCGACCCGCCCATGCCGCCTTCGCATCGGATTTGTCGCTCCCGCCGCCACACCCGGCCAGCGGGGCGGCCATCACGCAGGCCAGCGCGATTCCGCTGATCACGCGACGCACCATGTTCGTTCTCCTTTAGAGACTTCCCGGTGTTCCGGGAATGTTACAGAGCAGGACGATCCACCGACACCCGCGCACCAGGAATGTTGACGCAGCCAAACCTGCGCGGGAAGAACTTGTCATTCGGCGATAAATATGTCGCTCGCCAGGCGCCCCGCACCGGCGTGATCTGGCAGCTCCTGCGCCGAGCTCTGCAGGATCACGTCAGGGCGGGCCATCGACTCCGGGAGGCGCCCCCGCCGCCGCGGTTCCGCGGCGGCGGGGGCCCTGTCACGACCTGTCAGTCACTGCCGGAAATCACTTGGCGGTGGCCTTCAGGTCGACGGTGTTACCCGATCCAGCGACGAACGCGCTGATGATCGGCGTGAGCGGACCGCAGCCCTTGAGCGCGGGCAGGGTGTAGTTGCCCTTGAGCGTGCCGCCCGAGCCGAGCTTGAAGTCGGTCGACTTCAGCGGGATGGTGGCCGCGGTGCTGGTCTGGCAGGTGGCACCGCCGCCGATCTGGATGCCGAACACCTTGACCGACGGGACCTTGACGATCGTCTTGGTCTCAGTGGTCAGGGTGCTCCCGGACAGCGTGCCCGTCGTCTTGCCCTCAGGGGCGAAGGCGATGCTGGCGGTGGCCGGCAGGAACCCGAAGATCGAGAAGTTGCCGGTGGTCGGGTTCAGCGTCAGATCGGCGCTGACCTTCCCGCCCTCGACCGTCGTGGTGACCGCACCGTTCAGCGCGACCTTTCCGTTGGCACCCTTGATGGTCGACGTGCCGGCCAGACCGTAGGTGGAACCGCCGACGGGCGGCGGAACCGTGGCCGTGGTCTTGACCTTCTTGGATTCGTTGTTCGCCTTGTCGACCGCGGACACCTCGAAGTCGTAGGTACCGGCCGCGAGACCGGACACCGCCTTCTTCGTTTCGGTGACCAGACCGCCCAGCCGCTGACCGTTCTGGTACACGTAGTACCCGGCCAGGCCGGAGCCACCGTCCTCGTCCTTCGACGGGGACCAGGTGAGGTTGACGGTGCTACCGGCCACCGTGTTGGTGACATCCGTCGGGTCCGACGGAGGCGTGATGTCCCCCGGCTTCGCCTTGGTGTTGAACGTCTCGGTCACGGCGGCGGACTTCTTGGCGCCCTTCACCGCGACAACCGAGATCGGGTACGGCTTGCCGGCCTCAAGACCCGACACCTTGTGCGAGGTCCCGGTAACCGACTCGGTCTTACCGTTCGCCGTCACCTCATAAGAGTCAGCACCAGACGCCGGAGCAGTCCACTTCACCGGAATCTCAGTCTCAGTCGCCTCACCATCAGCAACCAGACCCGTCACCGGATCCACATCCGGATCCGCCTTCGGCTTGGTGTTGAAAGTCTCAGTCACCGCCGCGGACTTCTTGGCGCCCTTCACCGCGACAACCGAGATCGGGTACGGCTTGCCGGCCTCAAGACCCGACACCTTGTGCGAGGTCCCGGTAACCGACTCGGTCTTACCGTTCGCCGTCACCTCATAAGA
>NZ_BAAATD010000002.1:0-60051 GCF_039533225.1 Actinomadura fulvescens | reverse complement strand
AGAGTCAGCACCAGACGCCGGAGCAGTCCACTTCACCGGAATCTCAGTCTCAGTCGCCTCACCATCAGCAACCAGACCCGTCACCGGACCAGGAAGCTCGGTACCGCCATTGGGGAGGATGTCGAACTTGATGAACGCGTTGTGCGGCACGCCCTCTTCCGGGGTGCAGGGCGCGTCGAACGTGCCGAGCTCGGTCGGCGTGCCGTCGGCCTTGATCGGGGTCAAGCCCTTGAGATCGATGTTTCCGATCTTCATCTCGGCGGCGCCGGCCTTGGTGAACACCAATGACGGCGCGGATCCGTCAGCATTGATGACCATCGGCACGGGCGGAACGTTCTGAGGGACCCGGATCGGTTGCTGCGGGGGCACCATCTTGACGATGGCCAGCACCGGGTTCTCGAACTGCGGCACGCGCATTTCCGCGTGCGCATAGGCGGTGATGCCCTTGATATCGGTCGCCTGGACCTGCTTCAAGGCACCGACGGCAGGCGCACCGAGGGTGTTCACCGATTTGATCTCGATGCGCGGCGCGTGCTCGTTGACCTTGACCGACTGCGGGAAGTTGACCTTCGCGTTGACCTTCAGGATGCCCTTCTCAGACGAGGACCCCACCTTGGGAAGGACACACGTGTAGGAAAGGTTGTACTCGCGCCAGTTGGGGTCGTAGGTCGGCTTCGGGTAGACGACCGGCGGCTGGTTCACAGGAATGTTCTGGGGGGCGGGCTTCGGCGGCTGCGTGCCTCCACCGTCGATGTAGAACTGGTGCAGCCAGTTCTTCTTGTCCGGCTGCTGATCGATCGGCTTCTGGTAGCACGTGACCTTCAGCGGGCCGAGCGACGTCGGCTGGCCGGCCGCGTTGAGCGGCGTCAGGTTCAGCGTGAGGTTGCCGACGGCGATCTGGGCCCACCCGGCCGTGTCGAACTCGTACGTGACGGGTGTTTCACCCTCGGCCAGCACCGTCATCTCGCCGGACTCGGGCACAGCCTTGTTGTTCTCGATCGGGATGTCCTGAACGATGGCCTCGGGGTAGTTCGGCGCCCGGAGACTCACGTCTGCGGAGGCGTATCCGCCGGTGCCGAGGGATACGGCATTGACGGCCCGAAGCCCTTCGACGGTCTCCGGGCCGATCTTGGTCGTAGCCTTGATCTTGAACGGGCCGACTTCCTCGTTCACCTTGACGGTGTCAGGAAGGGCGTCGATCGACATGTCGACCTCGATGTCATTGAGGCCGAGCAGCGGGTAGTCACAGCGATAGGAGAGTTTCCCCGTCGCTGTCGCCGCGGCCGCGTGCGGAACGCCGACGAGCGACGATCCAGCCACGAACGCGGCCGCCAGGGCCACGCTGGCCCCGAACCTTCTCTTACGTCTCACCTGCCAACCTTTCAGATTGGTAGAGGGATCATGCGTATGAGCGAACAGACCGGCCCTCGTCAGTGATGGTGCGAGGACCGGTCTGCATGACTTGCCGGCCCCCGGTCAGGGGGAGGGGTTCACGGCTTGAGGTTGAGGTCGATCGTGTTGCCGGTACCGGAGGCGAAGAGGCCGATGATGCCCTCCAGCGGACCACAGTCCTTGATCGCGGAGATCTTGTAGTCCTTGGTCGCCAGCGTGCCGCCCGTCTTCGGGTTGAAGAACTTGCCGGCCGGGGAGTTCAGCTTGACCTGCGAGACCTCGGTGGTCTTGCAGTTCGCGCCGCCGCCGATCGGGATGGCCCCGAACACCTTGAAGCTGGGCAGCTTGATGTACATCGGCGACGTGGTCGAGATCTCGCCGTTGGCGTACATGCCGGTGGTCGGCCCGGTCTGCTCGAAGTCGACTTCGGCGGTGACCGGCAGGAAGCCGAGGATGCTCATCTGACCCGAGGTCTTCTTCAGGTTCAGCGGACCGGTGATCGCGCCGGTCTTACCGTCCACGGCGACCTTGATGTCACCGGTCAGCGGGACCTTGCCGTTGGCGTTCTTGATGAACGACTCACCCGACAGGTTGAACGCGTAGTTCAACGTGCCCGGGTTCGCATCCTTGGGCAGGGTCTCGGGGTACCAGGTGGGCTTCGGCGTCAGGGGGTCATAGGTGACCGGCTGGTCGATGACCTCGAAGTCGGCCAGCTTCGTGTCCTGGCCGGCGACCACCGTACAGGGCGCGTTGAAGGTGCCCAGCGCGCTGGAGTTGCCGTCGGTCTTGCTCACCGTGACCCGCAGGGCGAGGTTGCCGAGCTCCACGTGGCCACTGCCGGGCTTGATGAACTCAGGCCCGATCGACTCGCCGTAGCCGGGGATGGTGAATCCGCCGTTCGCCGGGATGGCGGTGTTCTTGAGCTGGTTGTCGACGACCACATTGAAGCCGCCCGGGTCGTCGGGCGAGACCAGCTTGACGTTCGCGACCGCCGTGCCGCCGATCTTGACACCGTCGACGGCCTGAAGGCCTTCCGTGGTGTCCGCACCGAGAGCGGCGTCCCAGTTCACCTGGACCGTCGGAATCTCGCTGTTCGCCTTGATCTTCTTCGGGATGGCGGTCTTGATCTTGAGGTCAAGGGTCCGCTTCCCGATCAGGGGGTAGGTGCAGTCGTACTTGAGTGTCTTCTCCACCGGCTCCGCCGCAGCGGTCCCGGTGCCGGCGACACCGACCAGTCCCAGACCAAGTCCGGTGACGGCTCCCATGATCAGGCCCTTTCGCAGGCCTGGAACTCTGTTGGATTTCACGCGTTACCTCTCTAGAGATGAAAGCCGAGGATTCCTCAGCAAGATTCGGGACCCCCGAGTCTCAGATGACTCCTTCCTTGGACGCCGGCAGGCGGGCCTTATCACGCCTGCTCGGCTAGAGGCATCTAGGCCGTCTGACTACCGGGTTACACAACGGAAACCTACTCTTCGGTAGTTCACCCGTCATCGGCCGCGAGTGACAAAGTTCACGATTTATGGCTCATGGACCACAAAAACCCAGGTGAGGCCACGAGGACGCCTGCATCCGAAGCTCTTGACGCTATTTCGCAGCCCGAAGAAATTGTCAGCCAAAGGCAAATCAGACAAGGATTCTGTCAGCCGATGATGAAACCGGCCCGGCGGCGACAATGACTCTCGGTAACGAGCATGTGCCTAGGTTGCACAGGCACGCAAAGCGGCGACAGACTTGGGGTCCTTTGCATCCGGCACGAACGGCTGACCGTCCGGGGGCACCTTGATGCCACGCTTCTTCATGCATGCACGCAGCTCATCGAGCTTCTTCTGCAGACCGGAGTCGGCCTGGCCCAACAGCTGCATCCCGCACTTCTGCACTGCTGCCTGCTGCGCAGAAGAGAGCTTGGAGTAATCGGTAGGGATTCCCTGGATGCCCTCCTGGCGCAAGCAGTTCTCCAGCTTGCTCCTCGCTTGTGCCGCGGCAGCCGTTCCACTACCGCCCGACCCGGAAGGCGTCACAGTGGAGGCCACGACCCCCGGCTGGGACGGCGAGGAGCCGTCTTCGTCTCCGCCCCCACACCCGGTGGCAAAGGAAAGCACAGCGGCGGCAGCCGCGATGGTACAGACAGAATTCTTCAAGCCCCGCACAATCGAGCTCCTCTCGGCGGCACCCTTTCCTGCGAGAGGGTACGTTCGCGCCAAATCAAGGCACAAGCGAAAAGTGTGATGTCAATAACAGGAACGGAAACTTGCTCACTGGACGACAAACGGGTCACCGTCTCTGGTCGCCGGCGGATAAAGAACCGGCGTGGCCGGACTCCACCAGCACGGGAGCCCGGCCGCCTACCGCCAGTGTCAGCGAGCCTGCTTCAGGTCCGCCGGGGTGCAACCCGCGCTGGCGAGCTGGCAGAGGGGCGCCTGAACGATCTTGATCGCGTTGTCGCCGCCAGCGATCGCACCGTTGAGCAACGGGTCCAGGTCCTCGCCCACTCCGCACCCGGTGAACCGAGGGATCGTCATGGTGCCCGCGAGCGGGCCGCCGTCCTTCACGTTCTTGTACTCAGGGGTGCTGTGCAGGGTGACCGGCATCGGCCTCACCGACCGGCATCGTTTCCCGAGGCTGAGGTCGGTTCCGTTCACGGTCGCGTCGAGCAGACGGACCGTCATCTTCACGTTCGCCGTGGCCTTGAAACCCGTATCGGTCTCCTGCCCCTCGAGAAGACCGACCTCACGCTGCTCGAGCTCCATCGTCGCGGTGGTCGGCATGAAGCCGAACGTGAGCATCGTGGCCCGGGTCTGCATGCTGGCCACGAACTTGAACTTGGCCTTAGCCGTCGTCTTCGTCGCGTGGTAAGCGACGTTCGTGAGAACCGGGTTCTGCGCCGGATCGTTCAGCACCACCGCACTGTCGAGCTTCTTCACGTTGGAGAAACCGGCCATGTAGGTGCAGGCTGAGATCCACTCCGGCGTATCGCCGTTGAGCTTGCCGCACTCTGCTGGAGGACCCTTGGGAGTCGTGACGGTGAGGACCGGGCTGGGCCCTGACAGGTTCCCTACCGTGTCCTTGGCACGAACGGTGATCTCATATGTCGTCTGGGGCTTCAGACCGGTCGCCCAGCCGAACGGCTCGACCGACGTTCCGGCCAACCTCTCGCCGGCCGTGCCCTTGTCCCTGGCATAGACGTTGTAGCCCTCGACTCCAACGTTGTCCGTCGACTCCTCCCAGGACACCACGGCGGCGTTGCTCGTCAGAGCGGTCTTGGTGAGCTTGCCCGGCGGGGACGGCGGAGTCGTGTCCGGCCCTTCAGGATCGAGGGTCACCTGAGCGGGCGCGCTCGCCTCCGAGACGTTCTTCGAGAGATCTCTGGCTTTGACCGTGAAGGAGTGGCTGGACCCGGGGGTGAGCCCCGTCAGTGTCTCGTTGGTCTTCGACCCCGGATTGACCTGCTTGACGAGCTTGTCACCGTCATAGATGTCATAGCCGGCCACCCAGAAGTCATCCGCGGACCGTCCCCACGACAGGGTCGCTTGAGTCGACGACTTGGACGTGACCCGCACCGCACCCGGCTTGGACGGTGCCTTCGTGTCCGGCTCGTCGACGACTTCGTACTCAGCGATCACGTTCTTCTGGTCGGGCCGCTGCTTGCACGTCACGTCGATCGTCCCGAGCGTCGTGGGTTTGCCGTCGGCCTTTCTCGGCATGATCTTCATCTGAAGATCTTTAACGATGAAACGCCCGTGGCCGGCCTTCTCGACCTCCAGGGGAAGCAGTTGCGTGCTTACCTTGATCTTGAAGGCTCCCGCCGGCGGAATTCTGGTCTTGGGGACCTGGAAGTACTGGTCAGCATTCTCGATACCGCCGGCGGGATCCTCCCAGCGGGCGTTCGCATGGCCTAGTTCTGCCCATGACCCCTGGTTGTCCAGAGTTCCACCGAGCTCCACCGCGCCAACGGCGGTCAGGCCATCTGTCGTCTCCGCGTTCACCGTCGCGACGGCCTCGATCGTCTCTGACGGATACTCCTTGCCCGCGGTGGTCTGCAACGAGACCCGCTTCGGGAAGTCCAGAGTCATCGCGGTGGTCAGCTCGTGTTCGCCGATCAATGGGTACTTGCACGAGTACTTCAGATTGATCGACGTCGGCTCGGCGACCGCCGCCGGTGTACCGGGAGAGGCGATGGAGCCGCCGACCACGGCGGCGGCAGCGGCCAGCACCAGGGTGGCCCTCCGCCGTCCAGGAGTGATCAGATCCTTCATCGCGCCACGCCTCTCCTACCGCCACGGAACCTCTCGCCGCCCTGCACAGGCTCCAGGAACAAGAACTGGTTGCCGCGAGAATAGGGACTCGCTTAACCCCCGCGTAACGGGCGACCCAAGATCCGTTCGATAACTAACACCAAGCGAGCACCGCTCACACGGAGCTTGTCACCGGACGCTATGGGTTGATTGCCCGCCAGGAGCCTACGGATGGCCGAAAATTATCATCGGGTGAGCATCCCGACGCTGTCTCCCAGTGTTCCGGAGCAGCTCACGTCAGTTCCGAAGCCTACTCTCGGATGCCGAGGTTTGCGCCGCGGCAGGGGGTTGGTATCCGCGTGCCATGCACCGGCTCGACATCGAACTTTCGTTGTAGCCGTAGCCACCGATACCCGTTGTGGAGAATGCGACACCGGACAACGAGCTCTTCGTGCAGCGACCGATGGGCTCCTGAACAAGTTCAACCGGAGTTCGCCATACAAACAGCGTTGAATATGGAGTAGAACATCATTGCTGACCGTGCCGGAATGATTGCTTCACGTAAAATGAGACGCATCATAGCGCGAAGCGGTCAGTAGCGGTGTCGAGGTCATCAGATGAACATCGCCTTCATCGTCTGCCGCCAATTACGCAGACTTCTCTATCGCGATGCGAGTACTTTTGTAGCAGCAGGCCTCCAATTCCATGCCGACCTTAGTGATCTGTCATCAGGAAGAAGAAGCCGACAAAGTTATTGACAACCAATGACAGTCGTTCCGACCCGAGTCTGATTACGATCACGGAGAGCAGCGTCGACGGCTGAGCTCGGTCACGCTTGGTGTCGGGTTCACAAAGGTAAGCGGGGGTCTCATGCCGGGCAGTATCGCCACGAGGATGTTCCGGACTGAGCAGCTTCCACCTGAACAGCGCTTCGAGTGCTGGCTCGACTTCACCGCACGAGAGTTCTGGCGCGTGCACGGAACCAGCGATCACAAACATCACTTTCGCGCGTCGGCTCGCGTGCTCGACCTGGGGCTCATGCGGGTTGCGGCTCTGAGCAGCCAATCCATGGAGTCCGGTAGGACCCTTCCCCTCATACGCCAGGCAGATCCGGACGTTTACCTGCTGAAACTCTTCCTGCGGGGCAGCGGAAAAGTGTGGCATGAGAATCACCGCACCGACGTACAACCCGGCGGCTTCCTGCTTCTGGACAGTTCACTGCCCTACCGCTTCCAACTGTCGGATCACAACGGCCTCGCAGAGACTCTGGTGGTCCAAGTGCCTCGTGGTCAGTTGGCGCTACCGTCCGGCCAGATCGACCGACCCATTTCCATGCCCTTCCACTCCAGGGACGGGGTCGGAGCTGTGTTTCACAGCTATCTGGTGGAGCTCATGAAGCAGGCAGACGACTACGGCGGCACCGCCAATAACGCCCTCTCGACGGCCACCCTCCACCTGCTCAACGCCATGTTCGGTCAATGGCTCGACGGCCCGTACGAATACGACGACCAGCCGGGAGCGCTGCTGGCTCAGATCCATCTCTTCATCGAGCAGCGCCTCGGCGACCCTGGACTGACCCCCGACGTCATCGCCGCCACCCACCAGATCTCCACTCGGCATCTGCACCGCATCTTCCGACACGAGGGGGTCGGTATAGCGGGCTGGATACGTCGACGCCGGCTAGAGAACTGCCGCCGCGATCTCACGGACCCGCAGCTGCGATCGCAGTCCGTGCACGGCATCGCCAAACGATGGGGATTCTCAGACGGTGCACATTTCAGCAGACTCTTCCGCACCACTTTCGGGATGCCGCCGGGCGCATACCGCCGTTCGGCGCTGCGCCCTGACGGCGGCCGTGGATTGTCCAGCCACTGAGCACTGCGGCTCGCCGCCCACGAAAGAGGAGGGCCTGAGGCCCGGGCCCTTCTTGAATTCTGCGGGTCGCCATCGTCAGGCCCTGGGTCACCGAGCCGGGCTTGGGATTCTGGCAGGGGCCTTGAGCAGAAGCTGGAGCTTCTTCGAACAAGCGAAGCGGCTCCGCCGACGTCCGTCGACGTCGGCGGAGCCGCTTTCCGCTGCCCGCAAACGCTATCAGCGCAGAGGTCAGCAGGTCGGGGCTCGGCCATTAACGCCCTATTGCCGGTGCAGAGCGCTGGTGCGGCCGAGCTATCGGCGGGCGGCGCGCGGCTTGGACGTGAACGTGCCAAGAGTCAGAGTCTGGCCTGAGTTCGGGGTGCAGTTGACGGTGTAGTACGCGTCGCCGTTCGGCGCTTGGGAGATCACGGTTCCGGCATCGTCCTTGACCGTCAGCCTCAGGATGACGTTACCGAGGGAGAACGTGTTCGTACCCGCGTTCGCGTAGTGAAATCCCTTGGGCAGGGCGCCGTGGTCTTGGAATTCGTAAGGCTCGCCCAGATCCAGCGGAGGCATGGTCTCAGCGGACTTGGCGAAGATTTGAAGGCCGACGTTGTTGGCACCCGACAACGGGACCTTGCGTGTGCTGTTGACCTGAATCGTGCCGGTCTTCTTCGGGTAAGAGAAACTAGTGATCTTTGTATCGAGCGTTCTTCCGAAGCTGAATACCGTGTACAGACCCATTTCCGGCATGGGTTCGTCCGCAAAGACAGAGCGCGGCAGCGCCGAGCTGGACTTTGAGGCCATGGGAAGGGCGCTTCCGTCGTGGAACTGGCAGGTATAGGCGACCGTCGCCGCGACGGGCTGCGCCGTGGCTGTGCTCGTCCCGAAGAGCTGACCGGCGCCGAAGCCGAGCACTGCGGCGCTCACGGCCGTGACCGTGACTTTCTTGGCTGCGCTATTTCTGCTTGCCATTGAGTTGCTCCTTGCCGAGGGTTGATGACTCAATGACGATAATCCGGACATGGTCCACCTGTCGTTGATCATCAGCGCCAAGGACTTGGATATTTCCGACACCTCGAGGGGCTCGTAACGCGTTGACTCCCCCGCCCGTATGTGGCCAGGCGGAGGAGCCGAACGTGACTGAGCCGGTCGAGGTCAGGCGGCGGCGTGTTTGGGGGTGGTGGTTTCGCGGATGAACGTGGCGACCTCGTCGATGGCCTGCATGCCTTCGGGGATGACGCCGGCGAAGGCGGGGAAGACGTGGATCTGGTTCTCCCAGATCTGGAGGCGGTGCGGGACGTCGGCTTCGGCAAGGCGCTTGGCCATGAGCTCGGCGTCCCAGCGGAGCCCTTCGCAGGAGCCCACGATGATGAGGACCGGCGGGAGGTTCTGGAGGGCCTGGTCGCAGGGGGACGGGAGCGGGTCGCCTTCCATTCCGGCGAGCAGGAGGCGCTTCAGGGGCTTGAGGCGGTGCACCGGGATGTAGACGTCGGTCTTGGTGTGCGGGTAGGTGGAGCGGGCCTCGTGGTCGAGGTCGACGAGGGGTGAGAGGGCGGCGATTCCGGCGGGCGCGGGAAGGCCGGTTTTGAGGGCGGTCAGGGCCGTGGTGAACGCGAGGAAGGCGCCTGCCGAGTCGCCGGAGATGACGATGTTCTCGGGGGCGTAGCCCTGGTCCAGGAGCCAGCGGTACGAGGCGAGCGCGTCGGCCATGGAGGTCGAGAGCGGCGCACTGGGGAGCTGGCGGTAGGCCACGGAGAACGCCGTCGCGTCCGAACGTTCGGCGATGCGCTCGACGAGCTTGCGGTGGGTGCGCAGGCCGCAGCAGAAGAAGCCGCCGCCGTGCAGGTAGAGGATCACCCGGTCGGGGTTCGTGACGCCGGCGGGCCGGATCCATTCGCCGTGGAAGCCGTCCAGCCGGATCCGTTCGACCTCGGTGTCGCGGGACGTGCGCATGAGGAGCGGCGCGCCCAGGTCGAGGACGACCGCCAGCCGCAGCATGAACTTGGTGAGCGGGCTGTAGCGGAAGATCGGGCGGATGGCGTACTTCATGAACGCCGAGAAGCGACGCGCCTGCTTACTGCAACCTGGACGTTCTTCGATCACGGGTTCCATGGACGGCGCTCCTTCGACCCCGGGGTGGAGTGCCATCGAGCCTAGGGAGCCGGGCACTGACAAAGCTGCTCATCTCACGCCAAACCCAAGGCCGCGACATTGCCAGGGAACGCGCACGCGTGGTCACCGCCCGCACGACCCGTTCGCCGTTGTCACCAGGATGACAAGAAGCGGCGGCCGAACGTGGCGCGAGGGGCATCGACCCGGACGAGGGAGGCACATAGTGTCGGCCCCCGCTCACACGTGCGTCGAAGGGATCTGCCGTGAAGCTCGCGTTCGGTGCGGGACTGGTCGCGCTCACCGCCCTGCTGGCCGCCTGCGGCGGGGATGACACGGGGGACGCCGCGTCTCCCCCGGCCGCGCCGGTGGTTCCGACGACCTCGGCGCCGGTCGCCCCGTCCACGATCTCGCCCACGACACCTCCTCCGGCCGCGAGCCCCTCACGACCCGCGCCGCAGGTGAGCGCTTCGTTCACCGCCTGCATGCGCAAGCACGGGGTGAAGATCCCCGACCGCAGTGAAGCCTGGACGCCGCCACCGAACACCGATCGGGCCAAACTCCAGAAGGCCTTCGCCGAGTGCATGCGCCGCATGGCGCCCTCTCCCCCGCCGCAACAGCCCTGAGTTGTCAAGGGGCGACAGACGAAGCCATGGCGGATTCCTGCTCAGGATGTTGATAGATCCGCGGCTCGCCTTTCTCCAAGATGTGGCGCCGGGCCCGGCGTCGGCTCGCCCGTACACGCATCGAGGAAAGGGTGTTCCGACTTGGCCAGGACTCGAAGGCTGCTGGTGACGGCGGCGGCGGGCGCGATCTTCCTCCCGCTGCTGACCGCGGTCCCGGCTGCCGCTGAGGGAGAGATCCTCAACGCGCAGGCGGCACGGCCCGTCAAGGGCAGCTACATCGTCACGCTCAAGGACACCGAGACATTGCGCCAAGAGGGCGTACAGCGGGAGGCCCGGCGGCTCACCCGCAAGTACGCGGGGAACGTCGGTTTCGTCTATCAGCGGGCCGTCAGGGGATTCCAGGCACTGCTCAGCGAGGAGAAGGCCGAACGGCTCGCGGCCAACCCCGCCGTCAAGTCCGTCGAGCAGGACGTGCAGGTCACGGCTTCCGACGTCCAGCAGAACCCGCCGTCCTGGGGCCTGGACAGGCTCGACCAGAAGGCGGTCCCCCTCAGCCGCACCTACACCTACGACACCGCGGCCTCCAACGTGACGGCCTACATCGTCGACACCGGGATCATGACGTCCCACGCGGACTTCGGCGGGCGGGCCAAGTCCGGGTACGACTTCGTCGACAAGGACGCCGACGCCACCGACTGCAACGGCCACGGCACCCATGTCGCGGGCACGGTAGGCGGAGCCGCCCACGGGGTCGCCAAGGGCGTCAAGCTGGTCGGCGTTCGCGTGCTCAGCTGTACGGGCAGCGGTTCGACGGCAGGTGTGATCGCGGGCGTCGACTGGGTGACGGCGAACGCCGCGAAGCCGGCGGTCGCCAACATGAGCCTCGGCGGCGGCGTGAGTTCCACGCTGGACGCCGCCGTCGAACGGGCCGTCGCCTCCGGCGTCACCTTCGCCGTCGCCGCGGGCAACGACAACAAGAACGCCTGCAACGCCTCCCCGGCCCGGACGCCCGGCGCCCTCACCGTCGGCGCGACCACCTCGGCCGACGCCCGCGCCTCGTTCTCCAACTACGGCTCCTGCCTGGACCTGTTCGCACCCGGTGCGGGCATCGTCTCGTCGTGGATCGGCGGCGACTCGGCGACCAGGACGGCTTCCGGCACGTCGATGGCGTCCCCGCACGTGGCGGGCGCCGCGGCGCTGGTCCTGGCGGGCAACCCCGGCTACACCCCGGCCCAGGTGGGCTCCGCGCTGACCTCGGCGGCGAGCACCGGTACGGTCACCGGTCCGGGCAGCGGATCCCCGAACCGCCTGCTGTTCACGACGGACGGCAGCGGCGCGCCGCCTCCCCCGCCGCCGCCCCCCTGCGACGCGAAGACCAACGACACCGACACCGCGATCCGTTCGTGGCAGACCTCGTCCAGCCCGGTCACGATCGCCGGTTGCACCGGGAACGCCAGTGCCACCACCAAGGTCACGGTCGACCTCACGCACCCCCGACGCGGATCGCTGACCATCGACCTCGTCGCGCCCGACGGCACGTCCTATCCCCTGAAGGGCTTCGATCTCTTCGACGGCGCCGCCGACCTCAAGACCACCTACACCGTGGACGCCTCCGCTGAGGCGAGCAACGGCGCGTGGACCCTCCGCATCGCCGACTGGTGGTTCGGCACACAGGGCACCCTCAACACCTGGACCCTCACCCCGTAACGGCCTGGAGCGACCGCTGTCTACGCCGCGCGGGCGGTCGGGCGTGGGGTCGGGGTCACCTCGTAGACGAACGCGGCGATCTCGTCGAGGGCTTGGGCGCCCTCGGGCACGACTCCGGCGAACACGGGGAAGACGTGGACCTGGTCCTCCCAGATCTGGAGGCGGTGCGGGACGCCGGCTTCGGCCAGCCGGGCGGCCATGAGCTCGGCGTCGAAGCGGAGGGCCTCCCGGGACCCGACCATGATGAAGACGGGCGGGAGGCCGGTCAGGTCGCGGGTGGAGGGTGACGGGTCTTCGTCCATCCCGGCCAGGAGAAGCCGCTTCAGGCCCTTCAGGCGATGCGCGGGGATGTAGGCGTCTTTCCTGGTGTGCGGATAGGGCTTGCGGGCGACGTGGTCGAGGTCGGCCAGGGGCGAGAGCGTGACGATGCCGGCGGGGACGGGGAGCCCGGCTTCGAGGGCGCTCAGCACGGTGGTGAACGCGAGGAAGCCGCCTGCGGAGTCGCCCGCGATGACGATGTCGTCCGCGCCGTACCCCTGGTCCAGGAGCCAGCGGTACGAGGCGAGGGCATCGGCCATCGAGGTCGACAGAGGCGCGCCGGGGAGCTGCCGGTAGGCGACCGAGAAGGCGACGGCGTCCGAACGCGCCGCCAGGCCCGCGACCAGGTTGCGGTGCGTACGCAGGCCGCAGGAGAAGAAGCCGTCGCCATGCAGGTAAAGGATCACCCGGCCGGGGTTCGTGATGCCCTCGGTCCGGATCCACTCGCCGTGGAAGCCGTCCAGCCGCACTCGTTCGATCCTCGTGTGCCGTGACGGGCGCATCACCACCGAGGCTCCCCAGTCGAAGACTCCGGCCAGCCTCAACATCGGCGGCGTGAGCGGGCTGTAGCGGAGCACCGGGCGGGTCAGGCACTTCAGGAGGAACGCGATTCGGCGGGCCTCTCGGCTGGTGCCGAGCCGGTTCTCGATAACGGACTCCATCACGACGCGTTCCCCTCGGCGAAGCTGCTTTCCAGCCGACGGTAGAGACCGATTTGACCGCGACGTAACGGCGTCTCAGAACCGGCGCGATATTTGATAATCGCGCTGCCACAAAACTCAGAGTTTTGTCGCGTGCCGCCAACACCGAGCGCGGCGACCTCCTCCGCAGCCACGGCAAGACGCCACGATGGCCCCGGCGAATGTCACTCGGTGACAGGTTGCGTGAGCGTATTTCGTTCTCAGGTGAATGGGTCCTGGCCCGGTCTTCTGCGACAGTTCGGGCCCACCCCTTTGTCGAAAGGCCCTCCGATGAACGACGCCTTCCGAAGACGCACCGCGACCCTGCTCATGGCCGCCGGGTTGTCCACGGTGCTCCTGACTGCGCCGGCGGCCGCGGACGCCAATCCCTACGAGCGCGGCCCGGCGCCCACCGAAGCCTCGATCACCGCAGGCACCGGCCCGTTCGAGGTGGCGTCGGTCTCGGTGCCGGGGGCGAGCGGGCTCGGGTTCGGCGGCGGCACGATCTACCATCCGAAGGCCACCGGCCAGGGGACGTTCGCCCCGATCGTCGTCACGCCCGGTTTCATCGGCCCGCAGTTCTCGATCGCCTGGTACGGGCCCCGGCTGGCGTCCCAGGGCTTCGTCGTGATGACGATCTCCACCAACGCACCGATGGACGTGCCGCCCGATCGTGCCAAGCAGATGCTCGCCGCGTTGGACTACCTGACCCAGAAGAGCGCGGTGAAGGACCGTGTCGACGCGAGCAGGCCGGGATTGATGGGGCACTCGATGGGTGGCGGCGGCACGATCCGGGCGGCCGCCGAACGGCCCGAGATCAAGGCCGCCATCCCGCTGGCCCCGTGGGACCCCGACGCCTCCCTCGCGCGCCCGGTCAAGGCCAACACGCTGATCATCGGCGCCGACATGGACTTCATCGCCCCGGTGTCCATGTTCTCCGAGCCCATGTACGCGGAGTTGCAGAGCGCACCGGAGAAGGCCTACCTGGAGCTCAACAACGCAGGCCACGTCATCTCCTACATCGCGCCGAACACCACGATCGCCAAGTACAGCATCGCCTGGATGAAGCGGTTCCTGGACAACGACACCCGCTACGACCAGTTCCTGTGCCCGCCGCCCAAGCCGAGCTCCGCCATCAAGGAGTACCGGGACACCTGCTCGCTCGGCTGACCGGCCCCCCGGAGACGTCCACGACCTTCGTCCCCGGGAGGGTTCGCGAACGCCGGGCACACGTCCCTGGGCATGGGCTCGCCGATCCCCGGATGTCAGCGGTTCGGCCGGGGATCGGCGAGGCGGGCTACGCGGTGCTAGCCGCCGATACTCCAGGTGCGGGTATCGGTCAGCGAGCCACGCTTCAGGGCGGGGTCGCGCACCCATGGCGTGTTGTCGGTGACGGTCGCGGTCACCGTGTGCGTGCCCTTGGCCAGGCGCAGCGATGGAACGTGCAGTGCGTTGCCCTGGCCCGCGTAGTGGCCGTCGACGGTCCAGGTCGTGGTGACCCTGGACGAGACCGGCCGCACCCAGAGGGTGGTGGAGGCCCCGGACGCCGCGTCTATGAGCCCGGTCTCGCGGTAGAACGCGGCGATCATGGCTTCGCGGCCGGGCAGGTTGAACTGGCGGCCGAGCGTTCGCATGATCGAGTTCTGGCTGGGCCGGTAGACGCCGTACCGGTAGTAGTAGCCGCCCTCGTACGTGTCGATCACGCCGCCGTCCGGAGTGGCCTGGCCGAGCCAGGCGTGCCACTTCAGCCGGTACTGGCGCATGGTCTCGCGGGAGTAGATCGAGACGTTCGGCTCACGCGGCTCGCCGCCCGTATACCGGTTACCACCCTCGTACTCGTCGGCGAGCCCGCCGATCGAATGGCCGAGCTCGTGGATGGCGACCTGGCCGGACTGGGCGTTGCCGCCGGACGCGGTGGCCACCCTGCCGCCCGCGCCTCCGTAGGTGGTGCTGTTGCCGAGTGCCAGCACCTGATCGACGTCGGGGGCCTGCGCGGCGTACTGCTGTGCCTTGGTCTCGTTCACGCAGAGAAGCCGTTGGATGCCTCCGCAGTAGAAGCCCATGTCCATGGCGGTGTTGCGGTTGACGCCATAGGGGTCGTTGTCCACTCCGGACTGCGGCGAGGCGACGTTGACCTGCCAGACGTTGAACTGCGTGCGATGCGAGCGGAACGGCTCGATGGCCATGATCTCGGCGAACTTGCTCCGGACGTGCTGGCCGTACGTGGTGAACTGGCCGCTCGTGTAGCCGTCGCCCACGAAGACGAGGTCGAAGCGGCTCTCACTGGGCCCGTTGACCTCGATCGGAACGACATCGGCGGCGGCGATCACGGAGCGGGGCGCGGGGGCGTCGGCGGGGGTGCGGGTCAGCTTCACACGCTGGATGGTGCCGTCCGGCGAGAACACCTCACGCCACTCCGTACGGGCGATCTGGGCGGCCGCGGTGCCTGGGAGGAACGCGAGAAGGAGACAGAGGATGGTTGCGATGCGCACGGGGATCCTCCTTGAGGGGAGAGCCCCGAGTATCGTCAAATTGCGGCTTTTCGCCCTATCTCAACCCTCCATAACTCTCGTGTGATGCCACCGCGCATAGGCAGGGCTGTCAGCAATGGCGTCGCGGTACGCCTCCTCGGCGAACGCCCGCAGCTCACCGATCCGGTCGGCCAGCGGGCCGCCGTGCCGCCAGGCGAGCAGGTGCCGCATCCACAGCGGCGGTCCGGCGAGGGGCCGCATCATGATGTCCGGCCCGGCCCGCCAGGTGGCCTGGCACGGCGCGACCGCCCGCCCCTCGCCGACCAGGGTCCGGATCATGTCGCGTTCGGTCATCATGTGGCGCACGCGCGGCGTGAAGCCGGCCTCCTGGCAGGCGGAGTAGAAACACTCCGGCCATCCGGCGCCGTCCGGCGGGGTGACCAGCCAGTCCTCGCCCGCCAGGTCGGCCAGCACGACCTCGTCACACCCGGCGAACCGGTGCCCCGCGGGCAGGGCGACGAAGACCGGCTCGACCGCGATCAGCTGGGTGCCGATCCCGGGCATGACGGGCAGTTCGTGCCCGGGATAGTCGACCAGCGTCGCGACGTCCAGCCGCCGCGAGACGAGCAGATCCAACAGCAGGCGCGGCGAGTACTCGGTCTGTACGGTGATCCGCGACCCCGGCAGCTCGAACAGCCGGTGCAGCAAGCCGGACAGCACAGGCGTGGCGTAGCCGCCGATGCGCACGCCGTCCGTGCCGTCGGCGGGCCCGGTCAGAAGCTCGTCCACGGTCATGAGCGCGGACCGGGCCCGGTTGAGGACGAAACGGCCGAACGGGGTCGGCGTGACACCGAGCCTGCCCCGGCGGAAGACCTGACCACCGAGCGCCGCCTCGATCCGGTGCAGCTGCGCGGCGAGGGCGGGCTGCGAGACCCCCAAGGTGGCGGCGGCCCGGCTGACGCTACCCGCGTCGGCGATGGCGCACAGCGCCCGCAGATGCCGCAGTTCGACCTGCACATCGACCACCTTCGGCCCATCCGCTGCACCTCGGCCGGCCGAGGGCTTTCGCGCCATAAGAGCACGAACGAACCCCGTCGGACAGCCCCAAAGATCAAGTAGACCGAACAGTGCGCGGCGAGCATTTCTCGCCGGAATTTAGCTGTCGCTGACAAGAACAGCACTTTCCCTGTCAATAAACCGCGGCCACACGGACATACCTCCAGAGATAAGCATATACAAGCTTGTTCTTCAGCCATCCGAGAGTCAGAATCGCGCACGTGATCAGTCGCGCACATAAACAACGGCTCACATTGACATCGGAGGCTGAATTTGTCCGCTCCCCCACGCAGGCGCGCCGTCGCGGCGGCGCTGTCAGCGACAGCGCTGATGCTGTCGGTTGTCCACGGGCCGGCGGCCGGCGCCGAGGGGCCATCTGCACGCTCCGGCCCAGCGCACGCAGGATCGGCCGCCGAGCCACACGCGGTGAGCCTCATCACGGGCGACTCCGTCGTGTACGACGCATCCAGCCGACAGGTGAGGCTTACCGGTAAGAGACCTGGCATCGCCTACAAGATGATCACCAGCGGCGACGACCGATACGTCATCCCGAGTGACGTCCAGCCGCTCATCGCCGCGAAGAGCGTGGACCGGGAGTTGTTCAATGTCAGCCGGTTGGTCGACGACGGACTGGCCGACGCCGGCAAGCCGCTGCCAGTGATCGTCGATTACCGGTCCGGCAAAGAGCCCCCGAATGCCGGCACGCTGCGTGCGCGGGCCGACGCTCTGCCCGGAGGCAAGACACGACGAACCATCGCTGGAGCCGGCCTGGTCTCCTTCTCGGTGGACCGCAGGCAGCGCGGCGCGATCTGGTCTGCGCTCGCCCCGGCCAAAGCCGCCGCGAAGAACGGCAGAGCCGTTCTTCGCGGATCCGCGCAGCGCCTGCTCCTCGACAGGAGGGTCAGCGCCACCCTCGAGCAGAGCGTCCCGCAGATCGGCGCCCCCCAGGCATGGCAGGCCGGGCACACCGGTCAAGGTGTCAAGGTGGCCGTGCTCGACACCGGACTCGATCCAGGCCCCGATTTCGAGGGCACCGTTATCGGCGGCAAGAGCTTCGTCGGCGGCGAGGCCCCTCTCACCGACGGCCGCGGCCACGGCACCCATGTCGCCTCGACCGTACTGGGACAGGGAAAGGCCGGGACACCGGTGCGCAAAGGCGTGGCACCAGGCGCCAAGCTGCTGGTCGGCAAGGTACTCAACGCAGGCGGGCACGGTTTGGAATCCGACATCATCGCCGGCATGCACTGGGCCGCCGAAGAGCAGGACGCCGACATCATCAACCTGAGCCTCGGCGCGCCAGAGCGTCAGGAGACCGATCTGCTCGCCCAGACCGTTGATGATCTCTCGGCGACGACTGGAGCGCTCTTCGTGGTCGCCGCGGGGAACGAGGGTGCCGCTGCCCGGACGCTGGACTCTCCCGGGATCGCCGCGTCGGCGCTGACCGTGGGCGCGGTCGACAAGGCCGACAAGCTCACGGACTTCTCCTCACGTGGCCCGCGGCAGACCGACGGCGGCGTCAAGCCGGAGATCTCGGCCCCTGGTCACCAGATCGTGGCCACCCTCGCCGAGGGCACGTCGATGGGCTCTCCCGTGGACGCCAACTACACGTCCGCCTCCGGCACCTCGATGGCCACTCCGCACGTGGCCGGCGCCGCCGCGATCCTCAAACAGCAACACCCCACATGGAGCAGTGCGCAGATCAAAGCCGCACTGGTCGGCTCCGCCAAGGACATCGGCCGCACCGCTTTCGAAACTGGAAGCGGCCGTGTCCAGGTGGACAAGGCCATCAAGCAGACCGTGCTCGCCACTCCCGACACCCTCAGCCTCGGCCGCCTGACCGCAGGCCAAGGCCAGGTGACCAAGACCGTCAGTTACACCAACACCGGATCAAGCCCGGTCACCCTCGCTCTGAAGGCCGAGCTCAAGGACAGCAAGGGCAACGTCGTTCCCTCCGACAAGGTGACCCTCTCCCCCTCCACCCTCACCATCGCGGCAGGCCAGACCGGGCAAACACAGCTGACCGTCCGTCGCCCGGACGACTACAGCGGGATCTTCCAGGGGCGGCTCACCGCGACCGCGGGTGACCAGCAGATCGCCACCGCCATCGGCCTTGACGGCCCGGTCCACAACGTCACCTTCCGCGTGATCAACCGTTCGGGCAACACCCTGTGGGACAAGCCGCTGACCGTCCTGCCCCTCGACGACCCGGACGCGGGATGGACGGAGTACGAGGAGGCCAACCGCACACTCCAGTTGCCACAAGGCTCCTACCAGTTCGCGATCGAGGGCTCTCTCGGGGAGGCCGGCACAGCGGGAGGCGGGACCCTTCTCGCGGTTCGCCCCGAGGTGAACGTCACGAGCGCCACCGAGGTCGTCTTCGACGCGCGGCAGATGAAACCCATTCAGGTCAACACCGGCAATCCCACCGTTCCAGAGGCGACCAGCATGAGCTGGAACCGATGGGCCGACAGCCGCCGCGGCTTCTCCGTGTCCTGGATCGGCCGTCATCTCACCCAGATGCCGGTGTACGTGATGCCGACATCGGCGCCGGTCACGAAGGGAACGTTCGCCATCGGGTTCCAGGGTCAATGGATCAAGCCACCTGTCCTGCTGGAGTACGGCGGCCTCCGGATCGGCGGGCGCTATCACGACTTCCATCGCGAAATCGAGGTTCCCGGCTCCTGGTCGAAGCTCGAGATGTTCGCGGCGGGCAAGCGCGACATCAACCTCGTGTACGTCGGCGATGGCAGCGCGGCCCAGCTGCCGGCGGTGACACTGGACAACAAGGTCGCCCTGGTTCAGCGTCCCGGAAACGGAGAGCCGGGAGCCGCCGTGGCGCAGCGCCTCAAAGACGCCGGCTACCAAGGCGCCATCGTCTTCGAGTCTCGCGATGGCTACGAGGCCACCAACGAGCAGGAGGATCAACTCATGAAGGGCGGCGAGAAGCTGCCCGTCGCCGGTATAACCCGCGCCAACGGACTGAGCCTGCTCCAGGCCGCCGCCCTTGACGTCGGCGAGCACGTCCAGCTCAGCCTCACCAGCACGATCAGGCCCGACGAGGTGTGGAACCCGGCCAAGTACTGGAAGAACCAAATTCCGGCGGACCCGCGGATCAGCATGGACGAGAGCAACTCGGCGTCGCGCGCGGTGCTCTTTCCTTCCACTGAGCCCGATCTCCACGCGGAGACCAACGCGGCGATGGCCACCTATCTCTTTGGGAACAGCTTCGTGGAGAACTCCAATTACTGGGCGCCTGTCAGGCGGCGAGAATTCTTTCCTGCCGACCCGGACCTGCAATGGGCCCGGATCCTGCTTCCGTATGAAGGCGTCAGTCACGGTTGGGTGCGCTGGGACAAGTACCCGGTACCGTCCGCAGGCATCGAGATGCGAGGCCGCGCACCGTTCCGGCTCGGCCAGCTCGAACGAGTCAACCGACCCGCCTCTGGCTTCGGCTCCTCTCCGACGCCACTGTTCTTGGGACGGCGCGGAAACACCCTCTATCTCGCCCCGGAGCTCGTGGCCGGTGAATGGCACAGCGAACAGGGCGGGCGGTACGGCGGGATCAGCGGCGTCCAGCCGCCGAGCGACAACGTCGTCGACACCCTCACCCGGGAGGGCACAGCGCTGCAGCCACGTACCGACGACGGGTTGCACGCCTACGACGTTCCGGCGGGGGACGCCCGCTACAGCCTGCGCCTGGTCTACAAGGCACCGATGTCACGGTTCACCGACTATGAGGTCGACACGACCTGGGGCTTCAATTCCCGAACGCCAAGCGCCGCCACCGTCCCCTCAGGCTACGTCTGCGGCATGCGCGGGACCTCAGGATCGGGCGACTGCGCCGCGACGCCACTGCTCCTTCTCGACTACGGCATCTCACACGACATGGCCTATACGGTGGCCGCGAACAGTGCCGTGGAAGTCACTGTCTTCGGACACCACCAGCCTGGCATTGCCAATTCCGGACTCACCCAGGTCCAAGCGTCGGTGTCGTACGACGCAGGGGCCACATGGCAGGCCGCTTCGGCCTCGCCACGCACCGACGGCGGATACGCCATCGCCCTCAACACGCCCAACCTGCCGGGAGCCAAGGTGTCACTCCGCGTCCAGGCTCGTGACGCGGACGGCAACACCGTCGACCAAACGCTGAAGAAGGTCGTCACACTTCGCCGCTGACCCGGCGTCGCGCACCGCTGGTGAGGAAAGCTCCTCACCAGCGGTGGCGGCTCAGGGCAGAGCGGGCACGAAGCAGGTCCACGCCGTCTGTAACTGACAGCCGGGATGGACCGGATCGGCCGAGTTGTCGGCGTGGGGCTAGCCGAGGCGTTCGAGGACGAGGCGGTGACCTTCGCTCTCCCGGCCGACCGACCAGATCGAGTCCGTCAGCGTGGGCCACCCGCCGTCGGCATCCATACGCCTGACCGCCCGTTGAAAGGTCAGCGAGCCGAAGTAGGGGAAGATCCTGGCCTCGCTGTGCCGGGCTGGCCGGGGCCGTTCCGGCGCAGGGTGAACGCTACGCCGGTGGCCGCATGCGGCGCTCAGCGGGGACGGTGGCGGGTGAGGTTGCGTTCGAGGAGGGCGGTCGACTCCGCCACGCCGACGGTGTGGTCACGGCCGTCGGGCAGCCGTCCGTCGTCGGCCTTGAGCCTCGCCATCGCGGCGTCGATCGCCGCGTGGGCGGCGAACAGGCAGGGTGTGCTGTAGATGGCCACGTCCACGCCGAGCTCGGCGAGCTCGGAGAGCGACCACCGCGGCGACTTGCCTCCGGCGATCTGGTTGAACAGCAGCGGCTTGCCCGGCTCGACCGCGTCGACGGCCGCCCGGACGCCGCGCACCTGCTCGGCGCTGCGGATGCCGTCGACCATGACGATGTCGGCGGCGGTGGCGGCCAGCGCCGCCGCGCGGCGCTTCATCTCCTCCTCGTCGACGGCGTCGGTACGCGCGAGGACGACCAGGTCGCGGCGGGTCTCCAGGACCAGGTGGAGCTTCTCCAGATACTCGGGCAGCGGAAGGACCTGTTTGCCGTCGCTGTGGCCGCTCCGGCGGGGGCGCCGCTGGTCTTCCAGCATGATGCCGGAGGCGCCGATGGCCTCAAGGTGCCCGACGACATGGCAGGCGGTCTCGGGGTCCACATAGCCGTCGTCGATGTCGACCAGCAGGTGATGGCGCGGGAAGGCGAGCCGCAGCCGCTGGACGAACGCGACCATGTCGGGCCAGGCGATGAAGCCGATGTCGGGCAGCCCGTAGTAGGAGGCCGCGAACCCGTAGCCGGACACGAACAACCCGTCGTAGTGCTGGGCCGCCACCGACGCCGAGAACATGTCGAACACGCCGACCAGCGGCGTCACGGAGCTCTCGCGGATCGCCGCCCGCAACCCGTCGCCCGGAGAGAGCGCGCCGGCGTACGTCTCGTTCAGGCACCTCGTCGATTCGGACATCCGCGTCGTCCCCCTCCAGAGCCTCATGCAATCCGCATGTACTGACTGCGATGATGCCATAACAGACAGTGACGGACCGGGAACTGGTAGTGACTTCTTTCCTGATTGTCATCCGGTGATAAACGACATCAGAGACTTGTCCGATGTGGAGTACGGGACGATCCGGCGTGAGGCGCCGGTCACGCGCTATTAACCTGCGTGAGCATTTTTCCGCAGGAGCGTGCATTGGGCATAGAGAGAAAGTGCTCATCGCGCGACAGACTCCGAGATGTCCTGGATCACGGCCGGACAGGCGCATGGGTCCCCGCTCGATGTGTCCCACCCCAGGTCCGTGATCGTTTGTAACCATCGGCAATGCCGGAGCGTCGATGCCGGGTGTCCCGCCCGCACCGGTGTAACAGGCGGCGCGGCCGGTGGGTACGGAGGTGTCTCCCATGACTGAAATTCTCGAGCCGGGACTCCTGGAGGACCCGACCCTGCCACTCCCGCGGCGTCTGGCGCCGATCCTGCGGCCGGAGCTGCCCAGCCTCGCCGAGGAGATCGTCGCGGAGATCCGGCGGAACATCCCGGAGTACGCGGGATCGATCGACGGCCCGTTCGGCCATGTGCTGCGGCTCGGCGTGCAGGAGGGCCTGGCCACGTTCGTCGACCGGATCGCGGTCCCGCACACCGCGTCCACCAAGAGCGGCATCGAGGGCATCTGCCGGAAGCTCGGCAGGATCGAGGCGCACGAGGGCAGGAGCATGGACTCCCTGCAGGCGGCGTTCCGGATCGGCGGGCAGGTGGCGTGGCGGCGGCTGATGAAGATCGCTCCCCGGTACGAGCTGTCGTCGTCGATCATGTCGCGGCTGGCGGACGCGGTGTTCGCCTACCTGGACGAGCTGGTGGCACTGTCGCTGAACGGCTACGCCGAGGCCAAGACACATCCGGCTGGGGCGATGGACGGGCGGCGCCGGCGCCTGCTCCAGCTCATCCTGGAGGACTCGGCCGGGAACGGGATGGTCATCACCGAGCTGGCCGACTCCCTGCGATGGAAGATCCCCGAGCAGGTGACGCTGGTCGCGACCAGGCCCGGGGTGCGGTGCGCGCCAGCCGCCCTGGACGAGGACGTGCTGCTCGACCTGGACGGCGCCGAGCCCTATCTGCTGATCCCCGGCCCGCTGACCATGGCCCGCAAGGCCATGTTGCAGGCGGCGATCCCGGGACGGCAGCTCGCCGCCGGGCTCACCGTCCAGCCGGTGCGGGCGGCCGACTCGCTCCGCTGGGCGCGCCGGGCGCTCGACCTGGCCGACGGAGGGATCATCGAGGACGGGCCGGTCGTAGCGTGCGAGGACCATCTGGTGACGCTGTGGCTGCTGTCGGACCCCGAGCTGATCAACCAGATCGCGCGGCGGGAACTGGCGAGCCTGGACGACATGACGCCCGGCCAGCGCGAGCGGATCACCGAGACGTTGCAGGCCTGGCTGGTGACCCGCGGCACGGCCGCCGAGATCGGCAAGCACCTCTACATCCACCCGCAGACGGTCCGCTACCGGATGCGCCGGATCGAGCAGAGCCTCGGCGACCAGCTCAAGGACCCCGAGGCGCGGTTCGGCATCGAGGCCGTGCTCCGCGCGATGGCGCTGCGCGCCCGCAGCGGCCCGGCCCCCGACCGCAGATCGGGCGACCGCACCGCCTGACCCGGCTCCCGGGGAAAGCCCGCCCGTCACGCCGCACGCGGCGGGCGGGCTTCGTCCTCCCGGGGGCGTGGGCACGGGCACGGACAGCGACGATCTAGATTGGGCGGATCTCCCGCTTCCGCCTTTCGACGAAGGAGCAACACCGGGTGCCGATCATGAGACGGCCGGTTCGCTGGATGCTCGACGGCCCATCGGACGCGTCGCGCGCCGATGTCGAACGGCGGATCCGCTGGCTGGTGACGATCACCGCGGTCCTGTCCAACATCGGGGGCGCGCTGGTGGTCCTGGTGCTGGCGACCGTCGTGCTGCCCGATCCCGACGACGTCTCCGCCACGCGGCAGCAGGGCAACGTGGCGCTGCTGTTCGGATACGCCACGGCGGCGATCGCGGTGGGCGTCGCGGTCGGGCTACGGTCGTTCCGGCCCATCCGCGGGCTGTTCCGCACGGACCGGGTGCTGACCGAACACGAGCAACGCCTGGTCCTGCGCGCCCCGTTGCGGCTGATGAGAGTGCACGTCGTGCTCTGGGGCGTGGCCAGCGTCGGCTGGGCCGCGATCAACGTCTTCTTCGAGCCGCTGCTGGCGCTCAAGCTCGGCCTCGTCTGCCTTCTCGGCGGGCTGACCACCTGCACGATCGTCTACCTGCTGGCCGAACGGCTGTTCCGCCCGGCGGTCGCGCGGGCCCTCACGACCACCGTGCCGCCGGCCTCCCGCGTTCCCGGAGTGGTCACCCGTTCCCTCCTGGCCTGGGCGCTCGGGACCGCCGTGCCCGTGCTCGGCGTCGTGCTGATGGGCCTGGCCGCGCTGACGATCGCCGACGTGGCCGGCCGGGAACTGGCCTGGACGATGGTGGTGCTCGGAGCGACCGCGCTCGTGGTCGGCGTCGGGGTGACCTACCTGGCCGCGCGGGCGATGGCCGACCCGATCGACTCCGTTCGGCTGGCCCTCACGCGGGTCGACCGGGGCGACCTGCGGGCGGAGGTCCCCGTCTACGACGGCAGCGAGATCGGGCGCCTCCAGGCCGGTTTCAACCACATGGTGTCGGGGCTGCGCGAACGCGAGCTCCTCCAGGACCTCTTCGGCCGCCAGGTCGGCGAGGACGTGGCCAAGATCGCCCTGCAGAACGGCGTCGAACTGGGCGGCGAGCTCCGGCAGGTGGCGGTGATCTTCGTGGATCTGGTCGGCTCGACCCGGCTGGCCGCCACCCGTCCTCCCGCCGAGGTGGTGGCGCTGCTCAACGAGTTCTTCGCGGTCGTCGTCCAGGTGGTCGGGAAGCACGGCGGCTGGATCAACAAGTTCGAGGGCGACGCGGCGCTGGCCATCTTCGGCGCGCCCGTGGACCTGCCGGGCGCCCGTACCCGCGCCCTGGCCGCCGCCCGCGAGCTCGCCGAACGCCTGGCCGCGGACGTACCGCAGCTGAGCGCGGCGATCGGCGTCTCGGCGGGCGAGGCCGTGGCCGGGCACATCGGCAGCGAGAAACGCTTCGAGTACACCGTCATCGGTGATCCGGTGAACGAGGCGGCCCGCCTCACCGACCTCGCCAAGAACACCAGCGCCCGCGTTCTCGCCTCGGGCACCGTCCTCGACGCCGCCGAAGCGGACGAAGCCGCGCACTGGGAGTTCACCGGCGAGGTCACCGTGCGCGGCCGGACCCGGCCCACCCGCACCGCCGCCCCGCGGCTCCCCGCGATGACGCCAAGCGACGGCTGACCGCGCTGCGCCCCGGATCTAGCCGACCAATCTGCCTGCCCCGGGCCTAGCCGGTCACCTTCTTGCCTCCGACGGCCTGCATGACCAGAGGCCAGGAGGCCTTCATCTCGCGGTTCCAGTAAGCCCACTGGTGCCATCCGTCGCCGTACAGGTTCGCGGTGACGGGGATGCCGAGCGACCTGAGCCTGCCGACGAAGGCCGACGAGGTGAGGCCGGTCAGCTGCTCGCTGATCCCGCCGACCAGCCGGGCCCTGATCGCCTCGGGAAGGCTCAGGTCGGTGGGATCGAGCGGTCCCCGGTCGCCGGTCGTGCCGGACGAGACGTAGAGCCCGGTGCCGCGCAGCTTCGCGGCCAGGTCGTAGGGGTTGTTGGCCCGCCAGTTCGCCGAGTGCAGCCACGGAACGCCCCAGATCCGGAAAGCGTCCCCGGCGGGGAGGTTGAGCAGCAGGAGCTGGCTGTCGATCCCCGGCATGGTGATGTGCAGAACGCCGCTGTAGGAGGCGGCGTACCTGAACAAGCCGGGGTGACGGCCCGCCATCGTGAGCGCGCCGTGCCCGCCGGTGGAAAGGCCGATGGCCGCCCGGTCGTCCCCGCCGCGCAGGTTGCGCTCGACGAGCTGGCGCAGCTCGGTGGTGTGGAACGTCTCCCACGCCGGAACGCCGAACGCGCCGTAGTTGTACCAGTCGGTGAAGCCCGCCTGGCCGGGGTCGGGCATGACGACGAGCGCGTCCCATTGCGCGGCCACGTCCTCGATGTCGGTGCGTTCCATCCAGGTGGCCTGGGTGTCCGCGCTGTCACCGCCGCCGAGTGCGAACACCACCGGCCACGTGCGCGCGGAGTCACGCTGCCAGCCCTGCGGTACGCGCACGCGCACCTTCACCGTCTGCGCCACCGCCGGGGACTGGACGGACAGGTCGACCGTCGAGGCGTCCAGCCACGTCTCGTCAACGATCCGCGCGCCGTCGTCGGCCGGAACCGTCGCGGCCGTGGTCTTGGACGCAGACGCAGACGCAGACGCAGACGCAGGCACGGGCACGGCCGCGGCGGCGGACGGCGCGGACGGTACCGGCGACAGGGCGGCGCCCAGGATGAGCGCGGTGAGGACGGCCGTCCTGGCAGGCGATCGCGGCTTCGATGTGCCCATTGCTCAGCGCTCCTCCAGCCCGGCCGTGCTCGATCATGACGGTGGGGAGAGTACTGGGATCATGCGGTCCGGAACAGTCAGGCGGCGCAGCACTTCGCGCGCGGACTTCGAGCCGGGTGACAAACGCCGCCGGCGGACGGTCAGCTCTCCGGGACCGGCACCATCGGGCGGAACTGGTCGTAGAACGTCTCCTTGAGCCGCAGCGCGCCTTCTTCGATCTCCCTGAAGCACTCGGCCCCGTCCTCCCGGGCGAGCAGTTCGCTCACGCGCATGCCGAGGCGATCGGAATGCGTGCCCGACAGGAGGGACACGGTCGCGAGGGAACGCGCCTTGGCGTCGTGCACGTAGTGCGGGTAGTAGAACCGCGAGCGGTTCTCCCCGTTCTGGATCAGCACCGGCTCCATCCGCGGCCAGAGCAGCTCGTACTCGACCGACACCAGCACCTCGCCCCAGAACCGCAGGAACGTCAGCAACCGCAGGTCAGGGCTGCCCTGCCGGCCCGCGTCGGCGATCAGGCCGAGGGTGTCGGTGATCGCGGCGGTCGTCGCCGCCGTGGGCGTGCTCTCGACGATCTCCTTGCGGGGCACGCCGAGGCGGATCAGGTCCTCGGTCATGTCCTCGCGGTGCGAGCGGGTGTGCCCGCTGTCGTCGGGATACTCCTCGCGCAGGATGACGCGGGCGATCCGCAGGCCGGCCTCGTCCTCCAGCAGATCGATCGCCAGATCGTAGGCCGGGGTGAAGGCGAGCGAGAGGAACCGCCGCTGCAGCAGGATCTCCGCGAAGTCCTCGTCCGCGAGCCGCGTGACGTCCGCCAGCACCGGATGCCGTTTGAACCGGTCGATGAGCGCGTCCTCGAACTCGTCAAGCTCGTGCAGGTCGTCCATGGTTCCAGCCTCTCCCCCGCCCATGTCATCGCTCAAGGGTTGATGTTCCCGATCGAACCGCGCCAGTCCCGAAGGTCGACGTCGCAGCCGATGCGCCACAGCACGTCCAGCTCGTGCTGGACCTCCAGCCCCAGCGCGGTCTCGCTGCCGTCGACCTCAAGCTGGGTGGAGTCGATCGCCAGCTGCCCGTGCAGGAACGAGCTGACGAGATACCGTTCGTCGACCTTGTAGACGGCGATGGACGGCAGCGAGTTGTAGACGCGCACCTGGAGCCGCTCGCCGTCGCTGCCGAGGTCGGTGTAGATCTCGGCCAGCTTGGCCAGGCACTGCCGCGCGCTCGCGCCCACGTCGCCCGACAGCTCGGGGTCGCGGAACCGGCTCAGCGCCTCGTCGCGGAGCCGCGCCACCGGGGACGACGGATGCAGGATGAGGATGCGCACCCGGACGTGACGCTCCTTGATGGCGTCCCGCAGTTCGTCGACGAACAGCCGGAGGTTCGGAATCCAGGTCTGCAGGATCATCACTTCGGTGGTCGCCGCCTCCAGATATCTGCCGAACACCGTCTCGGGAAAGCGGTGGTGCACCTGGATGACGCCGCCGTAATGCCGTTGTTTTCGTTCCAGCGCGAGCGACTCGATATCGAGCTTGGACAGTTGCGCGTTGACGTTGTCGAGCACCTTGAGGCGGTCGACCTCCATCAGCAGGAACAGGGTGACGGTGCTGAGAATCAACAGCGTGACCTTGGGAAGCGCGCCGCCGGGAGCCAGTTTGTCGAGCCAGCCGAGCAGGTCGGCGAGCAACACCACGATGCCCGCCATGGCCATCAGGGCCAGCGCGATCCGCTCGGCCCTGTAGCGAATGCCGCCTTCCATCCACACCCCTGCCCCGTACGGCGGCCACAGGCCACTACCGACGGTCAAGACGGTACACGGCAAGGTGTTGCGGAGACAGAGGTATTCGTCACGATGGTGGCACGTCCGGCGGCGCCCGTCCGTGCCACCATCGAAACGTCACGGTAGCCAGCCGTTGAGAGCTGGGAAAAGTCATCGAGTGACTCATCGCGAGCAATTCCTGCTCGTCGATTGATAGGCGTTCCGCTCCTCGCGTTCCTGCCGGAGACGTCCGCGCGGACGCCCCGCGCGGCACCCCGCGCCGGTCGCCGCGGCGTTTCTTGACACCGGTGAAACGTGCCGTGCACGATTGTGACGTAAATCCACGGCACATAGATCTGCGAGACTCGCGTCTGGCCGGACGTCCAGCGCTGAGAGGAGGCGGCATGAACGGGCCCGGCCAGGTGATCGAACTCGACCTGAAACTCGACCTCGACGTGCAGGCCAAGCTGTCGCTGGCGCTGCGGCGGATGGTCCCGGAGATCGTGCGGGACTCCGTCGCCGAGATCCAGCGCAAGATCCCCGAGTACGCCGACGAGGACTGCGTTCAGGCCCTGGAGCTGGCCACCGGCTACGCGGTCGACCAGTTCCTCGTCATGATCGAACGTCCCGGTCCGCCGTCGGACCAGATCGTGGAGTTCTTCCGCAAGATCGGCACGCTGGAGGCCCTGTCCGGGCGGGGACTGCGCGAATGGCAGGCTGCCGTGAACATCGGCGCGCGCAGCGCCGTCCGCCACCTCGCCCGCGCGATGACGGCGGTGGAGATGCCCACCTCCGTGTACGGCCAGGTCGTCGAGGAGGCCTTCTCCTACCTCAACCGGCTCACCCGGGCCGCGGCCCAGGGCCATGCCGAAGCCGCGGGCGAGGAGTTCGACCTCCGCCTGCACCGCCGCCGCGTACTGCTGGAGCGGCTGATCGAGGGTCTTGGCGCGCACGAGGTGACCGACCTCGCGGGCGAGGCCGACTGGCCGGTGCCCCGCCGGGCCGCCGCTGTGGCGTTGCAACCCGGCGATCCGGGGCCGCCCTGGCATCTGGGGCCGCCCGCCGACGTGCTGGACGGACGGCACCGGCCCGAACCGTGCCTCATCGTGCCCGACCCCGAGGGGCCCGGGCGCCGCCGCGGGCTGGAGACGATGCTGCGCGGACGCGCCGCCGCCATGGGCCCGACGGTGCCCGTCGACAGGGTCGGGCTGTCACTGCGGTGGGCCCGGCAGGCGCTGGAGCTCTCCCTCCGGGGCCTCGTCCCTTCCGACCGGCTCGTCATCGCGACCGAACATCTGCCGGCCATGACCGTTCTGCGCAACCGGGAGATCGTCGCGCATTCCGCGGCGCAGCGGCTTCGTCCCTTGCTGGAGCTGCGCGCGAACCAGCGATACCGCTTCGCCGAGACGCTCTCCGCGGTGCTCGAAAGCGGCAGTCACGCGGCGGTGGCGGCGGAACGGCTCCACGTGCATCCGCAGACGGTCCGCCTGCGGATGCGGAAGCTGGACCAGCTGTTCGGTGCCGACCTTCACGACCCCGACCTGCACCTGGAGTTCCTCATGGTGCTGCGCGTGTGGCTGGCCGAGGCACGGCCCGGCGTCGATCCCCCGTGGTTCGGCCCGCGCGAGCCTCAGGGGGCGGGCGCCGGCGGGGCGGTCTCCGACGCGGTCCGCGCCTGCTGAGCGATCTGTGCCATCTGCCGGCCCAGCTCCGCCTGGATCTCCACGTGCAGCGACCGGGCGAGCAGCCCCTGAACGGCGAGGACGCCCATCGGGCGGAGCCGCTGCACGAGCGCGGCGACTTCGCGGAAGTCCTGCCGGTCGGAGTAGTTGACGACGTCACCGAGCCCGGCGTGGTCAACGGTCAGCTGGACGAACCTGCGCGCGATGGCGTCGCAGTCGCCCCGCAGGACCTCCGCGATGTCGAAGACGGCATGGAGGGGGATGCCGGAGGAGACCAGTTCGGCGCCGACGGCCAGCAGCGCCGGGCTGGGGATCTCGTAGCGGTCCCCCGTCCACCGGATGAAGCCCAGCTCCTGGGCCCGCCGCAGATCCGCCTCGAACTCCGGGAGGTCGTCGGGACCACGGCCGTCGAGCTCCTCCACCGGATAGTGGGGGGCGAAGGCCCGCACCACCTCGGCGAGGGTCATGGAGCCGGGCTCCTCCTCCGACCACCGGTCGGTCAGCACCCGTTCCAGGCCCAGCAGGTCGCTCAGATTGTGGCCGCGCTCCCACGCGGTGAGCATCTCGGCGATGCTGGCGAGCGTGTAGCCCCGCTCCTGAAGCTGGCCGATGACTCGGATCCGGGCGAGGTGGGAGTCGTCGTAGAAGCCGACCCTGCCCTGCATGCGAGGGGGATGAAGCAGGCCGCGCTCCTGGAAGCCGCGAACGTGGCGGACCGTGGTCCCGGCCTCCCGCGCCAAGTCGTCGATTCGGTACTCAGCCATGCCCGCTTCTTCAGTCTCTTCGGCCCGTCATCCTTGACCGATTCATCGTACTGCCTGGCTGTGGGGCGATGACCGACGTCACATCGAACGATGTCCCATCGTTAGACGCCCCACCGTCGTGGACGAGTCACAGGGGCCGGCCTGGTCGGCGCACAATCATGGGCGCGACCGATTTTGTCCCTGAGACAACAGTTGTCGAGGCCGTTGATCGGCGTTTTTGTCAACCGATCTCTAAAACGATTCTCGCCCTCAAAAAAGGGCGCCACCCATTCACCCGGATTTCGTTGTCAGTCTTGACGGGGGCACTCCAATACCGCGAAGCTATGTGACAGTCATCCATGTCTCATAGATTGACGGAGGTCTCCCGTGACCGACTCGAGCGCTCTCGGCGACATCAAGACCCTGATCAGCACCAGCAGCGACGCCGACCTCAAGGCGCTGCTCGGCGCGCTGAACGCCGAGCAGATCAGGGAGGTGCTCGCGCAACTGGACTCGGGCGACTTCCCGGTGCTCCTGGAGAAGATCGACCCGTCCGTGCTGGCCACCCTCGCCGAGGGCATCAGCAGCCCCAGCCAGCTCAAGCAGTTCCTGGACCTGTCCGGCGGCGACGACGCGCTCATCAACCAGTTCGTCACCAAGGCCGGCACCGACACGATGCTCGACCGGGTGTTCAGCCTGATGGGCGAACACTTCCTGGCCGAGAAGGTCGGCGGTGACAGCGGCACCGTCGAGTGGCACATCGCCACGCCCGACGGCGAGAAGGTCTACCACCTGGAGATCGCCAACGGCCGCGCGGACGGCGGCAGCGGCCCGGCCGCCAAGGCCCGCACCACGCTCACCATGTCGAGCCCGGACCTGCTGCGCCTGTGCGCGGGCACCCTGGACGGCATCACCGCGTTCATGCACAGCAAGATCAAGCTGTCCGGTGACATGCTCTTCGGCGCCAAGCTGCCGCAGGCGTTCAACACCGCCGCCTGACCCACACCGCCTAACGCACACCGCCTAACGCACACCGCCCGCACGAGCGCCGCGCGCCGGCCTGGCCCCACGGCCCGGCCGGCAGTGGCATACCGGCAGTGGCATACGGGCAGCCGCATACGGGCAGTGGCATACCGGCAGCGGCATATCGGCAGCCTTCCGAAAGGGCAGAATGAGCGACAACCTCCAAGGCCTGCTCGACCAGATCAGCTCCCCCAAGGATCTGCGCGCCCTCCTCGACATCGAGGGAATGGACGACGCGGTCATCGACCAGTTCATCGGCAGCGTCGGCGCCCAGGCCATGCTGGGGCGCGTCTTCTCGCTCATGGCCACGCGCTACAAGCCGAAGGGCCGTCTCCGCGGCGGCATCGTGCAGTGGGAGATCGACACCCCGGGAGGCCGGCACACCTACCAGCTGCTCCTCACCCCCATGGGCGCCAGGTCGTTCGAGGGCGTCCGGGGCAGGCCCCGCGTGACGCTCAGGATGGCCACGCCGACTCTCCTGCACCTTTGCGCGGGCCGCCTCGACCCTGTCGCCGCGTTCCGCGAACGCAAGATCAAGATCCGCGGCAACCTGCTCTTCGGCGCGCTCATGCCCCGCTGGTTCGACTACTGAGCGCGCCGCCGCGCGGCGGGCGTCTTGTCAACGGACCCACATCTCCCTCGGAAACTCCATTCACGGATAGCAAGAGGACGACCACGCCATGTCGTTACCGTGCCCCGTGACGGCCCGGAGTCCCCGCCGATCGGAGCACGAGCGTGTCCACGACAGCGCACCTGCTGCGCAACGTCTGGGCGCACACCGTCATCTTCTGCGGGCACTTCCCCGGCGGCATCGAGGTGTTCGAGGAGGAGACTCTGGAGGGCGAGGCCAGGGGCGAGTGGTACGTCCGGCAGCTACTGGGCTCGGGCAACATCAAGGGCGGGCGGCTGCTGCATCTGATGACCGGCAACCTCAGCCACCAGATCGAGCATCATCTCTTCCCCGACCTGCCCAGCAACCGCTACGCCCAGATCGCGCCCCGGGTCCGCGAGCTGTGCGGGACGTACGGGCTGCCCTACCATACGGGCCGCCTCGGGGGGCAGGTCGCCGGCCACTGGGCGAAGATCGCGCGGCTGGCGTTCCCGGGCGGGACATAGCGCACTCGGCGCCAATTGTTACCCATCGGTTTATCAACGGGTGAGCATCGCCGTTTCATGGTCGCGACCGCCCCACCGCGACACCGCGTTTCTATGTACATCCACGTACATTTACGCGCCTTTCTTTGGCAGCGGCTTAGTACAGCGCGGCATCGAACTCATCTAGCTTTCACAGTGTCCTGGACCACGACCGGAACGGCGCGCAGGGGTCCCCGCTCGGTGCGTCCCGCCCACCGTCGTGGTCTCGTGCTACCGCCGGCGTGACGGCCGGACCGGTCCAGGTGGCGACCCCGCCCCGGAGCCGGTCCAGCAGGCCCGACGACGGCGGTGACGGAGGTGTGTCCAGATGACGCAGACTCTTCCGCCGGGGGCGTTGGACGACCCTTCGCTTCCGGTCCCCCGAGGGCTCGCCTCGCTGATGCGGCCGGAACTGCCCAGCTTGACCGAGGAGATCATCGCCGAGATCCGCCGCAACATCCCCGAGTACGCCCGCCCGCTGGACGGCCCGTACGGCCAGACGTTGCGGGCGACCGTGGAACGGCATCTCGCCGCGTTCGTCGACCAGATCGCCGACCCGACGACGGTCCGCGAGAGCCATGAGGAGGCGTGCCGCAGGCTCGGCCAGCTGGAGGCGCACGAGGGCCGCAGCCTCGACTGCCTGCAGGCGGCGTTCCGGATCAGCGGCCAGGTCGCCTGGCGGCGGATCATGAAGGCCGCGCCGCGGTTCGACGTGTCCGCCGCGGTGATGTCCGGGCTGGCCGACACCGTGTTCGCCTACATGGACCGGCTGGCCGCGCTCGCCCTGGACGGCTACGTGCAGGCCAAGCAGAGCCCGGTCGCCATCGTGGACGAACGGCGCCGGCGCCTGCTGCGGCTCGTTCTCGAAGGCGCCTCTGCCTCCAAGGCGGCGATCCGCGACCTCGCCGAGGCGGCGGGGTGGAAGGTGCCGGATGAGGTGGTGCTGGTCGCGACCCAGCCCAGCGCGCGGTACGTCCGCGCGACGCTCGACGGCGACGTCCTGGTGGACTTCGAGTCGGCGACGCCGCACCTGCTGCTGCCGGGCCCGCTGACCCCGGGACGGCTCGCCATGCTCAAGGCGGCGCTCCCCGACCACCGGGCCGCCGTCGGCCTCACGGTCCCGCTCGCCCGCGCGGCCGACTCCCTGCGCTGGGCCCGCCAGGCCCTGGCGCTGGCACGGCGCGGCGTCATCGACGACGGCCCGCTCACCCTGTGCGAGGACCACCTCGTGACGCTGTGGCTGCTGTCGGACATCCCGCTGATCGAGCAGCTCGCACGGCGCCGCCTCGCGGTCATGAACGACCTCACCCCGGCGCAGTACGAACGGCTCGTCGAGACGCTCCGCGTGTGGCTGGTGACCCGGGGGACGGCGGCCGAGATGGCCGAGCAGCTCCACGTTCACCCGCAGACGGTGCGTTACCGGATGCGCCAGCTCGAACGCACCCTCGGCGAACACCTGCAGGACCCGGAGACACGTTTCGGCATCGAGGTCGTGCTCCGCGCGATGCACCTGCGGCAGCGCGCGACCGGCACCTGAAAATGCGCGCCCGGTGACAACGCCGGGCGCGCCCCGAAACGGGCGGTGCGCAACCGGCAACAGACTCTCTTCCAGAGCCTTGCCCGGTTTCCACGGCCCGTGGTCCGATCCTTTTCACTTCCATTCTTGTCGGCCTCGGAGATAGGCGGGAAAGTGCGTCCAGAGCGCTCCCTGAAAGTGGCCGGATCCGTTCTCGCGGTCGGAATGGGCACCGCGTCGGTCATCGCGGTGACCATGAACCTGCCGGGCTCCACCGGTTCCTCGGCCAACTCACCGATGGGGAACTTCGGCGACGCGGATCCCACGCCCGGCACGCCGCCCGTGTCCGGAGAGCCCTCCGAGAACCCCACGCCCACCAAGTCACCGGACCCGACGCCGACGAAGGACCCGGAGCCGTCGCCCACGCCGACCCCGACTCCGACCAAGACGCCCCGGCCCCCGAAGCCGACCCCGCCGAAGCCGGGGAAGCCCGACCCCGCCCCGAAGCTCTCCCTCTCCCTGTCGGTCTCCGCGGTCTCCGCGGCCCCGGGCGGCTCGGTGACCGCGACGCTCCAGGTGTCGGCGTCGCGAGCGGCGGCCAAGGGCACCGTGGTACGGCTGACCGCGTCCGGCGCGTCGACGTCGCCGAGCTCGCAGAGCCTGGGCACGGTCTCGGGCAGCCAGTCGGCGCTCTCGGTCGTGCGCGTCCCGGCGAACGCCAAGGCGGGGACGATCACGCTGGTGGCGACCGCCTCCGCGAGCCGCGCGGCCGCCACGACCGTCACCCGCACGATCTCCGTCACGGGCGGCCCGGGGTCGCCGACGCCGACGCCGCCGCCCGGAGCGGGATCACAGAGCGTGCCCCCGGGCGTGCCGTCGCTGCCGCCGGGCTCCACCACGGCGCCGACCACACCGCCCGGGCCGCAGGTGGCGCTCCCGCCGATCGCCACTCCGCAGATCGCTCCGCTGACCGGGACCCCGCTGAAGTCGGCGGCCCTGCGCAGCAACTCGATCCCGGTCGACGGCACGGAGAACCTCACCGCCGTTCAGGCGGGCTGGCTGGCCGCCCTGCTCACCGCCGGCTGGCTCGTCATCCTCAGACTGCGGCTGGCCCGCCGTGACGACAGGACTCAGCGCCGGGCCGGCCGCCTTCAGCTCACACCGGCCGTCTCCACGCTGGCCCTCAAGACACCACCGCCGTCAGCGAAGGGCCGGCACGCGGCTCCGTCCGCGCGGAAGGCGCCTTCGGCCAGGCGGAACCGCCGCCCTGCGACCCCGTAAACGGACCGGCGATCCATCCGGTACTCCGGTACGGGTGACGGACGTCCCGTTTCAGCGGCGGTCGGCCTTGCGGCATGAGGCGCCCGCGCACGCGCGATAGCGCTTCAGCCAGCCCGACATCGTGTGGATACGAGCACGGATGCGTTTCGCCTTCGGTGACGCGTCCTTACGGAGCAGCGCCGGGTCCGCGGCGAGATTGCGCAGCTGGTGAGGGTCCGTGGCGAGGTCGAACAGCTGGCGCTCGCCCGTCACGTACTCCACGTAGGTGTAACGGCCGGTGCGCAGCGCGGCGTACGTCGGCGGAAGCGGGCAGCCGAGGGCGCGCTTCGGGCGTGTGTCGCAGTCCGGTCCTACCGGATCGAACTTCGGCTTGCCGGCGAAGAACTCGACCAGCATCGCGCGCCGCCAGGCACGGGGCTTGCGGCCGCGTAGCAGCCGCGTCAGCGGGCGCCCTTCGGCGAACGCCGGAATGCGCGCCCGAGCCAGCTGTGCGAACGTCGGCGCCAGGTCCACGGTCCCGGCCATGGCACGCACGGTGCCGCCCGCCGGTACGCCTGGACCGCGCACGAGCATCGGCACCCGGATGTCCTCCTCGAAGGGCGTGGTCTTGCCGGGCGGCAGCCTGTGCTGCCCAAGGTGGTAACCGTTGTCCGAGGTGAAGAAGAGGTAGGTCTTCCCCAGGCGCCCCGTGTCGCGCAGGCTCTTCCTCAGCGCGCCCACCATGTCGTCGACCGACAGCAGGGAACGCAGGCGGTCACGGTAAATCCTGTCGCTCCTCCGGATGGCCTTGGCGCCGAGCTTCGGCTTGGTGGCGAGCCAGCGCGGCTCTGTGAACCCAGAGGCGGGCCCGGCGAGGCGTGGTGCGGTCTTGGCGCGTCGTACCGCGCGGTTGAACGAGGGAGTGCGCGGAGCCTTCACCCCTGGGAACGCCCTGGCGTGACGGGCCGCGTAGGCCGCGGGCAGATGCGGGGCGATGGGTGCTACGTAGAGAAAGAACGGCTTGTCCCGAGGCGTTTCGCGGACGAACGAAACGGCCTTACGCGTGAGGACGTCGTCCAGGTGGTCGGCCGGCGCCCTTCCGTACGAGACGGGGGCTCCCTGCTCGATGAGCTGGTAACCGCGCTGCTGATACAGGCCGCGTGCTGCGGGCACGTGCCAGGCGTCCCAGCCCGGCGGGACGTACGCGGGGCCTGCGGTGTTGGGATAGCCGTTGAGGTACTTGCCCATGAAGCCCGTCCGGTAGCCGGCCGGGCGCAGCCAGGTGCCGACCGTCGAACCGTCAAGCCCCCGGGCATGGAACTCGGGGAAGCCGCCGTTCGGGGGATTGTTGGTCAGGACGCGGTGGCTGTGCACGTACTGCGACCGCAGGATCGTCGCCCGCGACGGGCAGCACCACGAGTCGGAGACGATGAAGTTCGTGAAGCTGGTGCCCTCGCGCCGGAGCCGGGCGAGGTTGGGGAAGCGGCTCGGGTTCGTGGCGAGATCCGTGGTGGCGAGGTCGTCGGCGACCACCAGGATGATGTTGGGCTTGGCGCCGCCGGGGCCCCGGAATAGCCCCGCGGCCTCTCCTCCCGCCGAGCCTGCGAGGGGCAGCACCAGCAGCGGCGCCACGAGCACGGCGAGCCGGGCCCGGTAACGACGACGGCGAACGGCACGGTTCAATGCCCCTCCCCCTTCCTGCGCGGCCTACAACAGTTCCTCTTCCCCCTGACCAGGCCATCATCACACTAAGTGACACATCTTATCCAGGCGGTCACCGCCTGGGGGAAGCTGCCGCCCAGGGAAGCCGTCTGGGAAGCCGTCTGGGAAGCCGTCAGGAAATAGCCGCCGCCTAGGGAATCTGCCGCGGCGGATTACCCGGCGGGCAGAGGTCGGCAAGGACCTGGCAGACGTCGAGCGCGGCGTGGCCGCGGAGCACCGCCGGGCGGTAGCCGTTCGGGCCGGGCCCGGTCATCACGTCGCTGAGCCCGCCGAAGAAACCGTTGAGCGCGTCGATGAGCAGGCCGACGTTCTGGTCGTGCCCGGCGACGACCCGGGCCGTCCTGCCGGTGCCGTCGATCAGGGCGCCGAGCTCGCCGCCGTGGCCGTGCAGGCTGTCGCCCACCTGGGTGGAGAGCCGCCCCGCCTGGTCGAGCAGCTGCCCGATCCGGTCGGGCCGGTCGGTGAGGACCGGGCCGAGCTCGCCGGCGTCCCGGGTGGCGGTGACGATCGCGTCGCCGCTCCCGCCGAGCGCGTCACCGAGGCCGGCCACGTCCCGCACCAGCCGCCGGAGCGCCTCGCGGTTGGCGTGCGCGCCGTCGATCACCTTCGCGCCGTTGTCGATGCCGCGGCGCAGCGCCGGTCCCTGCCCGGACAGGCCGCGCCCGAACGTGCGCGCCAGCGTCGCCACGTCCTGCGGATCGATCTTGCTGGTCAGCTCGTAGGCGGGCCGCGCCGTATCGGCCGGGTCCGCCGGATCCTTGGTCTTGGCGATCGTACCGCCGTCGGGCAGGTACGGGCCCGCGGTCGCGCCGGACCCGAGCTCCAGGTCGATCTCCTTCGGGCCGAACATCGACACCGGATCGATGCGCGCCTCGGCCGAGACGGGGACCTGGACGCCCTCCTCCACCCGCAGCCGCACGGTCACCCGGCCGTCAGGCGAGAGCCGCACCGACTCCACGTTCCCGACCGTGATGCCGCGCACCTTGACGTCCGACCTGGTGTCCAGCCCCTGTCCCGCACGCCCGAACGTGGCCTCGTAGTACGTCGAACCCGCGTGCGTCCGCGCCGACGCGAGCACGGCCGTGACGCCCGCCCCAGCCAGGACGGCCGTGCCCAGGGCACAGAAGAGCACCCGCGATCGAAACGACAATGCCGAATCGGACATGCTGACGTTCCCCTTACATGGCCGTGACCGGCCCGCGCCGTAAGTGGTCGCTTGCATTATCTTGGTCGTGGCAGGTCAGCGTGACCCCGTGGTCACGTGATCCATCTCACGGCAGGTCACCAGGCCGGGCACGGGAGCCCGCGCGGACCCGGTAGCGTTGGCCGACGTGCCCGCCCCAGACCTGCTGAGCCCCAGCGACACCAAGATCCCGGACCTGGCGACCCTGCTGGCCGCCGCCGTCGAGGCCATCGGAGGGGCGGAGCGCCCCGGCCAGGTGCGCATGGCCGAGGCCGTCGAGCACGCCATCGCGGCCGAGGAGCACCTGGCCGCGCAGGCGGGCACCGGCACCGGCAAGTCCCTCGCCTACCTCGTCCCGGCGATCCGGCACGCGGTCGACAAGGGCACCACCGTCGTGGTCTCGACGGCGACCATCGCGCTCCAGCGCCAGCTCGTGGACCGCGATCTGCCCCGGCTGGCCGAGACGCTGGGCCCGCTGCTCGGCAAGGAGCTGAAGTTCGCGATCCTCAAGGGCCGCCGCAACTACCTGTGCCTGCACCGCGTGCAGACCGGCGTGCCCGACGATCCCGAGGACGGCGGCGAGAGCCTCTTCGACCCTCAGCAGCTGTCGGCGCTGGGCCGCCAGGTCAAGCGGCTGAACGAGTGGGCCGACGAGACCACCACCGGCGACCGCGACGAGCTCGTGCCCGGAGTGAGCGAGCAGGCCTGGCGCAACGTGGCCGTGAGCGCCAAGGAGTGCCTGGGCGCGACGCGCTGCCCGCAGGGCACCGAGTGCTTCGCCGAGCTGGCGCGGGCCGAGGCCGGCGAGGCGCACATCGTGGTCACCAACCACGCGCTGCTCGCCATCGACGCGCTGGAGGAGTTCCAGGTCCTGCCCGAGCACGACGTGGTGATCGTGGACGAGGCGCACGAGCTGGTCGACCGCGTCACCTCCGTCGCCACCGGCGACCTGAGCGCCGCCGCGGTCGAGGCCGCGGCGCGCCGGTGCGGCAGGCTCATCGAGGAAGGCGTCGCCGACCGGCTCAAGCAGTCCTCCGAAGACCTCGGCCTGCTTCTGGAAGAGATGCCCGCCGGCCGGATGGACGTGCTCTCCCAAGCACTCGGCACCACCCTCATGGTCGTCCGCGACGCCGCGCACGCCTGCCTCACCGCGCTCGGGCCCGACAAGAAGGACCAGGAGCCCGGTGACGCCGCCGCGCGCAAGGCCGCCCGGTCGGCGCTCGACGACCTGCACGACACGGCCGTACGGATGCTGGACTCGTTCCAGGTCGAGATCGCGGCGCGTTCCGACGTGGTGTGGCTGGACAAGCCGTTCGTCCAGGACGGCCGGCCGAGACGCCCGCCGACGCTGCACGTCGCGCCCATCGGCGTCGGTGGCCTCCTGCGGACGACCCTCTTCGAGAAGCGCACCGCGATCCTCACCTCGGCGACCCTCACCCTGGGCGGATCGTTCGAGCCGCTCGCCCGCCAGTGGGGCCTGCCCTCGCTGGAGGCGCCCGCCGTGCCCGAGGCGCGGACCGCCGCCGAGGGGCTGGCCGCCACGGCCGACGACGAACCGGACAGAGAAAAGGCGGACAGGGACAAGAAGGCGGACCGCGAGCTCGTCTGGTCCGGCATCGACGTGGGCTCGCCGTTCGACCACCCCAAGGCCGGCATCCTGTACGTCGCGCGGCACCTTCCGCAGCCCGGCCGCGACGGCCTGCCGGACGCGTACCTCACCGAGATCACCGAGCTGATCGAGGCCGCCGGCGGGCGCACCCTCGGGCTCTTCTCGTCGATGCGGGCCGCGCGCCAGGCCGCCGACGAGCTGAAGGACCATCTGTCCCACCCGCTGCTGTGCCAGGGCGAAGACTCGACGTCCGTGCTGGTCAAGCAGTTCGCGGAGGACGAGCGGACCTGCCTGTTCGGCACGCTGTCGCTCTGGCAGGGGGTCGACGTGCCCGGCCCGTCGCTGCAACTGGTGATCATGGATCGCATCCCGTTCCCGCGGCCCGACGACCCGGTCTCCTCGGCCCGGCAGCGGGCCGTCGCCGCGCGCGGCGGCAACGGCTTCATGGCCGTCGCGGCCACGCACGCCGCGCTGCTGCTGGCGCAGGGCGCAGGGCGGCTGCTGCGGTCGACCGACGACCGCGGCGTGGTCGCGATCCTCGACCCGCGGCTGGCCACGGCCCGCTACGGAGGCTTCCTCAAGTCGTCGCTGCCGCCGTTCTGGGCGACCACCGACGCCGGCACCGTCCGCGGCGCCCTGCGCCGCCTCGACGACGCCGCCGCCACCGGCGGTTGAACGGGTCTTGACCGGCCGAGGGCACGACATGGACCCGTCGTTGCACCCGGTCCCGGCCGTTCCTGTGATCGACTACCTCCTGTTCTCCCGACGTTGACGGTCTTCGGCGACCGGACCCGAGCCCGGAGGTGGGGGCATGACAGGATCCCATCCGTTTCCCCGGCGCCGGTTCCTCGCCGGAACCGGTGCCGTGACCGCGGGCGGGCTCGTCGGCCCGGTCCTCTTCGACCCGGTCACCGGTGCCCGCGCCGGAGTCCGGACGGCCGCCGGCGCGCCCGTGCCCAGCGGCCTGTTCACGCTGGGCGTCGCCTCAGGTGATCCGAGCCCGGAGGGCGTCGTGCTGTGGACGCGGCTGGCACCCGCGCCCGTCGAGGGCGGCGGCATGCCATCGCAGACCGTCGCCGTCCGGTGGGAGGTCGCCAGGGACAGGCGGTTCCGGCGCGGCCGCATGACGGGACAGGCCGTGGCGCGGCCGGAGCTCGGGCACTCGGTGCACGTCGAGGTGAACGGGCTGGCGCCCGACCAGGAGTACTTCTACCGCTTCCGGGCCGGACGGGAGATCTCTCCGGTCGGCCGGACCCGTACGGCTCCGGGGCCGCGCGCCGCCCTGCGCCGGCTGCGCTTCGCGTTCGCCTCCTGTCAGAGCTGGCAGGACGGCTACTACACCCCGTACGAGCACATGCTCGACGAGGACCTGGCGTTCGTGGCGTTCCTGGGCGACTACATCTACGAGACGCGGCCGTCCACCAACGGCGTGCGGGTCCACGAGGGCACGGACGAGCCGTACACCCTTGAGCAGTACCGCAACCGCCACGGGCAGTACCGCACCGACCCGCACCTCCAGGCCGCCCACGCCGCCTACCCGTGGATCGTCTCGCTCGACGACCACGAGATCGACAACAACTGGGCGGATGAAGTCCCGCAGGACCCGGCAGTGCAGACGCCCGAGCGGTTCCGTGCCCGCCGCGCCGCCGCGTTCCAGGCGTACTACGAGCACATGCCGCTCCGTCGCCGCTCGCTCCCGCGCGGGCTCGACATGCAGCTCTACCGGCGGCTCGACTACGGCACCCTGATGTCGCTGCACGTCCTCGACACCCGGCAGTACCGCAGCGACCAGCCCGCCGACGAGCGGCAGGCGAACCTGCCCACGGCCACGATCACGGGCGCCGAGCAGGAACGCTGGCTCGCCCACGGCCTGACCCGCTCGGTCGCGCGCTGGAACGTCCTCGCCAACCAGGTGATGATGGCCCAGACCGACGGGACGCTCGGCCCCGGCCGCAGCTTCGGCGAGTGGGACCAGTGGGACGCCTACCGCGCCCAGCGCGCGCGGCTCATGCGGCTCTTCGGCTCCGGCCGCGTCCGCAATCCGATCGTGGTGACGGGCGACCGGCACGCCACCTGGGTCTCCGACCTCAAGCTCGACTTCGACGACCCGGCCTCCCGGGTCGTCGGGGCCGAGTTCACGGGCACGTCGATCTCGTCCGGCGGCGACTCCGACCAGGTCGAGTTCCACGGGCGCTGGGACCCGCTGCGGGCCGACAACCCGCACTGGAAGTACTGGGACGGGCGCCGCGGCTACCTGGTGTGCGACGTCCGGCCCGGCCTGCTGACCAGCAGGCTGCGCGTCGTCGACACCGTACGCAGGCAGACCGGCACGGCCGTCAAGACCGCCGCCGTGTTCCGGGTCGTGGCGGGCAGGCCCGGCGTCGAGGTCCTCTCCCACGACACGCCGCCGCGCGACGGCACCATGCACCTTCGCCCGCAGGCGCCCGACAACGACCAGCCTCTCTAACTAGACATTCTTCGCAACTAGGTCTTGTTAACCACAGGAACGACGTTCACACTCACATCGGCGCCGCAAGAACGTAGCTTCCGTTTCCCTCGCACGGAGGTACCCCGTGGGCACGAACCCACCCCGTCGTCCGATCCCACGCCGCCGCCCGACCTCACGCCGTCGTCCGACCTCACACCGCCGTCCGACCTCACGCCGTCGTCTCGTACCCACCGCCGCCGCGACCGTCCTCACGACCGGACTGCTCACGATCCCCGCCACCGCAGAGGCCCGGACCACCGCCACCGCGGCCCGGACGGCCGCCGGAGCCCAGACCGTCGCCGCTCCCCCCGTCCCCGCCCGGATGGCCTCGCTGGGCGACTCCATCACCCGCGCGTTCAACGCCTGCGGCTGGTACACCGACTGCCCGAGCCGCTCCTGGTCGACCGGCTCCACCGGCGAGGTCAACAGCCACTACCTGCGGCTCCGCGCCCAGAACAGCGCGCTCACCGCCTACAACGACGCCCGCTCCGGCGCCAAGATCGCCGACCTCAACGGACAGGCGCAGACGGCCGTGTCCCAGCAGGCGGGCTACGTCACCGTCCTCATGGGCGCCAACGACGCCTGCACGTCGTCGGAGTCCACGATGACCTCGGTCGCCGACTACGAGACCCGGTTCCGCGCCGCGATGAGCACGCTGCGGTCCGGGCTGCCGAACGCGCTCGTCTTCGTCGCCAGCGTCCCCGACATCAAACGCCTCTGGGAGGTCGGCCGCACCAGCGCCGCGGCCCGCACCGCCTGGTCGACGTTCGGGATCTGCCAGTCGATGCTGGCCAATCCCACCTCCACCGCCGCGGCCGACGCGGCCCGGCGTGACCGGGTCCGCCAGCGGGTCATCGCCTTCAACCAGGTGCAGGCCACCGTGTGCGCCGAGTACGGGGCGAACTGCCGCTTCGACGGCAACGCGGTCTTCTCCTATCCGTTCGCCCTCTCCCACGTGAGCGGCTGGGACTACTTCCATCCCAACACCAGCGGGCAGGCCGTCCTGGCCCAGCAGACCTACGCACGGAGCTTCTGGGCGACCGCCCTGGTCTCTCAGCGGCGGTAGGAGTGCAGGAAGTCGGCCATGCGCCCGATGGCCTCCTCCAGCTCGTCGGCGTGCTGAAGGGTGACCACGCGGAAGTGGTCGGCGGAGGGCCAGTTGAAGCCACTGCCCTGGACGACCAGGAGCTTCTGCTCCTCTAGGAGGTCGAGAGCGAAACGCATGTCGTCCTCGATCGGATACATCTCGGGATCGAGGCGCGGAAAGACGTAGAGGGCACCCTGCGGCTTGACGCACGAGACGCCCGGGATGTCGTTGAGGAGCTTCCAGGCGCGGTCGCGCTGCTCGCCCAGCCGGCCGGTGGGGAGCACCAGGTCCTCGATGGACTGGTGGCCGCCGAGCGCGGCCTGGATCGCGTGCTGGCCCGGGACGTTGGGGCAGAGCCGCATGTTGGCGAGGATGTCGAGGCCCTCGATGTACGACTCGGCGTGCTCCTTGGGCCCGGAAAGGATCACCCAGCCGGAGCGGAAGCCCGCGACGCGGTAGTTCTTGGAGAGGCCCCCGAACGTCAGGCAGAACAGGTCGGGCGCGAGGGAGGCGATCGAGGTGTGCGTCGCGCCGTCGTACAGGATGCGGTCGTAGATCTCGTCCGCGAAGATGATCAGGTTGTGCCGGCGGGCGACCTCCACGAGCCGTTCCAGGACGGGACGGGGATAGACGGCGCCGGTGGGGTTGTTCGGATTGATCAGGACCAGCGCGCGGCTCCGGTCGGTGATCTTCGACTCGAGGTCGGCGACGTCGGGGGCCCAGTCGGCCCCCTCGTCGCAAAGGTAGTGGACGGGGGTGCCGCCGCCCAGGCAGGCCGCCGCCGTCCACAGCGGGTAGTCGGGGGCCGGGATCAGCACCTCGTCGCCGTCGTCGAGCAGGGCCTGGAGGGTCATCACGATCAGCTCGGAGACGCCGTTGCCCAGGTAGACGTCCTCGACGTCCACGCCGGTGAGGCCGTGCTGCTGCTCGTACCGCTGCACCACCGCGCGGCGGGCGGACAGGATTCCCTTGGAGTCGCTGTAGCCGTGCGACTCCGGCAGGTTGCGGATCATGTCCTGGAGGAGCTCGGGCGGGGCCTCGAAGCCGAACGGGGCCGGGTTGCCGATGTGCAGCTTCAGGATGCGCTGCCCCTCGGCCTCCAGCTGCTTGGCCCGCTTGAGGACCGGCCCGCGGATGTCGTAACAGACGTTGGTGAGCTTCGACGACTGGTTCACCTGCATGAAAGACCAATCTAGCCGGTGCCCCGGGAGCCGTCCGCCGCCTCGCAAGCCGTCCGCCGCCTCGCAAGCCGTCCGCCGCCTCGCAAGCCGTCCGCCGCCTCGTGGCGGGCGCCACGAGCCGGCGGTGGTCCATGGGCCGTCCTTACGGCGCGGCGGTGGTCCATGGAGCGGTCCTCACGGCGCGGCGATGGCGGTGAGGGCGGCCAGCCTGGCGGCGCGCCGGGCCGGCCGGATCGCCGCCAGGACCCCGGCCAGCGCGCCCACCAGCACGATGATCGCCAGGGGCAGGGCCTGCGCGGCGAACGGGTTGCCCAGCGCCCGGGTGAGCGCCCAGCCGAGGAAGACCCCGAGGCCGACGCCACCGGCGGTGCCGAAGAGGGCGACGATCACCGACTCCCAGCGCACCATCGAGCGCACCTGGGCACGGGTCGCGCCGACCGCCCGCAGCAGGCCGAGCTCGCGGGTGCGTTCGTGGACCGACAGCGCCAGCGTGTTGGCGATGCCCAGCAGGGCGATGATGATCGCCAGCGCCAGCATCGCGTACACGATGCCGAGGAAGGCGTCCATCTGCTCGGTCTGGGCGGCGACATAGGCCTCCCGGTCCTGCACCGTGGGCGCGCCGTACGGCTTGACCAGCGTCTCGATGGCCCGCTGGGCATCGGCCGCCGAGGCACCGGGCTTGAGCTCGACGAACGCGACGCGGTCGAGGGCCTGGCGGTTGTGCGCGTTCCAGGCCGTGCGCGGCATGAGGTAGTCGCCCGCCACATCGTCCTTCCGGTAGATCGCGCCGATCGTGAACGTCTGCCTGGAGCCGTTCGCGAACGTCACGGTAACGGCCGAGCCGACCCGCCAGTCGTGGTCGTCGGCGGCGTCCCGCGACACCGCGAAGGTGTCGGCGGTCGCGAGGCTGCCGCCGTCCTCCACGTCCAGCGTGAGCACCTTGCCGAGACGCGCCGGATCCGCGATCCGTACGTCGGCGTTGTCGGCGCCGACGCGGACGGCGCCCTGCCCGAGCCCCGCCGCGTTCGCAACCTGCGGCAGCCGCGCGACCTCGTCCGCGACCTGCGGGCTGAACCCGCCCTGGTCGTTCGACCCGGCGTTCACGACGAGCGCGCCGTGGAACGACCCGGCCACGCCGTCCTCGGCCGACGCGCGCAGCGATCCGGCGAAGACCGTCATCAGCGTGACGACGCCGACCCCGACCATGAGCGCGGTCGCCGCCCCGGCGGTACGGCGCGGGCTGCGCGTCGCGTTCCCGCGGGCGAGCACGCCCGGCACGCCGCGCCAGCGGGCCGCGGGGGCGCCGGTGACCGCGGCGGCCGGACGGGCGACCACGGGACCGAGCACGACCATCACGATCAGGCACATCAGCGCCGCCGCGCCCGCGATCGCCATCGACTCGGCGAGCGCGCCCCAGACGGCGCCGCCGACGGCGACCGCCGCCAGCACCGATCCGATGACCAGCCGCGCCTCCGACGGGCCGGGCCGTTCCGCCGCGACCTCGCGCAACGCGGCCAGCGGCGGCACCTTCGCGGCGCGCACCGCCGGTCCGAGCGCCGACAGCAGCGTGACGACCAGGCCGACCGGCGCGGCGATCAGCACCGTGCCGATGCCGATCACCAGACCCTGCGCGGGCAACCCCATGCCGAAGCTCGCGAACAGCAGCTTCAGGAGCGCCGCGCAGCCGAGCCCGCCCGCCAGCCCGGCCGCCGTCGCGACGACGCCGATCGTCAGCGCCTCGGCGGTCACCAGCGTGAGGATCTGCCTCCGGGAGGCGCCGACCGCGCGCAGCAACGCCGACTCGCGGACACGCTGGGCGACCGTGATGGCGAACGTGTTGTGGATGCTGAACGCGGCCACCAGCAGCGCGACGCCGCCGAACGCCGCGAGCGCCGTCCGGAAGATCCCGAGGAACTGGCCGACCCGGTCGCGGTCCTCGGCTGCCAGGTCGTCGCCCGTGACGGCCTCGGCGCCGGACGGCAGCACGGGGCGGACACGTTCGGCGAGCGTGTCCTGGGAGACGCCCGACGCGGCCCGGATCGTCACGGCGGTCACCTTGCCGTCGCCCTGGGTCACGTGCTTTCGCATGCCTTCCAGGGTGAACGCGGTGAAGGAGGTGTCACCGAAGCCGTCGTCATCGCCGAACTTGCTGATGCCGACCACGGTCACCGGCACGCGCCGCGGGGTGAGCACCGCGGTCCGGTCGCCGACCGTCAGCTTCCCGCGGTCGGCGGTGGCACGGTTGATCACGACCTCGTCCGGGGTCCGCGGCGCGCGGCCGTCGATGATCCGGTACGGGTTGAGCTCGGGATCGCTGATCCAGTTCCCGGCGATCCGGGGCCCCTGGGATTCGATGATCTTGCCGTCAGCGGCCAGCGGCTGGCCCGAGGCCTGCACGACCGGCTCGGCCACCGCCACGCCCGCGACACCGCGCACCCGCTCCACGGCCGAGCCGTCGATCTCGCCGCGCAGCATGCCCGGCATGTCGGTGACGGTGGTCGCGTTGCGCACGGTGACGTCGGTGCCCGCGTAGGCGTTGGCGAAGAAGCGGTCGATGCTCTTGGCGAGCGTGTCGCCGAGCACCAGCGTCCCGGTCAGGAACGCCACCCCGAGGAAGACCGCCACCAGCGAGCCGGCCAGCCGCCGCCGGTGACCCCACAGCTCCCTGACCACCAGCCCGGTCATGACCTGCCTCCCAGCTCACCCATGCGGTCCAGGACGCGGGCGGCGGTCGGGTCGGTCATGATGTCGACGACCTGCCCGTCCGCCAGGAAGATCACCGCGTCGGCGTACGCCGCCGCGACCGGGTCGTGGGTGACCATGGCCACGGTCTGCCGCAGGTCGTCCACCGCCTCGCGCAGCAGCCCCAGCACCTCCGCGCCCGAACGGGAGTCGAGGTTGCCGGTGGGCTCGTCCGCGAAGACGATCTGCGGCCGGGTCGCCAGCGCCCGCGCCAGCGCCACCCGCTGCTGCTGGCCGCCCGACAGCTCGGACGGGCGGTGCCGCAGCCGGTCGCCGAGTCCCAGCACCGACGTGATCGAGGCGAGCCACTCCTCGTCCGGCCTGGTGCCCGCGAGCGTCATCGGCAGGACGATGTTCTCCCGCGCGGTGAGCGTCGGGATGAGGTTGAACGCCTGGAACACGAACCCGATCCGCTCCCGCCGCAGGCGGGTCAGCCGCCGGTCCGAGAGCGCGCCGAGCTCCTCGTCGCCCACGAACACCTGCCCGGACGTCGCCGAGTCGAGCCCGGCGACGCAGTGCATGAGCGTGGACTTCCCGGCCCCGGAGGGCCCCATGATGGCGGTGAACCGGCCGCTCGGGAGTTCCACGCTGACCCCGTCGAGCGCGCGTACGGCCGTGTCACCCGACCCGTACACCTTGGTGAGCCCGATCGTGCGGGCCCCGGCCGTACCGGCGCTCGTCGCGCCGGTCGGCGTCGCGCCGGCCCGTGTCGCCCCCGTACGCCTCGTCGCGCCGGTACCCCGCGTCGCGCCCGTCTCGTGGACGGCACGCCTTGCTTCCCCTGCGTTTCCCATCACTGCGTTCCCATCGCTGGCTTCTGCATGCGGGGATCGTCGTCGCAGGGTTCCCGGGGCGTCGTCGGGTGAGGAGAGGCATCATCGCTGCGCCCTCCGGCGCACATGCCGCCGCGCCGCTACGCCCCCGGGCGTAGGGCCCGTTCATTGACCGGGCGTCCAATTGTGATGCGCGCAACATACAAGCAGGCTTGCTTGCTTGTAAGTGCGCTCGTACCGTCATAGCTGTGTCAGTAAGCAGCCGCCGGCGCCATTCGCGCAGGCACAGTGGGAGCAGCAGCCGCCGCCGGACCCAGGAGGAACGGCGGTCGCGCACGCAGGCGCGCCTGCTGGAGGCCACCATGGAGTGCCTGGTGGACCTCGGGTGGTCGCGTACGTCCACGACCGAGGTCGCCCGCCGGGCGGGGGTCTCGCGCGGCGCGCAGCAGCACCACTACCCCACCAAGATGGTGCTGGTGGCCGCCTCGCTCGAACACCTCCTGGAGGCGCAGCGGATCGCGTACGAGACCGCGTTCGCGATCCTGCCGCCCGAACGGCGCAACGTCGAGGGCGCGCTCGACCTGCTCTGGGAGGTCTTCCGGGGCCGCCCGGCCAAGGCCCTGATGGAGCTCGCGGTCGCCGCCCGCACCGACGAGGAGCTCCGCCCGCTCTGCCGCGACCTCAACGAACGCATCCTCCAGGTGATCCTGGAGACGTTCGAGCGGCTGTTCCCGAGCACGACGCTGCCGGACGACTTCGTGCCGACCATGCTGCGCGGGATCTTCGCGATGTTCGTCGGCCTGTCGGTGCAGAACGCGCTCGACGACGACGCCGACGGGCACCAGGCGGCCGTGCTGGCGCAGGTCAAGAGCGTCGCCCGGCTCATCATCCCCGCCCCCGGCGTCGCCGGACCAGGCACCGGACCCGACACTGGCACGGGCACTGGGCCGCAGGCGGCCGCGCCGCCGCCGGACGACACCGCCTGACCCGCCTGACCGCCTGACCCTCCTGACCGCCTGACCCGCCCCAGTCCGACCAGACCGATCCCGCTCCGACCGAGACCCGACCACTCCGGCCGTGACCGATTTATTGCGACATTGACAGACATCGCCCCAAGGGAGCGCCCGACATGACGAAAGCCCCCACAGAGCTCGCCGAGGAAGTGCGCGAGCAGGTCAAGGACAAGAAGTCCTACCTCGGCGTCATCGACCGGCTCAACAAGGCCTCGGTGGACAAGCACTGGGAGGCCTACGCCGACATCCCCTGGGACGACCCCGAGTTCCAGGTGGACAGGAACGACCCGCGCTGGGTGCTGCCACCGTTCGACCGGCTCGGCGAGACCGAGTGGTACAAGTCGCAGCCGCCGGAGATCCAGTCGCAGATCGGGCTGTGGCGCGTCGCCACCGCCATGAAGATCGGCCTGCAGTTCGAGAACCTGCTCAAGCGCGGCCTGCTCAACTACGCCTACCGGCTGCCGAACGGGCGGCCGGAGTTCCGGTACGTCTACCACGAGACGACCGAGGAATGTCACCACGGGATGATGTTCCAGGAGTTCGTCAACCGCACCGGGATGCCGATCAAGGGCATGCCGCGGGCGCTGAGCGCGGTCGCCCAGGTGGCGCCGTGGATCCCGCTGGTCAACACCGAGCTGTTCTTCGTGTTCGTGCTCGGCGGCGAGGACCCGATCGACTACGTGCAGCGCAAGTCCCTCAAGGGCGGGCACATCAAGCACCCGCTCGAAGAGACGATCATGAAGATCCACATCGCGGAGGAGGCCCGGCACATCTCGTTCGCCCGGCACTACCTCAAGCACCGGGTGCCGAACATGAACCCCGTCCGCCGGCGCATCCTCGGCGTGGCCACCCCGATCATCCTCGGCGTGATGGCGCGGATCATGCTCTCCCCGCCCGGCCCGATGGTCCGTCACTTCAACATCCCCAAGGACGTCGTCCGCGAGGCGTACAAGAACCCCGCGGCCCAGGCGGAGATCTGCGCCTCGGTCGGCAAGATCCGTGACCTGATGGCCGAGCTCGGCCTGATCAACCGCCGCAACAAGCTGGTGTGGAAGGCCTTCGGCATCTGGGACACGCCCCAGGTCCGCGGCGCCGCCGCCAAGACCGGCGGCGGCGCGCAGGCCAAGGCCGCCTAGCCATGGCCGTCACCCCCGCGGCGGGCCCAGGCGAGGCCTACAAGGTCGTCATCGTCGGCACCGGGTTCTCCGGTCTCGCCATGGCGATCGGGCTCAAGAAGACCGGCACGCACGACTTCGTCATGCTGGAGAAGGCGGACGAGGTCGGCGGCACCTGGCGCGAGAACACCTACCCGGGCTGCGCCTGCGACATCATGTCGCTGCTCTACTCCTACTCGTTCGAGCCCAAGGCCGACTGGTCACGGATGTTCCCCCGGCAGGACGAGCTGCTGGCGTACATCAAGCACTGCGTGGAGAAGTACGACCTGGCGCAGCACATCCGGTTCGGCACCGAGGTGACCGGCGCGGAGTACGACGACGACACCGACACCTGGCGGCTCAGCCTCGAAGGGCCGGGTGCCGAGGCGGGTGAGATCGTCCGCGGCCGGGCGCTGGCGGCCGGGATGGGACCGCTCCACCAGCCGAGCGTCCCCGACCTGCCCGGCCTGGCCTCGTTCGAGGGCACGACGTTCCACTCCGCCGAGTGGGACCACTCCTACGACCTGACGGGCAAGCGGGTCGCGGTGATCGGCACCGGCGCGTCGGCGATCCAGTTCGTCCCGCAGATCGCCAAGCGGGTGCGTTCGCTGACGGTGTTCCAGCGCACCCCGCCGTGGATCATGCCCAAGCCCGACCGCCGGGTCACGGGCGTCGAGCGGGCGCTGTTCAGGCGGGTGCCGGGCGTGCAGCGCGGCTACCGCAACGGCATCTACCTGCTGCAGGAGAGCTTCGTCCTCGGGTTCACGAACCCGAAGCTGATCAAGGCGGCCGGCAACCTCGCCGCCTGGCACCTCCGGCGCCAGGTCCCCGACCCCGAGCTGCGCCGCAAGCTCACCCCCGGCTACACGATGGGGTGCAAGCGCACGCTGGTGTCCAGCGACTACTACCCGGCGCTCATGCGGCCCAACGTGGAGCTGACCACCGAGGGCATCACCGAGATCCGCGAGCACTCGATCGTGACCCGCGACGGCCGCGAGCACGAGGTGGACGCGATCATCTTCGGCACCGGGTTCCACGTGACCGACGCGATGGAGAACGCGCACATCGTGGGGCGGAACGGCCTGAAGATCCAGGACGCCTGGCGGGACGGCATCGAGGCCCATCTCGGCGTCACGGTGGCGGGCTTCCCCAACCTGTTCCTGCTGCTCGGCCCCAACTCCGGCCTCGGCCACAACTCAATGATCTTCATCATCGAGGCGCAGGTGCGGTACGTCCTGCAGTGCCTGCGGATGCTGGACGCGAGCCGGGCCGCGCGGATCTCGGTGCGCCCCAGCGCGCAGGACCGGTTCAACGAGTGGGTCCAGCGCAAGTCGGCGGGCGCCGTATGGGTCGCGGGCGGCTGCTCCAGCTGGTATCTCGACAAGAACGGCGTCAACCGGGCCGCGTGGCCCGCGTCGACCATCGACTACTGGCTGCGGACCCGCAAGCTCTCCCCCGCCGAGTTCCAGCTGGACGGACAAGCGCGGTGACGAAAAACATCCTCAAGGCACAACACGACATCGCTACCGACCAGTAAACTCACGTAATTAACAACTGATCCAATTAGCACGACGCTCCCACCGCGCACTCCGGGCCGGGGCCACTCCCCCCCTCCGCCCCGGCCCGGAACCTCCTCCCGGTGGGATCCCGACTTCGAGCGGAGCCACGCCCATGAACATCGCGATCGTGACCGGAGGCGCATCCGGTATCGGCCGTGCGATCGCCACGTCCCTGGTCGACCGCGGCGACACGGTGATCGTCGCCGACCTCAACGCCACCGGCGCCCAGAAGGTCGCCGACCGGCTCGGCACGCTCGGCCGGGGCCGCGCGATCCCCGCCGCCCTCGACGTCACCGACGCCGACGCCGTCGCCGACCTCTACAAGGGCGTCAAGGCCGAGCACGGCCGGCTCGACCTGGTCTTCAACAACGCCGGGATCTCCATCGGCGGCGCGGCCGAGGAGCTCACCCTCGACCACTGGAACCGCGCCATCGACATCAACCTCAAGGGCGTGGTGCACGGCGTGCACGTCGCGTACCCCATCATGCTGGAGCAGGGGTCCGGCCACATCATCAACACCGCGTCGCTCGCGGGCCTGGTGCCGATGCCGCTGGGCATCCCCTACACCGCCACCAAGCACGCGGTCGTGGGCCTGTCCCTCGGCCTGCGCGCCGAGGCCTCCGGACGCGGCGTCAAGGTCAGCGTGGTGTGCCCGAGCTTCGTCGACACCCCGCTGCTCACCAACGTCAACCCGGACCTGCCCGAGACCTCGATGAGCGGCGACGCCAAGGAGGACATCAAGAAGGCCTCGCCCCGCCTCTACACGGCCGAGAAGCTGGCCCGCGACATCATGCGCGGCGTCGCCAAGAACCAGGCCCTCATCGTGGCCCCGGCCCACGGCCGCGCCGCCTGGCGCGGCGTCCGCCTCAACCCGGCCGCAGCCGTCAAGGCCTCCGCCTTCGCCGTCAACCGGATCCGCGGCAAGTCCTGACCCAGCGCCGCCCGTAGGGACCCCGCACCCTACGGGCGGCCTCCAGCAGGCGCCCGCAGGCGCCCGTCGCTCGCCCGTACGTGAGCGATCGCGGCCCGGCGCGCACGCACGCAAGCGACCGCAGCCCGGCACGCGCCCGCCGCCCGCCCGTGGGCCCCGCAACCGGCGCGCCCGCACCTGAGCGACCGCAGCCCGACGCGCGCCTGCCTGTGGGCGCCCCGGCGGCCAGTCGCACCCGCCCGCAGGCGGGCCGGTGGGCGGCTGCGGCGGCCTGCGGCGAACCGCCTCCACCTGGCCCGCGCCGTTCTGCGCTCCCCCACCCGCTCGCGGTACGTACGCAGCGGCGGGTTGTGGTCAGTGGTCGGCTTGGATGCGTTCGCCTTGACGCGGGGCCGGGACGACGGCGGGTTCGGAACGGACGAGGAGCAGGGCCGCGTCGTCGTGGAGCCGTCCGCCGACATGGGCGCGCAGATCGTCCACCAGCTTGCCGACGAGTCCCCGGGGGCTCTCGTCGTACAAGCCGGCGACCCGGTCGGCGAGCGGATAGAAGCGGCCGCCCGCGTCCCTGGCTTCGGTCACGCCGTCGGTGTAGAGCAGCAGCCGGTCGCCTTCGCGGAGCCGGACGGTCGTGGCGGCGCCCAAAGAGCCGCCCAGGTCGAACAGCCCGAGCGGCGGCGCGAACGGCTCGGCGTCGACGAAGGACACCCGGCCGCCGGACAGCAGCAACGGCGGCGGATGCCCGCACGACACGAATGATGCGGTACGGCCGTCCGGGCCGATCTCGACGAGCAGCGCGGTCACGAACTCCCCGTGAAGCCCGCAGGCCGCCAGGTAGGCGTCGAGCCGTACCGCCATCCCGGCCAGCGACGTCTCGTTGTGCGCCAGCTCGCGGAAGGCGCCCAGCACGTCGGCGGCCTTCTCGACAGCGCTCAGCCCCTTGCCCATCGCGTCACCGACGATGAGCCTCACGCCGTACGGCGTGGCGACCCCCTCGTAGAGGTCACCGCCGACGTGCGCGTGCTCGGCCGCCGCGAGGTAGTGGCTCTCGGCGGCCAGCGGGCCCAGACGCCGCGGCACCGGCCGCAGCACCGCCCGCTGCATGGCCTCAAGCACCGCGCGCAGGTCGGCCTGCGCGCAGTCGCTGCGCTCCTGGCGGCGGCACGCGACCCACATCATCGCCGTGGAGATCGCGATGCCCGCGACGCTGCTCACCACGACCGTCGGCCGGGTCGGTACGTGCATAAGCGCGAGCGGGGCCCCGGCCAGCAGCGCCGCGACCCCGGTGAGCGCCGCGCAGCGCGGGCAGGTCGGCGACAGCGCGGCCAGCGCCGGCACGGCCACCAGCAAGGGCATGACCGTGTACGCGCCGGGCATCACGAGATCGAGGACAAGGATCGCGCACAGCAGGGTCAGCAAGGTGACCGCTGCCGGTACCGATTTACCGCAGTCGGAGCGGGCGGAGTGTTCCGGCCAGGGCATGAAGTTCGCCGTCCTCAAGAGCATGAGACCCCAGAGCGGACGATGGCCGGTCGTGCGGGCCACCGTCCGATGCGGATATCCAACGGTCCGCGCTGCTCGTTCTCCGTCATTTCGGCCAGGGCGCACCCTTTCTGAGAGCGTCGTATCCAACGAAGGTGAAGAGCCTGACCCCGCGTTCGAGCGGCACCGGCTCACCCGTGTAACGGTGCGTTCCGACCCCGTAGACGCCCTCCTCGGGCGGGGACGACCACCGTCGCTCGAAGCCGTGCTTGTCGAACCAGCGATGGATGCGGGGCGTCACGTCGGGCGGCTGGCGGTTGCGCGTCCACACCACGTGCGCGCCCTCCGCGCACAGTTGCGGCAGGAAGGAGATGGTCCGTTCGATGTCGGCGTCGGTCAGGTTGCCGAACACGCCGCAGACCAGCACCAGGTCGGCAGGGACCACCCCGGCGTAGGCGTCGGTGTGGGACGCGTCGCCCACCACCGCCTCGACGTTGGCCAGTCCGGCCGCCTCGATCGCGGCCCGCGCCACGCAGACGTTGTGCTCGTCCAGTTCGATCAGGCGGGCGGCGACGTCGGCGGCGCGCGGGTGATCGGCGAGCACGCCGAGCAGGTCCCGGCCCTGCCCGGCGCATGAGCTCACGGCGACGAACGGCCCGGGCGGCGCCTCGTCCAGCACGTCCCGGATGCGCTGCCGCACGACCCGCAGCCGCCGCGACAACGGCGAACCCGGATCGTCATAGGCGCCATGCCATTCGGCCCAGTCGCGCCCCTCGCCTTCCACCATGTGGTCACGATATTACCGAGAGTGATCGATTTATGGCGGACGTGACGAGGTGACCACTCTAGGTCGCCGCATACCCATTTGAGGCGGACGGCTAGCCGTCGGCGCCGGAGGTGTGCTTGGCCTCCTCTTCCGAAAGCCTCGGGTAGTGCAGGTCGAAAGCAGGCCGTTCGGAACGAATCCGGGGTATCGACGTGAAGTTGTGCCGGGGCGGCGGGCAGGACGTGGCCCACTCCATCGAGTTGCCGTAGCCCCAGGGGTCGTCGGCCTCCACCCGGACGCCGTGCCGCGCGGTCCGGTAGACGTTGTAGATGAAGAACAGGGTCGAGACCCCGAGGATGAACGCGCCGGCAGTCGAGACCCGGTTGAGGACGACGAACTCCTCGGCGTAGTCGGCGTACCGCCGCGGCATGCCCTGCGCGCCGAGGATGTGCTGGACGAAGAACGTGGTGTGGAACCCGATGAACAGGAACCAGAAGTGGATCTTGCCCAGCGGCTCGTTCAGCATCTTCCCGGTCATCTTGGGCCACCAGAAATAGAAGCCCGCGAACATCGCGAACACGACCGTGCCGAAGACCACGTAATGGAAGTGGGCGACCACGAAGTAGGAGTCCTGCAAGTGGAAGTCCAGCGGCGGCGAGGCGAGGATGATCCCCGTCAGACCTCCGAAGAGGAACGTCACGAGGAAGCCGACCGAGAACAGCATCGGCGTCTCGAAGCTCAGTTTCCCTCGCCACATCGTTCCGACCCAGTTGAAGAACTTCACCCCCGTGGGCACGGCGATGAGGAACGTCATGAACGAGAAGAACGGCAGCAGCACCTGCCCGGTCGTGAACATGTGGTGCGCCCAGACCGCCATCGACAGCCCGGCGATCAGGATCGTCGCGCCGACCATCCCGAAGTAGCCGAACAGCGGCTTGCGGCTGAAGACGGGGATGACCTCGGTGATGATCCCGAAGAACGGCAGCGCGATGATGTAGACCTCGGGGTGGCCGAAGAACCAGAACAGGTGCTGCCAGGTCAGCGCGCCGCCGACGGCCGGATCGAACACGTGCGAGCCGAGCCGCCGGTCCGACTCCAGCACCAGCAGCGCCGCCGCCAGGATCGGGAACGCCATCAGCACCAGCAGGCTGGTCAGCAGGATGTTCCAGGTGAAGATCGGCATCCGGAACATCGTCATGCCCGGGGCGCGCATGCCGATGATGGTCGTAATGAAGTTGACCCCGCCCAGGATCGTGCCGAAGCCGGACAGCGCCAGCCCCATGATCCACAGATCCGCCCCGACGCCCGGCGACCTGATGTCGCTCGTCAGCGGCGCGTACGCCGTCCACCCGAACGCGGCCGCCCCGCCCGGCGCGATGAACGAGGCGAAGACGATCAGCCCGCCCATCAGGAACAGCCAGTAGCTGAACATGTTGAGCCGCGGGAACGCCACATCCGGCGACCCGATCTGCAGCGGCATGATCACGTTCGCGAATCCGACGAAGAGCGGCGTCGCGAACAACAGCAGCATCACCGTGCCGTGGATGGTGAACATCTGGTTGAACTGCTCGTTGCTCACCAGCTGCGTGCCCGGCTCCCCGAGCTCGGCCCGGATGACCATCGCCATCAACCCGGCCAGCAGAAAGAACACGAACGACGTGATCAGATACAGGTAGCCGATCACCTTGTGGTCGGTGGTGGTGATCCAGGACACCAGGACGGAACCCCGGGGACGCGGCCGCGGCGGCGCCTCCGGGAGCGGACGGCCGAGCAGGACCATGCCGGACTCCCTGCGGAACGAGGTCCCTTGACTACGGGTCCATTCAACTATTCGCCAGGGCCCAGTGAGACGCAAGACACACTCCTGAACTCCTGAACTCCCGCTCCCCAGCACCAAACCCACCCATTAACCCCACGCCGCAACCCGCCCGCAGAGCGGAGCCGGGCGGAGATCGAGCGCGCGCGGGGCTCGACGGTTGGTCGGTCGAGCAAGGGCTGGTCGTAGGCTGAAGGAGTGGAACGGATCCTGGTGAGCGCCTGCCTGCTGGGGCGGCCGGTGCGCTACGACGGCGCCGCCAAGCGCGTGAACGACGAGATCGTCGAGCGCTGGCGGGCCGAGGGACGCCTGGTCTCGTTCTGCCCGGAGGTGTCCGGCGGCCTGCCCGTCCCGCGCCCGCCCGCGGAGATCGTCGGCGGCGACGGCTCGGCGGTCCTCGACGGCACCGCCACGGTCCGCACCGACAGCGGCGACGACGTGACCGGCGCGTTCCTACGGGGCGCTCGCCTGGCGCTCGAAGCCGCCCGGGGCGCCGGCGCACGGATCGCCATCCTCAAGGAGGGCAGCCCGTCCTGCGGCACGATCCGCGTCTACGACGGCCGCTTCGCCGGGACACTCGTCCCGGGCCACGGCGTCACGACCGCGCTGCTGGAACGCGCGGGCATCCGGGTGTTCAACGAGGACCAGATCGAGGCCGCGGCCGCCTGCCTGAAGGAGCTCGAAACCCCGAGCCCGTAGGCCTTTCCGGACCGTAAGATCGGAGCTACGCAAGGCTCACCCCCGGAGGCTTACGGTTGCGTATCAAACGGGCTTTCGAGTGGCTCTTCCGGTACATCGACGTTCTCGTCGCGCTGACCCTGGCCATCGTGATCCTCGGCCTCGACGTCATCGGTGTGGCCTCCAGCAAGGTCGTCGCGAACGCGACCGTCGCGACCCTCGCCGTCGTGGCGATCGTCCTGCTGCGCGACCGGCAGCGCGGTGACGAGCGGGGCGCCGCCGTGCTGCAGTCCGTCGAACGCGCCAACGAACGGCTCGTGCGGCTGGAACGGAGCGCGGTGGTCCGAGAGGTCACCGGCGACGAGTGCAGCGAGGCCCTGGCGCAGGCGCGCAAGGGCGCGGCCCGGTGGTTCTTCAAGGGCTCGACGGGCACGTTCGTGCGGGCCGTCACACTGCCCGAGTGCGTCGAACGCTCCCGCCGGGCCCGCCGTTCGCTCATGTTCCGCCTGGAAATCCTCGACCCCGCCGACGAGGCGCTGTGCAACCGGTTCGTCGCCCTGCACCAACGCCTGGCGACGCGTCCCGACAGCACCGAACGTTCCTGGACGATGGACGGCACCAGGCGTGAGCTGTACGCGACCGTTCTGGCGGCGTGCTGGCACCAGCAGCGGTACGAACTGCTCGACATCGACGTGCGGCTCTCCTCCACGTTCTCGCTGCTGCGGTACGAGCTGACCGACAGCTGTCTGATCATCACCCAGCGCGGGCCGGAGTTCCCCGCCACGGTCATCGACTGCGGGACGCCGACCTACGACTGCTGGGAGTCGGAGCTGCACGTCAGCCTCCAGCAGGCGCGGCGGCTCCCGCTGCACCGCGTCCGGGACATGCCGCTCAGCGAGGAGCCCACCACCGAGGAGATCCGCGCGCTCTTCCGCGCCCTGGACCTGGAACTCCCGGCCGAGTACGACGAGGACGACGTGATGGAGCTCGGCAAGATGAGCCTCGCGACCCCCAACCCGTACTCGTAGGTCGAGAAGGCCGCCGGGCGAGCGATTGAGACGGCTGTCACCGGCCTTCGAGACCACCCTCTACAAGTCGGCTGCACCCTGACCCGGCGATGACCAGCGCGATCGCCTGGTCAAGCGTCGATGGCCGGCTCCAGGCTCACCAGCACGGCGAAGGCAGACAACGTCATACCCCTCAACCCGTACACCCGCAGGAGCCGAAACAGCGGCGACCGCTCTACGCGGCGAGTGGTCCACCGAAACCCAACTACGGGTAGCCATTTGGGCCGGCGACGATAGCCATTCCAACACTCCGGCAACCCGAGAACGAACAATGCCCCTGCGCACCAGAGCCTGCGTCGACTTATCCACAGAAGAGGGAAGTCCTGGTGCCGCGGCTGCGAGGACGCCAGCCTGATGTCCATGAGTCACAAGGACGATCCATCGCTGGCTGTAGTCCACGAAGAGGCTCAGCGCGGGCTGGACACTCAGGACAAGACCTCTGAACGCATCGACACGAAGGCAGCGGCTACTCTCGCGTTCACCGGCTTGCTGATAACGCTCACCCGCCACGACGAGCGGTTATTCGTCTCCGCTGGCCGGATCACCGCGGTGGCTGCCGCCGTGATAGCCCTCGGCGCGTTCTTTCCGTGGCCACGTCGGCGCATGCTGGAGCTCAAGCGACTGCGCCGATACCTCGCCAAGGAGGCCGCCGAGACGACTCGTTACCTGGTCCTCCTCAAGACCGGTTATGAGGACAGAATCGCTTCCGAAATCTCCCAGCGACGCCTTGCGTTGCGGATGGCTCTGATCCTCGTCGTCGTTTCAATGACACTCATCGCCCTCGGCGCTACGCTGAGTGATACACGGGAGGTAGTGCGATGAGAGTGATCAGGCTTCGCCCTAGAGAATGTCCCGAGGAGCCGTGGCCCAAGGACATCCTGCGGTCATTTGGTGACGGCGAAAAGATCGACTGGGCTAAGGAGATCGGCACCAGAACGCGCTACGACCGCATGACGGTCGAGCTCTTCACCCGGTGGCACGAGTGGGCGAGGACGGGCGTCGAACCACCGCCCTGGGGACGGGTGCGCCGCATCTTCTGGAAGATCCGGAAGCGCCTGGAGTACGACCCCGACACCGTTCCCAAGAACTCCCAAAAATAAGAAAGGCCCCGCCATGGTGGCGGGGCCTTTCCTTTAATGAAGTGTCCGGCGGTGTCCTACTCTCCCACACAGTCTCCCGTGCAGTACCATCGGCGCTGAAGGGCTTAACTTCCGGGTTCGGGATGGGACCGGGTGTTTCCCCTTCGCCATAACCACCGAACGACCAAC
>NZ_BAAATD010000001.1:1524769-1538526 GCF_039533225.1 Actinomadura fulvescens | reverse complement strand
CGCCGGGCGGGTCGGCGCTGGCTGCGCTGGGCGGGTAGGCGGTGGCTGCGCTGGGCGGGTCGGCACTGGCTGCGCCGGGCGGGTGGGCGGTGGGTGGGTGGGGGGTGGTTTCGGTGGGTTGGGGGTGGGGGGAGATGTCTGTGCCTGTGCGGAGTACGCCTAGGAGCTGGCGCATTTCGGTTAGCGCCGTCCGGCTGGTTGCCTCGATGATCCGGAGGGCGTCGCGGGCCTCGTCCGGACGTTCCTCGGCCACGTGGTTGGCCACTCCGGCTTTCACGACGATCAGGCTCATGCTGTGCGCGACGACGTCGTGGAGCTCGCGGGCGATGCGGATGCGTTCGTCGGTCACGGCGCGGTCGGCGAGCTGGGCCGCTGAGTGGCGCGCGTACGCCCGGCGTTCGCGAAGGGCGCGGCCGATCGTCCAGGCGCCGCCCATGACGGCGAACCCGATGATCACGGCACCGATGGCGCCGGCGGCCCGGCCGTTCGGGCCGACCGTGGCTCCGAGCAGCAGGGACAGCGCGCTCAGCACGCCGATCGTGGACGTCGGGATCCAGCGGCGGCGCGGCTGGGTGAGGGCGACCACGTAGAGCGCGTACGCCGGTGCCACGAACCAGTCACCGGGCAGGTCGAGAACGATTGAGAGCACCGACATCGCCAGCGTCACCCCGAACACCGGTACCGGCCATATCCGCCGAACGGCCAGGGGCAGCCCGTTCGCGGCGACGATCAGGAAGTCGACCGGCGGCGCGGTGTCCTTCCGGGCGGTGACGCCCATCACGATGACGGTGTACGCCAGTGCCGCCAGGGCGTCCAGCCCCATCAGCCGACGCCGGTCGAGCCGGCGCACGACGAAGGAGCGCAACTCGGGATCGTCCACGGAACTGACGGTATCCGCCCAGGTCCAGGGCCACCTCCGGCCGGGGGACGTCATACCTGGGTCTGAGCCGGCCCGGCGTGCCGCGTTCATCTACGACCGGGGAAGGACGGCGCGTTCCCGTCCCTGCTCCGATGTGCGGGAACGCCCGGTGAACCAGGCTGACCGCCGTGATCGAAGTACGCGAGCTGACCAAGCGCTATGGCCGGACCGTCGCGGTCGACGGCCTTTCCTTCGAGGTGGCACCGGGATCCGTGACCGGCTTCCTCGGGCCGAACGGCGCGGGCAAGTCCACCACGATGCGGGTTCTGCTGGGTCTCGACGCCGCCTCCGGGGGTGAAGCACTGATCAACGGCAGACGTTATGCGGAGTCGCGGCGTCCGATGTGCGAGGTGGGCGCGTTGCTGGACGCGAACGCCCTGCACGGTGGACGATCCGCGTTCGACCACCTCAGATGCCTTGCGCGCAGCAACCGGATCGGTACGCGACGGGTCGCGCAGGTGCTGGAGCAGGTGGGCCTGGCCGGGGTCGCTCGCAGGCGGACCGGCGGTTTCTCGCTCGGGATGAAGCAGCGCCTCGGGATCGCGGCCGCGCTCCTCGGCGACCCCGGCGTGCTGATGTTCGACGAACCGGTCAACGGACTGGATCCGGACGGGGTCCGCTGGATTCGTGAACTGATGCGGTCGCTGGCGGCCCAGGGCCGGACCGTGCTGATCTCCAGCCATCTGATGAGCGAGATGGAACTCACCGCCGACCGCCTGGTCATCATCGGCCGAGGGCGGCTCGTCGCCGACACCTCCGTCCGGGAGCTCGCCGACCGTTTCAGGCGGGGCGTGACCGTACGTTCGCCACGGTCCGCGGACCTCACCGCCGCGCTCGCGACAGCCGGGGCGACCGTGGACATCGCGTCCTCCGGAGCCCTCTCCGTGCAGGGACTCGCGGTGGACGAGATCGGCGATCTGGCCGCCGCGCGAGGGATTCCGTTGTACGAGGTCACCCCGCGCACCGCCACCCTGGAAGAGGCGTACATGGAGCTGACCTCCGACAGTGTCGACTACCGCGCCGGAAGCGATGGCCGATGACGGACGTGCTCGTCGCTGAATGGCTCAAGCTCCGTTCGGCCCGTTCCACACACTGGATACTTGCGACCGTCGCGGGCCTTGTCGCGCTGTGCGCGGTCTGGTCGTTCTATATCGCGCACTACTGGGACGGGTTGTCGCCTCAGCGGCAAGCCGAACTCCAGGTTGCGCCAGCCGAACAACCCCTAGTACTTGCCCTGCCCCTCGCTATGGCGGTGCTAGGCCTCCTTGCCATCACGTCCGAATACGCCACAGGGTTGATCCGGGTGAGCCTTGCGGCAGTGCCGCGACGTGGCGTTCTGTTCGCGGGTAAGGCGACCGCCGTGGGAGCCGTGGGATCGGTGACCGGACTCTTCAGTGTCGGAGTCGCGTTCGGGCTGGGCCGTCTCATCGTCGGCGACCGGGCGATCGCCGACCTTCGTACACCGGTGTCAGACGAGCTGCCGTGGCTGCTTGGCCTCTGGCTCTCGGCGGTCGTGGTCGCGCTGGTCGGACTCGGCCTCGGCACGGCGATGCGTTCGACGGCGGGAGCGGTGACGAGCTTGTGCGCGCTGCTCTTCGTTCTGCCGGGGCTGGCGCCGCTCCTGCCGTCGCCTTGGGGCGAGCGGTTCGCGGCGGTCCTGCCGTCCAACCTGGCCGGGCAGATCGCGGGCGACACCGCGGATCCGGTGCTGGGATCTGTCGCCGCTCTGTTGGTGCTGCTGGCGTACGCGGTGATCGCTTTGGTGGCCGGGTTGATCGTTCTTGTACGGAGGGATTCATGATCAAGGACGTCTTCGCGGCGGAATGGCTCAAGCTGCGGTCGGTTCGTTCGACGTATCTCACGCTGGCGGTGCCTCTCGCGTTCCTTGCCATGGCGGTGATGCTCGCGCTGTACGCGGCGAACACGTGGGACGGCCTCACCCCCGAGGAACGCGCTCGTTTCGCTCTGTCGTCCCTTTCCACGCTGAACGCCGACGTCACCGGGCTCTGCCTTGCGATCTTGGGGGTCCTGGGCATCACCGGCGAGTACCGCACGGGAATGATCCGTACGACGCTGACCGTCGTCCCCCGGCGCCGGACGCTGCTCCTGGCCAAGGCCGCCGTGGTCGGAACGGTGGCACTGCTGGTCGGAACGGCGATCACGCTCGGGACGTTCTTCATGGTCAGGTTGATCATCGGTGACCGCCCGATCCGGGGGCAGCCGTTGGGTGTGGTCGCCGAACTCCCCGAACTGCTCGCCCGGGGTTCCGCCGTGACCGTCTACGCGCTGCTCGGCCTTGGTCTCGCTGTCATCCTGCGGTCAACGGCGGGCGCGATCGTCTCGATCGTCATGCTCTGGTACGTGGTGCCCATCGTCACCGTGCATGTTCCCGCACCGTGGAATGAACGGCTCGGCTCGTTCATGCTGGGTGGTCTTCCGGAACAGGTGATCGGCGGCGACAACGAGAACTCCGTCTTCGGCTCCGTCCTTCCGCCGCCCGTCGCCCTGGCCGTCCTCATCGCCTACGCGGCGCTTCCCCTCACGACCGCCGCGATCCTCCTCAACCGCCGCGATGTCCACTGACGCACCCGGCGCGACCGGCTGTCCGACGGACACGCGAACGGCATTGATGAGCAGGCACCCGAACGGCACGCATGGACAACGCGCCCCAACAACGTGCGTGCATAGACATCGCAGACGAACGCCGCACCCCCGGCAGCGACGGCGTTAGAAGGACCGCGCACACGGACGGCGTGGGCAGAGCGCGCGTACGGATGGCATGGACCACCACGCCAAGGACGGCGCAGGGTGCGGCGCGTGTGTGCACGGCGCGCGTGAACGGCGTGTGTGGACGGCGTGTGTGGACGGCGCGGGCGGTCTGGTGTGGACGGCGCGGGCGGTCTGGTGTGGACGGCGCGCCCTCGTAGGGGTGCGCCGTCCACGGCTACGTCAGCCGGCGCGTAGGTAGGCGGCGCGGACTGCTAGACGGTCTTGGAGGAGTTGGATGGCTTCGGACAGGTCTGGCGCGGCGGCCTGGGCGCGCAGGCGACGGCCGTTCAGTTCGACGACTGCCTGGGCGAGGGCCGGGCGCGGGAGGGACGAGTCGTTCACGACGCTCAGGGTCACCTGGGCCGCCGTGACCGCGCCCGGGGCTTCCGGCAACGCGGCTCGTACAGCTTGGTCCGCCGCTTCACGTTCAGCGTCGGAGACGTCACCCGAAGTCAGAAAACGGACCTCCGGGGGCTGACTGATGTTCGAGTGCATGATTTCCCCACATACGCGGTGGTCACCTTAGAACGGACCACATGGCCAACGTCTGGCACATGAGTCCCAATCAATAAGACCTCGCGGGGATTCCCATCGTTCACACGGGTAGACGAGAGCTTCATCACCTGACCAGAGAAGCCCTGCAAGCGGTAGACGACCTGACCGGATACCGCACAATCGGTCACCCTCAAGTTCAGGGGATTGACGCCGCGCGACACTTATCGAGGTAGGGGGCCAAGCCGCGGGCGGTGACTGCGTTGAGCGACGACGCGTTCTCGTTCCGGATAAATCGTGTCGAGTCCCGCTGCGGCAACTGGATTGGCCGTACGGTTGTGTGATCGGCGGTTCTGGATATGTGACCACCCGGTCGTTCGAGGCGGCGTCGCATAACGACTCGCTGCGGGCCCATACCACGGATGCATCTGGGCACCGAGTGCAATTTTTTCACTCTTCCCAAAAACAGGGTCTGATCCTCTACGATGAGGACCGTTCTCCGCTCGCGCGGGCCCGTCGACTGGCTGGGTGACCCTTTGCCCCAGGACGCAGCTGCCAACACCCCTCAGTCCGAGGGCGACATCGAGACCGGTCAATTGATCGACTACCCGCGTCGTGGTGGCCCGACCGTGCTGCGCATCCTCCTCGGCTCGCAGCTCCGCAGGTTGCGTGAGGCCCGCGGCATCTCCACCGAAGAGGCCGGCTACGAAATCCGCGGCTCGCACTCCAAGATCAGCCGGATGGAGCTCGGCAAAGTCGGGTTCAAGGAACGTGATATCGCCGACCTGCTCACCCTGTACGGCGTCGACGACCCGGCCGAACGCGCGTCTCTGCTGGAACTCGCCCGCGAGGCCAATACCCCCGGCTGGTGGCACCGCTACGGCGACATCCTCCCGAGCTGGTTCGAGGTCTACCTCGGCCTGGAGGAGGCCGCCTCCCTCATCCGTACCTATGAGGTCCAGTTCGTGCCTGGGCTCCTGCAGACCGAGGATTACGCTCGCGCAGTGGTCCGGCTGGGCTTCCCTGAGGCGTCTGAGGACGATGTGCAGCGCCGCGTACGGGTACGGATGACTCGCCAGGAACGCTTCACCTCGCCCGGCGCGCCCATGCTCTGGGCCGTCCTTGACGAAGCCGTGCTACGCCGTCCGCTCGGCGGCAGCAAGGTGATGCGCGCCCAGATCGAACATCTGATCTCCATGGCCGAACTGCCGAACGTGACACTCCAGGTGGTGCCGTTCGGCGCCGGAGGCCACGCGGCTGCAGGAGGCCCGTTCACCATCCTGCGGTTCGCCGAACCCGGCCTGTCCGACGTCGTCTACCTGGAGCAGCTCACCAGCGCTCTCTACCTCGACAAGCCCGCCGACGTCGACCTCTACATGAAGGCCATGAACAACACGTGCATCACGGCCGTCCGGCCAGATGACACCGTGGGCATCCTCACCGACATCCTCCGCCAGACCTGACCCACACGGCCGCCACCGAGGCGGCATGCTCTGTGGCACCCGCCGACCGAACGGCGGACCGCGTCGAGAGCCACCAGGTCCAATGGCGAATCACTTCGAGACCGCCACGCCCAACCACGGACGCTCCGCGAACGCCACGTCACACCTCACAGCGGGCTACCTCGGGACCACCCGCGCTCGCAGCGCATATGCCAAGCCACCCGTCCAGCAACGGACGCTCCGCGACCGCCGCACCTCACAGCAGACCGCTTCGGGACCGCCCACGCTCAAGACTGAACCACTGCGAGAAACCACCGCGTCCGACGACGGACACTCCGCCACCGCCGTGCCCGACAGCAGACTGCTTCGGAGCCACCCGCACTCAAGGGCACATCGCCTCGAAACCGCCTCGCCCAGCACCGGACGCTCCGCGAACGCCGCGCCTCACAGCAGACCGCTTCGGGACCGCCCACGCTCAAGACTGAACCACTTCGAGAAACCACCGCGCCCGACGACGGACACCCCGCCACCGCCGTGCCCGACAGCGGACTACTTCGGAGCCACCGCACTCAGAGGCAAATCACCTCGAAACCACCGCGCCCAGCACCGGACGCTCCGCGAACGCCGCGCCTCACAGCAGACCCCTTCGGGACCGCCCACGCTCAAGACTGAACCACTTCGAGAAACCACCGCGCCCGACGGCGGGCACTCCGCCACCGCTGGGCCCGACAGCGGACTGCTTCGGAGCCACCGGTAGTCAGGGGCAAATCGCTTCGGTCGCCGCGTGCGACGGCGGACGCTCCGCGACCGCCGCGCCTCACAGCAGAACACTTCGGCGGCAGCCCCGCCCGGGAGTGAGCCGCTTCGAGGTCGGGCGCGTCCAGCGAACGCTTTGAGAACGCCTTGTCTGACGGCGGACTGCTTCGGGGCAGCCGCGTTCGATGGGCGAGTCAGTGTGCCGGGATCTAGGACGGTATTACGGGGTTTGGGCGGGTGCGGCTGGTGCCTCGGAATTCGGCGATCACGGTGGCGTCGGAGGTGCGGCGGACGGTGACGTCGTAGACGCCGCTCCGGCCGAAGCGGGTGCGTTCGGCGGCGAAGGCCTCCAGCATGTCGCCGTCGTACGCGGGCGCCACGAAGACGACGTCGGCCGCGGCGGCCACGGTCACGGCGTCGTAGGTGTTGCATGCGTAGGCGAAGGCGGTGTCAGCCAAAAGGAAGAGATAACCGCCGTGCACGACGCCGTGGCCGTTGACCATCGCCGCTGACACGGGCATATGCGCCCGCGCCTGGCCGGGCGACACGTCGGTGATCTCGATGCCCAGTCGTTGCGCCGCGGTGTCCCGTTCGTACATCGCCTCGGCGCACCGGCGCGCCACATCCGCTGCCTCGCTCATCCGCTCAGCGTATTGATCGACAGCCGAGTGGGAAGGAGCATCCATGATCCGTCTGACAGGCTACGAAGGGGGCAGCCAGCGATGTTGTTCGGAAAAGAGCACGTCAAGCGTTATCGGGAGACCGACGGCGCCGAGGGGCACGACTGGCAGGGCACAACGACCCTGCTGCTCACCACGACCGGACGGCGCAGCGGTGAGGAACGGACCACACCGCTGATCTATCAGCGGAACGGTGACGACCATGTCATCGTGGCGTCCAACGGCGGCTCGGACCAGCCGCCCGCCTGGTACCTGAACATCGAGGCCGATCCCGAGGTGAAGGTCCAGGTGAAGGACGACAAGTTCACCGCGCGGGCGCGTACGGCGACGCCCGAGGAAAAGCCCGCGTTGTGGAAGAAGATGACGGCCGTCTGGCCGGACTACAACAACTATCAGAAGAAAACCGACCGCGACATTCCGGTCCTCATTCTCGAACGCACGAGTTGATTCAAAGCGCTTCGCTTTCGCCGGACGCGGAGAGACGTGTACCGTCAGCATGTGAACATTCGTTCGAGCAGCTGAGGTGCCAAGGTGCCGACGTCACAGAACACCGCCGCTCCACCGCCCCGGCTGCTGAGACGCTGGGAGATCGGAGACGCCGGGACGCCGGTCCCGGTGGGAGACGGTCGGTGCTGGCGGGTCGACACCGGAGACGGCTCGTACCTCCTGCGGGAGTACGCGGCGTACGACCGGCGCGCTCTGCTCTTCCGGCACACGGTGACCACCGCGCTCGACACCGCCGGCCTGCCGGTGCTCGCTCCGGTACCGGCACGCGCCGGCCGCACGCTGGTGACCTCGGGCGGCCTCGGGTACGTCCTGCACCCGTGGGTCACCGGGCGCCGTCGCGATGGTCTGGAGCTGACGTTCGGGCAGTGTGAACGGCTCGGCGCGCTGCTCGGCCGGTTGCATGCCGAGCTCGACCGGCTGACCGCGCCCGTACAGCAGAGCATGCTGATCCCCACGCCGTGCGCCGCGAGTGCCGTGGCGGCGGTCGACGAGATGCTTGACGCGCTGCCCGGTGAGGGGAACGACTTCGACGCGCTCACCGAACGCCGCCTGCGTGAACGCCGCGCGCTCCTGGCCGAGCTGGCGGACCACCAGCCGCCCGAGATGGAGGTCACGACGGTCGGCCATCTGCACGGCGCCTTCCACGAGCGCAACCTGCGCTACGGCGGATCCGGCAACGTGACCGCGATCCTCGGCTGGGACTCACTGACCACCGGCCCCGTCGCGGGCGAGGTCGTGCGCGCGGCCGCCCGGCTGTTCGCCGACGAGGACGAGCGCGGCCTGGACCTCGATCGTGTACGGGCCTTCATCCGCGGTCATCGTGCCGCCTTCCCGCTGGACGCCGGGCAGATCCAGTCCGCCGTGCATCGTGAATGGTGGGAACGCCTCTGCGACGTCGCGCCTCTGCGGAACCGTTACCTGGATCACGACCGTACGGCCGGACGCGGTTTGCCCTCCCCCGACGCAGGCCTGGTCACCTGGTGGTCCGCCAACCTTGAGCTCACGCTCGACGCGTTCGCCACGCCCTACACCGAACTCCCCACCGAAAGCCCCGCCTACGGCTGACGGGGCCCGCCTACGGCTGCCAGCCACGGAGGGCGGCCCACCTACAACTCGGTTGCCCGCGGACGCCAGCCCACCTAGGGCGTGTATCGAAAGCGCCGGTCACAGCTCCTCGTTGCTCTGAGGCAGGGGTAAACCGCTACTTCATTGGTGGATGTGGCGAGTACGGTGTGGCTGTGGGCCAGTGATCGTGTGCAGCGGCGGCTTACGGAGTCGGACCCGCGGACACGAAGGAGCGAATGATGCCAGGCGCTGAACTGCGAGGGGTGACTCTGGACTGTGCCGACCCGCAGAAGCTGGCGGGCTTCTACGGTGCACTGACCGGGATGCGCGAGCTCTTCAGTACGGACGAGTTCGTTGCTCTGACGGGTGACTCCGGCTGTGATCTGGGATTCCAGCGGGTTGACGGATACCGGGCTCCGCAGTGGCCGGGTCAGGACATGCCGCAACAGTTCCACCTGGATTTCCGCGCTGACGACCTGGATGCGATGGAGGAGCTGGCGTTGGAACTCGGCGCGGCCAAACCGGATCATCAGCCCGGCGACGGACGCTGGCGGGTACTTCTGGATCCGGCTGGCCACCCCTTCTGCCTGACGTCTTCCTGACATCACTGGCGTGGCAGGCCAGCGGGGCGCCCATCACAGCCACTCGTTAAGGACTGCGATCAGCACGGTCGCCTCGTAGCGGACGGCGAGCTTGTCGTATCGGGTGGCGACGGCACGATTTCTCTTGAGGCGGTTGATCCCGCACTCGACCGCATGGCGCTCGCGGTAGTCGGCCCGGTCGAAATGCGGTGGCCGACCGCCACGGGAGCCGAGCTTCTGGCGGTTGCGCGCCTGGTCAGACTTGTCCGGGATTGTGCAGCGAATTCCGCGGCGGCGCAGGTAAGCGCGGTTCGTGCGGGAGGCGTACGCCTTGTCAGCTCGCACGCGATCGGGGCGGACGCGTGCCCGGCCCGGCCCGATGCGGGGCACCCGGACCTTCTCCAGAACGGTTTCGAACTGCGGCGAGTCGCCGCGCTGCCCGGCCGTGATCACGATCGACATGGGTTTCTGGCCCTGCTCGACGACCAGGTGGAGCTTGGTGGTGAATCCGCCGCGCGACCTTCCCAACCCGTGATCACGGGGCTCGGTGGAGTTGCCGCCCGGTGATTCCTTCTGCAAGTCGCCCTGCTTGCGGGCCCCGGCCGCGTGCTGATGGGCACGGCAAACCGTGGAGTCGACGCTCAAGTCCCACGCGATCGCACCCTTCGCATCAGCCAGGGCCTGGAGCTGGGTGAGGATCCGCTGCCAGGTGCCGTTTCGCTGCCATCGGCGGAACAGGTCGTAGATGCGGCCCCAGGGCCCATACTCGACGGGCACATCCCGCCATGGAACGCCGGTGCGGACCCGAAACCGTATGCCGTCGATCAACTGCCGCCGAGGCCAGACAGGCGGCCGTCCGCCCTGGTCCCCTTCGGCAACAACGCCTCCAGTACCGCCCACTGCATGTCCGTGAGATCTCCCCGCCCCATGAACTGTGATCATTCACAGCTCAAGATCCACTTTCGACACACGGCCTAGTACTCAGCCGTCTTCGGACGGCGGTGCGCCTACTGCTCAGCCCCCTGTGGACGGCGGCCCGCCGACTGGCCTCGCCGACGCGTACGCCCAGCGGCTCGGGGCCGGCGAGCGGCATGTGGCCGCCTCGATCCTCTTTCCGGGGCTCGCCTCACGCCTCTGGTCACCCGCGATGGTGGGGCCGCCGTGCCGACCTGTCCAGCCTCCATTGGCGACAGAGCCACCCGCGGGCGCCCAGCCTTCCTACGGCTGAGCCGCCCATAGACGGTAGCCGCCTACGGCTGGGGGCACCTGCGAACAGTTCCGACAGGTGAGCCGACTGCGGACGGCGGCCCGCCGACAAAGTGAGCGGCTCTGGGACGCCGGCTCGCGGACGGCCGAGCCGCCTGCGACAGTGGCGCCTACGGCAGTGGCGGCTGCTTACGGCAGCCCGCCCATAGGTTAGGCCGCCCATGGACGCCCGTCCGCGTACGGCTGAGCCCCCGGAAGGCTGGCCCGCCTATGGGCTGGCTATCCACGGGGGTGGGGCGTGTCTACAGCTGCGCTTCCTACGGATGGAGGGCCGCCTATGGCTGAACTTCACGGACGGGGGTCGTTTACGGTCGTTCTGCTTACGGAGGGTGGTTTGGCTACGGCTTGGGCGCCTGCGGATGGTTATGGCGGCCGCGTGCGGGTGGTTTGCGAATGCGTCCCCGGGGTGGCTGGTTCTTTGCTGGCTAGGGCGAGCTGGGGCTGCTGCCTGGCGGACGCTTGGCGGGCCATCCCTGGCGGACTCACCGTGACGATCGCCATGGGCGGTCGCGGGAAGATTGACGTGACGACCACTCGATCGAGGATGTGAGAGAACATGACTACTGTCGCGCTGCTCGGGACCGGGATCATGGGGGCCGCGATGGCCCGTAACCTGCTCAAAGGGGGCCACGCGGTCCACGTCTGGAACCGTACGAGGACCAAGGCGGAACCGCTGTCGGCCGACGGCGCGGTCGTGGCCGCGTCGCCTGCCGAGGCCGTTGACGGCGCGGACGTCGTCATCACGATGCTCAACGACGGGGCCGCTGTGCTCGCGGCCATGGAATCGGCCGTGCCGGGGCTCCGTTCCGGGCAGATCTGGGCGCAGATGAGCACGGTCGGCCTTGGCGCGTTGCAGCCTCTGGCCGCACTGGCGTCCGAGCACGGGCTGACCTTCGTGGACGCTCCCGTGCAGGGGACCCGGCAGCCCGCTGAGGAGGGCCGGCTGGTCATCTTGGCGGCGGGTCCGGATGCGGCGCGTTCGGCGCTGGAGCCGGTGTTCGGGGCGGTCGGCCAGAAGACGCTGTGGCTGGGCACCGAGGGCGCCGAAGGTGCCGCGACGCGGCTCAAGCTGGCCGCCGTCAACTACGGCATCGCCATGACGTCGATCATCGGTGAGTCGCTCGCCCTGACCAAGGCGCTCGGCCTCGATCCCGCGCTCATCGGTGAGGTCGTGACCGGTGGCCCGATGGACAGCCCCTACTTCCAGGCGAAGCTGAGGGCGATCCTCTCGGATGACTTCACGCCGAGCTTCGCCGTGCGCAACGCCGAGAAGGACACGCGGCTCATCACCGAGGCCGCCGCCAAGGCGGGCGTCCGGCTCGACATGACCGAGGCGGCGGGTGAACGGTTCCGGCGCGCGCTGGCGCTGGGCCACGGCGACGAGGACATGGCCGCGAGCTACTTCGCGAGTTTCCCCTCGTCAGGGGGTAGGTGACGGCGAGGACGTCAGCGGAGCCGGGAGATGGGCCGTGGCTCCGGCCACGGCCTGAAGGCTTTCGGGTCCGCCTCGGCGGAGCTCGACGATCGCGCCGTTCGGCACGACGCAGGTGGCGGTGAACGTGCGGAAGGCGCGCATCGCGGCGGTGTCCGGGGTGACGATGCCGGTGAAGAGCGACCAGAGGACCGCCCGCATGAAGATTCCGTGGGTGAAGACGGCGATGAGCCCCTGCTCTGGGCGGTCGGCCAGACGCGTCAGGCAGCTACGGGCCCGCGTGACCAGGTCGTGGAACGACTCGCCGTCGCCGCCGTTGATGTAGCCGGGATCGGCACGCCGCCAGTACGCCTCCGCGAACGGACGTCGCTGTTCGCCGGTCGTAGCGGGGCCGTGCAGGTTGCCGAGATACGTGAACTCCTGGACCGGCCACTCCTCGTACGGCACCTCGGGGAAACGTTCCCGCGTCGGCGCGGCCGTCTCGCGCGCACGGACGAACGAGGAGCTGACGATCAGCTCGGGGGATTCCTGGAACGAGGCGGCGACGCGTTCGGCCTGATGGCGGCCCAGCCGGGTGAGCGGCGAGGCGCCGGGGCCGTTGGTCGGCAAGCCCGCGTTCGACTCGCTCTCGCCATGCCTGATCAGCCATACGCGCACGGGTGACAGGCTGGCATGCCCCCGCCGTGTCGAGCAAGAGAGGATGACCGTCATGGAGGTTCTGAGCAGCCGGATCCTGCTGCGACCGGCGGATCCTGAACGCAGCCGTCACTTCTACCGCGACGTGCTGGGCCTCGCGGTCTACCGGGAGTTCGGACCGCCGGACTCGCCCGGAGTGGTCTTCTTTCTGGGCTCGGGGTTCCTGGAGGTCTCGGGCGGCCACTCCCCCGGCCAGGGCGGCGCGGCGATGATCTGGCTCCAGGTGCGGGACGTACGGGCCGAACACCGCCGCCTCGCCGCCGCCGGGGTGACGATCACCAGGGAACCCCGCGAGGAGCCCTGGGGACTCCACGAGCTGTGGATCGAGGACCCTGAAGGGGTGCGTATCGTGCTGGTCGAGGTCCCCGAAGACCATCCGCTGCGCCGCGACCCGCGAGGAGCCTGATGACGTCCCCGCCCGACGCCTACTGGAACCACAACACCCACTACCACCGGCTCGTGCTCGGCTCGGTCCCGCGTGGGTGCGGTGAGGCCCTCGACGTCGGCTGCGGCGATGGGCTGCTCGTCCGCAGGCTCGCGCGCCGCGCCGAGCACGTCACCGGCATCGACCGCTCGCCGGAGATGATCGAACGGGCGCGCGCGCTGAGCGCCGGGCTGGCGAACGTCGACTTCGTGGAGGCCGACTTCCTCTCCCACGACCTGAAGCCCGGGAGCCACGACTTCGTCTGCAGCGTGGCGACCATCCACCACATGGACTTCACGGCCGCCCTCACCGCGATGTCCGAGGCCCTGCGTCCCGGCGGCAGCCTGGTCGTGATCAGCCTGGCGGGCAACGCGGGCCTGAGGGACCTGGCGTTCGGTGCGGCGGGAGTCCCCGCGCACTACTACTACAAGCTGCGCGAACGCGGTGCGGCAGGCGATCCGGGCGCGCCGCTTGCCGACCCCGAGATGACGTGGGGCGAGGTGCGCAGCGAGGCGCTGCGCCTGCTGCCAGGCGCGCTCTTCCGGCGCCACCTCCTGTGGCGCTACTCAATCACCTGGCGCAAACCACGCTGACGACACGCGCACGGCGCAAGCGCGCCTACTAAACCGCCCGGCGCAGGAAGTGCTGACGCAGAACCGCCCGGCGCAAACCACGCTGACGACATGCGCCCCCGGCGCGAGCACGCTTACGTAAACCGCCCAACGCAG